>NZ_JBNILW010000009.1:0-131136 GCF_050107895.1 Corynebacterium halotolerans | reverse complement strand
GGTGTCGAGTTGATCCGGCCGGCCCGGAAAGGGGAAGACCCCAGGCCAGGCAGGCAGTTTCTCAAGCCTCTACGGCAACGGATCGAGTCGGTGTTTGACACGTTGAAAGGCCAGTTGGGCCTGGAGCACCACGGTGGCCGGACCCTTTCCGGGGTGATCAGTCGGATTGTGCGGCGGTTGTTGGCGTTGACCGCGGTGATCTGGCATAACCACGCCACCGGCCAGCCGGTGCTGCGGTCACTGATCGCGTACGACCACTAAACCCCCGGAATCAATCATCTAGAGGGCCGCAACCCCCACCAGCATGCCCAGGGTCGCAGACCCACCGGTGGGCAGAGTGATGCCCCGCAGGTTGGTGCCCAGCTTGGCCGGCTCCACACAGACGAAGTGCCGCCACTCATCCGGACCCACGTCCGGCATAGTGGCGGCTTTCTCCTCTCCTGGATTCCATACCACGGTGTGGTCGGAGCCGAAGCCGTAGACGCTGATCACCCGGTTCGCTGCAGCATCGGTGATGGTGACCGGGGACTCGGCACCCAGATCCCTGGTGGGGGTTACGGGGAAGTAGCGGTCGAAGAGCGAACCGTCGAAGGCGACCGGCTCATCAGCGGCGCCGGAGACCCGGACACCGGTGACATCGGAGACCCGGAAGTAGGGGTGGAAAGCCAGTTGGACGGTGTTCTCCTTCTGCCCCAGGTTCGTGGCGGTCAGGGTCTGGGCGAAACCGTCCGCGGTGGGACGGATGGTCATCTCCAGCGCGATTCCCCGCCAGGTCAGTTTCGCGTCGAAACCACCCTCTTCCTCGGTGACCTGCCACTCCTTGCGCCGGGCCCAGCCGTGGGCGGGTTCCCGGTCGAGTAGATCGTTGAACCACGGGGCGATGACGGGTACTCCGCCCCGGATGGATCCCCCGACCTCGAAGTTCGCAGTCGTGGAGAGATAGAGCAGCTCACCGAGCTGGGAATCCGCGGAGACCAGATGAGCACCGCCCGGGGAAAGCCGGAGATTTCCGGCAGTGAGAAAGTTCGACATGGCGCCAGCCTAGTGATGGATAAGCTGGTGGACATGGCTCTCGTCACCGACTCCACCACCCGCTTCGGACACACCTTCCGCGACCACACTCTTACGGTGCCCTGGAACCATGATGCCCCCGGGGCCACGCTCGACATCTTTGCCCGGGAAATCATCCCGCCCGGTGGTGAAGACCTGCCGACGCTGTTGTACCTCCAGGGTGGACCGGGATTCCCGGCGCCACGTCCGACGGAGCTTTCCGGGTGGCTGGGAGAGGCGCTCAGGAACCACCGCGTGATCCTCCTCGACCAGCGCGGTACGGGGCACTCCGGAAGAATCGACCGTCACGGCGGCCCCGTCACTTTCGACCGGCTCACCTTGCTGCGGGCCGATCAGATCGTCGCTGACTGCGAAACACTCCGGGTGCAGCTGGGGATCCGCCGTTGGTCCCTGCTGGGGCAGAGCTTCGGTGGTTTCTGCATCACCACCTACCTGTCGCGGTATCCGGAGGCTGTCGAGTACGCGTACCTGACCGGCGGGCTACCCATCACCACCGGCCATGCCGACGAACTCTACCGGTCGACCTACCGCAAGCTCGCCGCGCGCCACGAGGACTTCTACCGGCAGGTGCCGTGGGCGCAGGACCGGATCCGGGAGGTCTGCAATCACCTGGATAACTCCGATGAGCATCTGCCCACGGGGGAGCGGTTGTCCTCGCGACGGTTCCGCACGATCGGCATTGAACTGGGCCGGGGCGCCGGCCCCGCCACCCTGGCCTATCTGCTGGAGGAGCCCTTCCACCGGAGCAACGGGGAAAAACGGTTGCGCGGTGACTTCCTCGCGGATGTCGGGGCCCGGGTGAGTTTCGAGGACGCTCCGCTCTACGCCCTGATCCACGAGACGATCTACGGCGGCACCGTGCCAGGCGCCACCAACTGGTCGGCACACCGGATGCGGGAGGAGAGCCCGGGGTTCGCCGAGTATCTGGACCCGCGGGACGCCGAGCCCTTCTATCTGACCGGGGAACACATCTACCCCTGGCAGTTCGAGGAGGATCCGGCGTTGCGCCCCTTCGCGGAACTGGCTGCCCAGCTCGCCGAGACCACCGACTGGCCGATGCCCTATGATCCTGCCGCGCTGGCGGAGGCGGGCGCCACCTGCGCGGCAGCGATCTACGTGGACGATATCTTCGTCCCCATCGAGCACTCCCTGGCCACCGCCGCCCGGTTCCGGGATCTCCGCCCGCACATCACCAATGAACTTCAGCACGACGGTCTGCGCCGGGAGGGGGCGCAGCTCTTCCGACGGCTGCACGAGCTGGTCCGGGATCACTGAAATTCCTGATAACGGCGCTGTTCTTGCCTAGACTCGGGATCAACCCACAGACGAGGAGAGTTGCACCACATGAACCAGACCGACCCGGCGCGCGGCCGCCAGATCGCGGAGAATGACCACCGGCACGTCTTTCACTCCTGGTCCGCCCAGGACAAGATCAGCCCGCTACCGATTGCCACGGCGAAGGGTTCCACCTTCTACGACTACGAGGGAAACGGCTATCTGGATTTCAACTCCCAGATGGTCAACGCCAATCTGGGCCACGGCCACCCGAAGCTGATCCAGGCGATCAAGGACCAGGCCGACCGGCTGGCCACCATCGCCCCCGGTTTCGCGGAGGAGACCCGGACCGAGTTGGCGCGGCTGATCGCCGAGGCCGCCCCGGGAGACCTGGACTACGTCTTCTTCACCAACGGTGGTGCTGATGCCGTCGAGCACGCGGTACGCATGGCACGTCTGCACACCGGACGCCAGAAGATCATGAGCGCGTACCGGTCGTATCACGGCGGCACCAACCTGGCGATCACCCTCACCGGTGAACCCCGCCGCTGGCCAACGCCGGCTGCCGACCCGGGAGTGGTTCACTTCTTCGGGCCTTACCCCTACCAGTCGCCCTTCCACTCGGATTCGCCCGAGCAGGAGACCGAGCGGGCGCTGGAGCACCTGGAGGAGCAGATCATCCTCGAAGGCGCGCACACCATCGCCGCGATTCTGATGGAGCCCGTTGTGGGTGGCAACGGCGTGATCATTCCTCCGCCGGGCTATCTCCGCGGGCTCAAGGAACTGTGTGAGAAGTACGGCATCCTCTACATCGCGGATGAGGTGATGATCGGCTTCGGGCGCATGGGCACCATGTTCGCCGTTGACGCCTTTGACGTTGTGCCGGATCTGCTCACCTTCGCCAAGGGGTCCAACTCCGGCTATGTGCCATTGGGCGGGGTCATCATCAGCTCGAAGATCCGGGAGACTTTCGCTGAGACCGCGTATCCGGGTGGGCTGACCTACTCCGGTCATCCACTGGCCTGCGCTCCCGGCGTGGCCACCTTCGCGGTGTTCGAGGAGGAGAACCTGCTCGACCGCATCAACGACATGGCGGAGCGGGTCATCCGCCCGGCTCTGGAACAGCTGAAGGAGAAGCACGCCTGCGTCGGAGATGTCCGTGGCATGGGGATGTTCTGGGCGATTGAACTGGTCAAGGACAAAGACACCCGCGAGCCACTGGTGCCCTTTGCCCCGAAACCGGAGGAGAACCAGCCGATGGTCGAATACGCCGCGGCCTGCAAGAAGCGGGGGCTGTGGCCCCACACGCACTTCAACCGCACCCATATCGCGCCACCGCTGACCATCACCGAGGAGGATCTGACCCGGGGCCTGCAGATCATTGACGAAGCCCTCGGGGAGATCGACCATTACGCGGGCTGACGAAACCGCTGAGACACCGACCTCTTCACGGAGCCGCTAGGTGATCGCTGGATCGGCGACGTCATAGCGCAACCAGGAGACCTCTCATCCAGCACGGAGTTCACCCGTAACCGGAAGGCGGTGGGGCCGGTGCGGTTGTGCTGCGAATTAGCTGGGAACCGGCCGACTGGGATTGCACCGACCCGCCACTTACAATCTGCTGTACAACGCGGTGCTCATGGTGGAACAGGGGGTGGGCGCAGCACTGTGCATCGACGGTCCGGTGGGTGTCACCCAGAACCTGCACGTCCGGTTTGTGCCGCTCGAACCGCCGTTGTACTCCCGACTGCACCCGTCGTGGAAAGAGGACAGGTGCCTCTCGCCTGTATAACGGCGGTTCCTGGACTGCTTCCGTGCTGAATTAGGGACAGACGACGGCTAAGTGGTCGCTTCCTCCCGGATGCCCCAAACCGCCTCCCCGCGGCCCGGATGGTCTGGGCGCGGGGAGACGGTGGTAGGGGAGTGGGCCGGAGATCAGGCCTTGGTCGCTGCCAGGTTGAACTGGCCTTCTTCAGTGGATCCCTTCAATGCGGTGGTCGATGAAGTCGGATCGACAGTGGTGGCGATGGTGTCGAAGTAGCCCGCACCGACCTCGCGCTGGTGCTTGACGGCGGTGAAGCCCCGTTCCTCGGCGGCCGCGAACTCGCGGTTCTGCAGGTCAACGAAGGAGGTCATGCCATTGCGGGCGTAGCCGTGCGCCAGGTCGAACATGCCGTAGTTCAGCGAGTGGAAGCCGGCCAGGGTGATGAACTGGAACTTGAAGCCCATCGCGGACAGTTCCTTCTGGAACTTGGCGATCTCATCGGCCTCCAGGTGCGCGGACCAGTTGAAGGACGGGGAGCAGTTGTAGGACAGCAGCTGATCCGGGAACTCGTCCTTGACCGCCTCCGCGAACTGCTTGGCCACCTCGAGATCCGGGGTGCCGGTCTCCATCCAGATCATGTCGGCGTAGGGGGCGTATGACTTGGCTCGGGCGATGCAGGGCTCGATGCCGTTGCGGACCCGGTAGTAGCCCTCGGCGGTGCGGTCCCCCTCGATGAAGGGACGGTCCCGCTCATCCACATCGGAGGTGATGAGGGTGGCGGCCTCGGCATCGGTGCGCGCGATGACCAGGGTCGGCGTGTCGGCGACGTCGGCCGCGAGGCGGGCGGAGGTCAGGGTGCGGATGTGCTGCTGAGTGGGGATCAGGACCTTGCCGCCCAGGTGACCACACTTCTTCTCGGAGGCGAGCTGGTCCTCCCAGTGGGAGCCGGCGGTACCGGCGGCGATCATCGCCTTCTGCAGTTCATAGACGTTCAGGGCGCCACCGAAGCCGGCTTCGCCGTCGGCGACGATCGGGACCAGCCAGTTGTCCACGGAATCGTCCCCTTCGACGCGGGCGATCTCATCGGCGCGGAGCAGGGCGTTGTTGATGCGGCGGACGACCTGCGGAACCGAGTTCGCGGGGTAGAGGGACTGATCGGGGTAGGTGTGGCCGGAGAGGTTGGCGTCTCCGGCGACCTGCCAGCCGGAGAGGTAGACCGCCTTCAGTCCGGCGCGGACCTGCTGGACAGCTTGGTTTCCGGTCAGTGCACCGAGAGCATGGATGTAGTCATCTCCGGTGACCCCCTCCCAGAGGATCTCGGCGCCGCGGCGGGCCAGGGTGTGCTCCTCGACCACGGTGCCCTGGAGCTCTGCCACCTGTTCTGCGGTGTAGTCACGGGTGATGCCCGCCCAGCGGGGGTTGGTGTCCCAGTCCTGCTGGATCTCTGCTGCGGTACGTGCCTGTCCGGTGGTGCTCATGTCTGACTCACTTTCGTGGGAATCGGGGTGGAGCCTTGGGGGATGAAGCCAACCCGGTGGCGGGCGATGACGACGGTGGTGCGGGGCGGGTGACCCTGTGAGGAGCCGGAGCTCCAGTCTCGAACGGGGCCCCTGAACGACGTGATCGTGGTCTCGCTACCAGGTGGCGTGATTCACACAATGACCCATCCGGTGAGGTTCGTCAACGAGCTTCAGGGTCAAATTTCTGCGCGGGGGTGGCGGGGGTAATTGCAAAGATTGCGAAGATCTAATCCGGCAATTTTTCCCCGGGGAAGCTGGGATAACGGCGCTGAGCTGGCGCCCGACCGTAGGGATGATTTTCGGTTTGAGGGTGAGCTCTGCAGGGATTTCTCTCCGGGGGAACAGGCTCTCGTGGATTTGGCGGGGGTGGCGCATCGGCCAACTTCGTTAAACCCATTGATTCGTGACAGGCATCACTTACGCTGGTCCCAACGCAGCGCGCTGCACCGCACCGCTCCGCGTCACCGGGCCCCGAATGGGCCTGCCACACCCGCTTTCCGTTTTCAAAGGAGCACCACATGTCCCAGGACACCACCACGATCACCGCCACTGACACCACCGAGCGCGTCACCGCCGGTGGCATGGCGGTGGCCAAGGACCTGCACGCCTTCCTCACCGAGACCGTGCTGCCGCGCGTCGGGGTTGAGTCCGAGGCCTTCTGGGAGGGTTTCGGCGCGCTGGTCCGCGATCTGACCCCGCGGAACCGGGAGCTGCTGGAGCGCCGGGAGGAGCTGCAGACCCAGCTGGATGACTACTACCGCGCCGGGCCCGAGCGGCGGAGCCCGCAGGAACTGGCCGAATTCCTCCGTGAGATCGGTTACCTGGTCAAGTCGCCGGAGACCGGTGAGATCACCACCCGCAACATCGACACGGAGATCTCGGAGACCGCGGGCCCGCAGCTGGTCGTGCCGGTCACCAATGCCCGGTTCGCGATCAACGCCGCCAACGCCCGCTGGGGTTCGCTCTATGACGCCCTCTACGGCACGAACGCCATCCCCGAAACCGACGGGGCTGAGAAGGGAATGAGCTACAACCCGGTCCGTGGCCGGAAGGTCATCGAGTGGACCCGGCGGTTCCTGGACGACGTGCTGCCCCTGTCCGGTGCGAGCCACCTGGATGTTCAGCGGTACGGCATCACTGAAGGCCGACTGATCGCGCATGTCGAAGGTGAGGAGCACTGCCTGGTCAACGAGGAGGCCTACGTCGGCTTCACCGGTGATCTCTATGATCCCGCCTCGATCCTGCTGCGCAACAACGGTCTCCACATCGAACTGCAGATCGACCCGGTCTCACCGATCGGGCAGGACGACCCGGCCGGCATCAAGGACGTCCTCCTGGAGGCGGCGGTCACCACGATCATGGATTTCGAGGATTCCGTCGCCGCGGTCGACGCCACCGACAAGACGCTCGGCTACCGGAACTGGTTCGGCCTGAACACCGGAGAACTGGCGGAGGAGGTCACCAAGAACGGGCGTTCCTTCATCAGGGAGCTCAACGGGGACCGCCTCTACATCGGACGGACCGGATCGGACGTCCGTCTGCACGGCCGTTCCCTGCTGTTCGTCCGCAATGTCGGTCACCTGATGACCAACCCCGCGATCCTGGTGGACGGCGAGGAGATCTTCGAGGGACTGATGGACGCAGTCATCACGGCGCTCTGCGCGATCCCGGGGATCGAGCCGACCAACCGCAGGCGTAACTCCCGCACCGGTTCGATCTATATCGTCAAGCCCAAGCAGCACGGTCCGGAGGAAGTCACCTTCACGGACCAGTTGTTCTCCCGGGTGGAGGACCTGCTCGGCCTGCAGCACAACACCCTGAAGGTCGGCGTCATGGACGAGGAGCGCCGCACCTCCGTCAACCTTGACGCCTGCATCATGGCCGTCGGCGAAAGGCTGGCCTTCATCAACACCGGTTTCCTGGACCGCACCGGAGACGAGATCCACACCTCGATGCATGCCGGCCCGATGGTCCGTAAGGCGCAGATGCAGACCGCCCCCTGGAAGCAGGCCTATGAGGACCACAATGTCGACGCCGGTATCGCCCGAGGTCTGCCGGGTAAGGCTCAGATCGGCAAGGGGATGTGGGCCATGACCGAGCTGATGGGGCAGATGCTGGAAGAAAAGATCGGCCAGCCCCGTCAGGGTGCCAACACCGCGTGGGTCCCCTCGCCGACGGGGGCGACCCTGCACGCCACGCACTATCACCGGGTGGACGTCTTCTCTGTCCAGGAGGAGCTGCGGTCCATCGGGCGACGGGACTCCCTGGAGGACCTGCTCACCGTCCCCGTCGCCGCCGCGCCCGAATGGACCGAGGCGGAGAAGCGGGAGGAGTTGGACAACAACTGCCAATCCATCCTGGGATATGTCGTCCGCTGGGTCGAACAGGGTGTCGGCTGTTCCAAGGTGCCGGACATCCACGACGTCGACCTCATGGAGGATCGCGCCACCCTGCGGATCTCCTCGCAGTTGCTGGCCAACTGGCTGACCCACGGCGTCGTCACGGAGGAACAGATCCTGGAGTCACTGCGCCGGATGGCCAAGGTCGTGGACCAGCAGAATGCCGGTGACCCGAACTACCTGCCGATGGCGGCGGATTATGACTACTCCATCGCCTTCCAGGCTGCGCGGGATCTGATCCTCAAGGGAGCGGATTCCACCACGTCTCCCGCCGGCTACACCGAGCCGATCCTGCATGCCCGCCGCCGCGAGTTCAAGGCACGGGAGGGGTTGGCCTGACGCTCGCCGTCACCTGGTCTGGTTGACCCGGATGTGGTTACCGGCGGGATCACGGAAAGCACAGTCGCGGACACCGTAATCCTGGTCCATCGGTTCCTGGATGATATCGGCACCGCCGGCGACCACCCGGTCGAAGAAGCCATCCAAGTCATCGGTGGTGAGGATGACACCGGCGTAGACCCCCTTGGCGATCAGTTCGAGGATGACCCGGCGTTCCTCCTCGGTGATGCCGGGGTCAACGGCGGGTGGCTGCAGCACGATCGCGGTGTCGGGTTGGCTGGCCGGGCCGACGGTGATCCATCGCATGTCCTCGTATCCGACGTCGTTGCGGACCTCGAAGCCGAGCACGTCCCGGTAGAACTGCAGCGAGGCCTCCGGGTCGGTGTGGGGGAGAAAGGAATTCTGAATCTTGGTTGCCATGGTTCTGACGTTAGAACGTCGCGGGGCTACCGCGCTTCTTGATTCCTGACGGGTCTGGTCACCTGCCTGGCCACGCATGGCGGAATACCCTCCGCCTCTCCGCCGTGTTCCCGGCAGTACACGCTGGGCGGGATTCCCACCAGTTCCGTGAACCGGGTGCTGAAGGTTCCCAGGGAGGAGGAGCCGACGGCGAAACATACGTCCGTGACGGTCAGGTCGCCGCGGCGCAGCAGGGTCTTGGCCCGCTCGATGCGCCGGGTCATCAGGTAGGAGTAGGGGGACTCACCGTAGATCCGGCGGAACTCCCGGCTCAGGTGGCCGGCGGACATGTAGACGCCGCGAGCCAGTTCCGGAACATTGAGGGGCTGGTCGTACTCGCGGTCGATGCGGTCCCGGACCCGCCGGACAGCCGCAATGTCTGCCAGCTGCTGCGGCGCGGTGTCCTTGTCCATGTCTTGAATCTTAGGGCAGAAAGCGGAACGGACCGACCGTGGTGAGTGATCAGGAAACAAGAAGCTTCCCACCCGATGCCACGGTTAGTCTCAGCGGTAACGGGATGGAAAGGAAGGGCACCATGGGATCAGCACACGGTGGTTTCACCGGGCAGGAACGCGACGCGATGAAGGAACGGGCGGCGGAACTCAAGACGGAGGCGCAGCGTCCCCGGGGTGGTAAGCGGGCAGCGGAGGAACTCGACCTGCTCCACAAGATCCAGGGGATGACGGAACCGGACCGTCTGCTCGCCGAGCGGATTCACCTGATCGTGCGGGAGGAGGCCCCCGACCTGGCTCCGAAGCTCTGGTACGGGCAACCGGCCTGGGCACGGAACGGCACGGTGATCTGCTTCTTCCGCAGTGGCCATGATGACGGGGAACGTTACTCGACCCTCGGCTTCACACCGCAGGCGACATTGGATGACCCGGAAGGGGTGTGGGCCAGCTCCTTCGCCGTCACCGCGCTTTCCGACGCCGCGGTGGAGCGCATTGTGGTGCTGGTCCGGAAGGCGGTCTCCTAGGCGGCTACAGCGGTAATGAGACGATAAAATCGCAGGTCACAGTGTGATGTCGGGGCTTGTCCGCACAGGTGGGGGAGCGTAATTTCAGAGGTAGCGGAACGTCCCTCCACGTCCTCGGAGGAACAACCTTGAAGCCCGAAGGGTGTCTGATGGAAACCTCGGAGAAGACTCTCGTCACCGGCCGGAGACTCGACGGGGACGGTAACCCCATCGACGGCACCGGCTTCGAATACGCCGCGGAGGGGCCGATCGCCGAGGTCCTCGCCGCGCGCATCGGCCCGCTCTACTCGAATCCCGATTTCGGTGAATGGGGAGTGAAACTGGTGGAGAGTGCCGAACGTTTCCGGTTCGCCACGGTATATCAGGCGGGGCATCTGGGTGTCGCCGAGCATTTCCATCCCCGTTACGAGGAGTACCTGGAAGTGCTGCAGGGGGAGTTCCGGTTCATGATCGACGGGGAGGAACGTCTGCTGAACACCGGTGACAAGCTGGACATCCCCCGGGGTGTCCGTCACGGGTTCCGGTTCGCCGGAACAGGGTATGGCTCACTCCTGATCGAGAGCGTCCCACCCGGCCGTCTGCCCCAGTTTCTGCCGATCCTTGTGGGGTTGGGGCAGAAGGGCAAACTCACTCGGACGGGGAGACCACCGTTGTTGCAGGCCTTGACTATGGCGCACGCGCTGGAGGACGACACCGTCTATACCTTTCCGCCTCCGGTGCTCATGCGCCCACTGGCCCGGCTGGTCGGTCCGCAGGTGAATCGGTTCGGCAGTCGGCGAGACCATCAGCGCTACCTCTCGGATGAATTCTGGGAGCAGCGGGTGGAGCAGCCCTGAAAACGCGGAGGCGGGCGGCGTCCGTAAGCGGCGGAAAAACTCCCGCCCGGAGTCTCCACATATGAGCTGAGATACAAGTAAGTTCATTGGTGATTGAGCTCATTGTCAGGTGAGCGGCTCCCGACGAGAGAAAGACACCGCCATGTTCTCCCCCCGTAAGATCCTTGCCGGCATCGTCGCCGTCGGCGCACTGACCCTGTCCGCCTGCTCCGGTGAATCCGAAAGCGGGGATGCCGGCGGAGAGGCCTACCGCATCGGCATCAACCAGCTGGTGCAGCACCCGGCTCTCGACGCCGCCTCCACCGGCTTCAAGCAGGCCTTCGAGGATGCCGGTGTCGAGGTGGAGTTCGATGAGCAGAACGCCAACGGTGAACAGTCCACCGCGCTGACCATAGCCCAACAGTTCGCCTCGGACGACCTGGACCTGGTGCTGGCGGTGGCCACCCCGGCGGCACAGGCTACCGCCCAGAACATCCCCGACACCCCGGTGCTCTTCACCGCAGTGACCGACCCGGTGGCCGCCGAGCTGGTGGACTCCAACGAATCACCCGGCGGCAACATCACGGGCACCTCCGATGCGGCCCCGATCGAGGAACAGCTCGACCTGTTGCATGAGCTGGTCCCGGACGCCGAGAGCCTCGGCATCGTCTACGCCTCCGGCGAGGTCAACTCCCAGGTCCAGGTCGACGCCGTGACCGAGGCCGCCGAGCCGCGGGGCATCGAGGTGCGTTCCCAGACGGTGACCACCGTCAACGAGATCCAGCAGGCGGTGGACGCCCTCGGTGACGTGGACGCCATCTACGTGCCCACGGACAACATGGTGGTCTCAGGCATCGCCTCCCTGATCCAGGTCGCCGAGCAGGACTCCATCCCGGTGATCGGGGCGGAGGCCGGCACCGTCGAGGGCGGCGCCACAGCGACGATCGGCATCGACTACACCGAACTCGGCCGCCAGACGGGGGAGATGGCCCTGGACATCCTGCGCAACGGGGCGGATCCGGCCACCACCGCCGTCCAGACCGCCAAGGAATTCACCTACGTGATCAACGAGGACGCCGCGGAGCGTCAGGGAGTGACCATCCCGGAGCACATTCTCAGCGAGGCTGAGCGGGTATGATCGGCGCGCTCGAGGTCGGTCTGATCTACGGGGTCATGGCGCTCGGGGTCTACCTGACCTTCCGGGTGCTCAATTTCCCCGATCTGACCGTCGACGGCAGTTTCACCACCGGTGCCGCCACCGCCGCGATCGGGTTGCTCAACGGTTGGCACCCCGTCGTGGCCACCCTGGCGGGCTTCGGGACGGGATTCCTCGCCGGGGTCGTGACCGGCCTACTGCACACCAAGGGCCGTATCGACGGCCTGCTCGCTGGCATCCTGACGATGATCGCCCTGTGGTCGATCAACCTGCGCATCATGGACGGTGCCAACGTCCCCCTGCTGCGGCAGGACACGCTGTTCAGCCCGCTGCGCGAGGCGGGGCTGCTCGGGAACTGGGCGGGCGTGGGTATCCTGCTGGCCGCCGTCTGTCTCCTGGGGGCGGTGGTGGTGTGGTTCCTGAGCACCGACCTCGGCCTGTCCATCCGGGCGACGGGCGACAACGGTCCCATGATCGCCGCCTACGGGGTGTCCACCGACTTCACCAAGACTCTCACGCTGGCCCTGTCCAACGGCTTCGTGGGCATGTGCGGCGCCCTGATCGCCCAGTACCAGGGTTTCTCCGACATCTCCATGGGCATCGGCCTGATTCTGGTGGGACTGGCCTCCGTGATCATGGGGCAGGCCGTGTTCGGACAGCGCTTCCTGTGGCTGGCCGTCTACGCCGTGATCGTCGGTTCCGTGCTCTACCGGATCATCATCTTCGCCGCGCTGCGCGTCGGCCTGGACCCGAACGACATGAAGGCGATCACCGCCCTGCTGGTCATCATCGCCCTGCTCCTGCCACGGTGGAAGGGGATCACCGAACGCTTCACCCGGCGTCCCGCCGCGGGCGCGATCCCGGACCCGCCGGCCGGGCAGGAGGCGGCGGTGGCCGCGGCGTCGGCAAGCGGTGCCGGTGCGGGAGGGAAAAGCTGATGCTGCACATCGAATCCGTGTCGCGGACCTTCTTCCCGGGCACCGTCAACGAACGACGCGCGCTCGACCGTGTCTCACTGGTCCTCAACGAGGGGGACTTCGTCACCGTCATCGGCTCCAACGGCGCCGGGAAATCGACGCTGCTCAACGCAGTCGCCGGACGGTTGTTCCCGGATCAGGGCGTCATCACCATCGGCGGTACCGATGTCACCCGGATCCCCGAGTACAAACGGGCGAAGTTCGTGGGGCGGGTCTTCCAGGATCCGCTGGCCGGTACCGCGCCGAACCTCACGATCGAGGAGAACCTCTCCCTGGCACTGCGCCGAGGTGGTTCACGTGGACTGGGACTGAGTCTGAGCAACCGGCGCCGGGAATTGTTCACCGAGCAGCTGGCCAGCCTGGAGCTCGGGCTGGAGAACCGGCTGAAGGCCAAGGTCGGCCTGCTTTCCGGCGGGCAGCGGCAGGCATTGTCCCTGCTGATGGCGGGGTTCACCGAACCGCAGATCATGCTGCTGGACGAGCACACCGCGGCCCTGGATCCGCAGCGTGCCGAGCTGGTGACCGGGCTGACCGAACGGATCGTGGCCGAGGGTGGGCTGACCACCCTGATGGTCACCCATAACATGGAGCAGGCCCTGCGGCTGGGCAACCGGTTGATCATGATGCACGAGGGCCGGATCATCTACGAGGCCGATCAGGACCGTAAATCCGGGTTGACCGTGAAGGATCTACTGGGGGAGTTCGCGAACGTCAAGGGCGCCACCCTGTCGGACAAGACGCTGCTGAGTTAACTACCGGCGGCCGGCCGTGGCAACCGGAACGGCGGCACCGGGCGTGGTGCGGTCGGTCGCGGCGTCGATGGCCCGGTTCAGCAGCTCCTCCAATGGTCCCCGTCGGAAGCGCAGCTTCCACAGCACGGCGGCGCCGACCGCGATGACGATGGTGAGCACCAGCGCGCCGGGGTAGCCCACCCCGAACTCATAATCCGCCATGACCAGTTCATAGGGGAGAACCCCGCCAGTGAAGCCACCCATCACCAGGCTGGCGGTCAGCACGTGGAGGACATAGACGGTCAGTCCCATCGAGCCCATGGCACGGAGCGGGTACAGGGCGCGGGTCACCGCCGCCGAGCGGGTCAGCAGCAGACACGCCATGATCACCGTCAGCGAAAAGCAGATGCAGGTCAGCTGATCGATGATCCCGCCGGAGTGGCCCTCCGGGGAGAGGTACCGGTACATCGGCTCGTCCAGCAGCACCGGCGGTTCCTCGACATCTGCGGGATCATCGCTGTACCTCGCCGGCATGCCGGCCTTGGCCAGCGGGATCGTGCCCAGCAGACTGCGCAGCCACAGGCCCGCGGTGGTACCGAGCACCCCCACGATGAGCACCACCGCCTGGGCGGCGGGGCGGGTGAGCAGCAGCCGGTGCACCAGCATGCCCACCAGCACATAACCGAGCCAGGCGAACAGGGGATAGGCACCGTCGAACAACTCGCTGAGCTCCATCGCGCCGGGAAAGAACAGCTGAACGGCTGGCCCGCTGAGAAGGAAGGTCATCACCAGCGCCACCAGGGTGGAGGTGCGCGCCTGGATCGCGGGGATGAGCAGGGCCATTGCCACCCCGAGGGGGATCAGCACCACCAGGATCGAGACCTGGACCAGGCGCATCAGAACGCCGATCCCGACCAGAATCACTCCCCGGACCAGCAGGCGGTGGCGGGTGTGCGCCCACGGCTCCCCGCCCTCCCGGGCCGACCGGACCCCCATGAGTGACAGCGTGACCCCGGCCAGCACCGCGAAGAGCGCCGAAGGCAGACTGTCGGTCATGGACACCATTGTCTGCCCCAGCCAGGAGTCGGCGTCATCAGCGCTCAAGTGTGCGTAGATCATCCCCAGGACGGCGATCGCACGGGCGAGATCGACGCCGTGGACACGAACCTTGGCCGACATTCTTCAGACTCCTCAGGACAGGGACGGCGGACCCCGTCATCCTAGAGTGTCGCCGGAGACCCCGCGGCGTCAGGAGCCGTCGGCTCCACCCGCCCGCCTGTCGGCGCGGCCCGGGAGGTCCTGCCGGGTGGAGCGCACCACGCAGCGGTTCAGGAGTTCCTCGCAGGGCCCGCGCCGGAACCTCAGCCGCCACAGGGTGGCCCCCACCACCGCGATCAGGAGCGTGAGCCAGAAGGCCAGGGTGGTGCTCTCCGGAAGCTGGTCCAGGTACTCCTCCCAGGTGCCGGTCCCGTGCAGGCCGTAGCCGAGGCCGCCGAGCACCGCACTGCCGGTGAGGACGTGCAGCACATAGGTGGACAACGCCATCGAGCCGGTGGCCCGCAGCGGGTAGAACACAGTGGTCAGCATGGCGGACCGACACAGCAGCAGGCACAGGGCGATCACCGCGACAGCGGCGGTGATGTTGGTCAACTGCTCCACCAGGCCACCGGTGTGCGATATCGGGGACAGGAAAACGAAGGCACTGGCCGGGAGCTGGACGGGGGCGTCCGGATTCGCCAGCGACGTGTCATAGAGTCCTTCACTGGACACGGTTTCCGAGCCCAGCAGCGAGCGGGTGCTCAGGCCCGCCCATACGACGACGGCCCCTGCGGCAGCGAGCACACCGAGCAGGAACGACGGAGGCCGAATGGTCACGAGCCACCGGTGGACCAGGACCCCCACCGTGACATAGGTCAGCCAGGCGAAGAGGGGGTACGCTCCGCCGAGCAGCGCACTGGTGGCGAAGAATCCGGGTATGGCCACCTGCAACACCGGTCCGAGCAGCAGCAGGATGAGGGCCAGCCACACCAGCGTGCCGGTCCGCGCCCGGGGAGTCCAGCTCAGCAGCACCATGGCGATGCCCAGGGAGACCAGCACCACCGCGATGGATTGCTGCAGTTGGGTCAGCAGAAAACCCAGCACGGTGACCAGGATGCCGCGGCTGACCAGGCGATTGCGGCTGTAGGCGAGTGCCGGGCCGCCCTCGAGCGCCGCCGGGGTCCCGATGATGGACAGCGAGACTCCGGTCAACACGGCGAACAGGGCGGAGGGAAGACCGGTCCGGGCGTCCATCAGGATGCCGCTGACCCCGCTGTAGGGAAGCTCCGGACCGAGGTGGGAGAAGACCATGCCGAACACCGCCACGGCGCGGGCGAGATCGAGGGCGTGGATGCGGGGCTTTGCTGCCGACGGCGTGGGAACGGGGGCTGGCCGCACGAGCGCGGCGCCGGCGGGGGATATGGTGTTCATCCGGGTGCTCCTGACCTCGGCCGAGTCTGACGTGCTCAGCATAAGCCTTGGTCACCGGGGGAACCGCGGTTTTCGCCTGGGAGTTGCCGTGGTGTGATCAGGTATGATCAAACGGCCGTTCGGGTGGGGCGTGGCGGTGTCCGGTGGCGGGGCTAATGTGGCGGAAATGTACAACTCGCTGGAGATCATCCACCTCGATGATTACGTCACGGTGTTCACCCATCCCGAGGGTTTCCGGCACCTGGCCGAGGCTGGCCTGCGCACCACGGCGCCACTGCTGGTGCCGTCCGCGATGGAGGTGTTCCAGGATGCGGCTGAGTTGCGGCATTATCAGTGGGACACGATCGGGGCCACGAGTTCCATGACCTACCCGTTGGAGTCCGGGCCGGAAATCCGCGGTGTCACCAGACTCGGTGCGGAGACCACGAACCGGGTGCTCGGTGCCTACACCCTGCACCGGTTCCGTGAGATTCCCGGGAGCACCGACCTCGTCCTGGCCGACGTTCACGCGGAAGTGCCGGTGCCGGAACGCCTCGAGCTGCTGTTTCCCGCTCGGCTGACCGGAGAGTTCGCGCCGGGGGCCGTCGTCTGGGGCGTATTCGACCGGGTGGCGGACATCACCGAGCTGCCCATGGAGCAGGTGCTCAGTTCCCGCCACCCGAACCTCATCTTCCGGCTGGTGCTGGCGCTGAGCCGGGGTGATAAAACGCTGTGGCAGCTGATGCTCGAGCTGGGGGAGTCCAGTTCCGCGGTCATCGGGGCAGCCGAGCTGGCCGCGAACGAGGGGTTCCGGGTGCGCGACGAGGGGGTCGCCCCCGTGCGGTACAGGCTCTACGAGCCACGCTCCCGGGCCACTCACGCGGATCCCGCTTCGGCCACGGGGATGGGTGGACAGGACGTCCGCGGCATTCCCATGGATGAGGACGCCTACCGTGCGCTGCTGTGCATCCTCGACCGGGTCCTGACCGCCCCGGGCCTGGCGGACGACGACGATCTCATGGAGCAGGTGACCCAGATGCTGCGTCTGGTCACCACCTCCGCCCCGCGTCGGGTGCTGGCGGAACACGGCCACTTCGCCGCCGGACCCCCGTCCCCGGAGGGAACCGTGGACTGGGACGGGCTGGAGGACTGGATCGCGGACCGGGAGCCGTTCGTGGATGAGCAGCTGCTGCTGCTCGGCCACGGGAAGCGTATCGACGCCTCGGTTCTCGCGGCACTGCGTCGGGCCTGCGCGGACTACGCACTCCTGCGGGTCGAGACCAATGACGGAGTGGGCAGGGTGGTGGAGGCCCGGAAACTGGGATTCAACTGGTCCGTGGAGCGGATCCTCCAGGGGTTCGACCGTGCGACCGGGCAACGGGTCCGAATCAGGGTGGCGGAGCTGAGGCAGGTCGAGTATCTGGGACAGCCGTGGTACCGCTGATGAATAGGGGTGATGTGTGGCACACGATGCCGTGGGTACTAACCTTGATTACGTTGCCGACCCGCGACGTTCGATCCTGTGCCCACCCCTGCACGGACCTGGTACCCGTCATCGACAGGAGTAGCAACTGTGTCTCAGGCATCCGATCCATCCACCACCCCGGCCGCCGGGGAGAAGCGGCAGACCCCGCAGCAGGAGGACCGTTCCGCGAAGTTCGTGGTCACGGCCTTCCCGTTGTTCATTCTGGTGGGCACCGCCATCGCCTTCATGTTCCCGGAACCGTTTATCCCGCTGACGGACTACATCAACATCTTCCTGATGATAATCATGTTCGCGATGGGGCTGACCCTGACCATTCCAGACTTCAAGGTGGTGGCCAGACGTCCCACGCCGGTGTTGATCGGAGTGGTCGCCCAGTTCGTCATCATGCCGTTGTTGGCGATCGGCGTGGCCAAGCTGCTCGGACTCAACCCGGCACTGGCTGTCGGCCTGCTCATGTTGGGTTCCGTGCCCGGTGGTACCTCCTCGAACGTGATCACCTTCCTGGCGAAGGGGGACGTCGCACTGTCCGTGGCCATGACGAGCGTGTCCACGCTGGTCTCGCCGATCATGACGCCGGCCCTGATGCTGCTGCTGGCGGGCACCCGCACCGAGGTCGACGGCTGGGGCATGGCCCTGTCCCTGGTGCAGACGGTCCTGCTGCCGGTCATCGGTGGCCTGGTCATCCGCTATGTGGCCAACCGCGTGGTGGACAAGGTTTCCGCGGTGCTGCCCTGGGTATCGATTCTGGGCATCGGCGGTGTGGTCTTCGGGGCGGTGGCCGCCAACGCGGAGCGGCTCGCCCAGGTCGGCCTGATCGTCTTCGGGGCGGTGCTGCTGCACAACGTGCTGGGTTACGTCCTCGGCTACGTCACCGGCAGACTCTTTCGTCTGCCGGAGACCTCGAACCGCACCATGGCCGTTGAGATCGGTACCCAGTCCGCTGGGCTCGCCTCCGGGATGTCCGCCAGGTTCTTCAGTCCCGAGGCCGCTCTGCCGGGCGCAGTGGCCGCGGTCATGCACAACATCACGGGTGCCGTCTACGTCGCGATCACCCGCCGTTTCCCGCTGCCGGAGGAGAAGATCACGGCACAGCCGGAACGGGATGAGAAGGTGACGGTGGCATAGCCTGACCCGGATGAGAGGTGTGGTTGTCGCGGCCCCTGATGGGCTAGTATTTCTGCAGAATCCCATCAATTGAGTTGCGAGAGAAACGGCGGCGCTGATGAATGCTTTTCAATCGGGTCGGGATGACGTGACACTGACTGTTACTGAAGTCACCGAGTTTGACCGGATGACTGCCGTGTTCGATGTCGTCGAGGAACACCTGCTGGATCCGCACCTGCTGACCCAGATCTACTCCTCCTAGTGAAGTCGCCGTGCCGGCGAGATGAAAGGGCCGTCCCGGTCCGGACCAGAGGTCCGGACTGGACGGCTCTGTGCTTTCCCGGGGAAACCTCAAGGATGGGCAGGTGTCCCGCGTAGCGTCACGGCGACAGGTAAAGCACCTGCCCCGGGCCATCGCGGCGATGTTCCGCACGCTCGTCGCCGTCCTTGATTCCGACCCCGCGGAACAGGACCTCTCCCGGACCGGGAATCGCTGACCTTCTCCGGCAATAGACTCGGCACCACGACATGAAAACGGGGCGGCGGGGGCCGGCCGGGGTGGTGGCGGGTTGTTCCCGGAGAGGGCCACCGTGGTCACTGTCCCGGGTGGGAAGTTGGCACAGGTCGCTCAGCGGTTCGGGCGGTCCTTCGCGCAGCAGCGGGCCATCCGGGCCGGGCGGCGCCGGATCGAGAAGCCGACCTTGTGGGACGACCACGGCCCCCACCCTTGTAAACCGTCCTCAGAACGGCACCCCGGAGCGGAAGATCACATTGGCGTAGGGGATTGTTTCGCCGGTACGCACCACAAAGGAGGCTTGACCGACCAGACGTTTCAACTCCTCATGACTGACTTCTTCGGGATCGGGTGGCAGGTGCCCGCGTACCTGATCCGGAGTCTCGCTCGCGATCACCGCCCCTTCGACCACGACCTCATCCAGCAGAGCCGAGACGACCTCGGAGAAACGGGGAACACCGAACACCAACGTCAGGTCCACCACCGGAACCATAGCGGGGATCGGCAGTCCGGCATCGGCCACCACGAAGGTGTCCGTGTGGCCGAGCCGGGCCACGTGCCCGACCAGGGCAGGATTGAGCAGACCGTGTTTGCGCACCGGTCTACCCCTGTACTTCCGGCAGCACGGCCGCGAGACCCGGGTAGGAATTCTGGGCACCGGCGGAGAGGGTGGTGAAGGCACCGACGCGGGCGGCGTGCCGGGCAGCGGCGACCATGTCGTCGCCGGCCAGCAGGCGGGCGACGAAGGCCCCGGCGAAAGCGTCACCGGCACCGGTGGTGTCCACCGCCTGCACCTTCGGGGTCGGAATATCCATGATCTTCTCCGGCGTGGCCACCAGGGCGCCGTGAGCACCCAGGGTGAGCACGACGGAAGTGAAACCGGCCTCGAGGAGGGCGGTGGCCAGCTCGCGGGGTTCCTCCGTCGCCGCCTGAACTCCCAGCTGTTCGAGAATGAGCCCCGCCTCATGCTCGTTGGCCATGATGGGGTCGGCCTTGAGCAGGGCGTCGCGCGGGACGTCGATGACCGGTGCGAGGTTGACCACCACGCGGCCTCCGGCCAACTCGGTGGCGGCGGCGAAACCGGAGGCCGGGATCTCCCCCTGGAGCAGAGTGATCTCGGCCTCGCGGAGCGCATCGGCGTGCTGCCGCACCTGTTCATCGGTCACGGTGGCGTTCGCCCCGGGCACGAAGATGATGGTGTTCTCCCCGTCATCGGCAACGGCGATCACGGCTAGACCGGTGGTCTCGCCGGTGATGTCCACCGCATCCAGATTGACGCCGGATTCCCGGAGGAGGGTGGTGGCCGGGGCGGCGTAGGGGTCCGAACCGACCGCGCCGATCATGGTGACGTCCGCTCCCTGCAGGGAGGCGGCGAGCGCTTGGTTGGCGCCCTTGCCACCGGGGGTGATGCCGCCGCCGGCCCCGAGCAGAGTCTCACCCGGCTTGGGGTGGCGCGCTACCCGGACTCCCAGGTCGGCGTTGATCGAACCTACGACAACGACGCCGCTCACTGGAAATCACCGACGTTCTCGTTGGTGACGGTGATGACCTCGACCGGAACCTCGGTCTCGGCTTCCTGGTCCTCGAGCAGCTTGGCGGCCTCCTCCACGGCGCGGGCACCGAGCTCCGCCGGCTGCTGGGCGATGGTGGCGGTCATGGTGCCGTCCTCGACGGCGGCCAATCCCTCATCGGTGCCGTCGAAACCGACGACGGTGACCTCGGAGTCGGCGCGGTTGCCCAGTGCCTCGATCGCACCGAGCGCCATCTCGTCGTTCTCGGCGAAGATCGCCTTGACGTCCGGGTGGGCCTGCAGCAGGTTGGTGGCCACGTCCAGGCCCTCACCCCGGTCGAAGTTGGCGGTCTGCTGGGCGACGACGTTGATGCCCGGGTACTCCGCGATGCCCTCAGCGAATCCCTGGCCGCGGTCGCGTGACGAGGAAGATCCGCTGACTCCCTGCAGCACCAGGATGTCACCTTCCACGCCGATGGCCTCTGCGAGGGCGTCGGCGGCCTGCCGGCCGCCGGCGACGTTGTCGGAGGCGACGAAGGAGGCGATGTCCCCGCCGTTGGAAGAGCGGTCGACGGCAATGACGGGGATGTCGGCGTTGTTCAACGCTTCCACGGCGGGCACCACAGCGTCCGAGTCAGTCGGGTTGACGATGACCACGGACGCACCGGTGGTGGCGGCGTTATTGAGCTGGTTGGACTGGGTGGACGGGTCATCCGAGGCATCCTGCACGTTGAGGTTGACCCCGAGTTCATCGGCCTTTTCCTGGGCACCCTCGCGCAGCTGGACGAAGAACGGGTTGGTCTGGGTCGACAACGCCAGGGTGACGTCGCCCGCGGCACCGGCCGAATCGCGGTTGCAGGCGGTCAGGCCGAAGGCCAGGGTGGCGGACGCCACGAGGGCGACCGAGGAGCGGAGAAGCTTGCGGGTGGAGATCATGACGGGATTCCTTTCAGGGAAGGGAGATTATTGGGAGGTCTTGTTGCGGATGACGTCGAAGCCCACGGCCAGGGCGATGACACAGCCGATGACGATCTGCTGCCAGAAGCTGGAGACATTCAAGATGTTCAGGCCGTTGCGGATCACCGCCAGCAGGATCGCGCCGACCAGGGTGCCGGTGGCCTTACCGGTGCCGCCTGCCAGGGAGGCACCGCCGATGACCACGGCCGCGATGGCGTCGAGCTCATAGCCGACCCCGGCCTGCGGCTGGGCGGAGGCGAGCCGTCCGGCCATGACCAGACCGGCGAGTCCGGCGAACAGCCCGGCCAGGGCGTAGACGGAGACGAGGATCTTCTTCACCGGTAGGCCGGAGAGCCGGGCGGCCTCCATGTTGCCGCCGATGGCGTACATTGAGCGGCCCAGTACCGTGCGGCTGAGGATGAACCAGCAGGCCAGTCCAGCCAGCGCCATCATGAGGATGGGGATCGGCACCCCGGCGACGGTGGAGCCCAGCCAGTTGACGGAGGGAGCCGTGGGGATCGGGGACCCCTGGGAGATCACCAGCGTCACGCCGCGGGCGACGGACATCATCGCCAGGGTGGCGATGAACGCGGGGAGCTTGCCGTAGGCCACGGCCAGCCCGCTGATGGCGCCCGCGAGCAGCCCCATGGCGAGCCCGGCGAGCAGGGTGAGCCAGCCTGGCAGCCCGGTTTCCGTGAAGAAGTACGCCGAGACCATGGCACCGAGGGCGGCCACCGAGCCGACCGAGAGATCGATGCCGGCGGTGACGATGACGAAGGTCATGCCGAAAGCGAGGATGGCGACGGTGGCGGCCTGGATGCCGATGTTGATCAGGTTGGGAACGGTGAGGAAGTGCGGGGTGGCGATGAACAGTGCGACACAGAGCAGGACCAGGCCCACCAGCGCCCCGTTGTTCATCATCCATTGGCCGATTCTCCTGCCGGTGCCGGCAGAACGCCCGGTCCCGGTGGGCCGGGTGGTGGTGACGGTGGTCATCGGTTCTCCTTTTCAGACATGGGTTCCGCGGTGGCGGAATCAGCGAGGGCGTCAGGGGTCAGGGCGTCGTCGACCTGTGAGACCGCGAGCGCCATGATCGAGTCCTGGGCGGCCTCGGCGGCGGGGAGTTCGCCGGCCAGCCGGCCGCCGGACATCACCAGCACGCGGTCGGACATGCCGAGGACCTCGGGGAGTTCACTGGAGACCATGAGTACGGCACCACCGGCGGCGGTGATCTCGTTGATGATGTTGTAGATCTCCACCTTGGCGCCGACGTCGACACCGCGGGTCGGCTCATCCAGCAGCAGCACCTTCGAGCCGGCCAGGACCCAGCGGCCGAACACCGCTTTCTGCTGGTTGCCGCCGGAGAGGTTGCGGATGTGCTGGTCGATGCCGGCCATGCGGATCCGCAGTTTCTCGGCGACCTCGGTGGCGCGGCGGCGTTGGCCACGCCGGTCGGCCAGGCCGAACCGGGAGGTCGATCGCAGCGTGGCCAGCCCGAGGTTCTCCACCACGGGCGCGTCCAGAACCAGGCCCTGGGCCTTGCGGTCCTCCGGGACGTGGCCGACGCCGTGGCGGATCGCCTCGGCGATGTCGCCGCCCCGCAGCTTCTTCCCGGCGATTTCCACGGTGCCGGAGTCCACGGCGTCGGCACCGGCGATGGCGCGGACGACCTCGGTGCGGCCCGCCCCGACCAACCCGGCCATGCCGACGACCTCGCCGGCGTGCACCGTGAAGGAGACGTCGTGGAACTTGCCCTCGGAGCTGAGGTTCGACACCTCGAGCAGGGGAGTTCCGGCCCCGGGGGACACCCGGGGAAACTGGTCGTCGATGTCACGGCCGACCATGAGCCGGACCAGTTCATCTTCTCCGGTGGTGGCCGGGACTTCTGCGATGAACTTGCCGTCGCGCAGCACGGAGACGGAATCTGCGATCCGGGCGATCTCGTCGAGGTGGTGGGAGATGAAGACCATGCCCACGCCACGGGCCTTGAGATCGTCGACGACGGTGAACAGCTGCTCGATCTCGTGACCGGTCAGCGCAGCGGTCGGTTCGTCCAGGATGAGGACGCGGGCGTCCATGGACAGGGCCTTGGCGATCTCGACCAGCTGCTGGCGGGCGATGCCGAGTTGCCCGACGGGAGTGTCCAACCGGACATCGACTCCAATGGTGTCCAGCGCGGCCTGGGCCTGGTCCCGAAGCTTGCGGTGATTGACCAGGCCGAAGCGCTGCGGAGTGCGCCCCAGCAGGACGTTTTCCGCCACGGTCATGGTGGGCACCAGGTTCAGCTCCTGGTGGATGGTGGCGATACCGCAGGCTTCGGCAGCCTTGGTGTTGGGCAGGACCGTGGGTGTGCCGTCCACCAGGATCTGTCCGCCGTCCGGTTGGTAGACGCCGGACATCATCTTGATCAGGGTGGACTTGCCGGCACCGTTCTCGCCCAGGAGCGCCTGTACGCGACCGGGAGTCACGTCGAGACTGACGTGGTCTATGACGGTGACGGGTCCGAAGGACTTGGAGACGCCGTCGAGCTGCAGCACCGGTTCAGTGGGATGATCGCTCATGAAATTCTGCTCCTCCTTCTTTGACGTCGGGCAGTGGGGGTGGGGTTGTGCTCGCAGCGGAGTGCTCTGGCGGTGGGCCGGAGGAGTCCCTGATGCGCAGCGTCGTGGGCAGTCTGGTGATGGTCGGGGGTGATTTTCCGGACATCAGGTCCTGGAGCACCTCGAAGGAGCGGATCCCCAGCTCGGTGACGTTCTGGTCAATGACGGTCAGCGGCGCGGCCTGGAGACGGAAGACCGGGTTGTCATCGAAACCGATCAGGGCGATGTCGGTTCCGACCTTCAGCTGTCGCTCATGACAGGCCTCGAGGGCCCCGATCGTCATCATCGAGTCACCGGCGATGATGGCGCTGACCCCGCGGTCCAACAGTTCTCCGGTTCCGGCGTAGCCCTGAGACTGCTGGTAACCACCGTGGTAGACGGGTTGCCCAGGCAACCGGGCAGCTGTGGCGGCGGCCTCGAAGACCGACAACCGGTACCTCCCGGTGGAGGTGTTCAACGGTCCCGCAAGGTAACCGATGCTGCGGTGCCCCTGTGCCGCGAGATGGGACACTGCGGCGTTCATGCCCGGTGCCGGATCCGAGCTGACCGAGGGAATGTCTGTGCCGGGCAGTTCGCGGTCCGCCAGGACGATGGGGACGCCCCGGTTCCGGGTTGCGGCGAGCTGCTCGAGGTTGTCTTCGTGGGGCACGGCGATGATGCCGTCCACGCGGTGGTCCTGGAGCACCTGCAGAGCGCGGGAGAGGTCGTCGGCGTTCTCGTTGGAGTTGAAGAGGATTGTCGCCAGTTGTGCCCGACCGGCCGCCTGCTGCACGGCGGCGGCGAGGGCGGCGAAATAGGGGTTGATGACCGAGGGGATGGTCAGGCCGATCGTCCCGGTACGGGCGGCCCGTAGGGCCCGGGCCTGCGCATTGGGACGGTAGTGCACTTGTTCTGCCGCAGCCCGGACCTTGGCTACGGTCGCTGCGGTGATCGCCGGGTGCCCGCCGAGAGCCCGGGACGTGGTCGACACTGAAACCCCGGCCAGCTTCGCCACGTCCTTCAACGTGGACGCCTTGGTCTGGCGTAGGGGAGGAGGCTCAGGTGCCATCTGTGAGGATCCTTCAGCTCTGGCGGGAGGGTGAGTGGGACGGAGTGGAATTACTGGTGCAATCGTTTGCACAGCTAAGATGAATTTAACTTAAGCCGTGAGGTCGGTCACTGTCAAGTGTCTTCCGTGGCGGAGGTCAGCTGCTGCGCCAGGAGCGCGTGGCGCGATGGTTTCGTCCCCCGAAGCGGGGTGTGCGGCCGCCGTGACCTTTCCGGAACAGGTGCCATCTCCCGGGTTGCGCTGCGCGCTCTGAAACTAAACGGTCTTCACCGGGCCGAAGGAGACTTATCGGGTTAACCTTATTGCTCATGAACGAAAACACCTTGATTCTGCCCGAGTGGGTTGCCTCACAAGTTGCGGCGGCCGGTGCTTCCGGGGTGGATCTGCGACAGCTGATGGAGGAGAGGTTGTTTACTCCCTCGTCGGTTCGCACCGTGGCGGGGTCGGGTGACTTTCAGATCACCGAAGGCCGGGTCCACCGGCGGCCCACTCCCGGTGTTACCGCAGATACCTGGCTTCCCGCGGAGGATCCGGCGGTTGCGGTCCACGGCGGCGAGTATCTGGTGACGATCGCAGTGACCGGGGAACTGCTCGCCGGTGCCGGGCTGATTGTCCCGCGCTCAATCGCAGGAATGCTCGAAGTCCCGCGCTGGTACCACCGGGCCCTGGATTCCAGGCTGGGTAAGCGGGTGCTGCAACTGAGCGGTACCGCGGCGAGATTCAGTCCGATCGCGGATTTTCTCCTGGAACTGGACGTCCGGGAGGGGGATCAGGTGTCACTGGTCTTTTGCCGGAACGGATGGTTCGACGTCAGGCGGCAGGACATTGAGTGAGAACCAGGAGTTGCGTGTGATCCCCTCCCACCGGTCCCTCATGGCGTCGCTACCCGTCATGGGTTGGTTTCTGCTGGCCTTCGGGACACTGTTGTGTGGGGTGCTGCTGGCCACGGGGGCGGATTCCTGGTGGGCGGCGGGAGCCTCACTTGCCGCCGCGGTCATCCTGGCGGCGACCATTCTGCTGCTTTCCCGGTATACGACCCTCAGGCGCCTGCGCCCGCGATTCATTGTCTCCGGTACGCTGCTCACCGATGACCGGGGCAGGACGTTCGAACTGCAGGACATGGACGGCATCCAGACCTGGGTGGTCGAGCGGGGTGAGGCGGAACCGGCGCAGCTGTACTTCGCGTTGATCCCACGGGGCGAATCCACCCGGGTGGACCCGAAGTCGATCACTTCCGGCACGTACGGTCGGTACGGGGCCAGCGCACCACCGGTGCTGGCCCCCTACACCTTCTGCTATCAGTCGCAGTTGCGTCCCCGGCTGCACATATTCGCCGCCGAACTGCAGCGCCGGGTCCCACACCTGTTCATTGACCATGTGGGCGTGATGTAGCGGAACCGGGGATGGGTGGCAGCCTGAACTGGCACACTCGAGTCATGACGTTGCTGCAGCGGTATCTTGTCCGGATCGGCGCCGGCGAGGTCGGGGCCGATGAGGATCCCGGGGTTGTCTTGGACGACCTGCTGGCGCGGCACGCCGCCGCGATTCCCTTCGAGAACCTGGATCCCGTGTCCGGGAAACCGGTCTCATTGCTGCCGGAGGAGGTGGCGGCGAAACTGGTGGACGCCCGACGGGGAGGATTCTGTCACGAGCATGCCCTGCTCTCCCAGCGGGTGCTGTCGGAACTCGGATACGAGTGCTTCGGAATCCTCGCGCGTGTCTATCGTGACCCGGCGTTGCCCACACCGTCGGGACGGACCCATCACGCGACGCTGGTGCGGGTCAACGGTGAACTCCGCCTGTTCGACCCCGGTTTCGGCGGCGGGACCCCCACGAAGACGTTGCCGGTGCGGGCTGGAGGCCGGGTGGGGGAGTTTCGCCTGGTGCGCGCGGCGGAGGTGCTTCCCGGACAGCTGCAGGCTCCTGACGTGGAGTTGTTGCTGCAGCGCCGTGCGAGCGACGGCACCTGGGTCAACTTCTATGGCTTCGACACCACCCAGGCGCTGCCGGCTGATGTGGAGGTGTCCAATTGGTACGTGTCCACCAGCCCGGAGGTGATGTTCACCCGGCGGCCGGTGCTGTCCCGGCCACTACGGGACGGCACCCGCCACACACTCAGTGGTCGGACGTTTCGCACCGTCGGTCCACATGGTGAGTCGGTGGAGGAGGTGGCTGATCGCGACCGCTTCGGCGAGGTGGTCAGGGAGGTTTTCGGGATCGAGGCTCCGGCGGGGCTGCTGGACCAGGCATGGGGGAAGGCGCTCGACGCCGGTTAGGGCGTCACGGTTCCCGCCAGGACGGGCAGTACGCCGGCGATGCCGATGATCCAGCTGACCGCACTGCGGGAGCTGACACGGAGTTTCTCCTGCCCCCGTTCGAGGCGGTTCTGCAGGCGGTCCCGGAGCAGGAGACTGCGCAGGTCACCGAAGAGCTGCTCCCGTTGGTGAGCACCGGTTGGAGGAGTCACCCTCTGGTGGATGCTCGCTGCGGCTCCTGCTCGGGACGGTTCCGCGGATGCCTCGAAACGGAAAGTGGAACAGCATAGGGCCGCAGCCGGGGAAGGCCCCGGCTGCGGCCCTGTCGCAGCAGTGTCAGGCAGGCACCATCCGGCGGGCCCGCATGGCGGCGAGCACACGTTCCTGAGACAGCCGGCGGGCAGCTTCATGACTGGTCAAGCCGGTTGCCGCGGTGTGTTCCAGGACGGTGGTGGCGTTGGCACGGAGCTTTTCAGAGACGGTGGTGTAGATGTTGCTGGTGTCCGCCCGGAAAGCGGATGAGCGGTTGTCCATCGCGAAAGCCGCGGCCACCACGCCGCCTGCGTTCGCCACGAAATCAGGTACCAGCGACACCCCGCGTTCGCGGAGCACCTCCTGGGCGGATTCGCTGGTGGGCAAGTTCGCTCCCTCGACCACCAGTTTGGCCTGCATCCGGCGAGCTGCATCGGTGTCGATCACGTCCTGCATCGCGGCCGGAACCACGATGTCGGCGTCGGTGAAGAGCTCGTTGCCCGGCTTGATCCGCTTTCCGGGGAAGTGCTCGACCAGGTTGTCTCCGACCTCATCCCGCAGACGCAGCAGTTCCGGGACGTCCAGGCCGTTGGAATCGGCTATCGCCCCCTTGGCGGTCGAGATCGCCACCACGTTATAACCGAGTTCGGACAGCCGGGAGACCGTGGCGTGTCCCACCGCACCAAAGCCCTGCACCGCGACGTCTGTCCCGACCAGGTTATGGGCACGGGCAGCCTGATCGACGACCTCAGCGACACCGAAACCGGTGATACCGAGCTTGTCGTAGGGTATTCCACCCAATTCATGAGGTGTGCCCATGCTGGTGCCGCGGCCGAGCTCGTCGACGATGACCGCCGCGTCATCCTCGGTCAACCCCATGTCCAGGCCGAAGACGTATTCCTCGGGCACTTCGTTGGACAGCCGCCGGACGAAGGAGCGCAGAATCTCCTCTTTGTCGGGCGACTCCGGATCGGCCTGGATGCCGGCTTTGGCACCGCCGTAGAACAGGTCCACGCTGGCCCACTTCCAGGTCATCACCCGGGCCAGCCGGGCGATCTCCCCGACCGAGACCGTGGGCTGCATCCGGGTACCGCCCTTGCCCATGCCGCGGGCGGTGTTGTCGATGACCAGGACACCCCGCATCTTCGTCCGGGTGTCGCTGACCACGACGACTTTTTCCGGTCCCCAGTCATCGATGAGATCAAACATGTCCGACACTGATAGTTCTCCTTGGTGGAAGTCGCGGATCAGAGGAACTTGACGCCCTGGGCGAGCGGCAGTTCCCCGGAATAGTTGACGGTGTTGGTGGCTCGGCGCATGTAGGCCTGCCACGCGTCCGAACCGGACTCGCGGCCGCCACCGGTCTCCTTCTCCCCGCCGAAAGCGCCGCCGATCTCGGCGCCGGAGGTGCCGATGTTGACGTTCGCGATGCCGCAGTCGGAGCCTGCGGCGGAGAGGAAGATCTCCGCTTCGGCCTGGTTCTCCGTGAAGATGGCCGAGGACAGTCCCTGCGGAACCTCGTTGTGCAGGTCGATTGCCTCGCTGAAGTCGCTGTAGGTCATGACGTAGAGGATGGGTGCGAACGTTTCACTGCGCACCACCTCGGTCTGCGCGGGCATGGTGACGATGGCAGGCTCCACGTAGTAGGCGTCCGGGTACTCGTCCGCGAGCACCCGCCCGCCACCGGTGACCACCGTGCCGCCCTGGGCTTCGGCGTCGCGGAGCGCGTCCTGCATGGCGTCGTGACCGGCACGGTTGATCAGTGGTCCCACCAGCACTGATTCATCCCGGGGATCCCCGATGGTCAGGGTCCGGTAGGCAGCCACAAGCTTGTCCACCAGGTCCCCGGCGATGGACTCGTGGACGATCAGGCGGCGCATGGTGGTGCAGCGCTGTCCGGCGGTCCCGGCGGCCGCGAACACGATGCCGCGCAGGGCCAGGTCCAGGTCGGCATCGGGGGTGACGATCGCGGCGTTGTTTCCCCCGAGTTCCAGGATCGTGCGGCCGAAGCGCTCGGCCACCCGGGGACCGACCTCACGGCCCATCCGGGTCGAGCCGGTGGCGGAGACCAGCGGGACCCGCGGATCGTCGAGCAGCCGCTGTGCGGCGTGCCGGTCGGTCAACACCAGCTGATGGACGTCAGCGGGGGCCTCACATTCGGCGACGGCGCGGGCCAGGAGAGTGTGCGCGCCCAGCGCGCTGAGTGCCACCATGTCCGAGGGCTTCCAGACCACGGCGTCGCCGCAGATGAGGGCGATGGCGGTGTTCCAGGAGTAGACCGCCACCGGGAAGTTGAACGCGGAGATCACGCCGACCACCCCGAGTGGGTGCCAGGTCTCCATCAGTCGGTGGCCCGGCCGCTCCGAGGGCATGGTGCGGCCGTAGAGCATCCGCGACTGGCCCACGGCGAAGTCGCAGATGTCGATCATCTCCTGCACCTCGCCCTCGGCCTCGGAGAGGGACTTGCCGGCCTCGGCCTGGACCAGGATCGCCAGGTCCCGCTTGTGCTCGGTCAGCAGCTCGCCCCAGCGCTTGACGACGTTCCCGCGCACCGGCGCCGGGGTGTCCCGCCAGGTCCGGAAGGCGGCGTCGGCGCGGTCGATGGCGGTGGTGACGTCCTCGGCGGTGGCCCGGGGCAGGTTCAGCAGGGTTTCACCGGTCAGCGGGGAGCGGGTGGACAGCTCACCGGCGAGCTGCGCGGGATCCGCCCCGATGGTCTGCAATGCCTCGTAGACATTGTCGGACAGGGAGGTCTTGGTGGCGACGGCGGTGTTAGACATGATCTGCGTTCTCCTTGAGGGTGTCGTTGATGACGGGGGTGTTGAGCTGTTCGGACAGGTGAGCCACGGAGGCGTCCACCTGATGCTGGTAGAGCTGAAACGGGTCGGCGATCGGGCGGCCCATGATCTCGGCGAGTCTGGTCAGGTCATAGGGGGTTCCTTCCTGTTCGGCGTCCTTGGTGCCCTGGCCGGTCAGGTTCGACTGGAAGATGCCCGCCGCCGATCGCGGCAGGAAGTCCTCATAGACGATCGGGGAGGCAGCCACCGTGCCGGCGTCCAGCAGGTCACTGATCCGCACCGGGCCGGTCACGGCCGGAGCGGGGCCGGAGAGTTCGAAAGTGAAGTACGCCAGCCCCTGGCCCAGGAGACCCGCCTCGGTGTCCGGCAGGTGCTCCTCCCAGACCTCCCGGGCCACGTCAGTGCGGACCCCGCCGGATTCGCGGAGACGCCGGTCGGTGTCGATCACCATCCGGTCATAGAGAGCCCGTCCGGCCGGGGTCAGCGCGATGCCGCGCTGTTCCACTTCGCCGAAACGGACCCGGAGCGCACCGGGACCGACCGTGCCGTCCTCGAAACGGAACACCCTGTCCTCGGACAGGGCCCGAAAGGAGGTCTGGCGAAGCAGGACATCCGGGCCCCTCCAGTCCGGTGGTCCCTGGACCTCATCGATCATGGCGAGCCCGAGGTCCTCCATCCGGCGGTAGAGATCGTCGATGTCCAGCACCCGGGGAGTCAGATGATTGATGTGGGTGCTGGAGACCCCGCCGATATCCGCAGCCACCGCAGACACTTCCTCGAGTTCGCGGTACCAGGCGTGGTCCACCGGGTCCTCGGAGAGTTCGAAGGCTGCGGTGGCCAGCTCGAGCAGGTTGGCGGCCTCCTTCTCCGCCAGTCCGCCTGCCTCTGCGGCGCGGTCCGCGAGTGAGAGCAGCTCCGCTGGGAACAGTGTCCGGGAACTGATGAACTCCCGCAGCCGGTGCAGCTGGTCGGCGGTGAAGAAGCGGGGGTCATCAGTGGCCAACATCGAGGTGAACACCCGGAAGGGATTGCGCGCCAGTTCCGTGGCGTCGGTCGGGCGGAAGGCGGTGGAGACCACCGGCACCGCCGAGGCGGCGGCGTCGCGGAGGTCATAGAAGCCGACCGGATACATCCCGAAGGCCGCGAACACCCGGGCCACCTGTGACAGTTCCTCAGGGGACCCCACCCGGATGGCTCCGTGGCGTTCCGCGGTGACCCGGTCGATGGACCCGAGCCGCTCCGCCTCCCCACCCTCACGGTGGAGGAAATCGCGGTTGACCGCCTCGGACACCTCCACGAGCGTGGTGTAGGCGGGTACCTCGGTGCCGTACATCTCTGATAGCCGGCGCGCAAACTCCGCCCGTAGCTGCCAGGATTCCTGGAATGACATGTAGCTACCTTTCCCTGTCTAGATGATGTTGATCTCGCTGATGGACGAACCGCTGGTGAAGCGCTCCGCGTTGAAGGGGGCGGGGTCGATGAAGGACTCCCGTCCCAGATAGAGGTCGGTCATGAGTTCGCCGACGGCCGGCGCCTGCAGGAAACCGTGGCCGGAGAACCCGGTGGCGTAGAAGAATCCCGGGAGGTGGGGGGACTCGCCCAACAGGGCGTTCTTGTCCGGGGTGTTCTCGTAGTAGCCCGCCCAGCCCTCGGTGAGGTCGGGGGTTTCCAGTTCGGGTGCGAACACTGAGGCCGCCGCGTTGAACTCCCGCAGCCATTCATAGGAGTACTCCCGGCAGAACCCGCTCTTCTCCAGGTGGGAGATCCCGAGCAGCAACCCGTTTCCGTAGTTGTGGAAATACATTGTGGTGGACAGGTCCAGGGTGAAGGGGAGCCTCGGGTGCGGACTGGGCTGCTGCCGGGTCAGGCCCACCATGCGCCTGACGGCCTCCACGGGTAGGGGAACACCGGCCATCTCGCCGATCTCTGCGCTCCATGCGCCGGCTGCGCAGATGATCGCGTTGGTGCGGATCTCGCCCCGGTTGGTGATCACGGATTCAATGGTGTCCCCGGTGCGTTGCACGTCCAGTACCTGAGTGCGGTTGAGCAGGATCGCCCCCAGTTCCCTGGCTCCTTTGGCGTATCCTTCGACGACCTTGACCGGGGCGGCCCAGCCGTCGTCGGGGGAGTAGCTGGCGCCAGTGAGCGCTGACGCCCGCAGGAATGGATTGAGCTCGGCGGCCTCAGCCGCGGACACCATTCGTGAGTTCACCCCCAGGGACCGCTGGGTGGTGGTGCCCTGCTCGAGGTTGGCCAGTTCCTGTTCCGTGCGGGCGAGGAAGAGGTACCCCACCCGGTTGAGCATGATGTCCACCCCGAACTTCTCTTTGAACCCGGCGAACTCGTTCAGGGAGCGCTGTCCGAACAGCACGTTCAGGGGATCGGAGAAATTGGCCCGGACTCCGCCGAGGGGCTTAGCGGAGGAACCGCTACCGAACTCCGACTGTTCGATGACGACGATGTCGCGCACCCCCTGCTCTGCAAGATGCCAGGCGATGCTCATCCCCATCACACCACCGCCGATGATGACTACCTCGGCTGAGGCTGGCTGGGCAGGGGCTTCGGACAGGTCCAGGGGAACCGTGATCTGCGCCATGGTGACACTCCTTTCATGTTCTCGACAATGGATGGTTAGCGGTTATCGATAACCGTACTGCAGAAAAGAGTGTTGTGCATCACTTTGGGAAAATCTCGTGCGAACGCTCTGGCGGGAGGCTGTGACCTCGGGGTTTTCTGTCCCCAGCCGGTCTTTCAGGTCTTAGTGGCTGGCATCCGGCTTTGCGTAGGCGAGGTGATTGAGCATCAGTGCGGCCGCCCGGTCGTCGTCGCGCTCGACGATCGCGGTGGCCATGTCGATGTGTTCCTGGGCGCTGGGTATGAGTAGTCCCTGTTCCGGCAGGAAAAAGTAGGTGCCGTTGACGCGCGACTGGTCGCGCAGGGTTTCGACGAAGTCCTTCAGCCGTCGATTGCCGAGTAGGCCGACCATGTAGGAGTGGAAGGTGTCATCGGCTTCCAGGTACGGCTGGAGATCCTCGACACTGGAATCAGTCAGGGTTTTGAGGGTGTTGACGGCCAGTTGGTGGAGTTTTTGCCCCTCTTCCTGGGGGACGCCCCGTTGGGCGAGTCGTCGTACGGCCTCGACTTCGATCAGTTCGCGCAGCGTGTAGACCTCCCGCCGATCCTCCGGAGTCATCTCCACCACCCGGAAGCCGCGGTTGCGGACCAGCTCGAGCAGGCCTCGGTGGGTCAGGGACATCATCGCCTCACGAACTGGGCTGTTCGAGGTGCCCAGGCGTTTTGCGAGGGCGTTGGCGGAGTAGATCTCGCCGGGTTTCATGTCTCCGTCGAGGAGTGACTGGCGGATCAGTTCTTCAGTGGAGCTTTTCAGTGTCGCCGTCGGCAGTCCCGCCACGTCCAATTGGTCAAGCCAGTGTGTGCCGGACATGATCGGTTCCTCTCAATTGCTGCGTTGGGCAAATTATACGTAGTTAGCCAGAGGAGTGAAAGTTTCCCAAACTCCTGTCGCTTATCGATAACCCGGTGTATGTTGTAGTTCACATCAATCCAAAAATGAGATCTGCACTACCGGTCATAGAATTGACCGGGATCCAGTTCCAGGAGGAAGCATGCATCCACAACCTGACCCGAGGCTGAACGGAGAACCGTCATGAATTCCGGAAGCTCGATCAATGATCTGATCCAGGGAGTTTTTGGTCCCGTTGTCGACGTCCTGGAAACCGTCGTCTTCTTCGCGGTACCCATCTTCGGTGCCGACGTACCTGTTCTGGTGATCTGGCTCTTTGCCGGCAGCGTCTTCCTGACGTGCTGGCTCCGGGTCCGTCCCATCCGCGACGCAGTGCAGACCTTCCGCGTCGTCCGTGGGCATCTCAGCAGACACAGAGACCCCGGGGAAGTGACCAGCTTCCAGGCAGTGGCCACTGAGTTGTCCGGCACCGTCGGGTTGGGCAATATCGCCGGCGTGGCGGTGGCGGTCTCCATCGGTGGCCCCGGCGCGACACTGTGGATCATCATCGCCGGAGTGCTCGGTATGGCGGTGAAAATGGCGGAGGCCACCCTGGCGCAGATGTTCCGGAGAGTGCACTCGGACGGCAAGGTCTCCGGAGGGCCGATGTACTACCTGCGCGACGGACTGGCGTCGGTGGGGCGGCCGAAGCTCGGCAAGACCATGGCCTTCATCTACGCATTCTGTCTGATGATCGCGGTGATGGGGGCCGGCAACCTGTTCCAGTCGAATCAGATGACCGCTCACCTGATCGACGCCACCGGTGGTGATGAGGGGCCGCTGGCCGGGTACTCCTGGGCGGTCGGGGTCGTCCTCGCAGTCATCGCGGGGCTGGTCATCCTCGGCGGCATCAAGACCATCGCGAAGATGACCAGTCGCCTCGTGCCGGTGATGACGGTCCTGTATGGCGGCAGCGTGATCATCATCCTGGCGGTCAACTTCAATCAACTTCCGGAGGCGGTCCGTCTGATCGTCCACGGCGGGCTGACCGGGGAGAGCATCCAGGGCGGAATGCTCGGCGTCGCGGTGATCGGTATTCAGCGTGCTCTGTTCTCCAACGTCGCGGGTGTGGGTACCGCCGGCATGGCGCACGCGGTGACCAAGAACCGGCGCCCGGCGGAAGAAGGATTCGTCGCCGCCTGGGAACCCTTCCTGGACTCGGTGGTCGTGTGCACCATGACCGCACTGGCGATCATCGTCACCGGTTCCTATGGCGGATCCGATGTCGACGGCATCAACCTGACCACCCAGGCCTTCGCATCGGTTCACAGTGCGTTCCCGTACCTGCTCACCGTGTGCATCGCGCTCTTCGCCTTCTCCACGATCCTGAGCTACTCCTACTACGGCAAGAAGGCGGCCGGATACGTGTTCGGGCAGAGCCGCGTCGCCGAGCGTATCTATGACGTGGTGTACCTGGTCATGATCGTGGTCGGTGCCTCCGTGACCCTGGATACCGTCGTCCGGTTCTCGGATGCGATGTTCTTCCTGGTGACGGTGCCGAACCTGCTGGGTATCTACCTGCTCGGAAAGGTGTTGCGGCGCGAGATCCAGGGGTATCGTCACGACGCCGCCTGCGGGCGGATCCCACTCGTCCCGGAAGAGGAGCGGTCCACCATGCTGGGGAGACCGATGTCCGACAAGATCGCCGAGGCGGGACTGGTTTCCGGCAGGAGGAGTGGCCCCGGGACATCGGCGGGGGCCGAATCCGCCGAGGGGAGAACCCGGAATGACACGGCGTTGCTCGATCCGGGGTCTGAGGGAGAGGCCGATGGAGCACGGCAGACAGGGCCGATCCGCCGGGGCGAGGACTAGTTTCAGTCGTCCGCGCGCAGGTGCAGCTTCTTGCTGGCGTAAACCACGGAGCCGCAGTAGCGTCGGGCTATGCGACTGTTCGCCTCGATGTCCCCCTCAGAAGAAGCCCGCGAACACCTGGTCAGGGCGCTCCGGCCGATCCGGAGAGATCTCGGCGCGGATCTGCGTTGGACCGATCCGGATCAGTGGCACCTGACACTGGCCTTCTATGGGGAGCAGCCGGAGGGGGCGGTGGATGAACTGCTGGCCCATCTGCGGGTCGCAGCCGCCGGAACACCGGCCCTGCGGCTCGCGCTCAAGGGGGCGGGCTCCTTCAACCGGAAGAATCTCTGGGTCGGGGTGGGTGGTGATACCCCGGCTCTCAAACGGCTGATGGCCGATTGCCTGCTGGATCCGACAGAGCGGCAGCGCCAGCGTGCGCATCTGACCGTGGCCCGGAACCGGGTCCGCAACCGCGACTGGGATCCGTTCTTGGCCGACGTCGTCCGTGCCCTGTCCGTCTATGAGGGACCGGATTTCATGGCCGACCAGATTCACCTGGTCCAGTCCACGCTCGGCGCCGGCCGCAGCGGCGGGGCGCTGCATGAGGTGATCGGTTCCGTGCCCCTGGAAAACCGCGATCTGCCGTTGACACGCTAGGCTTCCTTGGTTTCCGTCTCGTCGGCCCATACACTTTCCACCATGGAAAACCAGCGCGACGCGAAGCCCGACGCCACGGCTGCCCGCCAGGCCCTGGCGGCAGTGGCGGACCTGGAGGCTGCCACCGCGTGGCGTCCGGCGCGGTGGGTGATGATCCTGATTGCCGCCGTGCTCGGTGCCAGTGTCACCGCCTTTGCCTGGGAATGGTTCTGGTGGGGTTTCGGTCTGCTTGCGGCGCTGGCGGTGCTCGCTTTCGTGCTGCGGCGGAAGATCGCCGACCCGTACATCAGACAGCGGCCCTGGCAGGAACTGGAGAAACAGGAATCCCCGGCAACCAGGGAGACGTGGATCTCCGCCGGCTTCGGGCTCTGGGTACCGATGACCATCCTCATCCCGGCGGACCTCCGGTGGCTGGGCGCGCTGGTCGGCTGCGCCGCGGGAAGCCACGCCTACTACGCGATCAAGTGCTTTGGAACCCGATGAACCATGATGACGTAGGAGCGCTGGATCCGGTGATCCATCCCATCAACCGGCTGCGGATCTGCGCCGCGCTCCACTCCGCCGGGGCCCGGGAAGGTGACGGGCCTGACCGGGAGATGAAATTCGCTGTCCTGCGTGGTCTGGTTGAACTCAGCGACGCGACCCTGTCCAAGCAGCTCGGCGCCCTGGAATCTGCCGGTTACCTCCACCGCCACCGCGAATACGGCTCCAGCCGGGCAAAGGACACGGTGTGGATCTCCCTGACCGCGAAGGGGGTGGCAGCCTTCCAACACCACCTGGCAGCGTTACGGGATATCGCGGGGCAGCCGGAGTACTGACACCGCCACCGGCTTCAGGCGCCCTCGATCCGCGGCACCGCCGCCAGCAGCTCACGGGTGTAGGGATGTTGCGGGTGATCCCACACGTCCGCGATGTCGCCGTGCTCGACAATCCTGCCCTGGTGCATGACCACGGCGGTCGAGCACACCTGGCGGATCACGGACAGATCATGGGAGATGAACACCAGGGTCAAACCGTATTCTTCCACCAGCCGGTCCAGCAGGCTGAGCACCTGGGCGCGCACCGTTGCGTCCAACGCTGAGACGGCCTCATCCGCGAGCAGGATCTCCGGTTTCGGGGCCAGCGCCCGCGCGATGGAGATACGCTGACGCTGGCCACCGGAGAACTGGTGCGGATATCGGTGCGCCGCATCCTCCGGCAACCCCACCTCCCGCAGCACCTGCGCCACCCGTTCGGCCCGCTGTGCCGCGCTCATTCCGGTGCCCAGCAGGGTTTCCTCGACAGAGGAGAACACCCGCATCCGCGGATCCAGCGAGGACATCGGGTCCTGGAACACCAGCTGACTCCCCGCGGTCACCTCCACTGTTCCGCTGCTCGGGTGGTCCAACCCCGCAATCAGCCGCAGGAGAGTGGTCTTGCCTGAGCCGGAGCCGCCGACCACGCCGAGGCGTTCCCGACGGCGGACGGTGAGGGAGACGTCGTCCAGCGCCCGGGTCTTCTGGTACACCCGTGACAGTCCCCGGATGGTGACCACCGGCTCCCCGGGGGCGGAGTCCGGGAAGGACTCCCCGGGGCGGTAGGCGGCGACCAGTTCGGCCGTGTAGGCGTGCTGGGGGGAGGCGAGCACGCGGGCGGTGGGGCCGGTCTCCAGCACGTGGCCGTTCCGGATCACCACGACCTTCTCGCAGACCTGGCTGATCACCCCCAGGTCATGGGTGATGAACAGCAGGCTGATGCCGCGCTTGTCCACCAGCTCCAGAATCAGGTCGAGCACCTGGCGCTGCACGGTAACGTCCAGCGCGGTGGTGGGTTCATCGCAGATCAGCAGGTCGGGGTCATTGGCCAGCGCCATGGCGATGAGGACGCGCTGACGCTGCCCGCCGGAGAGCTGATGGGGGAAGGCACGCAGCTTCTCCGCCGACAGACCCACATCGGCGAAGAGTTCCCGGGCCCGTTCCTTCGCCCGGCGCCGCGGTGTGCCGTGGATCGTCATCATGTCAGTCACCTGATGTTCCACCCGCATCAGCGGGTCCAGGGCCGTCATCGGCTCCTGGAAGACCATCGCCACCCGGTTGCCGCGGAGTTTGCGCATCGTTCGTTCCCGCAGCCGGAGAAGATCCTGGCCCAGGAAGGTGATCGTGCCTTCAGGTTCGAGTCCTGTCGGCAGCAACCCCATGATGGCCAGGGCCGTCAGGGATTTTCCTGAACCGGATTCCCCGATCAGCCCCACGCGCTCCCCGGCGGCGATGTCGAAACTGACATCATGCACCAGATCCGCGATGCTCAGTTGTCTGGTCTCGAGCACCATGGGCTACCGCCGCCTTTCCTTCGGATCGAGCACGTCACGCACGCCGTCGCCCAGCAGGTTGAATCCGAGCACGGTCACGGCGATCGCCAGGCCCGGCCACAACGCCAGCTGCGGGGCGGAACCCAGCGAGGCCTGGGCGGACTGCAGCATCCGCCCCCAACTCGGCTCCGGCGGCGGGGTGCCCAGCCCCAGGAAGCTCAGCGCCGCCTCAGCTAGGACCGCCAGTGCGAACGCGACGGAGGCCTGCACGATCAGCATGCCGACGATATTGGGCAGCACGTGCCGACGTGCGATCTCCGGGTCGGGGCGGCCGGCGTCGCGCGCGGCGGCGATGTAGTCGTGCGTCATCACCTGCAGCGTGCCGGAGCGCGCCACCCGGGCGAAGGCCGGGATACCCGCGACACCGATCGCGGTCATCGCGGTGACTGTCGACGCCCCGAACACCGCGCCCGCGACAATGGCGAGCAGCAGGGCGGGGAAGGCCAACAGCAGGTCGGAACCACGCATCACCAGGGCCTCCACCCAGCCCCGCCGCATGCCGGCCCAGATGCCCAGCGGAGTCCCCACCAATGTGGAGATCCCCACCGCCACGACTCCCACGAAGAGAGTGATCCGGGAACCGCTGAGAATCTGGGAGAACACGTCCCGCCCGAAGCGGTCCGTGCCCAACAGGTGACTCAGGCTGGGGCCCGTCAGTCGCTCGGCCGGGCTCACCTGCACCGGATCATGGGGAGTCCACAACAGGGAGAGCAGTGCCGCGACCACCACCAGGGCGACGACGACGGCGCCGACCTTGCCGCTGACCGGCAGGCGGCGGAAAAAATCCCGGGCCCGCCTCATCGGTCGGCCCGCCGCGGGGTCTCGGCTTTCCGGCCCAACCGGGGGTCGAGCAGGGTGTAGGAGATGTCGATGAGGAGATTGACCACCAGGGTGAACACGACGAGCAGCATGACGATGGTCTGCACGGTGGTCAGGTCCCGGGTGCTGACGGCGTCGAGCAGCATCGACCCGAGCCCGGGCAGGGCGAAGACCTGCTCGATGACCACCGCCCCGACAACGAGGCTGGTCAGCTGCAGACCGGTGACCGTGAGCACGGGCAGGGCGGCGTTGCGCAGTCCGTGACGCCGCAGGGCCCGGGCCACCGACATGCCCTTGGCGCGGGCCGTGCGCAGGTAATCCTGCGTCATCACCTCCAGGGTCGCCGAACGCACGTAGCGGGTCAGGATGGAGGCCTGCACCGCCGTCAGGGCGATGACCGGCAGGACCAGTCGTCGCAGGAACTCACCGAAGTCCGCCGCGGGCGGCACCCAGCCGTTGGCGGGCAGCCACCCCAGTTGCACGGCGAAGACCGCCACCAGCAGCACGCCGGCCAGGAAGCTGGGGAGCGCGATGCCCACCTGGCTGCCGGCGGTGATCGCCAGCCCATCCAGGTGCCGGGCGCGCCGGGCGGACCACACCCCGAGGGGGAGGGCGATCAGCAGGGAAGCCGCCATGGCTGTCCCGCACAGGATCAGGCTGACCTGGGTCCGGTCGATCACCAGCGGGGAGATGTCGGTCCGGCTGGTCAGGGAGGTTCCGAAGTCTCCGCTGAGCAGTCCACCGACCCAGGAGAAGTACTGGGCGATCAGCGGCCGGTCCGTGCCCAGTTGCGCGGCCAAGGCGGCCACCGCTTCCGGGGTGGCGTTGACCCCCAGGGCGATCTGTGCCGGATCGCCGGGGATGGCGCGCATGAGCAGGAAGATCAGGATGCTCGCGAGGAACAGGGTGAACAGGAAGCGGACGAGCTGACGGAGAATGAGCATCTACTCCACCTCCCCGGCCGGCATCTGGCGGCTGATGCCCGCCAGCGGCAGGGCGTCGGTGACCACATCCGGTTCCACGCCGGTCACCCCCGGCGCGCTCAACACGATGTTGGGGACGTTGAGCAGGGTGTCCGCCCCGGCCTGGTCCATTATCTCGGCCACCGCCGCCTGCATGTGCCCCGCCTGTTCCGACAGCGGCCCCGTGTCCGCCAGCATCAGCTCCTCGCGGACGAGTGCGGAGTCGAAGCCCAGGTAATAGTCCGGGTTGCCGAAGAGCACCGGAATGTCCCGGGCCTCGACGTGGGCGATCAGCGACATCTGGTAGTCATGGTCACCCATGACCTCGGCCAACCAGACCGCGGGGAACTCGGTGCTTTTCAGCTCGACGTCGAAGCCGACGTCACGCAGCTGGGAGTACAGCACCTCGGCGGTGGCTTCGGCGTAGGGCAGGGAGGGCACTGAGATGGTCACCTCCGCCTCACCCGGCTCGTAGCCGGCCGACGCCAGGAGCTGCCGGGCACGCTGCGGGCCAACGGGATACCGGTCGGATTTCCCGTACCAGGGATCACTCGGCGGGACGGGGACCCCGCCGGTGTCGGTGCCGTGGCCCTCGTAGACGAGGTCGATGATCGCCCGGCGGTCCACGGCATGCATCACCGCCTGCCGCACCCGCACGTCATCGAAGGGGGCCACCCGGTTGTTCATGCTCAGCAGCAGCTCGCCCTGGGTGGTGCCCACCGCGACGTCGTAGTTGTCCGGGAGGTTGTCCAGCAGCTCCGGCGCCTGCATCGCCCACACCAGGTCCACGTCGCCGGACTGCAGGGCGTTGGTGGTGGCCGTGGCGTCGGAGAAGTAGCGGATGGCGGCGGTGGCGTTCTCCGGTTCCGGCCCCCAGTAATCGGGGCGGGTCTCGAAGGTGATGGATTCCCCCACGGCCCACTGCGCCACCGTGTAGGGGCCGGTCCCCACGGGGTCGGTGGCCAGCGTGTCGATCCCGTTCGGGGTCATCATCGCCCCGATGAGGGTGCCCATGGACCACAACCAGTTGTTACTGGGCCGTTCGAGGGTGACCTGCAGGACGTGGGGAGCCAGCACCGTCGTGCCAACCACCGCATCCATGCCGGCGGCGAGCCCGTTGGTCCAGTTATCCTGCACGTAGCCGATGGAGAATGCGGCGGTTTCCGCGGTGAACTCGTCGCCGTTGGAGAAGGTCACGTCCTCCCGCAGCTGGAAGGTGTAGACCGTGCCGTCCTCCGACACCTCCCAGGAGGTGGCCAGGTGGGGCACCACTTCGCCGTCGGCGGTGATGCGCACCAGTCCCTCGTAGACGTTCGACATCAGGGCCTGCGGGATCGCGGCGCCGCCGGTGGTCGTGAAATCCAGTGAGGCTGGCGCTGAGGTGGTGCCGACGACGATCGTGTCGGAACCGCTGATCCTGCCTATCGACGTCGCCGTGGACCCGGCGTGGCACGCGCTGAGAGCGACGGCGGGCAGCGCCGCCGCCACCACAACGACGCTGCGTATCAGGGACCTCATGACATGCAGGCTAGTTTGCCGCGGCGAGGGCGGGGAAATCAGTGGGGGCGAATCGGCGGGCCCGAGAATCAGGGGAGGGGCCATCCGGAGGAGATCATGGACAGGGAGCTGGGGGTGTCCCGGGTGGAATTCGTGGTGAAGCTGGCCTTCCACGGAAGATACCGGTCGTCGGAGGACTCGATCGGCTCCCCACTGCTGGTGAAAGCGCGGCGGCGCACCCGGAGTAGCGGAGTGCCCACGGCGACCTCCAACAGGGCCGCGTCCTCCTCCTCTGCGGCGACGGCGTCGATGGTCCGGGAGGCCCGGCTGATGTCGACTCCACGGTCGAGCAGCTCCTGGTAGATGGAACCGGAATCGGGGTCAAAGGCGAGGACGTGCCGGCCCACCTCCAGGGGATAGTTCAGTCGTTCCACCATCGAGGGAACGTCATCCATCAGGCGCAGCCGGAAGATAGAGACCACCGGTGCCCCGTCGGGGATTTCCAGGCTGGCCGCGAGGGACTTCTCAGCGGGCTGGCGGGCCACCCACTGGGTGCGCTGTCCCGGCACGATGTCGGCGTTGTGGCACCACTGGCTGAAGGAGATGATGTCGTCGAAGGACTGGGTCGGGACATTGTCCAGCACCACCGAACGACGCCCCCGGCCGGAGGAGATCAACCCCTCGGCACGCAGGGTGGACATCGCCTGCCGGACCGGGCCACGTGAGCTGGAGAATTTCCGGGTCAACTCCGCCTCCGAAGGAAGCTCATCACCCGGCTGAAAGGAACCATCGCGGATCGAGGACCGCAGATAGTGGGCGACCACCTCATGCTGTTGCCGGGAGTGTGTCTTGGTCATGCCTGGAAACCTCTTAACGATCGGGGCGGGGAGGGAGACAACTTCACGACCGGGAAGTTAAAGTTTGGTGAACAAATCTCCAACTTGTACATATATGTTTGTATCTTACGTGACCGGCGGTCGATGATGGTGCAATGCTGAAAAAAGATCTCATTGTCGTCGGCTCGGGCATCCTCGGCCTGGCCACCGCCTTCCTGGCCCATCGGGAGGGCAGGACCGTCCACGTCATCGACCGCTCGGCGCGCCCCGTGGGCTCATCCATCCAGAACTTCGGCCACGTCTGCTTCACCGGTCAGGCCGACGTGATCCAGGAGGTCGCCATGAAGTCCCGGGAGGGATGGCTGCAGGCCGCGGCCGCCACGGGCCTGTGGGCAGCGGAAACCGGCACCTATGTCCCGGCCATGACCGAGACGGAACTGCAGGTTCTTCGTGAATTCGGGGAGCACCGCGGGGAAGGTGAGGTCACCGGGCTCAGCGCCGGGGAGATCTCCGCTGCACTGGCGAACCCGGACCTGGGAGCGGTCGGGGGCGCGCACCTGCCACTGGACATGCGGGTCAACCCGCGGGAGGCTGCCCCGGCGATCGCCCGCTGGCTGGCGGGCCAGGGGGTTAGGTTCACCTGGAACACCCAGGTCACTGCGGTGGCGGATGGAGTGGTGGACACGGTGCGCGGGCAATACTCGGCAGCGGAGGTCGTCGTGTGTCCCGGCTACCAGCTCGGCAGCCTGTTTCCCGGTCTCGCCGACGACAATAATGTCCGGATCTGCTCGCTGGTCATGTCCCTGATCGACAAGCCGACGCGAATCCCCACCGGATTCGCCATGCTGACCGGAACCTCGTTGGCGCGCTATGACGGGTTCGCCGCAATGCCCGGGGTTCCGGAACTGCGCAGAGAGTTGTCCCAGCGCGAGCCGGAGCTGGTGGATTGCGTGGCGAACCTCATGGTCACCGACATTCCGGAGGGCCTGCTCATCGGCGATTCGCACGCCTATGACCTCAGCCCGGAACCCTTCCTCGACGAGCAGGTGGCGGCACTGCTGCTTGACCGGTCCACGGCGCTGCTGGGCATTGACCGGCCGGTGGTCCGGCAGCGCTGGCTGGGGCAGTACGCCGACAGTGGGGAGACGAATCTGGTGCTGGAACACCCAGATGACCGGACAACCGTGGCGGTGGTCACCTCGGGCATCGGCATGACCCTGTCGTTCGGGATTGCCCGGCTGATCCTGGATGGCGAGAAGGTTAATTTCTAGTCGCGGCTCAAAGTTGTAGTGACTATTGGGTGAATACTCGGATCTTGTATAGACAAGTTCGTTCCGGTGGCTGAATATGGATACAGACGGGTCATCGCCGCCTTACGCGAATGGCCGCATCAGCTCTCCGTCACAACCGAAAGGCTTTGCCACCAATGGGCTTTCCCACCGTCCTCCGCTCCCGCGCCAGTCACGCCGTCGTAGCCACCGCCGCCACCCTCCCCTTCCTCGTCGCCTGCGGTGGCGCCGGTGGGGAGGACACCATCACCTTCGCCGCCGTCCCCTCGGAATCCTCCGCCACCCTGGAATCCTCCTTCGAGAATGTCACCGCACTGATCGAGCAGGAGACCGGCCAGACCGTCGAGTTCCAGAACGCCTCCGACTACGCTGCGGTGATCGAGGGCATGCGCGCCGGGCAGATCGACGTCGCCTCCTTCGGGCCGTTCGCCTACGTCATCTCCAAGGACTCCGGGATCAACATGGAACCTGCGGTTTCGCCGACCAATGACCCTGAGGCCGCCCCGGCCTACACCTCGCTGGCCTACGCCCGGGAGGGCTCGGAGATCCAGGGGATCGAAGACCTGGAGGATCGCAACGTCTGCTTCGTCGACGCCGCCTCCACCTCCGGATACCTGGTTCCGATGAAGGGCATCATGGACGCCGGAATGGACATGGAAACCGACATGACGCCGATCCTGGCCGGCGGCCACGATGCCTCACTGCTGTCCCTGGCGTCCGAGAACTGCGACGTCGCCTTCGCCCACGACACCATGCTGCAGACCCTCGAGGCCTCCGGCCAGATCGAACCGGGTTCGCTCGTCCCGGTCTGGGAGTCCGATCCCATCACCGAGGATCCGATCGCCGTCAACCACGATTCCCTGGATCCGGAACTCGCCGAGCAGCTCACCACGGTCCTGCGCGAGCAGGCCAACATCCCCGCTATGGTCGAGGCCGGGGTCTGCCCCTCGGAGGAGGACTGCACTCTGCCCGAGGAGATCGAGTACGGCTACACCCCGGTCGATGACTCCGACTTCGACGCGATCCGGGACATCTGCGAAGTCACCGACGCCGACGCCTGCCAGAACGTCGGATAGGAGAAACCCATGCACAAAAATCGGAAGAACCCTCAGCTCCAACGAGAGGTCGACGCCATTTACGCGGTCCAGCTCGACCATGTGACGAAGGACTTCGGCGGCGGTGTGCTCGGCCTCGACGATGTCACCGCGGGTTTCAGGACCGGCGGAATCACCGTCCTGCTCGGTCTGTCCGGCTCCGGAAAGTCCACCCTGCTCCGCCACATCAACGGCCTGCACAACCCGACCTCCGGCACCGTCCGTGTGCTGGGGGAGGACGTCGGTTCCCTGGGGAAGAAGAGGATGCGGGCCCTGCGCCGCGACATCGGCGTGATCTTCCAGTCCTTCAACCTCGTCGGCCCGATGTCCGTGCTGGAAAACGTCTGCACCGGGCAACTCGGTTCCCTCAAGGGCCCGCGCATCTCCCTGATGATGTATCCGAAGAGCGTGCGCCGGGAAGCGCTGGAGAAGCTCGACCGGGTCGGCCTGGCGGACCGTGCCCACCAGCGCGCAGACACCCTCTCCGGCGGTCAGCAGCAGCGCGTGGCCATCGCCCGGGCCCTGATGCAGCATCCCAGGGTGCTGCTCGCCGATGAACCCGTCGCTTCCCTGGACCCGGTGTCCTCCCGCGATGTCATGCACCTGCTCCAGCAGATCTCGGTGGAGGACAACCTCACCGTGATCAGCTCCCTGCACCAGGTGCAGCTGGCCATCGACTTCGCCGACCGGATCGTCGGACTGCGCCACGGCAGGACGGTGCTCGACCGGGCCACGGTGGGACTGACCGCGGAAGCGGCCTCGGAGATCTACTCGAGCGTCTCCGGCATGGACCTCGGGGACGCCGGGGAACTGCGGGCGGACGCCGGATTCACCCGGGAAGCCGGGGCCCACTGATGTCCATCCTCACTGAACGGTCCGGACCGCCGGTCGAAGCGCCGGCGCGCCCGCGGCCCTCCGCCGGTGGCGCGCCCGCGGCCCTCCGCCGGTGGCGTGGTCGCGGTCCTCGTCCTGTTGGCGCTGGTCGTCGGCGGAGCCTGGTCGATCAACTCTCTCGGCATCAACCTGGGCACCATCGTCGATTCCCTCGACAACGCCGCGGCCTTCGTGGGACGCATGTTCCCGCTGGACTTTCCACCGCTGGGCGAGACTCTCTCCCTCGTCTTCGAGACGCTGGCCATCGTCTTCCTCGCCACGCTGCTCTCCGTCATATTGTCGGTCCCGGTGTCGCTGGCCGCGGCGCGGCCCACCCGCATGGGCACGACCTCGCAGTGGGGCGCCCGCGCGGTGACCGTGCTGTGCCGGGCGATTCCGGATCTCGTGCTGGCGATCGTCTTCCTGCGCATGTTCGGTCTCGGCGCCACCGCGGGCATCATCGCCATGGGCATCCACTCCGTCGGCATGGTGGCCAAGCTCTACGCCGACGCCATCGAGGAACTCGACGACGGCCCGCGCGAATCCATCGAGTCTGCCGGCGGCAGCCGGACCCAGCAGATCACCGCCGCGATCCCGCAGAAGCTCCTGCCGCAGATCATCGCCACCGCGCTCCACCGCTTCGACATCAATCTGCGTACTTCAGTGCTGCTGGGTTATGTCGGCGTGGGCGGTATCGGGCTGGCCATCGCGGACTCGCTGCGGGTCCTGGACTATCAGCGCGGCATGGCGCTGGCCGTCATCGTGCTCGTGCTCTGCATCCTCGTCGAGCTGATCTCCGGTTCCATCCGGGCAATGCTGATGGGATCCGCCGGCGGCGGCATCACCGGCGGCACCTGGGTGGACCGCATGTTCAACCGGGGCCGCGAACCGGGAGTCAACGACATCAGACTGACCCCGCCGTGGAGCAGGGCGCGTTTGCGGCGTTTCCTCGCGGCCGCCCTGATCATGGTGTTCACGTTCGCCGCGCTGTGGCGGGTCGACATCTCCTGGTCCTCGCTGTGGCGGGGCCTGCTGGACCTGCCGGAGACGCTGGCGCTGTTCTTCCCGCCCTCGGCGGGCGGCTCCACAGCCAACCTCCTCGAGCAACTCCTGGTGACCATCCAGATCTCGCTGGCGGCCACCCTGATCGGGGCGGTGATCGCCATCCCGATCGGAATTCTCGCCGCCCGCAACGTGGTGCCGAACAAGTACATCCACCAGACCTTCCGCGTGGTCATCGTGGTCGTGCGCGGCATCCCGGAACTGATCCTCGCGATCATCTTCGTGGTGATCTCCGGACTCGGCGGGGTGGCCGGCACCCTGGCGCTCTCGGTGGGCGCCATCGGCCTGCTCTCCAAACTGATTGCGGACTCCCTCGAGGAGACCGACACCCGGGTCCAGGACGCCATGCGCACCGCGGGCGCGACGGAACCCCAGGTCTTCTTCTCCGCCACGCTGCGCCAGGCGGCTCCGGCCTTCGTCGCACACACGATGTACCTGCTGGACACCAACATCCGCTCCGCAACCCTGCTGGGCGTCGTCGGTGCCGGCGGCATCGGCTTCCTCCTGCTCAACGCCTCGCGCATCAACCAGTTCGACGTGGTCACCATGGTCCTGATCCTCATGGTCGCCGTTGTCCTCATCGTCGAGGGCCTGTCGATGTGGCTGCGCAAGGTCGTCCGTTAACTATTCCAACCTCTGTCTCAAAGGAACACGAACATGATTGAACTCGCCGTATTCGATATGGCAGGCACCACCATCGACGACCGGGACGAGGTCTACCGCGTCCTGCGGGAGGCCACCGAACGTGAGGGGGCACGTTACACCGATGACCAGTTCCAGCAGTGGATGGGCACGGAGAAGAAATGGGCGATCGGGAACCTGCTGCGCATCGGTGGCGTCGAGGTCACCGAACAGCTGCACGAGAAGGCCTGGGCCTGGTTCCGGGAGGAGCTGCGCCGCACCTACACCGAGAACCCGCCGCAACCGCTGCCGGGCGTCGAAAACGCCCTGGCCACCCTGCGGGGGCGCGGCATCAAAGTGGCACTGACCACCGGTTTCTCCCGGGAAATCGCGGATCTGATCCTGAGCGCGATGGGGTGGGAACCGAGGAAGACCTTCGACGCCTCCTCCTGCGGCGATGAGGTCAGGGACGGGCGGCCGGAGCCGGACATGATCTTCAAGGTCATGGAGAACCTCGGGATCGATGATCCGGCCACGGTGGTCAGCGTCGGCGACACCGCCGCCGACGTCCAGTCCGCCCTACGCGCCGGGGTCACTTCCGTCGGTGTGCTCACGGGGCACCTGACCCGCGGGGACTTCGGGACCGAGGGTGCGCACCTGGTCCTGGATTCCGTGGCGGACCTGCCCGAAGCGGTGAGGAAGTAGTGGTGCGAGCCCAGGCCATGCTGTGGACCGGCGGGGCCGACTTCGAATCCCGGGGCCTCGCGGTTCCGGAGTTGGCTGAAGGTGACAGCTTGGTGCGGATGACCACCGCCACCGTGTGCGGCTCCGACCGCCACACCGTCAGCGGCAGGCGTCCGGGTGCCTGCCCCTCGGTGCTCGGGCACGAGGGTGTGGGCGTGGTGGAGGCCACGAACGCGGATCTGCCGGTCGGCCAGCGTGTCGTCTTCGCGGTGACCGCGGTGTGCGGGGAGTGCGGGCACTGCCGCCGTGGGCTCAGCGCCAAGTGCAGCACGGTGGCCAAGGTCGGTCACGAATCGGCCCGGGGTGGCTGGCCGCTCTCCGGCACCTACGCCTCCCACATCCACCTGCCGAAGGGCGTGGCGGTGGTGGCGGTGCCGGATGCGGTGCCGGATGCGGTGGCCTCGACCGCGGGGTGCGCGGTGGCCACCGTCATGGCGGTGCTGGAAGCCGCCGGTGATCTGCGCGGCCGCCGGGTCTTCGTCAACGGCGTCGGCATGCTGGGGCTGATCGCGGTGGCCGCGGCGAAGGCCCGCGGAGCGGCGGAGGTTCTGGCCTTCGATCCGACTCCGGCCCGTGGTCAGCTGGCGCTGGCCGCGGGGGCCGATGCCAGCCTGGACCAGGGCGATCCACCGGCGGACATCGACGTCGCCCTCGAGCTCTCCGGCGCCGACGCCGGGGTGCGCAGCTGTCTCGCCTCGCTGGCCATCGGTGGCACCGCCGTGCTGGCTGGCAGCGTGACGCCCTCCCCTGAGGTGGGTATTGACCCGGAATGGCTGGTCCGCGGCTGGCGCACCGTCACCGGAGTGCACAACTACGAGCCCCGCCATCTGCGGCAGGCCGTCGACTTCCTCGCCGCCAACGGCTCGCGGCTGCCCTGGGAGCAGATCCTCAGCGGCCCCATCAAGCTGGCGGACCTGGCCCAGGAGTTCGCGGCACCCAGTGACGGCCTGCGAACCGTCGTGTCCATCAGCGACTGAGTCTGCTCCCGCATTCGGATCCCGCCCAGCTCCTCGGGTGGGCGGGGCGGTCACCGGGGACGGACTCAGGGGAGGGAACCTGCCGCGTGGCTGTCCCAGACGCGGGTGACCTCAGCCGCCAGATCCGGCTCGGCCACGCCGCCCTGGCGCAGGGACTGTGCCACCAACAGTTGGCCGGTGACCGTGAGGTGTTCGTGCAACCGGGCGCGCGCCGCGTCGGCGTCGCGGTCCCGAATGGCGTCGAGCACCGGGAGGTGCTCAGCGTAGATGTCGCGCAGCGACCGGGAGGTTCCGGCGGTGCTGACTCCGAGCAGCCGGGTGTGGGTGCGCAGCCGGGAGACGATCTCGCGGCCCCGGCTGCTGTTACCCATTTTCAGGAGGAGGTCATGGAGCTGCTCATCGTGGGCGAAGAAGGCCGCCGCATCCTCCTTTTCCGCCGCCGTGTCCAGAAGCCCCAGCAACCGGTCGGCCTCGGCCAGGTGTTCACTGGTGCGGTGGCGGGCCGCCCGGAACGCGGTCGGGGGCTCGATCGCCAACCGGAGGGAAAATATCTCGGCCACGTCCGTGGGGGTGGTCGCCACGATCTGGAAGCCCCGGTTCCGGGTGAACCGCACCAGTCCGGCCTCCTCCAGTCGGAGCAGTCCGTCCCGCACCGGTGAGCGGGAGATGCCGAGGACCTCGGAGAGCTGGTAGACGCTGTACCACGCACCGGTGACCATTTCCCCGGAGTCGACCGCACGACGTACATAGTCCATGACCTGTTCGGTCAACGAGGGATTCTGGGAGAGGGCCATGGAGCCATTATCGCACGATCGGCCTCGCTGACATGTAACATGTTACTCAGACACGATATTTCCGGCCATTCTGCGAGGAACCAGGGACCACGACATGAGCACCCCGCCGAGCACCACCATCCACTTCACCCGGCTCTCGCCGGAGGTTTACGCCAGGCAGACCCAGTCCGGGATGCGCACGGACATGATGACCCGGGCCGCATACACCTCGGATGCCTCGATCTTCCGGCGGGTGCCTGCGGCGGTGCTGGAGCCCAGGAACACCACCCAGGTCCGGGACGGGATCGCCGTGGCCCGGGCGAAGGGCTGGTCCATCGTCGGCCGCGGCGGCGGCAGCTCCGTGGCGGGCAACGCCATCGGGGAGGGGCTGATCATCGACACCTCCCGGTATTTCAACCGCATCCTGGCCGTGGACCCCGAGGCCCGCACCGCCACCGTCGAGCCGGGCGTGGTCTGCGATGCGCTGCGCGACGCAGTCGCCGAGTACGGACTGACCTACGGGCCGGACCCCTCCACCCACTCGCGCTGCACCATCGGTGGCATGGTGGCGAACAACGCGTGCGGCTCACACTCAGTCGCCTATGGCACGGCTGCCGAGAACCTCGTGGACGTCACCCTGATGCTCGCCGACGGCCGGGAGGTCACCGTGGATGTCCACGGTTGCGACGACCCGGAGATCGACGCCGCGCTGCATCGGCTCTACACCGACAATGTCGAGCTCATCGACGACGAACTGGGGCGTTTCCCACGGCAGGTCTCCGGCTATGGACTGCACTACCTGGCACAGGACATGGCCAAGGCGATCGCCGGCACCGAGGGCACCATCGGCGTCATCACCCGGCTGACGGTCAATCTCGTGCCCGTGCCACGGCACACCGCGCTGGTGGTGCTGGCCTTTGACACGGTGTTCGACGCCGCACGTGCCGCCGCCTCGCTCCGGCTGCCCGGGGTGTCCACCATCGAGGGGATGGGGGGCGATCTGTTGGACGCCCTGCGCAGCAAGCAGGGCCAGGCCGATGCCGGAGCCAACCTGCCCGGCAACCGCAGGGGACTGGCCGCCGGCGGGTGGCTCTACTGTGAGACCGGCGGCGACACGCTGGCCGAGGCGATGGACCTGGCCGGCGCCGTGGCCACCGCGCTGCCGACGATCGACCATGTGGTGGTCACCGACCCGGGGGAGATGCGGGAACTGTGGCGGATCCGCGAGGCCTCGGCGGGACTGGTCACCAGGCTGCCCGACGGGGGCGAGGCGTGGCCGAACTGGGAGGACTCCGCCGTCCCGCCCGAGCACCTGGCCGACTACCTCCGCGGCCTCTACGATCTGATGGACCGTTACGGCTACCAGGGCATCCCCTTCGGCCACTTCGGCGAGGGCTGCGTGCACGTGCGCATCAGCTTCGACTTCCACACGGCCGCCGGCATCCGGGACTTCCACGCCTTCATGGGGGAGGCGGCCGAGCTGGTGGCCTCCTTCGGCGGCTCGCTCTCCGGCGAACACGGCGACGGCCGTGCCCGTTCGGCGCTGCTGTCGGCGATGTACACGAAGGAGATGCGCGGGCTCTTCGAGGAGTTCAAGACGATCTTCGACCCGGACCGGATCTTCAATCCCGGCGTGCTGGTGTGGGCGGACGGGGTCACCGAGGGACTGCGTATGGAACCGGCACAGCGCGCCCTGGAGATCACCCCGGTGCACAACTTCTCACAGGACGACGGTTCCATGCTCAATGCCGTCAACCGCTGCGTGGGGGTGTCCGCCTGCCGCTCGGAGGAGAGCGGGATGTGTCCGTCCTTCCAGATCACCGGCGACGAGGTCCACTCCACCCGCGGGCGGGCCCGGATCCTGTCCGAGATGTTCCGCGGGGAGACCCTGCCCGAGGGCTTCCGGTCCGCAGAAGTGGAAGAGGCCCTCGACCTGTGCCTGTCCTGCAAGGCGTGCGCCTCCGAATGCCCGGTCAACGTGGACATGGCAACCTATAAGGCGGAGTTCCTCCAGGAGCACTACCGCGGGCGGATCCGACCCCGGGCCCACTACATGATGGGATGGTTGCCGCTGCTCGGCTACCTCGCGCACCGCCTCCCGCTGGTGCCCACGGTGATCGGTGCGGTGATGGGCTCGAAGCTGGCCGCACCAGTCGTCCGCCGGGTGGGTGGGTTGGCGAAGCGGCCGCTGATCGACTTCGCCCCGGTCGGGCTGCGGCGCTGGCACCGGGGCCGACGCCGGCCGGACGCGGCGTCGGTACGCGGGGAGACCGTGGTGCTGTGGCCGGACTCCTTCAACTCCGCGCTGGACACCGGGCCGGCGCGGGCGGCGGTGGAGGTGCTGGAGGCACTCGGGTTCACCGTGGTCGTCCCGGACGGCTTCGTCTGCTGCGGGCTGACCTGGCACTCCACCGGCCAGCTGGGCGCGGCGAGGAAGGTGCTCGAGCACACCGCGAACGTGATGAAGCCCTACCTGGACCAGAATCTGACGGTGGTCGGTCTGGAGCCCTCGTGCACCGTCATGCTGCGCGAGGAGACCGCGGAACTCTCCGACCACCCGGGTCTGCGCCGGCTGGCAGAGCTGACCCGGCCCTTTGCGGAAGTCGTGGCGCCCGGGCTCAGGGAACTGGTGGACCGCGGCGAGATCGCTGCCGGGGAGACGACCGCGTTGACCCAGGTGCACTGCCACGAGCGCTCCCTCGGCGACCCGCACCACGCCGCCACCCTGCTGGCGGCCCTCGGTGTGGACGAGGAGCAGATCGCCTCCGGCTGCTGCGGGCTGGCCGGCAACTGGGGCTTCGAACCGGGTCACGCGGAGATGTCCTTCGCCCTCGGCGAGCGGGAGTTGTTCCCGCGGGTGCGGGAGCAGGCGGCGTCGCACAGCGGGGGAGCGGTGATCGCGGACGGCTTTTCCTGCCGCACCCACATCAGCCAGGGCACCGGTCACCGGGCGCAGCACCTCGCGGAGGTGGTCCGAGACATCCTGGGAAGGAACGGCGTGGCAGAATAACCCACCATGCAACAGGTGCTCATGGGGTTCTCGGTGGTCTTTATCGTGATCGCCGTGGGGTTCGTCCTCGGTCGGAGAAACAGTCTGGGGCGGGGCGGCCGACAGGCCCTGGCCTCCCTGGTGTACCTGGTGGCTACCCCGGCGCTGCTCTTCGACCGGCTGCTCACCACCGACCCGGCCGAGATCCTGTCCACGAACTTCATCGTGATCGTCGCCTCCGCCCTGTTGACCGGTCTCGCCTTCTTTCTGGTGTGCCGCACCGTGTTGCGGCGCGGTACCGCGGACAGCATCATCGGCATGCTCTCGTCCTCCTACGCCAATGCCGGCAACCTGGGTATCCCGCTGGCCGTGTACGTGCTTGACGACGCCGCCGCGGTGGTCCCCGTCATTCTCTTCCAGGTCGCCTTCTACGCCCCGGTCGCGTTGACCGCCCTGGACGTGGCCAACTCCTCCAGACAGTCGAACCTGCTGCGCAACCTGATCGTCTCCCCGCTGACCAATCCGATGGTGCTCGCGGCGATCATCGGCATGCTCGTCTCCTTCTTCGCCCTCCCGGTGCCGGAGGTGATCACTGAACCGGTGGGCATCCTCGCGGGGGCGTCGGTGCCGCTGGCGCTGCTGGTGTTCGGCATGTCCCTGTCCGGGGGTGCAATCCTGCGGGAAGGCCGACTGGCGGCGGTCCTGGCCACCGTGTTCAAGGTCGTGCTCATGCCGGTCGTCGCCGGACTGCTGGCGCACTTCCTCTTCGGGATGGAAGGCCAGGCCCTGCTCACGGCGGTGGTGCTGGGCGCGCTGCCGACGGCACAGAACGTCTACACCTACGCTCTGCGTTTCCGGACGGCTGAAAACCTGGCCCGGGACGCCGGCCTGCTGTCCACCCTGGCGTCCTTCCCCGTGCTGGTCGTCATCTCAATTCTGCTGGGATGATCTAGACTCTAAACCGCCATGAGGACGAAACCGATCACTGTGCGTCGCCGAGCGCCCGCCCTGGCGCGGTCCCGCGCGGTGCTCATCTGCATCATCTTCGTGCTCGTCCTCACCCCGATCCTCGTCGGACTGCTGGCGGAGCAGGCGGACCAGACCGCGGAAACCTGGTCGCACGCCTATGCGGTAGCCGCCGCGGCACCGGCGCTCGGCATCGTGCTGGCGGTCCTCAGCCTCGTCATTGTGCTGTGGCGAAAGTCCCGGCCGGTGCTGGTCGTGGATGACCAGGTGCGCATCAGACACAGTGGGGTCAGCTTTCCGGTGGCGGAGCTGGACACGGTGCAGTTGTGGTCGCGGGGTGAATCGTACGTCACCCTGTTGCCGGAACATGTCCCACAGCGGGTGGGAACGAATCCGACAACCCGGAAAGCCGTCTCCGCCTATACCGTCGGATTGCCCCACGACGTGACTCCGCGACCGTTTGAGCTGGCGGAACTGCTCCAGAACCGGAAGCCGGAGGTGCAGGTGGATAAGCTAGGTTCTTTGTGAATGTCCCCTTGACCTGAAAAGGTGAGCTATGAATCATATAACCAGTACGGAGCCTGAACCTGGGCCGGGAACCGGACCCGAACCCGGGTCGGGGCAGAAGAAGACGGTCCTCGGACTGAAATCAGATCCCTTCACATTCCTCGGGGCAGTCGGGTTCATCGTCATCTTCGTCGTGGCCACCATCGCGTTCGGCGAGAACGCCCAGATCCTCTTCGCGAACGTCGCCGACTCCCTCATGGTCAACCTCGGCTGGCTCTACATCGGCGGGGTCTCGGTGGCGTTCATCTTCCTGATCGGCATCTTCGCCTCCCGCTACGGGCGCCTCAAACTCGGCGATGACGACGATGAACCCGAGTACCCGCTGGTGGTCTGGTTCTGCATGCTCTTCGCCGGCGGCCTGGGCGCCACCCTGATGTTCTGGGGCGTGGCGGAACCGATCAACCACGCCTTCAACGTGCCGCAGAACAACGCTGACCCGATGTCCAATGACGCCGTGCGGCAGGCCTTCGCCTACACCTTCTACCACTTCGGCATCCACATGTGGGTCATTCTGGCCCTGCCCGGACTGGCGCTCGGCTACTTCATCTACAAGCGGAAACTACCGCCCCGACTGTCGTCGGTGTTCTCCCCGCTGCTGGGTGGCAAGATCTACGAGTGGCCGGGGAAACTGATCGACATCCTCGCGATCGTGGGCACCACCTTCGGCATCGCCGTCTCCGTCGGCCTCGGTGTCCTGCAGATCAACGCGGGCATGAACCTGCTCTGGGGCACCCCCATGGTCGGCTGGGTCGAGCTGCTCATCATCCTGGTCATCACGGTGGTCGGCTGTCTCTCCGTGGCCTCGGGGCTGGACCGCGGCATCAAGCTCCTGTCCAACATCAACGTCGGCATGGCCGTGGTGCTGATGGTCTTCATCCTGCTGACCGGTCCCACCCTGATCCTGCTGCGCCACATCATCGAGTCCTTCGGCATCTACGCCGACACCCTGCCTGCCCTGATGTTCTGGACCGACGCCTTCGCCGAGAATCCCGGCTGGCAGGGCACCTGGACCGTGTTCTACTGGGCCTGGACCATCTGCTGGAGCCCGTACGTGGGGATGTTCTTCGCCCGGATCTCCCGGGGCCGGACCGTGCGCCAGTACATCGCCGGCGTGCTCGCCCTGCCCGCGATCTTCGCCGTGATCTGGTTCGCCGTCTTCGGCCGGGCCGGCATCGAGGTGGAACGCGCCGAGCCGGGCATTCTGACCGAACCGGTGGTGGAGGAGGGCAACGTCCCCTTCGCACTGTTCGGGTTGCTGGAGCAGTACCCGATCACCGGCATCGCCTCGGTGTTCGCGCTTGCGGTGATCGTCATTTTCTTCATCACCTCGATCGACTCAGCGGCCATGGTCAACGACATGTTCGCCACGGGTGAGGAGAATCAGACCCCGACCTACTACCGCGTCGGCTGGGCGCTGGCGATCGGCGCCGTGGCCGGGGCACTGCTCATCATCTCGCCCGAGTCCGGCATCGCCACCCTGCAGGAGGTGGTGATCATCGTGGCCCTGCCCTTCTTCCTGATGCAGTTCGTGATGATGTACTCGCTAATCAAGGGTATGAGCGATGACGCCGCCGCCGGCCGGAAGATCCGCACCCGGAAATGGGACAAGACGGATACCGCGGAAAAGCTCGAGGCCCATGAGTCCCGTCCTGCTCCGGGTTATGACGAGGAGGGCAACCCGTTGCCCGTCCCGGTGCTCGAACATGATGAGGACGGCAATATCGTCATCCCGGGCAATGTCGTGGTGGGCGGTGACCTGGGCGTGGTCGGCGACATGGTGGATGAGGACGAGGCGAAGGACATGCAGCGCCGCTTCCGCATCGTCGAGCAGTCCCGGCCCCGGGACCAGGAGGAGTGGAATATCTAGCTGAAGCTCGTGCCGGGCATTGGGTGCCGGGCCTCGAGTGGCGGCTGCGAGGAAGAGAATATGTCGTGATCGGGTGAAGCCGGTGCGTGGCCGTGCGTGATCTGCCCGAACGCGACATATTTTTACGCTCGTGGACCGGTTACTGCCCCGGCACGCCCGCGGTATCGGCCGGGTCCAGATCCCAGGCCTCAGCCAGGATCTCCATGGACCGCATTGCCTCCTCGTGGCTGGTGCCCTGCAGGGAGATCATCAGTTCATCGGCCTGGGCCAGCTCCGCGAACTGGTTGAGCTCGGTGCGGATCTTGTCCGCGGTACCGATCGCGGTGAACTTGAGCATGTCCAGGATCTGCTGTCCCTGGTAGGAATTGATGATCGCATCCAGCTGCTCCTCGGAGAGGAAGCGACCGCGCCCCGCCATGGAACGCACCCGCTCGCGGTGCACCCCCTCGGTCTGGCGTTCGGCCTCCTCCTGAGTGTCCGCTGCGGTCACGTTGACCGCGGCGATGACATAGGGGTTGGGGAAGCGGTCGGAGGGCTCGTAATTGTTGCGGTAGTAGCTCACGGCTTCCTGCAGGTGGGTGGGTGCGAAGTGCGAGGCGAAGGAGTAGGGAAGCCCCAGCTTCGCGGCCAGTTGCGCGCCGAACATCGAGGAACCGAGGATGTAGAGCGGAACGTTCGTCCCCGCCCCCGGAATCGCCTGGACACCGGGAATGCGGGACCGGCCCGTCAGGTAGCCGTTGAGCTCGACGACATCCTGCGGGAAACCCTCCGCGGCGGACGGGTCCCGGCGCAGGGCGCGCAGGGTGTTCATGTCGGTGCCCGGGGCACGCCCCAGACCCAGATCAATGCGGTCCGGATACATTTCGGCCAGGGTGCCGAACTGCTCGGCGATGGCGTAGGGGGCGTGGTTGGGCAGCATCACCCCGCCGGCCCCCAGCCGGATCTTTTCGGTCTGTGCGCCGATGTGGGCGATCAGCACGGCCGGGACCGCGGAGGCGATGTGCTTCATGTTGTGATGTTCGGAGTACCAGATACGCGAGTAGCCCAGCCGCTCAGCCTCCTGCGCCAGTGTCACTGACCGGGCGAAACTCTGCCGGACCTCCTCGCCGGGGTAGACCGTGCAGAAATCAATCACAGAGAGCGGGAGAGACAAGAAATCCACCTTTGACTAGAATTCGGGCGTTCAACACACCCAACTCTGTCAGAGGTGGACTTATTCCCGCTGGCCGGTGGCCCTGAATCAGGCCTCCACCTGCTCCTGCGGCTCCCGGACAGCGGCATCGGGGGTCTGCTCCGCCCCCGGCGCGGGTCTGACGATGTCGATGACCAGGCCGATCACCAGACCGATGAGGGTGGGCAGGACCCACCCCATCTCGACGGAATGCATCGGCGACCAGGCGATCAGCGGCTCGATGGCACTTGTGCCCCAACCCAGGCTGTTGAAGGTCATCAGCGCGGCCCAGGCCACGGCAACCCAGATGGCGACGCGGTAGGTCCAGTGGAAGCGGACCCTCCCGCGGAACAGCGGCTGGATCAGGGTGATGAAGATCAGGGTGATCGCGGACGGATAGAGGAAGCCGATGACCGGCGCGGCGATGGCCAGCACCGTGTCCAGCCCCAGGGTGGCCAGGGCGAAGGACATCAGCGAGAAGATGACCGCCCAGACCTTGTACTGGATACCCGGCAGCAGGGTTTCAAAGAACTCGCTGGTGGAGGCGATGAGCCCGACCGCGGTGGTCAGGCAGGCCAACAGCACGATGAGGCCGAAAACAAGCTGACCGGGGGTGCCCATGATCAGCAGGGCGGCATCGGCGAGCAGGCCGGCGCCGTCCTCGTACTGGCCGGGATCCGGGATGTACTGGCCGATGAATCCCAGGCCGACATAGATGACCGCCAGCAGGGCACCGGCGACGAGGCCGGCAGCAATGGTGCCGCGCACCAGCGGCTTCCCCTCCGGCATGCCCTTGTAACGCAGCGCGGAGATCACGATGATGCCGAAGGCCAGGGCGGCGATCGAGTCCATCGTGAGGTAACCCTCCACCAGGCCGGTGGGGAAGGGTGCCTCGGTGTATTTGGCGTCCGGGGAACCGGGAACCCCGTCGAAGTTGATCATAGCAAGGACAACCAGCAGCACCAGCAGCACCAGCAGCACCGGAGTCAGGAACTTGCCGAGGTTGTTGACGATGGAATTCGGGTTGTACGCCAGGGCGAAGGCGATGCCGAAGAAGATCAGGTTGAAGATGCCGGAGGCCAGTATCCCCTCGGTGCCCAGCACGGGCTGGATCGCGGTGGAGTAGCTGACGGCACCGGTACGCGGCAGCGCGTAGAAGGCGCCGATCGACAGGTACGCCAGGACCGGAAAGACCAGGCCGAACAACCAGCCGCCACGGCGGGCGAGGTCGCGGACGTTGTTTCCCGAGAGGGCGATGGCGATGACGGCCAACACCGGCAGGAGCACGCCGGTGCCGAGGAAACCCAGGATGGCGGGCAGGAAGTTCTCCCCGGCCTGGGCGCCCAACATGGGCGGGAAAATCAGGTTACCGGCGCCGAAGAACATCGAGAACAGCATCAGCGCCGTGATGACGATGAGCATCGGAGATTTCTTCGTGGGCGCCTTGGGAGTCGACATAAGCGGCGGACCTCACAGATAGACGGCAAAAGGAATGCCTGTCAGGGTACTTCATGTCTTCGCCCGCAACTACCACGAGACCGGGGAAAGCCCCGGTGAAGGGGCAGGATTCCGGGGAGCCGCCTGGTGGGGCAGCGTTCCGCACGGGGAAGGGTGACTAATGTCCGCCGTCCCCGAGCAGGCGGTTGACCGCGGCGAGCGGGATATCGACCCAGTCGGGCCGGTTGTCGGTTTCGTAGACGACCTCGTACAGGGCCTTGTCCAGGACATACGCATCCAGGAGCGGGGAAGGTTCCACGCCATAGCCGGAGAGGAACTCCCGGGTGGCGCGGGCGGCCCACTCCGCCGGATCCGTGGGACCGTCGGCTCCTTCCCGGGCGGGGAAGTGGGCGGCATAGTCGATCGAGCGGATCACCCCCGCGACGTCGCGTAGCGCCGAGTCCGGGCGGCGTCGCTCAGCCAGCGGCCGGGCGGGCTCACCCTCGAAATCGATGAGGACGTAGGTTTCCAGGGTACGCAGCACCTGACCCAGGTGCAGATCGCCGTGGATACGCTGAACGGTGTGCCGCTGATCGCCGAGCGCGCGGTAGCGCTCGCGGACGGCCGGCGCGAACTCCGCCAGCACCGGGGCACGGGAGAGTAACTCCTCAAAGTGCGCCTCCAGGTCCTCGGCCAGCTCGCTGCCACTGACCTCCGCCGTGGCGAAGGCCTCGGCCAGTGCGGTGTGCACGCTGCGGGTGGCTTCGCCGAGCAGATCGGCTTCGGCGCCGAAGTTGGCTCCCCGGCCCGCGAAACCCAGGGCGAAGCGCCAGCCGTCCTGGGCGTCGGCGACGAAGTCCTGCACCATCGCCAGCACATGGTCCTCACCGTCGATCTCTTCGGTGACCCAGCCCAGCACCGGGGCGATGGTGGGGCAGTCCGGGATCTGCGACAGCAGCTCCACGTCCGGGTTGACGCCGGGCTCGAGCTTGCGGAAGATCTTGACCATCACCCGGTCCGCGCCGTCCTCGGAGAAGATCAGGGAGGTGTTGGACTGTTCGCCCTCAATCACCCGTCCGGACAGGCCCTGAGGCAGCTCCACTGTGCTGTGCAGGCGTCCGAATCCCGGCGGGTTCCCGCTCAGCAGGGACGTGCCGTAGGCGGTGGCGACGTCGGGGTCGGCGAGGATGTCCTCGCCCCGCTCATCGACCAGCACCTGGTAGAGGTCTTCCTGACTGCCGTGCCGGACCTGCAGGAGCAGTAGCGTGCCACCGGCTGCCGGGGCTTCACGGAGGACCGTCACGGCGTCGATCGGCTCCGACTTCGCGCCATAGAAGCGGGCCTCGGCGAGCATGCGGGCGAGATGGTCCATCAGTCCTCCTCCGGAGCCAGGTCGAACCAGAAGAAGCCGTGCGGGGCCAGGGTGACCACCCAGGGCTGCTTGCTGATGACCGGGAAGGGCGCCCATCCGGAGAGCTCCCGCGGGTGGACGCCGGCGAAGTCGGGCAGCTGCAGGGACACGGCCTGGGGGTGATCGGAGAGGTTGTTCACGCAGAGCACCTTCTCCCCCTTGTATTCGCGGATGAAGGACAGCACCGACTCGTTGGTGGAGTCGACCTCGCGGAAGCTGCCGTGTCCGAAGGCCCGGTACTGCTTGCGGATGTGGATCTGCGCGCGGATCCACTGCAGCAGCGAGTTCTCCCGCTTCTGCTGGTTCTCGACGTTGTAGATCGCGTAGCCGTACTGGTCGTTCTGGATCGGTGGCAGATACAGCCGTTCCGGGTCCGCGCGGGAGAAACCGCCGTTGCGGTCGGAGGACCACTGCATCGGGGTGCGCACGCCGTCGCGGTCGAAGAGCCAGATGTTGTCGCCCATGCCGATCTCATCGCCGTAGTAGAGCACCGGGGAACCGGGCAGGGACAGCAGCAGGGCGTGGAAGAGCTCCAGCTTGTTGCGGTCGGCGTTGAGCAGGGTGGTCAGGCGCCGCCGGATGCCCACATTGGCCTTCATCCGAAGGTCCTTGGCGTAGGTCTTGTACATGAAGGCGCGTTCATCCTCGGAGACCATCTCGAGGGTCAGCTCGTCGTGGTTCCGCAGGAAGATCGCCCACTGCGCGGTCGAGGGGATTTCCGGCGTATCTGCCAGGATCTCCGAGATCGGGGTGCGCGACTGCTGCGCGGCGGCCATGTAGATCCGCGGCATCAGCGGGAAGTGGAAGGCCATGTGGCACTCGTTGCCCTCCGGGGTGTCACCGAAGTACTCCACCACGTCCTGGGGCCACTGGTTGGCCTCCGCCAGCAGGACCCGGCCGGGGTACTCCTCCTCGATGACGCTGCGGACCCGCTTGAGGAAGGCGTGGGTCTCCGGCAGGTTCTCACCGTTGGTGCCCTCGCGTTCGAAGAGGTAGGGCACGGCGTCGAGCCGGAAGCCGTCCAGTCCCAGATCCAGCCAGAAGCGCATGACGTCCAGCATGGCCTCCTGGACTTCCGGATTGTCGTAGTTCAGGTCCGGCTGGTGGGAGAAGAACCGGTGCCAGTAGTACTGCTTGCGGACCGGATCCCACGTCCAGTTGGATTCCTCGGTGTCGATGAAGATGATGCGGGCGTCGCTGTAGCGCTCCGGGTCATCGCTCCAGACATAGAAGTCACCGTAGGGGCCGTCCGGGTCGTGGCGGGATTCCTGGAACCAGGCGTGCTGATCGGAGGTGTGGTTCATCACCAGGTCCGTGATGAGCCGGATGCCACGCCGGTGGGCGTGGTCGACCAGTTCCACGAAGTCTTCGACGGTGCCGAATTCGGGCAGCACCTCGCGGAAGTTGCGGATGTCATAGCCGCCGTCCTTGAGCGGGGAATCATAGAAGGGCAGCAGCCACAGGCAGTCGATGCCCAACCACTCCAGATAGTCGAGCTTCGCGGTCACCCCCTTCAGGTCGCCGGTGCCGGTGTCATCGGAGTCGTAGAAGGCACGGGTGAGTACCTCGTAGAACACGGCGTCCTTGTACCACTGGAGGTTCTTGCGCTCCCACGGGGCGTCGCCGGGGGCCGGGGCCGGGGTATCGAACTCCTCCGAACCCGGCTCGATGATGTGTCCCGCGGCGTCGACGACGGGGCGGGGCACGCGGACCTCCTCGGCGTCTGGACCGTCGAGTGGGCCTGTCGACAGCCCCGGGCCGGGATCGCCGGCGGCCTCCGTGGCCCCGCTGATCAACGGCTGATGTTCCTCGTGGTGCTCGGGAGAGGAGCCGTCCCGGGGACCGGTGGACAGGCCCGGGCCGGGGGTGGATTCGGACGTCGGGTCGGGGGAGCTGGCTTCGGTGTGCGCGCCAACCTCGGGGCGGTCATCACGGCTCGGTTTCTCGCTCATAAGACCTAAGCGTAGAGAAGAATGAGGCCCCTTGCAGGACTGTTTGTGAAACCAACCACAGTCGGGCCCCGTGAGCCGGCCGACCGCCCAGCTACCCGGCGTCTTCGGCCTGCCCGATGGCGGTTGCGATCCGGTCGACCGCTTCTTCCAGCAGCTCCCGGGAGGTGGCGAAGTTCAACCGGGCGCAGCCCTTCCCACCCTGTCCGAAGGTGACGCCCTCATTCATGGCGACCTTGGCGTGCTGGCGCAGCCAGGTTGCCGGACGGTCCTTGTACTCCTCGGGCAGAGCGGTTCCGCTGAAGTCCAGCCACATCAGGTACGTGGCCACCGGATTGGAGACCTGCAGCCCCGGCACCCGGGCCGGCAGGTTCTCCACCAACCAGTCGCGGTTGTCCCGCAGGTACGCCACCTGCTGATCCAGGAACTCCCGGCCCTCGGAGTAACAGGCGGTGGCGGCAAACACCCCGAGGGTGCCCACGCCATCCTTGATCACGCCGTTGAGCTGCTGCCAGGCATCCACGTCATCGTCATTGGAGAAGATCACCTGCGCACACTTGAGACCGGCGATGTTCCACGCCTTGGAGGTGGCGGTGACGGTGATGCACACCCGGGCGGCCAGCTCCGAGATGTTGGCGACCGGCAGATGAGTGCCCTCGTACTGCAGCGGAGCGTGGATCTCGTCGGCGAGGATCCGGGCGTCATATTTGTCGGCCAAGGCGACCAACTCATGGAGGAAATCCTCGGTGTAGGTGTAGCCCAGTGGATTGTGCGGGCTGCACAGGACCAGGGAGCCGGCGCCACCCGCGAATTCCCGTTCCACCTCGGCCAGATCCAGGCCGTTGTAGGAGTCGACGGTGACCATCTCCCGGCCGGCGGCCTCCGGTAGATCCAGGAACGGCATGTAGGCCGGGGTCGGGACGATGACGCTCGAGCCCGGTCGCGTCAGATACTTGACACTCAACATCAGCCCCCGGACCACATCCGGAACCGCGAAGATCCGCGCCGGGTCCGGCCGCCAGCCGAAGCGGTCAGCATAGAAGTCCGACAGCGCATGCTGGAGTTCGTCCCCGGCGGGGGAATAGCCGAAGGCCTCCCGATCCACTGCATCCTGGATCGCGGCGTGCACCGGTTCCGCCGTGGCGAAATCGGATTCGGCGATCCACAACGGAATCACGTCATCGTCATAGACGGTCCATTTCCGGGTCTGACGGTTTCTCAGGACATCAAGCGAAGGTATCTGCATGCCCCGCATTCTAGTTGCCGTGCGGGACCGGTCAGGTTTTGCTCAATGCTCCGACGCCCGTCGGGCAGACGAGACCGGTGTCAGAGCTGCTCCTCACTGTCTTCCGGGTCATCTTCTGCGGGAATATCGGAGACGAGACCGAACTGCTTGAGGCGTTTGCGGTCCGCGGCGTCGCTGGAGGCCGTCAGCGCCAGCAGCTGGGAGTAGATGCCCCCGGAGGTCGCCAGCTCGGCTGGGGAACCGACCTCGTCAACCCGGCCGTTTTCCAGGGTGACGATGGTGTCCACGTCCGCGATCGTGGACAACCGGTGCGCGATGATCAGAGTCGTCCGGTCCACCATCAGTTCCTCCAGGCCGGCCTGCACGGCCCGCTCCGAACGGGTGTCCAGCGCGGAGGTCGCCTCATCGAGGATCAGGACCGGGGCGTCCTTCAGCATCGCCCGGGCCACCGCCACGCGCTGACGCTGTCCACCGGACAGCCGCAGGCCACGCTCCCCGATGACGGTGTCATAGCCGTCCGGGAAGGCGCTGATGAAGGCGTGCGCGTTGGCACGCTTGGCGACGCCGATCACCTCGGCGTCGGTGGCGCCGGGACGGCCGTAGGTGATGTTCTCCCGGATCGTGCCGGAGAACAGACTGGCCTCCTGGAAGACGACGCCGACGCTGGCCCGCAACTGCGCCGCCGAGAGATCCCGGACGTCGCGCCCACAGATCTCCAGGCTTCCCTCGTCCGGTTGGTACAGCCCCAGAATGAGGTTCACCAGCGTCGACTTCCCGCCCCCGGACTCACCGACCAGGGCGATGCGCTGTCCGCGCGCCGCGGTGAACGAGACCTCCCGGATCACCGGCTCGCCCTCCTCATAGGAGAAGGAGACCCCATCGAAGCCGATCACCGGTTCGGTGACCGGCAGCGGCGTCGGGGCATGATCTGTCAATGCCGGTTGATCCGAGGACTCGGTGGCCGCGATCAATTGCTGGTTGGCGGTGGGCTCGAAATCCTCCGCCATCACGTTGAAGTAGTCCCTGGAACCGGCGATCGCCCGCTGGGCGGCATCCACCAGGAAACTCATCATGAACACCGGTTGCTTGGCCATGTTCACCAGAGTGATCAGCATGACCATGTCACCGAGGGTGAAATAGCCGTGCAGCGTGCGGTAGAAGAGCACCAGGTAGATCCCGAAGAAGATCAGGTTCATCGCCCCGCCACGGAGCGAGTCCATCTGATGCCAGTAACGGGACTGCCCCCGGGTGGTTTTCACCGTCCGGCCATAGCGGCCGCCGAACGTGGCCAGCTCCCGGATTTCCGCGACATAGGACTTGACCACCTTGACCTGGCCGACGACTTCGGCGAAGCGGCCTCCGGCGAGGTCGACCTGCTCATTCTTCTCGGCCTCCAGTGCCTGCCACTTCACGCTGGTCTTCGCGGTCAGCCACATGTAGATCGGGAAGATCGAGGCCAGCAGGATGGTCAGCGGCCAGTAGTACCAGCCGGTGATGATCAGCACCGCGATCACGGTGACGACCATGGGGGAGAAGTTATTGGACACCGACTGCAGGAACTGCGTGACCGAAGTGATCGAACGGTCCAGGCGGGCAATGACCGTGCCAGTGGACTGCCTGTCGAAGTAGCGCTGCGGGAGTGCCAGAAGTTTGGCGTAGTAGCGAGTGGACAGGATCTGCCGCATCCGGGCGGCCATCACGTCACCGATATACCCCCCGAGGTTGGTCATGACGGTGGTGGCGAGGTCCGCGATGAGCAGGCCGACCGCGAGGAGCACGATGGTGCGGGTCACCGAACCCGCCGCGACGTCGCCGCCTACCGCCGCGACGATCGTGTCGGTGGCTTCCCGCAGAATGAATGGCGAGACCAGACCGAGGCCGGCGACGACGATCGAAGTCAGGATCACGCCGAGATAGAAGGGCCACAGTGCGGAAGCACTGCGCAGAATTCGTGCCAGAGAACGCACGGGGGAATCTTCCTAAGAAAGTGTGGGAGAGGATGGGGACAGACAATTGTCACCGAATGTGGCGACGACAGCAAAAAGGTGATTATGCCATGCCAGGGAAAGAGCGGCACGTCGGTTAAACTATCGCAGGTAGCAGGTCTTGCCCGACAGTTCCCCGCTGAAGGGCCCCATGTCCGCACCAGAAAGGACTCAGCTCACGTGAAGTTGAATCGCCTCACCGCCACCCTTGTGGCAGGTCCGTTGCTGTTTCTCGTCGGCTGCTCAGGGAACGGGGACACCGGATCTGAGGATGCGCAGGCTTCTCATTCCGCCTCCCCCTCCGATGCGTTCGTCCCGGAAGACGTTGCGCCGGTGTCCGCCGACAATGCCGTCGATCCGGTGGAAGACCCCGGTCTCAACGTCGAGTGGACCATGTACGGGGCCAGCTCGGCGCCGATGACCGGTGACGCCGTGATCCACGTCAAGATGGAGAACCTCAACGATGTCCCGGTTCCCCCGGATGTCATCGAAGGGCCGACGCTGCGCATCGGTGGAGAGGAAATTCCGATGGTGAGTGATGAAACCTCAGGTATGGAATCCGGATTGGACCTACCGCTGGGGGCGGGAGCCACCACGGTCATCCCCTATGTCTTCGACACCAGCAACTGGAATCTCTCCGACGCTGAGTTCCGGATCGGCAATGTCACCTTTGAAGGCAACCTCAACTTTTAACCGCTCCAGGTAACCACTGCGAACGGCCGGTCCCGCTTGTCGGTGCCGGCCGTTCCTTATGTGTTGGGCTGCGACGGCAGAAAGAATCACCGCGCCGGGAACCGATTGGTATTGAGGCGAGTCGGAGTAGGTGAGTACGGCTGCTGGGCCGGCTCCGGAAACCCCGGAGCCGGGTGGCAGACGGACCGCACGTTTTCATCTGGAGTCATGCGGTAACCGTCTCCGGGACAACAGCAGGGGGTGACCCCTGTCGATTTCACGGGGCGTTCCGTCGTGAGAGTAATTATGGGGGGTTACTTGAATGCACCTGGCTGAGTTCAACCGTGTCCGGCAGCCGTATTCAATCTCGTTGGCAATGGTCACCGCAGTCCTGGTCTGTACGTCCTGTGGCATTCCACAGGACGTACAGACCAGGCAGGACACCGCCTCTGCCGTATCCTCGGCGTCCGGCAGCGCACCGGAAACAACCAGTGCCCTGATCACCCTCGGGGAGTTCAACGCAGACAATGACGAGTTCGAACTGTTCAATCCCTGCACGGAAATCTCCCGGGAGGTGTATGAGGCAGTCGGCTTCGTCGAGGCTTTCGGGGAGCCCTACTACGACCCGGGCGGGTCGGTGTCGTGCAACTTCAAAAGCGGAAACCCACTGCATAGCAACGGGTTCTTCATGGTAACGGCAGATAAAGTGCCATATCAGCGCATTGTCGAACGAGGTCTTTTACTGGACGCATCTCCTGTCTCTCATGTGCCTGGGGTCTATACCCATCACATGGGAGGGGAGGATGCAAATTCCTGTACTTCGGCCGTCCACACAACCCAAGGGCGGTTGACGGTTCTATTCAAGGACCGAGGCAGAACAGATCAACGAGATGAGCTTTGTGAAATTGCCATCGAGTACTTGGGGAACATCCATCACGAGACTGGGGGAGTCTAAACATGGAAATCAATATCAACAGTAGTTCAATTGACGCAGCCGTTGCTGAATTAGCTCAGCTCGATGAAACCGCGCAGGGAGTTCTTGAAAACGCTCGGCAAGCAACCCTCAACGGCAGCTATTCCGGGGTCTCCGGTCTGGACCAGCTCGGCGCGGGGCACGGGGCGGTGCTCAACGGCGGTCCTGGGTCTGCGATGGGGGTACTGGAATCCTATGCCGAGCAGATCAGCTGGCTCCACCAGGCATTGATCGCCAGCAGCGCAGCATTGACGGGGCAGAATATGTTCGTCTCCCGGGGTATGGACATCGCTGATGAGGGAGGAAGTGTCGGGGCCGATTCCGTGTTCTTTCCGCAGCGCCCCATGCCACGTTTCGAGAACTTCAGCTTCACCCCGCCAATGGTGTCCCCGGCGCTGTCGATTGATCAGCTGGCGTCGGATTTCTCCACCACCAAGATCGGGGCGTCGATCGCGGCAGGACAGGCCTGGCAGGCGATGTCGACCAATATCGCCGGGGTGGCGGCGGGCTTGAAGAGCGTCGCCGGCAAGTTGACGGGGGATAACTCCGGCGAGGTCATTGATGCCGCTGTCCAGAAGATTTCCGAGGTCGCCCAGGCCGGGGACACTTTTGCCCGGAACTCCGGAATCATGGCGGCCTCCGTGCGGCAGTTGACCAGCATCAAAAGCCACGGCAACGTGCAGGTCAACCTGGCCCGGACGGCCCTGGCGGCAATCGCGGATCCGGTGCAACGAGAGGCTGCGGAACAGGCTTTCCTGGCTTCGTTCCCGGCCAGCTTCACCGCGTCCGTGGCCACGGGGATTCCACCGATCCGAAATCTGATGTCCATCGATGGTTCCGTCGACGGCGGCGGTGAGGTGGCACTGGGAATGACTGATGTGGAAGGCGACGGGCCAGCGGAAGTGACAGGACTCAGTCCCGCGGGTTCGGCCGCCGGTGCAGTGGACACCGCGCGGCAGCTCATGACCGCCGGTCAGTTCGGTGCGGTGAACCAGGGACTCGGCGAGTTGAGCACGGTCGGGGCTACCGGAAGCGAACCGGGCGGCCACCTGACCGCAGATCACCTCGGCACCGGAGCCGCCAGTCTCGGCTCCCCGGCCACGTCAGTACCTGCTCTGCCGGGTATGGGTACGGGTGCAGGCACAGCAGGGGGAGGGCTGCCCGGTGGTCTGTCTGGTACCGGTATGCCGTTGGGCATGGTCGGCGGGACTCGGCCAGGTATGGCGGGAGGAATCGGCTCCCCGTCGTCCGGGATCCCGGGGACGGTGGGGCTGCCTGGCGGGCTGGGAGCCGTCGGTGGGGCCGGCGGAGTCCGTGGTCCTGGTGTGATGCCGGCCGGTGGCGGACTGTCCGGCTCGCCGGTGTCACCCGGCTTGTCACCCGCGGCGACAACCACCAACTCCATGCCGCTCGGCGGGATGGGTGCGCCGCTGATGGGAGCGGCCGGTGGCTCACAGACTGGTGGGCAGTCGGGGCGGGGGACCAGCGGGTTCGGTGGCGTGGGCGGCGTCGGTGGAGGCCCGGCGGGGCGCGGGGGTGGCCTCGGCACCGCGCCCGGGCTCGGGGGAGCCGGTTCACGGGGCGGTGTCGTGCCCGGTGGTCCGGGTGCCGCCGCAGCCGGCAGCGGGGTGGGGCCTGACGGCGGGCCGGCCCGCTCCGCTGCCGCGGGAGGCCGGGGAACCGGAGCGGGAATGGCGCGGGGCATGATGCCGATGATGGGCGCGCCGATGGCTGGCGCAGGTGGGGCCCAGGGGAAGACCGGCAAGGTCAGGACCATCACCAGCTCTGTCGAGGAGGAGGGCAATATCGCGGCCCTGCTCGGTGATCGCGGACCAGTCGTGCCTGGCGTGATTGGGGCCTGGGCCAGGGGCTGAGCTACCCTTACCTCATGACGAACGAGGTTGAGCTGGTGGTTCTGGCTGACGAAAACGGCAAGCCAGCCGGTACCGCTCCCAAGGCGACCATCCACACCAGTCACACACCGCTGCATTTCGCGTTCTCGAACTATCTGCTCGACGAACACGGCCGGCTCCTCATGACCCGGCGGGCGCTCGACAAGCAGGCGTGGCCCGGCGTCTGGACCAACAGTTTCTGTGGCCACCCGGGCCCGGGGGAATCCTTCGTGGCGGCAATTCACCGGCGGGCCACGGAGGAGCTGGGTTTTGCTCCCGAGGCGATTCGCGATGTGCAGACCATCCTGCCGGATTTCCAGTACCGCGCGGAGGATTCCAGCGGTATCGTGGAGTGGGAGATCTGCCCGGTCCACGTGAGCCGACTCGCTACGGGGCACCGCCCGGACCCGGTTCCGGCTGAGATTGATTCAATCGACTGGGTCGAGCCGGCAGAACTGTTCGCTGCCGTGGACGCTGCCCCCTTCGCCTTCAGCCCGTGGCTGGTGGAACAGCTCAGCCACCCCGAACTGCGCCAGGCACTGACCGACCTGGTGGACGAGGAACTGCCGGCGGAAGAAGAGTTCTAGCTAGCCCAGCTATAAAAACACCGCCGTGACCAGTTACCGCACCTGGTCACGGCGGTGTTTTCAGGCGGAAAACGTCTCTCAACGGAAGGACCCCCGCACCAGCCGCAGCGGGTCTGTGACGTGTCTCGGGCCGGCCGCAGGATCATTGAGCAACAGTTGCCGGGCGATCCGGCCACCCTCCACCGGTTCGTAGCGGGGCCATGCCGGTAGTCGGCCGTGGACGAAGTCGCGGACATCGCCGTGAATCCGGTCGGCCAGCTCCCGTGACCTGCCGGCATCGCCGCGGTGGTAGCGACGGTCCGCATCCAGGGTGTGAAAGAACAACGGGATATCGCAGCTGTGCAGCGCCGGGTGGCCGGGTGTGCCCGCGAGTTCGGAGAGCCACACCGGCCCCGGTGCGTCCTCAACGGTGCGGCTGACCCAACGGCGGATCAGGGAATCACCGATCAGCTGCCGGGCCACCCCCTGCGGGTCGTGCCGGCGGGCGTGGGCCAGGTAGGTGCCCACCGACTCCAGCCCCATCGTCCTGCCCATCAGGCGGAGTCCCGCAGTCGAGAAGCCCGCCCGGTCCACCCGCACGCCGAGTGGATGGTCGTAGAACTCCTCCCGGGTCTCGGTCACCAGGATCGGGATGTCGCTGAGCTCGGCACCGTCGAAGGGGGCCGGGCCCAAGGCCATGTCAGTGGCGTGCCGGGCCTTGAAGCGCCGGTAGCCCCGCTCTAGCGCAGTCGGTTTCAGCCGGGAAAACGCCACCCGGGTAACCGGGGTGGACAACGCTGCGCGCAGGGAGCCCTTGCGGCGTTCGAAGGTGTCCCTGGGATACGCCGGGGACAACGCTAGGACCCGCCGGAACTCGCCCCGGAAGTGATCGCGCCGGACCAGCCACAGCGCAATGCCCGCTCCCGCAGACTGACCGGACAGGGTCACATTGGTGGGGTCGCCCCCGAAGCTTTCGATGTTGCGCTGAATCCACTGCAGGCCGAGGAGGCAGTCGTCGATGCCGCGGTAGCGGTTCGGTTCGTCATCGTGGAAGCGGACGAAGCCCGCCGGGCCGAGCCGGTAGTCCAGGCTCACCGTGATCACGCCGGCGCGGGCGAAGGCGGTAGCGCGGGTGCGTGATTCCTCGTGCGAGCCGGATTCATAGGCACCGCCGTGGATGTAGGCCAGGACCGGCAGGTCCTCATCGGCACGGGTGCCGGCGGGGACGGTGACGGACAGTGCCACCTCCCCGGGACGAGGCGTGCGTGCGTCGATATGTGCGGGCGCCGCCAGCCTGGCGGGGGAGAAGGTCTCGAAAGACAGGTGCTGAATCGAGCGGAAATAGCTGACGTCGCCGACGGTGGTTCCCGTGATCTCCCCGGCGGGACAGTTCACCTGTACGTGTTCACCCATGTCGACTGATTTTAGCGGGGCCGCAGCCGGGAGCGGGGAGGAGACGGTCAACGGGGGAAGCAGACACAGAGGTTGCGGCCGGGAGCGTTGCGTGGACGCACGGGGACAGGTAGCTACGATGGGCGGCTATGACGAAGAATCCGCTGCTTACCCCCTCCGATCTGCCGTACCAGCTCCCGCCGTTCGCGGAGATCACCCTGGAGCATTTCCCCCCGGCCTTTGAGCAGGCCCTGGCCGAGCATGACGCGGAGATCGAGGCGATCCTCAGTGTGGCGGAACCGACGTGGGAGAACACCGTCGAGGCTCTTGAATCCGCCGGCCAGGCCCTGAACCGGGTGGCGGCGGTCTTCTTCAACCTGCAGGGCACCGACTCCTCCCCGGAGCTGGACGCCATCGCCGAGGAGGTGGTGCCCCGGCTCAGCGCGCACTCGGACGCCATCTACCAGAACGCCGAGCTCTACCGTCGGCTCAGTGCCGTGCCGGTGCCCGCGGACACCGAGAGCCAGCGCCTGCACGATCACCTGCTGCGTGCTTTCCGACGCCGCGGAGCCGAACTCGGCGATGCGGGTAAGGCGCGCCTGAGTGAACTCAACCAGCGGTTGTCGGTGCTCAGCGAGAACTTCGGCCGCAACCTGCTGGCCGACACCAGGAAGTTCGCCCTGCAGGTGGAGGATGAAGCCGAACTCGCCGGGCTGAGTCAGGGACGTATCGAGGCCGCGGCGGCGTACGCAGAAACCAGTGGCGTCTCCGGTTGGGTGCTACCGCTGGAGCTGCCCACTGTGCAGTCCGAGCAGGCAGACCTGTCCCGGCAGTCCACGCGGCAGCGGCTCTACGAGGCCTCCCAGCAGCGGGGAACCGGCAGCAACGTCGAGGTGCTGCTGGAGATGGTGCGGCTCCGGGCGGAGCGGGCCGAGCTGCTGGGCTACGACACCCACGCCGACTACGTGATCGAGGAAGAGACCGCGGGCGACGCCGACGCCGCCCGTCAGCTGCTCTTCGATCTGGCGCCGACCGCCTCCGCGAACGCGGCGGGGGAGCACAAACTGCTCAGCGAGGCCGCGGCGGAGCGGGGTGAGCAGGTTCACGCGGCGGATTGGCCCTACTGGGAGAAGACGGTGCGCAGTCGTGATTTCGACCTGGACACCGATCAGCTGCGCCAGTACTTCCCCCTGAACCAGGTGCTGGAGGACGGGGTGTTTCACTCCGCCACGAGGCTCTACGGCATCACCGTCGAGCGCCGTGAGGATCTGCGGGGGTACGCTCCGGACGTCACGGTCTGGGAGGTCAAGGAGTCCGACGGCACCGGCATCGGCCTGCTGCTGACCGACTACTTCGGCCGGCCCTCCAAGCGGGGCGGTGCGTGGATGAGCTCCTTCGTGGACCAGTCCCGACTGCTGGGCACCAAGCCAGTGGTGGTCAATGTGATGGGGTTGACCAGACCCGCCGACGGTTCCCAGCCGCTGTTGAGCGTGGACGAGGTGACCACCGTCTTCCACGAGTTCGGTCATGCCCTGCACGGCCTGCTCTCCGACGTGCGCTACCCGACCTTCTCCGGCACCTCCGTGCCGCGCGACTATGTGGAGTTTCCTTCCCAGATCAACGAGAACTGGGCGTTTGATCCGGCGGTGGTGCGCAATTACGCCCGCCACGTGGACACCGGCGAGGTAATCCCGACGGAACTGCTGACGGCCGTGGAGAAATCCCGGCAGTTCGGACAGGGGTTCGCCACCGCCGAGTACCTGGCGGCCTCGATCATCGACCTGGCCTGGCACTCGCTGAGCAGCTCGGAGGCTGACCAGCTCGGCTCCGATCTGGCCGCGGTCACGGCCTTCGAAACCGAGGCGCTGCGCCGGGCAGGCCTGGCGGTCCCGGAGCTGGCCCCGCGCTACCGCTCCACCTATTTCAACCACATCTTCGCCGGTGGCTACTCCGCGGGCTACTACTCCTACCTCTGGGCGGAGGCACTGGACGCCGACGGCTTTGACTGGTTCACCGAAAGCGGGGCAGCGGGAGAAGGTGCCGCGGATGACCAGGTTCGTGTGGCCGGCCAGCGCTTCCGTGAGCTGGTGTTGTCCCGGGGTGCCTCCCGTGATTTCACGGCGGCCTTCGAGGCACTGCGCGGCCGGTCGAAGGACATCGGTCCGCTGTTGCGCCGGCGTGGACTGGCCGGGGCGACCGACACCACGGTGACCGCATGATCAACTCGATCACCCAGGCGTTGACCACCGCGCCGCTGTGGCTGCAGGCGCCGATCGTCTTTGCGGTGGTGCTGCCGTTGTGCGTCACCCTGGCGGTGGTGCTGGTGCGCAGCACCGACGCAGTGGGCCGGCTCTTCGCATCGTGGTATTCCCGACGCGGAATCGGTGAGGACACCGGGAACCACTAGGATGAGTGTTGTTCAGCGGCTGGGACCGCAATAAGAAAGTTGAGGATCAACATGGCCAACCCCGAGGACCTTCGGAAAGAGGATCAGAAGCTTCCGAAGAACAAGCGCAAGTACCCGCAGTCACGGGTGACCCAGGCGCTGGTGATCCTGCTGGTGCTGGTGGTCATCGCCTGGCTCATCAGCATGATCTGACCGCCCCCACTGCGGTGGGGTCAGTGCCGGCGCTGGCGGGGCCGTTTCGAAGCCGCCGCGATGCGGTGGAAGAGCTCGTTGTCCGCCAGCTCTTCGATCAGCACCGGCCGGCCGTCCCCGTCGCACAACGGCACGCACCAGTTGGGGTAGAGATCCCGGGTGGTGCCCGGTTGGTTCTGGGCGCGTTTATCGCCGACCATGTCCACCAGGGAAGTGCAGGTCAACGCGGAGGGAGTGCCGGCCACGTAACGGTGCAGGCCGACCATCAGGTCCGCGGTGGAACCCCGTGCATCCCGCTCGACCCCGTCGAAGGAACGTCCCGCAAGCGCCGTGTCATGGAACTCCCCGGCAGCGGAGATGCGGTCCAGGATCTGATTCTGCCAGGCCAGGTCCTCGGCGTCCTCCAACGTGGCGTCGCGGGTGAGAACCCCGAGTCGTTCACGGAGTGACACGTGCTCACCCTCCAGGTAACCGGCTGAGGGTGGCAGGTCGTGGGTGTTGACGGAGGACAGGGCCAGCCGACGGTACTCCTGCTGGAACCGCGGGCCACCAGCGCTGGGGGAGTTCTCGAACCAGAGGATGGACGTGCCCATGATGCCGCGGTCCGCCAGCACATCCTGCACCCACGGCTCAAAGGTGCCCATGTCCTCACCAATGACCACCGCGCCGGCCCGTTCCGCCTCCAGCGCCAGGATGCCCACCAGCGCCTCATGGTCATAGGTGACGTAGGTGCCGGTGGCCGGGGACTGCATGCGGGGGATCCAGTACAACCGGAACAACCCCAGGATGTGGTCCACCCGGATGCCGCCGGAATGCCGGAGGACGGTGCGCAGCAGGTTGCGCCAGGGCAGATAGCCCGCCTCCGCGATCTTCCGCGGGTGCCACGGCGGCTGGGACCAGTCCTGGCCCTGCTGGTTATAGGGATCCGGCGGGGCCCCCACCGAGGCATCCGGAGCCAGTACCTCGGCCAGGTTGTGGGCGTCGGCCCCGCCGGGGTGGACCCCGACCGCCAGGTCCGCCATGACGCCGATGGACATGCCGGCCGCGGCGGCCCGGTGCTGGGCGGACGCCAGTTGTTCATCACAGAGGAACTGCAGCCACATGTAGAAATCGGCGAGCTCCGCGGGGTCCGGGGCGAGCTGGTGGGCATTGCCCGCCTGGGCATTGATCTCCCACCGGGCGCACCAGGTGGCGAAGTCCACCAGTCCGGCTCCCTCGCGCTCCTTGAACTCCCGGAACTGCTCGGCGCGCCGCTCGGAGCGGGGCAGGGCGTAGAGCTCCCGCAGCACCTCCAGCTTCGCCTGGTAGACGGGGTTGCGCTCGATGGTTTCCGGGGACGTGTTCAGTTCCTGGAACTCCGCGGCCAGCTCCGCGACCTCCTCCTGCAGGGCAGGCTCCAGCTCGGCCAGTTCTGGAACGTCCTCAATGCGCAGGTAGATCGGGTTGATGAACCGGCGGGTGGTCGGCAGATAGGGGGAATCCTCCACCGGAGGGGTGGGCTCGGCTGCGTGCAATGGGTTGACCAGCAGGAACTCGGCTTCCGCGTTCTCGGCCACGATCTCCGCCAGCTGGCCCAGGTCGTGGAAGTCACCGAGTCCCCAGGAGTCCCGGCTGCGGACCGAGTAGAGCTGGGCCATGACCCCCGTGGCGGGGGAGGCCACATAGCGGTCCGTGGTGGACAACCGTGCCGGGGTGATGATGAGGCCGCATTCGGCGGTGAGGCCGCTGGAGCGCAGCGAGATGCGGTGCCAGCCGAGGGGCAGGTCGGTCGGGAGCCGGAAGCTGGCCTCCCCCCAGTTCACACCGTCCACCTTCCGTGGAGGCTCCCAGTTCTCCACCTGCTCCGGGGTGCGGGTCCCGCCCTCTTCCAGATGGAGGGCCACCTCCGCCGGTGCGCCGTCGTGGACGTGCACGGGGAATACCGCGGCATCACCTTGAACAGCGACCACACACGGCGGCAGCGGGCGGGAGGCGACCTGCTCGTGGTGCCGGTCCAGCGCGGCGCGCAGCTGCGCACTGCTGGCGTCCCCGAGCTCCACATCGAGGGCACGCAGCGTTTTGAGCAGGGTGTCCTCGGAGACGGTGACCTGCTCACCACTGCTGGCCCCGTACTCGGTGGCGACGCCGTGAGCGGCGGCCAGTTCCCTCAGCACATCGTCGTTAGTCACAAGGCCTGATTGTGCCAGCTGTCGGCGAGCAGCGCTGGATAAATGCCGGATGAGGGGTGCCGTTGCCTGCCGGGAACCTCATCCCGCGGTAGATTCATGAGGTAACCGTCATGTTCCTCCCGCGGTGAACTTCCGCGGAAAGCCGTGGCGCGCCGGTCCCGGACCAGTGTGAACCGGAACCATGACCTCAGCCAGCCCGTGGAGACGATGCCACGGAGCGCCGACCTCCAGGGCGCAGACAGCACAACTTTCAGGAGCGTGAGTCGAACCGTGCAGGAATACCACAGCCCGGCGAATTTCGAGATCAGACAAGGCGAGTCCTGCCTGACTGCCCTGCTGGACAGCGCCAAGGCCCGCCCCTACGGAGTGTTGTTCACCCGGCCCCGGAACTATGAGTGGATCAACGTCACCGCCGAGGACTTCGTCCGGGAGATCTATGAGGTGGCCAAGGGACTGATCGCCAACGGTGTGCAGCCGGGCGACCGGATCGCCCTGCTGGCGACCACCCGCTACGAATGGTCCCTGCTGGATTTCGCCATCTGGGCCGCCGGCGCCGCCAGTGTGCCGATTTATCCCTCCTCCTCCTTCAGCCAGGTCCAGTGGATCCTGGAGGACTCCGGAGCCGTGCTCGGCATCACCGAAACCCGTGAGCACACCGAGACGATGGAACACCTGCTGCTGGGCGACGACGGCCGGCCCGCGCTCCAGGGCTCACCCTCGCAGCTGCGCCGGATCCTGGAGATCAACTCCTCCGCGGTGGAGACCCTGAAATTCGAGGGCCGGCCGGTCGACGACGCCGCGGTGGACGAGCGCATCGCGGACACCAGGCTGGAGGACCTGGCCTCGATCGTCTACACCTCCGGCACCACCGGTCGGCCGAAGGGCTGCGAGCTGACCCACCACAACTGGATCCATCAGATCCGGGGGCTGCTCACGCACCCCATCGGGGCGATCGCGGTGCCGGGCACCCGGGTGGTGACCTACCTGCCGATGGCGCACGTGCTCGCCCGGGCGGTCTCCCTGGCGATCGCCATCGGCGGCGCCACCCAGTCGCACTGGTCGGACACCTCCACGCTGACCGTCGAGCTCCAGCGCTCGCACCCGAACATGCTGCTGGGGGTGCCACGGGTATTCGAGAAGGTGCGCAACGCCGCCGCCCACAACGCCCAGTCCGGCGGACCGGTCAAGGCCGCCATCTTCGCGCGGGCGGAGAAGACCGCCATCGAGTACTCCCAGGCGCTGGACACCGAAGACGGCCCCTCGAAGCTGCTGCAGGCCAAGCGGAAGGTCTTCGACAAGCTGGTCTACACCAAGATCCGGGACGCGATCGGTGGGGCGGTCTGGTACTGCATCACCGGGGGCTCCCCCATGGCGCGGGAGCTCTCCCATTTCTTCCGTGGTCTGGGCCTGCCCATCTACGAGGGCTACGGGCTGACTGAGACCGCCGCCGCGGCCGCCGTGGACTTCGAGGACCAGAAGATCGGCACCGTCGGCCAGCCCATGCCGGGCGTGACCATCCGGGTCAACGACGACGGCGAAGTACTGGTCAAGGGAGACATCGTCTTCCGGGGCTACTGGAACAACCCGGAGGCCACTGCGGCGGCCAAGGACGCCGAGGGCTGGTACAACACCGGCGACCTGGGGGAGCTGCACGAGTCCGGCCACCTGGAGATCACCGGCCGGAAGAAGGACCTCATCGTCACCGCGGGCGGCAAGAATGTCTCGCCCGGGCCGCTGGAGGAGGAGCTGCGCTCCCATCCGCTGATCTCGCAGGCGATGCTCGTCGGGGACGGCAAACCCTTCATCGGGCTGCTGGTGACCCTCGAGGAGGATGCGCTGACCAGGTGGAAGCTGGAACACAACATTCCGGAGTCCACGGCCCTGAAAGACCTGGCCACCGACCCGAAGCTGCGGGCCGAGATCCAGGACGCCGTCAACGCGGCGAACCAGACCGTGTCCCACACCGAGTCGATCAAGAAGTTCTTCATCCTCGACCGGGATCTGACCGAGGAAGATGATGAGCTCACCCCGACGCTGAAGGTCAAGCGGAACGTGGTGCTCCGGCGCTACTCGGACGCGATCGATTTTCTCTACCGTCCCCGCTGAGCCGCCGGCGGCAGCTTCCGGGCTCCGGCGGAGTCTCTTTCCGGACACACGGCGGGGCAACCCGATCACAGCCTGAAAGTTCCCTAAAGTCTCCTAGCGAAGAAAGAAAGTCTCAAGTACAACTTGAGAGTGTTGGGCCTGAGGAAAGGAGCAGCCTGGATGACAGGGACCGCTGCCGAGCTGCGCCACCGTGAGTTGACCCAGGAGATCTACAACATCGGCGATGAAGTCGCCGACTACCTCGAGCACCTCATCGAGGCCATCGCGGACTGGGACGCGGAGCTCGTCGAAGACTGTCTCGCGGAGTTTCTCGAGATCACCGAGGACGCCCGCACCGACGCCCGCCCCCTGACCGCGGAGCTGGCGGGCCTGCGGCACGCCCTGACCTCCGGGCTGCGAGCCGGGACCGTGAGTTTCCAACCGGTGGGGGAGGAGGGGGACGTCGCCAAGCCGGCGCTCCTGACCGCGGAACTGCTGCGGGAGACCCACCCCGTCCAGGACAGTCCCATCATCGTCCGGGAACTCAGCGCCGCGCTCCACGCGCGAACCGCCGATATCATCGAGCATCTGGAGCGGCTGGTGGACTGGAATCTGCAGGAGACCCGGACGGTGGCCAACGACCTGGACGCCTTCCCGCTCGCCCGTCTCCACCAGGAGACCGAGGAGCTCACCCGGACGGCGGTGCACGCCTGGCTGCAGGCGGTCGCCGCGGACCATCCCGCCTACACCCGCACCATGCGGGGGAGTAACCCGCCGGCGTTCCTGACGGAACGCATCCGGATCGACGCCATCGCGGCCAAGGTGGCCGCGAAGGTGGCGGCCCGCCGTCGCGCCGTTTCCGGCGGCGGCTACGCTTCCTGAGTATGGCTACCCCCTTCGCCGTCTATCTCCACGTCCCGTTCTGCACCACCCGCTGCGGATACTGCGACTTCAACACCTACACCGCCGGGGAACTCGGCAGCAGTGCGAGTCCCGGTTCCTACCTGACCGCGCTGGAGCGTGAACTGGAGATGGCGGCGGAGAAACTCGCCGCCTCCCCGGAGGGGCTGCGCACCGCCGACACCGTCTTCGTCGGTGGCGGCACCCCCTCCCTGCTCGGGGCGGCAGGGCTGAACCGGGTACTGGCCGCGGTGCGCAGCACCTTCGGCCTGAGCGAGAACGCCGAGATCACCACCGAGTCCAACCCCGAATCCACGGACCCGGAATTCTTCGCGGACCTGCGGGAGGGCGGTTACACCCGTATCTCGCTGGGAATGCAGTCGACCGCGCAGCATGTGCTGCAGGTGCTCGAACGCCGGCACACCCCGGGCCGCCCGGTGGCCGCCGCGAAAGAGGCGCAGCGGGCCGGCTTCGAACACGTCAACCTGGACATGATCTACGGCACGCCCACCGAGACCGATGACGATGTGCGCGCCACGCTGGACGCCGTGCTGGAGTCGGGCGTGGACCATGTCTCGGCCTATTCCCTGATCGTGGAGGACGGCACCGCGATGGCCCGCAAGGTGCGCAAGGGGCAGCTTCCCGCCCCCGATGAGGACGTGCTGGCCGACCGCTACCAGATCATCGATGCGCGTCTGAAAGACGCGGGGATGGACTGGTACGAGGTGTCCAACTGGTCGAAGCCCGGCGGAGAATGCGCCCACAACCGGATCTACTGGGTCAACGGTGACTGGTGGGGCGCTGGTCCGGGCGCCCACTCGCACCTCGGGGACCTGCGGTTCCACAACGTCAAACACCCGGCGAAGTACGCGGAGCAGGTGGCCGCAGGGCAGCTGCCGATCCGGGACACCGAACAGCTCACCGCGGCCGACCACCACACCGAGCAGGTTATGCTGGGCCTGCGGTTGAGAGAGGGCGTGCCACGGTCCTGGTTCGGCACCGGGGCGAAGCCGGTGATCGACGATTTCATGGAACGGGGTCTGCTGCAGGTGTGCGGAGAGCGGGTGGCGCTGACCGAAGCGGGCCGGCTGCTTGCCGACGGCATGATCACCGATATTCTGGTGGCAGAGGAACAGTAGGTTCCGCGCGACTGCGCGGAACGGAGCAGCTCTTGCGGGAGGTGGGAAGCAGTGGCCAGTTCGACCGAGCAACGTCGGCAAGAGGTGCTGCGCGCCATCGTCGCGGACTACATCGCCTCTCAGGAGCCCGTCGGATCAAAGGCGCTGCTGGACCGGCACCGGATGAACGTGTCCTCGGCGACGATCCGCAATGACATGGCGGTGCTGGAGTCGGAGGGCTATATCGCGCAGCAGCACGCCTCCTCCGGCCGGATCCCCACGGAGAAGGGCTACCGTCAGTTCGTCGACTCGATCCACAACATCAAGCCGCTCAGCCTCGCCGAACGGCGCGCCATCACCGGCTTCCTGGAGGGTGGGGTGGATCTGGAGGATGTGCTGCGCCGTTCCGTGCAGTTGCTCAGCCAACTGACCCGCCAGGCCGCCGTGGTCCAGCTGCCCACGCTGACGGTGTCCCGGGTCAAGCACTGTGAGGTGGTCCAGCTCAGCCCCGTCCGGCTGCTGCTCGTCCTCATCACCGACACCGGCCGCGTGGACCAGCGAAATGTCGAGCTGGAGGAGGTCTTCGTCGAGACGGATGTCTCCCGGCTGCGCGACCTGCTGAACTCGGCCCTGGTGGGCAAGTCCCTCACGGATGCCTCGACTTCCCTGGCGGAGCTGGTGGAGAATGCCCCCGAAGACCTCCGCAGCGCCGTCATCAAGGCCTCGACAGTCCTCATCGAGACGCTCGTGGAACAGCCCAGCGACCGGCTGATCCTGGCCGGGACCTCGAACCTGACCAGGGGAGTGCGGCACTATCCCTCGGGTCTGCCGATGGTGCTGGAGGCCTTGGAAGAGCAGGTGGTGGTGCTCAGACTGCTGGCCAACGTCCGGGACCTGGGCGATGTCAGCGTCTACATCGGCGAGGAGAACGAGGTGGAGGAACTCCACGGGGCCTCCGTGGTCACCACCGCCTACGGCTCCGATGGGGCTACTCTCGGCGGCCTGGGGGTGGTCGGCCCCACCTTCATGGACTACACGGGAACAATCTCCAAGGTTTCCGCCGTTGCACGCTATGTCAGTCGGGTGCTTGCCGGGGAGTGACCGGTAGCTGATCGCTGTCAGCGAAGTTGAGCGCTGCGGTGTCAACTATTCGGCGCCGCGGGTTAGACTAAAGCCCATCAATTGACTTATTTTCATTTCAGTAGTTTTCCCAGTGAGTAAAGGAAGTACGAATTAACCGTGGCTCGTGATTATTACGGCATCCTTGGCGTCGACCGTTCCGCGACGGATCAGGAGATCAAGAAGGCTTATCGCAAGCTGGCCAGGAAGTACCACCCGGATGTCAACGACACGGACGAGGCGGCGGAGAAGTTCCGCGAAGCCTCCGTCGCCCATGAGGTCCTGACCGATCCGGAGAAGCGCCGCATCGTGGACATGGGCGGCGACCCGATGGAGCAGGCCGGCGGTCCCGCCCCGGGCGGCTTCCCCGGCGGTGGCCTCGGCGACATCTTCGAGGCCTTTTTCGGTGGCGGTGCCGGTGGGGCGGGCCGGGGCCCGCGGTCCCGCGTGCAGCCGGGCAACGACGCCCTTCTGCGCACCACCATCACCCTCGAGGAGGCCTACTCCGGGATCAAGCAGGACATCACGGTGGACACCGCCGTGCTGTGCCAGCACTGCGAGGGTACCGGCTCGGAATCCAAGGCCCGGCCCACCACCTGTGGCACCTGCCATGGTTCCGGTGAGATCCAGGCCGTCGAGCGCACCTTCCTGGGCAACGTCATGACCTCCCGCCCCTGCGAGACCTGCTCCGGCTTCGGCGAGGTCATCCCCGACCCGTGCTCGCACTGTTCCGGCGCGGGCCGCGTCAAGGCCCGCCGTGATCTGGTGGTCAACATCCCCGCCGGCATCAACGACGGCATGCGCATCCGCATGGCGGGCCAGGGCGAGGTCGGCCAGGGCGGCGGGCCGGCCGGCGACCTCTACGTGGAGATCGCCACCCGTCGCCACAAGGTGTTCACCCGGGACGGCAATGACCTGCACCTGTCCGTCCAGGTCCCGATGTTCGACGCCGCGCTGGGCACCGACCTGAACATCGACAACCTCGCCGGTGAGAAGGTGGGCATCACCATCGCCCCGGGCACCCAGCCGGGCGAGCGGGTCCGCCTGACCGGCAAGGGCATGCCGCAGCTGCGCTCCGAGAGCTTCGGTGACATGATCGCCCACGTCGACGTGACTGTCCCCACCGAGCTCGACGAAACTTCGCGCGAGCTGCTGGCCCAGCTGCGCGACCACCGCCAGGAGGCCTCCAAGGTGCACAGTGAGGACGACGGCGAGGAGGGGCTGTTCAGCCGGATCCGGAACCGTTTCCGCCGCTGATGTCACTCCCTGTCTTCCACTATGAGGCCGCTCCGCTGGATACCCCCGGGGTCGTCATCGAGCTCAGCGGCCCTGAAGGGCGGCACGCCGCCACGGTCAAGCGGCTCGGTCCCGGGGAGCGGCTGCAGCTGATCGACGGCCGCGGTGCCTGGGCGGAGGCCGAGGTCACCGCGGCGTCGAAAAGTTCGGTGACCCTGCGCGTGACGCAGGTGGGGCAGACCCCGACGCCGGTGCCGAGGGTGACGGTGGTGCAGGCTCTGCCCAAGTCCGAGCGCGCCGAACTGGCCGTGGACCTGGCCACGCAGGCCGGGGCCGACGCCATCATCCCCTGGCAGGCCGACCGCTGCGTGTCCCGGTGGACGGGCCCGAAGGTGGCCAAGGGCGTGACCAAGTGGGAGACCACCGCCCTGGCCGCCGCCAAGCAGTCCCGCCGGACCACGATTCCTCCGATCGCCGATCCCGTGAACACCACCCAGCTCGTCACCATGTTGCAGGGGTACGCCGCGTCCGACACGGCTGTCCTGGTTCTGCACGAGGAGGCCGCGGTACCGCTCAAGACACTGGACCTGGCCGGCATCCGGGAGATCTTCCTCCTGATCGGTCCGGAAGGTGGCATCGGGGAAGAGGAACTGGAACGCCTGCGGGAGACCGGCGCCCGCGCGGTCAAGCTCGGCCCGGAGGTGCTACGCACCGCGAGTGCCGCGATGGTGGCGCTTGCCGCCCTCGGGACTCTGACCGGGCGCTGGTAACGTTGGTTGGCAAAACACCCGAGATGAAAGCAGGCGCGTAACTTAACGTGGCAGCCCCCAAGCATCCCAAGGAGACCCGCCGTCGAGTTGAGGTGGTGACCCGGAACGTTGAGCTGGACGAGCAGTACGCCCAGACCGTCCTGGGAATCAACGACGACAACCTGCGGGTACTGAACAATCAGCTCGGCGCGGACCTGTTCGCCCGCGGCACCAAGGTGCGGGTCACCGGCCCGGGTCACGAGGTCGCCAGGACCCTCCGGGTCCTGGAGGAGCTCGAGGCGATCGCCCGCCGCGGGCAGGTCATCACCCCGGACGGCGTGAAACACGCGGTCGGCATGGTCACCGTCGACGCCCCGCAGTCCGTGCGCGAGACACTGGGCTCGGACATCATCTCCCGCCGCGGGAAGGTGGTCCGTCCGAAGACCCTCGGACAGAAGGAATACGTCGACGCGATCGACGAAAACACCATCGTCTTCGGGCTCGGCCCCGCCGGCTCCGGCAAGACCTACCTCGCGATGGCGAAGGCCGTGCAGGCCCTGCAGGCGAAGCAGGTCCAGCGCATCATCCTCACCCGTCCGGCCGTGGAGGCGGGCGAGAAGCTCGGCTTCCTGCCCGGCACCCTGGACGAGAAGATCGATCCCTACCTGCGGCCCCTGCACGACGCCCTCCGGGAGATGGTCGACCCCGAGATCATCCCGAAACTCCTCGAAGCCGGCGTGATCGAGGTCGCCCCGCTCGCGTACATGCGCGGCCGCACCCTCAATGACGCCTTCGTGATCCTCGATGAGGCGCAGAACACCACCGCCGCACAGATGAAGATGTTCCTGACGCGGTTGGGATTCGGCTCCAAGATGGTGGTCACCGGTGACATCACGCAGGTGGACCTGCCCGGGGGCCAGAAGTCCGGCCTCCGTCTGGTCCGCCACATCCTCCGCGGCGTCGAGGATGTCCACTTCACGGAGCTGACCAGTGTCGACGTCGTCCGCCACCAGTTGGTCGGCCGGATCGTCGACGCCTATGACGAGCATGAGGAACGCGAGGAGGCCCGGCGCCGCACCCGGCAGACGGCCACCACGCTGACCGAGGACGAGAGAGGATTCCGCCGGTGAGCATCGAGGTATTCAACGAGTCGGGCATCGGCAGCGTCAATGAGCAGATGCTCATCGACGTCCTGTCCTTCGCCCTCGGCGAGATGGACGTCCACCCCGACGCGGAGGCGTCGATCCACATCGTGGATCTGGCGACCATTTCTGAGCTGCACGTGCGCTGGCTCGACCTGGAGGGACCGACCGATGTGATGAGCTTCCCGATGGACGAGCTCAGCCCCGGTGGGGGAGGCCGACCCGACGCCGATGTCCCGGGCGAATCAATGCTCGGAGACATCGTGCTGTGCCCGCAGTTCGCGGAGAAGCAGGCCACCGCCGCCGGCCACGGCCTGGATCACGAGCTGGCCCTGCTGACCGTCCACGGCTGCCTCCACCTGCTCGGTTACGACCACGCCACCCCCGAGGAGGAGCGCGAGATGTTCGCCCTCCAGAATGAGCTGCTGGCAGACTGGTACGACGACCTGGCTCGCCGGGGAGTGGAGTACCAGCCCAAACCCACCGGCCCCGGAGCCTTCCCCTCGGCGGCTGACCGGGAGGCACTCGATGAGATGATCCCGCCCGACGGGCCCGTGGAGGCATAGCACCATGGGAGCCCTTGTCTACGGCCTGGTCACCATCGTCACGTTGCTGTTGGCCGGACTGCTCGGCACCGTCGAGGCCGCCCTGTCCGGCATCTCCCGGGCCCGGGTGGAACAGCTCGTCAAGGACGAGGCCCAGGGGGCACCCGCCCTGTTGAAGATCGTCAACCAGCGGGCCAAGCACATCAACCTGCTGGTCCTGCTCACTACCGCGCTGAATGTCACGGCGGCGGTCTTCGCCGCCGGTCTCGCGATGGAACTGGTGGCCAACGACGCCGTGGCCCTCACCGTCTCCATCGCCGCGGTCACCCTGATCTCCTTCGTGGTCATCGGCTTCTTCGCCCGGACGATGGGCCGGAAGAACCCCTACACGGTGTCGTTGCGCTCGGCGATGGTGCTCTCGGGGGTGGCCTTTGTGCTCGGCCCGGTGATCAGGCTGTTGATCTGGCTCGGCAACCTGCTCGCCCCGGGATCGGGCTTCCGGGACGGCCCCTACGCCACGGAGATCGAGCTGCGGGAGATGGTCGACATCGCCCAGGAACACGGCATCGTGGAGGTCGAGGAACGCCGGATGATCCAGAACGTCTTCGATCTGGCGCTGACCAACGCCCGCCAGGTCATGGTGCCGCGCACCGAGATGGTCTGGATCGAAGCGGACAAGACCGCCGGACAGGCCACCTCTCTGTGCGTGCTCTCCGGCAACTCCCGACTCCCGGTGATCGGGGAGAACGTCGACGACATCCGGGGCGTGGTCTACCTGAAGGATCTGGTGGAGAAGACCTACACGGCCACCGACGGCGGACATTCGGTCACGGTCGAGGAGGTCATGCGACCGGCGAGTTTCGTGCCGGACTCAAAACCCCTGGACGAACTGCTCCATGACATGCAGGTCGAACACAACCACCTGGTGCTGCTGGTGGATGAGTACGGCGGGGTGGCCGGCCTGGTCACCATGGAGGACATCCTGGAGGAGATCGTCGGCGAGATCGCCGATGAATACGACGAACAGGAGGTCGCCCCGATCGAGCGGGTCGACGACCACACGTACCGGGCCGTGGCATGGCTGCCACTCGATGACCTGATTGATCATCTCCGTGAGGACTATGAGGACCGGGACTTCCGCTTCGACGACGACATCACAGACCAGGTGGACACAGTGGCGGGGCTGATCGCCTACGAGATCGGCCGCGTACCCCTGCCGGGGGCCCACACCGTGCTCGGTGGTCTCACCCTGACCGGCCTGGGCGGTAGGGACCGCCGCGGCCGGATCCGGGTGCGTTCGGTGCTGATCCAGGTCGACCCCGTGGCCGGCCGGGATTCCGCTGCGGAGATTGAATCGTCCACGCGCTAAAATAGTGGGAACTACCGCATCTACCTTAAGGATGGCCCTTGACCTTCACTAACACCCCGGAGGGGTTCCGCTCCGGATTCGTCAGCTTTGTGGGACGCCCGAACACCGGCAAGTCCACCCTCACCAATGCTCTGGTCGGGGAAAAGATCGCCATCACAGCTGACCAGCCGGAGACTACCCGCCACCCGATCCGGGGCATCGTGCACCGCGACAACGCCCAGATCATCGTGGTGGACACCCCTGGGCTGCACCGCCCGCGCACCCTGTTGGGCGAGCGACTGAACGAGCAGGTCAGGGAAACCTACGCGGATGTGGATGTCATCGGACTGACGATCCCGGCGGACGAGAAGATCGGCCCCGGCGACCGCTGGATCCTGGAGGCGGTGCGCAACGTCGCGCCCAAAACCCCGATCGTCGGCATCGTGACGAAGCTGGACAAGGCATCCAAGGACCAGGTCGGCGCCCAGCTGCTGGCGCTGCACGAGCTGCTCGGCGGGGAGTCCGAGGTGGTTCCGGTGTCCGCGGTCAACGGCGTCCAGACCGATGTGCTGCTCGACGTCATCACCCCGCTGCTGCCCGAGGGGCCGAAGCTGTACCCCGATGACCACATCACCGATGAGGCCACCGTGACCCGGATTTCCGAGGTGATCCGGGAAGCCGCGCTGGCCGGTCTCAAGGACGAGCTGCCACACTCGGTGGCGGTGGAGGTGGATGAGATCATCCCCGACGCCGACCGTGAGGGCGTGATGAACGTCCATGCCGTGATCTACGTCGAGCGCCCCGGTCAGAAGACGATCCTGCTGGGCCGCAACGGCCGTCGGCTGGCTCGGATCACCCAGACCGCCCGTCAGGAGATCATCCGCCTGCTCGATTCCAACGTCTACCTGGACCTACGGCTGAAGGTGCTCAAGAACTGGCAGTCCGACCCGAAGTCGCTTGGTCGGCTGGGCTTTTAGCCGCGGGAGGCCACATGCGTCGGGAGAGTTACCGCGAGAAGGCGGTGGTGATCCGGACCCACGACTTCGGGGAGGCTGACCGGGTCATCGTGCTGCTCACCCGCGGACACGGCCTGGTTCGTGGCGTGGCGAAGGGGGTGCGGCGTTCCAGGTCGCGGTTCGGATCCCGGCTGCAGCTGTTCGTGGAACTGGATGTCCAGCTCTATCCGGGGCGCAACCTGGCCACCATCACCGGAGCGGACACGGTCCGCTACTTCGGCTCCGGAATCATTGAGGACTACGTGCGTTACGCTGCGGCCTGCGCGGTGTTGGAGACCGCCGGGCGATTGGCGGTGGTGGAGCAGGGGGATGATCCCTGGCTCTTCGATGCCGTCGTGGCCACGCTGGCCCGGATCCAGCATGACCCCCACCCGGAACCCGTGCTCGATGCGTTCCTGCTCCAGGCGATGCGGCACGCCGGTTGGGCACCGAGCCTGTTCTACTGCGCCCAGTGCAATGCTCCCGGTCCCCACAAGGCCTTCCACCCCTGGGCAGGCGGAGCGGTCTGCACGAACTGCCGCCCGAGTGGTTCCGCGGAGATCCCGCCGGAGACCCTGCATCTGATGTGGCTGTTGGCAGGCGGTTATTGGACCGCCGTGGAGAGTTATCTGGACCGGCCGGAGCTGCTCTCCGCAGCGCACCGGTTGACTGCGGCGCACCTGCAGTGGCAGCTGGAGCAGAAGCTACCGTCGCTGAAGATCCTCGATCAGGGATAGGGCACAATAGACACCGTGACTCTCAACCCTCCGCAGATCCCCGAGAAATTTTTGCCGCGTCACATCGCCCTGGTGATGGACGGCAACGGACGCTGGGCCCAGGAACGCGGGATGCCGCGCACCGAAGGCCACAAACGCGGTGAGGCGGTGTTGATGGACACCATCGACGCGGTACTGGCAATGGGGATCCCCCACATGTCCGCTTATGCGTTTTCCACCGAGAACTGGCGGCGCAGTGCCAGTGAGGTCCGCTTCCTGATGGGCTTCAACCGCAATGTGCTGCACCGGCAGCGGGATATCCTCCACGAGAAGGGCGTCCGCGTGCGCTGGGTGGGACGTCGCCCGCGGCTCTGGCGCTCGGTGATCCGGGAACTGGAGAAGGCTGAGGAGCTGACCCAGGACAACACCCGGATGACCTTCTACATGTGCGTCAATTACGGCGGCCGCGCTGAGATCGTCGACGCTGCCCGCGAAATCGCCCGCCGGGCCGCCGCCGGTGAGCTGCGGCCCGAGCAGGTCACGGAGAAGGCCTTCGCGAACTTCCTGGACGAGCCCGACATGCCGGACGTCGACCTGTTCCTCCGGCCGTCGGGGGAGAAGCGGACCTCCAACTTCCTGACCTGGCAGTCGGTCTACGCGGAGATGGTCTACCAGGACAAGCTCTTCCCGGACTTCACGCCTCAGGACATGTTCGATGCCGTGATCGAGTACGCCAGGCGGGACCGACGGTTCGGCGGAGTCAAGGAGGAATGAAAACCGTGACTGAGTCCGTCGAGGTGATCGATATGGAGCAGGAACCCACTCGCCGGCAGATCAACCGGTGGCGGCGGTACCTGGCCAATGAGCGGGCTGAGGCCGCGGTGTACCGCGAACTCGCCAACCGTCGTCAGGGAGAAGAACGGGCGATCCTGTCGGAGCTCGCCGACGCCGAATCCCGGCATGAGGCGTATTGGCGTGACAAGCTCGGTGACAAGGTGGGCATGCCGCGGCAGCCCGATCTCAGGACCCGTTTCTACGGCTTCATGGCGCGCCGGTTCGGTTCGGTGTTCACCCTGGCGCTCATGCAGACCGCGGAATCGCGCACCCCCTATATCGCGGATGCGGACGCCTCGGAGCAGATCGCCGCCGATGAGCGTATCCATGCCGAGGTTGTTCGCGGCCTGGCCAGCCGGGGCCGGGAGAAGATCTCCGGCAATTTCCGGGCTGCGGTCTTCGGTGCCAATGATGGCCTGGTGTCCAACCTGGCCCTGGTCATCGGGGTCATGGGTTCCGGCGTCGCCCCGAATATCGTGTTGTTGACCGGGATCTCCGGGCTGTTGGCTGGAGCATTGTCGATGGCCGCAGGCGAATATATCTCGGTGCGTTCCCAGAGTGAACTGTTGGAGGCGTCCGCCCCGAATCAGGACACCCATGAAGTCGTGCCCCAGTTGGACGTCGACGCCAATGAGCTGGCACTGGTCTATCGCGCCCGGGGCATGTCCGTCGCCGATGCGGAGCACAAGGCCGCGGCGGTGCTGCAGCAGGCCGACGTCCGGGAGCTGCAGGCGGAGATCCCTAAGGTCAGCTCCGCGGGCAATCCCTGGGCGGCCGGTATATCCAGTTTCGGGTTCTTCGCCACGGGAGCGTTCCTACCGCTGATTCCGTTCTTCTTCGGAGCAGGGAACCTGGCCGGTGGAATAATCGCGACCGTGCTGGTCTCAATCGCACTGATGGCCACCGGCGGTATCACCGGGCTGCTCTCCGGCAAGCCCCCGGCCTACCGCGCTTTCCGGCAGTTGCTGATCGGGCTGGGGGCGGCCGGGGTCACCTACCTGCTGGGCATGGTGTTCGGGGCGATTCTCTAGCGACGTCGGCTATTGTGCGGCAGCCGTTTTCTCGCGGCACCCACGGCACCGGCCGAATATCTCGGCGTCGTGACCCGTCAGCTCAAAATCATAGTCCGCGGCCACCTGGCGGGCCCACGTCTCAACGGGGCCACCGGAGATTTCCTCGGTGCGTCCACAGTCGACGCACACGAGGTGATGGTGGTGTTTCTCGGTCTCACAGTGCCGGTACAGCGTCTCGCCGGTGCTCATGTGAAGGACATCCACAGCCCCGATCTCGGCCAGGGACTGCAGGGTCCGGTAGACCGTGGTCAGGCCGACCTTCTCACCCCGCTCGCCGAGTGCGTGGTGGATACTCTTCGCCGAGGAGAAGTTCTCGGTTTCGCGCAGCACCGTGATGACCGCCGTGCGCTGGCGGGTGTTACGGGCGCCGAGCTTGGGCAGGCCCGAATTGATGGTCGGCAATTGCACTCCTATTCGTTCACACCGGCAGCCCGGTGCGGATCGGTGCGATCCGTCCGTGGCGGCAGTACCGGGGCGTCCACTGAGCATGAGAATACCCGCCGCGGGCGCCACGGGGACCGGGGGAGGGGAAACTCAGGCTTCGTCGGTGTTGGGCTCGTCCTCGGGTTCATCCGCGGTGGGTACCAGTGCGGGCGTGGAGCGGGCGTCCTCATGATCTGGTTCCGCGAGGATCCCGCCCTTCAGGGCGGGCCGGCTGCGGTGGTGCGAGGTGTGGGGCGCCGGGACGAGTCGCGCTCTGTCGGACTCGTCAAGGACCGGGGCCGTGTCCGGGGACTGGTCGGCCTCTGCTAAAGTAGGCTCTTCGTGGTTTTCCTGGTGGGCGGGTTCCGGGGCCGTGAGCTCTGCAGTAAGATTGATGATCGCGATGACGCGACGGTCGATCAGACGGTAGATGGTTTCCCGGCCCTGGCGTTCAAAGTCGACGATTTTGGCTAGTTTGAGGATACGCAGGTGCTGGCTCACCAACGGCTGGCTCTTGTCCAGCCGTTCCGCCATCTCGTTGACGAAGTGCTCCCGGTCGGCGAGCAACAGGATCAGTCGCAGTCGTAGCGGTGAGTTCAGCGCACCGAAGGTGCGGTGCACATTCCCGAATTGGGCCTCAGATAGTTGCGGTGTCGGGATGTGTGCTCGGGTTTCCTGCACCAGTGGATCGTGAAGCGGCTCCCCAGTCATTGTCCACCTCCCTGAGTGGCGTTCCGGGCCGAAAATTATACTCGTTAACTTATACCAGGCGAGACAGAAATCGTTCCAATCAGGGTCGTAGTTGCGGTATATCGGGCAGTGGGGGCTAGTGCACGGATTATTCCTGAGACGCTACACTGGGCGGGAACCTTCGGTTGTGGAAAGGTCGGGTTTCGGGCTCTTCTTCGGGACCCCTTCTTTCCGTGCAACGACCGAACGTCCCATCATGTTCCGACACCCGAGGAGAACCAGTTCCCATGGCGAAGCAATCCGTCATCGATACCGTTGTCAACCTGTGCAAGCGGCGCGGCTTGGTGTACCCCGGCGGTGAGATCTACGGCGGAACCCGCTCTTCCTGGGATTACGGTCCGCTCGGTGTCGAGCTGAAGGAGAACATCAAGAAGCAGTGGTGGCGGACCATGGTGCAGCAGCGCGATGACGTTGTCGGTGTGGACACCTCTGTCATCCTGCCGCGTCAGGTCTGGGTGACTTCCGGCCATGTCGAGGTTTTCAGTGACCCGCTGGTGGAGTCCCTGCACACCCACAGGCGCTACCGCGCCGACCACCTGCTTGAGGCCTACGAGGACAAGCACGGCCACCCGCCGGCCAACGGTCTGGCCGACATCAACGACCCGGAGACCGGACAGCCCGGCAACTGGACCGAGCCGAAGGCCTTCTCCGGCCTGCTCAAGACTTTCCTGGGACCCGTGGACGATGAGGAGGGGTTGCACTACCTGCGCCCTGAAACCGCCCAGGGCATCTTCGTCAACTTCAAGAACGTGATGAACTCCTCCCGGATGAAGCCGCCGTTCGGCATCGCCAACATCGGCAAGTCCTTCCGCAACGAGATCACGCCCGGCAACTTCATCTTCCGCACCCGTGAATTCGAGCAGATGGAGATGGAATTCTTCGTCAAGCCGGGAGAGGACGAGGACTGGCACCAGTACTGGATTGACACCCGTCACCAGTGGTACATCAACCTCGGCGTCAATCCGGAGAACCTGCGCCTCTACGAGCACCCGCAGGAGAAGCTGTCCCACTACTCCAAGCGGACGGTGGACATCGAGTACGCCTTCAACTTCTCGGGCAGCAAATGGGGAGAGCTCGAGGGCGTGGCCAACCGCACGGACTATGACCTGCGCGTGCACTCGGAAGGCTCCGGAGAGGACCTCAGCTTCTTCGACCAGGAGTCGGGGGAGCGCTGGATCCCGTACTGCATCGAGCCCGCCGCCGGTCTCGGCCGCGCCCTGATGGTCTTCCTGATCGACGCCTACCATGAAGACGAGGCGCCGAACGCCAAGGGCGGTGTGGACAAGCGCGTCGTGCTCAAGCTCGACCGTCGTCTCGCCCCCGTCAAGGTGGCTGTCCTGCCGCTGTCGAAGAAGCCGGAGCTGTCCGAACCCGCCAAGAAGCTCGCCGCCGGGCTCCGTGAGTTCTGGAACGTTGACTTCGACACCTCCGGTGCGATCGGTCGCCGCTACCGCCGCCAGGACGAGATCGGCACCCCGTTCTGCATCACCTACGACTTCGACTCCCTCGAGGACAATGCGGTGACTGTTCGTGAGCGCGACACCATGGAGCAGGTGCGTGTGCCGCTGAACGAGCTGCAGGGCTACCTCGCCCAGCGACTGATCGGCTGCTGATGCATTACACCTCCTGGGGACCACGGGAAAAGACGGGCGGGGAGACCCGTATCCCGCTGTTGATCGAAGGTGGCCCGGAAGAACTCGGGGTCTTCAGTGAGGCTGCGCCGGAGGGCACCGCCGCGATCGCGGGCCAGATCTGGCAGCTGCACGTGGACCCTGCCGAAGGTGTCCGCGCAACGCTCCCCGACGGCACGTCCTACCAAGCCTCCGGTAATTTCGGCAGGGACAAGAAGATCGAGGTCTCCCTCGGCGGGCGGACCTTCGTCTTCGTCAACGAGGCCCGCACCGACTGGATCGTCGATGACGCCGAGGGCCGGAAAGTGGGTCAGTTCTCCGGGGGGAACAACGGCGTGCGTCGCTCCATCCTGGAGTTCGAACCCGGCGTGGAACTCAGCGACGCAGAGGTCGCCGGTCTGAGCTGGATGGTACGCCTCGTCCTGGAGTCCCGACTGGGCACTTCCAGCCGCACACTGTTGTGGACCCTGCTCCTGTTCACCGTGGCCGGCATCATCGCTGCCTTCACAGCATAGGATCACGGGACATGGGAGAGGAGCGAGCGGGCATCTTCACCGACCCAAGTTCCGGGAAATGGGTGTGGGAGGGAAATCAGCTCTTCGATCAGCTGGGAACGATGATCGCGGAGGTCCGCACCGATGTCATCTATGTCGGCCAGGAGCGTCTGCTCGTGGAGTACAGTCCAGGCCCGTTCCGTTTCCGGGCCCGGGCAACCAGCGCTAACGGGGACGTGTTCACCCTGTCCCAGGCCGGTTATACCGTCAACAAACTGGAGGCGGACTGCGCAGGGCGCCGCTACGTCCTGGAACGGATCTCCATGTGGCGCAAGGAACGCCGGATCCGGACCGCGGGCGGCAAACAGGCCGCGGTCGTGCGCCCGATGGTTTCGGGCAAGGTCGAGGTCAGTGACGACCCGGCGGACGAGCAGTTACCCACCGTCGACGCGGTGTTCCTGACCTGGGGTTGCGTGCTGGTTGATTCCCCGGTACGCCGTCCTCGCCTGGCCTGAGCCCCCTGGGCCGGCCCCCGCCGTCTTCCGGGGAAGATCGCAGGGAGAGTGTCAGAAACGACCGCCGAAGCCGCTCCCGCCGCCTCCGAAGCCACCACCGAAACCGCCGCCACCGCCCCCTCCGAAGCCACCGCCTCCGAAGCCACCGCCGCGGCCGCCGCTGGAGAGCAGGCTGTTGATCACCATGCCGGCGACGAATGCCCCCGTGCCACTTCCGCCGCTGCGGTTGTGGCGGTTCCGGTAGGTCTCGATATCCGCCTGGGCCTGTTTGAAGGCCCGCCCGGCCACAGCCGCCGCCCGCCGCGCGTGGTCGATGGCTGCCCGGGTGTCGGAGATCCGGTGCTGGAGCGCCATCGCCTGCAGTCGCTTGGCCTCCGCCAGATGGGTGCGTGCCTGGGAACCCACCACCCGGCCGCGGGAGGAGATGAGGTCCTCCGCCGACTGGATCTGGGTCTTGGCGGAATGGAGCTGCTGGTCGAGAAGCTGCAGGAGCCGTTGCTGATCCGCAGCCGTGGCGCGCAGGGTGTCCAGCTGTTCGTCGAGCTCGGCATCGATGTCACTGAGGGCGGCGTAGGTACCGAGCGGGTCCCGCTCGCCGTCACGCCGTGCCGCCTGTACGAGGCTGGTGGCGCGGGAGACGACGTCGTCGACCGTGTCCCAGTCCGCCTGCACCCCCTGGGCTCCCCCGCGCTGCCGGAACTGTCCGGCCTCCCGGGCCTCGTCCTCCACCTCCGCGATCAGGGAGTCCAGACCGGTGCGGGCGGAACGGATGTTCTCATCCGCGTGCTCGATGGCCAGCAGCTGCCGGTTGGCCACCTCCACGGCATGTTCGGCGTCACGGATAGTATCGATCAGCCCGCCCTGTTGGCCGGCCGGACGATGCTGCAGTTCCCGGCCCGTGTCCAGTAACTTCTCCGCCTCCGAGAGACTCACGGCGGCCACTTCAGTGTTTTCGGCGATGGTGCTGAGCACCTCCGCGGAATATTGCTCGTGGAGCTGCTGGAGCACGGTGTCCGCCTGCGGCAGCCGGGAACGCAGGTCCACGGTCTGTTGGGTGATCTCGTCGAGCTTGGACTCAGCGTTGACCAGGAGGTTGCGCAATTCGGCGAAGTTGGCGGCTTCCGCGTCCAGGGCATCATCCGCCTGACCGCAGGTGGAGACGATTTCCACGAGCATTCCGCGGCGTTCCGCATCAGATTCCGGGACCGAGTCATTGAGTCGCTGCTGCAGCTGGAAAGCCCGCTGCAGGGTGGTGGTGGAGTGATTCATCGCGCGGGTGAAGGACCGGGTGCGGTCCGGTCCGAACTCCGCTACGGCCAGGTCGAGCTCCTCCCGGCCGCGCCGGATGGACTCGTCGGTGGACACCAGCTCCTCATTGGCCAGCTCCTCCAGCGTGTGCATCGGCAACTTCATCAGCTGGCGGGTGTCTCCCGGCGCAATGCCCCGGGAATCGGCGAGCAGGGCCGCATCCTGCTTCTTCCGTCGGCTGCGGGTGTAGGCCCAGATACCGCCACCGGCAGCGACAGCCACCGCCACACCGCCGCCGAGCCACGCCACCGACTCCCCCGAGACAGTGCCGGCACTCGTCGCCTCCTCAACCACCGCGAAGGCCGAGCCGCCCAGGTTGCCGGCCGCCAGCTCAGATTGGGCGGCGTTGTACATGGACTCCAGCTCGGAGGTGTCCCACTCACTCCCACCCCACAAACCGACGGCGGAGTCATCGGTGGCCACGGCGTAGACCGCCACGTTGCCGCCACCGTTGACCTGCACCGCCTGTTTCGCCCACCGTTCGCCGTCCATGCCGTTGAAGGTGGGCTGGAACACCACGAAGATGACCCGCTGGGTGTCCATCTGGAACTGGTTGATGGCCTCCTCAAGCTGGTGCTTGTCGGTGGCGTCGAGGACTCCGGACTGGTCCACCACGCGTTCGCTGTAGTAGGTCGGCGCCTGGGCGAGCACCTGCCCCCGGTCCGCTGCAGACGAGTGCGCCGTAGCCGCCGCCACACCGGTCGCACCGACGAGCGCGGGGCTGAGCAGCGTTACCGAGAGGGCTGCCGCGAACGAAGCGGCCCCGACGACCGTCCGGCGCCTGCGGGACGGCAGAGTCGCGGACGTGTCCGGGTGGTCGGGGTGTTCGGATGACGAGGTTCTCATGACAGCCAGATTACTGACTCACCTGGCACAATGTCAGTCGTGCGTCTCCCACTCCTCCTCGCGCTGGTACTTGGCCCGCCCCTGCTCAGTCTCCTGCGGATTCTCAGCCGTTCCGGCACCCCCGACACACCTGTCCCGGCCGGTCAGGTGCTGGTGCTCGGCACCGCGCAGTACGACGGCCGCCCGTCCCGCCAGCTCGCCGCCCGCCTGGATCATGCGGTGACCAGAGCCACCCAGCTTCCCGACGCCCGAATCATCACCGTCGGCGGGAGCCTCCCGGGTGACCGCTTCACCGAGGCCGGGGTCGGTCGCACCTATCTCATCGAACGCGGCATCGCGGAGCACCGCATGATTGCGGTACCCGACGGGTCCGACACCCGCGGATCCGTGACAGCGATGGTGAACCGGGTGCCCGGTGCGACCGAAGAGCACACCCTGGTGATCACCGACCCGCTGCACTCCCGTCGCGCCGAACTCATCGTCCGGCAGGAAGGTGTGCCGGCGACTGCGGACCCCACCCCCAGCTCGCCGACGCGTTTCCCCGACCGGGCCTGGGGGCTGGCACTCAGCCACGAGGTCGGCGGTCTACTCGTCGTCGACCTCTACCGTGCTCTCGGCCGCAGAGCGGCGGATATGGTGGAGGAGAGACTTCGACTGGTGCAGGGGTGGCTGCGGCCGTCGCGCCGCGCCCGCCACGAGCAGTTGCGGCGCGACCGCTGACGCCGTCCCGTTCCAGCCGACAACCCCGCAGCCAGAGGAAACCGATCACCGCCGATGTACCAGTACAGCCCAGCCGATTCCGCCCGCCGCTTCGAGGAGACCCCGAAGGGCAGTGAACTCCAGCGTTCGCAGGCGGACCACCGCAGCGCGTTCTCACGGGACCGGGCCCGGGTACTGCATTCGGCGGCGCTGCGACGCTTGGCGGACAAGACCCAGGTGGTCGGTCCCCGCGACGGTGACACCCCACGGACCCGCCTGACCCACTCCCTCGAGGTGGCCCAGATCTCCCGCGGGTTGGGCGCCGGCCTCGGACTCGACCCGGATCTGGCCGAGCTGGCGGGGCTGTGCCACGACATCGGCCACCCGCCCTACGGCCACAACGGGGAGACGGCGCTGAACCAGGTGGCCGCGGACTGCGGGGGGTTTGAGGGCAACGCCCAGACCCTGCGGATCCTGACCCGACTCGAACCGAAGATCGTCTCCCCGGAAGGGGAGAGCTTCGGTCTGAACCTGACCCGTGCCGCCCTGGACGCAGCATGCAAGTACCCGCGTACCAAGACCAACCCCGATGGCAGCCACAACACCAAATACGGCGCCTACGACGAGGACCGGGAACTGCTGGAGTGGTTGCGCGCCGGTCATGCTGACCAACAGCCTTCGATGGAGGCCCAGGTGATGGACTGGTGCGATGACATCGCCTACTCCGTCCATGACGTCGAGGACGGCATCGTCTCCGGCCGCGTCGACCTCGGTGTCCTGTGGGATCTGGTGGAACTGGCGGCGCTCGCGGAAAAGGGGGCCAGAGCCTTCGGCGGCGATCCTACGGAGCTGATCGACGCCGCCGGTGGGCTGCGGGACCTGGCGGTGGTCAACGCCGCCGCGGATTTCGATGGTTCCCTGCGCGGCTACGCGGGACTGAAGCGCATGACCTCGGAACTGGTCGGCCGGTATGTGGGCGCGACCATCGGGGCAACCGGCAGGACTGCCGGGCAGACACCGGAGGACGGTGGAGAGTTGCTCGGCCGTGCCCACGGCCGACTGATGGTGCCGGAACAGGCTTTGGCGGAGGTGACCCTGCTCAAGACCATCGCCGTGCTCTACGTGATGGACGACCCGGGGCACATCGCCCGGCAGGATCGGCAGCGCGACCGAATTTTTCGGGTGTTCGACTATCTCATGCTAGGGGCCCCGGGGTCTCTGGACCCGATGTTCCGTGGCTGGTGGGAGGAAGCCGACTCCGAGGCCGCCCGCCAACGGGTCATCGTGGACCAGTTGGCCTCCATGACGGAGTCCCGGCTGGAACGCCTGGCCCGGCACTCAGCCGGGATCTCCAGCTTCCTGGCCTGATGAGGGCCGGAGACCGGAGAGCCGGGCCACCTGCCCGCCTCAGCGGTGCAGTGTGATTCCGAGATCCGCGAAGACCGTCAGGACCGCGGACGTGTCCTCCTCCGTCAGCCCCCAGCCGGCGCAGAGCACCTTTTCCACGTGGTATTCACGCAACAGGTCCGCCATGCCGTCCAGGTTGGTCGGGGCCGGCCGGTGGCTTCCGTAGGTGTTGGCCGCCAGGGCCCGGTAGAGGTCGGCGCGGCTGCGCAGCTGACCGGTGATGAGAACGGGGTTATGCAGCATCGGGGATCTCGCAGAAGGATTCATAGTGGTCGTCGGTGTAGTACCAGACGTCGGGATCGGATTCGGTGCCTCCACCGGTGACGATGCGGCGCGCCCCACGGTGGTCCAGTCCCGGGGTCTCGACGGTGTACTCGCGGTAGAAGCCGGCGTGCTCAGCGGGGAGTAGTCCCTCATAGTTGCCGAAGCGGGTGCCGTCGTTGTCCGGGTAATCGAAGGGGCCGTCTGAGCGGATGTCACTGACCACGTCACCGGCCTGGTCAGGCAACGCGTGCAGGGGACAGGAACTGGTTTCCTCCGCCGCGGGTTCAGTGGAAGAGACCGCGGAACCGGAGGCGGAGGCGTCGCGGGTATCACTCCCGCCGATGTCCGTGCCGAACCCGAACCAGGCAGCCAGCACCGCGATGATCAGCACTGCCACGGAGCCGAGGGTCCAGCCGGTCTTCCGGGAGCCCCGCGCCGGGGAACCTGACTGGTTGTCTTCGCCTGACATACGGGGAGTCTCTCATGAACCCACGAAATTTATGAAAACGATAGGTGGGTGATCGTCGGCGGAATTCCCCGGAAAGCGCGAAGGAGGTACTGTAACTCCGTCTGAAAGTATTTTGTGTCCGAATGTAGGTGAAAATACGGATATGTCTTGCAGGCCGAACGGACTAGGATGACTGGAAATGTGGGCTCTGAAGTGAGTCCGTGCGAAAGGGGAGACTGAATCATGGTCAGGAGATTGGTCGGGTACGTCTGGGACACGCTCTACGGATGGGTACCTGCCGGAGACGATGAGATCGCCCCCGTGATGCCGGGGAGCCGCGCTCATTTTCTGGGGCACCAGGCTGCGCATGCGGAGCTGAAACGTCAGCTGCATGAGGCCATCCAGCTTTCCGCCATTGCGTCGCACCTGCATCCGCTGGTGGCCGAACCGGCGCAACGCCCGGAAATTCTGCGGGTTCACTCGGAGGAGCACGTGGAGTGGGTCCGCACCCGTTCCACCTCGAACTCCCAGCGCTCCCGTGAAGAGGGCTACACCTCCCACTACCAGGGAAACTACGATATTGCGCTGCGTGCGGCCGGCGGTGCCATCTCGGCGACCCGGGCAGTGCTGGATGACGAGGTCGACACCGCGTACGCGTTGATCAACCCGCCGGGTCACCATGCCTCCCGCGACAACTCCGAGGCCTACTGCCTGTTCAACAACGTCTCGGTGGCGGCCGCGTTCGCACGTGAATCCCGGGGCATCTCCCGGGTGGCGATCGTCGATCTCGATGTCCACCACGGTAACGGCACCCAGAGCATCTGGTGGGACAACCCGGAGGTGTTGACCATCTCCATCCATCAGGAACGCTGTTTCCCGGCTGATTCAGGGTTCCGTGAGGAGCGCGGCAGCGGGGAAGGGTTCGGCGCCAACCTGAACATTCCGCTGCCTGCCGGCAGCGGAAATGCCGCGTATGAAAACACCATCGCTGAGGTCGTGCTGCCCGCCCTGGAAGCCTTTGATCCGGAGCTGATCCTGGTCGCCTGCGGCTTCGATGCCGCGATCCTGGACCCCTATGGCCGGATGATGGTCACCAAGCAGGGGTTCCGGACGATGACCCGTCAGCTGCTGGAAGCCGCTGACCGCTACTGTGACGGCAACATCGTCTTCATTCAGGAAGGCGGCCACAGTGTGAACTACATGCCGGCGTGTGGGTTGGGCGTACTGGAGGAGATGACCGGTGTGGAGGCCGGGGTGGATGACACCTTCCTCGAGAGCCTGGAGAATCAGGTCGTCAACGAGATCTATGATCACCAGCGCGAGGCGATCGGGGCAGCCGCAGAGTTGATCAGGGATGTGCCGGCACCGGCGACGGTCCCGGTTTCGCCCGGACGATCTGGCTGAGTGGCGCCCACTGCGGGTGGGGGACATAAATCCCCTGCCCGATGGCGATGACCGCCGCCTCCAGCCGGTTGCCGGCCCCGAGCTTCCGGCGCACCTTGTTGATGTGGGACTGGACGGTTCGGGGACTGATGACCAGGCGTTCCGCGATGTCCGCGTCACTGGAACCGCAGCACAACACGCTCAGGACCTGCAGTTCCTGACGTGTGAGCCGGTGCGTGTCGGCGGATGTGGCAGTCCGGACACTGAAGTTTCCGCCGCGGTGGATGCTCACCATCACCGGGGTGCGGCCCACCCACCAGAGATGCTCCAGGTGCATCCGGTGGCAGGCCCGGAAACTATGCAGATGACCGATGAAATCGGGATCGGCGTTCAGCTGATCGTGGAGACACAGGTCCGTGTTCCCGGCTGTGCCGCCACCCGGTAGGACGGGCGGTGTGGTGCTCGTCAGCTGACTGAAGAGCCCGGCGACCGCGTGGCCGATACGCCGCGGCTCACCCTGGAACGCGTTCTCCGCATGACTGGCGAAGTGGATCACGCCGTGGGGGATGCCGTTGTGGTAGAGCTCCAGGGCCATCACGTCGGCGTAGCCCTCGGTCGCCAGGTACTCGCGGTACGGCACAGAGTCGGTGAACTCCCCGGCGAATTCAGACGTGGAGAGCGTGGGGGACAGGGTGCCACGGGAGGTGGATTCCGCCGGCTGGTTCCGTGGGAACTGGTGGGCCAGGGCGTGGGCGGTGGCACTTGAGAAGCCGGAGCGGTACAGCTCCTCCGGAGGATTCTCACCCCGGAACCGCAGCAACTGAACTGCATCAAAGGGGATGACATCAGCGAGGTGAAAGAACGTGTCATCCAGGTTGCCGCTCAACACTTCTCCTCTAGGGGTCCGAACCCGGTGAAAACCCTGGTTGCCGAGGGCCCCGGAACAGTTTTGTAGTCGATGTCAGATTCTAGCCCAGGTGGTGCAGAAACCACGGAGCCAGCCCCGTCGTCCGGCCGGCGGCACAGGCCGTGAGCACGGCGAAAACCGGCGGGGAAGGGGATGAGCCGCCCCATAGACCGCCCGGGAGACCGCGGCGGAGCCAGCCTGGACAGGTCGACGGTGCCGGGGCCGAAAAATCGACGTGGCGGCACGGAACCGGCGGGGTTTGACCCCTCAGCTAAAGTTGTGGGCATGGCTGCGATGGGTAGAGGACGGATTCCGGAAAGTGATATTCAGGCGATCCGGGAGCGTACCCCGATCGAGGAGATTGTCGGCGATTATGTCCAGCTCAAACCCGCGGGTGCGGATTCCCTGAAGGGACTGTCCCCGTTCAAGGATGAGCGCACCCCGTCCTTCCACGTCCGCCCCAACCGCGGTTATTTCCACTGCTTCTCCAGCGGGGAGGGCGGTGACGTCTACAGCTTCCTGATGAAGATGGAGCACATCTCCTTCCCGGAGGCGGTGGAGGTCTGTGCCGAGAAGATCGGTTACCAGATCAACTACCAGGGCGGGGGAACCGGACGCCGGGAGGAACCCGGTACCCGGCAGCGACTGATCGCGGCGAACAAGGCCGCGCACGCCTTCTACCGGGAGCAGCTGGAGACGCCGCAGGCAGCCAAGGCGCGGGAGTTTCTGATGGCCCGGGGCTTCTCCGTGGATCATGCGCACCAGTTCGAGTGCGGGTATGCCCCGGAAGGCTGGGACACCCTGACCAAGCACCTGCTGCGCAAGGGCTTCGATTTCAAGGAGCTGGAGGCAGCGGGACTGTCGAGCATGGGGCGTCGTGGGCCCATCGACAAATTCCACCGTCGCCTGCTCTGGCCCATCAAGAACCTCTCGGGGGACGTCATCGGCTTCGGGGCCCGCAAGCTCTTCGATGACGATAAAATGGGCAAGTACATGAACACGCAGGACACCCTGCTCTACAACAAGTCGAAGGTGCTCTTCGGCCTGGACACGGCGAAGAAAGACATCGCCCGCGGCCATCAGGCCGTGGTGGTGGAGGGCTACACGGACGTGATGGCCATGCACGCAGCCGGAGTGACCACCGCCGTCGCCTCCTGTGGCACCGCCTTCGGCTCCGACCACCTGCAGACGCTGCGGCGGTTGATGCTGGACGACAACTACTTCCGGGGCGAACTGATCTACACCTTCGACGGTGACGAAGCCGGCCAGAAGGCGGCGATGCGGGCCTTTGAGGGGGACCAGAAGTTCACCGGGCAGTCTTTCGTGGCCGCGGCCCCGGAAGGGATGGACCCCTGTGATCTCCGACTGGCCAAGGGCGACGCCGCCGTCCGGGACCTGGTGGCCTCGCGGGTGCCGATGTTTGAGTTCGTCATCCGGGCGATGCTCGCCGACTATCCGTTGGACACGGTGGAGGGTAGGTTGCAGGCGCTGCGGCGGACCGTTCCCGTGGTGGCCGGAATCCGGGACCGGGTCCTGCAGGGGGAGTATGCCCGCCTGCTGTCCGGCTGGGTCGGCTGGGACGATCCCGGCGAGGTGCTCCAGCAGGTCCGGGACGAGGCGCGGAAGCCGAAGAAGGTGGAGAAGCAGCCGCTCCGCGCCAAGCGTTTCGGGTCCGACCAATCCCAGCCGGTGCGGGACGAGGCACCTGCGCTGGTCCTGCCCAACAGCCGGGACCCCAGACTGTGGCCCGAACGCGAGAGCCTGAAGATCGCGCTGCAGTATCCGGAGCTGGCGGGCAGCTACTTCGACGGCCTGGCGGAGGACACCTTCACCCATGAGGCGTACCGGACCATCAAACAGGCCATTGCCAGAGCTGGTGGCTGCGAGAGGGCTTATGAGGGAGTGGACTGGCTGTCCGCTGTCGCTGAGGCCATGCCGGATCTCGTGGGCAGGTCCCTGGTCAGCGAACTGGTGGTGGAGGAGCTGCCGATCGATGCGGAGAACCTGAACGGGTATGTGGACAGTGTGCTCTCCAAGCTGCAGGAGGCACGGGTGGGAAATCAGATCGCCCAGCTCAAAGGTCAACTACAGCGGATGCGCCCCTCAGATGATGAGCTGGCCTACAATTCGCTGTTCGCGGACCTGGTGGCCCTGGAACAGGCCCGCCGTGAACTCAACGACCGGGCCCTGCGGGGCTGATCCGGAACGGTCCGGCGCCGTTCTGAGCGGCTAGTCTGCATCCGGTTCCAGGATCGTGGTTTCCGGGTCATCTCCCACCCGGCCATCCCGGCGGAGGTTCTTGACCTCCTTCATCCGCGGTTGCGGATCCAGTCGGTCGGCCAGTGCCTTCCGGGTGGCGTTGACCGCGGACTTGGTCACCGGGGAATTGACCGCGGTCTCGTAGCCCTTCTTGATCTGTTCGAAGCGCTTGCGTCCGGCTTTGGTGCCGAAGACGTATCCTGCGGCGGCGCCGATGACGAACTGGATCATGGTAGGTGGCCACTCCCTCTCTCTGGTCGGTTCGGCACCTACTCTACCGCAGGCGTGGCCCCTGCCCGGAAGCCCGCGGTGGCCCGGCGCTGCGGGCGGACGGGGCGCCACGTGGCAGGGGCGCCCGGACAGGGCAGTCAGCCCTGGGCCTTGCCCGGGTGATTGATGGCGTAGGCGGCGCGGATGAGACCGAGGTGCGAGAAGGCCTGCGGAAAGTTGCCGGCCAGGCGGCCATGCCGGGTTGAGTACTCCTCGGCCAGCAGGCCCAGATCGGTACTGACTTCCAGTACCGCGTCCATGAGTGTCTTCGCGTCGGCCAGACGGCCGGAATGAGCGTACTGCTCGATCAGCCAGAACGTGCAGAGCAGGAACGGGTACTCGTCGCCGGACAATCCGTCGGTGCTCGTGCGCGGACGATAACGGTGCACGAAGCCTGCGTCATCCACCAGCTGTTCCTCGATGCGGGCGACGGTGCCGAGCATCCGGGGGTCGTCGTAGGCCACGAAGCCGATCTGGGCGAGCTGCAGCAGGGAGGCATCCACCTCCGTGTTGTCGTAGGTCTGGGTGAAACTGTTGAGCTCAGGGTTGAAGCCGTGTTCCAGGATCTCTTCGCACAGGGTCTGCCGCAGCGTGCGCCAACGGTCGACGGGCCCGGCCAGGCCGTGCTCCTCCACTGCCCGTACCCCGCGATCGAAGGCCGCCCACATCATCGCCCGGCCGTGGGTGAAATGGTGTGGGTCGCCCCGCATCTCCCAGATGCCCTGATCCTTGTCCGTGAACCGGGACTCCTGGAATTTCAGGATGGCCTTCTGCAGGTTCCAGGAGGTCTCCCCGTCACCGATCCCCGTGGCCCGCAGCCGCTCCAGGGACACCATGACTTCGCCGACGACGTCAGCCTGGTACTGGTTCGCCGCCCCGTTACCGACGCGTACCGGCCGGGAGCCCTCATAGCCGGACAGGTGGGGCAGTTCGATCTCCGGCAGATGGCGTTCACCGCTGAGGCCGTACATGATCCGGAGTTGATCGGGATCACCGGCAATCGCCCGCAGCAGCCAGTCCCGCCAGGCGAGGGCACGACGATCGAAGCCGTTTTCCAGCAGCACCTCGATGACCATCGCCGAATCACGCAACCAGGTGTAGCGGTAGTCCCAGTTGCGGATGCCACCGAAATCCTCGGGCAGCGAGGTGGTGGGAGCGGCGACCATCCCACCGGTGGAGGAGTGGGTCAGCGCCCGCAACACGAGCAGGGAGCGCCGGACCACGTCCGTGTACGCGCCCTGTCCCGAGAACCGTCCGATCCACTCCCGCCAGAAGTCCGCGGTGTCCCGCAGGGCATCGGAACGGTCGGGCAGGGGCGGGTGCTCCAGATGGGAGGGGGTCCAGGTCAGGACCCAGCGGGTGCTGTCGCCGGCATGTAGCCGTTGCCGCCCGATGTGACAGCCGTGTTCGGCGTCCGGCATCAGCAGCGGGCCCCGCACGTACACGGCATTGGGGCCCGCGATGGCGCGCAGCTCCTGGGTGCCGTCGACCTCCCGGCAGGTGACGAAGGGGGTGGAGGCGCCGTAGTCGAACCGCAGCCGCATCACATTGTGAATCTCGACCTCGCCCTCCAGGCACTCGACAATCCGCATCAGATCGGTGATCACGTGCTGCCGCACCTGGCTACCGGTGACGTCCATCGGCATGAAGTCGGTGACTTTCGCCCGACCGGTGGGTGATTCCCAGATTGTTTCAGTGATGAACGTGTCCGGGAGGTAATGGCGGTCAACAACTTTCCCGCCCAGTACCTCAAGGAGCCAATGCCCGTCGTAGGCGTCGCCGAGCAGGGCGGAGAAGGCTGCCTGGGAGTCAAAGCGCGGCAGGCACAACCAGTCGATGCTGCCGTTCCGGGACACCAGTGCTGCGGTGTGCGTGTCGGACAGCAGGGCATAGTCTTCGAGCGGCGTGGACATGGTTTCCTCCGCAGGTCGGGCGGCAACTTCCGCAGGTTCGTGATGGACCAGGATCATTCCGCATCCAGCCTAGGCAAAAGTCGGGGCAGCGACACCGGCCCGCAGACATTGCTAGCGTGAGGACATGAACGCAGCACCAGCTGACCAGCCGTCCGTGACCTTCTACGTTCTCGGGGGGTCGGGTGACCTTGCCCGGCGTCTGCTCATTCCCGGTCTCGCCGGGTACCTCCGGGAGTATCCCGGTTCCCGCGTCACGCTGGTGGGTGCCGGACGCTCCGAGGTCGAGGATTATGCCGGGGTGGTGCGGGACAGCCTGGCGGCTGCGGGGTTCGAGGGTGAGGTGGTGGAACAGCTGGCGTCGTCCGCGAGTTACCTGGTCACCGATGCCACAGACAGCGCCGATCTCCAGCAGCTCCTCGATTCCGCCGAGCCCGGGGAACGGTCCGTGCTCTATTTCGCGCTGTCACCGGCAATCACCACCGCTGCCGTGGAGGGGCTGGACAAGGTGGAGCTGCCCGATGACATCATCCTGGCCATGGAGAAGCCGTTCGGTGAGGATGCGGCCGGGGCCAGAGAGCTCAACGAGAAGTTGCTGCAGATCACCGATGAGGAACACATCTTCCGCATCGACCACTTCAATTACGAGAGCGCGGTGTCGAACCTGACCGGCCTGGTCGGGGCCAACGCCTTGTTCTCAGCGGGCTGGCATCGCGGGGACATCGAGGCGGTGGAGGTCATCTACGATGAGTCCCTCGCGCTGGAGGGGCGGGCCGAGTTCTACGACAACAACGGGGCCGTGCGCGACATGCTCCAGTCCCACCTGCTGCAGGTGATGGCCCACACCCTGGCAGCCGGCGCAGAGGACACCACCGCCGATATTCTCGCCGCCACCATCATTGATCCGGGCTCGGTGCGGCGGGCGCGCTATACGGCGGGAGAAATTCACGGTCGTCGGCTGCCCGCCTACGCCGACGAGGAGGGGGTGGATCCGCAACGGGACACCGAGACCCTTTTCCAGGTCACCGCGACAGTGGACACCGAACGTTGGGCCGGGGTGCCGGTGACGCTGCGTTCCGGAAAAGCGATCGGAGATCCGCGCCAGGAGATCGCGGTGACTTATCGACGCCGCGGGCACGCCGATGAGCTCCAGGTCACCCCGGGTACCCGGCTGGTCTTCCCGTTCTCCGATGAAGTTGCCGTGGACGTCAATGTCTCCGACCACGGTTACCGCCACAACCTGCAGCGGGTGACCCTGCAGGCCACGCTGGTGCCCTCCCGGCTCAGTCCCTACGGCCGGGTGGTCCGTGCAATTCTGTCTGGCAGGGCCACCACCGAGGTCGCGCCCGAAGCGCCGGAGCGGTCCTGGGAGATCATCGAGCCCGTACTCCGCGCTTTCGCTGAAGACAGTGTGCCGCTCGAGGAGTACCCGGCAGGGTCGCAGGGCCCTGCGGACTGGTAGCCGTCAACCACTCGAATCTGCCGCGGGCGGTGGAGGAAGAAAACACCCACCGTCGTTGTGGGACGGTGGGTGAGATTCGTGGGGCCAGCGGGGCTCGAACCCGCGACCAGCGGATTATGAGTCCGCGGCTCTAACCGACTGAGCTATAGCCCCTTTACCGTGATTTGGTAACCAGGTCATCATATCTGCTCCGCGGCGGCCTGATGTCGTTACCCCCTTGCTAGGCACCAGGGGTCGGCGTGGGCCTGCCCGTCGGCTGTCGGGGTGGTGTCCTGCACCCAGACATGGCAGGGGACACGTTAATCCGGAACCCACCCGATCGGCCACCGGCGGCCGCGACCATTCCAGCAGTCATCAGTTGGGTCTCTGACCTGGCGATTTGCCCGCTCTGCCCGACTGGCTATATAGTTACATCTCGTTGCCGGGGAGAGCGCAGGAACGCTTAACCGGATGACATGATCCCCTATAGCTCAGTTGGCAGAGCATTCGACTGTTAATCGAAAGGTCACTGGTTCGAGCCCAGTTGGGGGAGCAGATGGAACCCCGTGAGCGCAGGAGCGCTCACGGGGTTCCGGCGTACCCAGGACACTGTGGCTCCCGACCCCGCCTCCCGGAGTGGCCTGGGGAGGCGGGGCGTCGGCAAGCACCGGGGTAACTGATGGCCCGCCCCGGCGGATCTCCTTACACTTTGGACATGCCTGAAGTTGATCCGGAGATCCTCGCCATCTACCAGATATCCGACCTGATCGGAGTGATGCTCAACGGTATTATCGGCGGCACCATCGCACGGCAGCGCAACTACGACATCATCGGCTTTTTGTTTCTGGCGCTGTTCTCCGCGCTCGGTGGCGGAATGCTGCGAGACACCCTCATTCAGGAGGGGACACCGGCCGCGATCGTGGATCCCTCCTATCTGGCGCTCGCCTTCACCGGCGCGATGATCGCCCTGGTGGTCAACTTCAAGGGGCGGGCCTGGGAGCTGTTCAAGGTGCACGGTGATGCGATCATCCTCGGTGTATGGTCCGTGACCGGGTGTGTGAAGGCCCTGAACTTTGAACTGCCGTGGCTCGCAGCCATCTTCATGGGCGTGTTGACGGCTATCGGCGGAGGGATGATCCGCGATGTGGTCACCGGAGATGTACCGCAGGTCTTCGGGGGCGGACCCCTATATGCGATTCCAGCGGTGCTGTCCTCGGTGGTCATGGTCGGGTTCCACGCCATCGGCCATGATGCTGTGGGGATGATCGTCTCGCCGCTCCTGGGAATCGCGCTGGCGGTACTCAGCTACTGGAAGGGCTGGGTGTTCCCGACTGCTGTGGATTGGGCGCCGGTGAACATGACCGCGGCCCAATTGTCCGCGGCACTGCGCCGGGCGGAAGGGAAAGGCCGGCGGCTCGGACGGAAATCCGAGCGGGAGAACCACCCCGATGACCCTGACGACGCCGGGAACACCGGGGACCACCGCGATTGACCATAGGCACTATCAACGGCTGCGGCCGTCATGGAACGGAAGCTGCTGTCAGACGTGCGGGATCGGTGACGTGGATACGATGGGCCTCATGAGTGCACTGGATAAGGTGAAGGACTGGCCCGTGGAGAACGTGGCGGCGGTGCTGTTGAACGGTGGGGAAACCACCACCACCGGCGACACCTCCCGGGTCTTCGAGTTGGCGAGTGTGACCAAGCTGCTGGCGGCGTACGGCTTCCTGCTCGCTGTGGAGGAGGGCGTGTTCGAGCTGGATTCTCCGCTGGGGCCCGAAGGATCCACGGTCCGGCATCTGCTCGCTCACGCCTCGGGCGTGGGAATGTCGAGCCGGGAACCGGAGAAGGGTGTCGGGGAGCGGCGCATCTATTCCTCCGCCGGCTTCGAGATCCTCGCTGATGAGGTGGCGGATGAGGCCGGCATGAGCTTCGCGGAGTATCTCGACCTGGCGGTGTTCCAGCCGTTGGGGATGGCCGATACCGAGCTCTATGGCTCGGCCGGACATGAAGCCCGTTCCACCGCAGCCGACCTGGCCACATTTGCACGGGAGGTGCTGGACCCGCAGCTGCTTCACCCGGACACGCTCGCAGATGCTCTCAGCGTGCAGTTCCCGGATCTGCGGGGTGTGGTCCCCGGATACGGCATGCAGCGGCCGTGCCCCTGGGGGCTGGGCTTTGAGATCCGCGGCGAGAAGTCGCCGCACTGGACGGGAGCCTCCATGCCGGAGGACATCGTGGGTCATTTCGGTCAGGCCGGCACCTACCTCTGGGTGCACCGGCCCACGCACCGGGCGATGGTGGCGCTGACGGACCGGAACTTCGGCAGCTGGGCGAAGCCGCTCTGGGCGGAGACCAACGACGAAATCTGGCGGGAAGTGGCGGGCTAGGAGCGGTGACCCGCGCCTGCCGCCGGTTCACCGATTTTTCTTGCGACACTCCCGCGTTTTGCCCTCACCCTCAGGTAATTGACAGGTTATGGTGAGTCATCTGCAGGTTTCTCCCCACCTTCCAGCGGTTGCCCCGGCGCATCAGTGTGCGTGTGGGAGGTGGGGGAGCGGGCGACTCATAGGTTTTCATGATCCCGGCGGGTAACACAGGTTCAACCTCTACTTGAAAGTCAATAAACGGGGGGTCAAGTAGAACTTGAGGGTTGGCGGCGGGTGCAACCGTGGCCGAAACTTGCGTGTGCAACGTCGTCAGTTTGACGCACACGCGAGGCCGTTGGGGAAGACGAACCTCGTCTTGCATCATCTATGCCGGTTCTGCCGCAGTCAGGGCCGTGGTGGGTGATGTTCCGTGCTGCCGAAGGACACCGACATGACGATCAACACGCTTTCCGTGCTCGCTCCCACCCGTCAGCCGGCTGACCTGTCACCGGCTGATCCGCAGTGGGAGAACCCGAGCATGCCCCATACGTCCCGCGTGGTAGATAACCAGGCGTACTCTTCAAAGCCCACATTCTCCGGCTACCCCGTTGCTGCGACAGAACAGGCGCAGACAGCGGTTCTGACCATCCGTAACCTGCCGCGCCGACTACGCTCGAACGTCGAGTCGGCGATGGTGGTGTGCATCCCCAGCCCCTCTGAACTCTTCATGACAGATGCCGATCCGCTCACGGCCAACTGGTGCACCAGCTGGTACCGGTCGTCATTCTCCAGCGGCCAGATCGACTGCAGGGAGACGATCACCGGCACTGAACGCGAACTCGGGCACCTGCGTGACATGCTCGGCAGCATGGCACGGGAGCACGACTTTGATGCCTCGGTGCGCATAATCCTATAAGTCATTCCCGGTCAGTGTTCCACTGACCGCCACTCAGCGGCCCCACCGACGATGCGTCAGGGAGGGGTCCTATTTGTTGGTTGCGACGCATAAGTTCCGATCTACCCGGCGGCGGGGAACGTTCCGTCTCCGAACGGATCGAGTACCCGGTCGGCAATGTCCGCGATGGAGTCCACGACCCGGGTCGGTCGGTACGGGTAGCGGGTGATCTCCGCGTCATCGGAGATGCCGGAGCGCACCAGGATCGTCTTCAGCCCCGCCTCCAGTCCGGCTTTCACGTCGGTGTCCATCCGGTCTCCGATCATGACCGTGTGCTCAGAGTGCGCGCCGATGGTGTTCAGGGCCGAGCGCATCATCACCGGGTTCGGCTTGCCCACGAAGTAGGGCTCCTTGCCGGTGGCGGTGGTGATCAGCGCTGCCACCGCGCCGGTGGCCGGAAGGATGCCGTGGGGAGCCGGGCCGGTGACGTCCGGGTTGGTGCAGATGAAACGCGCGCCCTCGTTGATCAGGTTGATGGCGGTGGTTATCGCCTCGAAAGAATAGGTGCGGGTTTCGCCCAGCACCACAAACTCAGGGTTGGTGTTGGTCAGGATCCAGCCGGCTGCGTGCAGACCTGTGGTCAGTCCCGATTCACCCACCACATAGGCGGTCCCGTTCTTTTCCTGGCTGGACAAGAAATGGGCGGTGGCGGTGGCTGAGGTCCAGATCCGCTCCGGCGGGATGTTGAGCCCAGTGGTTCGCAGCCGGGCGGCCAGGTCCCGTGGGGTGTGGATCGAGTTGTTCGTCAGCACCATATAGGGGACGCCGTGCTCTTCCAGACCGTGGAGGAAGCGTTCCGCCCCGGGAATCATCTCGCCCTCCCGGATCAGTACGCCGTCCATGTCGGTCAGGTAGGCAATGTCATGGCTCATGCCCCCATTGTGCTGCATTTCCCCGGACCGCGCGGGCCGGGGCAAGCTATTTCGCGGCAGGGGTGACGCTGCCGCCGTGGCTGTCCAGGTAGTCCAGGAGATCCCCTACCGTGGAGAAGCCGGCGACCGTGCGGTCATCGAGACGCACCCCGAAGGCGTCCTCGGTACGAATGGTGATTTCGACGAGGGCGAGGGAGTTGACCCCCAGACCGTCGATGACGTGCGCCTCCGGCACCACGGCCTCGGCGTCGACGCCCGCATAGTCCTGGAAGATCTTCGCCAGGGCGGCCAGGTTCTCCGCCCGGGTGCTCGTGCTGTTTTCACTGGTGGTCATCGCGCCTTCCTTTCGGTCGTCTCCAGCATAACGTGACACCGGAATCTGACAGGTGAGGTGGGGCGCTAACCTGTGCCACGTGTACATTTCGCGATTCCCCGGAACCAGAGCCAGGGCCTGGGCCCGTGGGCTGGTCCTACGCACCACCGGATCCGGTCGCCGGCGGCTCGCCCTGGAGCACGGTCGGCTCCATTCCCATGACCGGGAACCGGGACTGACGGACCTTGATGAAGTGGGGGTAGTCGACAGTGACGGGTTGGCCATCCACTACTACGTGGTGGGCCCACCGCCGGACGAGGCGAGTGCCACGGTGGTGTTCGCCCACGGCTTCACACTCGCCGCGGAATCCTTCTACCTGCAGGTGGAACACCTGCGTCAGCATCATCCGACGGTTCGTTCGGTACTGCTCGACCTGCGGGGGCACGGCCGGACAGGAGCGTGCTCCCCGGCGGTCTGCACCATCGACGGCCTGGGTAGGGACGTTCGCGCCGTCGTGGAGCATTGCGCGCCGATGGGTCCGCTCATTCTGGTCGGCCATTCCCTGGGAGGCCTCGCCGTCCTGGCGGCCCTGCGGCAGCTGCGCGCCGACGCCCCGGACACGCACGCCCGCATCAGCGGCGTGACGCTGGTGTCCACGAGTGTCGAGTCGCTGGCCACGCAGGGGATTCCGCAGGTGCTGGCGTCGCCGGTCGCGGACCAGATCATGGCAGGGGTGGAGGCGTCACCGAGGGATGCGCGGAAGATCCGGGAGGCGGCCGCGAAATTCCTCGCTCCCACGTTGGCCACCGCGGTTTTCAAACGCCCGACCGGCTACGACCTCATTGAGTTTCATGCTGCGATGATCCACGAGACGCCGTTGGCCTCTTTCGTCGGATTCTTCGATGACCTGCAGGAACACGACGAACTTCGGGCGGCGGAGGCGATCCGGGACAAACCCGGCTGGGTTCTGGTCGGGCAACGGGATGAAGTGACTCCCATGAGCCAATCGGACCGGCTCCTGGAGGTCTGGCCGCGGGCGTGGTCACAGGTGGCTGAGGGGGCCGGTCACATGCTGATCCTGGAGGCACCCGGCATCATCAACAACGCACTGAACCGACTGTTGGAGCGTGTCCCCGCGCCTACTCGAAGAACTTCTCCCAGAAGGTCTTCTCACCGACCGCCCGGGTGACCACTTCGATGGTGCTGCCTCGGGCGTGCCCGGTCAACACGACGCCCGGCGAACCCGGGGCCGGTGCGGAAACCTTCATCTTCGATTCGGACCAGGTCTCCTTCATCTGGTTGCTCACGCGCACGCCGGGTGGGACCACAATCTTGATGGTGGCGGCGGTGGCGCTGATGTCGAACCGGACTTCCGGGCCTGCAGCAGTGGCCTCGCGAAGATCCAGGTCCAGCGTCGCACCGTTGAGTTTGAAGGAGGTGTACTCCGGAACTAACCATTGACCGGCGCGTTTGATGGTGCCCATCGTGGAACTGAAGTGTTGGCCATTCTGCGGCGACGGTGGAGCAGGGTACATCTGGGATGCGCCGCCGGCCATCGGGGCCGGGCCGTAGGGCTGTACCGGATAGGGCGGTTGCCCGGGATACTGCTGCGGCGGATGGCCCTGCGGACCGGGCATCGGCTGCGGCGGCACATGCGGTGGCGGCTGCGGTGTCGGCGGTGCGGGCGGGGCAGGAGGAGCCCACTCTGCGGGCGGAGGCCCGATATAGCGGGCGTGGATCTGCGCGAGCACGGCGGTGTCCTCGGTTTCCAGGACAGTGTCCACCAGTTGCTGGAAAGTGTCCAGGCCGATGCGTCCGATACCGACCATGCGGGTCAATTCGGCTTGGAGGTACTCGCGGTCGCGAGGTGTGGGCTTCTTCGCGGGATTGTTCATGATTCTTCCAGTTTGCCTGAAAATCAACCCAGAGTGGAGACTTACCCGCCGGTCGGGTCAAACACCACACCCCGCCGTAACCCGAGGGCTGCGGCGGGGTGTGTCACGGCGTCGTCAAGCGACGGAGTGGCGACCGGGACTAGACTTCGGTCGGATCATCCAGGTGGTACTTCTGTGCTGCCTCATCTGCGACGGAGACGTCGAACTTACCTTCGCGGGCAAGGCCCGCGAGCACCGCGACGACCACGGACTCGGCGTCGGTGTTGAAGTAGCGGCGGGCGGCCGGACGGGTGTCGGAGAAACCGAAGCCGTCGGTGCCCAGGGTGGTGTAGTCGCCCGGCACGAGCTTGCGGATGGACTCCTGCAGGTCCGTGGCGAAGTCGGAGACGGCGACATACGGTCCGGAGACCTGCTTGAGCTGCTTCGTGGCGAAGGGCGCCTCGACCTCGGTGGCCGGATTGCGCAGCTGCTCCAGGTTCCGCGCGGCACCCTCGCGGGCCAGCTCGGTCCAGGAGGTCACGGAGAAGATGTTGGCGCGGACACCGTACTCCTCCTTGAGGATCTCCTGGGCCCGGAGAGCGGCCTGCATCCCGATGCCGGAGGCCAGGATCGAGGCCTCGTGGCCGTCGCCTTCGCCGGCGGAGTAGAGGTAGATGCCCTTGTGCAGGCCCTCCACATCCAGGTTCTCCGGTTCCGCCGGCTGATGGGTGGGCTCATTGTAGATCGTCATGTAGTAGATGACGTCCTCACCGCGCCCGGGCCCGTACATCCGGTCGATGCCCTCGCGTACCAGGTGGGCGATCTCGAAGGAGAAGGCCGGGTCATAGGAGACCACACCCGGGTTTGTGGAGGCCAGGATCGGGGAGTGGCCGTCCATGTGCTGCAGGCCCTCTCCGGTCAGCGTGGTGCGACCGGCGGTGGCACCCATGATGAAGCCACGGGTCATCTGGTCGGCGGCGGCCCACATGGAGTCACCGGTGCGCTGGAAACCGAACATGGAGTAGACGACGTAGAGCGGGATCATCGCCTTGCCGTGGGTGGCGTAGCTGGTGCCGGCGGCGATGAAGGAAGCCATCGAACCGGCCTCGCTGATGCCTTCGTGCAGGATCTGCCCGTCCTTGGCCTCGCGGTAGGACAGCATCAGATCGTGATCCACCGGCACGTAATTCTGGCCGTGCGGGTTGTAGATCTTCAGGGTCGGGAACCAGGAGTCCATGCCGAAGGTCCGGGCCTCGTCCGGGATGATCGGCACGAGCGATTCGGCGATGCCCTTGTCCCGCAACAGTTCCTTGAAGGTACGCACCATCGCCATGGTGGTGGCCACCTGCTGCTTGCCGGAGCCCTTGCGGATCACACGGAGCTTCTCGATCGGCGGCACCTCGATCGGCTGGTACTCCTCGCGGCGCTCCGGCAGGTAGCCACCGAGCTCCCTGCGGCGCTCCAGCATGTACTTGATTTCGTCGGAGCCCTCGCCGGGGTGGTAGTACGGCGGCAGGGTCGGATCCTTCTCCAGCTCTTCATCGGAGATCGGGATGTCCTGCTTGTCGCGGAACTGCTTCAGGTCCTCCAGCGTCAGCTTCTTCATCTGGTGCGTCGCGTTGCGGCCCTCGAAGTTGTGGCCGAGTCCGTAGCCCTTGATGGTGTGGGCGAGGATGACCGTCGGACGGTCCGAGGTCTCCATCGCCCGCTGGTAGGCGGCGTAGATCTTGCGGTAGTCGTGGCCACCGCGCGGCAACTTCCAGATCTCGTCGTCGGTCATGTCCTCGACGAGCTTCTTCGTACGCTCGTCCCGACCGAAGAAGTGCTCACGGACATAGGCGCCGTCGTTGGCCTTGAAGGTCTGGTAGTCACCGTCCGGGGTGGAGTTCATGACCTCGACGAGGGCACCATCCTTGTCCTTCTCAAGCAGCTCGTCCCACTCGCGGCCCCAGACGACCTTGATGACGGACCAGCCGGCGCCGCGGAAGAAGGACTCCAGCTCCTGGATGATCTGGGTGTTGCCGCGGACGGGGCCGTCGAGCCGCTGCAGGTTGCAGTTGACGACGAAGGTCAGGTTATCCAGGTTATTGAGCGCGGCCTGGTGGATCAGGCCACGGGACTCAGGCTCATCCATCTCGCCGTCACCCAGGAAGGCCCAGACATGCTGCTGGGAGGTGTCCTTGATGCCCCGGTTGTGCAGGTAGCGGTTGAAGCGCGCCTGGTAGATGGCGTCCATCGGGCCCAGCCCCATGGAGACGGTCGGGAACTCCCAGAAGTCCTTCATGCCGTGGGGGTGCGGGTAGGAGGGAATGCCACCCTGCTTCCGGGAGACTTCCTGGCGGAAGCCGTCGAGATCATCCTCGGTCAGGCGCCCCTCGAGGAAGGCACGTGCGTACATGCCGGGGGAGGCGTGGCCCTGGAAGAAGATGTGGTCGCCGCCGCCCGGGTGGTCCTTGCCGCGGAAGAAGTGGTTGAAACCGACCTCGTAGAGGGGAGCGGCGCCGGCGTAGGTGGAGATGTGCCCGCCGACCTCAATGCCGGGTCGCTGGGCACGGTGCACCATGATGGCGGCGTTCCAGCGCATCCAGCGGCGGTAGCGCTTCTCGATCTCCTCGTCACCCGGGAACTCCGGCTCCATGGATGTGGGGATGGTGTTGACGTAATCGGTGGACAGCAGCGGTGGCAGTGCTACCCGCTTGGCGGATGCCCGCTCCAGCAGCCGCAGCATCAGATAACGGGCACGCTCCTGGGTGGACTCGGCGAGCAGGCCGTCGAGGGAGTCCATCCACTCGCGGGTCTCCTCGGGATCGCTGTCATTAAGGTACGAAGCGACGCCATCGCGGATCAGCGCGAAGTTGGAGTCGTCCGTGGGCTTGCCACCGATCTTGCGGTCAGCCATTCCAAACCTCCTGTTGGATTTAGTCAAGGTTATGCCTGTCCGAGCCTGGAACCGGATACCCGGCATGATGTTTTCGTGTCCATTGAGGCCTCGGTCTCCCACGGTCCGGATCGAACATGCATGTCGCTTCAAGCATACTTCCTCGTAGCGTCCCGCGGTGGGCTCAGGGGAAGTCGCGTTCACAGCTTTTGTGAAGCTGTGTTGTTGCAGCCTTAACATGATTCACGAAACTGCCAGTCACCCGCGCGTTACAGGCGGAGATCCCGGGCGGAAATTTTGCTAAGTGTAGTCCGCGTCACGCCGTATGTGGAGGGGTGCTGAAGGGCGGTTGCTGGTGCCACGTGCAGGGCGCTGGGGGTGAAATGTCCCCACTGTGGAAGTATTTCCGCATATATCGGGTGTTTTCCCGGCCGAGCTTGTATCCTGCAGGGGTAACTGAAAATTCGTGGCCCAGTACCGGGCGCGACAGGAAAGAGGAGGAACATCACAGTGGTGGACGCTCCGGGCACGGTAACCAATGGTGCCCAGGATTACGCACAACGTCTCGGGATCACGTCGGCTGAGGCGGTCCAGGAAGTGGGCTGGGACTCGGACTGCGACAGTGCCATCTCCGAAAGCATCGAGGATGCCCTCGGGGAGGAACTGCTCGACGAGGACACCGACGAGATCTGCGACACCGTCCTGCTGTGGTGGCGCGAAGACGACGGCGACCTGGTCGACGGGCTGGTTGATGCCGTTCGTCCGCTCGCGGAGAACGGCCGCATCTGGCTCCTGACCCCGGGGGCCGGCTCAACCGGGACGATCGAACCCGGCGTCATCGCCGAGTCAGCCCAGCTCGCCGGACTGGTACAGACCAAGGCGGATCGCCTCGGGAATTGGCAGGGCTCCTGCCTGGTCCAACGCGGCACCAAGCGCTGACGGGCCATGCGGTGACCACCCCGGTTTCGGACGGGGCCCACCGCATGGTACTGTTTTTGCTTGTTCACCCCGGAGTTCCGGGGAAACGTGCGCGCCTTTAGCTCAGTTGGAAGAGCAATTGGTTTACACCCAATAGGTCGGCGGTTCGAGCCCGTCAGGGCGCACCAGAACAGAGGGTATTTCCGGGCACTTCGGAAATACCCTCGACTTGTTTCCACGGCACCTGGAATGCGGGGGCACCACGCATTGCCGCTCACCTCGATCGGCAGTTCCGGTCCGAGCTCCACGCGGTCACCTCGGGAATCAGTGGATCAGCCGGGCTGCCCCCGGGGCAGGGACACGCGCCGGTGGACACCAAGGACACCACAGATGCCGGGGCAGTGGTGGCGGGATGTGATGGTCGAACAGGGCCGTCGAATCCGAGACGATCCCCGCCGCCCGACTCTTAGGTGGGGGTGTTTGAGAGCCAGCAGCCGGGGATAAGGACAGCGGCAGGATCCCTTGCCTAGAAGTAGCGGACGGGTGCGATTAACGCTGGTGCGAAGCTCGCCATCGCTCCCGGCGTTTTCTGGCGGCCAGTTCCTCGGCTGCGAGGATCGTGCGGAAGCGCTCGGCCAGATCCTTCGGCACCCAGTAGTTGTGTCCGCTGTCCTCAGCGGTCACGCGGATCATGTCCGCTGGTGTCACCCGCGCGAACATTTCGACGACCACCGCCGGATCCGCCCAGTCCCCCTCCGAAGAAACCCCGTGGGTGTAGCGGGTGCCGTTGCAGGTGTAGTGGAACTCGCCCATGGGATGCCGCTGGAAATCAGGGCCGAAGTGTAGATCGCAGTGGATGTCCTCAAACTGCTCCATCGTGCCGGTGGCCTCCGCCATCTCCCGGAGCATGCGGTCATAGGCATCATTGGAGTCCACGAAGTCGTACTCGAAGACCAGTACCCGGGGAAAGAGCTGCTCTTCTTCGGCGGTCAGATTGAGCAGGGTGGTCAGTCGCTCGGCGGCGAAGGCCTCGATACCACCCAGCCGATCGAAGGGCACATCATCGACGAGGATGTCCCGCTTGGGGGAAAAGCCGAAGGACGAGGCGAGTTCGAGGGCGGCGCCAAGGGCCCGGGCGCGTTCCCGGGGATCTTCCAGGAGATTGTCCACCGGTGTGGGGATCTCGTCGTCCTTGCGCAATTTCGCTGCGGCATCGGCGATTCCGTTGTTCTGATCGCGGTTGAGCAGACGACGCCAGAATCCCATCGGAACTCCCTAGGTAATGGAAGCGTTACAACCGCAACAATACTGGCAACGTCGGGTTTCAGCCACCGCCCGCGACTGACGGCAGCTTCCCGGAGGAACTGCGTCTCCCCGGCCTCAGAACCGCTCCCGGGTGTGGCGGGACCGGCGACTCCAGAAATCGGTGTGCTGGCCACCGTAACGGGCCCGCACATCGCGGGACCTGGCGGACTGGGGAACGGGACCGGCATCGGCTGTCTGCAGCTCGGGGTCTTCGGAGTCATCCGGCGTGGCGTCGTCGGCCACAGCCTGAACAGGGGACGCGGGGCCCGGAGCGGGGCCGGCGGCCGCTTCCGACGCATTCTCGGATTCCTCGAGCTCGGTTTCCTCCGCCCGGACGCGGCGACGTTCGCGGATCTCCGCCCAGATGAAATAGCCGAGCCCGATCGGCGCCATCACACCGAAGGCGATCCACTGGAAGCCATAACTCAGGTGGGAACCACGATCGAGTTTCGGCACCGGCATGGCGCTCAGCTCGCCCGGGGACCCCTCAGAAAGCTGCAGGTAGGATTCTCCCAGGTCCTCGTCCACGGTCTCACCGATCTGCCCGGTGTCGATGCCGTAGACCTGCAGACGTCCCTGATCCACCAGCGGCGGATTGGCGGGAGTGACCTCGTTGAGGCGCGCGTGGCCGACGATGGTCACCTCGTTGCCGGGCGCCGGGGAAATCTCGGGCATCTCATTGCCTGGTTTGAGGACGAAACCGCGGTTGACCAGAATGACGTCGCCATCGGTGGTCTGGAAGGGAGTCAGCCCCTGGTAGGTCGGGGTATTCTCCACTGGCCGGAGCCGGAGCAGTGCTTCCTTGTCCCCCAGATAATGGCCGGTGAGGGTGACGCGGGTCCATTCCTCAGCCTCGTCGACCGCGCCGTTTTCGTCCAGTACCTGCTGGTAGGGCACGGGCTCGGCCTCGAAGGAGGCCTCGATCTGCTCATTGCGCTGGACGATGTCATCGTCCTTGTTCAGCTGCCACGGGGCGAGGAAGGAGAACGCGAAGTAGGAGAAGGCGATGATGACGAGGATTCCCAGCACCCAGCCAGGCTTGAGGAAGACCTTCCAGCTGAACTTCTCCCGCTGGTGGTCCCGGGCGTACCTGCGATCAACCTTGGTGCTCACAACTTCTGAGCCTACCCGGCGAAACCGCGATTCTTAAGTTGCCTTCGAGGTGGTAGCCGGGGAAGGGGCGCCATCGGTGGCCTGCGCCACCTGCTCCTGCAGCCAGGCCACGAGGCCCGGTCGGGCGGCCTCGATCTGCCGGCGGGTCTCGGAAAATCCCTCCGGCCCGCCGTAGTAGGGGTCAGCCACGCTGGCCTCCTCCGGGGACTCCGGGTCGAAGCTGCGCAACAGCCGGATCCGGGTGGCATCCGCCCCGCGGGCGATCAGTTCCGAACGGTGGCCGGTGTCCAGGGCGACCAGGAGATCAGCCGACATGTCGTCCGGGCCGAGCTGGCTGGCCCGGTGCTCACTACCGTCATATCCCGCGCTGCGTAATTCCGCGACCGCCCGCTTGTCCGCACCCTGACCGACGTGCCAGCCACCGATGCCGCAGGAGGACACCCGCACCCTCTCTGTCAGGCCGCTGTCCTCCAGGGCATCGGCGATGATGACCTCCGCCATGGGGGAGCGGCAGATATTGCCGGTGCAGACGAAATCAATGTGGAAACGGCGGTCCTCGTGGTCGGCGTCGATCAAAACTGCTTCCTTTCCGGTCGGGAGGGGCCACTGGCGGTAGGAGGGGAGCCCGGGCTACGGTCCCGAAGTGGCGCTGGGCTCCCGAAGGGCCGGACACAGGATAGCCGAGTACCCGGTGCGGTGCTCAAGCTGCGGTCCCGGTTCCCGCACCTTTCCTGATACCGGATGGCGTGCCCTCGCGCCGCCGTGAACCGTACCTTTGCCGCAGGGCGGGAGCTGTCCACGGCGTCGGCACGCAGCGCGGCTGCACACGGGACCTCGCCGGTGGTCAGGCGCTCTGGCCCGGCTACACTGGCAGGCTGACGGCAGAACCCCGTTGCAGCCCGAGGAAAGGATGCCATGAGCACCACAGTTGCGAAGATCCGCGCGGTGATGGAGCAGGCCTACCCGCCGCACCTGGCCGAGGGCTGGGATCAGGTCGGCCTGATCTGCGGGGACCCTGCGGCCCCGGTCACCAAGGTCGCGTTCGCGTTGGACTGCACCCAGGGCGTGGCGGAACGTGCGGTGGAGCTCGGCGCGCAGCTGCTGATCGTCCACCACCCGCTGTTGCTGCGCGGGGTGCACTCCGTGGCCGCCGACACCCCCAAGGGCAAGGTGCTGCACACGCTGATCACCGGCGGGGTCGCACTTTTCGCCGCCCACACCAACGCCGACTCCGCGCGCCCCGGCGTCAATGACCGGTTGGCGGAGCTGGTGGGGATCACCCCGGGCCGGCCGATCCTGCCCCAACCCGGCGCCAGCCGCGACAAATGGGGCGTCCAGGTGCCCGAGGCAGATGCGGAAGCCCTCAAACAGGCATTGTTCGCCGCGGGAGCCGGCAGCATCGGCAACTACGAGGAATGCGCCTTCGACATCACCGGAACGGGTCAGTTCACCCCGGTGGAGGGCGCGGATCCGACCGACGGCACTGTCGGCGAGAATTACCGGGCTCCCGAACTGCGTGTCGAGTTCGTCGCAGCGCGCCGCGCCCGTGCCGCCATCACTGAGGCCCTGCGCACCAACCACCCGTATGAGGAACCGGCCTTCGACATCCTCGCCATGGAGGAGGACGTTGATCTCGAGCAGGCGACGGGTCTGGGTCGGATCGGTGAACTGCCCGAACCCATGCGTCTGGCGGACTTCGTTCAACAGGTGGCCGACGCCCTTCCCGAAACGGCCTGGGGAGTACGTGCCGCGGGCGATCCGGAGCAGATGGTTCAGCGGGTGGCCGTGTCCTCCGGCTCGGGGGACAGCTTCCTGGACACGGTCACCGGACTGGGGGTCGATGTCTACGTCACCTCCGATCTGCGTCACCATCCGGTGGACGAATATCTGCGGGCCGGTGGCCCGGCGGTGATCGATACCGCCCACTGGGCCAGCGAATTCCCGTGGACCTCGCAGGCGGCCGGAATCGTGGGGGAGCAGACCGGGGTGGAGACCGAGATCATCGACCTGCGCACTGATCCCTGGACCCTGGCGGCCACCCGCACCGGGCGCTGAAGACCTGCCCCTGTATTTTTGACCTTTTTCAACCCCTGACCTTTAGGAGACCTATGAAACTGTCCCGGGAGTCCCAGGCCGTCCTGCTTGAGCTGGCCACCCTCCAGCGCAACCTGGACACCTCAGCCGGTAAGTCGAACGAGCTGCCGGAGCAGCGTGAACTCGATGAGCTGCTCAAGAAACAGCAGCAGATGCGGGATGCCGCAGCCTCGGCCCAGATGGCCGTGGATGACATGGAAAACGAGATCCTGCGGATCCAGGCGGATGAGACCAAGCTGCGCCGCCGCGAAAAGGACGCCCGCAACCAGCTGGGGGCGGCGACCGACCCGGAGACCCGCCGCGATCTGGAGCACGACCGCTATTCGGCGAAGTCGCGCCTGGCTGATCTGATGGCCGAGCTGCAGGAGGCGCACAACGAAATCCACGCGCTGCGCAACAACCGTGACTCCCACGGCGCGCAGGTGGATGAGTTGGCCCGCCAGGTGGAGGCCGCCACCCGCGCCCGCGACGTCGCGGTAGAGGCGTCCACCCACATTCCGGATCCGGCCGCCCATGTGAGGGAACTGCGGGAGCAGCTCGACGAGGCCGCCCTGGCGGAATACGACCGGCAGCGGGAGGAGAACGAGGTCGGTGCCGCCGCCTACAACGGCCGCACCTGCGGAGGGTGCTTCATTGTGCTGCCCCCGGCGGATCGCGCGGCAATCCAGGGCACCCCGGTGGATGAGCTCCCGCAGTGCCCGAACTGCGGGAGCTACCTGATCCGGAAGGCCGGCTGAGTGTGAAGGTCTGTATCGAAGCCGACGGCGGCTCACGGGGAAACCCGGGGATCGCCGGCTCCGGCACGGTGGTGTACACCGCTGACCGCAAGCAGGTGCTGCGACGGATCGCCTGGGTCATGGCGAAATCGACCAACAACGTCGCCGAGTACCAGGGCCTGCTCAACGGCCTGCGGGCGGCGGCTGAGCTCGGCGCCGACGACGTGATCGTCTACATGGACTCCAAGCTCGTGGTGGAGCAGATGTCCGGGCGGTGGAAGATCAAGCACCCGGACATGAAGAAGCTGGCCCTGGCGGCCCGCGACGTCGCGCGGCAGTTCAGCTCGGTGACCTATGAGTGGGTGCCCCGCGCCCAGAACTCCGCCGCCGATGAACTGGCGAACAAGGCCATGGACGCCGCCGCGAAGGGGATGCCGCCCGGCGAACTCGAGTTGCCGGGGAGCCGTTCCCGCCCGACGTCCACCGCCTCGAGCCCCGATGCAGCGGACACCGGTACCGTGGACCGGGCGGCTTCCGAGACCGGGCCTGGGGCGGACCCGGAAGTTCCGGCGGACAGCAACTCCCCCGCCCGCTGGAACGGTGCCACCACGGCGCCCACTCGGCTGATTCTGCTGCGCCACGGTCAGACGGAGATGTCCGCGGCCCGGCAGTACTCGGGGCATTCGGATCCAGAGCTGAGCACGTTGGGGCACCGGCAGGCGGCAGCCGCGGCGACGGCCCTGCGGGAACGCGGCGGTATCGACGTCGTGTTGACCTCACCGCTGCGCCGCGCCCGGGACACCGCCGCAGAGGTGGCCACCCAGTTGGGTTGCGAGGCGGTCACCGTGCCCGGCCTGATCGAGATGGACTTCGGGGCCTGGGACGGGCTGACCTTCGATGAGGCCCGGGAGCGGGACCCGGAGTTGCATGAGCGGTGGCTGCGGGATACCACGGCATCCGCACCAGGTGGGGAATCCCTCCAGAAACTGCACCGCCGGGTCAAGCGGCTGCGTGCCCAGCTGCAGACGGACTACCCGGGACAGAACGTCCTGGTGGTCACGCACCTGACCGTCATCAAGTCCCTGATCCGCCAGGGGCTCGACGCCGGACCGCAGTTGTTCCACCGCCTGTTTCTCGATCTGGCGAGCGTGTCCGTCGTGGAGTTCTATGAAGACGAGCTGGCTAGCGTCCGGTTGGTCAACGACACCGCGCACCTGCGTTGATGACTGCGGATCCGCGCGGTTATCGCAATTCGGTGGTGGGGGAGTATCATCAGAATTCGCGAATGAGCCGGCCGGGTGATCGCGGCCACTGAACCACGGGGCGGACGTCCCCGTAGGCGGGCGGTCGAGGAAAGTCCGGACTCCGCAGAGCACGGTGGTTGTTAACGGCAACCCGGGGTAACCCGCGGGCAAGTGCAACAGAAAGTAGACCGCCTGCGCCTGGCGCAGGTGAGGGTGAAAGGGTGCGGTAAGAGCGCACCAGCGGGCCAGGTGACTGGTTTGGCTGGGTAAACCCCACCGGGAGCAAGGCATCAAGCCGTACCGCGTGCGGTACGGTGGCACGGATGTTCGAGGGCTGCTCGCCCGAGTCCGTAGGTAGCTGCTTGAGGCGGCCAGCGATGGTCGACCCAGATGGATGATCACCGCCCTGACGGGCACAGAATCCGGCTTATAGGCCGGCTCATTCGCGATTTCACCGCCGGTTGCGGTCAACTCCTCTAGACTGTGTTCTGGAACACAGAGTGTGAAGGGGAGTGCCATGTATCAGAACCAGTTCTACACCCCTGAGGTGCAGGGGCCCTATGAGCTCATCAGTATCGGGGAGCTGCGGCTGGAAAACGGTGGGGTGATCCCGGACTGTCGGCTGGCGGTGGCCACGCGGGGTACGCTCAACGACGCCCGCGACAACGCCATCCTGATCACCACCTGGTTCAGCGGTACTCACCAGACCTGGCTGGACAGCTATGTCGGACCGGAACACGCCCTCGACCCGGCGAAGTACTTCATCGTCGTGGTCAACCAGATCGGCAACGGCCTGTCCACTTCTCCGCACAACACCACGGACACCGCAATCGCGATGTCGAAGTTCCCGGAGCTCAGCATCGGGGACGATGTGGTGGCCCAGGAAAGGCTGCTGCGCGAGCACTTCGGCATCGAGAACCTCCACGCGGTGGTGGGCGCCTCCATGGGGGCCGAGCAGACCTATGAATGGATCGTGCGGTTCCCCGAGAAGGTCGGGCGTGCCGCCCCGATAGCCGGCACCGCGAGAACCACACCGCATGATCAGATGTTCACCGAGGCGCTGACGGAGGCGATCACCTCCGATCCCGGCTACCGTGACGGCGAATACGCCGAGAACACCGAGGTGGCAGATGGGTTGCGCCGCCACGCCAGGCTATGGATGCTGCTCGGCCTGTCCACCGAGTTCTGGAAGCGGGAAGCCTGGCGACTGCTCGGTTTCGACAGCCGGGAAGCCGTGGTCAGCGGTTTCTTTGAACCGTTGTTCGCCGGTATGGACCCCAACGCGCTGCGCGTCATGGCGCGCAAATGGCGCAACGGCGACGTTTCCCGCCACACCGGCGGCGACTTGGCCGCCGCGCTCGGCCGGATCACCGCAAGGACCTTTGTCATGCCGATCGACGAGGACATGTTCTTCCCCGTCCGTGATGTCCGGGAGGAGCAGGAGATGATCCCGGGTTCCGAATTGCGGGTGATTGAGGACGTGGCCGGACACTTCGCACTCTTCAACTTCCACGAGACCTACCTGCCCCAGATCGACCGGCATCTGCGGGAGTTGCTCGATTCCTGATCTCCCCGGTGCCACAGTCGGCGGTTTCCGCCCGGTCGGTGCGGGCGTGCCAGAATAGGGCCCCATGAAACTCTATGCAGCTCCCCTGAATTTCCGGGGCATCGCCGAAGAGTTCCACGTGCCCACGGACTTTGCCCCGGCGCTCCACGCAGCAGCGGCGGTAGCCACCGACCGTTTTGCCGCCCAGCGCCGCGACGCCCGCGATCTTCCCCTGGTCACCATCGACCCACCTGGTTCGCAGGATCTGGATCAGGCGGTCGCCGTCTCCCACCGGGACGATGGGGGATTCCGGGTGTACTACGCCATTGCCGACGTGGCCGCCTTCATCACGCCGGGCAGCGAGCTGGAAGCGGAGTCCCTGCGCCGCGGGCAGACGATCTACCTGCCCGATGAGCCGGCCAGGTTGCATCCGCCTGAACTATCGGAAGGGTCGGCGTCGCTGTTGCCGCGCGTCGACCGCCCCGCGGTGCTGTGGTCCATCGACCTCGACACCGCCGGAGAAGTCCGCGACTTCCATGTCGAGCGCGTGCTGGTCCGCAGTCGTGCCCGGCTGGACTATGAGCGGGTGCACGCGGACCTGCAACGGGATCAGGTCCATCCGGCTATCGCCCTGCTCCCGACAGTGGGCCGGCTACGGCAGGCTTCCGCGCTGCGCCGGGCGGCGGTCAACCTCCGGATCCCTGCACAGCGGGTGGAACAGCTCCGCGATGGCCGATTTGAACTGGTCATTGAGCCACGGCACCCGGTCATGGACTTCAACTCGGAGATCTCCCTGCTGACGGGCCAGTGCGCCGGTCAGCTGATGGTCTCTCACGGCACCGGTATCCTCCGCACTCTGCGACCAGCGAACGGGCAGGCGGTGACGCAGTTCCGGGCCGAGGCCCTGGCCCTGGGGTATCACTATCCACCCGGGATGACCCCGGGCGAGTTCCTGCAGACCGTGGACGCCACTGATGCCCGCGGCATGGCGGTGATGCGCGAGGCGCAGAAGCTGTTGCGTGGTTCCGGGTATGCCCGGGTGGAAAACGGCGACAGCGAAGTCCACGCGGGCGTCGGCGGCTATTACTCTCACGTGACGGCGCCGCTGCGACGGCTGGTGGACCGCTTCACCACTGAGATCTGCCTGGCCCTGGCCCACGGCCAACCGGTGCCGGAATGGGCGCTGGGACGGGCGGATGAGGTGGTGGCGTCCATGCGGCGGTCCTCTCAACTGGCCAACAGCGTGGACCGGGCTTGCCTGGACTTGACCGAAGCCACCGTGCTTGCCCCGTGGGTCGGGCACAATTTCGACGCGGTGGTGCTCACCGCCGATCCGGAACGTGACCGGGTCCGCGTGTTCATCTCCGATCCACCAGTGCTCGGCAACTGCCTGGGCCAGCCGCGGCAGGGCACGGAAACCATGGTGTCGTTGATCCGGGCGGATGTACCGGACCGAAAGACCACCTTTGCCTGGCCCGCCGATTAGGCGGGACCCGCAAGGCCAGCAGAACAACTCCAGCGACTCCCGCACGCGAACCGAGGTGCTGTCGATCAGCCAGTGGCGGGGGTGGTGGTCACTGTGGGCCGGCGCCAGACATGTGGGGCCCGTCCCATCATGTCAACGGCGATGCCGGGGGTGACCGGGCCAGCGCGCCGCCCGCGACCATCTCCAACACGGCAGTGTCTGTCCGACCCGGGAGTGGCCGTGGACCAGTTCAGCCCCGGGCTCCAGGAGAGCAGAAGTTGCTGCTGTTTTTCGCCCGTCCCGGAAAACCGGTGCGGGATGGGTCCGTCATTGTTCGGTCCCGGCGGGTTCACCAGTTTCGAGCGGGACGATCTGGAGCCCGTCTGCGCTGAGATCAGCCACGAAGTTGGTTTCCTTATCGTCGGGGACGACCACTATCACCGCGGTCGAGGTGCCTGCGGCGGCACTGCGGGCAGCCAGGGCGCCGCGTTCCAGGCAGAGCTTGGCGAGAGCGGAGTCGACGCCGTGCAGCCCGTAGCTGTGGGACAGGGCTGTCTGTGAGGTCTTGAGCAGAAGCCAGGCGTCCCCGTGCCGGCGCGAACGCAGGACACTGGCCAGCTGCTGAGCCCGTTGTGTCTCCGCCGCGTAGAAACTCAACCACGTGCGGGCCTCCGAGAGGCCGGGAACCCCCTCCGGTCCGTGGACGGAATGAACCGCCGCGAGCCATTCCGCCACGCGCTCGGGAGCGTCCGGTAGCAGCCGGATCGAATCGACGCCGAAGGTGCGTTCGGCCCGGCTGATGAAACTCTGGCGGGCACGGATCTCCTCGGTGAAGTCCTGTCTCTGCGCCGGTTCCGGGGCGAACACCGCGAAAGCCCGCGTCTCCCGTGTGACCGGATGGGGGGCCTGGGTGACTGAACCATCCGCGTAGTCGATGACCGATACGGTGCTGGCCGCGCCGCGCAGGGCAGCGGTGTGCCGGGCGCGCAGCGTCGGATAACGGGAGAAAATGGCGGCTGACTGAGAACACACCTCGGCCAACCGGGTCCGGGCGGGCGCATCATCGGCTTCTCCCGTGGTGTGGTGAAGCGCGAGTGCGAATGCCGTGTCAGTGGAGGCCAGGGCCCCCAGACCGGCCTCTCCGGGGATATCGTTGACAATGGTGACATCGCAGCCCGGCGTGTCGCGGCTCAGCAGCTGACGGTGGATCATGGTCCACAGGATCCCGCCCAGTCGGGCGGCCAGCCCACCGGTCGGTACCGGCGGCGCCATCAGCTTCCCCGACTCGTCTACTCCTGGCTGCTGTTGCGTGGCCCGCTTCGCCACCTCGGACAGAGAGACCGCATCCGCATCGGTGAGCTGTTCCCCACGGGCACTGCGGTGGTGGTGCTGTACGTGAACGGTGTCATCCCCACGAAAACTCAGCGCCACTCCGACGCGCTGAGTGGACAGGGACATGAGGACGACGCCGCCGACGTGGTCGACGTGTTCACCGAGCAGCGACCAGGTGGCGGGGGCGGCAGCGGTGGCCAGTGGAGCCTTTCCCACCTCGGAGGCGTGGGCGGAAGCCGCCCGTTCCAGGGCGGGGGTGTCACTGCCAGGCCAGATCGGCATTCGGGGTTGACTCCTTTGTGGGGTACACGAAACCGGGGGACATCCCCGGCTGAACATATCCACCTTAGCGGCCCCAGCTGAACGTCAGCTGGCAACCGGGTGGCTGGCTCCTGCGCCCTCTCGGCGGCGTCAGGAGCACCCACAACGGGCGTACTCTTGGGGTGAAACTGAAATAGCGCGTCAAACGCCTGAATAGACCAGGAAAGGTAAAAGCCATGAGTACTTCCGAGGATCAGTGGTACTTCGATCTGTCCACCGGCGACGTGTCCCAGGGAAAGCAAGGTAGCTGGGACAACCGGATGGGGCCCTACGCCTCCGAGGCTGAAGCACGTGACGCGCTCAAGGTCGCCCGCGAGCGGAACCAGGCGGCGGATGCGGCCGAGGAGGATGAGGAGGACTGGGGTGTCGCCCCTTCTTGGGAGGGGAAGAAATAGCCCGTCCCACCTACCAGCTGTCAACACTGAATTGTTGCGGGACAGGCTAGGGGGAAGGCAACAGGTGAGCCGGTAGCACCTTCTCCGGCCTTCCCCCCACCCAAAGGCCGGCCGGAGACTACCGCGGAGAAGATGGTGCAAGATCCATAGCAGATCAGCGGACGGTAGAGCGGCACGGCCGCCTGACAGCCCAGCCAACTGCTGCTGATTCGGAACACCGGGGTGCTGGGACGGGATTCGGAGTCGGGGAGCCGCCCCCGGAGGCGCAGCCCGCAACATGGAGCCGGGGTAAAGGGGGCGCTCCTCCCGCTCCCGTCCACCGGCTCCAGCTTGAGGGAGTGGGTAGTGCCGAAGAGACGGGCGCTGGGGTAAGAACAACCCGCGGGTCGGGCTACTTCTTCTTTTTGCCGTGTTTTTTCTTGGACTTGCGGGAATTGGCCAGTCGTTCATAGGCCGCCCGGATGTCTTTGACCCCCGCCGAGTAATCGTCGAGCGCCCGGAGCCCGATCTGCCGCTCACGCTGATAGAGGACGCCATAACCGAAGGTGTCCTCGTGTCGTTTGCGGGCCTGCTGCGCCTTCTTGAGCAGAAAGTCACGGGAGGTGACGGAGTCCTGGAAATCACCGAGACTCGACTGCAGATCCTTGCACGCCTTGTACAACCGCTTCGTCTTCAGTTCCGTGGCGGCACCAACGGCTTCAGCGGAGTAGCGCAGCTTCTTGGCGGCCTTGCGCATGTCATGGAAGTACTCCTCGCGCTGGTGCAGCGTGAGGTCCTTGTTGTCCCAGTTGTCCACGGCCCGGGCGTGCCGTTTCATGAGTTTCCGGTAGGCGCCGTCGAGGTGTTCAGAGAGAATCTCCTCCACATCCCCGGCCGGGGTGAGGGGTGTTTCGGAAATGGTCGGTGACACCGTACCGGGTTCACCAGGGTGCTCATCGGCCTGCTCTCCGGCGTCCACGGCGGTCACCGGGGTGGCGGCTACCGTCGGGGTCTCTTCTGTTTCTTCGCTGGTTGCGCTGTCCTCAGCGTTCTCGTCGTCAGCCGTGCTATCGCTGATCTCATCGATAGCGCCAGACAGCACGGGGGGATTGGCCAGCAAGTTGTCCAGCGAATCCAGGAGAGTCAGGTACCGGTCCGAGTTCAGGGTGGCGACCACGCGGCGGTGGGCGCGCCGGTACTCCTGCCCCATGTCGTCCCGCAGGTGCTCCCGGGTGGCTTCGTCGAGAACACCGGAGTCCTCCGCATCGAGCAGGTCGTGGAAGCGTTCCTCCACGACCTCGGCGTCACGGGCCACACCGAGCATGCCCGCCAGGAGTTTCAGCTCATCTTCGATGCGTTCGAACTCCTCACCGCCCAAGATGCCCTCGAAGGTCTGCATGTGGCTGCGCAACTCGCGGGTGGCCACCCGCATCTGGTGGACAGAGTCCCACTCATCGCGCCGGACACGCGGATCGTATTCGATGAGCTTGTCGCGGTTCGCCTTGAGCGCCTGGATCACGGCGAATGCCGGAGAATCCTCGTCGAGCTCGGCCACCTGCGGTGGCAGTGGCGCCGTATCGATGCTCTCACCCAGTGCCGCCACCAGTTTGGACGGGGATTTCGACACCCGGGCTCCGGCACTGATGAACTGCGAGGTGGCCCCACCCAGGAGTTCCGCTCCGCGCTCATTATTGACTGCCGCTTCGGCCAGCTCAATCTCCCATTCCCGCCAGTGGGTGCGCTCCCCGCCGGGAAGCAGGGACCACGCGGTCACATGATCGTCGCAGAATTCCGCGAGCACGACGTTCTTGTCATCGTGCAACAACGTTTCGGTGCGTTCATTGTCCACCTGGGCGATCGGAATCAACGGATGGCGGCGAACGAGGGCACGGACCTGTTCGAGCAGTTCCAGCGGCACCTGAAATTCACCGTCGATGGGCTCGCCGAGTTCCGCGTGGATCTCGATGCGGCCAGCGCTACCCGGCAACTTGATGTGCCAACCCTCGTCCTTTCCACCGGAGCGTCTCCGGAGGGTGATCTTGGAGCGGGTCAACCGGAGATCCTTCGTGTCATAGTAGATCGCTGAGAGGTTGTGCTGCTTGGCCTGCGCCGTTTCGGTGACCCCGGGAATCTTGGTCAGGTCCGGTCGCGGGGTGGTTTCAGAGACGGCGAACTTGACTTCTACCTCGAGGAAACGGCGAGTGGACATCAGTTATCTTCTCCCAGCGCAACTTTTGTGTGGCTCCTGCCAGATGATTACCTTCAGCCTACCGCCGGTCCCCCGGGGCTGGCCGGTCAAGCGGACATGGGACCTAATCCGGCAGCGTCCCCGCCTAGATGATTGATTCCAGGGAGAGTCGCTGCTCATAAGACAAAGCGAGAGTGTTGAAGAATCGAAGTTGTGGACAACGATCTCAACACTCTCGCAACAGCACTGTACGTCGCCACCGACGACTACC
>NZ_JBNILW010000008.1:0-165864 GCF_050107895.1 Corynebacterium halotolerans | reverse complement strand
CGCTCGGCGACCCGGCGTTGGGTCCACCCGTGGATCAGAACCAGATCGATCATTTTGGCCCTACCCGTCGGGGTCAGGGGTGCGTTACGGTGTGTCACTAGGAACCTCCGGTGTTGGTGTGCGTGTCGTTACCCACCTGCCTACCGGAGGTTCCCTGTATCCGCTCACACTGTTTACAACCTCCCGAGGAAGTACACCTAGCCCAGGTCGTCGTGCTGGACCAGCTGACGCGCGGCCTCGGTGATGGAGCCGGACAGCGAGGGGTACACGGAGAAGGTCTCCGCCAGGTCCGACACGGTGAGCCGGTGGGTCACGGCGGTTGCGATGGGCAAGATCAGCTCGGAGGCGGTCGGAGCGACCACGACGCCACCGATCACCAGGCCGGAGTTGCGGCGGCAGAAGAGCTTGACGAAGCCGTGGCGCAGCGAACGCATCTTGGCGCGCGGGTTGCGGCGCAGGGGCAGCACGATCACGCGGGCGGAGATCTCCCCGGACTTGATCTGCTCGTGGGTGACCCCCACGGTGGCGATCTCCGGGCGGGTGAACACGGCGGTGGACACCGTCTTCAGCCGGATCGGAGACACACCCTCACCCAGGGCGTGGTACATGGCCACCCGGCCCTGCATGGCGGCCACCGAGGCCAGCGGGAACAGATCGGTGCAGTCGCCGGCGGCGTAGATGCCGGGGACATTGGTGCGGGAGACACGGTCGACCTTGATGTGGCCGGACGGTGCGGTCTCCACGCCCACCCCCTCCAGACCCAGGTCCTGGGTCTTGGGGATGGAGCCGATCGACATCAGGGCGTGGGAGCCGAAGATCTCGCGGCCGTCGGAGGTGCGCACGCAGACGCCCCCGTCATCGGTCCGGGTCACGGTGTCCACCCGGGCATGCTTGACCAGGGAGACACCCCGTTCGGCGAGCACGGTCTCCAGGACATCTGCGGCATCGGCGTCGTCATGCGGGAGGATGCGGTCGCGGGAGGCGACCATGGTCACCTTCACGCCGAGCTCCGCGAAGGAGGAGACGAACTCCGCGCCGGTGACGCCGGAACCGACGACGATCAGATGCTCCGGGGTTTCCTGGAGGTCATAGACCTGCTGCCAGGTGAGGATGCGCTCATTGTCCGGGACCGCGCCGGGCAGGATGCGCGGGGTGGCGCCGGTGCCCAACAGCACCATGTCGCACTCGATGGTCTCCTCGGTGCCGTCATGGTGCGTGGCCTTGATGTAGTGGGTGGTCTGCTTCGGCTCATAGTCGTCGAAGCGGCCGCGGCCGTCGATGATGCGTACCCCGATGCGCTCGAGCTGGGAGCGCACGTCCCCCGACTGCTCCCCGGCCAGCGACTTCACGCGCTCGTTCAACGCGCGGAGATCAATGGTGGATTCGCCGATGCCCCGGTTCAGCCCCATGTCATCTGCCCGACGCAGGTCGGTCTTGATGCCGGAACCAGCGATGAAGGACTTCGAGGGGACACAGTCATGGATGACCGAGGAACCACCCATTCCCTGATCCTCGATGAGGGTGATCTCGGCGCCATATTTGGCGCCGGCCAGGGCGGCCTCGTAGCCGCCCGGTCCGCCGCCGATGATGACAATTCTCTTGGTCAAGGGGTTTCCTCCACGCTGTTCATGTCGCTGTCAGATTTTGGGTGATTAGTCCCCTAACACCCTAATCCAAGAACTGTCCGGCTGTTGCCGCGCCCGAGCCGTACTGATCGACGACGGAGGCGAACAGGCGGACGCCGACGCCGAGAGCCCGCTCATCGACGACCAGGTCCGCCTGGTGCAGGTCCTGGGTCTCCCCTTCCCCGCTCCAGCACCCGAGCCGGGCCATGGAGCCGGGCACGTGCTCCAGATACCAGGAGAAGTCCTCCCCGCCGGAGGATTGCGGCGCCTCGACCACCGCCTGCGGATCCACGCCACGGGCGGCATCGACCAACAGTGCCGTGGCCAGGTCGTCATTGATGACGGGAGGCACACCGCGGGTGTAGGTGACCTCGAAATCGCAGCCGGTGGGCGCGAGCACCTGGCCGACCAGCTCCTCGAACAACGGCTGCAGGTTACGCCAGGTCCTGATGTCCGCGGTCCGCAGGGTACCGCTGACGACCCCGGACTCGGAAATGGCGTTCGGCGCGTAGCCGGCGTTGATCGTGCCGAAGACCAGGACGGTACCGGTGCGGGGATCCACCCGGCGCGAGAGCAGTCCTGGCAGGCTGGTGACCAGCAGGGACAGCGCGTAGACGACGTCGACGGTCAGGTGCGGCCGTGAGGAGTGCCCGCCGGGACCGATGACCTTGATGCGCACGATGTCGGAGGCCGAGGTGATCGCCCCGGTACGCACTCCCACCCGTCCCACCCGCAGTTTGGGCTCGGCGTGGACGGCGTAGATCGCACCGACCCCTTCGAGGGCACCCCATTCGATGACCTCGGAGGCGCCGCCGTCCATGACCTCCTCCGCGGGCTGGAAGATGATCCGCACCCCGGTGTTCAGTTCCACCTGGCTCAACGCGCACGCGAGGGCGAGGGCGATCGTGGTGTGGACGTCATGGCCGCAGGCATGCATCACCCCCGGGTTCCTGGAGGCGAAGTCCAGCCCGGTGATCTCGGTTATCGGAAGGGCGTCGATGTCCGCGCGGAAGGCGAGCCTGGGCTGGATGTCGGGACCGATGTCCACCATGAGGCCGGTGCCCGGGAAGCGGACCGGTTCCAGACCGTGGTCACGGAGGATCCGCTCCAAGAGATCGGTGGTTTCGTGCTCGGTGTGGGAGAGCTCCGGGTTGGCGTGTATCTGCCGCCGCCAACCGATGACGGTGTCCCGGTTGGTGATGAGCCAGTCATCCACGTGTGCGGCGATCCCCATCTGCTCCACTCCTTTCCCGGGCGGCCGTTATTCGGCCCACCGTGATGTGGAGTTCCAGTCTAGTCCGATCCAGCTCCGGGCGGCACCGACGGGCCGTCACCGTCGGTGGCCTCCAGGGGCCGGTGGAGTTCCAGCCGGGGTGGGCGTCCCTGCCGCATCTCGTGCAGGTGCTGGACGTCGAAGGGCATGGTGTCCTCCGGCTGCGCCGGCCAGACCAGATCGATATGCGGTTCTCCGGCGGTGCAGATGTCATCGACGTACTCGTCCCCGCCGGGCAATAACACGGCTGGCGGGACGTGGAGGGCGCGGGCGAGCATGTACACGGTGGAGAGCACCGGGTCAGTGGATTTGGAGTTGTTCTCGTTGCGCTCGATGTTGGAGACGACATTGCGGGTCAGTCCGGCCAGCTCGGCGAGGCGTTCCTGGGTCAGGCCGCGCATCTTGCGCAGCTCCAGCACGTTCAGTCCGAGACGGCGACCGTAGCTGATCCAGAATCTCCGCTCCTCCCTGCGCGCCATGCATTCCACGATGCCCAGCGCAGTGTTCAAGTACCGCCAAATGTATTGGGCGGGGCGGCCAGGGGCCGGACGTTAGAACTCGATGTTGCGTGGGCCGTACATCCGGTCGCCGGCGTCCCCCAGACCGGGGACGATGTAGGCGTTGTCATCCAGTCCCGGGTCGATGGCCGTGGTGACCAGCTTGACGGGCAGGCCGGAGTTCGCCAGGGCGTCGACCCCCGGTTGGGCGCTGACCATGCACACGGCGGTGATGTCCGTGGCACCGCGCCCGTGCAGCAGCCGGATGGCGTGCAGCAGGGAGCCCCCGGTGGCCAGCATCGGGTCGACCACGAACACCGGCTGACCGGTCAGGTCGTCGGGCAGCGCCTCCAGGTAGGGCACCGGTTCGTGCGTGTCCTCGTCGCGGGCGAGCCCGATGAAGCCGACCTGGGCGTCCGGGATCATCGACAGTGCCGGCTCCACCATGGACAGCCCGGCGCGAATGACCGGCACGATGATCGGCGGGTTCTTCAGCCGGGCGCCCTCCGCCACGGCCACGGGGGTCTGGGTGTTGAAGTGGTCCAGCGGCAGGTCCCGGGAGGCCTCATAGATGAGCATGGTGCCGAGGTCGCTGGCGGCGGCGCGGAAGGTGGAGTTGTCACTGCGTTCATCGCGCATGATGGTCAGACGGGCCTGCGCGAGCGGATGATCGACGATGGAGATTCGCATGGGGCCATCGTATGCGAGAGGTCCGGGAACCAGAGACGTCTGTCCGGGGTCAAACTGGGTATGAGCCTTCTCGACGAACTGGACCTCGATCCTGACCACGCCCGGCGCCTCGCTGCAGAGCTGTTGCGCAGCGGCGAAGTGCGCACTCCCCCGCCGCCCTCGCTTATCGACGGGCCGGGGCTCCACCGTTTCCGGACTGCTGCCACTGCCGCGATCGCCGCGAGTCTACGCCGCGGTGAGCGGGCCGGCGAACGGGCCTGCGAGCTCGCGGAATCCTCCTACAGTTCCATCTCCGCCTACGAGTTCAGTGATGCGGGACTGGCCGCCCGACTGGGGAGGTTGTGATGCAGCAGATCGTCAAGGCGCTGGGGGATCTGGTCAACCTGAATCCACCGCAGCTGCCCGGGGTACAACTGCCCCCGATCCCCGATTTCGCCGCGGCGGCTCCCCTGGCACAGTACGTGGGTGCCGGCGTGCATGCCGGGCAGCGGCTGCCGGAGTTGGCGGCGAACATCAACGGGGACCGTGACCGGATCAACCAGCTGGTCGGCACCGCACAGCAGCCCGTGGAACAGGCCCGCGGCGCGCTGGGAGGGATCGCGCTGAACCTGGGACGGCAGGCGGTTGCCACGGTGGCGTCCGCGGCAACCGGCGGGCCCGCCGGTCTACCAGCCCTCCAGGTGCAGCTGACCCAGCTGGCTCACACCCACCTGGAGGCGGCCCAGGCGGTGCTCGCGGATCTGGAGACCTCCCTCGAGCCAGCCACGGCGGAATTGGAGCAGCTGGCGGGCAAGGTTCACGGTATGGCTCCCGGAGCCGGATCCACACCCGCCCCGGTCCCGGTCGCCGCCGGCGTGGCCACCGGCCCTGGTGAATCAGTCCCAGAGGCCGAGGAACCACCGGAGCTGGAGACACCTGCCGAGGCTGAGACAGCCGGGGAGAACGCGCAGGGGGAGGCCGCTGTCGCCGCTGCCATGTCTGCGCTGGGGGCGCCCTATGTCTGGGGTGGAACCACCACGGCCGGGTTCGACTGCTCGGGGTTGACGCAGTGGGCGTGGCGCCAGGCCGGGCTGGAGCTTCCCCGGCTGGCGCAGGAACAGGATGTGGGACGGGCCGTGAGTGCCGATGAGCTGATCGCCGGGGACCTGGTGGTGTGGGACGGGCATGTGGCCATGTATGCCGGTGACGGGCAGATCATCGAGGCCGGCGACCCGGTGCAGACCAACCCGCTGCGGACCTCCAACATGGGCATGGCCTTCAAGGGCTTCTACCGGCCGACGGGATGACCACCCACGGCAGGGTCGCACACGGGCTGAGCGAGGGTGGGGTCGTCCGGTAGAATCGGCGGTCATGAGTGAAAATGCCATCCTCCCTGTCAAAGTCTCACTGACCGAGGGGGACTTCTACACCCTCTGGGCCCCGCTGTGGAAGGAACACGGTGCGGAGTGGCAGGCGTTTCTCGGCGATGATGACAATGTCCTCCTCTTCCGCTCGCCGGAGGACCTGCTGGTTTTCCTCGAGGAAGGATCCCCGCACGACCTCACCTCCCATCCGAAGTGGAAGAGTTTCGAGTCCGGTCCGGCCACCCGGGTCGTGCCGGTTGAGAAGGACTACTATGACGTGATCGGCGCGCCGGCCCTGCTGGCGGAGCGCCCCTCCTATGTCAATGTGAGCACCCTGGCGCGGATCTTCCGCCTCACCCGCAGCCTGGGTGAGGTCACCAGTGCCACCGAGACAACCGTTTTCTTCGCCTCGCACTCGGTGCTCGGCAACGTCGAGCGCGGTTACGATCACTTTGCCGAGGACCGGGGAATGTCCGAGTGGTCCGCGATCGGGCGCGCGGTGCTGACCAACTGGTCCAAGGTGGTCAGTTCCCTGGATGAGCAGATCCGCATCGTCGACGTCGATGACGCCCGGACCGCCGATGCCGCAGCCCGCATCGCCGCGGCCCGGGAGGAAGTGGAGAAAAAGAAGGCGGAAACCGAGGCCCGGCGCAAGGAGGAGGCTGAGCAGGCGGACCCGTATGACACCACCGCCTGGACCGCGGCCGGCATCGACCCAGTCAAGATCTCCCTCCAGGGAAAGTCCGTCTACACGTTGCGCACCTATGTGGACCGCCAACCGGTGTTCCTGGGCAAGTTCGGCGAGATCTACACCTTCAACAGCAGCAAGCTGCTGCTGCGCTGGATGACCGAGAATGACGACCACGATCTGGCGAAGGTCTCCACCTGGGAGGACCTGCAGCTCTCGGCCAACGCCGGTGAGCTGGAGGTCATGGTCCACCAGGACAATGCCTATTCCTTCACCGGCCTGGTCCACGACATCGGGCGCGGTCCGGAGGCCGTGGACACTGACCAGATGGCGCGCGCCTATGAGCTGATGGCCGACGCCGCCGACTGGGCGCAGGATGATTCCCTCAACTCCTACTTCCTGGCCAACCCGCGCATGCAGGACTACATCTCCTACATGCTGGGCGCCCCGGGCACCTCGGGCTATGTCCCGAGCGAGCCCTTCAACGACCACGCCGAAGGTTGGAAGGAGCTGGAGGAGATGCTGGTCAAGCGCTTCTCCAAGTTCTAGCTACTCTTCCTCATTCCACGCGGACTCCGCCGCCGCGGCATCGGCGGCGGTGTCCGTGGTGACGCCGGTGTCCCGGGTGTCCGGGTCCGCGAGCTCCTCATAACCGGGCAAAATCTCGCGCACCAGCAGCTGGTCGCGCCGCTCCTGCGGGGCGAAGGAATGGTCGATTGCCGCGGTGGTCAGTTCGAAGAACTCGTCCAGACCGTAGTCGAAGGTCTCCGCGAGCGCCCAGAGTTCCTCGGTCATCGAACCGGTTCCGGGATGCGCGGTGCAGGTGAAGCCGAGACTCTGCAGCAGTGGCAGCGGGTGATCTGCCAAGGCTGTCTCCTCATCCACGCTGTTCGTCGGCGCGAGCGTCAGCAGCAGGTGCCGGTCCCGCACCCAGGCCGACATCCGCTGCGGGTGGATCCCCTCGACGTCCACGGCGAAGTCCTCGAAGATGTGCACCCCGTTACCCAGGCGTGCCGCTCCCTGCAGGATGGCGTCGCTCATCGCCGCGACTTCGGCGTCCTCCCCGAAATCGACACTGAAGGGGATGAATGCGGTGCGCAGCTGGCCCAGGGTCGCGGCGTGGGCGGAGGCCAGGTGTTCCTCGTCCACCCCGGCGAGGTTGAAGCCGATCACCTTGTCACCGAAGTTGGCGGTCACCAGTTCCACGGTTTCGGCGACGGCGCCGTCGTGTGCGGCGCTGAGGACGACCCGGGCGTCGATCTCCGCGGCGTCGAGGCCGCGCAGGGCTGCGTCCAGATCCGTCTGTTCCCCACCGGGCAGTTCCAGCAGGAGTTCGGCGTAGACCACGTGGTCAGCAGCCAATTTCTTGACCTGCACGGCGAGGTCCTCGGTGGTCACCTGATGATGGAGAACGACCTTCGGTAGGTCGGCCAGGGTTTCTCGGGTCACGGCTTTGAACTCTGGGCTGATGTGCGGGGTTTCATGCATGCCCCTCAGCTTAACTACGATGTTCAAACGATGAAGATCCTAGCCTCCGCTGTTGCGGCCACGATGCTGCTGGCGGCCACCCCGACCCCGGAACCGACACCGGGGCAGGAGCCGCCAGATGAGACCACGACCCGGGAACACGCCCCGGTCACCGATGACTGTCCCAACGCGGAGACGCCGCCGGAGCCGAAGACCACCTCGGAGGCCGAGGTCGCTCCGCCGGATCCCCTCCCGACGAACAGCACCGTCCCGTGCGGGGTGATCGCCCCGGCCGGCTTCGAGGTACCGGCGGAACAGACCGCGGCAGCCTGGATGGTCTTCGACATCGACAGCGGGGAGATCATCGCGGCGAAGGACCCGCACGGTCGCTACCGGCCGGCGAGCGTCATCAAGGTGCTGCTCGCGCTGGTCGCGTTGCGGGACCTGGAGCTGAGCGAGGAGATCATGATCCCGGCGGACTGGTCCGGGGTGGAGGGCTCGGCCGTCGGGGTCGGTCCGGGTGGGACCTACACGGTGGAACAGCTGCTGTTGGGGCTCCTGCTGGCCAGCGGTAACGACGCCGCGAAGGTGCTGGCGGACCAGCTCGGCGGGGACGAGCACACGCTGGCGGAGGTCAACGCCCTGGCGGAGGAGATCGGCACGGAGGACACCCGGGTTGTCTCCTACTCCGGTCTGGACGGGGCCGGCATGTCCACCTCCGCGGCGGACCTGGCGCTGATGTACCGCTATGCCTGGGGCAATGAGGATTTCACCCGCATGGTCGACACCGAGTACATCGATTTCCCCGGCTACGGCGACCGGGAGGGCTATCAGGTGTGGAACGACAACGCCCTGTTCATGAATGATCCGGACGGCATCGGTGGCAAGACCGGCTACACCGATGACGCCAACCACACCTTCGTCGGGGCCATGGACCGGGACGGGCGGCGGCTGGCCGCGGTTCTGCTGGACACCACCATCGACAAGGGACGCCCGTGGGAGCAGGCCCAGCGATTCCTGAACGCGGCGTATGCGGTGCCCGTCGGATCCGGCGTGGGTTCCCTGGCCGTGGACAGTGACGAGCCGGAGGAGGCCGGGGCGGATCCCGCGCCCGACGTAGAGATCACCGAGCCACCTCGCGCGGAAGATGCGGCGTCCGGGGAGACCGGTTCCTGGATCTTCGGGGGAATCGCCGCCGCGGTGCTGGTGCTCTTCGGGCTGGCCTGTATTCCGCTGCTACGGCGGCGGAAATAGGTCGGCCGAGCCTAACTCTGTTTCTTCACCACCTCGGTACCCGACCAGCGGTCGTGGCTGCCGAGGTAGTTGTTCTCGGGCTTGATGGAGGAACCGATCGCGATCATGCCGACCAGGGAGACCAGTCCGCCGAGTCCCGGCACGATGGTGACCAACCGCCACCAGCTGCGCTTCGCGGACTGCTCCAGGCTGGGCTTGGCTCCGGTCTTCACGTCCCGGACCTCGTAGCCCAGCAGGTGCTTGGCCGGGGTGCCGCCGGTCTTCGTCTCGAAGCCGAGCATGTAGACGACCATGACCAGGAACGAACCGATGTAGGCCAGGGCTTCAGAGAAACCGACCACCCCGCCCACGATTCCTGCGGCGATACCCAGGATGATGCCGTCGATCAGCACCATGGCCAGACGCACGCCCGCGGAACCCCGGTCACTGTGCACCGCCGGGAACGGTACGGACTGCGGGTAGGAAGGCGCGTACGGCTGTCCCCGGTTGAAGTTGATCGGCCCGGCCGGAGCTGCAGCCTGGGGGTGCGCGGTGAAGGGATCCACCTGCGGCAGGGCACCGAAGTTGCCCAGGTACCGCACGTCCTCCCAGCTCAGGGGACGTCGCTGCAGGATGGCGGTGTCATACTCCCGGCGGGTGTGTTCCTGACCGAGTACCGCGTAGGCGGTCTGCAGCTGCTGCCGCTGTGGGTGGTCCGGCAGCACACCCTGCGTCTCCAGCTGCGCATCCCGGCCATTGAGCAGCAGGCGCAGCGAATCGGTGTCATCGCCGGGATCCAGCCCGAAGGCGGTGTAGAGATCCACGTTGTTGGGGTCCATGGCGGGGCCGTCCTTTCGTCGTCGGATACCAGCTTATTAGGCGTACCGACCCCGCCACATCGGGGAAAGCCCTGAGGAAACACCCAGATCAGATGGGGCTACTTCCGGTTGAACAGTGCCAGTACCCCGGCACCGACGGCTCCCAGGGCAGCTCCGGTACCGATCATCGCGCCGCGGCGCGGTTTACCGCCGATTTCATTGCGGACCCGGATGACAGCTGGTTCGGGGGCCTCCATCGGGGTCTGCCGCAGCGACTCGTCGGTGGTGGCCGCCCATGCGGAGACGTAGAGGACGATCCGCCAGATCAGGTACATCACGACCATGATGCCGATGATCGGGCCGAAGGTGGCACCGGCGGGGTTGGACAGGGCATTGGAAAAGAAGAGCGAACCCAGCTGCTTGACCACCTCGAAAGCGACCGCGCCGAGCAACGCGGCCATCATGCCGGACCTGATCGGGACCTTGGTACGCGGCAGGTACATGATCATCCACAGCATGACCAGGAAGTTGGCCAGTACACCGACCAGGATGGCCACGACGGTGGTGATGAGCTGGATGCCCGGCACATCGCCCAGCCCCACCATGTCCAACAGCTGCTGGGTCAGTCCGGAAGACCCCACGGCGGTGACGCCGAACGCAATGGCGAAGGCGATCAGCAGGCCGATCAGGCCGAGCAGGTCAGCGATCTTCTTGGCCACGAAACCCCCCTCGGTCGGATCCAGCTTCCACATCTTGGATACGCCGTAGCGGAGGTTGTTCATCCAGCCGAGTCCGGACCACAGGGTGGTCAGCGCACCCAGGCCGGCCACCGCGCCGCGCTGCTCGATGGCGGTCTCGATGATCTGGTTGATCATGTCCCCCATCTGGCCGCTGAGCTGCGCGCTGACCTGCGACTGGATGTCGAAGAGCAGCTGCTGATTGCGCGCCAGCACGAAACCGAGGGCGGCGAACGCCAGCATGAGCAAGGGGAAGATCGCCAGCACGGAGAAGTAGGTGATGCCGGCCGAGTACTGGTTGCCGCCCATGGAGGCGAACCGTTCCTGCATCCGCATGATGTGGTCGAACCAGCCCCAGCGGTCCCGCAGGCGGTCGACGAGACCCGGTTCGTCCTGGGTCGCGCGTTCAATCCCGTATTCGTCGGTGTAGCGACGGTCCGACTGCGTAGTGGTAGCCACGATTGCCATCCTTCGTTTCCGAACTGTTCAGGTAGCAACCAGATTAGAGAGAAGTCAGACCGCACGCAGCGGACACGGAGCCTGACTCCGTGGCGTTACTTCCGTGGTACCGGTGGTTACCGGCGCAGCGGGGCGAGGAAACCCACCCGGTCATAGACCTGCTCGATGACCTTCTGGGCGTACTCCCCGGCACGATCGGCACCGATGGCCAGGACGCGCTCGAGTTCCGCGCGGTCGGACATGTACTCGTCGTACTTCGCCTTCAGCGGGGTGGTGAAGGCCTCCAGGACGTCGGCTGTGTCCCCCTTCAGCGCGCCGTACCCCTGACCGGCGTAGCCGGTGACGATCTCATCGATCGGCTTGCCGGTCAGAGCGGACTGGATGACCAGCAGGTTGGACACGCCGGGCTTGGTCTCCGGGTCGTAGCGGATCTCCGATTCATTGTCGGTGACCGCGGACCGGATGCGCTTGGCGGAGACCTTCGGATCATCCAGCAGGTTGATGACGCCCTTCGGGTTCTCTCCTGACTTGCTCATCTTGGCGGTCGGGTTCTGCAGGTCGTAGATCTTGGCGGCGCCCTCCGGGATGAGGGCCTCCGGCACGACGAAGGTCTTCTTGTAACGGCTGTTGAAACGCTCCGCCAGGGTGCGGGTCAGTTCCAGGTGCTGACGCTGGTCCTCACCCACCGGGACAAATTGCGGGCGGTAGAGCAGGATGTCCGCGGCCATCAGCATCGGGTAGGTGAACAGGCCGGCGGAGGTCCGGTCGGCCCCCTGCTTGGCGGACTTGTCCTTGAATTGGGTCATGCGGTTGGCTTCCCCAAAACCGGTCAGACAGGTCAGCACCCAGGTCAGCTCGGCGTGCTGCGGGACATGGGACTGGACGAACAGGGTGGATTTTCCCGGGTCGATGCCGAGCGCCAGCAGCTGCGCGGCACCCGCGACGGTGCGCTGGCGCAGGTCCTTCGGATCCTGGTCGACGGTGATCGCGTGCAGATCCGGGATGAAGTAGAACGCCTCGTAGTCGTGCTGAAGATCAATCCACTGCTTGACCGCACCGAGGTAATTTCCCAGGTGGTAGGAATCTGCGGTGGGCTGGATACCGGAGAGGACGCGCTGCTTCTTTTCGCTGGTGGGCTGTTCAGTCATGTTGTTTACTGTAGTGCCCCACCCGTGGAACCGAATGATTGTGTCTGCGCCCACTCCCCCAGCCGTGCGAGCCGTCCGGCGGCACCTGACCCGGGCCGGGGGAGATAGACGCTGAGCACCAGCCCGGGCGCGCTGTTGAGGTTCATGGTCTCGTAGTTCAGATCCAGCTGCCCCACCACCGGGTGCCGGAAGCGTTTGAGTCCGCTGCGCAACAGGGTCACATCAGCCGACTTCCAGTGCCTCCGGAAAGTCTCGCTGCCGGCCAACAGCTCCCGGATCAGATCCCGTAGCTGCGGATCCACGTGTTTGACTGCGGCCTCCATCCGCAGCCGGGCCGCGAAGTCCTCGGCGAACTGGTCATGGTCCACCCAGAACTCCCGGGCACTGGCCCCCAGATAGCAGTGGCGGGCGGTGTTGGGACGGGTGGGCAGGTCGCGGTAGATCGGGTCATAGAGCGCCCGCCCCAGCCCGTTGGTGGCCAGGATGTCGAAGTAGCCGTTGCGCAGCCATGCCGGTGTTTCAGTGATCGCGTCGAGCATGCGCCGCACCGTGGCGCTGACCTGGGCCGGTGGGGAGTTACCCGAGGTGCGGCGGCGTCGACTGGCCCGGGCGAGGTTGCGGAGGTGGATCCGCTCAGCTTCGTCGAGCTGGAGCGCCCGGGCCAGAGCCGCGAGGATGTCCTCCGAGGCATTGCTGAGGTTGCCGCGCTCCAGCAGCACATAGTAGTCGACGGAGATCCCCGCCAACTGGGCGACTTCCTCGCGACGCAGCCCGGGGACACGACGGGCGGTCCCGTCCAGCGGGAGGCCCACCTGCCCGGGGGTGAGGCGGGCGCGCCGGGAGAAAAGGAACTCATTGATCTCAGTCCTGAGCCCATCTTTCATTGACCCCTCCACGGAAGTTGCTGTGGACCATCCGCCGTCCAGTGTAGGGCCGGCGGGTGAGCAGCTGTGGCCGGAGCTTTTACCTGGTCGGGGGGATTGGCCCTCGACAGCAACCTCTCCGCGTTATATGGTTACCCACATAGGTGGTTAACCCATAAACGAAAGGGGTTCGCCTTGAGTGACACCAGACCCATCTACCAGCAGCTCGCCCTCGGGATCCGGGACCAGATCGGTGCCGGCACCCTGGCCGAGGGGGAACGCGCCCCCTCCACCAATGAACTGTCCACCTTCCATTCCGTGAACCCCACGACCTCCGCCAAGGCCCTGACCTTCCTGGCAGATCAGGGACTGCTGGAAAAACGCCGGGGCCTGGGGATGTTCGTCGTCGCCGGGGCCCGCGAGCAGATCCACCGCGAGCGTCGGCAGGCACTCGCCGCCGCTTTCATCCGCCCGCTCCTCCGCGAGGCCGCGGCCCTGGGCCTAAGCGACCGGGAACTGGACGAACTGATCCAGGCCGAAAGGACGACACCATGACCATCACCCTCGACCACGTGCGCAGCCCCTACCTGGGGGCTCCGGTCACCCTCACCCTGGGCACCGGCATCCACGGGATCATCGGCCCCAACGGCTCCGGCAAGACCACGTTGCTGCGGCTGATCGCGGGACACCACCGCCCCACCGCCGGAACCGTGGCCACGGCGACGACCGTCCTGGCCCGCGCGGGCTCGGACGCCTGTTTCGCCGGCACGACCGTCCGCGACCACCTCGCCGTGGCCAGGATCGGGCACCCGGCCCTGGGTGAGGACCTGGCCGCCCAGGTACTGGCGATCGCCGGCATCTCCCCCACCGCGGTCATCCGGCGGCTGAGCGTGGGGCACCGCCAGCTCATCGCGGTCGCCGTCGCCCTGGCCGCCAACGCACCCGTCACCCTGCTGGATGAACCCTTCAACGGACTGGATGTGCGTACCCGCAGCGAACTTCGGCAGGTGCTGATCCAGGAGGCCGCCCGCCGGGAGGACTGGACGCTGCTGCTGACCTCCCACCGCTCCGAGGACCTGGCCGGGCTGGTCACCGACGTGACCGCTCTCCGCAACGGTGGTTCCACCGGTCCCACCGAACTGGATCAGGTCCGGGAGGATTTCCCCACCCTGGTGGGGCCGGCTGAGACCGTGCGCAGCCTCACGGGGGAGCACCCCGTTGTGGAGCGGGCGGTCCTCGGCCCCACCCTGCGACTGACGTTGGCTTCTGCGTTGTCCCCCTCGGAGGCCCGGCGTGCCGAAGCCGAAGGCGTGGAGATCACCCATCCCGATGACCGGACCCTGATCGATCTGTTGAGCACCGACGTGCTCAACCGGGATCCGAAAGGACTTTAAGTCATGTTCACCGCATTCCTCAGACCCGCCCGACGGGAACTGATCGTTGCCTTCCTCGTGCTCGCGCTGATGCTCGGGTTCGGAAGGTTCCTGGCCGGGGACGGTCAGGCCTGGAACATCCTGGCCTGCTCCGCCTCCGCCATCGCGTTCGCCGTCATCACGTCCCGCTTACCTGCCGTATTGTCCCTCGATGTCCCGTTGCGGACATGGCTGACCGGTTTGACCGTCAGCGCCCTGCTCTGGTCCGGTCTGCTCGCGGTGGTCGGCACCACTGCCGCTGTGATCATGCAGCTCCGGTCCCCCTACTACGCGTGGTACGACACATTCCTGGTCACCGATGGGCCGAAGGACTGGGTGGACACCAACGGCGCTCCTTACGTGGTGGACGAGGCCGGCATGAACCTCGCCACGGTTCTGCTGACCTTCCTGGTGTACTTCCTGGCGTTCGTGTTCAGCACCCTGATCGGGGCCATGGTCGGCATCATCCGGTTCCGTTTCGGCGTGGTGGCCGCTGTGCTGTCGGTGGCTCTGGTGTTGGCTGCCGTGATCGGCGCGCTCATCTGGATCAACATGTCGACCCTGGACCACTCCCTGGCGCCGTTTCCGGTGCCCACCAGCCACAACTACCAACGGGAATATCTGACCGTCCTCATCCCCGGCATCCTCATCGCCGGCCTGCTCACGTGGCTTTCAGCCCGCAGGACGGAGCCTTAACAGCTAAGCCTTGACCAGGTCGAGCCTAGGCACCAGCCCGGACACAGTTGAACCCCAGCGGAAGTTCCGCTGGGGTTCACACGGCCATCCGGCCGGAATAGTTCCTAGCGGCCGAGCTTGCGGGAGGTGGGGCTGACCTTGTTCAGCAGCAGGGCCCAGGCCGCGATGATCAGGCTGACGCCCAGAGCGATGATCAGGCCACCGACGATCGCCATGACGGAGGCACCGACCTCGGCCACCAGCCACACGCCGCCGACCAAGGCGATGATGCCGAGGATAAGGGTGATGATTCCGCTCATGAATTCTTCTCCTAGTACTGGTTCAGTCAAACTCTGCGGAGCACGGCCGCTATCACCTTCAAAATAGCAGCACGGGGCGCCCGGGGCCTACTTACTCTCCCCTTCTCCTTCATCCCCGTCAGGTTCAGTGGTGGGTTTTCCCGGCCACTTCTGGATACGGAAGTTGGCGGGCCGTGATTCTCCCGCCGGGGGCGGCTTCTTCATTTCGGTGTCCATACTCCAGGTGGAGTCGTCCCGCCCGGACCGCTTCGCGGCCCGCCGGTTGAGCAGACGGTAACGCACCGCGTCAATGCCGGTGCGACGGCGTGCGGAGCGCCAGCCGCGGCGCAGGAGGCGGTAGGACAGACGCACCCGCGGATCGATCGGCTGATCCGCACCGCGGTACTCGAAGACGGGCAGCCCCATCTTGTAGTAGATGGCGAAGACCCGGATGAGGAAGGCGACCAACAGGGTGACGATGATGGTCGCGGTGGTGTCCACCCCGAGCTCGTTCAGGCCGACGTAGACGCAGGCCGCGATGACGGCGACCATGGCGTAGATCTCGGTGGAGAAGACCAACGGCACCCGGTCCGAGAAGATGTCGCGCAGCATGCCGCCGCACACGCCGGTGACCACGGCCGCCACGATCGCGATGACCAGGCCGTGCCCCTGATCCAGGGCCACCTGCGTGCCCAGCACCGCGAAGACGGACAGTCCCACGGCGTCGAGCAGCAGAAAGAGCACCCGGAAGTAGTGCATGAGGAAAGACAGCGAGACCGTCACCAGGGCCGCGCCGACGACGATCAGCAGATACATCGGGGTCTCGACCCAGATCAGCGGATAGTTGTCCAGCAGAAGGTCACGGACCGTGCCACCGCCCAGGGAGGTCATGCAGGCGATAGCCATGACGCCGAACAGATCCATCCGCTGGCGGCCGGCCGACAGCGCGGCCGTCACCGCTTCCGCCGTGATCCCGACGATGTAGAGCACCGAGAGCAGCATGGTGGGCCGGCCCCTAGCGGTAGGTCACGTTCAGTGGAGAGTGGTCGGACCAGCGGGTCTCCACGCTCGCTGCCCGGTCCACCCAGGTCTTCTCCGCCCGGTCGAGCATGCTCTTCGTGGCTGCCTGGTAATCGATGCGCCAGCCGGCGTTGTTGTTGAAGGCCTGGCCGCGGTACGTCCACCAGGTGTAGGGGCCCTCCTCCCCGGGATGGAAGCGACGGGCCACGTCGAACCACTGCGGGGCAGAGCTGGCCTGGCGCTCGCGTGCGGAGGTGTACTCGACGGCGCCGAAGTACTCTCCCGCACCGACCTCGACCTGGGAGAGCTCATCGGGGTAGGAGCCGAACACCGCGTCCATGAAGCGGCGTTCATCGGGCAGGAAGCCGGACTTCTTCTGGTTGCCCTTCCAGTTCTTCAGGTCCTCACGGCGGTGGCAGATATTCCAGTCGCCGCCGATGACCATGTTCTCGTGGGCGGCGGCCTTTTCCTTGAGCACCTCCTCGAACTCATCGAGGAAGAGGTACTTCTCGTCCTGCTTGGCGGTGTCCGCGGATCCGGAGGGCAGGTAGAGGGAGGCGACGGCGACGTCGCCGTAGGTGCCCTGGATCCAGCGGCCCGAGTCAAGGAAGGAACCGAAACCGACCTCCACGTCCGTCAGCGGCTCACGCGAGAGGATACCGACGCCGGCCCGCCCTTTCGCGGCCGCGGGGGCGCCGACATAGTGCCAGCCGGCCTCGAGCGCGGGGGCCAGTGCCTTCTCGGTCTCGGCGAGGGTGGCACGCACCTCCTGCATGAGCACGACGTCGGAACCCGATTCCTGCAGCCACGGCAGCATGCCCGGGTTGTCCTCGTTGCGCTGCTTCACGGCGGCGCGGATGCCGTTGACGTTGACGGAGGTAATCGTGATACTCATGCCGCTCAGCCTATCCTCGCCCGGCGGTGTCCCGGGCACCTGCCCCGGTCCGCAATTGCCGTCGCCGGAGCAGGAAGGTGGGTACCCAGATGATGATCGCCGCCAGCGCCAGGGCGGTGCCTGCCAGGGCCGGCGCGGAGTAGTTGAACCCCGCGGCGATGACCGCCCCGCCGATGGCGGCGCCCGAGGCGTTGGCCAGGTTCAACGCGGAGTGGTTGAGCGCGGCCGCCAGCGTCTGCGCCCGGCCGGCAACGTCCATCAACCGGATCTGCAGGCTGGGCACGAGGCTGGAGCCGAAGAAGCCGATGAGCCCGAAGTTGATGGTGCCCAGCAGCGGATGGGCGGAGAAGAAGTAGAAGCCGCTGAGCACCACGGCGATCATGATGAGGGCCAGGAGGATGCCGAACTCGAGGTTGCGGTCGGCCAGACGACCGCCGAACCAGTTGCCGCCCACGGACCCCAGGCCGTAGACCATCAGCACGAGCCACATCCAGTTCGGGTCCAGCCCGGCGCGCTCGGTCATCGTCCAGGAGATGTAGGTGTAGACGGCGAACATGCCGCCGAAGCCGACGGTGCCCATCGCCAGTGTCAGCCACACCTGCGATCTGGCCAGGGCGCCGAGCTCCGTGCGGGGGTTGGTGGGTTTCATCTCGCTCATGTGCGGCATGAGGAACCACAGTCCGAAAATGGTGACCAGCCCGAGGGCCGCCACCAGGCCGTAGGCCCAGGACCAGCCGAAGCCCTGGCCGAGCGCCTGGGCGGCAGGTACGCCGATGACGGTGGCGACGGACAGTCCCATGCCCACGAAGGCGATGGCCCGGCCGCGCTGCCCGGGCGGGGCCATGGACGCCGCCGACAGCCCGGCCACCGAGAAGTACGCGCCGTGCGGCAATCCGGCGATGAAGCGGGCCACGAGCAGCACCTCATAGCTGTCGGCGAACACCGACAACCCGTTGCCGATGGTGAAGGCGGCCATGAGGATCAGCAGGAGGCGTCGTCGCGGCACCAGCCCCGTCACGGCGGTGATGAGCGGGGCGCCGACCACCACGCCCAGGGCGTAGGCGGTGATGATGTGCCCGGCGGTGTCCTCGGTGATCTGGAAGTCTTCCGCGATCAGGCTGAGCAGACCCATGGACACGAATTCGGTGGTGCCGATGGCGAAGCCGCCGAGGGCCAGCGCCACCATCACGATGATGCGGCGCGGATTGGTGATCTCGGTCTGGCGTGGCAGGGGACGTCGTTGCGGGATACCCGACTTAGGGAAGCGGTTTTGCACAAGGGCACACCCTACTAGCGCGGGCAAATTCCGCTGACCGGGGAGCGGCGAAGTAACCGTTGAGCTCGCCGACCGAGAGATTTCACGGCAAATACCCAGGAAAAATTAGGGGAGCGACACTAGGAGAAGGCCCCCTCGGGTGCTAGCATAAGCAAGCCTTACCTAAAGCAGGTGTTCAGGAGGGGGTGGGTCATGTCACTTATTGCCTCGAACGCCACCTCAGCCTACATAAGATTCCGATTGGAGCAGCCATGTCCACTCGCCGCCTGGCGGCCGGCCTCGTCGCCGCAACCCTGACCATCTCGCTCGCCGCGTGCAGCTCAGATACCGAGGGCACCACGGATGGTACCGCCGACGCCCCGGACTCCGCCGCCGCGTCCGACGGGAACTTCCCGGTCACGATCGAGCACGCCTTCGGGGAGACCGTGATCGAGGAGGCCCCGGAACGGGTGGCCACCGTGGCATGGAACAACCACGAGGTGCCGCTCGCCCTCGGCGTCACACCGGTGGGCATGGAGAAGGTCACCTGGGGTGACGACGACAACAACGGCATGCTGCCCTGGGTCGAGGAGAAGCTCAGTGAGCTGGGCTCCGAGACACCGGAGCTCTTCGACGCCACCGACGCCCTGCCCTTCGAGACGATCGCGAACACCCAGCCCGACGTCATCCTGGCCTCCTATTCGGGGCTGACCCAGGAGGATTACGATCAGCTCAGCCAGATCGCGCCCGTGGTCGCCTACCCGGAGCAGGCCTGGGGCACCTCCCTGGAGGAGATGATCGAGATGAACTCCACCGCCATCGGCAAGCCCGAGGAAGGGCAGGAACTGATCGACTCCATCCACGCGGACATCCAGACCGCCATGGACGACCACCCTGAGCTGCAGGGCACCAAGCCCGCGTTCGCGTTCATCGACAACAGCGACACCTCCAAGATCGGGATCTACACCCCCGCCGATCCTCGCGTGAGCTTCCTGGTCAACGCCGGCTTCGAGCAGCCCCAGGTGGTCACCGACAATGACTCCCCGGACAGCTTCTACACCGAGGTCTCCGCGGAGAACCCCGAGGCCTTCGAGGACGTCGACTTCCTGATCACCTACGGTTCCGACGATGCGGCGGAGAATGAGGCCTCCCTCAAGGCCTGGCAGGAAGATCCCCTGCTCTCCCGCATCCCGGCGATCTCCGAGGGCAAGGTCGCCTTCCTGGGCAACGGCCCCGTCGCCGCCACCGCCAACGCCTCCCCGCTGTCCGTGGGCTGGGGCGTGGACCAGTACTTCTCCATCCTCGAGGAAGCCGCGAAGTAATTCATGACTGTTGCCGCCCCGGCTGCGACAGCACCGCCGAACGCCGAGCACCTGCGGCATTGGGCGGTTCGCCGTTTCAGCTACCTTCTGCTCCTGATCGCCCTCCTGGTGGTCGCGTGCGTGTGCTCGATGATGTTCGGTGTGCGTTCCATCGAACTCTCCGACGCCGTGGCCGCCCTGCTCGGCCATGCCGACACCACGGAACAGGCGGCCGCCACCGCCCGCATCCCGCGCACCGTCCTCGGCTTCGCGGTGGGCGCCGCGCTGGCGGTCTCCGGCACCGCCATGCAGGCGGTCACCCGTAACCCCCTGGCCGATCCCGGAATCTTCGGGGTGCTGTCCGGCGCCAGTCTGGCGGTGGTCATCGGCATCGCCTTCTTCGGGATGACCAACCCGGTGGCCACCATGGTCGTGGCGGTCATCGGAGCAGCGGCCGCCGCGGTGTTCGTGTACACCGTCGGCTCCCTCGGCCGGGGTGGGGCTACCCCGCTGAAACTCGCTCTCGCAGGCGCGGCCACCAGTGCCGCGCTCTCCGCTCTGGTCAGCGCGGTCCTGCTGCCCCGCATCGACGTCATGGACAGCTTCCGGCACTGGCAGATCGGCGGGGTCAGCGGGGCCAACTGGGACCGGTTGTCCCTCGCCGCCCCCCTGCTCATCATCGGCGGCCTGATCTGCTGGCTGAGCGCCCGCGGCATGAACGCCCTGGCCCTGGGCGATGAGATGGCCACCGGCCTGGGCGAGAGCGTCCTGCGCACCCGACTGGTGGCCTCCCTCGGGGCGGTGCTCCTGTGCGGCGTCGCCACCGCCCTGGCCGGCCCGATCGGCTTCGTCGGCCTCATCGTCCCCCACCTGTGCCGGCTGCTCGTGGGGACCGACCACCGCTGGCTGATCCCCTTCTCCGCACTGGCGGGAGCCGCACTGATCATCTACGCGGACACGCTCGGACGGGTGCTCACCCGACCCAGCGAGATCGCCGTGGGCATCATCATGCCGCTGCTGGGCGCGCCGTTCTTCATCTGGATCGTCCGCCGGCAGAAGGTGCGTGAACTGTGACCACCACGTTGCGTCCCGAGACCGCGCAGCTGCGCGCGTCCCGCCGCCGGCGCCTGGGCCGGCGGGCCTGGATCACTGGTGTTCTCCTGCTGCTCCTGGCCGCCGTCTTCTGCTTCAGCCTGATGTGGGGCGAGGTCTTCTACACCCCCGCCGAAGTGGTCCGGGTCATCCTCGGCCAGCAGGTCCCCGGCGCCAGCTACACCGTGGGCAACCTCCGGCTGCCCCGGGCCACGATGGGGCTGGCGGCCGGCCTCGCCTTCGGCGCCGCCGGCGTGACCTTCCAGACCCTGCTGCGCAATCAGCTGGCCTCTCCCGACATCATCGGCATCTCCGCGGGCGCCTCCGCCGCCGGGGTGATCGGCATCGTGATCTTCGGCCTCGGCCAGACCCAGGTGTCGGTCGTGGCGCTGATCGCCGCCCTGTCCGTGGCCCTGCTGATCTACGGCCTTTCCTACAAGGGCGGTTTCGCCGGCACCCGTCTGATCCTGATCGGCATCGGTATGGCCGCCATCCTGCAGTCGGTGGTCACCTACGCCCTGTCGCAGGCCGACACCTGGGACCTGCCGACCGCCACCCGCTGGCTGACCGGCTCCCTCAACGGTGCGACCTGGGAGCGCACCCTGCCGCTGCTCCTGACCGTCGTGGTGCTCCTGCCTGTCATGCTGCTGTTCGGCCACCACCTCAATGCGCTCCGACTCGGTGATGACTCCGCGGCCGGGCTGGGGGTGCCCGTGCAACTGACCCGGATCTGCGTGATCATCGCCGCCGTCACCCTGATCGCGGTGGCCACCGCCGCGTGCGGGCCGATCGCCTTCGTCGCGTTCGTCTCCGGCCCCATCGCCGCCCGCCTCCTCGGCCCCAGTGCCTCCCTGGTGTTCCCGGCCGCGGTCATCGGCGCGCTGATCGTGCTCACCGCCGACCTGGTGGGCCAGTTCTTCCTGGGTACCCGCTATCCCGTCGGCGTGATCACCGGCGCACTCGGCGCCCCCTTCCTCATTTACCTCCTCGTCCGTTCCAACCGTGCAGGGAGCTCACTGTGACGATCAACCATCAACTCACCGCCCGGGGCGTCTCCCTCGGCTACGGCGAACGCAGCATCATCACCGGTCTGGACCTGGAGGTCCCGCCGGGCAGAATCACCTCGATCGTCGGCCCCAACGGCTGCGGCAAATCCACCCTGCTGCGCTCCCTGTCCCGCCTGCTCCGCCCCACCGCGGGCGACGTCCTGCTGGACGACACCCCGCTGGGCAGCCGCTCCGGCAAGGAACTGGCCCGCACCCTCGGTCTGCTCCCGCAGACCCCGGTCGCCCCGGAGGGCATCGTCGTCGCCGACCTGGTCGGCCGCGGCCGTCACCCGCACCAGGGGCTGATGGGCCGCTGGTCCACCCACGACTATGAGGTCGTGGCCCGGTCGCTGACCGCCACAGCCACCATGGAGCTGTCCGAACGCGCCGTCGACGAACTCTCCGGCGGCCAGCGCCAACGTGTGTGGATCGCCATGGCCCTGGCCCAGGAAACCGACATCCTGCTGCTCGACGAGCCGACCACCTACCTCGACATCGCCAACCAGCTGGAGGTGCTCGACCTGCTGACCGACCTCAACCGGGAACAGGGCACCACCATCGTGATGGTGCTGCACGACCTCAACCTCGCCGCCCGCTACTCCGATTACCTGGTGGCCATGCACCACGGCCGGATCCACTCCCAGGGTGGCCCCGACCATGTGGTCACCCCCGAAACCATGGCGGAGGTCTTCGGGGTGCGCGCCGAAGTCCACGCCGACCCGGTGTCCGGCACCCCACTGGTCATGCCCATGGGGCGCCACCACGTCCACCACTAGATAAGGAGTCCTGTCTTGGCACCCACCTACGGTCCCGTCCACGCCATCGTCGAATCCGTCGAGGACCTGTCCCCCAATTTCCGACGCATCGTCTTCTCCGGCCCCGACCTGAACCATCTGGCCACCGAAGGCCCCTTCTACGACCAGCGCATCAAGCTGATCTTCCCCGCCGGCGACGGCCGCCTCCCCGACCTCGGCGACGACCCCGAGTGGTACCAGACCTGGCTGGCCCTGCCGGATGACGAACGCGGCCTGATGCGCACCTACTCCATCCGGGAACTCACCCGCGAAAACGACGTCACGCGCCTGAGCGTGGACTTTGTCCTCCACCTCTCCCCCGGCGGCTCCGGACCCGCCGCCGAATGGGCCGCCGGCGCCGAGGAGGGGGCGGAACTGCTCATCATCGCCCCACGCCGGGGCGCCGAGTCCGGCGGCATCGAGTTCAATCCCGGCCAGGCAGCCGAGATCGTGCTGCTCGGCGACGAGACCGCCGCGCCGGCGATCGCCCGGATCCTGGAGGACCTCCGGGAGCAGGACAACCCCGTGCGCGGGACCGCCTATCTCGAGGTCCCCACGACCGCGGACCGGCTCGACATCGCCGGCCCGGATACCATGGCGGTGCGCTGGCTGCCCCGGGAGGGCGCCGACCACGGTGAGGAACTCGCCGCGGCACTCGGTTGGCACTGCACGGAGGAGGCCCCGGCCGACGACGCCGACGCGGAGGACCTGGTCTGGGAGACCCCGGCTTATTCGGCGACCGGTGAAGAGATCGGCCCGGCGGCCCCGGTGACCGGAACGTACTACTGGATCGCGGGGGAAAGCGGCGTCGTCAAACGGCTGCGTCGTTTCCTGGTCCGCGAGGTCGGCGTGGACCGCAATCAGGTGGCATTCATGGGCTACTGGCGCCAGGGGGTGGCCATGCGCGGCTGAGTGTCGGGCCGGTATCCTGGTAAACGCTATCAAGAACTCGTAATTTAGGGAGTTACATTGGCTAAGATCATCTACACCCGCACGGACGAGGCTCCGCTGCTCGCGACGTACTCACTCAAGCCCGTCGTGGAGGCCTTCGCCGGAACCGCCGGCATTGAGGTGGAGACCCGCGATATTTCGCTGGCCGGCCGTATCCTCGCCCAGTTCCCCGACCGACTCACCGATGAGCAGCGCGTCGACGACGCCCTCGCCGAGCTCGGCGAGCTGGCCAAGACCCCGGAAGCCAACATCATCAAGCTTCCGAATATCTCCGCTTCCGTTCCGCAGCTGCAGGCCGCGATCAAGGAACTGCAGGAGCAGGGTTATGACCTCCCCGACTACCCGGCCAACCCGGCCAGCGATGAGGAGAAGGACGTCCGCGCGCGTTATGACGCCGTGAAGGGTTCCGCCGTGAACCCGGTGCTGCGCGAGGGCAACTCCGACCGTCGTGCGCCGATCGCCGTGAAGAACTTCGTGAAGAAGTTCCCGCACCGTATGGGTGAGTGGAGCTCCTCCTCCAAGACCAAGGTGGCCACCATGTCCGCCGAGGACTTCCGCCACAATGAGCAGTCCGTGATCATCCCGGATGAGGACACCCTGACCATCAAGCTGGTCCAGGCCGACGGCTCCGAGGAAGTCCTCAAGGACGATCTGAAGGTACTGGCCGGCGAGGTCATCGACGGCACCAAGATGTCCGCCGAGGCACTGGATCACTTCCTCGCCGAGCAGATCACCCGGGCGAAGGAAGAGGGCATCCTCTTCTCCGTGCACCTGAAGGCCACCATGATGAAGGTCTCCGACCCGATCATCTTCGGCCATGTGGTCCGCGCGTTCTTCGCCGACGTCTTCGCCAAGTACGGCGAGCAGCTCGAGGCCGCCGGCCTCAACGGCGAGAACGGCCTGGCCGCCATCTACAACGGCCTGGAGGACCTGGACAACGGCGCCGAGATCAAGGCCGCCTTCGACGAGGCCCTGGAAAACGGTCCGGACCTGGCCATGGTGAACTCCGACAAGGGAATCACCAACCTGCACGTGCCGTCCGACGTCATCGTCGACGCCTCCATGCCGGCCATGATCCGCACCTCCGGCCAGATGTGGAACAAGAACGACAAGACCCAGGACACCCTGGCTGTCATCCCGGACTCCTCCTACGCCGGTGTCTTCGAGACCGTCATCGAGGACTGCAAGGCCAACGGCGCCTTCGACCCGACCACCATGGGTACCGTCCCGAACGTCGGGCTGATGGCCCAGAAGGCGGAGGAGTACGGCTCCCACGACAAGACCTTCAAGATCCCGGCCGACGGCAAGGTCCAGGTCATCAACTCCAAGGGCGAGATCCTCATCGAGCACGAGGTCGAGCAGGGCGACATCTGGCGCGCCTGCCAGACCAAGGACGCCCCGATCCAGGACTGGGTCAAGCTGGCCGTCACCCGCTCCCGCCTGTCCGGCATGCCGGCCATCTTCTGGCTGGATTCCGAGCGTGCCCACGACCGCAACCTGATCGAGCTCGTGAAGAAGTACCTCGGCGACCACGACACCTCGGGCCTGGACATCCAGATCCTGTCCCCGGTCGAGGCCGCCAAGGTGTCCGTCGAGCGCATCCGCCGCGGCGAGGACACCATCTCCGTGACCGGTAACGTCCTGCGTGACTACAACACCGACCTCTTCCCGATCCTCGAGCTGGGTACCTCCGCCAAGATGCTCTCCGTCGTCCCGCTGATGGCTGGCGGCGGCCTCTTCGAGACCGGCGCCGGTGGCTCCGCCCCGAAGCACGTCCAGCAGGTCCAGGAGGAGAACCACCTCCGCTGGGACTCCCTGGGTGAGTTCCTGGCCCTGGCCGAGTCCCTGCGGCACTTCGCCAACACCGGCGACGCCCCGAAGGCCTCCGTCCTGGCCGATGCCCTGGACAACGCCACCGAGAAGCTGCTGAACGAGGGCAAGTCCCCGTCCCGCAAGGTCGGCGAGATCGACAACCGCGGCAGCCACTTCTACCTCACCAAGTTCTGGGCCGAGGAACTGGCCAACCAGTCCGAGGACGCCGAGCTGGCTGAGACCTTCAAGCCGGTCGCCGAGGCTCTGGCCGGTGCCGCCGAGCAGATCGACAAGGATCTGATCGACAACCAGGGTCAGCCTGTCGACCTGGGCGGTTACTACCAGCCGGCCGACGACAAGACCACCAAGGTCATGCGGCCGTCCGAGAAGTTCAACGAGGTCATCGCTGGCCTGACCAGGTAGCAGGTTTTCGCCACCGCCTCCCGGCGCCCCGTCCCCGGTATCATCCGGGCACGGGGCGCCGTTTGTTTTTGTCTCCTGCAACCGCTCTGTCTAGTAACTCTCCTGCTGTTTCACCCCTGTTTTTGAGGAATACTAGACCGAGCTGTTTGCCCCGCGGCGCAGTGTCCCGCTATCGTCGGAGGAAACAACTGCTCCCTCAACCGCGAAGGACCACAACCATCATGGCGAAGTACGACAACAGCGCTGCCGAGCAGTGGGGCTTTGAGACCCGCTCCATCCACGCCGGCCAGCCCGTCGATGCCCAGACCAGCGCCCGCAACCTGCCGATCTACCAGACGACGGCCTATGTCTTCGACTCCGCTGAACACGCCAAGCAGCGCTTCGCCCTGGAGGACATGGGGCCGATCTACTCGCGCCTGACGAACCCGACCGTCGAGGCCCTGGAAAACCGGATCTCCTCCCTGGAGGGTGGCGTCCACACCGTCGCCTTCGCTTCCGGGCAGGCCGCCACCACCGCCGCCATCCTCAACCTGGCGGGCGCCGGCGACCACATCGTCACCTCCCCGCGCCTCTACGGCGGCACCGAGACTCTCTTCCAGGTCACTCTGGCACGCCTGGGCATCGAGGTCAGCTTCGTGGAGAACCCGGATGACCCGGAGTCCTGGCAGGCGGCCGTGCAGCCGAACACGAAGGCCTTCTTCGGCGAGACCTTCGCCAACCCGCAGGCCGACGTCCTGGATATCCCAGCCGTCGCCGAGGTCGCGCACCGCAACAGCGTCCCGCTGATCGTGGACAACACCATCGCCACCGCGGCGCTGGTGCGTCCGCTCGAGCTGGGTGCCGACATCGTGGTCAGTTCGCTGACGAAGTTCTACACGGGCAACGGCTCCGGTCTGGGCGGCGTCCTGGTGGACGGCGGCAAGTTCGACTGGACCGTCGAGCGCGACGGCAAGCCCGTCTTCCCGGTCTTCGTCACCCCGGATCCCGCCTATCACGGCCTGAAGTACGCTGACCTGGGCGCACCGGCCTTCGGTCTGAAGGCGCGCGCCGGTTACCTGCGCGACACGGGCGCCACCCTCTCCGCCTTCAATGCCTGGGCTTCCGTACAGGGTCTGGACACCCTCTCACTGCGTCTGGAGCGCCACAACGAGAACGCGGTGCAGGTCGCCGAGTTCCTCAACCAGCACCCGAAGGTGAAGTCCGTGGCCTTCGCCGGCCTGCCGGATTCCCCCTGGTACGCAGTGAAGGAGAAGCTGGGCCTGAAATACACCGGCTCCGTCCTCACCTTCGAAATCGACGGTGGCAAGGACGAGGCCTGGGCGTTCATCGACGCCCTGAAGCTGCACTCCAACCTGGCCAACATCGGTGACGTGCGCTCCCTGGTGGTCCACCCGGCCACCACCACCCACTCCCAGTCGGACGATCAGGGCCTGGCCCGCGCGGGCGTCACCCAGTCCACCGTCCGCCTGTCCGTGGGCATCGAGAATGTCGACGACATCATCGCCGACCTCAAGACGGGCTTCGACACCGTGTAACTCGGACGTCCACCAGTCGCCGCTGCATCTTCCCCGGTCCTCCTAGAAGGTGCAGCGGCCGTCGTTCTCCCAGGAGCCGGTGGTCAGCATGACGGGACAGATCACGAAATAGTGGACCGACATTGCGGCGATGAGCAAGGCGACCCCCACAGGACTCTGGACTGAGAGCTCGTAACTGGTCTGCGCCGGATTCTCCATGGACTGCTCCCAGGAGGGTTGCGCGGTGGCGGTCGGTGCGGCCACGGGGGCCACGCTGAGAGACACTGCCGCAGCAACCGCCACCGCAGCGCGTGATAGTTTCCTGCTCCGTAGTTTCATGACTCGAACATAACTGCCCGGAGTTCAGTGTCGGGCGGAAGTCACCCAACCGTGACTCTTCCGGGATGGAGTCGTTTCCCTTCCGCTCGGGTCGCCTCGATGATCCAGTCGCCTGGGGCGACCGGAAAACCTGGGGCGGCGGCCACAAGACGCCACCTGCCCGGCGACACCCCTCCTGAATGAAATTATGATTAGACAGAGCGGTACAGTTAGACTGATCGCCAATGGCCCCAATCTCCCAGGAGGACACACGTATGGCGGAGCTGGCTGCCCCCGGCAAGCTGGGTATCGAACCGATCGGCAACTTCCGCACCGAAGCCGACGGCATCATCGATGACGCTTTCCTCGCCTACCAGCGCTGGGGAGAACTCCGCACGAATAAAGACGGCACCACCAACGTCCTCCTCATCGAGCACGCCTTAACCGGCGACTCAGATGTCGCCGAATGGTGGAAGGGCCTGGTCGGCCCCGGCATGGCACTGGACACCGACCGGTTCTGCGTGATCTGCACCAACGTGATCGGCGGCTGCATGGGCTCCGTCGGCCCGGCTTCCCGCCACCCCGACGGTGACTTCTGGGGTTCCCGCTTCCCAGCCATCTCCATCCGGGACCAGGTCACCGCGGAGAAGCAGCTTCTCGACGCCCTGGGCATCAGGCACATCGCCGCAGTGATTGGTGGCAGCATGGGTGGGGCCCGCACCCTGGAGTGGACGCTGATGTACCCCGAGCGAGTCGCCGCCGCCCTGGTCATCGCGGTCTCCGCCCGGGCAAGTGCCTGGCAGATCGGCATCCAGTCCTCCCAGATCAGCATGATCGAGAACGACCTGTTCTGGCACGGCGGGGACTACCACGACACCGGCTACTCCCCCAACGCCGGTCTCGGCGGCGCCCGCAAACTGGCGCACCTGACCTACCGTGGTGAGATGGAGGTGGACGAGCGTTTCGGCACCGATGCCCAGGAGAATGAGAACCCGCTGGGCACCTTCCGCAGCTCCCGCCAGCGGTTCAGCGTGCAGAGCTACCTGGACCACCAGGCGCGCAAGCTGGTTCAGCGTTTCGACGCCGCCTCGTACGTCATCCTCACTGAATCACTGAACCGGCACGACATCGGCCGAGACCGCGGCGGCCTGAACAAGGCCCTGGCCTCATCTACCGTGCCGACGATGGTGGTGGGTGTGGACACAGATATCCTCTACCCCTACCACCAGCAGGAACACCTCTCCCGCAACCTCGGCAACCTCCTGGCCATGGCAAAGATCTCCTCCCCCGTCGGCCACGATGCCTTCCTCACCGAATTCCGGCAGATGGACAACATCCTCAAGCGCTTCATCATGTTGGCAGAGCCCTCCCTGCAGGTCCCGGACCCCGAGACCACCGGCGAAATCGAGTTCTACATCTGAGACTCTCCCGGGCACCGGGCCATCCGGGAAGGGAGCCTGAAAAGCCGCGGTATCCGGGCGAACGATAAGCCACCCCGTCATCCTGGAAGGGCCCGTTCGGGTGCCTGCTGGTTGTCGGGGTTGACCTGCCTCTACGTGGGGACACCACCCCCGTTTCCCGGCGATGTCCGGCCCGGTTCCTAGGTTAGGGCTCGAACACAGTTTCTGATGGCTGAAACACCCCGCCCGGGGTGTCTTCGGGGGAGGACCGATGAAACCTGATCAACCCTATTACCGCTGCACCGACCCGGACGACCCCGGAGCGGTCTGGCACATGACCCGCAACCGCACCGACCTCACTTTCTGGCGGGCCATGACACCCGCCGATGATGCCGACGTCGACACCGTGATCGCCGCCCTTTCCACCCGCACCGGGCAGAGCAAGGGCACCACGCTGACCTGGACCCGCATCGTGGACCTGCTGGGCGACTACCCGCTGCTGGCCGCCCACAATGATGCTCTGGGCCTGCTGGATTACCCACGCCTGCAGGCCATTGAAAAAGGCCTGATGGCCGTGACCGATCCCGCCGTCACTGCCGAGATCGACCGACGGGTGGTCGCCTACCTGACCCCGACGAGGAAGAATCAGCACCTGCCCGGGGCCAAGGCGATCGGGGCGATGCTCCGCAAGATCGTCGCCGAGCTCGACCCGGCCGCCGCTGAACAGGAGACCTCCCCGGACCGGGAGTCGATCACCTTCTCCTCTGACGGGCACGGTGCGACGACCATCAGTGTCTCGGTCGCCGATGACACCGCCCGCGAGATCCGGGAGATCCTGGCCCTGCTGGCCGCGGAGAAAGCGGCCCGGGGTGAGAAACGGGCCACCCTGCTCGATGCCCTGCTGAGCCTGATCCGGGGCAAGGACTACTCACCGAAAGTCGTCTTCAATGTCTACGGCCCGGCAGGTGGGGTGCCGGAGTATGTATCCGGTGGTGGGTGGTTGGATGACCGGCAGGCCGCGGACTGGTGGGACAAGGTCACTCAGGTCCGGGACATGGACCAGGCCATCCAGGAGTCCACCGAGGCGTATCGGCCGACGACTGCGATTGCTGCGGCCGTACGCGGGCGGGACGGGACCTGCCGCGGGCCGGAGGGCTGTGACGTGGATGCCGCGGACTGCCAGCTCGATCACGTGGTCAACCACGCTGCTGGTGGGCAGACCACGGTGGAGAACCTGCAGAGTCTCTGTCCGCGGCACCACAACATGAAAACCGGGCGGCGGGTGCAGGCCACGATGACCCCGGACGGGGTGGTGACGTGGTTGTTCCCGGATGGATCGACGGTGGTCACCGTGCCCAGTGGTCCGCTGGCGAAGATCAATCAGCGGTTCGGGCAGACTTTTGCGCAGCAGCGCACTAAGCGCATTCAGCGCCGCCGGGAGGCCAACCGGGAGAACCCACCGCAACTGTGGAAGGACCTCAACGAGCCACCGTTCTGAAACCAGGAATCAGCTTCCCAGCGCATCCACCGAGGAGGACACAAAGAGCAGCCCCCCGCCAAGCAGGAAACTGAAGCAGGTGTCGAACCGCCGGGAGCGCACTGACAGCAGCCCGAGCACCTTCGAGTCACAGCTCAGGCGCAGGATGGCCAACCAGACCATCGCGCCTCCCAGGATGAAAGTCGCGCGGCGCCAGTGTTCGGTGACGGCATAACCGGCCGTGGCCAGCAGCGCGAGACAGAAGAGCGCGATGCCCAGAGTCTGAACGATCCTGGGCAACGGGGAGGGCTTGAGCCCGAGATCATGCGGGTTATCCAGCGCCTCCGGGGAATACTCAGCCATTGGCGAGCAGTTCCGCCCGTTCCACGACATTCGCCAGCAGGAAGGTACGGGTCATCGGACCGACCCCGCCGGGGTTCGGGGAAATCGCACCGGCAACCTCCCAGACGTCCGGATGGACGTCGCCGACAGTCTTGCCGTCAACCCGGGAGACACCGACATCGAGGATGGCGGCCCCGGGCTTGACCATGTCTGCAGTCAGCATGTGGGGTTTTCCGGCGGCGGCGACGATCACGTCCGCTGCGCGGGTCTCGGCAGCCAGGTCCTTGGTGCCGGTGTGGCACAGCGTGACGGTGGAGTTCTCGGTGCGGCGGGTCAGCATCAGTCCGATGGGACGCCCCACGGTCACACCGCGGCCGATGACGACGACCTTCGCCCCGTTCAGGTCAACGCCGAAACGGCGCAGCAGGTGGATGGAGCCATTCGGGGTGCACGGCAACGGAGCCGGCTCGTTGAGCACCAGTTTGCCCAGGTTGACCGGGTGCAGGCCGTCCGCGTCCTTGGTGGGATCGATGCGTTCGAGCACGGCGTTTTCATCCAGGTGCTTCGGCAGCGGCAGCTGCACGATATAACCGGTGCAGGCCGGGTCCTCGTTCAGCTCGTCGATGACGGCGAGCAGGTCCTCCTGGCTGATGTCGGCGGGCAGATCCTTGCGGATCGAGGTGATGCCCACTTCCTCGCAGTCGCGGTGCTTCATCTTGACGTAGGAGTGGGACCCCGGGTCATCACCGACGAGCACGGTCGCCAGGCCCGGGGTGATCCCCTTTTCCTTGAGGGCGGCCACCCGCTCCGTCAGATCGGCGAGGAGCTCCCCGCGGTAAAGTTTTCCGTCCAGTTTGATCGCAGTCACGGCCCTCATTATTCCACGCTTACACTGAAAGCCATGCCCGCTCCCCTCTTGCACGTGATTTTCGATAATCCGGTGATTCCCCCGAACACCGGCAACGCCATCCGAATGTGTGCCGGAGTCGGCGCTCACCTGCACCTTGTGGAGCCGCTCGGATTCGACCTCTCCGAGAAACACCTGCGCCGGGCGGGGTTGGACTACCACGATCTCGCCGAGGTCACCGCGCACCCGGACCTGGATGCCTGCTTTGCGGCGCTGCCCGGATCCCGCATCTTCGCGTTCACCACCCGCTCCCGGAACCACTACACCGGCACGGCCTTCCAACCCGGCGACGCCCTGCTCTTCGGCACCGAACCCACGGGGCTGCCCGAGGAGCATCTCCGCCATCCGCGAATCACCACGGAGCTGCGCATCCCGATGCTGCCCGGCCGACGTTCGATGAACCTGTCGAACACCGCCGCGGTGGCCACCTACGAAGCCTGGCGGCAACTGGGTTTCCCGGGCGGAGTGTAGCGGTATTTAATCCACCGGCCGGGAAAACACCGGCAACCGGCGGGCGCGCAGTACATCGAGCAGCGCCTCACCGTCCGGGACCGAGAGATCCTCGCCTGCCATGTGCACCGGCCCGGCCACCAGATCCATGCGCACCGTACTCAAGTTGAGCAGTTGCTGCAGCGGGCCGCGCTGCAGTGTCACCTCCTGGATGTGGGAGGGCTCGATCATCGAGACCCTTCGCCCCAGCCGCCCCTTGTGCACGATCACCGTGTGCGGCACCAGCGTCACCCCCTGCTGCCGGCGATCCACCGGGGACACCCAGCGTGCCGACGCCGGGCTGGTGAAGCTCGGCTGCGCCGCACCCTCCGGTGCAGCCAGCTCCTCCAGTTCCGCCCGTTCCAGGGGACCGAGCACCGCGGCCAGAGCCACCGCCTGTTCGCGGGAGCCGACGGGCAACAGGGAGGTGGTCCCCGTCTTCTTGTTCTCCTCCGCGCCATACCCCGCGATGCTGACCTTGACCTCCCACCAGCCGGTCAGCCGCCAGAGCACGGGCTGGCGGATCTGCACCCCGTGCATCCGGTGCAGCGGGATCGACTGGCGGCGCCGGTCGGCCAGCCCGTAGGCCACGTTGAGCACCTCACCGGCCAGATGGGCGTTGAAACGCCAGCTGTTGTCCACGTAGTTCCAGATCACCGGCACCACACCGACCAGTACCGGGATCACGGTGGCAATCCCCACCGGGGAGAGCACCACGGCGAGGATACCTGCGCCCGAGACGAGCGTCGGCAGCCGGAGCAGGGCCCCGAGCAGGGAGCGGTGGATGGGAACCTCGGGCACCAGGGCGTCCGGCTGGCCCGGTTCCGCCGACGGCTCCACCGCCTGTTCCACGCCCGGCTTCCCCCGGGTGTGCGCCAGCAATTCCTGACGCAATGCCTCGGCATCGGCCTTGCGGAGATAGGCGATCTCAATGACCGAGTCACCGCCACCGGCGGTTTCCACCCGCACCGAGGCGAGCCGGAAGATGCGCGCGATGACGGACTCGACGACGTCGACGGCCTGGATCCGGTCATAGCGTGCGGTGCGGAGCGAACGGCTGATCACCCCACGCTTGAGGGAGACCTCCTCATCGGTCAATCGGTAACCGGTGGCCTTCCACCAGGCGTGGGAAACCAGCCAGATCACTACACAGAGCAGGACAAAGATCCCCAGCCCGATGATCAGCGGCACCACTGCCCCGGAGCGCAGCAGATCCCATCCGCGGGTGATCAGATCCCAGTCGATGCTGACCAGTGCACCCGCCAGCAACGCCAGAATCAGTGTCCAGAACCGCAGCAGCGGGGTGAGCCGGTGGACGTGGCGGTATTCGGCGACGTCACTCACAGCCCACTCATCCTCTCCCGGGCCTTGCCGGCCAGACGGTCGCGCAGGGCGTCGGCCTCTGCGGCCGGCAGCCCCTGCACGGTGGAGTCAGAGGTTGCGGATGCGGTGTGCAGAATCAGCGATTTCATGCCGAAGGCCCGTTCGACCGGGCCCGCTTTGACGTCCACGTACTGGATGCGGCCATAGGGCACCACGGTGAAGGTGTGCCAGAGCCTGCCCTTGGTGATCAACAGCTCGTCACTGGTTTCCAGCCACCCGAGCAGCTTCACCTGGGCCGGGATCAGCCAGAGCTGCCACAGCAGGAGCAACACGCCCACGGCGGTGCCGGTGTGGAACCAGGGGCTCAGGACGAAGCCCAGCACCACGAACACGATCACCACGACAAGGATCCAGGGCAATCGCCCCACGTAACGGGCGAGGGTCAGTTTCGGTGACACCGGGTTCATGCCCCGGTGACTGCTGCTGGGTCGTGGCGTTGGTGCTTCCGTCATGGCCACCACTCTGCCAGATCCGCCAATTCCCCCTCCGACCTCCCGGTTCCCTGGTAGTCTCTGGCGTTGTATCCATGACCTGAGACGGGAGCTGACCGCCATGACCGACGAGTCGCCGATCATCTACGGCCGCATCAACGAATCCTTCCACCAGGTGGGCGCCGCCGTGGTCGAGGAGGTGCTCCTGCGTCTGGGACACGAGGTGGAGGTGCACGAAGGACCGCACCCGGAGATGTACCCGAAGATCGCGTCCGGTGAGCATCACCTCTTCGCCGATGCCTGGCTTCCCGGTGGCCACGCCGTCTACTGGGAGCAGGTCAAGGATGAGGTCGTGGAGGTCGCCCCGCTCTACGATGACGCGAAGTTCTTCTGGGCGGTACCGGACTATGTGGATGAGAACATCCGCAGCCTGAGCGATCTGGCGAAGCCGGAGGTGGCCGAAAGGTTCACCACCCGCACGGTGCAGGGCACCGGCTCCTACGCCGGGCTGACCATGATGGGCGATGAACTGCTGGAGACCTATGGGCTGGCCGAGCTCGGCTGGAGCCAGCCTGCCGGTGACATCCATGCGGTGATTGACACCGTCAATTCGCGTTTCGCCGCCGGTGACTGGTTCGTCACCCCGCTGTGGCAGCCGATGTTCCTCAATGAGGTCCATGAACTGCGTCCGTTGGAGGATCCGGAGGGGGCCTTCCCCGCCCCGGACCGTGCGTCCCTCCTGGCCCACCGCGGTGCCTGGGAGAATCTGCCGGAACGCACCCGGGAGGTGCTGGGCAGGATCCGTTTCGATGTCAGCGATGTCAATGAGATGGATCTGCTGGTCAACGTCGAAGGTCTGGACATCCTGCCGGCGATCCGGGAATGGGTGCAGCGTCACCCGGACACCCTCGACGCCTGGTTCAACTAGAGCAGATTCAGCTGGCCCCGGATCGCCGCCGCACAGGATTCCGCCGCTGAGTGGGCACGGCTTGCCGGGGGCACTCTCGCACGATAGAACGGCCCGTCAGGCACCACTTCATCCGCCCCCACGGTAATCACCACGCGAAAGAACCGGACGGCCACAACTCCGAGCAGCATGAGGATTGTTCCCGACCACAAAGGTCACCACGGCCGGTGTCAGAATCACCAGTGGAATGATCTTCCAGGCCAGCGGAGCGGTGACCTGAAACCGCTCAGCCGTCCCGCCGCACCCGGATCTCCCCGAGTGCGGCCTCAGCCAGCATCACCGTCTCCTCGCCGACAGCGACCCGGAGCATCCCCGCTGCCGGAGGGCCCGTCACGGTGAGCTGGGAACCGGGAACCAGACCATTGGCCGCGAGGTAACGCAGCAGCTGGGGGTCATGGTCATTGGCCTGCTCCACGGTGACAGTCTCCCCCTCCCCCACTGCGGCGAGACTGATCCAGTCGATCCTCTCCACATGTCCTGCGGCGTCAGGGATGGGGTCCCCGTGCGGGTCGCGCCCGGGGTGCCCCAGATGGGCGTCGATACGCGCCATGAACCGGTCCGAGACAGAATGCTCCAGCAACTCCGCGTCTTCGTGCACCTCGTCCCAGGTGTAGCCGAGCACCCGGACCAGGAAGGTCTCCAGGAGCCGGTGCCGGCGCACCATGTCCACCGCCAGCTTCCGCCCGGACTCAGTCAGTGTGACGCCCCGGTAGGGCTCCTGCACCACCAACCCCTTCTCAGCCAGGCGGCGGATCGCCTCGGAGGCTGTCGTCGTCTTCTGGCCCACCCGCGAAGCCAGTTCCCCCAGTGGGGCCGGCCCGGCGGAGTGTTCGGCGATATTCCAGATGGCCTTCAGGTAGTCCTGGGATCGGTCGGGCAGCTCGCTCACGTGCATGGCTCCAGAGTATCCGACCCCGCCGGGGGTGAAGTCGCCTTGCCGCGAGGGAAAGTTCAACGCTAACATCCAATAATGTTCAATTGATTGAACTTTTAGTTTCATTCACTACCAGAATAGGTGCGACATGATATTCCCCCGCAGTCTGCTCATCACAGCCGCAATCCTTCCCCTCGCCGCCCTGACGCTCACCAGCTGCGCCACCTCCGACTCGGACACCGGCGACGGGAACGGGCCGCTCACGGTCTACGCCACCACCGGCTACCTCGCCGATGCCGTGGCCAACATCGCCCCGGATGCCGAGGTCACCACCATGGTGGGGCCCGGCGGAGATCCACACACCTACCAGCCCTCCACCCGCGACATCGAGGCGATGCGCGGTGCGGATCTGGTGCTCTGGAACGGACTGCACCTGGAGGCCCAGATGATCGAGCAGCTGGAAAGCCTCGGCGACAGCCAGCTGGCCGTCGGCGAACTCCTTCCGGAGGAGTTGTTGCTGAGCTGGCCGGAGACCGATGACGAGGGAAATCCGCTGCACGATCCCCACATCTGGAACAGCCCCGAAGCCTGGAGCCTGGTTGTCGGACACGTCGCTGAGCGGTTGGGCGAAGCGGAACCGGAACAGGCCGCGGAGTACCGGGACAATGCCGCCGCTTACCAGGCGGAGATCGCGCACGTGCACGAACAGGCGGAACAGCAACTGGCGGGCATCCCCGAACCCCGCGTTCTGGTCACCGGCCACGACGCCTTCGGCTACTTCGGTGACACCTACGGACTGGAGGTCCGCGCCACGGACTTCATCTCCACCGAAGCGGCCTTGTCCGCCACCGAGCTCTCTGAGCTGGCCGACTACATCGTGGACCATGAAGTGCCGGTGATCTTCCAGGACAACCAGGCCAATCCCCAGGCGATTACCTCCCTGCGTGAGGCCGTCGAAGCCCGCGGCTGGACCATCGAGGTCTCCACTGAAGAGCTCTTCGCCGATTCACTCGGCCCCACCGCACCGGTGGACACCTATCTCGGGGTCTACGAGCACAACGTCGATACCGTCGCAGAAGCTCTGGGGGCTTAGATGAACGCAGTCCACTGCACCGACCTTTCCGTCGCTTACCGCGCCGAACCGGTGGTTCGTGGCGTCAGCCTCAGCGTCCCGCAAGGGGTGGTGATGGGCATCGTCGGCCCCAACGGCTCCGGGAAATCCACTCTGCTCAAAACCATGCTCGGTCTCGTCCCCACGTTGAGTGGTCGCGCCGAGTTCTTCGGCGAGCCCCTGTCCCGGGTGCGTGACCGGGTCGGCTACATGCCCCAGCGCACCAGCGTGGACTGGGACTTTCCCACCACCGTGCGCGATGTCGTGCTGATGGGCACCTACGGCCGTCTCGGTTGGCTGCGCCGGCCGGGCCGGGCCGAAAAGGAACTGGCCGCCGACGCGATGGCGCAGACCGACGTCACTGACCTGGCAGGGAGGCAGATCGGGCAGCTCTCCGGTGGGCAGCGCCAGCGCGTCTTCCTGGCCCGCACGCTCGCTCAGCAACCCGATCTCTGCTTCATGGACGAGCCGTTCCAGGGCGTGGACGCGTTCAGTCAGCAGGCGATCGTCGACGTGCTCCGCCAGTTGCGGGAGGACGGCAAGACGATCGTGCTGGTACACCATGACCTGGGCACCGTCCCCGACTACTGCGACCAGGTCACTCTGTTGCATGCCGGCCGCTTGGTGACCAGCGGCGAGGTCCACACCCACTTCACCGAGGACAACATCCGCACCGCTTATGGGCTGGCGGGTGGTCTGCCGTGAGTCCCACTGAATTCTTCGCCGACCACACCTTCTCCATGGTGTTCTTCGGCACGGGCGTCATCGGGATCGTCGCCGGAGCGTTGGGTTCCTTCGCCTACCTGCGGCGGCAGTCACTGATCAGCGACGTCATCTCCCATTCCGCTCTCCCCGGAACCCTGATCGCGTTTCTCACGTTGTCTGCCCTGGGCCTGTACGCCCGCAACATGCTCGCCCTGATCATCGGTGCCGTCATCATCGGCACCCTCGCGGTCCTGACCACCAACTGGATACCGCGGATCTCGAAGATCAAGACCGATACCGCGATGGCCGTGGTGCTCTCCTCCCTGTTCGGGCTCGGCATGCTGCTGATGCAGTACATCCAGAACAACCCGCTCCCGGACAAGGGCGGCATCCAGGACTACCTTTTCGGCAACGCTTCCACCATCACCCGCGTGGACCTCACCGTCTCCCTGCTCACCGGTGGTCTGGCGCTGGCCCTGATGCTCCTGCTCTGGAAGGAATTCGCGATCACCACCTTCGACCGTGAGCATGCCGCCGTGCTCGGTTTCAACAACCGGCTCATCGACGCCGCGATGTTCGCCGCCATCGCCGTGGCCACCGTCATCGGGGTCAAGGCCATCGGCCTGGTGCTCATGGTCTCCTTCGTGGTCACCCCACCGGCAGCGGCCCGGCAATGGACCACCACGCTGCCGGGCATGGTGGTACTCGCCGGGGTGATCGGCGGAGTGGGTTCAGCTGCCGGAACCTATCTGTCCATCGCCTTCGGCCCCCTGCCCACCGGCCCGGTGATCGCCGTGACCCTCTTTGCGATCTTCCTGTTCTCGCTGCTGGCTGCACCCGAGCGCAGTCTCATCGTGCGGGCGGCGCGGCGTCGGAAAGCACGCGCAGAGCTCAAGGCGGTGAGCCTGTCATGAGCTTCGCACTGGGGGCGGCCCTCCTGGCCGTGGCCACGGCCCTGGCGTGTGCCCTACCGGGGGTGTTCGTGGTCCTGCGGGGAAACTCCATGGTGGTGGACGGCATCAGTCACGCCGTGTTCCCCGGCATCGTGGTCGGGTACGCGTTGACCTCGGACCTGGAGTCCCCCTGGCTGATCCTCGGGGCGGCTGTCGCGGGACTACTGGTGGCCACGGGTTCGGAATGGCTCTCCCGCACCGGACTCCTGTCCGGCGACGCTCCGCAGGGATTGATCTTTCCAGCGCTGTTCGCGGTCGGTGTGATCCTGGTCAGTGGCCAGTTCAGCAATGTCCATCTGGACACCCACGTGGTGTTGGTCGGTGATCTCAACCTGGCGTCCTTCGAACATCTGGTCCTCGGCGGCCGGGACTTCGGACCGACATACATGTATCTCATGCTGGCGATGCTGCTGCTCAACGTGGCTTTCCTAGCCGTGAACCACCGGCGGTTGAAGGTGTCCACCTTTGATCCGGAATTCGCCGAACTGATCGGCATCCGCACCCGTCGGTTGAACCTGACCCTGATGTTTCTGGTCTCGCTGACCGTGACCGCCGCCTTCCACGCGGCCGGTGCGATCCTGGTGATCGCGCTGGTGGTGGTCCCGGCGGCCACCGCCTACCTGTTCAGCGACCGTCTGCCGCAGCTGATCTTCCGGACGCTGGTGATTGCGCTCATCGGAGCGGTGGCCGGGTTCCAGGTGGCCTACCAGCTCGATGCCGCCACGTCGGCGGCGATGGCCACCTTCTACGGTCTGATCTTCGCAGTGGTGCTCGCCGCAACCCGGTTGGCGCGGCAGCGGAAGATCAGGGCCGGAAAGCTCTAGCCCAGTCCGGCGGTGACACCGAACAGCACCCAGGCCAGGGCGAAGCCCATGACGGCGATCGCCGTCTGGTTGACCGTCCAGGTCTTCAGGGTGGTCGCCACATCCATGCCCATGAGGCGGCCGACCAGCCAGAAACCGGAGTCGTTGACGTGGCTGGCGATCACGGAGCCGGCAGCCGTCGCGATGACGATCGTGGCCAGCTGGAATTCATTGAACCCTCCTGCGGCCACAGCCGGTGCCATCAGGGCGGCGGCCGTGGTCAGGGCGACGGTCGCGGAACCCTGGGCCACGCGCAGCACGGCGGCGACCACGAAGCAGCCGACGATGACGGGCAGCCCCAGGTTGGACATCGAGTCGGCGAGGGCGTCACCGATGCCTGAGGTACGCAGGACGCCACCGAACATTCCGCCGGCGCCGGTGATCAGCACGACGGAACAGATCGGGCCGAGCGCTCCCTCCACGGTCTTCTCCAGCGCAGAGCCTCCCACGCCGCGGCGGGTACCCAGGGCCCAGAGGGCGACCAGGGTGGTCAGCAGCAGGGCGACGGGGGTCTCACCCAGGAAGCTGAGCACCTGCACAACGGTTGATTCGGCATCCACCGCGCCGGCGGACGCCAGCATGCTGGAGCCGGTGTTACCGAAGATCAGGATCATCGGGATCAGCAGGATGGCGATGACCACGCCGGAACCGGCGGGGTTCGCCGGCTGCTCATCCGCCATCTTGCCGCCGCTGAGGATGTCCGGCACGGACAGCGGGAACTTCTTGCCGAAGTACCTGCCCAGCAGATAGCCGGTCACGTACCAGGTGGGAAGCGCGATGATCAGGCCGACGAGCAGGACGAAACCGACCTGTGCGTCATAGAACTCCGAGGCCGCGATCGGACCCGGGTGCGGCGGCAGGAAGACGTGCATCACGGAGAAGGCGCCGGCGGCCGGGATGCCGTAGGCCAGGACCGGGCTGTTCATCCGGCGGGCGACGGCGAAGATGACCGGCAGCATGACCACCAGGCCGGCGTCGAAGAAGATGGGGAAGCCCATGATCAACGAGGCGACGCCCAGGGCGAAGGGGGCACGTTTTTCCCCGAATACCCGGACCATGGTGTCCGCGAGGGATTTGGCGCCGCCGGAGGTTTCGACGAGCCTGCCGAGCATGGCGCCGAGGCCGACCAGCAGCGCCACTGAGGCCAGGGTGCCGCCGAAGCCGTCCAGCAGGGTGTCCACGACCCCGCTCACCGGGATACCGGCGACCAGGGCGGTGACGATGGAGACGAGCACGAGTGTCAGGAACGCGTGCAGTTTGAAGACGATGACCAGTACGAGAATCAGGGCGATTGCGCCGGCGGCGATGCCGAGCAGGGGGCCTGCTCCCAGTGTCTGCTCCCAGGTGTCCACGGGAGAACTCCTTTAACTAGGAATGTGAGGTTTCCCTGAAAGTATGGCTGACGTCCTCAGTCACCGGAAGTCCCGGGATCCCCTACTGAGCCACTCCCCGATCGCCAGCGGCTCGATCTTGTCCGCCACCAGACTGGCTGCCCCGGTGGTGTTCTGGATGATACCCCGGATGACCAGGGCCTTCGAGGTACGCACCAACACCCGGTGGCGTTGCCAGAGTCCGGGCGAGACCATCACGTTGATCAGCCCGGTCTCATCCTCCAGTCCCAGGAACGTCACACCCGACGCCGTCTGCGGTCGCTGTCGGTGCGTGACCACCCCGGCAATGCGGATACGTGATCCGTCCTCCACCTGGAGCAGGTGCCCGGCGGGCACGATACCCGCCGCGTTCAGGCTGCCCCGCAGCAGCTCCATCGGCTGGACCTGATGTGTCACGCCGGTGCTGGCGATGTCAGCGGCCATGAGCTCAAAGGCGGACATCCCCGGCAGCGCGGGAGCCTCGACCGCGGACATCCCGGGCAGCATGCCGGGCTTTTCGGTGGCCGCCACCCCCGCCTGCCACAGCGCCTGCCGGCGGTCCACCCCCAGGCAGTCCAGGGCCCCGGCCCGCGCCAGGGCCTCCACCTGGGGCACGCTCAGCCCGGCCCGGCGCGCCAGATCCGGGATCGAGCCGAAGGGGGCGCGCCGTGCCACCCGGGTCGCGGCATCCGCCCCCAGTCCCTGGACCAGGTTCAGGCCGAGCCGGATGCCGCCGTCCTCACAGTCGGCCTCCACCCCGGAATCGTTGACGGTGACCGGGTGAATCTCCACGCCGTGGCGGCGGGCGTCCTGGATCAGCGACTGCGGCGAGTAGAAGCCCATCGGTTGGGCGCGCAGCAGACCCACGTAGAACTCGGCCGGATGATGGTGCTTGAACCAGGCGGAGAAGTAGACCAGGGAGGCGAAGGACTGGGAATGCGACTCCGGGAAGCCGTAGGCGGCGAACGCCACGACCTTGTTCCACAGGGTCTCCGCCACTTCCCCCTCGATACCGTTGGTCTCGGCCAGGCCGGTGAAGAAGCGGGAGCGCAGCGCCGCCATCTTCGCGGGCGAGCGTTTGGCCCCCATCGCCCGGCGCAGGTTGTCCGCCTCTGCACCGGAGAAGCCGGCGGCATCCACTGCGATCTGCATCAGCTGTTCCTGGAACAGCGGCACGCCGAGCGTCTTGGCCAGGGATTTCTCCAGCACGGGGTGCTCGTAGCTGACCGGTTCCTCCCCGCTGCGCCGCCGGAGATAGGGGTGCACCGAGCCGCCCTGGATGGGGCCGGGGCGGATGAGCGCCACCTCCACCACCAGGTCATGGAAGTTGCGGGGCTGCAGGCGGGGCAGGGTGGACAGCTGGGCCCGGGACTCGACCTGGAACACGCCCACGGCGTCAGCCCGTGCGAGCATCGCGTAGACCTCCGGTTCGGTCAGGTCGAGTTCCCAGAGTTCGATGCGGTCCCCGGTGGTCTGGGCCACCAGGTCGATCATGTGGTGCAGGGCCTCGAGCATGCCCAGGCCCAGCAGGTCGAATTTCACCAGGCCGGCTGAGGCGCAGTCGTCCTTGTCCCACTGCACCACGGAACGGTTCTCCCGCCGGGCCCACTCGGTGGGCACCACATCGGCGATCGGACGGTCGCAGATGACCATGCCGCCGGAGTGGATGCCCAGGTGCCGTGGCTGACCCCGGAAACGCTCCGCCAGCTCGAGCACCTGGGCAGGTGGTTCGGCGGTGCCCTTCGACCAGGCGTCGGCGCTGCCCGGCGGGTGCCCGAGCGCGCGGGCGGCGTCGCGGACCGCGCCTTTTCGACGGTAGGTGATCACGTTGGCCACCTGCGCGGCATTGTCACGGCCGTACTTGTCGTAGACGTACTGGATGACCTCCTCCCGGCGGCCGGACTCGATGTCGATGTCGATGTCGGGCGGGCCCTCCCGGTCGGGCGAGAGAAACCGCTCGAAGAGCAGGCCGGCGGCGATCGGTTCAGCATTGGTGATGCCGAGGGTGAAGCACACCGTGGAGTTGGCGGCCGATCCCCGCCCCTGGCAGAGGATGTCGGCGTCGTGGCAGAAGTCCACCAGATCCGTGACTATGAGGAAGTAGCCGGGAAAGTCCAGCTGCTCGATCACGTCCAGTTCGTGTTCGATCTGTTTCCCCGCCTGCTCCCGGACCGCCGTGGGTCGGCTGGCATAGCGGAGGGCCATGCGTTCGGTGACCAGGTGGCGCAGCCAACTCATCTCGGTGTGGCCGGCCGGGGTGTCCCAGGTGGGCAGGTTGGGGGCCACCAGGTCCAGGGTGAAGGCGCACTCCCGGGCGATCGCCACGGTTTCCGCCAGCAGCTCGGGCCTGCCGGGCAGCATGGCGGTGATCTGTGCGCCGGAACGCAGCCATCCGGTTCCCATCGGGTGCAGTTCGGGCTCGGTCTGGCTCATGGACTCCCGGCGGGCGAGGGACTGCTTCGCGCGGGCGAGCGGGGCATCGTGACGCGTGGCGGCGGCCGGGCGCGCGGAGACGATGGCACGCAGGTTGTTCCAGTCGTCCAGTTTCCGGTGGTGGTCCGCGTCCTCGGGCACCATCGTCACGTCATATTCCCGCACCACGTGGGCTGCCCCGAACAACTCCACCAGTTCAGCGATACCGGCGGTCCAGGCGTGGTCGGCGAGCACGAGCCAGTGCCCGCCGGCCTCCGCGGCGATCAGCTCCAGGGGCGGGTAACGCAGCACGCCCTTCTTCCCACCAGCCATGTGGGCGTCGGCGATCACGCGCGAGAGCCGTCGGTACCCTTCCGGATCCCGGCAGAGGACGGTGAGTGGGCGGCCGGGCAGGCCCAGCTCGGCACCGAAAACGGTGGGCAGGTCAACTTGCGCGGCGGCCTCGGCGAATTTGATCGCGCCGTAGAAGCCGTCGCGGTCCACCAGGGCCAGGGCCGCAAGACCGAGTTCCACGGCGCGTGCGACCATCGCCTCCGGTTCGGAGGCCCCGGCCAGGAAACTGTAGCTGGAGGTCGCGTGCAGCTCCGCGAACGGTACCGCCGCTTCATGACGCCGCGGTGTGCGGGTCTGCTCCAGGTACTCGGCGGGCACGGGCTCCGGCCCGGTATGGCCGGAGAGAATCCGCTCCAGCCGGGACCAACTCAGTGGCGCGCCGCCATGGAATCTCATGGTGCCCAGAATAACCCGGATGAGAACAGGTGTTCTAATATTGCAGAAGGGGGAACATTTCATAACTTCGAGCACGGGTGACACCCGGGCGGGTTACGCTCAGCCCATGAACCGCCACCTCACGTCCATCCTGAGCACCACCCTCCTGACGCTGGGAGCACTCGTCTCCGGCGGCGCCGACGCCGCCCCGACGGCACCCGAACCCCCACCCCCGGACTCCGGCGAGTGCACCGCAGAAGCCCTCGCCCGCGACGTCGACCCAGAGCTGGACACCGTCCTCCACTGTGACGGCCAGTGGCTGCACGGCGGCAAGGGGCAGACGGACTGGGTGGTGTTCGCCCACTGGGAGAACGGCCGCTGGGCCGGATACGAGAAACACGGCACTTCCCCCCTCAGCGGTTACCCCTGCTTCCACCTGCCCCAGGCCTGGGCGGACGGCGCCCCGGCGGAGATCCTCGGCGACATGCTGCCCTGCGAGTGACCGCAGCGGCCGGGGCGATGCAGGCCGGCCACTGATCAGCCCCGATCAGTGCAGTTCACAGCAACTAGACCAAGCGGTATGTCGCGTGCTAGCGTGATCCTTCAACAGCACTGAGTAGTTTCCCAGCAAAGGATCACAGCACCATGAAACTCCGTCGCATCTTCGGTGGGGGCGCCGCCACCCTGCTCGTCGCCACCGCTCTTGTCGCCTGCTCCGCCGACTCCGAGGGAGAAAACGGCGAGGGCCCGATCCGCATCGGCACCACCGACGCCTCCCAGCAGGCCTGGACCGTGTTCGAGGACATCGCCGCCGAGGAGGGCATCGAGCTGGAGATCGAGAACTTCTCCGACTACAACACCCCGAACCAGGCGTTGTCCCAGAATCAGATCGACATCAACAAGTTCCAGCACCTGAAGTTCCTCGCCGAGTACAACGTCGGCGCCGGGGATGACCTCGTGGCCATCGGCGCCACCGAGATCTACCCGCTGGACCTGTTCTGGCAGGGCCACGACTCCCTCGACGGCATCGAGGGCGAGGAAGTCGCCATCCCCAACGATCCCTCCAACCAGGGCCGCGCCATCAACGTGCTGGTCCAGGCGGACCTGGTCACCCTGCGCGAGGAGGGCCTGATCACTCCAACCCCGGCCGACATCGACGAGGAGGCCTCGCAGGTCTCCGTCACCCCGGTCGACGCCGCCCAGACCCCGGCCGTCTACGGCGAGGGCCGCCCGGCGATCATCAACAACTCCTGGCTGGACCGCGCCGGCATCGACCCCGAGTCGGCGGTCTTCAAGGACGACCCGAACTCCGAGCAGGCGGAGCCCTACATCAACGTCTTCGCCACCCGCGCCGAGGACGCGGATGACCCGCGGCTGAACAAGCTCGTCGAGCTCTGGCACTCCGAGGAGGTCATGGCGGCCGTCGCCGAGGACTCCCAGGACACCGCCATCGAGGTCGAACGCACCCAGGAGGAGCTCGCCGAGATCCTCAACCGCCTGGAGGAAGCCGAGCGCGACCAGGGCTAGTCACCCGTCACACAGGTGCCACCCCGTCGCTTTCCCGCGGCGGGGTTTAACATTGTCTGCGTCGCAATCGCGCAGCCGCCGCGCCTGTGCGTCCTGCACCCGCCCGCCCACCTGAATCGAATGGTCCCCACAGTGACAGCATCACCGCAGCACGGAACCAGAGGAACCCGAGTCGAGTTCCGTGACCTCACCAAGGTCTTCACCACCGGAAAAACCGAGACGACGGCGCTCAACGGCGTCACCCTGACCGTCGAACCCGGCGAGATCCTCGGCGTCATCGGATACTCCGGGGCCGGTAAATCCACCCTGGTCCGCATGGTCAACGGCCTGGACGTGCCCACCTCGGGCGAACTACTGCTCGACGGCACCGACGTCGTCGGCATGTCCGAAGGAAAACTGCGCAAGATCCGTTCCGGCATCGGCATGATCTTCCAGCAGTTCAATCTCTTCTCCTCCCGCACCGCCGCCGGCAATATCGAGTACCCGCTCAAGCTGGCGGGCATGCCGAAGACAGAGCGCAAGGCGCGGGTCGCTGAGCTCCTCGAATTCGTCGGCCTGGGTGAGCGGGGCCGCAGCTACCCGGAGCAGCTCTCCGGCGGGCAGAAACAGCGCGTGGGTATCGCCCGCGCCCTGGCGACGAACCCCTCCCTGCTGCTGGCCGACGAGGCCACCTCGGCGCTCGACCCGGAGACCACCCAGGAGGTTCTGGAGCTGCTCCGCCGCGTCAACCGGGAGTTCGGCATCACCATCATCGTGATCACCCACGAGATGGAGGTCGTGCGCTCCATCGCGGACAAGGTCGCCGTGATGGAGGCCGGGCAGGTCGTCGAGTACGGCAGCATCTACGACGTCTTCTCCCACCCGCAGACCCCGGTGGCGCAGCGCTTCGTGGCCACCGCCCTGCGCAACACCCCCGACCAGGTCGAGGCGGGTGATCTGCTCGCCCACGACGGTCGGCTGTTCACCGTCGACCTGACCGAGGAGTCGGGCTTCTTCGCCGCCGCCGCGGTCCTGCGGGAGGCCGGGGCGTCGATAAACATCGTGCACGGTGGCGTGACCACCCTGCAGCAGCAGTCCTTCGGCAAGATGACCGTGCGCCTCAATGGGCCGCACCAGGCCATCGAGAACTTCCGCGCGACCCTCTCCCAGACCACCGACATCCAGGAGATCACCCGATGACCGTCACCACCCTCGCCGCCGACTGGGACCGGCTCGGCCCCACCTTCGTCCAGTCGATCATCGACACCCTCGTCATGGTGTCGGTGACCATGGTCGTCGGCGGCATCCTCGGCCTGCTGCTGGGAATCCTGCTCTACACCACCCGGGACGCCGGCATTCTGCGTAATAAACCGTTGTACTGGGTGGTCAACGTTCTGGTGAACTTCATCCGCCCCATCCCGTTCATCATCCTGATCGCGATGTTCACCCCCTTGACGCTCTCGGTGGTGGGGACCACGATCGGCCGGGAGGCGGCGACCTTCATCATGTGCATCGCCGCCACCTTCACGGTGGCCCGCATCGTCGAGCAGAACCTCGTCGCCATCAACCCCGGGGTGATCGAGGCCGCCCGGGCCATGGGTGCCGGCCCCTGGCGGATCATCAGCACCGTGATCATTCCGGAGGCCCTCGGTCCGTTGATCCTGGGTTACACCTTCATCTTCATCGCCGTCATCGACATGTCCGCCATGGCCGGCTACATCGGCGGCGGCGGTATCGGTGACTTCGCCATCGTCTACGGCTACCGCGCCTTCGACTATGAGGTCACTTACGTCGCCGTCATCGCGATCGTCATCATTGTCCAGATCGCCCAGCTGCTGGGCAACTGGCTGTCGAAGAAGATCATGCGGCGCTGATCTGTTCCGCCACCCAGCTCGTCCCGGTCTTCGGGGCGTCCCCGCAGGAGGAGACCACCCCGGTCACCTCCTGCTTTTTCATGGCCACGGTCCAGCGCCGGCCGTCGGTATGCGTCACGACGTCACCGTCCGCGGCCAAATCGCCGAAGCGCAGCGTCTCACCGGCCTCCGTCAGCGACGTCGCCACGGCGAGCTCGGCGACCTGTCCGACCGGACCGTACAGGCCGCGGCCCCGGTTGCCGGGCAGGAAGTACTCGCCGGCCAGAGCGGCGTCGACAAGCGCGGTGGCGGCCGAGGGGTTGAGGCGTCCGAAGGAGTAACCCCAGGGCATCAGCAACAGTGAAGGCGCGAAGCGGTGGCCCTTGGTGTGGGAGGTCTCCCAGACCACCTCCCCCGGGTACCGTTCCACCAGCTCCGCGGCCAGCGGCCGGCCCTTGAGGGCGCAGCACACATCCCGCTTACCGTGGGTGCAGACCAGCACCAGCGGATGGCCGACAGGTTCGGCGCCGTTGCGGCCCGGTCCACCGAGGTCGAGCTGCAGGATCGCCTCCGGCCCGGCCACGACGAGCTGTTCGGCGACCCCCTCGTCCGCGAAGACCAGGTACAGGCGCCGTGGCCCTTCCGCCCGTCCGGCGCGACCGGGGCGGCGGATGAGCTGCAGGCCGGCCCGGCCCTTGAGGTGGGCCTTGAGTTCGGCGGTCAATTCCGCGCCGAAGGTACCGCCGTCGAGCACGTCCCGGCTCCAGCCGCCGACATGTTCGAGGATGACATAGACGCGTTCCTGCTTCGCCGTTCCGGGAAGCGGTTCAACCTGGATATCTGAGCATCGTGCCTGATCTGTCATACCGACGAGTTTAGCCAGCGACACGGTTTTGCAACGATTAGCAAACAATTGTGTCAGATCACCATGCTGGCTTCGCCGCTTCCGGGCCCGCAGGTTACGGTGTTGTGCATGACTGTGTTTTTCGGCTCTCCGTGTCGTCGCATCGCCGTGGGTCTGGCTGCCGTGGCCACCCTCGGCCTTGCCGCCTGCGGCGCCAACGGGGGGTCCGGACCGGGCACACTGACCGCCACGGAGACCCTCTCCGCCTCCACCACGGGAGACGACGCCGCCGGTATGTCGCCCAACGCCGGGGTCACCGCCTTAGGTGATGCGGACACCTCCATGAAGACACTGCGTCCGGCGGCCCCCTCCCAGCTGGTGGTCACCGATGTGCGCGTGGGCAGCCACCAGGGTTTTGACCGTGTGGTCCTCGACCTGGCCGGGGAAGGCGATCCGGGCTGGTTCATCGACTACACCACCAACCCCACCCAGCAGGGCTCCGGACACTCGGTGGACTTCAACGGCACCGTCGCGATGAACGTCAATCTGGACGGTACCGTCTACCCCTTCGATCTGGGCATCGAGGATCCGCAGCTGGGCACCGTCGAGGGCACGGGCAAGGTGACCGAGGTGATCAGCACCGGAACCTTTGAGGGCCGCTCCCAGTTCGTGATCGGCCTGCGCGAGCAGTTGCCCTACTCCGTGCAGGTGCTCGAGGATCCGAAGCGCGTGGTCATCGACATCGTGCAGCGCTAGACAGCTAGCACCTCAGTACTCCGCCTCCACCCGCCAACAGCGGTCCCGCCAGACCAGCAGCCAGGCGCGGGGTGTGTCATCCCCGGCCTTCTGTCCCATCACCTGCAACCGTGCGCAACGCTGGTCGGGGGTGTCCACCGGCCAGGGCCCGGCCCAACCGAGTACCCGGTAGTTACCCACCCCGGCCCCGCGCAGTACCGCGGGCGCGACGTTGAGCAGCGCCTCCGCGGTCACCAGCACCAGCCCACCCCGGCCATCCTCCAGCTGCACCGGGGTGTCCGGCCCCAACCGGGCCGGGAGTGGCCCGAGGATCTTCCCCGGCCAGGTGCCGGTGTCCGGCTGACCGGGGGCGTCGCCATAGGGGACGAAGGAGATGCGCTCCCCCACCCCGCGGCCGCCCTGCAACCGGGGTTGAATCACGGCGTCCACCCCGAGAGTGGACTGCACCCGGGAGATCACCCGTCTCGCCTGGTCGGTGTCGGCGCCGCTGCGCCACAGCTCCCCGAGGATCTCCGGGGCGGAGACCTCCACCGGCTCCAGCAACAGGGTGGTGATCGTGCCGGCCCCGCCGGCGGTCAACCAACCATCCAGTTGCCAGCGCACCCGGTCCGCGGTGGCCTGTTCGTTCAACGCCTCCCGGGTCCGCCAGGTCCGTTCCAGCCGTCGTCCGTCGGTCAGCTCCGCCACGACCTTCATTCGTAGGCAGACCAACCCCGCCTCCTGCAACCCCTGATGCAGCTTCGCTGCCAGGGAACGGGCGACGAAGGCCGCGGCATCGACGCGCTCGACGGGTTCCTCCGGGGTGATCGCCACCGCCAGGTCCGCCCCGGGCAGCTTCGGGGCCACCCGGCGGTCGGGCACGCCGGCGGCGATCCGGTGGCAGTGCTGCCCGGCCCGCCCGAAACGCGTGCCCACCGCGGTCGAGGGCAGGTCCGCCAATTCGCCGAGGGTCCGTATCCCCAACTGAATCAGGGAGTCCACCACCCCCGGCTCACAGCCCAGGGCGGTCTCGGCCACGAGCAGCTCCACGGGCCGGCGCCGTAGGAACTGCGCACTGCCACCAGTCGGTACCACCGCGCCGACGCGGGCTGCAATCAGAGCGGTATTGATGTCATCGGCAATGCCCGCCAGGCAATCCACTCCCCGGCGCGAGGCGGCGTCGATCAGCAGCTCCGCGGCTCTGCCTTCCCCACCGTGGTAGCGGCCGGCAGCCAGGGCATCCACCACCACGAGCCCGGGACGCAGCACCTCGACGGCGGAGGCGACATCGTCCAGGCCGCCGGCGATGGATTCGAACATGCGGCTGTCACGGTCGGGGTCATCCGCCAGCACCTCCAGATCCGGACAGACGGCCCGCGCCTGCCGCACCCGCATGCCGCGGCGCACCCCGGCGGCACGGGCGAGGGTGTCACACACGCGGATCCGGTGGTTCGCGCTGACCGCCAGGGGCGGGCGCACACCTCCTCCCAGCAGCGCCGCCCGGACCGGCCAGTCCGGGAACCAGAGAGCCATGACCCGCACCCACTCACACCGCCCGCAGCCGGGGTTTCTCCCCCAGTGTCAGCCGCGTGCGGGCCGGCCGGTGTCCTTTGGCGGTGACGGCGACGTCAATGTCCACCCCGTTGATCCGGCCCGTGCCGGTGCCGAGCCCACGGTAGGTGCTGACCCTGGCGTCGATGTCCGCTGCCGGGGAGGCGACCTCCGCGCCGATGAGCACCAGCGCGGCCGTGCCGGAACGCAGCTTCGCCAGCAGCGGCCGGGCCCGGCCAGGACTCAGCTCCAGCCGGCCGGGAAAGCGGTGGATCACCAGGTCCAGCCCCTCCACCAGCACTGCGGAGATGTTCAGCGGCTCCGGGCCGGGGTCGGGCACGGCGATGATGTTGCCCAGCTTGCCGCCGGAGTCCACCACCCCGGCGTAGGACAGTTCCGGCCAGCCGACCACCGCCACGTGTCCGCCCCGGGCGCTACAGTGCGCGATGAGTTCGACGACCAGCGCCGGGCAGTCCGCCAAGTGGGTGTGCCGCCGCCGGACCAGGCCCCCGCCGGGCAGGATCCCCGCCAGTTCCTCGCCCACGGCGACCACCCCGACGTCTTCTGCCGGGGCCTCCCCACCCGGGGTCTCCAGGGCGTTCATGCGGGCCCGGAGCGCCGAGATGCGCGCCTCCCGGCTCAAACCCTGAAGGTCAGGGACCCCAGCCGCCTTTCGAACACCTGTCCTAGTCACGGTTCCAGTATCGCCCACCTGGAGCGGAACCGTCAACTGCTAACGTGAACGGCATGGACGCCTACAGCAACATGCGCTCACACATCACGCCGATCCCCACACCCCAGGTCGTGAGGTTCGGCGCCTCCGCGCTACTCGGCGTGGGCGTGGCCGTGCTGTCGGTGGATCTGTCCCGTGGCATTCAGGTCGCGGTCATGGTGCTGGCCATCGGGGCCGCCTTCCTGCTGACCTTCAGTCACCCCTACCGCCGGGAGATCCGCGCTTATCTGGAGAAGCGCAATGTGGAGTACAAGCCGCGGCTGAGTCAGGTGATCCCCCTGTTCCTGGTGTGGCTGGCACTGATGCTCGTACCTGCCCTCGGCCCCCTCCCGATGTGGGGCACCGCGGTCGTCTGGCTGGTGATCTTCGCCTGGATGTACTGGGTGTTCCCACACGTGGACGGCAGCCGGGCCCTAGCTTTCCTCTGAGGTCTTTGCCGTGGGAACATACAGGGCATGATTCTCTCCGCCCTCGACATGCTCGTTCCCACCCACCAGACCTCCGGCCTGTGGCGTCATCCCGCGGCTGCCCCGGAGCAGTACCGGGACTTGGACTTCTGGGTCGCGCACGCGAAGCTGCTGGAGGAAGCCGGTTTTGACACGGTCTTCTTCGCCGATGTCGCCGGTGTCTACGACGTCTACGAGGGCTCCGGCCGCACCGCCATCCGCGCGGGCATGCAGTACCCGCTGCTCGATCCCCTGCTGCTCATCTCCGCCCTGGCCCGCGCCACGACGCGCCTCGGTTTCGGCGTGACAGCGAACGTCTCCTGGGAGTCCCCCTTCCTGCTGGCCCGGAAATTCGCCACGTTGGATCACCTGACCGGCGGCCGCATCGCCTGGAACATCGTCACCGGCTACCAGGAGTCCGCGCTGCGCAACATCGGCGGCGGCCTGCTCCCCCACGACCAGCGCTATGACCGTGCCGACGAGTACATGGACGTGGTCTACGGCCTCTGGGAGGGCTCCATCGCACCCGACGCCCTGCGCATCGACGCCGCCACCAACACCTACCTGGACCCCGACCGGGTGCGTCCGATCAACCACCGCGGACAGTGGTTCGACGTCCCTGGGCCCGCGGTCACCCTCCCCGGCCCGCAGCGCGTCCCCTTCCTCTTCCAGGCCGGTTCCTCCCCGCGGGGCATCGCCTTCGCCGCCAAACACGCCGAGGCGCTCTTCTTCGCCGGCACCACCCCGGACAACGTCCGCCCGCTGGTCGACGCCGCCCGCGGCCGTCTGGCCGAAGAGGACCGCGCCCCCTCGGAGATGCGAACGATCACCTCGGTCACGGTCATCGCCGCCGAGACCGATGCCGCCGCCCGACAGCGCTACGAGTCCTATCTCCGCTATGTGGACGAGGACGCCGCCCTGGCACTGTTCGCCGGCTGGACCGGCCTGGACCTGTCCACCTACGGCCCCGATGACGTGTTGGAGGAGGTCCACATCGAGGGAAACCGTTCCGCCCTGCAGTCCTTCACCGCCATGGATCCGGACCGCGCCTGGACCATCCGGGATCTGGCCGCCCACATGACCATCGGTGGCCGGGGGCCGGTTGTCGTCGGTTCCGGGGAAACCGTGGCGGATGAGCTGGAGCGGTGGATGATGGAGTCCGGCGTGGACGGCTTCAACATTGATCACGCCCTGCGGGGCCCGGATCTGACGGCCTTCGCGGAGCACGTGACCCCGGTGCTGCGGCGTCGGGGGCTGCTACAGGAGGGCACGGGCACCCTGCGTAGCCAGCTCACCGGGGCCGATCTGCTGCCCGACACGCACCCGGCGGCGAGCTTCCGGCGGGGTTGACCGCGCTACGTTTCAGGGAGAACTGTCAGTAGCACGCACGTCAGACCGACGCCGAGGAGTAGAACAACGATCCCGCCAGGCCATCGCGCGTAATTTAAGAAAGCCCTACGCGGTTCGGGGTGCGTCACCCACACGGAGGTGGGACGCTTGCTCGGCCAGCAATCCCTTATGTAAGGGGCGGTCAGGCTTGTGGCTGACACCGTATTCGTTCTCGACGAATATGGTTTAACGAAACGTCCACCAGAATGAGCTTCTAAAGAACGGGCGAAGGCTCACATTTTGCCGATGCCGCTGCCGCAGCGCATGGGTACCAGCAAGGCTGGAACCTGGGGGTTGTGGTGGAAAAATCCCCCACGTAGTTGGTGGGGTCCGTGCGGGGACCGCTCTTTTTCAACGGTTCTAGTCCAGATCCCGAGAGTGCGCCCACCGGGTCAGGGCATGCCGGTTGGACTGCTGCGTCTTGCGCAGGATATTCGAGGCGTGGGTTTCCACCGTCTTGACGGAGATGAACAGCTCCTTGCCGATCTCGCGGTAGGTGTAACCCCGTGCCAGCAGGCGCAGCACCTCCAGTTCGCGGCGGGTCAGGGCGTCGACTACCGGATCATGTTCCGGGCCGGCCGCGGATTCCTCGGCCACCTCCCCACCCGCGAAGGCGTCCAGCACGAAGCCGGCCAGCCGTGGAGAGAAGTAGGCGTCGCCGCTGTTGACCTGGTCGATGGCCTCCGCCAGCTCCCTACCGGAGATGGACTTGGTGACGTATCCGCGGGCCCCCGCGCGGATCACGGAGATCACGTCCTCGGCGGCGTCGGAGACGCTCAAGGCCAGGAAGGTGGTGTCCGCGTCCACGCCACGGAGCACCGCCAACCCGCCGCCATCGGGCATGTGCACGTCCAGGAGCACGACGTCGGGGCAGGTCCGGTTGATTCCTGCGATGGCCTCGGCCACAGTGCCGGCGTCACCGACGATGTCGACCAGACCGTCGAGCTCCGCGCGGGCCCCGGAGCGGAACACAGAGTGGTCATCAACCAGAAACACCTTCACCATGCCTTAGAGGATAGTCAGGAAAGCGGCATCGTGATGGACACCTCGCTGCCCTCCCCCGGCGCGGATCTGATCCGCACGCCACCGCCGGCCCGGTCCACCCGCTGGCGGATGGAGTCGCGGATGCCGTGGCGGTCTGCCGGGATCTGCTCGGGGTCGAAGCCGACGCCGCGGTCCCGGACGAAGATGGCCAGCTCTCCGGCGAGGATCTCGGCGTAGACGTCGGCGGAATCCACCCCGGCGTGCTTGGCCACGTTGACCATGGCCTCCCGGGCGGCCAGCACCGCGGCCTGGTTGTCCTCGTCCAGTTCCCGGTCCGTGCCCACCGTCACCGGTGCGATCCGGATGCCGAAGAGATCCTCCACCTCACCGCAGGCCAGTTCCACGGCTGCGAAGATGGTGGAACTGAATTTTTCCGGGGCGTCGAACAGCCACTGGCGTAACTCCCGCTCCTGCCCGCGGGCGAGGCGGGTGACCTCACCGGGATCGTCGGCACGCTTCTGGATCAGCGCCAGGGTCTGCAGCACGGAGTCATGCAGATGCGAGGCGATGTCTGCGCGCTCGGCGGCGGCGGCCTTCTCTGCCCGTTCCTCCACCAGCGAGTCCCACAGTCGCAGGCCCAGCGGCACGCCCAGGGCGGCCACCCCGGCCAAGGTGAGCAGCACGGCGAACAGGGCCGTGCCGAAGCCGCCGCTGCCCTCCCAGTTGAACACCACCACGATGATGCCGGCCATCACCAGCACGCCGCCGAAGCTGATCGCCAACATGCTGCGCCCGGAGCTGAAACCCCGGTCATAGGCCTGCCAGGCCACCAGGGCGCCGACGGCCGCCACGGCCAGTGGAATCAGGGTGCTGCCGCCGAAACCGGTGACCAACGAGACCGAGAGCGTTGCGCCGACCAGGGTGAGCAGCACCAGCAGCAGGTAGACCGGCCGGGACAGCTGCGGGGCCTGCTCGTCGACGGTCTTGTCCGGCTTCGACGCGATCCACAGCAGCGCGTAGAAGACCAGGCCCAGCCCGGTCAGCAGCGCCGCAATGATCAGCGCGATGCGCACCAGGGTGACATCCAGCCTGAGGTGCCGTGCCAGCCCGGCCGCCACCCCGCCGACGACCCGCCCCTGTGTGGGGCGGGTGAACCGCGGATAGTAGGCCGGTCGTTGCTGCCCGTAGGGCACCGGTGGCTGGGTACTCATGGATGTGATTGTTCCATGAGGCGCCGGGCCGACACATCGGGGAAGTCCCCGAGCGGGGAAAATCAGGGTGACCCCCGATGGTGCCGGGCCGGGGCGCCGAGCAGAATCTAGGTCATGAACACCCTCACCCAGATGTGGGAGACCCGCCCACCCCGCATCCCGTCCGAACAGGGCGGTCACGGACATGTCGCCGGCGTCTGCGAGGGCATCGCCGTGCGCTACCAGATCGACCCGACGCTCGTGCGCATCTCCTTTGTGGTTCTGGCGCTGTTCGGTGGTGGCGTGGCCGCCTACATCGCGGCCTGGTTGATCATGCCGCGTTATGGCGTGCCGGTCGCCCCGGTCCAGGCACTGTTCAAACCGGAGTACCGGAAGGAACGCCGCCAGGGCTGGTGGCTGCTGATCTTCTTCATCATCTTCTCCGGCGTGTTCGGCGCGGGTCTGAACGAGTTCTTCGGCTCCACCACCCTGGTCGCACTGGGACTCACGGCCCTGGGCTGGTGGGGCCTGCACCGCAAGGAACCGGTTCCGCCCGCCGGTCTGATCACCCCGACCCAGGAGCAGCAGATGACCCAGCCGATGTATCCCCACCAGTCCCAGCCCACACCGGACCTGTCCGGGATCACCCCGGCGGAAGGCTATAACTACCCCCGGGGCCGGACCACTCCCCCCGCCTGGGATCCACTGGGCACCGCCCCCTTCGCCTGGGACCTTCCCAAGCCTGCGCCGGCGCAACCGCCGAAGCGCAAGGCACGGGTCTGGCCCTGGGTCGCCCTCGGCTTCGGTTCCATCGTGGCCGTCGGCGCGCTGGGGGTGGCGGCGATCTTCGCGGTGAGCAACATTGACTACCAGTACGACGGCGGCGCCGTCGGGGACACCTCCTTTTCCCCTGTCACCGCCGATCAGCTGCAGGACACCTACCACGGCAACATCGGGGAAACCACGGTGGATCTGAGGGGACTCGAGCAGCTGAATGCCGAAGAGGTGGTCACCGTCGAAGGCGGGGTGGGTCAGCTTGAGGTCTGGCTGCCGGAGGCGGTTCCGGTTGAGCTGACCTGCGAATCAGGACTCGGGGACAGCAACTGCACCACCGGCAGCTACAACGAGGACGCTCCGGGCGCCCCACTGGTCCTGCGGATCGAGTCCGGGATCGGCGAGACCATCGTGAACACGGAGTAGCTTTCTCCGAGCAGTAGAATTCCACGCCGGGAATTCCAGGATCCTCGAATTTCAACCGTGAATTTCAGGCGCTGAATTACCCGCCTGGTCTTCTCCGGGAAAAGGGGCCCGCCGCCGCGGTTGCTGCGGTGGCGGGCCCCGTCATTCCTCAGCGGGGGAGGGGGTTACTCCCACTCGATGGTTGCCGGCGGCTTGGAGGTCACGTCCAGCACGACGCGGTTGACGTCGGGGACCTCATTGGTGATGCGGGTGGAGATCTTCTCCAGAGCCTCATAAGGCACGCGCACCCAGTCCGCGGTCATCGCGTCCTCGGAGGCGACCGGCCGCAGCACGATCGGATGGCCGTAGGTGCGGCCGTCGCCCTGCACGCCGACGGAGCGGACGTCAGCCAGGAGCACGACCGGGCACTGCCAGATCTGGCTGTCCAGGCCGGCGGCGGTCAGTTCCTCGCGGGCGATCTGGTCGGCCGCCCGCAGAGTTTCCAGCCGCTCCTCGGTGACCTCGCCGATGATGCGGATGCCCAGTCCCGGCCCCGGGAACGGCTGACGGTTGACGATGATCTCCGGCAGACCGAGCTCACGGCCGACGGCGCGGACCTCATCCTTGAACAGCAGGTCCAGCGGCTCGACGAGCTGGAACTCGACGTCGTCGGGCAGACCGCCGACGTTGTGGTGGCTCTTGATCGTGGCCGTGCCTGAACCGCCGCCGGACTCGACGACGTCCGGGTAGAGGGTGCCCTGGACCAGGAACTCAACGTCCTGGCCCTCCATCGCCTGGGCGACGGCGCGTTCGAAGGAACGGATGAACTCCGCGCCGATGGCCTTGCGCTTGGCCTCCGGCTCGGTGACACCGGCCAGCTTGTCAAGGAACGCCTTACGCTCGTCGACGGTGATGAGCTTGGCGCCGATCGCGGCGGCGAAATCGGTCTGGACCTGCTCGCGCTCCCCGGCACGCAACAGGCCGTGATCGACGAAGACACAGGTCAGACGGTCCCCGATGGCGCGCTGCACCAGAGCGGCCGCCACGGCGGAGTCCACTCCACCGGACAGGGCACAGATGGCACGGCCGTTCTCGCCGACCTGCTCCCGGACCTGCTCGATCAGGGTCTCCGCGATATTGGACGGGGTCCAGGTGGGCTCCAACCCGGCCACCTGGGTGAGGAAGCGGGTGAGCACCTGCTGGCCGTACGGGGAGTGCAGCACCTCCGGGTGGTACTGGACGCCGGCCATCTTCTTCCCGGCGTTCTCGAAGGCGGCCACCGGGGTGGTGGCGGTGGAGGCCGTCACGTCGAAGCCCGCCGGGGCCTCCGACACGGAGTCGCTGTGGCTCATCCAGACCTTGTGGGTCTGCTCCAGCCCCTGGTGCAGCAGACCACCGGCGATGTCGATGTCCGTACGGCCGTACTCCCGCTTGCCGGTGGCGGCAACGGTGCCGCCGAGCGCCTCGGTCATGGCCTGGAAGCCGTAGCAGATGCCGAAGACCGGCAGTCCCAGTTCCAGGATCGCCGGGTCGAGCTTGGGGGCGTCGTCGGCGTACACCGAGGACGGGCCGCCGGAGAGCACCAGGGCGGCGGGGTTCTTCGCCTTGATCTCCTCAACCGTGGCGGTGTGGGGGATCACCTCGGAGTAGAGGTGAGCCTCGCGCACGCGTCGGGCGATGAGCTGGGCGTACTGGGCGCCGAAGTCGACGACGAGGACGGGGGAAGGATTCTGCTGGGTCACGCCAGAGATTCTACCGGACAGTCCCCGCAACTTCGTCCTCGGCCACTCGTCCGCCGTGCGGCACCCGTTTGACCGACCCCGGAGTGGAACGACGGTGCGGTTGTTCCGGACGGTCAGCTGACGGAGAGGCCCACCTTCTGAAAGCTCTTCAGGTCGGTGTAGCCGCACTTGGCCATCGCCCGGCGCAGGCCGCCGACGATGTTCTGGTAGCCGTAGGGCTCCCGCGAAGGGCCGTTGAGCACCGTCTCCAGGCTCGGACGGTTCTCCCCGTCCAGCAGCAGTCCCGGGGACTCGGCGACGAAACCGCGCGGGAACCGCGGGTGCGCGGCGACGGACGGCCAGTAGTAGCCGCGGCCGGCGGCCTCCTCGGACTGGGACAGGACCTCGCCGAGCACCACGGCGTCGGCACCGCAGGCGATCGCCTTGGCCACGTCCCCGGAGGTCTCGATCTCGCCGTCGGCGATGATGTGCACGTAGCGGCCGCCGGTCTCATCCAGGTACTCGCGGCGGGCCGCGGCCACGTCGGCGATGGCGGTGGCCATCTGGGTCTCGATGCCGAGGGCGAAGGCGTTGGTGTTGGTGCCGCCGCCGACGATCACGCCGGCCGCGCCGGTGCGCATCAGGTGCAGGGCGGTGGTGTAGTCGGCCACGCCGCCGGCAATGACGGGGACGTCGAGGGAACCGATGAACTCCTTGAGGTTCAGCGGCTCTCCCCCACTGGTCACGTGCTCGGCGGAGATCATGGTGCCCTGGATGATCAGCAGCTCGGCGCCGGCCGCGATGACCTTCGGGGCGAACTCGCGGGCCCGCTGGGGAGACACCCGCACGGCGACGGTGGCACCGGAATCGCGGACCTCCTTGATGCGGCCGGCCAGCAGTTCGTCATTGACCGGGGCGGAGTGCAGCTCCTGCAGCACCGCGGTGGCGGTGGTGCTGATGGCGTCCAGCGGGGTGCCCTCCTCGGCGGCCGCGATGACCCGGCCCAACGCGGCGTCGAGATCCTCGTGCCGTCCCCACAGGCCCTCCGCGTTGATCACGGCCAGGCCGCCCTGCCGTCCCATCTCGATGCAGAACTCGGGGCTGGCCAGTGCGTCCGTCGGATGTGCCATCACCGGAATGTCGAAGGTGTAGGCGTCGATGTGCCAGGTGGTGTCGACGTCCTGGGAGGAACGCGTGCGCCGCGACGGGATGATGGCGATGTCCGACAGGTTGTAGGTGCGACGGGCTTCCCGCCCGATACCGATCTCGACGTAGTCACGCATGAGCGTTTGGTCTCCTTCAACGGTTTCCGGTGTCCAGACACAGAACCTTACCTGAGGCGGAAACCACACAACGCCGACCCCGGAGTTTTCCGGGGCCGGCGTCAGCGGACAGCTGGGGCGAACTACCGGTAGTTCGGCGCCTCGACGGTCTGCTGGATGTGGTGCGGGTGGGATTCCTTCAGACCCGCGCTGGTGATCTGGACGAACTGCTTGGTCTGCAGCTCGGCGATGGTGGCGGACCCGGTGTAGCCCATCGCGGCCCGCAGGCCACCGACCAGCTGGTGGGTGATCGCCTCGATGCTGCCGCGGAACGGCACGCGCCCCTCGATGCCCTCGGGCACAAGCTTGTCCTCGCTGCGGACGTCCGCCTGGAAGTAGCGGTCCTTGGAGTAGGAACGCTTCTCCCCGGACAGGCCACGGCCCTGCATCGCCCCCATGGAGCCCATGCCGCGGTAGCGCTTGAACTGCTGGCCGTTCTCCACGACGATCTCACCCGGGGACTCGGCGGTGCCGGCGAGCATGGAGCCGAGCATCACGGTGGAGGCGCCGGCGGCCAGGGCTTTCGCGATGTCACCGGAGAACTGCATGCCACCGTCGGCGATGATCGGAATTCCGGCCTTCCGAGCAGGCACCGCAGCCTCCATGATGGAGGTGATCTGCGGGGCGCCGACACCGGCGACCACGCGGGTGGTGCAGATCGAGCCCGGACCGATGCCCACCTTGATGGCGTCGGCGCCGGCAGCGATCATGGCCTCGGCGGCACTGCGGGTGGCCAGGTTGCCACCGACGACGTCGATGCGGTCCCCGAACTCCTTCTTCACCTGGGAGACCATCTCCAGCACCCGGTTGTTGTGGGCGTGGGCGGAGTCCACGACGAGCACGTCCACCCCGGCCTCGACGAGCTGCCCGGCGCGGTCCCAGGAGTCCGGTCCGGTACCGATACCCGCGGCGACCAGGAGACGGCCCGAGGCGTCCTTGGAGGCGTTGGGGTGCTGCTCGGACTTGACGAAATCCTTGACGGTGATGAGACCGACGAGCTTGCCGTCGTTGTCCACGATCGGCAGCTTCTCCACCTTGTTGGCGCTCAGCAGTTCCAGAGCCTCGGGCTTGGTGACGCCCTCGTTGGCGACGACCAGCGGCATCGGGGTCATGACCTCGGTGACCCTGCGGTTCATGTCGCGCTCGAAGCGCATGTCACGGTTGGTGCAGATGCCCAGCAGCTTGCCGTCGTTGTCCACCACCGGCAGGCCGGAGATACGGAATCGGGCGCACAGCGCGTCCACCTCGCCGATGGTCATGTCCGGGGTGGAGGTCACCGGGTCGGTGACCATGCCCGACTCCGAGCGCTTGACGATCTCGACCTGTTCCGCCTGCTCCTCCGCCGAGAGATTGCGGTGCAGCACGCCGACGCCGCCCTGGCGGGCCATGGCGATGGCCATGCGGGCCTCGGTGACGGTGTCCATGGCCGCCGACATCACCGGCACTCCCAGCTTGAGGTTACGGGTCAGCTGGGTGGAGGTGTCCACCTCACTGGGAACGATGTTCGACTCCGCCGGCAGCAGCAGAACGTCGTCGAAGGTCAGGCCAACGAGGGCCACCTTGTTCGGATCATCGCCACCGGTGGACACTCGCTGATCTGTCATGCTGACTCCTCCTACACATAAATGACTTCCGCGGTGTCCAACACTTTAATGCGTGGCGGCCAAAAGACCCAGCCTGGCCGGTTTCCCCGGGCCACCAGGGGGCGCACCGGCACCGGAAAACCTCAGGTTGTTGCCAGTTGCCGTGCCCGACCAATATGGTTACCAGTGTGAACTTCGATCCTCAGATGCCCCGCGACCCCTTCGCCGACGACCCGAATGATCCCGCGTCATTCCTCGACGCCGAAGATCCGATGCCGCCGCTGACCCAGGAGGAGCGCGAAGGAATCATCCAGGACCTCTCCCTGGTGACGCGCTTCAAGGAGGTGCTCGGCCCCAAGGGGATCCGCGGCATCTTCTTCCTGTGCGAGGACTGCGACGTCAACCATTACTATGACTGGGACATCCTCGCGGCCAACATGCGCGCCACCCTCGCTGATGAGCTCAGCCCCGTCCACGAGCCGGGCGCCCAGCCCGAGGTCAACGCCTATGTCCCCTGGGACTACTGCCTGGGATACCTCGACGGGATGGACCAGCGCTGAGCACCACCGCGCTCACCCGCCGCATGATGACGGCAGGCCCCCGACTGTTTCGCCGGGGGCCTGCCGCTTTTTCTGCCGCGTGACCTATTCCACCGCGGTGGTGGGTTCACTGCTCGGTTCCGCCGTGGCCGTCGCGGACGGCGACGGGGTGCCGGTGGGCGCCGGTTCGATCGGCACCTGCGGCACGACCGTGACGGTCTGGGTCTCCGTGCGCACGGCTGTCTCCGTGACGGTCTCCTGCTCGGTGACCACCTCGGTCTCCACCAGCGTCTCCCGCTCCACGGCCGGGGGCTCCGGAGCGGACTCCGGCTCGGTGGCGCGCGGTTCCAGCTCGACGGTGGCGGTGGTGGTCAGGGTGCCCTGCGTCGTCGCGGGTTCCGCCCGCTCCGCCCCCAGCCGGGCGCGGGCGTCGTTGAGCAGGGTGCGCAGCCCCTCCACATCGCCGTTCTGCGCGAAGCCGTCCATCTCGTCCAGGGTCCCGGCCAGTTCGACGACCGCCGCCCGCTCACCGAACATCTGCTTGGACATTCCCCACAGCGGAGAGCCGGGCTGCGCGTTGTAGACCGCCGCGCCACCGCCGGCGACCACGAGGGTGGCCGCGGCCGCGCCGACCAGGCCACCGACGAGGGTGCGGGCCCAACCGCTGCGGCGACGCAGCGGCACGACATTACCGCCCTCTTCATCTCCACCCGACTCGGGTAGGCCGAGCTCCGCCAGGGTCGGAGATGCCGGCATCTGTCCCTCAACCTCGTCACGAAGCCCCAGGAACAGGTCGGCCAAGCCGTCGTCCTCACCGTCCCCGGGTCGCTTTCCCCGGGAGAGGTCGGTGAGGTAGGCGTCGGTCGCCATCACCGACGGAATCAGATCGGTGAAATCTTCCTCCCTACCGCGACCACTCATCTATTGCTCTCCTCTTTCTCCAGTGCCTTCCGCAGGCTCGCCAGTGCGCGATGCTGTGCCACGCGCACCGCGCCAGGGGTACTCCCCACGACTTTGGCCGTCTCATCGGCGGATAACCCGACGAACACCCTTAAGATCACGATTTCGCGGGCCTTGTCACTTAATGAATCGAGCAGAGCACGCACTCTGTTACTTCCGTCGGAAGTCAGCGCGTATTCCTCGGGTGTGTCGGTGTCATTGACCGATTCCGGCACGTCCTCGGTGGGATTGAGCTTGTCCCGTGCCATGCTCCGATGGGCATCCGCGACCTTGTTGAAGGCGATGCCGTAGACGAAGGCCATGAATGGCCGGCCCTGATCCTGATACCGGGAAATGGAGGTGGCCACGGCAAGACAGATCTCCTGGGCGATGTCCTCGGCGGTGGGGGTCCGGCCCCCGCTGATCCGGGCGCGGGCGTAGCGCAGCACCTGGGGGTGAACGATCTCGATGATCCGCTGCAGTGACCGCCGGTCACCGGCGACCGCTGCCGGAACCAGCTCGGTCAACTCACCTTCGGTATCGCTCACGGACCACGCCCTCCATCAGAACCCGGGACACTGCTAACTAAATCAAACAAAGCCGGGTGTCAACCCTACCCGGTGACCCCGGTTTCTCCATGCCGAGAAAGTTCATTCAGCTTTAACCTTCACGATCCACGCAGGCAGAAGGCACTTTTCCCAATGATATTCCCAATGCTCCACTTATGGGCAACAATTTGGCAACCAATAGTTCACCGAGGCAGACCAGACTGCCCCATGCATCGAACCAATGGTGCGAGAAGTTGATCACCAGCAGTTGATCAAAGTCCCATGAAGGAGATACTACGCATGTCACAGCCCCACCTGCTGCCCGGCCCGAACGCAGATTTCTGGGATTGGCAGCTCCACGGCTCCTGCCGCGGAGAAGACTCTGACGTGTTCTACCACCCCGACGGGGAACGCGGCCGGGCCCGCGCGCAGCGGGAGAACCGCGCCAAGGCGATCTGCCACTCCTGCCCGGTACTCGCCTCCTGCCGGGAGCACGCACTCAAGGTCGCCGAACCCTACGGCATCTGGGGCGGCCTCAGTGAATCCGAGCGCCAGATGGTGCTGCGCAACAAGAAGCGCCAGCAGCCGCAGAAGGTCAACGCCTGAGGACACCACTGTACGGTGGTGAGCCGTCATTCTCCCCCGTCGATCTCCCCCAGGCATTCCAGCAGGACTGCCCCACGAGGAGAGGTCACGAGCTCGGCGTCGATCCGGAACACCTCCGCCAGCAGCCGGGGCTGCAGTACCTCTGACGGCGTGCCGGCGGCCACCAGCCTGCCGTGATCCAGAACGAGGACACGGTCACAATAACGTGCCGCCAGCTCCAGATCGTGCAGAGCCAGCAGCACCCCGGCACCGTGATGCTCCTCATGGGCGAAGTGCCGCAACAGCCGTAGCAGACGGTGCTGGTGCGGCAGATCCAGATGATTGGTCGGTTCGTCCAGGACGATGAAGCCGGCGTCCTGGGCCAGTGCCCGGGCCACGTGGGTGCGCTGTTGTTCCCCGCCGGAGAGCGTGGAAAAGCTACGTTCCGCAATGCCCACCACGTCCGCATCGGTGAGGGCGCGGGTGATCACCTGCTGGTCCCGGTCATCCGGATGGACAAACAGCCCGCGCCCGGCCAGGCGCCCGAGTTCCACGATCTCCCGCACCCGGGCATCCGTGGCATGGGGCCCGGACTGCTCGACGTACGCGAGTTTCCGGACCCGCGTCCGCCGGGGATACTCCCGCAGCCCCGAGCCGTCGAAAGTCACACTCCCGGTGAATTCCTGGAGCCCGGCCATCGCCTGCAGGAGCGTCGACTTTCCGGAGCCGTTCGGCCCGACCACCGCCGTCACCTGGCCCGACAGGGCCGCCGTGGTGACCCCGGAGAGCACGGTGGTGCCGGCCTTCACGACCTGCACATCCGTCAACTGCAGTCCTTCCCCACTCATCAACGTTGCCTCCTCCGCAGGATCAGAAAGAAGCTCGGCACACCGATCAGTGCGGTGACCACGCCGACCGGGATCTCCTGGGGCGCAAACAGGGTGCGTGCCAACGCATCGGAGAGAACCAGCAGAATGGCGCCCACCACCGCGCTGAGGGGGATCAGCCGGGAGTGGCCGGGGCCGATGAGCATCCGCACGGCATGCGGCACGATTAGTCCGATGAAACCGATCGCCCCGACCACGGAGACCGTGGCGGCGGTCAACAGCGCGACGATCACCAGCACCGCCACCCTGAGCCAGGTGGCGGGTACCCCCATGGTGGTGGCGGTCCCGTCCCCGAACCCCATCGTGTCCAGGTAGCGCGACAGGATCCAGAGGGATGGCAGCGCGACCGCGGCGACCACCGTGACGATCACCAGAGTGTCCCAGCGGGCGGCCCCGAGAGCGCCGAGCAACCAGAACAACACGCCCCGGGTGGCGTCGGCATCGCCCTTGGCGAGGAGAAGCAGCGAGGTCAATGCGGAGAACAACTGCCCGACCAGCACCCCGGTGAGCACGACCCGGGTGGCCGATAATGTAGCGCCGAACAACAGCAGCATCAGCACGCCGAAGGAGACCAGGGCCCCCATCGCGGCCCCCAGGGTCAACCCGACGGGCGCCGCGGCGCTCAGCAGGGTGAGCACCGCAACCGCTCCCGCCGAGGCCCCGGAGCTCACCCCCAGCAGATAGGGTTCAGCCAGATCATTGCGGGTGACCGCCTGCATGACCACCCCGGCCACCGCCAGCGACGCTCCGACGACCGCGGCCATCAGCACCCGGGGCAGCCGGAGATCAAAGAGGATGGACTGCCGCAACATCGACGGCGCGTCGGTGTCGCTGACCCCGAAGCGGTGGAGCAGGGCCGCCCAGGCCTCGGCGGGACTCAGCGAGGCACTGCCCAGGAAGAGACTGAGCAGACAGGCCACCAGCAGAATCACGCTCCCCAGGGTCAGGGCACGGGTCACTGCAGCTCCTCGGTGAGGATCTCCAACGGCTCATGGGACCTGGCACTCGGGGCGAGGCCGACGCCGGGGACCACGATGTAGTTTCCCTCCATCACCGCCCGGGTGTGCGCCATCGCCGGATTCTGTTCCATCATCTCGACCTTGTCCTGCCACGGGTCCCCGGGGGCGCCACGGCCGGGCAGGTCAGCCAGGATGATGTGGTCGGGGTCGGCGTCAGCGATGGCCTCCCAGGAGATCTCCGGCCATTCCTCGGAGACGTCCGCGAAGACGTTGCGCAGTCCGAGCAGGTCGGACATCTCCTGGGCGATTCCGCTGCCCCCGGCGATATAGGGCGCGCCCTCGTACACGGAATAGAGGAAGACGACCGATTCCCCGGTGTCCACCTCCCCGGCGGCCGTGACGGCCGCGCGCTGGCGCTCGATCAGCTCTTCGGCGCGTTCCGGGGCGTCGAACAGCTCCCCCAGCTCCCGGAAGTCCTTCTCCAGCAGGTCGAAATACCCCTGCCCGGCGTTCTCCCCGTGATCCGGGCACTGGGTGTTCGTGACGAAGGTCCGCACCCCCAGATCCTGCCACTCTTCCCGGGTACCCGACTGGTCCGCGGTGAACACCGAGATGAAGGGGGCGTAGATCAGGTCGGCGTCCGCATTGCGGATCTGCTCGGCGGTGGCGATGGAATCGGAGAGCACCGGAATGGAGTCGAACTCGTCCTGATGCTCCGGCAGCACGGCATCCTTGAGGTGCGAGGTTCCGGCCATGTTCCCGGCCTGTCCCAGGGCGAGCAGGGTGTCCGTGGCGCCCTGCTCGGTGGTGACGGCGCGGTGCACCGGCGTGCTCATGTCCAGCGGCATGCCGCAGTTGTCGATGCTCTCTCCGGACGCGGCCGGCTGCGCCTGGCTGGTGCAGGCACCGAGCAGCAGGGTCGCGGCCAGCACCGTGGCCGTCATGACGCGGTTATTCACTTATCGTCCTCCTGAAAAAGGTAGCTGGGTGGGTCAGTATTTCCGGAGATTCACCGGGGGTTGATTGCGCCAGCGCTGGCGCAGCAGGGAGGTGATCTGTTCATGCAGCAGGATCAGTTCCTCCGTGCGGTTGCTCAGGGTACGCAACAGCAGGCCCTTCAGCTCCGTGCCGGGTGCACCGAGCAGGCTGGCCGCCCCATGGACCCGGGGCCATTGCCCCAGCAACTGGTTCAGTTCGTCGACCAGTTCCTGATCGACGCGTGGGGCGACGACGATGAACTGCCCGGAGTGGGTGTAATCCTCGGTCCACCCGAAGCTGCCCTGCCGTTGGGCCGGGTTCAGCAACAGATTATCGAGCAGAAAGAGCCGGCCGGTGCTAGAGTCCTCGATCTCCGTGTGCAGGCGCAGCTCGTCATAGGCGAAGTGCATGCCCGCCGGATGCCAGCCCGGGGTGATCTCCTCACTGAGCACGAAGGTGGAGCTGGGATGCAGTTTCACCTTCGTGAACTGGTGGTAGGTGGCCTCCCGGTAGGCGATCGTCTGATCCGCCAGGTATTCCAGCACCGCGTGTTCGCCCACCTCTATCTCGGTGAACTGCCGGACCGGCCCCTGCGGGGTGCGGTAGATCTTCGTGGCGGACTGGGTGGTGATCAGCGCCTGGGCGTTATCCCGCACCCGGAAGCGCTGATCGTAGACGTCGCCGCCGAGGTAGCCGCCGCCGACCGCCACGATGGTGAAGCTCACCTGGCCGGAGTCATCCAGGTAGTGCGGCCGGATGATGCGCAGCGCCCCCTCGTGGTACTGCTCGACGGCACGGCTGCGCCCGTCCGGGCCGCCGTCGTCGATGGTCAACCACAGCGTGCCGACGGGCGTCGCGGAGTCCACCAGCGTGGGCAGCGGATTGTTCACTTCGATTCCTGCAGGTCCAGCATCAGCACATCCCGTCGGATCCACTCCAGCACCTGGTCGAGGCCCTCGTCGGTGCGCAGGTTGGTCAGGCAGAAGGGCTTGGCCTTGCGGAAGGTCTTGGCGTCCTCGACCATGACGTCGAGGTCCGCACCCACATGGGGCGCCAGGTCCGTCTTGTTGATGATGAACAGGTCCGACTTGATCATTCCCTGACCGGCCTTGCGCGGGATCTTCTCGCCCTGGGCGACGTCGATGATGTAGATCGAGAAATCCACCAACTCCGGCGAGAAGGTGGCGGAGAGATTGTCGCCGCCGGACTCCACGAAGATCAGGTCAAGATCGGAGAAGCGTTCCTGCAGGTCCCTGATCGCGGCCTCGTTCATCGAGGTGTCCTCGCGGATGGCGGTGTGCGGACAGCCGCCGGTCTCGATGCCGACGATCCGCTCCTCCGGCAGCACACCGTTGGCGGCCAGGATCTTGGCGTCCTCGATGGTGTAGATGTCATTGGTGATCGCCGCCATGCTCAGTTCCCCGGCCAGGGCGCGGGTGACGCGCTCCACCAGCTGGGTCTTGCCGGCGCCGACGGGGCCGCCGACGCCGATGCGTACCGGGGCGGAATGGGAAGTGTCGTTGTTCATGTCTCCTCCTGGAGAAGTGTCGTGGTGGTGCGGTCAGCTCATGAAGAGCCGGGCGCGCTGGGTCTCGTGGATCATCTGGGAGATGTCCAGGCCGGGATCGCCGGAACACAGGTCGAGCTCGCCGAGTTCGGCGCTGCGCTGTACGGCGGCGGTGATGTCCGGGTACATGCGGTAGAGCACCTGCTGGCCCGCCATCTGGCCGAGCGGAATGCCGCGGACCGCGTTCTGGACCAGCGAGCTGACCGTGGCGGTCAGGTGCGCCAGCACGGCGCGCTCCACGTTGATCCCGGTGGCGTGCGCGGCCATCGCCAGCACGAGCGCCGGGTGCCCGGACAGGCGGCGCCCGCGGATGTCCGCGAGGTACTCCTCCACCGCCGGGAAGCCGTAGGTCTCGGTGACGATCTCGGCCAGGCGGGTGCCCATGCGGGTATTCGCCTCCCGGACCTCACGGGCCGGGGTCCCGGCATGCAGGCGTTCGTCGAGCCGGGCCACGGTGTGCGGGCCGGGGGCTGCGTAGTACAGCCGGATGGCCAGGGCGTCAGCGCTGGTCAACTGCACCCGGAGCAGCACCTGGAGCCAGTCCCGGAACTGCGCGGCGTCGGTGATCCGGTCATCGGAGAGATAGGTCTCGAAACCGAAGGAGTGGGCGAAGGCGCCGGTGGGCAGTGCTGAGTCCGCCAGGTGCAGCAGCAGGAAATCAGCGTCGATATCCATCAGTGCGTGTGCTCGCTGTGTCGGAACGGCACCGGCGGCACCAGGTCAGTGCGCTGGTAGTCAATGCCGTGGTCGTCGAGGAAGGCCTGCACCGTGTGGTCGTACTGCACGATCATGGCGGCCCGCTCGGCCAGTTCGCCCGGCGCGGCGAACTGGGCAGGCAGGTGGCGGTTCCCCAGCGAGTGCGCCACGAACCCCATCTGGTGGGCGTCGACCGGGGTGATCACCAGCACATCCGTCGGTGCGATCCGGACGACGCGGACGGTGTCCCCGTCGGCGGTCAGCACGTCGCCGGCGCGCAGGACGGGGTGGCCGGGGCGGAGCCGCAGCCCCAGTTCCCCGCCGTCCGGCACGGTGACACGCTGGATGCGCTTGTCCAGGTCGAGGTCCTCGAAGGTCACCTCGACCACGTCCCGTCCGGCCACGAAGTCAGGGGTGTCCGTGATGTTGGTGTCGATCGTCGTGATGATCATGATTCTCCTTGGTTGGGGTCCCGCATCAGAACAGGAAGTAGCGGCGGGCCAGCGGCACCGTCTCCGCCACCTGGCTCTGAATGAGTTCACCGTTGACGAAGACCTGGTAGGTCTCCGGATCCACGTGGATGTCGGGCAGTTCCGCGTTGAGCTTCATGTCCTTCTTGCTCAGGTTCCGGATCCCGCGCACCCCGCGGATGACCTTGCGCAGGTTCAGGTGGTCCGGCACGTTGGCGTCGATCGCGTCCTGCGAGAGGAAGGTGATGGAGCTGTGGTCCACGGCCTGTCCCATGGCACCCCAGGTGTTGCGCAGAGTGCGCGGCTGCGGGGTGGGGATGGAACCGTTGGAGTCGCCCATCAGGGAGTTGACCATGAGACCACCCTTGATCACCAGGTCCGGCTTGGCTCCGAAGAACTTGGGGTCCCACAGCACCAGGTCCGCGAACTTGCCCTCCTCGACCGAACCGACCACGTAGTCGATGCCCTGGGCGATGGCCGGGTTGATCGTGTACTTGGCGATGTAGCGGCGCAGGCGGTTGTTGTCGTCGTGGAGGGAGTCCCCCTCCATCGCCCCACGGGTTCGCTTCATGTGGTCGGCGACCTGCCAGGTCCGGCTGATCACCTCCCCCACCCGGCCCATGGCCTGGGAATCGGAGGAGGTGATGGAGAAGACGCCCAGATCGTGCAGCACGTCCTCGGCCGCGATGGTCTCCGCCCGGATGCGGGAATCCGCGAAGGCGACGTCTTCCGGGATGTCCGGGTTCAGGTGGTGGGCGACCATCACCATGTCGAGGTGTTCCTCGACGGTGTTACGGGTGTACGGCAGCGTCGGGTTGGTGGAGGCCGGCAGCACGTTCGCCAGGCCTGCCACGCGGATCAGGTCCGGGGCGTGTCCGCCGCCGGCTCCCTCGGTGTGGAAGGTGTGGATGACCCGGCCGGCGATCGCCTCGATCGTGTCCTCCACGAAGCCGGCCTCGTTGAGGGTGTCGGCGTGCAGGGCGACCTGGATGTCCATCTGGTCGGCCACCTCGAGCGCGGTGTTGATGGACGACGGGGTGGCGCCCCAGTCCTCGTGGATCTTCAGGCCGATGGCCCCGGCCCGGATCTGCTCGGCGAGCGGTGACTTGGACGAGCCGTGTCCCTTGCCCAGGATGCCGAAGTTCATCGGCATGCCCTCGAAGGCGCTGAGCATGTTGTAGGTGTGCCACTTGCCCGGTGTCACGGTGGTGGCCATCGAGGCCTGGCTCGGGCCGGTGCCGCCGCCGATCATGGTGGTCGTACCGGAGGCCAGGGCGGTGTTGACCTGATCGGTGCCCAGGAAGTGCACGTGGGTGTCGATCGCCCCCGCGGTGAGGATCTTGCCCTCCCCTGCGATGACGTCGGTGGCCACACCGATCACGATGTCGATGTTTTCCATGATGTTCGGGTTGCCGGCCTTGCCGATGCGGAAGATCTTGCCGTCCCGGAGGGCGACGTCGGCCTTGTAGACGCCCGTGTAATCGAGGATGATCACGTTCGTGATGACGGTGTCCGGGATATCGACGTCCCGGACCAGGGTGCCGTTCTGTCCCATGCCGTCCCGGATGACCTTGCCGCCGCCGAAGGTGACTTCATCACCGATGCCGTTGTGATCGTGCTCGACGCGGAGGAAGAGGTCGGTGTCACCCAGCCGGACGGAGTCGCCGGTGGTCGGACCGTAGAGGTCCGTGTACTGCTTGCGGGATATGGTGAAGCTCATTTAGTTTTCGCCTTCCTCTGGGGTGCCCTCATCGAGTTCGCGGCCGCGCTTCGCGGCGTCCATCTGCGGCAGTTCCTGCGGGGCGTCGCCCGCGGCGGAGGAGCGCCGCCAGCTGTCCTCCCGGCCTTCCCACACGTCTTCCTTGCGTGCCTCCAGCGGGCCGTCGACCAGGTCTCGGAAGCCGGATACCACCCGGTCGCCGCCGATGGCGACGAGGTTGACGGTGCGGGCGTCGCCGGGCTCGAGCCGGACGGCGGTGCCCGCCGGAATGTCCAGCCGGAAGCCGTAACCTTCACTGCGGTCGAAGCTGATGCTCGGGTTCACCTCCGCGAAGTGGAAGTGCGAGCCGATCTGCACCGGGCGGTCCCCGGTGTTGATGATCTCGATGGTTTTGGTGTCACGCCCCACGTTGCCGATGAGGTCGTCACTGGTCAGGACATATTCGCCTGGAATCATAGGAGTGCTCCTTGTACTGCCGCAGTTTCAGCGGATGGGGTTGTGGACGGTGACCAGTTTGGTGCCGTCGTCGAAGGTGGCCTCGACCTGGATGTCCGGGACCATTTCCGGCACGCCCTCCATCACGTCCTCCCGGGTGAGGATGGTGCTGCCCCAGTTCATGAGGTCAGCGACGGTGCGGCCGTCCCGGGCCCCCTCGATCAGTTCATAGGTGATGAGGGCGACGGATTCAGGGTGATTGAGTTTCAGCCCCCGTTCCTTGCGCCGCCGCGCCAGGTCGGCGGCGACCACGATCATCAATTTTTCATGTTCCCGTGGAGTGATATGCAATTTTTCCCCTTCCAGAGTGGTCGCAGAAACTGCTGAAGCCCGGCCCGGCGGAAACCGAGACGAGCTGTTAAATCCGACTATATAGAGTTTTACCCCGAGAAAAAAGTGGCGGCCCTGCTTTTCCGGAAGTCTGTCAAATCTCCGGGAAAAGGCCAGCCCACGGCGACTTTCAGAGTGGCGGCAGGATGACTTCGCCGTCCGGGGCTGTCGTCCAGGCGGGCGCCCGGAAAACACTGATCCGGTGGCGGAACAGTTCCGCCACCGGATCAGTGGTGTTCACCTTCGGTTGCCTGGGGAGCGCAGGCCCCCGCGGCTGCTAGTGGTGATGATGCCCGTGGACACCCTGGGCCTGCTCGGCGGGATCAGCGGGCTTCTCCACGACGGAGGCCTCGGTGGTCAGCACCATGCGGGCCACCGAGGTCGCGTTGACCACGGCGGACAGGGTGACCTTGACCGGATCGATGATGCCCTGCTCCACCAGGTTGCCGTACTCCAGGGACGCGGCGTTCAGGCCCTCCCCGTTCGGCAGTGCGGCGGTGCGGGCGACGACGACGGAACCGTCCAGACCGGCGTTCTCGGCGATCCAGTAGGTCGGCTTGACCAGGGCGCGGGCCAGGGCCAGCACCCCCGTCCTGGCCTCGTTCTCGAACTGCTCGGCGTAGGACTTGAGTTCCTCGGCGATCTGGACGAGCGCGGAGCCACCGCCGGCGATGATGCCTTCCTGGACAGCGGCACGGGCGGCGTTGATGGCGTCCTCGACGCGCAGCTTACGCTCGCTGACCTCGGTCTCGGTGGCGGCGCCGACCTTGATCACGGCGACTCCGCCGGACAGCTTGGCCAGACGCTCCTCGGCCTTTTCCTTGTCCCAGGTGGAGTCGGTGTTCTCGATCTCGCGGCGGATCTGCTCGCGGCGGGACTCGACGGCCTCGGCGGTGCCGGCACCGTCGACGATCACGGTGTCGTCCTTGGTGACGGTCACGCGGCGGGCGGAACCGAAGTGCTCCGGTCCGGCCTCGGTGAGGCTGATCCCGATCTCCGGGTCGATGACGGTGGCGCCGGTGACCACGGCGAGGTCATCCATGAAGGCCTTGCGGCGGTCGCCGAAGTACGGGGACTTCACGGCGACGACCTTGAGGGTCTTGCGGATGGAGTTGACCACGATGGTCTGCAGCGGCTCGCCCTCGACGTCCTCGGCGATGATCAGCAGCGGCTTGCCGGACTCGACGACCTTCTCCAGCACCGGCAGGAAGTCCGGCAGCGAGGAGATCTTGTTGCGGACCAGCAGGATCTGCGGATCCTCGAGGATCGCCTGCTGGATGTCAGTGTCGGTGATGAAGTACGGCGAGAGGAAGCCCTTGTCGAAGGACACGCCCTCGGTCACGTCGAGCGTGGACTCGATGGTCTGGGATTCCTCGACGGTGAGCACACCGTCCTTGCCTACCTTCTCCATCGCACCGGCGACCATCTCGCCGACGACCTCGTCCCGCGAGGAGACGGTGGCGACATTGGCGATCTCGGAGTTGGAGGAGACGTCGGTGGCGCGTGCCTTGAGTTCCTCCACCACCTTCTCGGCGGCGGCGGAGATGCCGCGGTTGAGCTCGACGGGGTTGGCACCGGCGGCCACGTTGCGCAGGCCCTCGGCGATGAGTGCCTGGGCGAGCAGGGTCGCGGTGGTGGTGCCGTCACCGGCGTTGTCGTTGGTCTTGATGGCCACCGACTTCACCAGCTGGGCGCCGAGGTTCTCGAAGGGGTCCTCGACGTCGATGTCGCGGGCGATGGTGACGCCGTCATTGGTGACGGTCGGGCCACCGAAGGCCTTGTCGAGCACGACGTTGCGGCCGCGGGGGCCGAGGGTGACCTTCACGGCGTCGGCAAGCGTGTCGACGCCCCGGAGGATGCCTTCGCGGGCCTCCTGGTCGAATGCAATGAGCTTTGCCATTAAAGGAACCGCCTACTTCTGGACGATCGCGAGGATGTCACGGGCATTGAGCAGCAGGTACTCGACGCCGTCGTACTTCAGCTCGGTGCCGCCGTACTTGGAGAAGACGACGGTGTCGCCCTCCTTGACGTCCATCGGGACGCGCTCGTTGTCATCGCCGAAGCGGCCCGGGCCGGCGGCCACGACGGTGCCCTCCTGCGGCTTCTCCTTGGCGGAGTCCGGGATGACCAGGCCGGATGCGGTGGTGGTCTCGGCCTCGTTGATCTGGACCAGGACACGGTCCTCGAGCGGCTTGATGTTGACGTTCGCCACGATATTCCTCCGTGAGATAAGTGAAAAGAATTGTGATTGTGCCGGTTGCTAGTTCCAGCACAGTCGTCGTCGCGGGTGAACAACTGTGTGTCAGACAACCTATTTGGCACTCTACCCCTCCGAGTGCCAGCACTCAACACGAATGGGTGCCAATAGGGTGCGCTCTGCGCTGCGGGTGAGCCGGATCCGGCCTAATATCCCAACCGCCGGATCCCCGCCCGGACGGGCGTCTTCCGTGCCTCCCATTCTTACCCTGAAAAGGACTTCCGCATGCCTCGTTCCATTCCCCGCACCGTACTCGCTGCCGCCCTGACCATTCCGCTCCTGCTGCCCGGCACCGCCCACGCCACGTCCGGCAGCAGCCTGTCCTCCCAACTATCCTCGAACCTCCCGGACATTGAGGAGCCGCCCGTGAACGCCGCCGACAACCTGCCGGAAGGTTTTGACCTGCAGTCCCACCGCGGCGGCCGCGGTGAGTGGACCGAACAGTCCCGCCTGGCCTTCGAGAACTCCCTGGAGCTCTGGGTGACCACCCTGGAGCTGGACGTGGTCATCACCGAGGACGGCGTGCCGCTGGTCTGGCACGATCCGACCATCCAGGCCGACAAGTGCGACGACACCGCTCCCGTCACCGCGGACGATCCCGAGTATCCGTACGTGGGCAAGCTGGTCCACGACCTGAACTGGGAGCAATTGCAGACGCTGGACTGCGGCAAGCTGCTGCCCGCCTACCCCGATGCCGAGGTCGCCGACGGCAACAAGCTGCTGCAGCTCTCCGAGGTCTTCGAGATCGCCGCCGACCACCCGGACGTGCACTTCAACATCGAGACCAAGATCGAGGCCGAGAACCCGGCGGACTCCGCGTCGCCGGAGGAGTTCGTGGACACCATCCTGGACGAGGTGGACGCCGCCGGAGTCAACGAGCGCACCATGATCCAGTCCTTCGACTGGCGCACCCTCCCGCTGGTCCGTGAGCGCGACCCGCGCATTCCACTGGTGGCACTCTGGTCCGCCGGCACCTGGGCGCCCGGCACCGTCTGGTCCGGTGACGTCAGTTACGAGGAAGTGGACGGGGACCCGATCGCCGCCGCCGAACAGCTGGGAGTAGAGGTCCTCTCCCCCGCGCACGCCCTGCCGGAGACCACCGACGCCGCGTTCCTCGAGCGCGCCCACGACGCCGGCCTGCGCGTGGTGCCGTGGACCGTCAATGACGCCGAGCGGATGCAGACGCTGATCGACGCCGGCGTGGACGGCATCATCACCGACTACCCCACCACCCTGCGGGACGTCATGGCTGATAACGGACTCCCGCTGCCGTAGCTGCTATTTGCGGCCGCCCCTGGCGCCCCGGTTGGCCGCGCCATTCCGGGGCTGCCAGACTGGGGCCATGAAGACTCTCCTCCTGGACGTCGACGGCACCCTGGTCGACTCCTTCCCCGGAATCCGTGCCTGTTTCCTCCATGCCCTGGCCGAGGTGGACTGGCCCGTCCCCGACGAGGAAACGATCTCCGGGATCGCAGGACCACCGATGGAACAGACATTTCGTTCACTTGGGATGCCGGAACCGATGGTCAAGGAGGCGTTCACCGCCTACATGGCGGAGTACGGGCAGTCCGGCTGGCGCAACTCACGCCCCTTCCCACAGATGCGGGAGCTGCTTGACGGCTGGCGGGATCTGGACCTACGGGTCAGCACCGCCACCAGCAAGGGCGAGAGCTTCGCCCGCCGGACCCTGCAGGAGTACGGCATGTTCGAGCAGCTGGATTTCCTGGGGGCCGCCCAGGAGGGCGGGCCACGCCGGACCAAGGCAGCGGTGATCGCACATGTTCTGGACTCCCTGGAGCTGCGGGGCGAGGAATCCGAGATGCTGATGGTGGGTGACCGCAGCCACGACATCGAGGGCGCAGCCGAATTCAACATTCCGACGGTTGCCGTGGCCTGGGGTTACGGCACCCCGGAGGAACGTGCCGAGGCTGACTTCATCGCGGAGGACCCGGCCGAACTGGATCAGCTGGTCCGGGCCTGGGTGGGCGGGGAGCTGGCGGCGAAGAGCTAATCGTCCTTGGGGCTACCCAGGTTCAGCACCGCCGCACGCCAGTAGCGGTAGTCCTCCTCATAGTCCTTGATGTAGTTGCGGGTGGCCCGGATGCCGTCCTTGACCGAATTGATTTCATCGATACTGATGTCCTGCCCCTCCGCCCCGACAAAGATCACCGGGCCCGAAATGGCACGGGTGGGATCGGAGATGAACGCCGAGTTGCCGGTGTCCGCCTCATTGCGCCCCAGTGAGGCGACCGGATTCGGCTCCGCCGCATTGGCCTTTGCCTCCGCGTTGAAAAGCGCGACGTAGGTCTTGTCCTCCTCCGAGAAAGCGACGGAGACCCGGTCATCGACCACTCCGCCCAGAAATTGGGCGGCATGCTCGAGTTCGAATTCGACGATGCGGGAGGACAGGTCGGGACTGACGAGGAAACCGGTGGTCATACATTCTCCTTGAACGGGTGCGAAGCATCGCGGCCCTGTGCCGCAACTGGTTAGGGCCGGGGCCATCCCCATGCACGACATCATGCGAGGGCCTACTCCAGCAGTAGCGCACGTTCCGGGGAACTTGGAGACACTTGACGAAGAATTCCGTGAGAGTTCCTCAGCCGGTAATGAGAAGTTCAACTTATGCGGTGGATGGAGCTGCGGGATCCGCCACAGCCCACGCCCCATTTCGGTAGCGGAGCTGCATGGAAAGTGCGATCCAGCTTGAGTGCACCGGGGCAGCCCCAGAAGAAGTGAGTCTGCCGCGCTGGCGTGGGAGCACGGATAAGAGGAAGTGAGCCACGTGGCCTTGAACTTCCTCCATGAGAAAACGAATGTACCTGCCTCACCAAAACTACCCCCGTTCGTGAAGCAGCGTGGCGGACAAACGGTCTCATCCCACCACTCCCCCAGCCCACTGGAACGTATATGCGTTGAGCTGCAACTTTTGGAAAGTATGTAAAAATAAAGATTTTCCTGAAGATGCTGGTGTTACTGATGTGATTATTAAGGCAGTTAATTCCTTACGCTCATCGTATGCTCATCGGGGGCAGCGGAGCCTGATTGATAAGACCAATTGCTAACACGTTGGTAACGTCGCGAATCGTCACCTGTCTGAGTTGTTTTTCAGCTCCATGTCAGCATGATCTCCTCACAGACAGCCCAAGAGTTGTAATCTCAGGAGAATTCACGTGGGTCAGAATCCGCACCGTTCCGCCCGATCCCCCGAGCAGTTCCGACGCTGGGTACGCCTCAGTGTCGCGACCGTGACCAGCACCGCCATGGTCGGCGGTGCGTTGGTTGCAGTGCCTGCCCATCCGTTGAACCCGATTACGGGGGTTACGGCGGCGCAGACTACTCCTGCCGAAGCTGAGGCTTACGCGTTTGCTGAACAGCTGAACCTCTCTGCACCCGGAGTACGTGAACTGCTGAGCACCGACGATGATCGGGGAGTCGATGCCATCTTGCAGCTGCTCGAAGCTGAGCAAGCGTGGGATGAAGCGTCTGATAACAACCAGGATCCTGACCTTTCTGACATCGATGTCGAGCTGCTCGGCCTGCTCGACATCGAAATCGGCGGAGTCACTCTTCCGCTGATCGGTGAAGGCGGCCTGCTGCAGGGGGAGTTCGGCGCGCTCCGCGCCTACGCCAATACACCGGCAGCCGATGAGGCCCGCGCTGCGACCGGGCTCATCACCGACACCGGCGCGCTGGATCTCAGCGGAACTGGCACCGGAGGCAACGCCAGCCTGGACCTGACCTCGGTTCTCGGCCTGAACGAAGCACTGGCCCCGCTGCTTGATGAAGCTTCGCTGAACCTGGGCACGCTGAGCTCGGCAGCCTGGAACGAGAATGGAACCCCCGGCAGCAACTACCAGATCGCTGATGCCGAGCTGGTCATTGATTCACCACTGGTGGGCGACGCCGTCGACACTGTCCAAGAGGCCGTCAATGGCCTAGACGGCACCCTCAACGGGCTACTCAATGAAGAGGGGGTAGTTAACAGCATTCTCGGACTAGTCAGTGGTCTGGGAGAGATTATCGGCACCGGGATCAGTCTCTCCGCGGAGATCCCGCTCGCCGACATCAACAACGCACTATTGGCAGAACCGCTTGAAGACGAGAGTGGCCTCGTTTCGATTGATCTGACCACCGGGCAGATCAGTGTGGACCTAGAGCAGCTGCATACCGATGGCCTCAATAGCCTTCCTGCCGACACCTCCCTGCTCTCGGATGCTCAGCTTTCCCGGATCACCGATACCGTGACCAGCCTGTTGACTGCCGGCGCTGTCGAGAACCCGAACGGGCTCAACGCCCGCCTGCAGAACGTTCTCACCGGTGACGGGGAGCGTAGTGGCCTCTACGGCACTGAGGTTCAAGTCCAGCTCACCCTTCTTGGCGGGCTTGCAGGAGTCGACCTTCGAACCACGCTGGGTGGACTTCTGAATGACGATGTGGCGCGTACCCGAGACGAAGCCGTCTATAACGCCGATACCTACAACAACTATCTGCTGGAAAATAGAGGACTCGCAAATCTTCTGACTCCGCTAACAGCATTGCTCCAGCCAATTGTCGGGGCTGTAGGCACTGTCGTTGAGGGGCTGCTGTTCGGCGATGAGACGGAACAGGGCCTGCTGTCCGGACTAATTGGCGACGTCCAAGAAGATGCCATTTCGCCGCTGCTCACCAGCCTCAACCCACTCCTCGAAGGTGTCTTGACACCGATCGCCGACATCATCGTGAACCGTCAGGAGGACGACGGCGAGCTGTTCAAGGTTTCAGCCCTGGAAGTCAACCTCCTGGGAGGAGCTCTGTCCCTCCCGATCGCTACCTCGGCTGTTTACGCCTTGAGCCAAGCCGACGCAGTGACCGTCACCGGTACCGCCGGCACCGTCGACCCGACCGACACCGCCCAAGAAACCGGACTAACCGTCAGCAACCGCAACGAAGACACCACCGAGTTCACCGCCGTCGACGAAGACGACACCGAACTCCCCGTCACCTTCGGCACCCCGGACGCCGACGGCAACGAAACCATCCTGATCACCCCCGGCGAAAACGTCGACGGCCCCATCACCCTGACCGTCACCGACCCCACCCTCGCGGGCAGCCCCCAGGAATACACCGTCACCGTCGCCGGCCACACTGCCGGCGAAGACGACAACGACTCCGAGTACACCGGCCCGATTGTGGATGACTCCAATGTCACCCCTGTTGACCCCACCGAGGACCCGCAGGACACCGGCGTTGATGTCACCGATACCAGTGATGACACCACCATCACCGCTGAGGATGACAACGGCACCGAGGTTCCGGTCGAAATTGATGAAGATGGAAACGTCATCGTTACTCCGGGTGAGAATGTCGAAGGCCCCATCACTGTAGTCATCGACGATCCGGCACTGGAAGACCCAATCGAAGTCGAAGTACCCGTCAACCCAGAAGGCGGGGAAGAACCCGGCGACACCGCTCCGTCCTTCGGCGGCGAAGCCAACCCGGTGGACCCGACCGATGAGGAACAGGACACCGGTCTCAACCTCGAGAACGGCACCGATGACACTGATGTCACCGCCCGCGACGAAGACGGCCAGAACATCCCGGTCAACGTCGACGAGGACGGCAACATCCACGTCACCCCGGGTGAGAACGTCGACGGTCCCATCACCGTGGTCATCGACGACCCCGCGCTCACGGACCCCATCGAAAGCGACGTTCCGATCACCGGCCACACTGCCGGCGAAGACGACAACGACTCCGAGGCAACCACCGCGGACCAGGTCACCCCGACCTATGACGAGGTCAGCGCTCCGCAGGACGAGGAAACCACCGTCCCGGCACCGATCTTCACCGATGCAGACAGCGCCTCCATCACGTTGGATGAGGATCCGGTCTTCTCCAACGGCGAAGGCGTTCCCTCCTGGGCCACCGTCAATGAGGACGGATCGATCATCCTGACCCCGTCCTCCGACGAGAACAGTGCCAACTTCGTCGGATCCGGCGACCAGACCGTCCCAGTGCAGATCACCTACGCCGACACCAGCACCGACACCATCGACGTCCCGGTCACCATCACCGACGCTCTTTCCGACGGTGTGATCCCAGCCATCGACGGCACCCCGGTCGAGGTCCCGCGCAGCGGCGAAGCGGAAGACACCGAAGTCAACGTCACCGGCCTCACCGAGGAATCGGTTATCACCGCTGAAGACAACCTCGGCAACGAAGTCACCGTCACCGTCGACGAAACCGGCAACATCCTGGTCACCCCAACCGAAGACACCGGTGACCAGATCACCGTGACCATCACCGACCCCGACCTGGCAGAAGACATCACCTTCGATGTCCCGGTCGTTGATCCGGACACCGGCGAAAACCCCGCTGAGGACACCCCGTCCTTCGGCGGCACCCCCAATCCGGTCGACCCGACCGATGAGGAACAGGACACCGGCCTCAACCTCGAAAACGGCACCGACGACACTAATGTCACCGCCCGCGACGAAGACAACCAGGAAATCCCCGTCGAGGTGGACGAGGACGGCAACATCTCCGTCACCCCAGGCACCGACGTCACCGGTCCGATCACCATCACCGTCACCGACCCCGCACTCGATGCACCCATCGAGGCAGAAGTCCCGGTCAACGAGGATGGCCAGACGGACCCGGGTGAGGACGTCCCGGCCATCGCCGGTATCTCTGACCAGATCGCAACCGTGGGTGAGAAGTTCGGCCCGCTGGGTATCGTGGTCAGCGATCCGGCGGCCACCGTCACGGTCTCCGGACTGCCTGCGGGGCTGATCTACGACGCCGCCGCAGGAACCATTGCAGGCATCCCGGCGGAGGACAGCGAAAACGCCTACGAAGTCACCGTCTCCGCCTCCAACGCCGCCGGTGCCGACACCGAAACCTTCAGCCTCACGGTCAACCCGGCTGATGCTCAGGACACCCCGTCCTTCGGCGGTACCCCGAACCCGGTCGACCCGACCGATGAGGAACAGGACACCGGCCTCAACCTCGAGAACCAGGGTCCGGAAACCAACGTCGAAGCCCGCGACGAAGACAACCAGGACATCCCGGTCAACGTCGACGAAAACGGCAACATCTCCGTCACCCCGGGCGAGGACGTCGACGGACCGATCACCATCACCGTCACCGACCCGGCACTCGATGCCTCCATCGAGGCAGAAGTCCCCGTCACCGGTCACACCCCGGGTGAAGACGACAACGGCAGCGACCAGGACCCCACTGAGGACACCCCGTCCATCGGCGGCATCCCGACCCCGGTCTTCCCGGAGGACCGGGAGCAGGACACCGGACTCGACCTGGAGAACCAGGGTCCGGAAACCGACGTCGAAGCCCGCGACGAAGACAACGAGGACATCCCGGTCGACATCGACGAGGACGGCAACATCTCCGTCACCCCGGGTGAGGACGTCGATGGACCGATCACCATCATCGTCACCGACCCGGAGCTCGACACTCCCATCACCGAGGAAGTCCCGGTCGTGGGCCACACCCCGGGTATCGACGACAACAACTCCGGCGACGTGTCGACCGGTGTGGCCGTCGGTTCCTCTGACTCCTGGATCACCAATATCTTCGGCGGGCTGCTCGCCCTGCTGGGACTGGGTGGGATCTTCGCCAGCGTCATGGAGTTCATGCACCAGAACAGCCTGCTCGGCCAGGCCGAGGACCAGTGGTGGATGAACCTCACCAACCGCCGCTAGGTACGCACCGCAATCACCGAGCACCGATCTGAACCTCAAGGAAAGGACTGAAAAGTCATGAGTGGAATCTCCCTCTCCCGCCGTTGGCTCTCCACCGCGGTCTGCACCGCCCTCCTGGCGTCCACCGTCACCATCGGCACCGCCACCGCCCAGAGCAGCTCAAACGGTTCGCTCGCCCTGAGCTCCGGCAGCTCCACCGGATCCAGCGCCGGCTCCCAGAGCTGCACCGCCGTCGGCAACGGCGACTGCGAAGTGGATAACGGCTCCGTCCAGGCCGCCGTCGACGGCCTGATCGGCCAGGACGCTGTGACCACCGAACTGACCATCACCGGTCTGCGTGACACTAGCGAGGACATCTCCGTCGCCTACTCCGCCGAGGGCCTCGAGAACGTCGAGGCGACCAGCACGGACGACAAGGTCTCCATCACCCGGGACGGGGATGTCTTCTCCGCCACCGTCGCCGGTGGGCTGGATGAGGGCGAGTACGTCACCGTGTCCATCGCCGCCGACCTGATCGAGGACCACGAGGGTCCGCGCACCCAGTCGCTGAGCCTGGTCAGCGCGACCCAGGCCACTGACGCCCTCAACGCCGTGCCGGGGATCGTCTTCGCCGCCCTCGGTGTCTACGCCCTGATCGAGCACGCCCACAACATGCACTGGATCCCCCGCGAGGTGGACCAGCTGCTCTACCGGCTGACCGGCCGCGACCCGGAACTGTCCCGGATCCAGTGGAGCCTGTTCCAGTAACGCGCTGAACAGCGATGAAAAGCGGGCCGGAGGAGCAATCCTCTGGCCCGCTTCTGTCATTCACTGCGGTAGAGTGCGGCTACACCTGCGGCACCTCGGCCGGCAGCCCCGGGTCGGTGGCCACGTCCAGCTCAGAACCCGCGGCCCCCTCGGCGATGCGCTGGGCGGCCAGGGTCGCGATCATCACGCCGTTGTCGGTGCACAGCGCCGGCCGCGGCACCCGCAACTCGATGCCCGCGGCGTCGCACCGCTCCTTCGCCAGCGCCCGCAGCCGGGAGTTGGCGGCCACTCCGCCACCCAGCAGCAGCACCTTGGCGCCGGTGTCCTGACAGGCGCGCACCGCCTTGAAGGTCAACACGTCGCAGACGGCCTCCTGGAAGCTGGCGCAGACATCCGCCACGGAGATCATCTCGCCGTTGCGCTCGGCGGCCTCCACGTAGCGGGCCACGGAGGTCTTCAGCCCGGAGAAGGAGAAATCGTGGCGGTGGCCGCGTTCCTCATCCACGCGCTTCATCAGCCCACGCGGGAACTTGATGGCCGCCGGATCCCCCTCCCCGGCCATCCGGTCGATCACCGGACCGCCCGGGTAGCCGAGCCCCAGCAAGCGGGAGACCTTGTCGTAGGCCTCGCCCGCGGCGTCGTCCAGCGTGGCGCCGAGCTCACGCATCGGCCGTCCCACGGCGTCGACCTCCAGCAACTGGGTGTGGCCGCCGGACACCAACAGGGCGACCGAGTGCGGCAGGGCCTCGCCCTCCAGGTTCGCCACCGCCACGTGCCCGCCCAGGTGGTTGACGCCGTAGAAGGGCACACCCCACGCGGCGGCGTAGGCCTTCGCGGCCGACGCCCCGACCAGCAGCGCACCGGCCAGTCCGGGACCAATCGTGGCGGCCACGGCATCGGGCTTGTCGACGCCCGCCTCCGCCAGCGCGGCCCGCATCACCGGCCCCATGGCCTCCAGGTGGGCACGGCTGGCAATCTCGGGGACCACCCCGCCGAAGCGGGCGTGCTCGGACATGGAGCTGGCCAGGGAATCCGCGATGACCTCCAGGCTCGGCTCACCGTTTCCGGTGCGCAGCCGCACGATGCCCACGCCGGTTTCATCGCAGGAGGTCTCGACCCCCAGCACCACTACCTCGCGCTCACTGCTCATTTACTCGTTCACTCCTGCTTGCCCGGGTCATGGTGAAGGCGTCCGCACCAGAGGGCTGATAGTAGTTGCGGCGGATGCCCTGGTTGGTGAAGCCATAAGCCTCATACATCGCGATGGCGGCGGCGTTGTCCGTGCGGACCTCGAGGAACACCTGCGCGTCGAACTGGTCGGCCACGTGCATCAGGTTGTCCATCATCAACCGCCCCAGTCCGCGGCGCTGCTGGGCAGGATCCACGCCGATGGTGTGGATCTCGAACTCGGGGTCGGAGCGTGGGCCCAGCATCGCCATGCCGGCGTAGCCGAGCATTTCGGCTTCCTCGGTCTCGTCCTCGAACACGCCCAGGTAGAAGGTGTGCGGGTGGGCGAACTCCACCATGAAAATATTCTCGGACCAGGGGTTGTCCCCCGGAAACAACTGCTTTTCCAGCTCGGCGCAGCGGGCGGCGTCGCCCGGGCGCAGTTCCCGTAATTCCACTGTCACTGCACCTCGGGGATGGCCGGGGACTTAGGTCTGGGTGCCGGCTCCTTGGCGTCCGGCCGACGCAGGTAGAGCGGCTCCAGCGGGGCCGGGGCCGGGTTGTCCAGGTCCGCGACCGCGACAAGCGCCGCAGCCGTGGGGGCGAGATCCACCTGTTCGGCGTTCCCGTCCACCGCCGTCAGTTGCTCCGCCAGGTGGGCTGGCACGGAGACCACCTCCACCGGGTGGCCCGGGGTGACGTTCGCCGGGGCCTGGACGTTCGGGCCAGCCACCCGCTGCCCCGCCTGGTAACTGGCCCAGTAGACCTCGCGGCGGCGGGCGTCGGTGGCCACCAGGGCGTCACGTCCGGCGAGTTGGTGGGCGATCGCGTCGAGCGAGCACACCCCGTGGACCGGGATGCCCAGGGCGTCACCGAAGGCGGCCCCGGAGGCCATCCCCACCCGCAGGCCGGTGAAGGGTCCCGGGCCGCAGCCGACCACCACGGCGTCCAGGTCCGCGAACGTCGTGCCGGCCTGAGCCAGCACCTGCTGCACCGTGGGGGTGAGCAGCTCATTGTGGCGGCGGGTGTCGGGCAGGATCTGTTCGGTGACGGTTCCGGCCGCGGTGTCCACGAGGCCGGTGACCAGGTCGGGGGTGGAGGTGTCGATAGCTAGTACAAGCACATCTCCCAGGGTAGTACCTGCCCCGGACATCGCGGCATCCGGAAAGCCGAAAGCGTGGCTACCGGGATCAGCCGAACAGGGCCCAGCCTTCGGCCTCGGTCTTGGCCAGCGGCATCAGGCTGCGGGTGTCGAAGTAGCCGGCCAGCGGAACCGAACAGAAGTCGATGCTGTCGCGCGGGATCTTGTCGAAGGAGGCGGTTCCCTCGGTGTCGCGCAGCAGCAGGTAACTGGTGTCCTCCGGAACCTCATTTCCGCCCAGCTCCAGCGGCGCGGCGTCAACCTGGTAATCCTGGCCGATCGACTCCTCCGTGGCGCCCGGGCAGATCAGCGCACCGGCGACGTACTGCTCGCCGTAGACGTCGGCCGGGGAGATCGCGGTGACCTTCAGCCCCTGTTCGTCGATGGCCGCGACCGCGCCCTCCAGGGCGTTGGAGTCCGCGAAACTGTCGTCGGGGCTTTCCGCGTTGGCGATCAAAAAGCCCATCGCGGCCAACCAGACGACCACGACCGCGGCCACGATACCCTGGCCGATTTTGCTGAGACGCACTTTGGTTGCTGACCTTTCCTCGGAGGTGATTTCCCTCCCACCGTACCGACGACGGCTGGCCGCCGACTCCCCGGGGGCTGGGTGTTTCCTGGCAGTCTGGTGCGGCGGGTCAGCCGCCGACTGTTTCCCAGGTGAAGATGCGGGCCTCCGAGTCCGGGTCCTCGGCCACCGCCGTCTCCCGGTCGAGGTGGACGAGCAGATAGCGTTCGGTGATCTGCTCCACCAGTCCCCCACCCCACTCCGCCACGATCACGGCCTGGGTCAGGTCGGTGTCCAGGTCCAGGGCATCCAGTTCCCCCACCGGATCCCCGGAACCTCCCTCGCCGAGCAGCCGGTAGGCGTCCATGTGCACCAGGGCCGGCCCGCCGACCGTCGAGCGGTGTTCCCGGGCGATCACGAACGTCGGGGAGGTCACCCGGCCGCGGACCTGCATGCCGATGGCGACGCCCTGGGTGAACGTCGTTTTGCCCGCCCCCAGCGGACCGTCGAGGATCACGACGTCGCCGGCCTCGAGGGCGGCGCCCAGGTCCTCGCCGAAGGCACGGGTGTCCTCCGCCGTGTCCAGACGGCGGCTGCCGGTTTCCGGAAAACTGCTCTTCACTTAACTCTCACTTCCTGTGATCTCACGGCGGGTCCGGCCGGTCGGTCGGCAGACGATCTCATAGTTGATGGTGCCGGTCGCCGCGGCCAGTTCGGTGGCGGACATGCCGCCCGTACCGAAGATCACCGCCTCATCCCCGGCCGTCACACCGTGCGGGTTATCTCCCAGGTCCACCACGAACTGGTCCATGCACACGCGCCCGACCTGCGGGTAGCGGTGGCCCCCGATGCCGACGTCGAGGTGCCCCTGCACCGCGCGCGGCAGACCGTCGGCGTAGCCGCAGGGCACCAGGGCCAGCCACCCGGGTTTGTCGGCCCGCCACGTCAGCCCGTAGCTGCTGCCCTCCCCCGGCGCGATCGGCTTGACCGCGGTGATCCGGCCGACCCAGGTCATCGCCGGCCGTAGACCGTGGTCCCGGCCAGGGACCGGTTCCAGCCCGTAGAGCGCGACACCGACGCGGACCTGGTCGAAGTGCAGGTCCGGGCGGGTGAGGGTGCCCGGGGAGTTGCACAGGTGGTTGACCGGCACCTCGAGCCCCAGGGACCGGGCCACGTCGATGGCCCGGCGGAAGGTCGCCGCCTGTTGGTCGGTGGCCGGATTCCCTGGGTCATCTGCGCAGGACAGGTGGGAGAACAGCCCGGTCACGGTGATATGGCTGGCCGCCTGCAGGGTGGTCAGCGCCTGTGCCCACTCGGACTCCTCCAGCCCGGAGCGGTGCATGCCGGTCTCGACCTTGACAGCGACGCGGGCGGGCACGGCGGCGTCGGCAAGCGCCCGGACCTGCGCCAGGGTGGACACTCCGAGTTCGATGTCGGCGGCCAGGGCGGCCCGGAAGTCCTGCCCCGGCGACCAGATCCAGGCCAGCAGCGGCGCGGTGATACCGGTCTGCCGCAGGCCGTGGGCTTCGGCGAGGGTAGCGACGCCGAGGGCGTCGGCACCGTGGGCCAGCATCACGCGGGCGACATCGGCCGCACCGTGGTTGTAGCCGTCGGCCTTGACCACCGCCATCAGCCGCGCGGCCCCCACTCGCTGTTTGATGGTGCGGGTATTGTGCGCGACGGCATCGAGATCAATGCGGGTGGTCAGCAGGTCCATGTCCGATATTGTGCCACCGGCACCGCCGGCGGCCGTGCAGTACCCGGGACAGGGCTACTCCACGGTGACGGACTTGGCCAGGTTGCGCGGCTTGTCGATGTCATCGTTGCCGCAGTTGCGGGCGATCTCCGCGGACAGGAACTGCAGCGGGACGGTGGCCAGCAGCGGCTGCATGATCGACGCGCTCTGCGGTAGCTTGATCAGCCAGTTCGCGTAGGGCTCCACGGACGTGTCGCCCTCCTCCGCGATGACGATGGTCTTGGCGCCCCGGGCCCGGATCTCCTGGATGTTGGAGACGATCTTGGAGTGCAGCTGCTTCACACCGTGCGGGGAGGGCACCACGATGACCACGGGCAGATCGTCCTCGATCAGCGCGATCGGCCCGTGCTTGAGCTCGCCGGCGGCAAAGCCCTCGGCGTGGATGTAGGCCAGCTCCTTGAGCTTGAGCGCGCCCTCCAGGGCGACCGGGAAACCCACGCCCCGGCCGAGGAAGAGCATGGTCTGCACGGCCCCCAGGTAGTCGGCGATGCCCGTGATCTGTTCCTGGACGCCCAGCAGCTCCTCGATCTTGGCGGGAATCTCCGCCAGCGACTCGTAGATCTCGGCGATCTCGTCCGGGTACTTGGTGCCGTGGGCCTGCGCCAGTGCCAGACCGACGAGGTAGTTGGCCGCGACCTGGGCCAGGAAGGCCTTGGTGGAGGCCACGCCGATCTCCGGGCCGGCGTGGGTGTAGAGCACCGCATCCGACTCGCGCGGAATCTGGGAGCCGTTGGTGTTGCAGACCGCGAGCACCTTCGCGCCCTGGGCTTTCGCGTGGCGGACCGCCTCCAGGGTGTCGGCGGTCTCGCCGGACTGGGAGATCGCCAGCACCAGGGTGCGCTCATCCAGGACCGGGTCCCGGTAGCGGAACTCGGAGGCCACCTCGATCTGGACGGGGATGCGCACCCAGTGCTCGATGGCGTACTTGGCCAGCAGGCCGGAGTGGTAGGCGGAGCCGCAGGCCACGACGAATACCTGGTTGACGTACTTCAGGTCCTGCTGTGAGAGGTGCTGCTCATCCAGCACCACGCGCCCGTCCTGGTAGTGGCCGGCCAGGGTGTCACGCACGGCAGCCGGCTGCTCGTGGATCTCCTTCATCATGAAGGAGTCATAGCCGCTCTTCTCCGCGGCGGCGAGGTCCCAGTCAATGGTGAAGGGCTTGCCCTCGGCGGCAGTGCCGTCGAAGTTGAGGACCTCGTAGTTGTCGCGGGTGATCACGACGACGTTGTCCTGGCCCAGCTCCACGGCGTTGCGGGTGTGCTCGATGAAGGCCGCGACATCGGAGCCGAGGAACATCTCGTCCTCGCCGACACCGATGATGAGCGGGGTCGAGCGCCGCGCGGCGATGATCTGGTCGGGGTGGTCGGCGTGCATGAACAACAGGGTGAAAGCACCCTCGAGCCGGTTGAGGACGGCGAGCGCGCTGGACCGGAAATCCCCGGCGGTCTCGCCTTCGTTGTAGGCGAGAGCCAGCAGGTGAGCTGCGACCTCTGAGTCGGTCTCGGAGGCCAGCTCGATGCCCCTGGTCTCCAGCTCCTGACGAAGTGCCGCGAAGTTCTCGATGATGCCGTTGTGGACGATGGCCACCTTCTCATCGAAGGAACGGTGCGGGTGGGCGTTCTCATCGGTCGGTCGGCCGTGGGTGGCCCAGCGGGTGTGTCCGATCGCGGTGGTGCCGCGCAGGTTCTCCGTCCCGTACTCGGCGACTCGGTCCACCAGGTTGGCGAGCTTTCCGGCACGCTTGACCAGGTTGATCCGGGGACCGAGCGGATCGTCGGGGGCAGCCACAGCGATACCTGCGGAGTCATACCCGCGATATTCCATCCGCTGGAGCGCCTCAAGCGAGACCTCCAGGCCCTGTCGATCACCGACATATCCAACGATTCCACACATGGAGAAAAAATTACACGCCTCACCGGACACACGCACCCTGCGACGTGCCGGAGCGGAGGGGAGATTCAACGGCGCGGGAGCAGCAGCATGGATTATCCTCGGAGACGTGTCTGAGAATCTGAAGAAGCATCTGGCAAAACTGTCCAAGCGCGGCCCTCACCGCGTGCTCGTCGGTTCCCTCGAGTACGCCGGTATCCAGGGCAAGGTCTACACCCCCGCAGAGGGCGACGGTGTCCCGGGGGTGGCTTTCGGACACGACTGGCTCAAGGGCATCGACAAGTACCACGCCACCCTGCGCCACCTGGCCAGTTGGGGTATCGCCGTCGCCGCCCCGGACACCGAGCGGGGCTTCCTGCCCGACCACCGGGGTCTTGCCGCGGATCTGGAAAGCTGCCTGCAGATCCTCGCGGGGGTCCGGCTCGGTCAAGGCAATGTCACCGTCAACCCCGGCAAGCTGGGGCTCGCCGGACACGGTATGGGCGCCGGCGCGGCGATCCTGACGGCCACCGGCAACACCAAGGCGCACGCCGTCGGCGCGCTCTTCCCCGCGGACACCACGCCGTCCGCGGAAGCCGCAGCCCGCTACCTCTCCATCCCGGGGCTGATCATCGGCACCGCGGACAAGGGCATTGTGGAAGCCGGGAACCCGGCCAAGGTGGCCTATAACTGGGCCGGCCCGGTGGCCTACCGCGAGTTGGAGAACCTCAAGCAGCAGGGCTTTCCCGAGGACACGGCGTTCAAGCTGATCGCCGGTCTCGGTCGGCCGCAGACGGCCGGTCAGGAGACCGCCCGCGGTCTCCTGACCGGGTTCTTCCTCCACCAGTTGGCCGGGGAGAACAAGTACGAGGGCTTCTCCGCCCCCGCGGCCGAGGCCAAGAAAGTCGTCTCCTACACAGGCGATGAGCTCGCCGAGAAGGCCGGTGTGCCGCAGGAACAGCCGGCGCACTGACGCTTTCCTCCGCTAGGATTTCTTCAGCACTCCCTGCACGGGTCCGGGTCTTCTCCGGTTCCGGACAGGGGTTTTCAGTTCCCCGGTCACCGGCGGTGCCGGGTGCACCACGGGCTCAGGGCGGTGACTGGTGGATCTGCTCCGTTGCGGAATGGAGCCGCGGGACGGTGGGACGGAGCCGCGGGGTTTCCGCTGGGTCTTCTCCATATCGGTCTGTGCTTTGGCCAGTGCCTTCTCGAACTCCACCATCCGTTGCGCAGTGCGCTCCCGGAACTGTCGGACGAACTCATCGAATTCGAGGGTCACCACGCACCCGCCTTTCTGGCCGTGCCCACTGAGTCAGATTCCGGTGGTGGTTCGGGGGCAGGAGCCGGTGCAGGTGCCGGGGGCTCCGGTGCCGGTGCAGGTGGTGGGGGCTCCGACGCAGGTTCTGGGATGGGCGGCACCATCTGCACGGATTCGGTGTTGATGAGCTTCTTCGGTGGCGGATCCGGTTCCGGTACCGTCGACAGGTCTATTTCCGGTTCCACCGCTGGTGCCGGTTCCGGTTCAGATTCCGGTATGGGCTCCTGTTCAGGTGTCTCCGCCGGTGGCGTCTCCATGTCCTCCAGACACTCAATCAACAGGCCGATACCCAGGATGGCCACGCCGACTCCCAACAACCCGAGGACACCGCTGCAGCATTCACTGGTCGACGGCGGACATTCCTCCCCAGCTCCTTCTTCCGGCAGACAGTCCACCGCTTCCGGTCCGGGGACTGGCTCCGGCTCCGGGGTGGGATCAGGTTCGATCGTTGGTCCGGGCACCGGCTCAGGTTCTGGCGCCGGTGGCGGTGTCCCACCGGGCGAAGTGGCGGCGGGTGTCGTCCCGGGGTCGGGAACAGGTGCCGGTTCCGGGCTTGGTGCAGGTTGCGGGAGTGGCTCCGGCGCATCCTGCGGCGGGCAGTCCGTCGGCTCCGGAACTGGTGCGGGCGACGGGGCCGGTGCCGGTTCGGCAGCGCAGTCCTCCGGTGCGGGTGGACAGTCTTCCGGCGTGGGCTCCGGCTCAGGATCCGGTTCTGGCTCAGGTTTCTTCTCCGGTGGTGTCTCGGGTTCCGGTGGCGACCCGGGCTTTGGCGTCGGAGCCTTCTCCGGCGGCGTTCCCTCGGTGACCGGTGGCGGGGAGGTTGCGGGCGATGTCGGCACTCCCCCGTCCGCCGGCGGCGCCGTTGGCTCGCACTCCGCAACTTCCGGCGGCAATTCCGCGCAGGGCTGCTGACAGATCGCCTGCCCCCTGTCCAGGAGGTGGTCATAACACTCGCTGATGATGCTGTCGCGTTCTTCGCAGGTCCCCGTGATCATCTCCCCGGTGGAATCGATGACCGTGGCTGCGTTGCGGACCGCCGCCATGAACTGCTCGGGGTGTTCGTGCGGGTCAACCGTCCCCAGGTACTTCAGCAGCACGTCCAGTAGCTGGGTGGCCCGGATCAGCGCCGCGTTCAACGCGGCGTCTGAATCCTCGACCACCTGGTCAACCACCTCAGTGGCCTCTCCGGCCTCGTCCGCCAATTGCTCCGACTCATTGCGCCGGTCGAACCAGTCGGTGGCGACATCGCTGAGCAGTCCCCCGATCGCACCGCTGGCCGCCTGCCCGAGAAATCTGAGCACGAGGGGTAGGAGCCGGTTGCGGAGCTGGCCCACCTGCGTATCCCCGACCGCAGAGCGGACATGGGTCATCAGGGCCCCGGTATCCAGGCCGTCCGTGCTACTCAGAGCTGTCTGCAGGGATTGTTCCGGTACCGCTGGCCCGGCATAGGTGCCGCGGGACGCTGCCTGCAGGTCACGCACGGCCCGATGAAAGGGGGCGGTGTCCATGCTGCCGCCGCTCATGAGGTGGCCTTCAGCGTGGTCGCGAACCCCTGGTCGGTGTCACCGTAGACGTGTACCTGCCGCACCGCGGCTGCGGTGGTGGTGCCCAGGGCGTCGATACGCGTGGTGCCCGCTTCATGCAGCGCAGCCAGCATCATGGCGAGTGCCGCCCCGTGCCCGCCGAACCCCGCTCCGGCGGCCGCGGGCGGATAGCCCGGTGGGCTGGCGGTGTGTCGCCTGCGTTGTTCCTCGGTCTCCTGCTGGGTCGCCTGCAGCGCCCCCAGCGCTGCCGATGTGTCCAGGTCCAGTTCGGTCATGATTCCCCCTCGGTGCAGTTGCAGCTTCATCTGCTTTGACTGCACCGGACCTCGACCGGTTCCCGTTCCCGGAGAATCAGCTCCCTCAGACCGCTGCGACGACCGCCGCGAGCTGGCCCGCGATCTTGCGGGCGAACTCCTCGTCCTCGGCCTCGACCATCACGCGGAAGAGCTCCTCGGTACCGGAGGCCCGCAGCAGGACACGGCCGGTGTCCCCCAGTTCGGTCTCCGCGGCGGCGATGGCGGTGGTGACACCGGAGTCCTTCATGATCGACGCCTTGTCGGAGACCGGGACGTTGATGAGGACCTGCGGGAGCACCTCCATCACCCCGGCGAGCTCCTGGAGCGACTTACCGGTCTCCGCCATCCGGGACATCAGGGACAGACCGGTCAGCGTGCCGTCACCGGTGGTGCCGTGGCCGGGCAGCACGATGTGACCCGACTGCTCACCGCCGAGAGAATAGCCACTGGCGTTGAGTTCCTCCAGCACGTAGCGGTCGCCGACCTTCGTCGTGACGAGCTCGATGCCCTCGCGCCGCATCGCCAGCTTCAGACCCAGGTTGCTCATCACGGTGGCGACGACGGTGTTGTGCCGCAGGGAGTTGTTCTCCTTCTTCGCCACCGCCAGGATCGCCATGATCTGGTCACCGTCCACGACGTTGCCCTCAGCGTCGACCGCCAGGCAGCGGTCGGCGTCACCGTCGTGGGCCAGGCCGAGGTCCGCACCGTGCTCCTTGACCGCCTGCTGGGTCTGCTCGATGTGCGTGGAACCGCAGCCGTCATTGATGTTGTAGGCGTTGGGTTCGTTGTGGATGGCGGTCACCTCGGCACCTGCTGCGGCATAGGCCAGCACCGCCACCTCGGAGGCCGCGCCGTTAGCCGCATCCACCACGACCTTGATGCCGGACAGGTCCGTGGGGACGGCCTCACGCAGGTGCGCCAGGTAGCGGTCCTGGGCGTCGGGGGCCTCCTCGATGATGCGGCCGATGCCGTGGCCGGTGGGGCCGTCCTCGGGCAGGTTCGCCATCTTCGCCTCAATCTGGTCCTCCACCTCATCGGGGAGCTTGCGGCCCCCGGCGGAGAAGAACTTGATGCCGTTGTCCGGCATCGGGTTGTGGCTGGCGGAGATCATCACGCCCATGTCAGCGCCGTAGTCGTCGGTGAGGAAGGCCACGCCGGGAGTCGGGATCACACCGACCCGCAGGACGTCGACGCCGCGGCTGGCCATGCCGGCTGCCAGTGCCGCCGCCAGCATCTCCCCGGAAACGCGCGGGTCCCGGCCGATGATCGCGGTGGGCCGCCGGCCACCGCTGCGGTTTTCCGCTGTGAGGACGTCTGCCGCTGCTGCTCCGAGTCGGAGTGCGAGCGGGGCGGTCAGCGCCTTGTTGGCCAGTCCACGGACGCCATCAGTGCCAAAGAGTCGAGTCATGGGAACCATTATGCCTGCCTGCCCCGGCGAGTCCGTTCACCGGGCACGGCGGTTTCCCGGCAGTTCCCGTCGCACTTTCCGCTGACCCCACCGCGGCGGTTGCTGTGAAGCGTAAGAGAAAGACTTAACGCTTGGAGTACTGCGGGGCACGACGTGCCTTGTGCAGACCTGCCTTCTTGCGCTCGACGGCACGAGCGTCACGGGTCAGGAAGCCGGCCTTCTTCAGGGCGGCACGGTCACCCGGGTTGTACACGTTCAGTGCACGGGCGATCGCCAGGCGGAACGCACCGGCCTGGCCGGTCGGGCCACCGCCGTGGAGGTTGGCCTGGATGTCGAACTGGCCCTCGCGCTCGAGCAGCACCAGCGGATCCTTGATCAGCTGCTGGTGCAGCTTGTTCGGGAAGTAGTCCTCCAGGGCGCGGCCGTTGCACTTGAACTCGCCGGTGCCCGGAACGAGCTTGATGCGGACAATGGCGCGCTTACGGCGACCGACGGTCTGGATCGGGCCCTCGTGCTGGATGGGAGCCTCGACGGTCTCCTCTTCGGAGACCTCCGGAGCGATCACATCACCGATGGTGTTGGTGAACTCCTCGGTGGCGGCAGCTGCGGCGGCGATGTCCTCGGCGTCAGCTACGTTGTTGTCGATGTTGTTCGGTTCAGTCACTGTGACACCTGCTTGATCTCGTAGGTCTCCGGCTGCTGGCCCGCGTAGGGGTGCTCAGCGCCGGCAAAGACGTGAAGCTTCTTGGCGGAGGAACGGGAGAGCTTGTTCTTCGGCATCATGCCGACGATGCTCTCCTCGATCACGCGAGCAGGGTGAACCTCGAGGGAACGTCCCAGGGACATCGTCTTCAGACCACCCGGGTAACCGGAGTGGCGGTAACGCATCTCACGATCGCGCTTGTTGGAGGAGACGTGAACCTTGTCGGCGTTGATGATGATGACGTGGTCACCACAGTCGGTGTTCGGAGCGTAGATCGGCTTGCCCTTGCCGCGCAGCAGATCTGCCGCGTGGGTGGCCAGGCGACCCAGCACCACATCAGTGGCGTCGATGACGTACCACTTACGGGTGATGTCACCGCTCTTCGGGTGGAAAGTAGACAAAATGACTCCTTAAAAGTCTGTCTAGGACTGCCGGCCAAAAGTAGTGTTGGGTGAAAGCGTCATCCCCGGCGGCCGGTGGAGACCCGGTGATGCACTGCTGCCTGCACGCGACCCCAAGAGGCCGAAAAGCACAGACTTCACACAAGACCATTCGATTTTAGGCCACGATCCCCGGAAACCCAAAAACACCACGGCGCGGGGCGGGACCGGCCCACGCCTGGTCATCCGTCTCCGCGCCGTGGCGCTCACATGTGGTGGGTGCCCCAGGTGCCGGCGGCGGCCAGCCCGGTGCCGCGCTCCCCAGCGAAGTGGTCTGCCCTCACGTGGGCTTCGCGGAGAACCTCACACCGGTCACCTGGTATCCCGGCGGTGGGTCAGCCCCAGCTGGCCGCGGCCATCCGGTTGACGTCGCCCATCCGCTCATTGCCCTGGGAAACAGTGCGCGAGATCGTGGCCAGGATGGTGTTGAGCTCTGCGGCGGCGTTGTCCCACTTGGCCTGTGCCGCTGCGTAGGCGGCCGCGGACTCTATGGGCATACTTGGGTTGTAATAATTCAAGCGGCCACACAGCGGATATAGCGAGTATCCGGGGGCCTGACACGGAAAAACGGAGTTTCCATGCCTGTAGACAACACTATCGAATGCGCCGCCCTTTTGGAAGCAGCGGACCGCCTCTCCGCCTACGAAATGCGCCAAGAGCGGGTGAAAGAGGCAAAAACCCAGGCAGTTCAACGTATCGTTGCCCAGCTCACGGCACGCGGTGTGGAGCTTAACCAGTTCATGCGGGCCTGTGAGGTTGTGGACCACCTGGACATGGTGGGCCTTAACTATGACGCGATGAGCCTGGGTGTGTTCGATGCGTTGCGTGCGGACGGCGCCCTGTAAGCGGTTGATCCGGCAGTGATCTGGTGCCCTAAGGACACTTAGGCCACCTAGTGACGGCCGGATACCGTCAGCGGCTTTAGTTCGGACAGTTACCGCACAACAAACGTCCCCCGTTCTCCACCCCGTAAGCGCCCCAAGACTCGGCTAGGGCGGCCCGGCAACTGAGTGCGCATAAGTTGCTAGGGCGGGTTCGGATAGCCCCTCCACGGTGATTGTGGGTGGGGTTTATTCGGCATGGGCTTTGTGACGTTGGGAGAGGTTTTTGTGAGAAATCACCGGGTGAGGGGTCATAGCATGGGGTTTACTCTATTAGCTTTGTCCCTTCCCCGTCCCCGCCTGGGGCGCACTGCCCGTTGTGGCAAATTTTCCACAACGGTGTCGGGTACCCCGTCCCCGCACGGGGCGCACTGGTCAGGACTTTATGACAGAAATGTCAGAAAGCCCTTCCCCGTCCCCGCACGGGGCGCACCGGCCACCAGTTTTACACATTTTGGTGATAAAGCCCTTCCCCGTCCCCGCACGGGGCGCACCCTCCCCCACCAGCATCATCACATGCTCGTCTTGCGATACCTGTTCAACACAAACTGCTCCGCAAGACTAAACCCCGTAAACCCCTCAGACCGGTGCACAGCAAAACTCCCCGCCTGATTCCGCCACTGAACAAAAGACGGGTTAGCAGCAATACGGGCGGCGACGCTCATCACAACCTCACCAACACCCTCACGCCACTTCCCGCCCGCATCCTTACCCCGCCCCCGGGTATAAGCCAGCACATACGCACCAGCCATCTCCAGGGCCTGCTCGGCCTGCTCAGTGTCGGGCTGTGCCGCCCCGTCGAGGAGAAACGCCTGCAAATCCCCGGCGGTCGGCTGCATTAGGCATCACCCTCTACAGACTCCAGGAGGATGACACCCTCCGGGCGCTGCAAACCCAGGTCGTAGCGGGAGACTACGCGGATGCCGATCTCGTCGGTGTCTGCGTACTTCTCCGTCAGGATGGTGATCTGCGGGTCAATGTCTCGGACGATCACCACCTCATTGGTGTTGAGGAGTGCTCCCTTGCCCTTGGGCACCTTGTTGGAGACGGTGGCCGGGATGCCGAATAGGGTATAGCTGACGCCTTCCTGGAGGGTTTCCTGGATGAGGTACCGGCCGTCTGCGTCCTTGAGCTTGCGCAGGGTGTAGAAGTCGGTGCCGTTGAGGAGCCAGCGGTTCGGGGTGACCTCGGCGGCGGTTGCCAGGGCCAGGGCGTCGAGGAGGCTATCCGGGTCGGACAGGTCAAGGACGCCGGTCTGGGTGCCGGTCTGGTTGAACAGTCCGGTGATGGTGTTGTCGGTGCCGTCTCCGTTGAGGAGTGCGTTGTCAAGCTCGGTGCGCACGTCCTCCACCAGTCGCTGCTGGAGCATCTGGGTGACGCCGTTCTGTGCCTGTCGGACCAGCTCGTTGGTGACTCGGCTGATGGCCTTGAGGCTCTTTCGCTCGGACGGCATAAGGGCGATTTCCGAGGTTCCGACGGTGTAGTTGTCGGGAATCTTCTCGCCTTCCCCGATGAATCCGACCGGGCCGGAGGAGTCGAGGCGGGGAATCTTGACCGGGGCGCTGGAGTTGATGATCGTTGCGCCGCTGCCCAGCATGACGGAGGCCGACTGTAGCGGCTTGACCAGCATGTTCTGGACCTGATCCTTGATGAGGTTGTTCTGGTTGGCGGTGTTGTTCACCATAGTTTTACTCCTAAAAGTATGTTTAAATGAGAAAGTCCCGCGCATTTATTGCACGGGGTGGATAAGATACGGCCATTTCCGACGGCCATAAGCCTGATTAAAGTACTTGTTACGTTAATCGGGTGGGGTTTAGATCATGCCCCGGATGATGTTGATGAGGTCCGGTGACTCTGGTGCGGCACTGCCGCGATTCCCGCCCCCAATATCAGAGGCAAACTCCCGCTTCCGCAGGTGCGGCTTACGCTCCACAAGCTCCGTGATCGCCTCTGTCAGCGCCTCCTCGTCGTCTAGGTGCCCCGGGTCAAACGGCAGGTCTGTCGCGTCCTGCAACCGCCCATCCAGCGCCACCAGCGCCGCGTGAAGACGACGGTCTACCGTGTCGTCAACCTCGGCAGGCTCATCTCCAGCCGGCTCACTCGCTGCTCCAGCCTCATGATCTTCCACCGCTGTACCCACATCTTCATGATGTGCATCCTCGGCCACCTCCGGGGCGTCCACCTGCTCGTTAGTCTCGTTTTCAGTGCTCATCCTGTAACCTTCCTTCCTCGATAAATGACTAGCCCGGGCTCCCACCACGGGCCGTTGTTGCTGTCTAAGGGATTGCCCTCGATGGTCCATGTCTCCCCGTCCGGGAGGGTGATCTCGTCCTGTGGTTGGAACGTGTCCGGTGGGGCGATGATCTGAAGCTCGTCAATGGTGCGGAGAATAGAATCTGGGTCACCCTCGGTGCTTCGGGTCACTTCCCAGCCCAGCACGTTCACCGGGACGGGGTCGCCCTGAATCCATTTCTGGTCACCCCACCGGTCGGGCTCACTGAGATAGCGTTCCCCGGGTTTCATGACTGTTTTACGTAGCGGCCATACCGACAAAACCGAACTCCTCCCGATACTTTTTCCCGAACTCGGCCAGCCCCTCCGACCTTCGCCACAACGTGTAGAGACGCTCCGCCTCGTCGCGGCCATCCCACTCCGGGCCATCGACCAGTGTGGCGGTGCAGTTGCAATGGTCGTGGGTTTCAAACCGGGCGGTGTCCTTGGTGTACACAGCCCCCCTCGACACCAGCATGGCGCAAAAAGCGCAGTTCTCGGACCCCGATAGCTGCCGTGCCCAGCCCGTGCGGTTCTCCCGTGCCGTGCGGATCACCAGCTCCCGTGACGCGCCCTTGATATGGCGTGCCGTGGCTGTTGCCAGACGCCTCCCCATCTCGACCTGCATGTCTTCCATGTCCGGGGCCAGGTAAGGGGCGATGCTTGTGGTCTGCATCTCCCGGGTCGCCGGGTCATACATCTCCACCTGGGCCAGCCTCGGTTTCGGGGCCAGCCCAGCGGAGTTGACCACCATCTTCCGCGTCGCGGTCAACGGGTACCGGTCACCATCCGGGATCACCAGGAAGGGATGGTCTTTAGCGATTGACTCGGCCTCATCCCGGATCATCCGACGCCGGCGCCCCATGATCTCCGGGTACAGCTGGTCGGCTAGTTCATACGCGGTATCAATGCTGGTGGGCACCCCGTAGCCGAACACTAGGTCAGCGGCCACGGGCTTCATTGCCCGCTCTACCGCCTCATAGGAACGCTCCATCACCTTCATAGACCATCCACCCCGACCGCCTGCCGGGCTTCCTCCGTGGTGATGATGCCTAGGGAGTGAAGCTTGGTCACCGCGTCGGCCTCCTGGGCTTGGGAGCGGGTGGCAAAACTGCCCCACTGAATCCACGCCTCACACTGACTGACCGGTACCCCCTGGTCCACGGACACCATGAGGATCACCGCGTACTCAATCGCCATAGTCAGCACCCGTGCGCGGGACTCAGCCCGGGCCGTGATGGATGCCTCCGCCGAACGAATAGCGTCCGCCGACGACGGGTTTGAGGATGTGATGCCGACCATATGGGCCGGGAGGGCAGACGTCGCCATGATCTGCTGCATCACTACATCCACAGCGGTCTTGTATCCGTTGAGGTCACCTCCCGGGAGCTGCCCGAACTTCGCGGCGTCACTCTCGCTGATCCACATACGGTAGGAGTCCTCGAACGGGTTACGCACCCGCTCCGGTTCCTCCTCCAGTGCCCCACCATCTGCGGTGAAACCGTCGCCCCCTTCCTCAAGGGCCACACCGGTCGCCCACCGCTTCGGGCGCGCCACATGCTCAGACGCGGTGAGCATATCCGCAAGAATCTTACTCAACGCATCAACCAACGGCCCCAGGTCATCCACCACCGAATACCCACGATCATCTGTCACCCGGTCAAGGTTGATTAGCGGCACCACCGGAACCACCCCGAGAGGATTGTCCACCTTGCGGACGATCTTCAAGCCACCAGCCTCGTCCCGGGCCATCCGGGTGATCTCGTCCGGGCCGTAGAAAATCACGTGCTCATCGACCATAATCCCCTGGTGGTCATGCTCAAACCAGCGCTTCACCGCCCCGGTGACCTCACTGGTAATTGGGTCGCGTGACACCGTGACTTGCTCGGCAGACTCCACCGTGATCGTCGGCCGGTTTCCCTTCGCTCCCCACACGATGAGATACGCGGACCCCACGGCCAGGGCATCCACGATGGCTGACTGTAAGCGCTGATCCATGCCTAGGGAATCCCAGTAGGACTCCATCCGGTCGGACACGTCCACGCCGTTTGCCTTCGCCGTCACCTTCTTAACCTTCATCCGCTCCGCGACCGCGTTCACCGCGAGACGGCAAATATTGACGGAAAAGGTCTGTAGATCCTTGTTGTCAATCTCGTCCACGTGGAACCTGAGTGGCTGGTCCCCCCGATACCGCCTGTCCCGCTCCATAACAACCGGCTGCTCCAGCTGGAGCTTTTGCACCAGCTTCTCGGCCTGTTCCTGAACTGTCATTTGAACCCCCGTACTTTCTTTCTTCGCTTGTGGCTCGGCAACGCCAAATACGTACACCGTGAGTGGCACATCATTAGTGACACCGCCAGGTCAATCTTTTGCTTCTCGGACGGCTTGACCAGCTTCACGCCCGACGACTTCTCCTCCAGCGACGCCCGCAACACATGCGAGGTCAGCGACTTCTCCCCGGAATGCGTCAACAGCCCCCCGTGGATCGCCCCCCGAAGATCATTGGTCGCCGGGGTCTGCCGCCTCGGTGTCTGCGGGAAGGAATGCACCGGGTAGCCCTCTTCCTTCAACACAGTCAGCGCGTACATCCACAAGTGCGTGTCCGCCACGATCTCTTGAACGTCATAGACGGACGCTAAATCGCGGATACGCTGCATCACTTCCAGCTGGTCCACCCGGTACCCAGCCTCTTCCTTCGATGGCTCCCACAATCCCCCGACCTGATAATGGGGAACCTTCGAGACGGACCCCACCACAATGGCCGTGGAGTCATCCGAGGACGATCCATCGAACGCCAGCACCACCCGGGAGCCTGGCGGGATCATCACGCCCTCGCGGCCGCACTCTTCCCACTTCTCGGCGTTGAACGCAGGCTCGCTCGACTGCTCAGACCATTGCCCCAGTCGTGCCCGACGGAACTCCAGCTCACTCGTTTTGGGCGGCAGCTGGTTGCGGACGTTGGCCTCGGTCAGCCAGTCGTCATAGGCGGGATTGGCCTCACGCCACGTCTCCGGGTCACTAATCGGGCGCTTGGCATCGACCCCGAACTCCACCAGTGAAAACGTGGGGTCATCCCGGTTGGACCGACCCTCGACCACCAGCTCCCACAACGGAGACGCCTCACGCCACCGGGCCGGCGACGGGGTACCAATCGCCAGCACCTTCCCGAACTCATCCTTACCCGTGGACAGGATCGCCGCAGCGAACGCCTCCTTACGGACAATGCCCACCTCATCGATGATCGCCAGCGTGGCGTCCTCACCTTCAATGCGGTGCGCCTCACCAGGTAATGCAACAATCGAACTGTTCGACCCTGGCACTTCAATGCGGTCACTGTATATCTTGCACCTGGAATCAAGCTCTGGGTTCATCTGGACCATGCGCTTCGCGGTGGTCAACAATCGCATCGCGGAACGCTCGTCCTGGGCCACGATGATGCACCGTGCCCCCTCAATCCCCGACATAAAGACGTGATGCAACGCGATAGCAGCAGCAATCCCCGACTTGCCATTACCCCGAGGAATAACCCATACAGCCGTCTTCAGCTCATCGCCGTACAAGGTAGACGCCATATCCACCTGCCACGGCCTGAGCTTCATCGGCCCACCGGCCCCCTTACCCTTCGGAACCCGCAGGAACTTCTCCGCGAACAGTCGCAACTGCTCTCCGCCCCGGCTCCTCGGGTTCCACTCCAACGGCGACAGGTCCGCCGCCGCCTTCGGCCCCGCTCTCACTGTTCACCACCACCAACAATCACTTTCCACGGAAAGTAATTGTCTCTCCCCTTAGGGGTCATCAGGTCGGGATCGGACTCGTCTGGGGTGTGTCCCCTGGTGTCTGTGTGCCCGTCTGGGCGCCTGTTGGCGTTGTCGTGGGGTTCAGTGCGAGTGGGGTTGTTGGTGGTCTTAGATCGGCTTCTATCGCCTCGTGCTGCTCCGCGTTTGAGGTTGCAGGTGAGGCACACGACGTCGATGTCTTGGAGGCGGATTGGTAGTCCGGCTTCGTGGCGTTCCCATGCTTCGGGGCTGTGGTCTGCGGTGAGGTTGGTGGTGGTTCCGCAGTCGGTGCAGAAGGGTTGGAGGGTGCGTGCTCGTTCGCTGAGTCGTCGCCATCGGTTGTTGTAGCCGCGTTGTGTGGTGTTGGCCTGTTGGTGGTGGGTGCGGTGTGGTTGTGGTTGGTGTTGGGTGCAGTGTTCGCAGCGTCTTTTTAGGGTGAGTGTTCCGCATGTGAGACACGGTGTTGGGAGGCTCACTCATCCTCCTTAGTCTCGGCGTCCTGCGCCATCTGCTGCTCATGCTTTCGGGTGGTGTCTTCCATGAGCTCAGTCAGCGAGGCGTGAAGCGCTTTGATCTCGGACCACTTGAAACGGATCTCAGTGTTATTGGCAATGTCTTTGATGGTGACGTTGCTTCGCTTTTCCACCCGGTCTAGCTTTTTGTTGTGGTGGCGCTGGATGTAGGAATACATGGTGATTCCGGTGGTGTGCCAGGCTTTGCCGGGCTGTCGAATGCGTGCTCGGATGAGGGTTCCCTCTTGCCCTGAAATGTGGGTCATTGTTTTTCTCCTAAAGGTTGTTTTTCTTGTAGCCGGAAACGGCCTTGGAAAGCTGGTATTTGCTCAGCTCGTTGATGATGCTGGTGAACTCACGCGGGTATTTCCTCAACACGTGCTCGGACGATGCGACGGCGATGATGCGTGTCCCGGTAAGGGTGTCGTTCATGAGTGCGTGTTCCCATGCGCGGCGGTATTCCTCTTCACTGACGCCTTCTCGGCGCCCTCGCCATAAGCGGGCAAAGTCCAGATGGTCAAAACCGTCTAGATGCGGATCACTGGTCCGCTCCATGACTCCCGCAGCCTCATCTAGAGGGTCACCATTGCCCGTATGCGGTAAGACCGCAGAAAGGCTGGTGATGAAGGCCTTGAACGTGCTTACCCAGTTACTGCGGTTCGCTTCCGTCATTGCCCGGGAGAAGCCCGCTAGGACGTGGTGGTAGGAATAGGGTGACTCCTCTGAAATGAGGTGATTGATGAACTCGGCCCGGTGCTCCGGTTCGTCCTCTTCCATGAACTCTGAGAATGGGTAAGGCTCATCCATGGGCTCATGTTCTTGGACATGTGCGTTAATAGGATTCGGGGGTTTAATCGGGTGTTCCTTCGGGGGTTCGTGTGATCCCACCGTCACACCCCCTGTGATCCCAGCGTCACACCCCTGTGATCCTACGGTCACACCCTCTGGTGGGATAGTGAACCGCCAGACCACCGGCCTACTGCTCCCGTTGTCATTCTTGGAACGGTGCCCGGTGAGGTAGCCCAGCTCCTCGGCCCTCCGCAGCGCCCTATTCACCGTCTCCCGAGTAGTGAGGCAATCCCTACCCAGTCGGGCATTAGAAGGGAAAGCGTCCCCGCGTTCACTGTTGCGGTACTCGTCCAGGCCGGTGAGGATAAGTCGTTGCATCACGGTAAAGCCCTCCTCCAGGCGTACTGCCCGTCGCCATGCTTCGCGCTCCTGCTGGTTAACTGCTGCCGCTAATTTGTCGGTCATTGTGTGTCCTCGTTTCAAGGGAATTGTGGATATAGCGATCAATGTCGCCTTGTGTGTAGAAAGCCTGCCGCCCCAAATAGACTGGTTTGGGGAATCGGTGGTGTTGTGTCCAGTGCTGTAGAGTGCGCCGGCTGATGTGTAGTTGGTTGGCTGTGTCGTTTGCACTAACTAAGTGGTGTGTCACATCTTTTGACCTCCAAATAGGGCTTCGAGTTTGTCTCGCTTGTCGTCGGTGAGGGTGGGGGCTTCTTCGAGTAGTTGGTCTATGTAGTTCATTGGTGCTCCTGGTTTTGGGCATGAGAAAACCCCGGCCCTGTGGTGGGTCGGGGTTGCGCGTCATTGCGTGTTTTGGGGATTAAAAAAAGCGCTTGAGGGGATTCTTCCCTCAAACGCTCATATATCTATTAGTACCAATCGCGTGGTAAAGTCGTTGCGACCTGCGTGAATACCTCTAGTTTATCACGGGAATTGCATTACTGTTCCACCTGCGCGAATACCCCTATTCTACCACGCACGTTACGTTCGTTATCTGAATGCATTCTTATTATACCGCTCAAACGACAGTCGAGGCCCCACCTGCGTAAATGCCCCGCCTTCACTTCCATTCGACCCGCACCGACTCACGATCAAACACCGAGCGAGACTTAGTCGGCAGGATTGTCACCGTCACCAGCTCGTCAATCACTTCCCCACGAATATCCGGGGACATATCCCTCCACCGCTGCTGAAGCTCATCTCCCGCGAGGACAAGATCAACCATAGGAGAAACCTTACGCACCTCGGAAATTCGGCCATTTAGCTTATCTATCCGCTGCTTGAGGTCTCTTGTGCCGACTACAAGCTGGTCTTCATCTATAGCCCCGGAAGCGAATAAAGTCCCCAATCGGGAACGACGCTCATCGAGATGGCGGCGCTCTTCCATGAGTTTCCCGAGGTCTTCACCTTCAGTTTCCTCACGATTAGCAACTCTGAGTTGGTTACGCGGCATATCGAGATACCCGAGAATAACGCTATCTACGACGTCGTCAACCTTATCCAGGTTCCGGGATACACCGGCACACTTCCCACATAGATAGTTTCTCCCCGAGCCATACTTTGCCCGTGACTTCTTTGTGATCATGGTGCCGCCACATTTCCCGCAACGGTAGACCCCCGCCCCCTGCCAGCGCTTGACGTTTCCCTGCTGGGTTCGGCGGGCCGGGTCACTGAGTATGGCGACAACCGCCCGCCAGTCTTCCTCTTCGATAATAGGCTCCCATTGCGCAGTGCCCACAATCTTCCCGTGATGGACGGATAGGCCGGCTACGGAGGGTTTCATGAGGGTACGGCGAACTGTTGAGGTGCGCCACTGTTTCCCGTTTTGGGTGGGGATGCCTCGCCGGTTGAGGTCTTTGGAGATGCTGATGACGGGCTCGCTGTCCAGGATGCGGCGGGCCATTTCACGCACGATTGCGGCCTGTTCAGGGATTATCACAAGGCTTCCGGGGGAGTTTCCGACCTTGTACCCATATGGCACAAACCCGCCCCGGAAACGGCCTTCTACGGCCCGGGATTGCTGAGATAGCATCATGCGTTCGATCTGGTGATCAACTTCAAAGTTGGCGATGATTGCGCCCATGCGGGCGGCCATTCTCCCATTGGCAGTGTTGAGATCGAGGTTTCCAGCTCTCAGGGTGCGTACTTCTATCCCGGTCTTTTCTACAAGGTTGACGATTCTTTCCAGTTCGACGGTGCGTCGGTATAGGCGGTCAACATGCCAGGTGATGATGCCGTCGTGCTTGCCTGCGTCGAGGTTGTTAAGCATGCGCTGGAACTCAGGGCGGGTAGTGCCTGAGAATGCGGACACGTCGTTATCTGTGTAGACGTGGTCAACTACAAGGCTGTGCTGGTCCGCGTACTTTTGGCACTCTTGTTGTTGGTTGCTAACCCCGTCTCCTCCGCCTGCTGAGTCGCGGCTGATGCGGCAATAGATTGCGTATCCCATGCCCCCTACTATACCCAGCTTGACAAATGGGCGACTCGCCCTCCCAGGTGGCGGTCATCGGCTGGATCTGGGACTTCAGGTCCCCGAGCATCTGGGTGATCCGACCCGAGGTGGAGTTGATGTCGCCGGCGGCGGTCTCGATGGCCCCGAACTGGTATTTGATCTGGCTCATGTCTTTCTCTTCCTTTCGTTGGTGGTGCGGTGACGGCGGCGCTTAGAGCGCCAGACCCTGGCCGCCGACCGAGGTGAAGGCCTGCGCGTTCTGGGCCTCCATGTCATCGAAGTTGTGGGCGTTGCTGCGGATGTTGGTGCTGATGCTGCCCAGTGCTTCCTGCAGCTGCCGCGCCGAGGAATCCCACCGGTTCATGAGCCCGTCGAAGCTCACCTGCGCCTGACCGACCCAGCTGGACCGCACGCCGTCGACCACGCCCCGCAGTCGTCCCAGTTCACTCTGAACCTCATTGTTGGTGTCGTCGACGCGTCCCGCCGTGGCGATCATGACGTCGGCTTCAGTCTTGAACATGGACATTTCTTCGCCCTCCCCGATACAAGTGGTGATAGATGTGGTGTTCCGGCGGTTCTCCCCACCGGACGCTCCCCCGAGATAACGCCGTTGCTCGGCGCTCTCATCTTCTAAGACTGCCGGCACCATTGAAAGGTTCCCGGAAGACTCCGGTTTCTTCCGCGCATCTCCTCGCAGCTGTCCACCGGGAACACCTCAGTCCCCCAGCGACAGGGATTCCGAGGCCATGCGGCAGGCCGCCTGCTGCGGCAGCGTCGGCGCGGTACGGGTGTGGCAGCCGACGCTGAACTGGTGACCGGCGGTAACCCAGGTGGTCCAGGTGACCACGGACGCGTCCCCCGGCTCCTCGCGATAGACCAGCTTGCCGTTGCTGCCCTCGCTGGCAGGGGTGAGCAGATGGAGGGTGTCATCGGAGTTGACCATCGCCTCGATCTCCCGGTGCACCGCCGGCGCCGGCACCTGGTGTACGGGATCGGCTGCCACATGGATCCGCAGGTGGGGATCATCGCCGACCAGGACCAGGGCGTCATCCTTCATCTCCGGTTCAAAGCCGAAAGGCACGCTCACCCGGAGATCCGAGTGTTCGATCACCACTTCCCCGGCGCTGGGGTGTTCTGCTTCCGTCGGCCCCGGAGTCGTCGCGGCCCTCGAATCCGTAGCCGGCGTATCCGGGGCCACCTTCACGGAGTTCTCTTCCCCTGCTGGCGGTGAGGTTGACTCGGAGGGAGCAGCGGTGGTCGTGTCGATCGCCCACCACGACACGCCACCCACCAGCACGATGACCACGACGATCGCGACATGGATCGGGTGGACCGCCAGGTTGCGGTGCGTGCGCCCGGTGGTCGGGCGGGTGATCTCGACCTCTCCCTCCGGTTGCGGCAACGGCACTTCCCGCAGTGCCTCCGAGGCGTAGGCCGCCACTCCCTTGTTCAGGAGCGTGCGGGTCAGCATCTCGGTGGCGGCCTCGTCGGCGTCGACCACCACCTCGATCTCCGGCCAGTAGGCGACGGTCAGCTGTTTGATCTGGTCCACCACGGCCGCCAGGGCCCAGCCCTCCACGACCCCGGAACCGGGCAGGTCATAACGGTAGACGGTGTCCGGCCCCTCGAATACGGTGGCGTTGTCGCCGATGGTCACCGTCACCACGTCAGCGGTGGTCCGCCGGTCCTGGCTGGTGTCCACTGCCCCGGTCATGGCTGCGCCTCTTCCGTCAGGGCCACCTGGCAGGTACCGACCACCGAACCGCGGACCTGCCAGACTCCCCTCCCCGGGGGCTGGGCGCTCGGTTTCACCCCCAGCACCGCCCCTTCCTCCCGGTCCGCGTCAAGCAACAGCAGTGCCGGGGTCTGGTCTTTGAGCCCGGCGAGGAACGGGCCGAACAGGGCGCGGCCCACCCCGCCGGATTTACGGGTGAGGACCACGTGGAGACCGATGTCACGGGAATGGGGCAGCAGCTCCACCAGATCGTGCAGGGCACCGTCGGGCACCAGATCCAGGTCGTCGATCAACAGATAGATGTCCGGGCCTTCCCACCAGGAGCGCGCCGCCAGTTCCGCCGCGGTGATCTCCGCACCGGGTAGCCGGGACCGCAACGTAGCGACCAGGTCCGCCACCACCTTCATGGTGGTGGCGGAGGACGCGGAATAGGCGGCGACCATGCTGTCGTCGAAGACCCCGAGGTGCGTCCGACGGTGGTCGATGACCACCAACCGGGCACGCTCGGACGGCCACTGCTCAAGTGCCGTGCCCAGGGTGCGCAGCAGACCCGACTTGCCGGAGCCCTGACTGCCCACGCAGATCAGGTGCGGGTTGTCCGTCGGATTCCAGGTCAGCGTCGCCAGTCGTGATCCGCCCACGGCGAAGGGGATCCCGGTCTGCACGGGGGCGGCTAGGTCGCTGCTGGTCAACCGGGCCGGTAGCACCTTCAGCGCGGGGACGGGTGCCTGGCCGGTGTTCGCGGCGGCGGAGGTGATGTGGGCGAGATCCTGATTCGCGGTCAGGGCGATGAGCATCTGCTCCGCATCTGCCGTCAGCCCCCGCCCCGGCGCTGCGGGCAGTTTCTGCTGGGCCTTCCGGTCGATCAGGGAATCCATCGGTTCGCCCAGCCGCAATTCGATCCGGTGGTGGATCAGGTCGCGGATCGCCGGCCGCAGAGTCGTCCACCGTGGGGCGCTGACCAGCAGGTGCACGCGGGCGGACAGGCCGTCGGCGGCGAGTTGGGTGATGCGGTCCACCAGCTCCTCGAATTCCGCGGTAATGGTGTGCCACCCGTCGATGACCAGGAAGGTGTGGCGCTCCTCCGGCTCCCCGACCAGTCCCGCCACCTCATCAAGGATGCGGTGCACCCGTTCCGGTTCACCCCGCCCCGCCAGGCCCGCCACGTGGGGCAGCCGCCCCAGGGTCGCCAGCGACTGCCCGCCCAGGTCCAGGACGTAGAACCGCAGTTCCGCGGTGGTGTGGGTGGCGGCCAGGGAGGCGACGATGGTGCGTAGCGCGGTGGATTTCCCCGTCTGTGGGCCCCCGCAGACCGCCGCGTGCCCACCACTGCCGGACAGGTCCAGCACATAGGGGTCCTGGCGCTGGTGGTAGGGCCGGTCGATGATACCGATCGAGACCGCCAGGCTCCCGTACCTCTCAGCCACCCCGGCCAGTTCGATCACCGGCGGCAGCGGCGGCAACCAGATCCGGTGGGCCGCCTGCCCGGCGCGCACTGCGGTGTCCACCACCGCATCCAGCAGAGTCCGGGATTCATCGGTGACCATCTCGGCGGCTTCCTCGGCGTCGTCGATGTCGTCCCAGCCGGTGAATTCGGTCACCCGGAGGCTCCCCGGCACCACACCGGCAGCGCGATGTCGCAGGGGACCGGAGACATAGGCCGCCTGGAAGCGGGTGACGGTCTCCGCGTCGGATTTCAGGAACCCGGAGCCGGGTTTCGCGGGCAGGCTGTAGGCGTCGGTGATCCCGATGACCTGCCGGGATTCCGCCGCGGAGAAGGTCTTCAGGCCGATCCGGTAGGACAGGTGAGAATCCAGGCCGCGGAGGCGGCCCTCCTCCAGGCGTTGGCTGGCGAGCAGGAGATGGACGTGCAGGGAACGCCCCAGCCTGCCGACGGCGGCGAACAGGTCAGCGAAATCCGGGTGCTGACCGAGTAGCTCAGAGAATTCATCGACGACGATGAACAGGGCGGGCAGCGGCGGCAGCTCGGGACGCTCGGCCCGGGCGGCCGTGTAGTCACCGACGTTGGCGAAGTTGCCCGCCTCCCGCAGGATCTCCTGGCGCCGGTTCAGCTCGCCGCTGATGGCGTGCTGCATGCGTTCCACCAGGATCGCCTCGTCGGCGAGGTTGGTGATCACCGCCGAGGTATGCGGCAGCCGCTCCAGGCCGAGGAAGGTCGCGCCACCCTTGAAATCCACCAGCACCAGATTCAGGTCCGCCGGGGAATGGGTGGCCACCAGCGACACCACGAGTGTTCTCAACAACTCGCTCTTGCCGCTACCAGTCGCTCCAATGCACAGTCCGTGTGGGCCCATCCCACCGTGCGCGGACTCCTTGAGGTCGACCACCATCGGGGTCCCCGCCCCGCTGAGGCCCACCGGCACCGCCAGGCGCCGGGCGCCACGGGGCGTCCACATCGTCTCCGGGGTCAGTTCAGCGATGTCCCGCAACCCCAGCAGGCTGGGCAGGTCACCGTTGGTCGCGCCCCCGGCCCCGGCGGGGCGTCGGTACGCGGTCAGCCGCCGTGCCAGCACCAGCGCCCCGCTTTCGCTGAGCTGTTCCGCCACCCCGAGGGACTCCGGACCGGCGGTGGTGTGGATGATCAGTTCCCCCTCCGCCTGCAGGGACAGTCCCTCCTGCTCCGCGCGTTCCCCCAGTGCCGTGGCCTGCCGGGTGCCGACGTCGATGATGACGTGCCAGTAGGTGTCGTCGATGAAGTCCTCGGTGCCGGTGGTGGTCACCGAGTCCACGATCAGGACGCGGTGGGCGGCGGCGTCGACGTCGCGGGTGTGCGGCAGCCACTTCACCCAGTCCCAGCCGCCGCCCAGGGCACTGATGCCGATGGTTTCGGGGCCGTGGTGGAACACCAGTTGCGCCACGATGGCCCGGGCCAGTCCCGCGGCCCCGGATCCGGAGATCCCCAGGAAGCGGAAGGCCTGGAGAGCCACCACGACCGGCATCTGCGGCACCGTTCCTACCGCAGCGACAGTGCGCCGCAGGGACACCGCGCACACCGGATCCAGGTCCTCCGTCGCCCCGGAGTCCGGGACCGCCACCGGGGTGCACAGCGCGGTGGTGCCGGTCCCCAGGCGCACCTCCAGGACATCCGGGTCGCCGGTGCCGCGTTCCCACATCCGTCGGGATCCACACAGCTGGCGCAGACTGTCCGGATCCGGGTGCCGGTGGTATTCATGGGTCCGCTGGTCCGCGGCGTTCTTCAGCGCCGTCTCCCGCAGCAGCGTCAGATGCCGCAGATAGGTGCGGCGGGTCTCGTCGGTGTCCTCCCCTTGCGGCGGGGCGAACATCATGAGAAACCCCATCGCCATCATCAGTGGAAAAACCAGCATCATCGGACTGAACTGGCCGCCGGACAGGAACATCATCGCCACCATGGCGGCCATGGCGGCGAGCATGATCACCGGCATCAGGATGCGCAGCAACGGCATCACCCCGGGACGCCTGGCCCCCGGCACGGCTTCGGCGTTCAGTGGCGCGGTGGGAAGCGGTGGCACCGGCTCCCGTTCCGCGGTGGTCAGCGGTATGACGACATGATCTTCTGCCACGGCAAGCACGTGGAATTCCCCCTCGAATATTCTCCCCGATCGCCACGGCACGGTTTCGGCGCCCGGTCCCCCGACCGAGTGCCACCGTGCTGTGGACACGGTGCCCACCCTAGGCGATGATGGGGACAACGGACAGTGGGGGCTGTCCGGGAGCAGCGGGAAACTCACTGAAATCGGGGGAACACACATGGCCATCGACAATTTGCTGCGGCTGACGGTGCGGGTGCACGTCGGCACCTTCCACCGCGAGGTGGACCTGGCGGTACCCGGGGACTCCAGCCTCGCCGAGATCCTGGATGAGGTGCTCGGACTGACCAACGCGCCGCGGATCTCCCGGCCGTGGGAGGCCGGCACCCTGGCCGGACAACCGGTGGATCAGGCCGTCGCGTTGCGGGAGTCCGGGCTCGACCACGGCTCGGTCCTGGTCTTGAGCCCTGCCGGGGACCGGCACCCGCCGGTGGTCCGCGATGCGGCGGAAGCTCTCGTGGAGACCACGGGGACGGTGTCCGTCCGCGGGGTGTCCACCCTGACGGGCATCGCCGGGGCGGTGGCGTTCAGCATCTGCCTGCTCGGCTCCCCGCTGCGGGACCAGTTGCCCGCTGCCGTGTTGTTCGCCCTGGCCACCGCCGCCTGTCTGGCGGTGCTCATCTGGTGCCGCCGCCTCCAGGCCCTGGCGGTGCCCACGGTGCTGCTGGCTGCTGCGGGCGGGGCAAGCTCCGTGTTGGACGGGCTCCGTCCGGAGCCGCCGGATCTGGCCTGGGCGCTAAGCGCCGCGATCGGCTCGGCCGCGGTCACTCTCCTGCTGCTGGGGGTAATCGGGGTGGTGAAGACCCGGCTCACCGCGACACTGGGTACACTCCTGCTCCTGCTCGGGGTCACAGCCAGTTGCCTGGCGGCCACCGGCACGGCCACGGGGGCCGCTGCGGGGGTGGTCGTCGCCGCCATCCTGATGTTGTTGCTCGCACCAACCGCCGCCATCCAGTTGGCCGGGCTCAAGGTCCCGCCCCTGCCCTCCGCGGGCCAGGACCTCAGGGTCGCGGACCGGCCCGACCCCGACATCGACGACCGCGCCCGACGGGCCACCCGGCTGCATGAGGGCATTCTGCTCGGCATCTCCCTCGGTCTCCTACCGGCATTGCTCACGGTGGCGCTCAGCGGCGGTGGTTTCCCCCTGGGGCTGTGCGCCACCGCCGCCGGCTCCCTGCTGCTGCATGCGGCCCGGCACCGTAGCCCGGTGGCCACCTGGGCGTTGTTCAGCGCCGGGATCACCGCTCTGACCGGGATGGTGCTCGCCGCGATACTGGGTGACGGACACCCGGCCCAGCTCCTCACCGCCGGGCTGGCGGCCGCCGCCATGCTGAGCGCGCCGCTGTGGGCCGCGCGGATCCCACACCTGGAACCGACGACGGTGGTGTGGCTGGAACGGGCGGAGTCCCTGACGATCGCCGCCACGCTTCCCCTGGCCGCCCACCTGATGGGCGTCTTCGCCGCGATCCGGGGGCTGGGATGAGGGCCCGACGCACCACCACTATCCGGTCGGCGGCCCTGCTCTGCGCCGCACTGACGCTGACCCCGCCGCCGGCACCGGCGCAGGAAGTTGGCCGGGAACCGGATCCACCGCCCTGCGCCGCGGCGGTACCTCATGAGGTCGAGCCCGCCCCCGCGCCGGCGGAACTGACCCGCGCCCACGACCTGGCGACGGGGGCCGGGGTGCGGGTGGCGGTGATCGACACCGGGGTAGCACCCCACCCCCGGCTCGGTGAGGTCATTGACGGCGGTGACCTGGTCCTGCCGGACGATCAGGGCACGGCACTGCACGACTGTGACGGCCACGGCACGGTCGTCGCCGGAGTGCTCGCGTCCCGCCCCGGCGCCGCCGGGCAGGGCCCGGTCGGTATCGCACCCGACGCCGAGATCCTGAGCATCCGGCAATCCAGCGCCCGGTACCGCGAGCTTGACGACTCCCCGGTGGGCACCGTCGGATCCCTGGCCGCGGCCATCGACCGGGCCGTCGAGCAGCAGGCTCAGGTCATCTCTATCTCGGTGGTCGCGTGCGTGCCGGCTCAGACCGCAGCCGGACTGGACACCACCACCCTGGATACCGCGCTGCGCCGGGCCGAGGAATCGGAGGTGGTGGTCGTGGCGGCGGCGGGGAACCTGGGCCCCGGGTGTGAACCGGGGGCGGTGGTCTACCCCGCTCACTCCCCGACCGTCCTGGCCGTGGCGGCATTCAGCGACCCGCACCGGATCGCGGACTACTCGGTGCCGGCACCGGCCGGACAGTTGCTGTCCGCGCCGGGACATCACCCGGTCGGGCTCTCACCGTCCGGCGAGGGCCTGGCGGCCGGTCTCCTGGGTAGCCAGGGCACCGTGGCCTTTGAGGGCACCAGTTTCGCGGCCCCGGTGGTGTCCGGCACCGTCGCCCTGCTCCGGGAGCGCCACCCGGATCTCTCGGCCGCCCAGTTGCGTGAACTGGTGGTCGACAGCGCGGATCCGGTGACCGGGGCCGTGGACCCTTACCGGGCGGTGATGCATCTGCCCTCCGGTTCTCCACCCGCCCACCGGCAGATCGAGGTCACTGCGCGGCAGGTTCCGGAACCGGTTTCGGCCCACCGGGCGCAATGGCTGCTCGTGGGGCTGGCGGCCACCGTCATCGTGTCCGCTGGCGCGGCCGGGATCACCGGCATGCGAAAGGGCCGGGACAGCTGATGCCGTCCCGGCCCCGAAAGGTGCGGTCCGCTCGCTAGCGGCTCATCCCCATATTCTGGGCCACCGGCGTGAGTACATCCAACCCGCCGGCGTGCCACCAGCCGATGACGATGCCGAGGAAGATCGCCCAGATCACCAGGATCAGGCCGGTGATCATCGCGATCCGGCCGAGCAGCGGCTGCCGGTGGTACCAGGCGAAGAAGCGGTCATAGAGCTTCACCCCCCAGCCGAGCAGCCGACGCGCCCACTCCTGCTCCAGGGAGAGGATGCCGACGCCGATGAAGGTGGTCAGCCAGCCCTGGCCGGGTAGCGGGATAGTGATGACGCCCACGACCAGCACCGTCCACCCCAGGATCAGGGTCAGCGGACGGACCAGGAAGCCGTAGCGGGCCGCCTTGGTCTGCTGGTGGGACGCCCGGAGTTTCTCCACCCGGACGTGAACCATCTCGCGCATCGTCGTCATGGTAGACCAACGGCGCTCTCACCCGGCAAGTTCCCGGCCCGCATCCGTTACACCGTCCACCACATACGTTCGGGCAGGTCACCACGGCTGTCATCATCGAGCAGCTTGACGCCGAGCACATGGTGGAGCTGGACGACATTGTGCCGGAACCCCCACTCGGAACCCGCCATGTACATGCCCCACAGGCGGGCGGTGGGCTCACCGACCAGCTCGACGGCCTCCTCCCAGTTGTCCTTGAGGTTCAGGCACCAATCGCGCAGGGTGCGCATGTAATCGAAACGCAGGTTCTCCTCGTGGAGGACCTCGAATCCGTTGTCCTGCATGTTCTTGATGATGGTGCCGGAGCCGGTGAGCTCCCCGTCGGGGAAGATGTAGCGGTCGATGAATCCACCGCGCATGGTCTTGTGGTTGTCCGGGTAGGTGATGCAGTGGTTGAGCATCAGGCCACCGGGCCGCAGCTTGCCGGAGAGGTGGGTGAAGTACTTGGCGTAATTGTCCACCCCAACGTGCTCCAGCAGACCGATCGAGGAGACGGCGTCGAACCCGGTCTCGGGCACGTCGCGGTAGTCCTGGAACCGGACCTCCGCCAGGTCCTCCAGCCCCTCCTCCTTGATCCTGGCCTGGGCCCACTCGGCCTGCTCCCGGGAAAGCGTCGCGCCGATGGCCTTCACCCCACGCTTGGCGGCGTAGCGCACCATGCCGCCCCAGCCACAGCCGATGTCCAGCAGCCGGTCCCCCTCCTTCAGCCGCAGCTTCTCGAAGATCAGGCGGTACTTGTTCAGCTGCGCGTCATCCAGGGAGGCGTCCTCACTCGGGTAGTAGGCGCAGGTGTAGGTCATGGTGTCGCCGAGGAAGAGCTCATAGAAGTCATTTCCCACGTCGTAGTGGGCCGCGATCACGTCGGCGTCACGTTCCTTGGAGTGCCGTGACAGCCCCTGCCGGATGGAGCGTTCCAGCCAGGAGGCTTCCTCGGCCTCCGGCACGGGCTGAATCTGCAGGGCACCCATCCTGCGCAGGGAGCGGTAGATCTTCGCTGTCGTGCCCACCGAAGGCTTCCGGAACTGGCCGTAGAGTGAGCGCAGCGCATCGAAGATCCCGTAGGGGTGGGCCAGGTGCTCCCCCTCCAGCTCCAACCCTCCCGTGATGTAGGCCCGTGCCAGTCCGACGTCACCCGGCGCGGTCGCGATATAGGACAGCCCCTCGGGGCTGGTGAGGTGGACCGTGTACTTGGCGTCCTCCGGCCCGGTCGCCGTGCCGTCGAAGGCCTCCCACCGGAACGGGTTCGGCGGGGTGACCAGAGCCTCGATGATCTCTGCCACGGTCATCGGGGTGAAGGATTGTGAGCTCAACTTCTCATCCGTTTCTAAATTCGTGCTTTTAAAAGTAAGGGACAATGTGAACCTGGTGGGACCGGTCTCCCCGCTGCCGCGCGCATATCAGTAAGCGGAGGCGGGACTACCGTGCCCGAAGGAACATTCTATTACCGGCGATTGCCTCAGGCACCGCGAACGGTCTTTTCATATAACCCCGGGAACCGCCCCGCCGGGTCATAGACCTGTTTGAGCTTGGCCGGGTAGTCCCCGCCGTAGAGTTCCTCGAACTGCTCGCGGGAGTAGAAGGCCTCCGAGTACAGCGACTTGTGGCCGCCGAGCTCGTGAACCTTCTCCTCGATCACGCGGTTGAAGGCACCGGGCTCCGCCTCCGGGCTGACGTGGTCCCCGGGCACGGCCGACCAGAAACCGACGTTGATCCAGGTGGTGCCGGGCTGGAGCGGGTACAGCGGCCAGGGGCTGGGCTCCGCCGCCAGCTGCTCGCCGGTGTTTCCCAGCTCCTCCACCCCCTCGCGCAGCCGGATGGGGCACAGCCACACCGGCTGGATGTCACAGGCGGCGAAGAACCACTCCAGCCACTCGGGCAGGCGTTCGCTGGTGACCTCGATGTCCTGGACCACGCGTTCCCGGTGCGGCTCGCCCGCCCGCTTGGTGGTCAGGTTGTGCTCGATGTCATACTTGCGGTCCAGGCCGATCAGCTTCCAGTAGAAACTGGAACGCAGCAGGTCGCGGGGCCAGAGCCTGCGGATTTTCGGATCCTGCGCACCGAAGGCCCGGGAGCACCAGAACCAGTCGATGTCCCAGCGCCAGATGTAGTCGCGGATGGTCAGCCGGTCCCGCAGAATGCCGTCCGGGTGCTGGATCGACCGGTAGTAGATCTGATCCCGGGTGTAGTCACTGACCGGCCCCTCCTCATCGGTCTGCCGTCCCAGCACGAGGTAGCCCTCCGTCAGGCTGAAGACCACACCGTCGAGATAGTCCACCTGCTCACCCTCATATGTCCGGGAGACCGAGACCTCCTCGAGGACCCGGGAGAGCTCCGTGGCGTCGTGGAAGCGGACATGGCGCAGCTCGACGAAGGGTTTGACCTGCTCCAGCTCGATCTTCAGCCGGACGGCGTAACCGAGGGAGCCGTAGGAGTTGGGGAAACCCCGGAACAGATCGGTGTTCTCCGTCGGCGAGCAGGTGACGATCTCCCCGGTGCCGGTCAGGATGTCCATCTCCAGCACGGACTCGTGCGGCAGACCGTTGCGGAAGCTGGTGGACTCCACCCCCATGCCGGTCACGGCCCCGCCCAGGGTGATGGTCTTCAGCTGCGGCACCACGAAGGGGGCCAGGCCATAAGGGAGGGTGGCGTCCACCAGCTCCTCATAGGTGCACATGCCCTGCACTTGAGCGGTGGCGGTGACCGGGTCCACCTCGATCACGCTGCCCAGCCCCTCAACGTCCAGTCCCGGAACGTCGGAGTTGGCCCGGCCGCGGAACAGGTTCGAGGTCTTCTTGGCCAGGCGGACCCGTTCCCCGGCGGGCACCGCTGAGAAACTGCTCAGCAGGCGTTCCACGGCCTGCTCGTGTCGGTACCATCCAACCGGCTGAACCCGAACAGGGTCGAGTCCGCGTCCCGGTTTGATCAGGTCAGTCGCTCGCCCAGCGACATTAAGGGCGGTATCAACAAGGCTCATGAGAAACCAGCCTAACCTCAAATTCACGGCTTCGCCCGTGCCAGGTCACCACCCACCGGGATAAGCAGGAGACAAGACGGGGCTTAACACCCCGCTCAGCTGCAGTTCCGTGAGACTTTCCCATACGTTCCGGAGAAGAGGGCGCAGCGCAGCTTTCATCCCCTGCCTTACCCTGCTTCGTGGCCCGCGGCCTGCACCGCCTGCCCCGGACTCAGCTCCGGACCCAGCGGCAGCAGACGCAGCAGCTGCCAGGGCACCGGGGAGGGCTCCGTCGGGAGACCGAGGACAGCCAGTTGCTCCGGACCTGGCACCACGTGCACGGTCCCGGTCTCCGACACCACCCGGTACCCGGCGCCGGTGTCGACGACCAGGGAACCGAGCCCCGGACCGGCGTAGGTGGTGGCCACGGAATCCCCGGGCAGAGCCACTCCCCCGGGGTCAGCGGGGAGGATGCCCGGGGTGCCGGCTTCCCCGCTGACACAGAGCACCTGCTCCCCCGGATCCAGCCACTCCGGCTCAGCCTCGGGCAGGTGTAGAGGGGCCGGGTCCGGGTCATCAGCCCGCAGCGCCAACTCGGTGCGCGGCACCTCCTGCACGGGGCTGCCGAGGTCAGCCAGGATCTCCCGTTGCAAGGGGGTGACCGGTGTCAGGCCGGTCTCCTGCTCCAGCCAGTTCCCGCCGGCCGACTGCAGGACGGGTGGGGTACCCGGTGGGACAGTGACGGCGGGGAGCTCGGCGATCACCCGCAACACCTCAGGTAGCGGTTCCCACACCGGGGTCCCGCTGTAGATCCCGAGGCGACGGCGGACCACGCGCCCCTCGGGGCTGTCCGTCACCGGCAGCAGGCGGCGACCGGCCGCGGTGACCAGGTGCTCCCGCCCACCGGATTCCGCCAGCACCGCCTGTCCCGGGGCCAGCGGTGCCGGCGCACCGTCTTCCCGCACCACCACCGTCACCTGATCGGCCCCACTGTCATGGCACACGCTCCAGGTCAGGTCCGGCGCCGGCTCCGCCGGGAGGACACCCGGCGCGCCCGGTATACCCAGCGGTGTCCCCAACGGCTGGGAGAGCAGGATGTCATCGGCGATGCGTGCCGGCTGGGCGGCTTCTCCGGCAATCAGACGCGCGGAGGCCAGGTTGCCCACCGGGTGCAGGGTGTCCTCGACCCGGACGAACAGGGCTCCGGAGTCCGCGCGGAGGATCGGCGCCTCCCCCGGGTCCGCCGCGGGACGGATGAAGGCGAGCAGCCCGGCCCCCAGTCCGAGCAGCACCAGGGCGGTGATCCCGAACAGTAGGGCGCGCCGTCGCCGGGCCAGGGGGTCATGGATCATCCGCAGATCCCCGAACACCAGGGCGTGCTCCACGCGGCGCTGCAGAAACTTATGCCCCGAGACCTGCGCCCGGGTCGTCGGCAACAACATATCCGACATGTTCGGCACCCCTCCCCCTGGCACGCGGCCAGGCTCCACCAAGGCCACGGCCCCTTCCGGTCCGTCGCATGAGACTACGTCCCATCTGACTGGTGGAAGGGGCCTGTCGGTTCCCGGGGCGGGAGGTTCCCCGGCTGACCGGCACCTACTGGTTGACCGGCACCTGGACAATCGGGTAGATGATTGGCTCGGCGACCTGCCCGGTGACCGGGTCATCCGGGTCGGGGCCGCCCAGATCCGGTTTGGTGGGTCGGTGGAAGAAGGGCTCATCCGCCTCCGCCGGGGAATCCGCCCGGCCCAGCTCCCCCTTGGTGGGCACTGATCCCAGCGGAGTCGGGGAATTGCCCGGCTCCCGCATCTGCGCCAGTTCCTCGTCCGTGAACGCCTCATTGACGGCGAAGATGGAGACGTTCTGGTCCAGGTACACGGCCGTGAGCCCCGGGGCGTGCCACAGCCCCTCAAGCAGGGCCAGGTTGTTTTCCTGGAAGCCCCAGAAGTTTCCCGGGGAGACGTAGAAGAAGTTCACGCCCAGTTCCTCGGCGGCCCGGTCCACGTGGTTGGTCTGGAAGGGATCGCCGTGATTCCCGGCTCCGATCAGGTTGCCGTGCCAGTAGAGCATGTTGGTGGCGTCATCCGGTCCGGTGGTCGGCCACTGGTAGTGGCGGTTGACCGACGGGAGCGCATTGTAGGCGTACATCCAGCCATGGCCATCCGCTGGTTCTCCCATGATGGCCCCGTCATAGGCGTGGGGCTGCTGGGCCAGCCAGTCGAAGGCCGCCAGGTCCACGTCGGAAACCATCCGGTTGTTCCGGGCCGCGGTGATCGACCAGTCGGCGCCCTCGGTGAGGTTGCGCTCGGAGTAGAGGACGGTCACCCCGGCCATCACCAGCGCCAGGATCACCGAGCAGACGCCGGAGGCCAGAGGCCATTTCTTCAGCGGGGCCAGGCAGATCACGCGGATCAGGACGGCCACGCCGACGGCCGCGGCTGCGAACAGGAACATCGCCACCGGCATCACCAGCCGGTGTGCCGTGGAGTAGTGCAGGCTGCCGATGATGTTGAGCCACTCGCCCCAGGAGGCGGCGAAGGGTTGCAGGGCGTTGACGGTCAGTGCCACGCTGACGAGGTAGAACAGCGGAGCCCAGAGGTTGCGGCGCCAGACCACCAGCGCCAGAGCTCCGAAGGCCCCCAGCACCAGCAGCGCGGTGGGGTTGAAATCGGGGAAGGCGTCAGTGTGCCGGGTGAGCATCCGCACGGCCTTCGACCAGGCTTCGGCGTGGGTGATGTCCTCCTCCGCGGAGAAGGCGGCCACCTCCTCGGTCTGCTCGGCGCCGGACAGGATCTGCGGCAGCAGTACCACGACCCCGAGGATGCCTGCCCCGGCGAGGACACCGATGTCGCGGAGCCGGGTGCCGACGGCGCCGGCCACGGACCGGGCTTTGCGGGCCGGGGACCACACCAGGTGGCACAGCCACCACAGCCCCACCGCGAGTACCACGATCGTCGCTGCCGAGGGATGCAGCTGGGTCAGGCCCATCAGGGATACGGCGGCGGCGAACGCTGCCATCGGCCGGTAGGGCACGACCATGAACAGTGCGATGACGATGCCGGCGACCGCGACTGCCGCCAGGTAGGGCCAGGCCCCCACGTAGTGGCCGACCCAGAACAGCACCGGGGAACCGAAGACCGCGACACCGGCCAGGCCAGCGGCGATCTGGGCGGTTAGCCCCCGGTTATTGACCAGCCGCCAGGCGATGAGCGCGACAGACAGCGGCAGCGCCATCCCGGCCAGCACGATGGCGGCGTAGTTGATCGCCGCCAGGGTGGAGACTCCGGCGATGTCGCTGAAGAGCCAGGTACCCGCGTGCCAGGCGGTGGGATAGTACATCTCTGCCTGGGTCTCGTAGTTCTGCAGCTCACCCATGCGGGTGGCGGAGGCGATGCCCTCCTCCTCGATGAAGCGCACCACACTGGCGTGCCAGTGCACGTCCCAGCCCTGGAAGATGTTCTCCATGCCGTGGGCCGTCCCCGAGATCAGGGTGATGCCACGGGAAATGAACAGCCACATGCCGAGCAGCACGCCACCGGCCGGCAGCAACCACACCGGATCCAGGAAACTGCCGGTGCGCCAGTCCCCGTGCCACCAGGACCGCTCCGGGCCCGCCGGCGGGGCGGGGGTCGCTTCGTCCACCACCAGGGCGGACCGGACGGTCAGCTCAGCACCGGTTCGGGAGGCGATGGCCCGTTCACCCGCGGTCAATTCGGTAGCCCGCGCCGCAGCGGCCGGAATCACCGCGTCGGCCACCGGCCCCTCCTCCGCGAGGGGCGTGCGGTGGCGGACCGTGAAACGGCGGTAGCTGAGGAAGGCCCCCCGCCAGACCAGCGCGAGCAGGAGCAAGATCGCCCAGACCACGGCGACGGTGCCCACCGTGAAGCGCGCGTCGGTCTGGCCGATCAACCAGGCGGCGAGCCCGTAGATCCCGAAGGTGACGGGGATGGACGCGGCAACCGCCCAGGGCCCCTTGAGTCCGGACAGCCAGTTGAAGATCAGACCCGGCACCGTGAAAACGAGGGCCGCCACAATAACGGCCTGATAGGTATCCATGTCCCCTGCGGTTACCTTCCTCATCCTGTGCGCTATCCGGGTATAGAACGCCTAAGAGTGTAACCGCCTGGGGGCCTCCCGCCCGACTGCGCCCCGCCAGCCACCCCACTTTCCGCACCGGGCACCCCTGGCGGTTGCCACCCTCACAGTTCGTCGCGGCTGCGCCGACCCCGCGTGGCAGCGGCCCTGTCCGCCAGCTCCGCCGGTGCCGGATAATCCACTCCGAGCAGGGTCAACCCCTTGGCCGCGGCCACCGGCACCTGCGGAGAACGGCTGCGCTCGGTGAGCAGCCCGGCGGTGAAGTCTTCCCGACGGCGCCCCTCCCCGACCACCAGGCAGGCCCCCACCAGGGACCGCACCATTGACCAGCAGAAGGCGTCGGCGACGACGTGCGCCTCATAGAGCTCCGGCTCAGCCGGCGTGGAGATGTCCCGCCAGGTGAACTCCTGGAGTTCCCGCACAGTGGTGGCGTGGGGTTTGGCCTTGCAGAAGGCGGCGAAATCATGCAGGCCGACCAGGACGTCCGCGGCGGTCTGCATGTCCGGCAACGACACGGGCTTCGGCCACACGGTGGTATCCCGCACACGGGTCGGCAGAGCACCTGAGGGATGGGTGGTCACCCGGTAGCGGTAGTGGCGGCGCAGGGCGGAGAACCGGGCGTCGAACCCTGGCGGGGCGGCCACGCACCCGTGGATGCGGATGTCGTCCGGCAGGAGGCGGGAGAGCCGGCGCACCAGCCGGGCCGGGTCACCGTCGATGCTGCGGGTGTGCAGGGCCGCACGCGGAACGTCCACGTGGGCCACCTGCCCGCTGGCGTGGACACCCGCGTCGGTCCTGCCGGCGACGGTCAGTTCCGCAGGGACCCGCAGGACCAGCCCGAGGGCGTCTTCAATGCTGCGCTGCACGGTCCGTAGGTCGGAATCACCCTGTCTGGCCCAGCCGTGGAAGTCCGTGCCGTCATAGGCCAGATCGAGCCGCAGGCGGATCTGCCCGGTCACTGCTCCACCGCCTTCCGCAGTGCGGCGTCGCGCTCCCGCTGCTCCGCACGGCGCTGGCGCCGGCCATCTTCCCGTTCCCGTCGACGTCGCGGTGATCCCTCACGCAGCAACGCCGCCCCGGCGGCAATCACCCAGAGCAGCACCGGATCCACCATGAGCCGGAGGAACAGGCCAAGCGGCGCGGTCCCGGGGCTGAGCAGGAGCAGCACCAGCCCCACGGCGGAGATCCCGAGCAGGATCACACTCACCGGCAGCATCGCCCGCGACAGCACCGGCGCCCGGTCCCGCGGCGGCTCAACCAGACGGCCGAAGCGGAAGCTGGACCAGGCCGAACCGGCCATGGCCGCCCACAGGCCAAGCACCAGCACGGTCAGGCCGCTGAGGTGGAGGACCTGCTGGACGTCATAGGCGACCGCACCCCCGAGGATCATGCCCAGCCCGGCGATCCCCACCCCGACTGCGAGTGGCGTGGCAGCCAGGAGAGCGCGCCCCAGGGCGTCGGTACCCGCCCGGACCAGGAGCACCGCGGCCGCCAGCAGTGCGATCCCGCCCAACACCAGGCCGCCGCTGAACCACAGATGACCCGGGCTGCAGACGAACCGGGTCGGGAACACATCGTCCAGTTGACTGCATTCCGTGGTACCGAGATCGCTGATCACGTTGTATTCCAGCGAGAGGATCCCCTGCCACTGGTAGGCGGCGAGGAACTGCCCGAGATAGCTGAGCAGGCCGCCGAGCAGCAACAGCGCCCCGGCGGTACGGAGTCGACTCAAGAGATGATCCTTTCTGACCCCCGGCCGGTGGTCGGCCGGTGCGTGCGTTCAAGTATAGGAAGCCCCCGGACACGGAAAAACGCAGCTGCCGCACTCCCCCGGCGAATGCGGGGAAGTGCGGCACCTGCGACTTGGCTGGCTGCGGGCCGGGGACCTACTTGTCCTCGGGCTCCTCAGCCTTGACCTCGGTGTTCTCCGGGGCGGAGACGTCCTCGGAAACCTCCGGGGCGTCGGACGGGGTGACCTCGTCGGTGCCCGGTGCCTCGGCCTCGTCAGCCTTGTCGGCCTCAGCCTGCTTGGAGGCGGCGGCACGCGTGGCGCGGGTGGCCTCGGTGCTCACGGTCTCCTCGAGGACGAGGGAGATCTGGGACATCGGGGCGTTGTCACCGGCGCGGTTGTCCAGCTTGATGATGCGGGTGTAGCCACCCTGCCGGTTCTCGAACTTCGGAGCCAGCTCGTTGAACAGGTGGGCAACGATGTCCTTCTGCGGGACCTGCTGCAGCACCAGACGACGGTCGGCGACGGAGCCGGACTTGGCCTTGGTGATGAGCTTCTCAGCGTAGGGACGCAGCATCTTGGCCTTGGCATCGGTGGTCTTGATGGCACCGTGCTCGAACAGCTGAGCAGCCAGATTCGACAGAATCTTCTTCTGGTTGCTCGCGGAACCGCCGAGTCGGGCACCCTTCTTCGGGGTAGGCATTGTGTACTCCTCGTGTACGGATAGATGAGCGCGGGGAGCCCCCGATGGTTACGGGTGGCTCGCCCTAGTCGTCTTACTCGGAATCTTCGGTGTCGAGGTCGATGTAGTCGCCGGTTGCGGCGTCATAGCCCTCCAGGGAGGAGGGATCGAAGTCCTCGGGTGCATCCTTGAGCGTCAGGTTGAGACCGGCGAGCTTGATCTTCACCTCGTTGATCGACTTCTGACCGAAGTTACGGATGTCCAGCAGGTCCGACTCAGTGCACTCGGCGAGTTCACCGACGGTGTGGATCTCCTGGCGCTTCAGGCAGTTGTAGGAACGAACGGAGAAGTTGAGCTCCTCGATCGGCAGGCTGTAGGCGGCGATGTACTCGGTCTCCTGCGGGGAGGGTCCGATCTCGATGCCTTCTGCGGCGGTGTTCAGCTCGCGGGCGAGACCGAACAGCTCGACCAGGGTTCCACCGGCGGACGCGATGGCATCGCGGGCGGTGATGGAGTTCTTGGTCTCGACGTCGATGATCAGCTTATCGAAGTCCGTGCGCTGCTCGACACGGGTGGCCTCAACCTTGTAGCTGACCTTGAGTACCGGGGAGTAGATCTGGTCGACCGGGATCCGGCCGACGTCACCGCTGCCGTTGTTCAGGGCGGCGGGCACGTAGCCGCGACCGCGCTCCACAACGAACTCGATGTCCAGACGACCCTGCTCATTCAGCGAGGCGATGTGCAGATCCGGGTTGTGGATCTCCACGCCGGCCGGGGGCTGGATGTCACCTGCGGTGACCTCACCCGGGCCCTCCTTGTTCAGGTACATGACCACCGGCTCATCCGAGTCGGAGGACAGGACCAGACCCTTGATGTTCAGGATGATGTCGGAGACATCCTCCTTCACACCGTTGATGGTGGTGAACTCGTGCAGCACACCGTCGATCTTGATGCTGGTTACGGCAGCACCGGGGATCGAGGACAGCAGGGTGCGACGCAGCGAGTTGCCGAGGGTGTAACCGAAACCGGGCTCGAGCGGCTCGATGACGAACTTCGAGCGCGCGGAGTCGATGTACTCCTCGGTCAGGGTGGGGCGCTGGGAAATGAGCATGGGACTCTCCTTGGGTGACGACCGCTATTTGACGTCTTGGACGGAAAGGATGGTGAAGATTCCTGCATCCCGGCCGGGGCCGGGCGGCAGTGTTACTTCGAGTAGAACTCGACGATGAGCTGCTCCTGCAGCGGAACGTCGATCTGAGCGCGCTCGGGCAGCTGGTGCACGAGGATGCGCAGGGTGGACGGAACGACCTGCAGCCAGGCCGGGACGACGGCGTCGACAAGGTTATCCTGAGCCTCTTCGAACCAGTTCATCTTCTTGGAACGGTCCCGGACATCGATGATGTCGTACTGGGACACCTGGAACGACGGAACGTTGACGTTCTTGCCGTTCACGGTGAAGTGACCGTGGGAGACGAGCTGGCGAGCCTGACGACGGGTGTTCGCCAGACCTGCGCGGTAGATGACGTTGTCGAGGCGGGCCTCGAGCAGGATGACCAGGTTGTCACCGGTCTTGCCCGAGAGGCGGTTGGCCTCGGCGTAGTAGCGACGGAACTGCTTCTCCATCACGCCATAGGTGAAACGAGCCTTCTGCTTCTCCTGCAGCTGCAGGAGGTACTCGGACTCCTTGATGCGGGCGCGGCCTGCCTGTCCCGGAGGATAGGGGCGACGCTCGAAGGACATGTCTCCGCCGACAAGGTCTACGCGGAGGCGACGGGACTTACGGGTTGCTGGGCCGGTGTAACGAGCCATTGTTGGTTACCTCTTCCTTTCCCTGAATTAAACCCGACGACGCTTCGGCGGACGGCAACCGTTGTGCGGCTGCGGCGTGACATCCGAAATCGAGCTGACCTCGAGGCCGGCGGCCTGGAGGGAACGGATAGCGGTCTCGCGGCCCGAGCCCGGGCCCTTGACGAATACGTCGACCTTCTTCATGCCGTGATCCATCGCCTTGCGGGCGGCGTTCTCGGCGGCCATCTGAGCGGCGAACGGGGTCGACTTACGCGAACCCTTGAAGCCGACGTGGCCGGAGGAGGCCCAGGAGATGACGGCACCGGTGGTGTCGGTGATCGACACGACGGTGTTGTTGAAGGTGGACTTGATGTAGGCGTGGCCCTGGGCCACGTTCTTCTTTACGACGCGACGGCCAGAGCGGCGCGCGCCAGAGCGAGTCTTCGGGGGCATGAGTTACTTCTTCTTTCCGGCGATCGTCTTCTTCGGACCCTTACGCGTACGGGCGTTGGTCTTGGTGCGCTGGCCGCGAACCGGGAGGCCACGACGGTGGCGCAGACCCTGGTAGCTGCCAATCTCAATCTTGCGACGGATGTCGGCCTGGACCTGGCGGCGGAGGTCGCCCTCAACCTTCCAGGTGCCTTCGATCACGTCACGGAGAGCGGAGATCTGCTCATCAGTGAGGTTGTCGGTACGCAGGTCGGGAGAGACGCCGGTCTCCTCCAGAAGCTGCTTGGAACGGGCGGGGCCGATTCCGTAGATATAGGTGAGAGCGACTTCCATGCGCTTATTGCGCGGGAGGTCAACTCCAGCTAGACGTGCCATGCGGCATTACCTTTCCGGTTTTGTACGGTGGTTTTCTCCCCGCTCGCCCCCACCAAACAGCACTTTGCCCGGTCGGATTCCGGACGATGGGCTGAGATTCATGGGGCTGTAGCCACCGTGGCCACAGGTGTGTCAAGCACGCTCGAACCAGTTGCGGTCCGGCGTGCTCAGAGCGGGAAGGCGGATGCTTTACTTGTAGCGGTAGACGATGCGTCCGCGGGTCAGATCGTAGGGAGAAAGCTCCACCACGACACGATCCTCGGGGAGGATACGGATGTAGTGCTGGCGCATCTTGCCACTGATGTGAGCGAGAACCTTGTGTCCATTGTCGAGCTCGACACGGAACATTGCGTTGGGCAGGGGCTCGACAATGCGACCCTCAACCTCGATTGCGCCTTCCTTAGCCATATCCTCCGCATTCCCGGTGCCGGCCGACTCCAGGGTGTTCCGGAGGCCTGACGCGGCACCAATAATTCCACAGCTTGTGCCGGTGCATGTTGTGCACATACACCGTTGGTAGAGCTTACCGGTTGTCCTGCGTCAATGCAAAGAGCGCGAGTTTTTGCGCGGGTTACTGCCGGGCGTGTCGCCCGCGCGAGCACCGCCGCCCCACCTCCGGAAGTGGAGCGTGGGGCGGCGGAGAGCCTGCGGCTCAGTTTCAGTAGATATGGACCATGTCCCCGACCTGCAGGGTGTTGAAGTAGTGGACGGCGTCGGCCTGGTTCAGACGGACACAACCGGCTGAGGTGGTGGCGACGTTGCCCTGGTGGAAGGCGTGGCCGTTGTAGGTGAAGTAGATCGCGTACGGCATCGGGGCATTGTTGAACTCGTGGCTGACCTCGTCCTTGACCTTCCGGTTGACATGGAAGGTGCCCCGCGGGGTCTCCTGCCCGATGCCGCCAGCGGAAACCGGTACCGCGCCATAGCTGACCTCACCATTTTCCTGCAGCCAGGAGCGGCCACCGTCCAGGTCGACACAGACATCGGCCTCCGCCGGGCAGGTTCCGGTGTCGAACTCCGGCGCCGGGGCGGGCCCCGGTGCGGGAGCGGGGGCCGGGGCGGTTCGCGCGGCGATCAGGCCGGGAAAGACCGCGTTGACGGCGTTATCCACGGCGTCCCGGGCGCCGCGGGCGGTCTCCGGTGGTAGGGTGCCGGCCTGATTATGCAGGTTGTTGCGCAATTCCCAGGCAGCGTCACGGGCGTTCTCCTCACCGCTGGCCCCCAGATCCCGGAGCTGAGCTTCAATATCCCCGATATCCGAGGAACCGCTGATCGGCAGGACCGGTGCGGCATGGGCGGTGACGGGAGCGGAGAGCAGGGCGGCGGCAGCGGCACCGGACGAAGCCAGCACGGCGACTCGACGCTTGGTCGCGGAGGGCTTGGCGTGACGAGGCTTATGGGACATATTGCGAAGTATAAACAATGATCCGACTTCCCACGCAATACTGCGCGAACTACCTTTTCTTCCCTTACTTTCGGGGGGTGAGGATGCGCGGCCCCTCGGCGGTCGCCGCCACCGTGTGTTCCCAGTGTGCGGCGTAGGAACCGTCCAGGGTGACCACCGTCCAGTCATCCTCGAGCACAGCGGAGTCCTCGGTACCGAGGGTGAGCATCGGTTCGATCGCCAGCACGGAACCCTCCTGGATGAGTGGTCCCCTACCGGGGCGTCCCTCATTGGCGAGGTAGGGGTCCTCATGCATGGTCCGGCCGATGCCGTGCCCGCCGTAGCCGTCGACGATGCCCAGGTCCACCCCGAACCTGCGCTCCGCTTCCCGGGTCGCCAGCTCCAGAGCATGGGAGACATCAGTGAGACGGTTGCCCGGCACCATTGCCTGCAATCCTTCGTGCAGGACCCACTCGGTGGCCCGGTTGAGCTTGTCCACGTCCTCGTCGATCTCGCCGATGCCGAAAGACCAGGCTGAGTCCCCCACCCACCCGTTGAAGGTGGCGCCGCAATCCACGGAGACCAGGTCACCCGGCTCGAGAATGGTCTCCCGGCCCGGGATGCCGTGGACGATCACCTCATTGACGGAGGTGCAGATGGAGCCGGGGAAGCCCTGGTAGCCGAGGAAGGTGGGGTAGGCGCCGGCCTCACGGATCGTCGCCTCGGCGATCCCGTCCAGTTCGAGGGTGCTCACCCCCGGCTTGGCAGCCGCCTTGACGGCCTGCAGGGTGCGGCCGACGATTTCCCCGGCGGCCTGCATCGCATCGAGTTCGGCGGGACTCTTTCCCGGGATCGGTCGCCTCTTCGAACGAAATGCCATGATATGCGTCTCCTAGCTGTACTTCGTGGTTTTCTGGGACGGGAAGCGGAACGGGACCGGACCTGGATGACAGGTCGCGGTCCCGTGCGGGGCGGAGCGTGCTCCGGAAGTCCTACTTGCCGAGGGCCTGCAGGGCCCGGGCGTTGATCTCGTCGACGGTGCCTTCGGCCTCGATGTCGATGATCTGCTCACCATAGTGATCGATCAGCGGGGCGGTTTCGTCGCGGTAGACCGCGAGGCGGGTCCGGATGGTTTCTTCGTTGTCGTCCGCACGGCCACGGGCCAGCATGCGCTCCACGACGACATCCTCGGAAACCTTGAAGTTCAGCACGCCGTCCAGTCGCTGACCGCTCTCCTCGAGCAGGGAGGAGAGGATCTCCGCCTGCTCCACGGTGCGGGGGAAGCCGTCCAGCAGGAAACCGTCGGCGGCGTCGGCCTCGGCCAGACGGGACTTGACCATGCGGGCGGTCACATCCGTGGGGACGAGCTGGCCGGCATCGATGTACTGCTTCGCCTCGACGCCGAGCGGGGTGCCCTCACCGATGTTGGCGCGGAAGAGATCACCGGTGGAGATGTGCGGCACAGCCAGCTTCTCGGAGAGAAGTGCGGCCTGGGTGCCCTTGCCGGCCCCGGGGGGCCCGAGGAGTACGAGTCTCATTTGAGTAGTCCTTCGTAGTTGCTTTGCAGAAGCTGGCTTTCAATCTGCTTCACGGTGGTCAGCGCCACCGAAACCAGAATGAGGATGGCCGTGCCGCCGAAGGCGGTCATGCCGGCGCTGGCGTTGCCCACCCCCATGTCCATCGCAATGTTCGGCAGAACGGCGATGATGCCGAGGTAGGCCGCACCGACGAACAGCAGACGGTTCATGACGTAGCCCAGGTACTGGGCGGTCGGCCGGCCCGGGCGGATACCCGGGATGAATCCACCGTACTTCTTCATGTTCTCAGCCTGGTCGTTCGGGTCATACTGCACTGAGACGTAGAAGTAGGAGAAGAAGATGATGAGCACGAAGTAGAGCACGATGTACTGCCAGGACGAGGGCGTCTGCAGGTACTGGATCACATTGCGCTGCCACCAGCTGTCCGTGGCGGCGGGGTCCCCCGAGCTGATGATCTGGGTGATCAGCACCGGCATGTACACCAACGAGGACGCGAAAATGACTGGAATCACGCCGGCCTGGTTGACCTTGAGCGGCAGGTAGGTGGAGGACCCACCGTACTGACGACGGCCCACCATGCGCTTGGCGTACTGCACCGGAATGCGGCGCTGTCCCTGTTCCACGAAGACCACGCCGACCACCAGGATGACCACCGCGACCACCACGGCGGCGAAGACGACTCCGCCGGAGTTGGTGAGGATGTTCATGCCGTCGGTGGGAACGCGGGTGGCGATACCGGCGAAGATGAGCAGCGACATACCGTTGCCCACGCCCTTTTCCGTGATGAGCTCACCCAGCCACATCACCAGCATCGCGCCGGAGGTCATCACGATCACCAGGAGGATGAGATCGAAGATGTTCCGGTCCGCGTCCAGCACGGCGATGCCCTGGCCGAGCAGCTGCTCCCGGTCCGCCAGGGCGACGATGCCCGCAGACTGCAGCAACGCCAGTCCCAGCGTCAGGTAACGCGTGTACTGGGTCATCTTGGTCTGCCCGGACTGCCCCTCCTTCTTCAACTGCTCGAAGTGCGGGATGACCACGGTCAGCAACTGCACAATGATCGACGCCGTGATGTAGGGCATGATGCCGATCGCGAAGATCGACAGCTGCAGTAGCGCACCACCGGAGAAGAGGTTGATCAGCGAGTAGACGCTGCCCTCCTCCTGGGTCAGCGACCGCAAGCGGCCACTGATCTGCGCATAATCCACGCCGGGGGACGGGATCTGTGCACCGATGCGGTACAGAATGACCATCGCAAGGGTGAAAAGAATCTTCTTGCGAAGGTCGGCGTCCTTGAATGCCGAAATAATGGCGGACACGTATCCTCCTGGAACTCGCCCTCCCCCGGTGCCCGCCTGCTGGTGCAGTCCGGTCGAGGTCGAGAAGATGTGTAATTCCTATCCTGGCCCTGAGAACATAAATGGGCACGATTGACCTGTTTAGCCTACCAGCCACCCCGCACCCCTCCCACTCCAGTACCGCGACTGTTAGGAGTGCCATACTTTCAGGGGAGGATACGGGGGCCACGTCGGCCCCGTCGTCCGGCGCGCAACGCATTTCCCCGCCAGGTAGCCAGCTGTCGCCGTACAAGGATGGAGTTGCCTACCAGGCTGATACATGGAGCAAGAAAACCGGCCGAGTGACACTCCCGCCGCGCCCACGCCAAGTCTGCCGGACACCGGCCCTCACGTCCATGCAGATCGCCCGGGAGATGATCTTCGGCCCCGTCACCACGATCCTGAAATACGACGACACCCACGACGCGAACGAGACACTCGAGTCGGCCGATAATACCGAGTTCGGATTAGGACGACTGGTTTTCGGCACCGAGGAAACAGCCGTGCTGGCGGTCGCCCGGCAAGTGGGCTCCAACTCTGGCGGCACCAACTTCTTCAGCTCCAACCGCTCCGCGCCCTTCGGCGGCAGGCATGATTACAGCATGGGTGTCGAGTACGGGATCGAGGGGTTGAGTGCATACCTGAGCCATAATCCGTTCACCGGCGAACGGGGCAGTTTCCGGAGCTTCCGATGGAAAAGGCAGCCTTCCCCGACGTTGCCGGGTGGCTCCCCTCGACTACTCATCAGACCGTTGGTTGACTGACCCGGACCGCAGGATAGAAAAATCGTGCCTGGCGCCGGGCCTTGTTCGCTTCCTTGCGCTTCTCGACGGTGGCGATGGTGGTCCACCTGCACCGGTCAAGGATCTGGATCTCAAAGGTATTGGGCTTCATCGGGGCTCCTCCGGTATCGCGTTATCAGGCACAGCGGTAGGGCACCATCCAGAAACACAGGTGGCCTCCAGTGTGCGGCCCCATCCGATGATCGTGCAGTTGGCCACGAACGGGCGGCCGGACGGCCTGCCGTTGGGCGGCCAACAACCCGATCAACTCAACTTATAGCACAAACGTTCTATCTTTCCACTATCGACGGCCCCCGCCCGCATCGATACTTTAAGTCCACCGACGGCCGGAAAACCTCGTCGGCTTCTCCCGCTGCCGGTCAGCCGACTGGAGCCCGGGCCCAGTCGACCCGGGCAGCCCGGCGGGGCAGGCCGCCGTCCCATCTCGCCGCCTGTCTTCAAGGGACATCGGTATCAATCGCCGTCGATTTCCCGCATCACCAAGTCAACTCCCCGACGTCTCATGCCCCGCACCCGTCTAGCCGTGCGCACAGCTGCCCACCCGAGGGCCTACGAGCACATGGCACGAAAAATCCCCTGTGATCAGTGCAATTAAGCACCGATCACAGGGGATCAGGTCGAGACCTTCGGACGGTCTCCAGCGAAACCTAGGTAACTAGGCCTCGGTGACCGAGCCGCCAGCGGCCTCGATCTTCTCCTTGGCGGAGCTGGAGAACTTGTCTGCGGTGACGTTCAGCTTGACGCTGAGGTCGCCGTTGCCCAGAACCTTGACCGGCTGCTTAGCGCGGACCAGGCCCTTGGCGACGATGTCGGCGACGGTGATGTCGCCACCCTCCGGGAAGGTCTTCTCGAGGTCGACGACGTTGACGACCTGGAAGGTGACCTTGTTCGGGTTCTTGAAGCCCTTGAGCTTCGGCAAACGCATGTGCAGCGGCATCTGGCCACCCTCGAAAGCGGCCGAAACCTGCCTACGAGCGTGGGTACCCTTGGTACCGCGGCCAGCGGTCTTACCGCCCTTGCCGCCTTCACCGCGACCAACGCGGTGCTTCGGCTTGTTGGCGCCCTTTGCGGGGCGCAGGTCGTGGAGCTTGATGGGATCGCTCATGTTTTACTCCCCCGCCACTTCTTCGACGACGACCAGGTGACGCACCACGTTGATCTGACCCCGCACCGCAGCGGTGTCGGGACGGACCACGCTGTGGCCGATGCGTCGCAGGCCGAGGCTCTGCAGGTTAGAACGGTGCATCGGCTTGACACCGATGTTGCTCTTCTTCTGGGTGATCTTGAGAGCCATGATTATGCCTCCTGCCCTGCGCGTGCGCGCAGCATACGAGCCGGAGCAATATCCTCGACGGCCTTACCGCGACGAGCGGCGACCTCCTCCGGACGGACCAGCTCCTTCAGGCCGGCCACGGTGGCGTGGACGACGTTGATGGCGTTGGCCGAGCCGAGGGACTTGGTGAGGATGTCCTGGATGCCGGCACACTCGAGCACCGGACGGACAGCGCCGCCGGCGATGACACCGGTACCGGGGGCAGCCGGCTTGAGCATGACGATGCCTGCGGCATCCTCGCCCTGGACCGGGTGGGTGATAGTGCCGGCGACCATCGGGACGCGGAAGAAGTTCTTGCGAGCTTCCTCGGCACCCTTCTGGATGGCGGCCGGAACTTCCTTGGCCTTGCCGTAACCGACGCCGACCATGCCCTGGCCGTCGCCCACGATCACGAGAGCGGTGAAGCTGAAGCGACGACCACCCTTGACGACCTTGGAGACACGGTTGATGGTGACAACGCGCTCGATGTACTGGGAGCGCTCGTCCTGCTGCTGGTTGCGGCGGTCGTTACGACGGCCGCCACGCTCGTTCTTGTTCTTGTTCTGGCTATCGTCGGCGGAGCGTCCGCCGTCACGCCGTTCACGTCCCGGCATTACGCGTTCCTTCCGTAGATGTTCTGGTTGCTGGTGATCATTAGAACTTCAGACCACCCTCACGTGCAGCCTCGGCCAGCGCAGCGACGCGGCCGTGGTACTTGTAGCCCGCACGGTCGAAGACGACCTGCTCAAAGCCAGCGGCCTTGGCGCGCTCAGCGATCAGCTCGCCGACCTTGGCTGCCTTGGCCTTCTTGTCACCCTCGAGGGAGCGCAGCTCCGGCTCGACGGTGGAGGCGGCGGCAACGGTGTGACCGGCGATGTCGTCGATCAGCTGGGCGTGCATGTGACGCGAGGAGCGGTGGATGACCAGCCGCGGTGCCTCGGGGGTACCACGCAGGGTCTTGCGGATACGGAAGTGGCGGCGGGAACGAGCGACACGACGGCGGGTGGAGATGTCCTTGCCGACCGGGGTGCGCTTCTGCTTGGTTTCTGCGGAGTTGCTCATGCTTACTTACCCGTCTTTCCGACCTTGCGACGGACCTGCTCGCCCTCGTAGCGGATGCCCTTACCCTTGTACGGGTCGTCCTTCCGCAGACGACGGATGTTGGCGGCGATCTGTCCAACCTGCTGCTTGTTGATGCCCGCGATCGAGAACTTGGTGTTTCCGTCGACGGCGAAGGTGATGCCCTCGGGAGCCTCGATCAGGACGGGGTGGCTGTAGCCCAGGGAGAACTCGAGGTCCTTGCCCTTGAGCTGAACACGGTAGCCCACACCGAAGATTTCCATCTTGATGGTGTAGCCCTCAGTCACACCGACAACCATGTTGTTGACGAGTGAGCGGGACAGGCCGTGCAGCGAACGGTTCTTGCGGTGGTCATCCGGGCGGACAACCTGGATTTCGTTCTCCTCGACAGCGACGCTGATCGGGGCCGGGATCTCGGTGGACAGGGTGCCCTTCGGGCCCTTGACCTCTACGAGCTGGCCGTCGATCTTGGTCTCGACGCCGGACGGGATGGTGATCGGAGCTTTACCGACACGCGACATAGTAGTTCAATCCTCCCTTACCAGACGTAGGCGAGGACTTCTCCGCCTACACCCTTCTCGGTAGCCTGGCGATCGGTCAGCAGACCCTGGGACGTGGAGATGATGGCCACGCCCAGGCCGCCGAGAACCTGCGGCAGGTTGGTGGACTTTGCGTACACGCGCAGACCCGGCTTGGAGACACGACGGACGCCAGAGATGGAACGCTGGCGGGACGGGCCGTACTTCAGCTCGAGGGACAGGGTCTTGCCGACCTTGGCGTCCTCGACGTTGTAGTTGGCGATGTAGCCTTCCTGCTTCAGGATCTCGGCGATGTTCGCCTTGATCTTGGAGGAAGGCATCGACACGATGTCATGGTGCGCGTGGTTAGCGTTGCGCACGCGCGACAGCATGTCCGCGATGGGATCAGTCATGGTCATATGAGGTGACCGTTGCCTTTCTTGCTACGGTTCCCTTCCCACCTGAGCGTTCTCCGCGAGTTTTCGAGCCACTTCACGCTCCCCAGACTCAATAGCCTGGGGCGCTCGCTGCCCTTATCGCACGCGGTCCGCATGGTGGCGGGGGGCCTGTAACAAAGTTGAGTTTCAAATGTTCTTGCGGGCTAGACTGCGCTGAACTGCGCAGTAGTCCGCTGGCCTACACTACCTGCTCGCACTCTTATCACAAAATCTCCGCCGTGGCGCGCGCAGCCCATGCTGCGGGGCGGTTCGCCGATTCCCCGGAGATGGTGTCCACCCGGTCCGCACCGACCACCACCAGGGGCAGGAACACTACAGTCGGATGGCAGCGATGCCCCATTGATAAGGAGAGAACCCGATGAGCACACAGTCCGACCCCACGCTCGACTCCGCCCACGAATGGTTGTCTCGGGTGTCCACGGAGCTGGGCCAGGACCCCGCCGTGGTCCGGGGCCTAGTGGGCGAGTTGCTTGATCTCACCCGGGACGTCGCCCACGGTCCGTCCAAACCGGCGGCTCCGGTGACCGCCTTCCTGGTCGGGTTGGCCGCGGGCCGGGAGCTGTCCCCGGACGCCGGTGCCGCAGAATCCGCGGCAGCGGTCCGGGAGCGTATCACGCTCATCACGGAGCTATTGACCGACCGCGCTGACGGGTGAGTGTTCCGGGACTTAAGGCGGCGATAGACTCAGGGCATGTTCAGTTCGTGCCCGCAACCGCCTGTGTCTGACCTGCCTGCCCCGGACACTAGGCGCACCATCGCCGTGAGCCGCGCAGAGGAGACCGCATAGATGGGAAGGATCACCCGGAATTTCGCCGTCACCCGCGTCGAGGTCACTTCTTCCGACCCAGCAGCCAAGTTCCACACGGACACCCGCGCGGACACCGTCGCAGTGGAGGAGCCACTGGAGCTGCGGGTCGGCGGCCCCACACTGACCACCACGATGCGCACCCCGGGCAATGACATCGAGCTCATTCACGGCTTCCTGTACTCGGAGGGGCTCATCAGCTCCGCGGCTGACGTCCACGAGGCCCGCTACTGCGCCGGGGCCACCGGACCGGATGGCCGGAACACCTACAATCTGCTGGAGGTGGATCTGGCCACGGGAGTCCAGCAGCCCGGTCCGGAATTCATCCGCGCCGTACCCACCACCTCCGCCTGCGGGGTCTGCGGATCCACCTCAATCGAGCAGATCATGGACAAGCGCGCTCATCCGCTCACCCCGATGCCGCTGGACCCCCAGGTGGTGGTCTCACTGCCGGACAAGTTGCGCGAGGGCCAGAAAGCCTTCCGGCGTACCGGCGGCATCCACGCCGCCGGCGCCTTCACCCGCGACGGCGAACCCCTGCTGATCCGGGAGGACATCGGCCGCCATAACGCTGCCGACAAGGTCATCGGTGCGCTCCTCCTGGATGGGAAGCTGCCGGCCGAGGACCTGATCCTGGTGATGAGCAGCCGCGCCTCCTTCGAGCTGGTGCAGAAGGCAGTGATGGCCGGTTTCCCCGCCCTCGTCGCCGTCTCCGCCGCCAGCTCCCTGGCCGTTGAGCTGGCCCGGGAGGCAGGCATGGCGCTGACCGGCTTCACCAGGGGTGGGCGGTTCAACCTCTATTCCGGAGAACTCACCCCCGCCCGCCCGGAGGCGGGCGAATGACCCTCCGGCCCGGAGTGGACTGACCTATCATCGGCCGCATGAGTACCGATCAGATCACCCTGCCCCCTATCGGCCTCGGCACGTGGAGCCTGCGGGGCGCCGCGGGTGCGGGTCAGATCCGCACTGCCGTCGACAGCGGTTACCGGCTACTGGACACCGCCTATAACTACGAGAACGAAGGGGCGGTCGGAGCAGCCATCACCAGCTCCGGGGTCGACCGGGATGAGCTGCTCATCACCAGCAAGCTGCCCGGCCGCTACCACGGGCACGATGACGCCTTGACCGCCATCGAGGAGTCCCTGTTCCGCCTGGGGCTGGAGCACCTGGATCTGTACCTGATCCACTGGCCCAACCCGCGGCAGGGAAAATTCGTGGAAGCCTGGCACGCGCTGATCGAGGCGCAGGAGAAGGGGCTGGTCCGGCACATCGGCGTCTCCAACTTCCTCCCCGAGCACATTGCCGAGCTTCGCGAGCAGACCGGTGTGACCCCGGTGGTCAACCAGCTGGAGCTGCATCCGTTGTTCCCACAGACAGAGGTCCTGCAGTGGCATCGGGAGCACGGCATCACAGTCGAGGCCTGGAGCCCCCTGGGCCGCGGCTCGCTACTGGAAGACCCGGTGATCACTGAGACCGCCCGGGCCGAGGACATGTCCCCCGGGGAACTGATGCTGGCCTGGCACGCGGCGATCGGAACGGTTCCCCTGCCCCGATCCGCCTCACCGCAGCGGCAGAAGCTGAACCTCGCGGCCGTCGGTAAGCGGATCTCCCGCGAGTCCGTGGCAGCGGTGACCGCGATCGGGGACGACGGCCGCCGACTGAAGAACCAGGACCCGGCGGAATACGAGGAGTTCTAACCGTCAGTCCCGGTAGGTGTCACGCCCCCGATTGAGCCAGGCATAGACCCCACCCATGAGGAAGCCGCCGCCAATGGTGTTGGCGAAGAACACGATCACCCAGTTGAGGGCCACGCTGCCGACAGTCATGGACTCAATCATCGGATCCACGGAGAACATCGCCAGGGAAAACAGTGAGAAGTTCGCGATCAGGTGCTCCAGCCCCATGATCACGAAGGCACCGATGACGAACATCAGCAGGAAGAACTTGCCGATGAACTCCTTGATCAGAACGGCGCCGACGATACCCATGTTGACCACGAAGTTGGCGAGGATTCCCTCGATCAACAGGCCGAGCGGCTCCTTGGTGAGCTTGCCCTCGCTGAGAGTGCCGAGCAGGTGTTCCGGGCCGATCTCCGAGAAACTGGCCGCCTGCGCGAGCAGGAAGCCCACAAGCAGCGCACCGACCAGGTTGCCGATGGTGGTCACCAGCAGGATCACCGTCCCCCTGCCCCAGCTGAGCCGCTTGTTCATCGCCCCGAAGACCAGGTACATCATGTTGCCGGTGGCCAGTTCCGCCCCCAACAAGATAATGCAGGTCAGTCCGATGAAGAACAGGAAGCCGAAGGTGACGGACCCCAGTCCCGGGGCCAGGTTCTCCACCGCATCTCCCACCACCACGGCCATGGCGGTACCGAGGGTCAGGTAGACCCCGGCCAGGATCGCGCGAACGGCGAAGCGGCCGAAGTCGTGGGTGAACAGATCGTCCTTCTTGTCCACCGCCGCCAGGACACTATCGTTCAAACTCATTCAGGGCCTTCCACATAGTTGGTGTCATCTAGAGCATTCCAACACATTCAGACGACGCTGACCGAATTGGAGGCGGCAGTGTAGCCGATAGTCCCCGTTCTTTCCGTATCGCTTTGCTGTGAATTTATTCACATTTCCTCCCGGGAACATTCCCCCGCCGAAAGCGTTGAATAATGGTCGCTTACTGCGGTTTAACCCCTTGTCCGCGGCCCCGGCGGACAGCTCCGTAATATCCGGGACTTTATGCATTAGCCGTCAGGAGAGTTACTATAGGGCTTCTGTGCGTGCCCGTGGCCTGCACTTCTCCCCATCTGGTGATGGAGGCAGCCGCGTGGTGACGCACTGTTTTCTTCACAACCGAACATGGAAAGAGAGTGTGTGTATGGCTGAGTCGCAAGACAGTGGCCTTCCTTATGACGAACGATCCAGACCTACGGTTGACAGGGAAAAGCTCGGCGGAAGCCAGCGCACTGACAAGGTCGAGGCCCGCCAGGAGAAGCGCCCACCCAAGTCCAGTGCCGAAATGCTCCAGCGCCGCGAAGAGGTCGCAGACCAGGTGGGCACGAAGGTCAACTGGCAGGTGCTGATCATTTCCTCGGCGATTATCCTCGCCTTCTCCCTCTGGGCGATCTTCGCACCGGACCATGCCGCCGGCACCATGGCCACCGTGGTCGGCTGGATCGGCACCAACGTCGGCTGGTTCTACGTACTGACCGTCACCATCGTGATCGGCTTCGTCATCTGGGTCGCCCTCTCCCGGGAGGGCAACGTGCGACTGGGGCCGGACCATTCCCGGCCGCAGTACAAGCTGCTGACCTGGGTCGCCATGCTCTTCGCCGCCGGCGTGGGCATCGACATGCTCTTCTACTCCGTGACCGGTCCGATCAGCCACTTCATCACACCCCCCAATGCCGACCCCGCCAGCGCCGACGCGCTGCAGGACTCCGTCATCTGGACCATGTTCCACTACGGTATGGCCGGCTGGTCCATGTACGCGCTCCTCGGCATGGCGATGGGCTACTTCGCCTACCGCTGGGGAATGCCGCTGTCCGTCCGTGCCGCGCTCTACCCGTTGCTGGGCAAGCGGGTCCGTGGCGCCACCGGTGACGTCCTGGACATCATCATCCTGGTCGGCACCGTCATGGGTGTCGCCACCTCCATGGGTATCGGCGTCGTCCTGCTCAACGTCGGCTTCTCCATCCTGTTCGGACTCCCCCAGGGCCTCGGCCTGCAGATTGCCCTGGTCCTGGTCGCCGTCGTCATGACGATCGCCGCCTGCACCTCGGGCGTGGACAAGGGCATCCGCATCATCTCCGAGGCGAACCTCTGGGTCGCCGCCGCGATGATGCTCTACATCCTGGTCACCGGCAAGACCGCCTTTCTGCTCAACGCCCTGGTGGAGAACGTCGGGCGGTTCTTCTGGACCATGCCGGAACGCATCACCCAGACCATGGGCTACGAGGCCGGCGGTGGCGACTGGATGGCCGGTAACACCCTGTTCTTCTGGGCCTTCTGGCTCGCCTGGGGCCCCTTCGTCGGACTGTTCCTGGCCCGCATCTCCCGTGGCCGCACCCTGCGCCAGTTCGTGGGCGCCGCCATCACCATCCCGGTGCTCTGCGACCTGGTCATGGTGTCCCTGTTCGGTAACTCCGCGATCTACGAGGTCGTCTTCCAGGGCAACACCGACTTCGGGGAACTGGCCGTCAACAACCCGGAGCAGGGCTGGTACGCCCTGCTCGAGATGTTCCCGGGCGCAACCTTCCTCGTCGGCCTGGCCACCCTGTCGGGCCTGCTGTTCTACCTGACCTCCGCCAACTCCGGCGCGATGGTGATGTCCAACTTCTCCGCCTCCATCCCCGATCCCAGCGAGGATGGGCCGAAGTGGCTGCGGATCTTCTGGGCCATCGTCACCGCCGTGTTGACCATCGCGATGCTGATGGCCGGTGGTGTGGTCACCATGGAGTACGCCACCCTGATCTTCGCCCTGCCGGTCACGATCGTCGCCTATCTGGTGATGATGTCGTTCACCCGGGCACTGCGCATGGAGCGGGCCGACCGCGAGGGCCACGTCCGCCGTCGCCGCAGCGAGGCCACCACCGGTGGGCACACGCCCAACCGCACGATCCGCCAGCGCCTGTCCAGCCTGCGCTCCTACCCGGACCTGAATTCCGCCAACCGTTTCAACAACCAGACGGTTGCCCCGGCATTGACCACCGTTGCGGAGGAGTTCCGCAAGGAGGGCTATGACGTCCTCCTCGATACCCGGGAGCAGGAAGAGAGCGGTCTGCAGGAGTACTCCTTCCAGGTGGAGATCTCCGGACACCGCAGCTTCCTCTACGAGGTGGCCCCCATCGAGACCCCGGTCCCGACCTTCGGTGCCCGGCCGTCCCCGGAGATCAAGAAGTACTACCGCTTCGAGGTGTTCACCCACACCGGCTCCGAGGGCTATGACCTCTACGGTGTCAGCCAGCAGCAGGTGATCGACGACGTTCTGGACCGCTTCGAGTCCCACCTCGGATTCCTCAGCTACTCCGCTGAGTCCCTCACCGACACCGTGATCACCCCGCCGGTGCCGGCGGCCGCCCCGGTCGACGCCCCCGTGGAGGACGTCACCGGTGACGAGCCCGAGGCTCCCGAGGAGACCTTCGAGGACTTCGGCAAGAAGTAGCTCCCTCTCCCCGCTTGACGACGCCGCGGTGTGCGCCCTTTCCCGGCACGCACCGCGGCATTGTCATGTCTCACCCGAGGATCCCCCGGGCGCAACTGCCCCGATTGACGTCCGCGGCGTCGACAGGCGCGTCGTAAATGTGGCCCACCACACTCCTGGCACCTATGCTGGGCCGCATCCGGCGCGGCACCCGGCCGCGGATTCCCTACCGAGGAGGCAACCGTTATGGCTGATGAAATCACGAAGGAAGATGTTGTGGACAAGCTCCGCGATGCGAGCTGGGTCATGATGACCACCGCGGGCGCGGACGGCAAGCTGGTGTCCCACCCGATGGTTCCCCAGCAGGTCACGGACGATGCGGACGTATGGTTCTTCATCTCGCTCACGGGCGGGCACGCTGAAGCCCTGAAGGCCAGCTCACAGGTGAATTTGTCTGTGGCTGAAGCTGGCGCCTGGTTGTCGGTGGCGGCCGACGTCACGTTCATCGATGACCGTGCGAAAATCGACGAGTTGTGGAACAAGGATGTGGAGGGCTGGTTCGAGGGGAAGGATGACTCCGCTGTCGGCCTGATCAGGGCTGATTCCGAGTCCGCCCAGTTCTGGGGCCTGCCGGGAGGAAAGATGTCCGCGCTGGCCCGCATCGTGAAGTCCCGCATCTCCGGTGACCGCACGGGGGGCGATTCCGGGACCATGGAACTGTAGCGCCGGTTCCCCCGGGCACTCCCCCGCGTGTGCAGGCGACCCAGCGTGAGATAGCCGGCTCGCTGCACCGCTGTCCGCCTCGCGGCCCGGACCACCATCAGGCACAGCATCCCGGACTGGTGGCCCGGGTCCGCCTTTTGCTGATCTGCCACCCCGCCTCTCCCGGACACCCCGCGTCCCAGCCACGGGGGCCACTATCCACCGCCACAGCGCCAGCCCTGCCACAGCTTGAACCCGACGCCCCGAGCCGGGAGAGCTGCAGGTGACCGGGCTCGAATAAAGAATTTCTGAAATGTGACGGGGACCATGCATATGATCGGAGATTGAGAGCTCGTGCACTACGCAAAAAGCACTCACCGCGTTCTTCCAGCCGCGGCTCCCCATGCCTGAAGGAGAAAATCATGACTTCACCCGCAGACAAGAAGGCCCAGGACGCCGCTCACGTCGTCCCTGGCGCACCGAACTCCATCACCCCCGAGGTCGAGGAGCCGACCACCCCGACGGACCCGGCCCCGCCCAAGCCCGATCAGGGCGGACCGGTCCCCCACACCCCCACCGGCAAGCGTCTCGACGCCGATCCCGAGGACATGGCCCAGCAGGGCAAATATCTGACCACGGCGCAGGGCGCGCGGGTGTCCGAGACGGATCATTCGCTGCGTGCCGGCGAGCGTGGTCCCGTCCTCCTGCAGGACCATCACCTGCGGGAGAAGATCATGCACTTCGACCACGAGCGCATCCCGGAGCGGGTCGTCCACGCCCGTGGTTCCGCTGCTCACGGCGTGTTCGTCGCCAACGGCGCGGCCTCCTCAATCTCCAAGGCCGGCGTGTTCGCAAAGGGCAAGGAGACCCCGGTATTCACCCGGTTCTCCCAGGTCGTCGGCAACCGCGGTTCAATGGACAGCGCCCGTGACACGCGCGGGTTCGCCACGAAGTTCTACACGGACGAGGGCGTCTGGGACCTGGTGGGCAACAACATCCCGGTGTTCTTCATTCAGGACGCCATCAAGTTCCCGGACATCATCCACGCGGCCAAACCGAGCCAGGACCGTGAGATCCCGCAGGCCCAGAGCGCACATGACGGCTTCTGGGACTTCATCTCCCTGCACACCGAAGCCACCGCACACACCCTGTGGCAGATGTCCGACCGAGGCATCCCGCGCTCCTACCGCATGATGGAGGGCTTCGGCGTGCACACCTTCCGCATGATCAACGACAAGGGTGAGACATCCCTGGTGAAGTTCCACTGGAAGCCGAAGCTCGGCGTGCACTCGCAGGTGTGGGAGGAAGCACAGATCACCGGCGGTGCGGACCCGGACTTCCTCCGTCGCGACCTGGCCGATGCCATTGAGGCGGGCGCCTACCCGGAGTGGGACCTCGGTCTGCAGGTGTTCCCGGACAATGAGGAACGCACCTTCGAGGGCATTGACCTGCTCGACCCGACGAAGCTCGTTCCCGAGGAACTCGCGCCGGTGCAGATCGTCGGCACGCTGACCCTCAACCGCAACCCCTCCAACTTCTTCGCCGAAACCGAGCAGGTGGCCTTCCACCCCGGCCACTTCGTTCCCGGTATCGATGTCTCGGAGGATCCGCTGCTGCAAGGACGGTTGTTCTCCTATCTGGACACCCAGCTCATCCGACTGGGCGGGCCGAACTTCTCCCAGATCCCGATCAACCGCCCGCACGCCCCCGTCAACGACATGTTCCGCGAGGGCTACCACCAGGCTGCGGTGCACAAGGGCAGCGGAGCCTACCACCCGAATTCCCTGGACGGCGGCAACCCGTTCCCCGCCAGCGAAGACGAGGGCGCGTTGATCGACATCCCGATGCAGATCAGGAACGCCCAGTCCACCCGCAAGAAGCCGGCGTCATTCAACGACCACTATTCGCAGGCCCGCCTGTTCTACATGAGCCTGTCCGACGTGGAGCAGCAGCACCTGAAGGACGCGATCAGCTTCGAGGTGGGCAAGTGCTACGAGCAGGCCGTCAAGGAGCGTGTGGTCACGTCGCTGGCGAACGTGGATCAGGGGCTTGCCGAGGCGGTGGCCGCCGACCTCGGTCTCCCGGCCCCGGAGCCAGCCGAGGTCGCCAGGGTCGTCCCCAGCCCGGCACTGTCCCAGGTGGGCGAGGAATGGCCGGCCGACGGGCGCCAGATCGGCATTTTGACCACCGAGGAATCCCCGGCGGATGAGGTCGCACAACTGGTGTCGGAGATCTTCGATGCGGGCATGACGCCGCTGGTGGTCTCTACCACGGGTGGCAAGCTCGGCGGCTCTGACGTGGATGTCTCGCGCACCTACCTCACCGCCCGCTCGATCGAGTTCGATGCGGTCATCGTGGCAGACGTGCCCTCGGCGGCGACGGTACCGGCCGCCCGGGTACTCGTCGACGAGATTTTCCGCCACCAGAAGGCCCTGGCCCTACGCCCCGAGGCCCAGCCGGACGTCGAGCAGATGGGCGTGGACGTCTCCGCTGACGGCGTGATCGTGGAGAAGAAGCTGTCCAAGGTCCTCGGCGAGCTGACGCCTCTGCTGGCAAAGCACCGTGTGTGGACCCGCCAGCAGCCGGCTCAGGCTGTGTAGCTGGTTCCCTGAGACCCCGGGAGGACGTGAACCGTCCCTCCCGGGGTTTCGCCATCGGTGACAGAGATGATGAGACATCCAGTTGCATGGGGACGTCCCTCCTCCGGCCCCGGCCAAAGCGGGACAAGGGAGAGACATACCCGCACCGCCACCCCCGCACAGCAGAAGACCGCTTCCCGAAGCAGCGTTTCTTCGGCGGCCCTCACAGTCGGCGCCGTCACCCCTTTTTCCGATCCCTTTCCCCGGCTAATATTTTCACTATGCGAACCATCTTGTTGATCGGCACCGTGGCGCACCTGGCGCTGGTGTTCGTCATGCTGGACGGCAACGGCTACGGTGGCACCGCCCTGTGGGCGTTCGGCGCCATTCTCGCCCTGGCCGGGATGATCGCGCCCTTCTTCATCCACACCCGCCGGGAGCAGCGGTGGGCCAACCTCTTCCCCGGACTCCTGTTGTTCACCGGATGGGGATCCTGGCTGCTCACCGCCGGTATGCCCACCGCGATCAACATCTGGGGCATCATCGGACCGGTGCTCGGCGTGTCCTTCCTCGCTGGTCTGCTGGCACTGAGCATGCTGCTGGGGCCGCGCCGCCGGAGCCTGACTTCTGCTCTGCCGGGACTCGGGCATGAAGAAACCCTCCCGCCCGGTGGAACCGGAAGCGGGAGGGTGACTTAAGACAGCTTCAGTGATGAAGCCGGCCAGTTACATCTGGCGGTTGCCGTCCTTGTCCTTGAACGGGAAGCCCAGCTCCTTGAGCAGGGCGCGACCTTCATCATTGTTGGTCGCGGTGGTGACGACGGTGATGTCCATACCGCGCGGACGATCAACCTTGTCCACATCGATCTCGTAGAACATGGTCTGCTCGGAGAGGCCGAAGGTGTAGTTGCCGTGTCCGTCAAACTGCTGGTCGGACAGGCCGCGGAAGTCGCGGATTCGCGGCAGAGCCACGGTCAGCATGCGGTCCAGGAATTCCCACATGCGGTCGCCACGCAGAGTGACGCGGGCGCCGATCGGCATGCCCTCGCGCAGCTTGAAGTTCGCGATGGACTTCTTGGCGCGGCGCATCTGCGGCTTCTGACCGGTGATGAGGGTCAGGTCCTCCATGGCACCGTTGATCAGCTTGGAGTCACGGGCGGCGTCGCCGACACCCATGTTCACCACGATCTTGGTCAGGCCCGGGATCTGCATGACGTTGTCATAGCCGAACTGCTCGTTGAGCGCGTTCTTGATCTCGTCGCGGTAGCGGGTCTTCAGGCGGGGGATGTAGTTCTCAGCCATATTTAAATGTCCTTCCCGTTACGACGCGAGATACGGACCTTCTTGCCGTTCTCGTCGAAGCGGTAACCGATACGGGTCGGGTTACCTTCGGAATCCAGCACGGCCACGTTGGACACGTGGATCGGCGCTTCCTGGGTCACGATGCCGCCGGACTCGGCGCCACGCTCCGGAGCGGAGTTAGCGACGTGCTTCTTGATGCGGTTGACGCCCTCGACCAGAACCTTCGCGGTTGCCGGGTAGGCCTCAATGACCTTGCCCTTGGCACCCTTGTCCGGGCCAGAGATGACGATGACCATATCGCCCTTGTGGATCTTCATTTAGATTACCTCCGGTGCCAGCGAGACGATCTTCATGAACTTCTTCTCACGCAGCTCACGAGCGACCGGGCCGAAGATACGGGTGCCGCGGGGCTCGTTGTCCGTCCGGATCAGGACGGCGGCGTTCTCATCGAAAGAGATGTAGGAACCGTCGGTACGACGGGTCGACTTCTTGGCGCGGACGATGACAGCCTTGACGATCTCGCCAGACTTCACGTTGCCACCGGGGGCTGCTTCCTTGACAGTGGCGACGATGGTGTCGCCAATGCCAGCAAAACGTCGAGTGGAGCCACCGAGCACCCGGATGCACATGATTTCCCGTGCACCGGTGTTATCGGCGACCTTCAGACGCGATTCCTGCTGAATCACTACTGGTCTCCTGACCTGGTTGTATGTGCGCCGGATTTCCGTCCCGAACGCACGCGGTCTGTGTACTTGCTGTGCCGACGCACTCCGATTCAAAAACGAATACGGGCGACGAACCGTGACGGTCGAAGGGTCTCGGGCAGGCGGTTCGGAAACGCACCGGCACCGCCCGACCTACGCAGGCAACCCGAATATTTAACCACACCTGCCCCTGCGGAATCAAAGCCGGCATGATATGCCCCTCGGCCCGTTCCACCCGCCGACGCCCCGGGTGATTTCCCACGGCCCGCCCTCTCCCCGTAACGGCGGAAAAGACACCTACGCAGCCGCCGCCAATTCATCGTCCACGGTGTGGTTGCGGGCCGCCCGGAAGCCGATGGCCCCCATGAACACCGCGGTCAGGATCAACACCATGAGAATCACCGTCCAACCCCCGAGGGCGTCGTAGGCGGCCCCGACCAGCAGTGGGCCGACCCCGGCGAAGAGATAGCCGATGGGCTGGACGAACCCGGAGAGCCGGGCCGTGATTTCCGGACTGACCGTCCGGGAAGGGATCAGCGCCAGGGCCGTCGGGAAGCAGAAGCCGCCGAGCCCTAGCAGCAGGGCCCACAGGAACCAGGCCTGCGCGGGAGCCAGCATGACACCGAGGTAGCCGCAGACACTCAGCAACGCGAACAGCGGCGGGAAGAGTTCGAAGCGCCGGAACCGGGCGATCAGGGTGGGCACGACCAGCCCTCCGAGCAGCCCGGTCAGTCCGAGCAGGGAGACGGCGACGGAGGCCCGGCCGAGGTCGACACCCGCGTCGATGAGCATGGTCGGCAGCCAACCCATCTGGATGTAGGCGTTCATGGACTGCATGCCGAAGAAGAGCATGAGTGCCACGGCGGTCGGCGAACGCCACAGGCGCGGCCCCCTGCCGGCCCCCGGCTCGGGCGGGGTGCCACGGGGAAAGTCATTGCCGGTGCGTCGCAACAGGGGCAGCCAGAGCAGCAGTTGGGCCGCCGCCGCGAACACCCAGAGAAACAGGATCCACTGCCAGGCCCCGGGACCGTCGAAAAGCAGCGCTGACAGCGGACCCAACGCGCCGCCCAGCCCGAGCACCGCCGTGTAGGTGGTCGTCAGCATCACGATGTGACGTCCGCCGTGCCGCTTGATCCAGGCGGGCAGGAGAATGTTGGCCACGGCGATACCGGCCACCACAAATCCGGTGAGCAGGATGAACACCCAGATATGGCCGACCCAGGGGCGCAGCCCCACCCCGATCAGGCTGATCACCATCCCCACGCACATGGTGGCGGTCAGCCCGATCCGACGGGCCAGGGGGACGGCGGCGATACCGAAGAGCGCGAAGCAGAAGCCGGGCAGCGCGGTGAGGATACCCGCCGTCGCCCCACCCGCCCCGAAGTGCTCGGTGATGTCGGCGATGACCACACCGAGCGATGCGATCGCCGGACGCAGGTTCAACGCCGCGAGGAAGACCGCCACCACCGCCACCCCGAAGGGGACCGTCAACCGCGGCCCGTCGGCCCGCGTGCCCGCATTCCCACCTGTTCCCACCATGCGGTCTCCTTGCATTTCGGACGGCAGGCCACCGTCAACGCCGTTACAGACCCCAATGGTAGGCCTCCGCCGCTACGCGGGAGGCGCCCGGGCAGCCGAGGCGGGACCTCTCGGCCCAGTGCCCGACACGCCGGGTGACGATTATCACAGGAGCACGTTGCCGGGCCCGATCACCGCTGGCCACGGCGGGCACCCCGTCGCCGCATCACGCCCCCATCAGGCGCTCCTTAGGTAAGTTTAGGCTTACCTTTGTAACCTCTACTGTCATGTTGGACACACGACATCATGACATTTCTGACCACACCGCCGAGCAGTTGACGGGGAATCTGGTGGGCCCGGACACCCGGCAGCTCACGGCCGCCGTGGCCGCCGCGACCGAGCTGGTCACCCGCTATCTGACGGAGACCGATCAGCCCCGCTCCCCACATTCCCGACCCGAGCTGGGGTTCGCCATCGACGCCGTGGACCTGGACACCCCCCTGGAGGATCTGGGCGCCACCCTGGACGAACTGCGTGCTGTGTGGCTCGACCACGCCGTCTGGTACCACCACCCCGCCTACATCGCCCACCTGAACTGCCCCATCACCGTGCCGTCGATCGCGGCGGAGGTACTGGCCGCCACCGTCAACACCGCCGTCGAATCCTGGGATCAGGCCACGTCCGCCGCCCTGATCGAAAAGCGCCTGCTGCGCTGGACCGCCGAACAGATCGGGTTCCCCACCGCACCCAAGGAGACCGTTCCCGCCGACGGTGTGTTCACCTCCGGAGGTACACAATCCAACCTGCAGGCCCTGGTCATCGCCCGCGGTAAGGCCCTGGCCCGGGCGGAGGCCGCTGGGCTGGAGCACTCCACCGCTCTGCCCCGGGTGCGCTTCTTCGCCACCGGCAACACCCACTACTCAGTGGCCCGCGCCGCCCACCTGCTCGGACTCGGCGAGGAGGGACTGGTGCAGGTCCGCCAGGACGACAGCGGCCGGATCGACACCGTGGACCTGGACCACCGGCTCACCGCCGCCCACCGGCAGGGTCTGTTGCCGGCCGCGGTGATCGCCACCGCCGGCACCACCGATCGCGGGGCCATCGACCCCCTGCCGGAAATCGCCGAGATCTGCCACCGGCACGGCGTACACCTGCACGTCGACGCCGCCTACGGTGGTGCCCTGCTCGTCTCCCCGGCGCGCCGCACGTGGCTGGCGGGCATCAGCGGCGCCGACAGCGTGACCGTCGACTTCCACAAGGGTTTCTTCCAGCCGGTGGCGTGCTCCGCGATCGTGGTCCGCGACGGCCGGGACCTGCACCACGTCAACTGGTTCGCCGACTATCTCAATCCCGAGCACTCGGATCGGTTGAACCTCGCTGACGTCTCCCTGCAGACGACCCGCCGCTTCGATGCGCTCAAACTGTGGGTCACGCTGCGCACGCTCGGTGCCGCCGCCCTCGGGGCGGGCTTCGACCGGTGCTGCGACCTGGCCCGGGAGGCCGCGGCCGCGGTGGATGAGACCGCGCAGCTGGAACTGCTGGACACCCCGCAGCTGTCCACCGTGCTCTTCCGCTTCGTGCCACCCGCCGACATGGAGCTGGATTCCGGTGCGTTGAATCACGCGATCCGGGACCGGCTCTTCGACACCGGCGAGGCCATCGTGGCCACCACCGTCTTCCGCGGCGACCCCTGCCTGAAGTTCACCCTGCTGGATCCCACCATGACCCCGGAACTGATCGGTGGGGTCCTCGGCCGGGTCACCGCGGCCGGGGAACGGCTCTGTGCCGCGGACCGTTCGGGGGTGCAGGCATGAGCGAAACCTATGACGTGGTGGGCATCGGTCTCGGGCCGTTCAACCTGGGGCTCGCCGCGCTGGCGGAACCGCTGGTGGCAGCCGGTGAGCTCAGCGCCGCCTTCTTCGACCGCCGCGAGGACTTCGTCTGGCACGAGGGGATGATGCTGCCCTGGGCCACGATCCAGGTTCCCTTCCTGGCGGACCTGGTCAGCCTCGCGGATCCGACGAGCCGGTTCTCCTTCCTGAACTACCTGAAGCAGCAGGGCCGGATCCACCGTTACTACATCCGGGAGGACTTCTACCCGCTGCGCTCGGAGTACTCCGCCTACTGCGCCTGGGTGGCCGGACAGCTGAGCACCACCACCTGGTCCACCGAGGTCACCGGCGTGCGCCGCGATCCGGACGGGCTGTGGACGGTCACGCTTTCCGACGCCGCCGGCGCCCGTGAGGTCCGTGCCTACCACGTGGTCTCCGGGGTCGGGACCACCCCGAACGTGCCCGCTCCCCTCGCGGAGGCGGTGGACGCTCCGGGAGTGTGGCACTCCTCGGAGTTCCTCCATCACCGCGGGGAGATCGAGGCGGCGGATTCAGTGACGGTGGTGGGATCCGGACAGTCCGCCGCGGAAATCTACCGGGCACTGATGGAGACGGCCGCAGCAAACGGCACCCGCCTGGACTGGTTCACCCGTTCCCCGCGGTTCTTCCCCATGGAGTACACCAAACTGACCCTGGAGCTGACCTCCCCGGAGTACACCGGCTACTTCCATGGCCTGGACACGGCCCGGCGCGACAGCCTGAACCAGTATCAGCGCAACCTGCACAAGGGCATCTCCGCTGACCTGATCAACGACATCTACGACACGCTCGACCGACTGAGCATCCAGCAGCCGCTGGACACGACCCTGCGCACCGGCGTCAGCGCGACCTGGTCGCCAGGTGCCGAGCCCACCGACGGCTCCACCGGCCGTCACCGACTGCACCTGGCACACGGGGAATCCGGCGCCACCGGGGTGCACGCCAGCGACGTGGTCATCCTGGCGACCGGCTACCGGCCACCCCAGCTACCCGACTTCCTGAGGCCGGCCGCCGGGCACATCCGCTTCGACGAACGTGGCCGGATGGCGGTGGGCCTGGAATTCGACATCGACGAGGAAGGAACACTCTTCGTGCAGAACGCAGAGGAACACACCCACGCCCTGTCCGCCCCGGACCTCGGGATGGGCCCGTGGCGCAACTCGGTGATCCTGAAGCGGATCACCGGCCGCGAGGTCTACCCCGTGGAACGCGCCTTCGCCCACCAGTCCTTCGGGGGTGAGGGACTGTGATGACCAGGAACACCATGGCCACCACCTGCGGCACCGCCACCCTGCGGCCGGTCCGCCCCGGGCGGGACGCCGACCTGCTGCACCGCTGGATCACCCATCCCCGCTCGAAGTTCTGGGGCGCCCTCGGAGCCACGGCGGAACAAATCCACGGGGAATACTCCCGGGTCGCCGCCAGCGCGGACGAGGAGGCCTGGCTGCTGGAGCTGGACGGCACGGCCGTCGCGCTCGTGGAGACCTATTCGCCGGCCTCCTCCCCGCTGGCCGGGCACCTGGAGATCCAGGACGGCGACATCGGGATGCATGTCCTGGTGGCCCCGCCGTCGGGTGATCCGGTGCCCGGGTTGACCGACGCCGTCTTCGCCGCGGTGTTGCGCTGGCTGGTCGATGTCCGCGGCGCCACCCGTGTGCTCGTCGAACCGGACGTGGCCAACGCGGCGGTGCACCACAAGAACGCCCTGGCGGGTTTCCGGGACGTACCGGGACTGGAAGACACCGAGCTGGGCAGCAAACACGCCCGGATCCAGGTGTGTACCGCAGAGCGGTTCCGTTCCTCCCGTCTGGCCGGGTGCGCGTCGGTCGACCGGGGGCGTTCCGGGGCGCACCATCTGGTCTCCGCCGGGCAGCGGGCGGAACATGAACTGATCGCGAAGGCCCTCCGGGAGTTCGTCCATGAACGTCTGCTGGTGGCCACCGAGCTGCCGGAACCGGCCGAGGGACGGTGGCGGCGCTACCGCGTGGACTTCGGGCCGCGGGAGCTGCGATTCCGGGCCATCCCCCACGCGCTGGAACACCTCAGCATTGATCCGGGCAGCGTCACGGCGGTGGACGGCGCCCCGTGCCACCTGGTGGACCTGGTCGCCGGGGCGGCCCCGGAGCTGGGAATTTCCCCGAACTTCCTGCCGGTCTACCTTGAGGAGCTGCAGGCCACCCTCGCCGGGCGGGCCCGGGTACTGGGCGCGGGACGCCCCAGCTCCGCGGAGCTGGCAGCCGGCTCCGGGGGCGGGGCGTCGTCAAGCGAGCGGCGGGGGCAGGCCCACCATCTGCAGTTTGTCGAAGCCGCGATGACCGAGGGGCATCCGGGGTTCCTGGCCAATGCCGGCCGCGGCGGAATGAGCGAGGCGGACCTGACGGCCTGGGCACCGGAGCTCGGGCGGCCGACCCGTCTGACCTGGTTGGCCGCCCGACGGGAGATGTGTGTCCGGGGCGCGGTCGCAGACCTGGAGCAGCAGGAGTTTCTGGAAGCGCAGATGGGGCCGGAGCTGGCGGAGAGATTCGGCGCGGTGTTGCGTGCCCGGGGGCTGGAGCCGAGCGGGTACGTGCCGCTGCCGGTCCATCCCTGGCAGTGGGAGAACCGCGTGACAACCACCTTCGCCACCAACCTCCTGCGCGGGGATCTGGTGTACCTCGGTGAGGGCACCGACCTGTACCGGCCCCAGCAGTCGCTGCGCACCTTCTTCAACCAGTCCCGCCCGGAGCAGGCGTACGTGAAGACGGCGGTGGCGGTGCGCAACATGGGCTTCCTCCGCGGGCTCTCCCCCGCTTACATGGGCGACACCCCGGCGGTCAACGACTGGCTGGCGGACACCGTGGGGGCCGATCCCACCGTCCGGGCCCGCAACATCCGACTGATCCGGGAGGTCAGCACCGTCGGCTTCACCGGCGACGTCTACCACCGCAGCGTCGAGTCCGGTCTGGCGGATCCTTCCGGTCACCAGAAGATGCTCTCAGCGCTGTTCCGGGAGTCCCCCATTCCGTTCCTGGCCGAGGACACGGTGGCGGTGACCCTGGCGGCCGTGCTGCACGTCGACGCTGCGGGGGTACCCCTGGCCGGGGAATGGATCGAGCGTTCCGGTGTCGGTGCGGCGGCCTGGGTGCACGCGTTGCTGGAGGTGTACCTCTATCCGGTGATCCGGGCACTGGTCCACCATGACACGGTGTTCATGCCGCACGGCGAGAACGTGATCCTCGAACTGCGTGACGGCCTGCCGGTGGGCTCCTTCCTCAAGGATCTCGGTGAGGAGGTCGCGGTGGTCAACGTCCACCGGGAACTGCCCGAACAGATCATCCGCATCCAGGCCGACCACGGCGACATCGACGATGCGCAGCGCGCGCTGTCGGTGCAGACCGACGTGCTCGACGGGGTGCTGCGGCATCTCGCCGCCCTGTTGGACGACCGCGATCTGCTGCCCGAGGAGGAATTCTGGCGGATCTGCCGGGACTACGTGGCCGAGCAGGACAGTGGCGGACTGCCGCTGCTGGCGCAGACCTTCCGGCACTCCTGCCTGAACCGGCTCCAGCTGCGGAACCCCACCAGCATGGTCAACCTCGGGGACCAGAACTCCTCGCTGCTCTACGCCGGCGACATGCCCAACCCCCTGTGGTCGCCGGAACGGGAGTTCAGCGCGGTGCGGGAGTGACCGACTGGATCCGGGCGATGGACGGGTGCTCACGTATTCCAATCTGACGCCCGGGGCCCGGGCTGATCGCTCACAGGTACGTGGCGGTCTTCCGGGAACGCCTGGGACTGTTGCCCAAGGGGACCCACGGGCATGCGAAAGCCCCACCCGGGTGAGCGATTTCTCGCGGCCCGGGTGGGGCTTTCTGGTCATCTCGCGATGATCGGGGGAAGACTAGCGGGCCTTCTCCACGATCTCGACGAGACGGTAGTGCTTGTCCTTGGACAGCGGACGGCACTCTTCGATGCGGACCAGGTCGCCGATGCTGGCGGTCTGCTCCTCATCGTGTGCCTTGACCTTCTTGTTCGAACGCATGATCTTGCCGTACAGCGCGTGCTGCTTGCGGTCCTCGATCTCGACGACGATGGTCTTGGTCATCTTGTCGGACACGACGTAACCCTGGCGGATCTTGCGTGCGCCCTGATCCTTCTCGTTCACGTTTGCCTCACTCATGATTAAGCCTCAGCTCCCGGAACAACGGACAGGCCCAGCTCACGCTCGCGGATAACGGTGTAGATGCGGGCGATGTCGCGCTTGACCGTGCGAAGGCGGCGGTTGTTGGTCAGCTGGCCGGTGGCCATCTGGAAGCGCAGGTTGAACAGCTCTTCCTTGGCCTCGGTCAGGCGGGTCTGCAGCTCTTCGGGGTTCAGCTCACGGAACTCGTGTGCGGGGGTACCGGTTGCCATTAGAACTGATCCTCCTTCTTCACGATACGAACCTTGCAGGGCAGCTTCTGACCTGCACGACGCAGCGCCTCAACGGCGGTTGCCTCGTCGGGGTAGGTCATCTCGAAGAGGATACGGCCGGGCTTGACGTTGGCGACCCACTTCTCAACCGGGCCCTTACCGGAGCCCATGCGCACGCCGAGCGGCTTCTGGGTCAGGGGGCGGTCCGGGAAGATGTTGATCCAGACCTTGCCACCACGCTTGACGTGGCGGTTGATGGCGATACGAGCTGCCTCGATCTGGCGGTTGGAGACGTAGGCCGGCTCGAGAGCCTGGATGCCGTAGTCACCGAATGCGATGCGGTTACCGCCCTTGGACATCCCCCGACGGTGCGGGCGGTGCTGGCGACGGTACTTGACGCGCTTAGGGATGAGCATGGTGATTAGCCCTCCTGCTTCTTCTCAGCGCGCTGACGACGCTGGCCACCGCGACGCGGACGTGCGTTGCGGTCGCCGCGGCCGCGACGCTCTGCGGGTGCGTTGATCTCGCTCTCGCGACGGCCACCGACGACGTCACCCTTGTAGATCCACACCTTGACGCCGATGCGGCCGAAGGTGGTGTGGGCCTCGTGGGTTCCGTAGTCGATCTCGGCGCGGAGGGTGTGCAGCGGAACGCGACCCTCGTGGTAGCGCTCCACGCGGCCCATCTCGGCACCGCCGAGACGACCGGAGCAGACGACCTTGATGCCCTTGACCTGCGGCTGACGCATGGCCGACTGGATGGCCTTGCGCATGGCACGGCGGAAGGCGACGCGGTTGACCAGCTGCTCGGCGATGGACTGGGCCACCAGCGCAGCGTTGGCGTCGACGTTCTTGACCTCAAGGATGTTGAGGGCGACCTGCTTGCCGGTGAGCTTCTCCAGCGCACGACGGATGCGGTCGGCCTCGGAGCCCCGGCGGCCGATCACGATGCCCGGACGGGCGGTGTGGATGTCGACGCGGACGCGGTCGCGGGTGCGCTCGATGACGACGTCGGCGATGCCGGCACGATCCAGACCCTTGGACAGGTAGTCACGGATCTTGATGTCCTCGGCGACGTAGTCGGCGTACTGCTTGTCGGCGTACCAGTGGGTCTTCCAGTTGGAAGTGATGCCCAGCCGGAGGCCGTGAGGATGAATCTTCTGGCCCACTACTTGGCCCCTTCCTTCTGGCTCTCAACAACCACGGTGATGTGGCTGGTGCGCTTACGGATCTGGAAAGCCCGGCCCTGAGCACGCGGCTGGAAGCGACGCATGGTCGGTCCCTCGTCGGCGAAGGCCTGCGAGATGACCAGGGTGCGGGGATCCAGACCGAAGTTGTTCTCCGCGTTGGCGGCCGCCGAAGCAACGACCTTGGCGAGCGGCTTGGCCGCGTCCTGCGGAGCGTACTTCAGGATGGCCAGCGCCTCGGACACGGACTTGCCGCGGACGAGGTCGATGACCCGGCGTGACTTCATCGGGGAGACGCGGACGAAACGCGCGGTGGCGCGTGCGGAGGTGATGGTTTCACTCATCGCTTATCGACGTCCCTTCTGGTCCTTGACGTGACCCTTGAAGGTCTTGGTGGGCGCGAACTCGCCCAGTTTGTGGCCGACCATCGAGTCATCGATGAACACCGGCACGTGCTTGCGACCGTCGTGGACGGCGAAAGTGTGGCCGATGAAGTCGGGGAGAATGGTGGAACGGCGGGACCAGGTCTTGATGACCTGCTTGGTGCCCTTTTCGTTCTGAGCATCAACCTTGTTGAGGAGGTGCTCATCGACGAACGGACCCTTCTTAAGGCTACGTGGCATTCTCTGTTACCTCCTCTTAGCGCTTCTTGTTGGACCGGCGGCGACGCACGATCATGTTGTTGGAGTAGCGGTTCGGGTTGCGGGTGCGGCCTTCCTTCTGGCCCCACGGCGACACCGGGTGGCGGCCACCCGAGGTCTTGCCCTCGCCACCACCGTGCGGGTGGTCGATCGGGTTCATGACGACACCACGGACAGACGGGCGCCAGCCCTTCCAGCGCATACGGCCGGCCTTGCCCCAACGGATGTTGATCTGGTCGGCGTTGCCGACCTCACCGATGGTGGCGCGGCAGCGGATGTCCACGCGGCGGATCTCGGAGGAGGGCATACGCAGCACGGCGTAGCCACGCTCCTTACCGAGCAGCTGGATGGACGTACCCGCGGAACGGGCGAGCTTGGCACCGGCGCCCGGCTTCAGCTCAACGGCGTGCAGGACGGTACCGGCCGGGATGTTACGGAGCGGCAGGTTGTTGCCGACCTTGATGTCCGCGTTGGCGCCGGACTCGACGAGCGTGCCCTGCTTCAGGCCCTTGGGGGCCAGGATGTAGCGCTTCTCGCCGTCGCGGTAGTGCAGCAGCGCGATGTTGGCGGTGCGGTTCGGGTCGTACTCGATGTGAGCGACCTTGGCCAGCACGCCGTCCTTGTCATTGCGACGGAAGTCGATGACGCGGTAACGACGCTTGTGTCCACCACCGCGGTGACGGGTGGTGATGTGGCCGTGCACGTTGCGGCCACCGGTCTTGTGGATGGGGCGCAGCAGGCTCTTCTCCGGAGTCGAGCGAGTGATCTCGCTGAACTGGGAGACGGAGCTCTGACGGCGACCCGGAGTTGTCGGCTTGTGCTTACGAATAGCCATAATGTGTCCTTACTTTCGACGCCTTAAGCGGCGGTGCCGCCGAAGATGTCGATGGAGTCGCTGCCCTCGCGGAGCGAGACGTAGGCGCGCTTGGTGGCCTTCCGCTGACCGTAACCGGTGCGGGTGCGCTTGCGCTTGCCCTCACGGTTGGCGGTGTTGACGGAGGCGACCTTCACGCCGAAGATCTGCTCGACGGCGGTCTTGATCTGGGTCTTGTTGGAGTCCGGGCTGACGAGGAACGTGTAGACGTTCTGCTCCATCAGGCCGTAGGACTTCTCAGAGACGACCGGGGCGATGATGATGTCACGCGGATCTGCGAACTTGGCCATTACTTGTTCTCCTCCTGGCCCGCGCCGGAGGCACGGTTGATGAAGGTGTGCAGAGCCTCAACGGAGAACACGACGTCATCAGCGTAGAGCACGTCGTAGGTGTTCAGCTGCTCAGCGACCAGGATGTGGACGCCGGGCAGGTTGTTGGCGCTCTTGCGGGCGGTGAAGTCCTCGCGGCCAACCACGAGCAGCACCGACTTGCGGTCGGTCAGCCGCTCGAGGAAGGTACGCGCAGCCTTGGTGGACGGCTTCTGACCCGGGACGAGCTCGGTGACCACGTGGATGCGGTCGTGGCGGGCACGGTCGGACAGAGCGCCGAACAGAGCGGCGGCCTTCATCTTCTTCGGGGTCCGCTGGGAGTAATCGCGCGGCTTCGGGCCGTGCGAGATACCACCGCCAGCGAAGTGCGGCGCGCGGATCGAGCCCTGACGGGCGCGACCGGTGCCCTTCTGGCGGAACGGCTTCTTGCCGCCGCCGGAAACCTCGGCCCGGGTCTTGGTGGAGTGGGTACCCTGACGCTTTGCGGCGAGCTGGGCAGTCACGACCTGGTGCATCAGCGAAACGCTGACCTCCCGGTCAAAGAACTCGGCCGGCAGCTCAACCTGGCCGTCGGTCGTACCCTCAGCGGTGTGGACGTCAAGCTTCAGATTGGTCATGCGTGTGCACCGCCCTTCACTGCGGTCTTAACGGTCACGATGCCACCCTTGTTGCCCGGGATCGCTCCCTTGATGAGCAGCAGGTTGGAATCGGCGTCAACCTTCTGAACCTTGAGGTTCTGGGTGGTGACGCGGTCATTACCCATACGGCCTGCCATGCGCTTGCCCTTGAAGACACGGCCCGGGGTAGCGGCGCCGCCGATACCACCGACGCGGCGGTGTGCGGCCTGGTTGCCGTGACCGGCACCCTGACCGGCAAAGCCGTGGCGCTTCATGCCGCCGGCGAAGCCCTTACCCTTGGTCGTGCCGGTGACGTCAACGAAGGACTCGCCCTCGAAGATGTCGACAGTGACGTCCTGACCGATCTCGTAGCCGGAGACATCGTCCATGCGAATCTCGGTCACGTGACGGCGGGGGGTAACGCCGGCCTTCTTGAAGTGACCCGCGTTCGGCTTGTTCACCTTGCGGGGGTCGATCTCGCCGTAGGCGATCTGGATGGCGTTGTAGCCATCGATTTCCGTGGTACGAATCTGGGTGACCACGCACGGCCCAGCCTCGACGACGGTGACGGGGATGACCCGGTTCTCCTCGTCGAAGACCTGGGTCATGCCGAGCTTGGTGCCCAGAATGCCCTTGATCTCGTTTTCACTCATTAGTTATTCTCCGCTGCCAAAGTTTCCGTCGATCACTGAATGTTCACGTCGACGCTGGCCGGGAGGTCGATGCGCATGAGGGCATCAACCGTCTTCGGCGTCGGGTCGAGGATGTCGATCAGGCGCTTGTGGGTGCGCATCTCGAAGTGCTCGCGAGAATCCTTGTACTTGTGGGGAGAACGAATAACGGCGTACACGTTCTTTTCGGTGGGCAACGGCACCGGGCCAACCACCCGTGCACCCGTACGGGTCACGGTCTCGACGATCTTGCGTGCAGACGCGTCGATCGCCTCGTGGTCGTAGGCCTTGAGCCGAATGCGGATCTTTTGTCCCGCCACGCTTATCCTCTTCCTCGCTTGTCCCACGTCCACAATGGAGAGGTGGGATATCGCTTCTCGATTTCTCTATAACGTTGTCCGGCCGGGGCTCGGGCGCAACGCCAGTTTCTTCTTGACTGTCATGAATGACCGGATGCATGTGAAGGCGTGGAATAAACACACGCCACTGCTTCTGACGGGGTACAAGAACCCGTGCATCAAGCCGGAAGGGACCAAAACTCGTGATAAGCGTGGTCCAGACCTACTGCCGCTGTTTATTTGCCATGCCCCTTCTCCGGCCCCCGCGCTCGGGCGTGTCGCGCACGATCCACTCGAGTACGGAGTCCTCCACGGATTCCGGGGAATCCGACTGAAGGTGTCATGTTTGCCTCACCATCGACGGTGTTGTCAGTCGCGGTTACCGGCAGTTCCCGTGGTGGGCTTGTCCGATGGTGCAGTCGACGCACGTCGTGTTAAAGCAACTTGAGTATTAAACCATGAATTTCGCCATAACACAAACCTGATTTCGGCGCGGAGCGCCCCGCGTAAGCAGCTTCACACCAACCCATCAGGAGGTGATCTACCCTCCCCGTCAGGATTCCAGGACCACGATCTGCTCAAGGAGTCCCAACTCCTCAGGCACTCCCCCACCCCTGGTTTCCACACAGAGCGGTTGGCCCGGCGTGGCGGTCCCCAGACGCTCCCAGCGGATGGAGCGTTGTCCGATGGCACGTCGGCCGACCTCATAGAGTTCCAGGCCGTGGTCCAGCAGGGCTGTCGCCCCGGAGGCGAAGCGCAGGTGGAACACCGCCTCCCCGATCTCGCGCCGATGCAGGCCGTCGAGGGAGTTGACGTCAGCACGTGGGGCGTCGTCAAGCAGCGTGATACGTGCGACCACCCCGAGCCGATGATCGATGCCCGCGGCGTCGGTGATGAGCAGCGGCTCACCGGCCCGGCAACGGCGGAGGCGGTCATACTCCCAGATTCCCGGCCGGGTACGGCCGGGCACCCGCCGCACGCTGATCCGGAAGGGGTCGATGGTGATGCGGTGCTCCGGCCCTTCGGTCTCCACCAGGTAGCGGCCGGTGACGGTGGTTCCCGCACCCGATGCGGCGGACCGGGCGCTGCCGCACACCTCGGCGGGGTGTTCACGGCGCAGGGCGGTCAGGGCCTCGATCAGCTGCTCGTCACCGCTGCCCCAACCGATGCCCCGGTTCGCCAGCATCCCGAAGAGGGTCGCCAATTCGAGGTCCGGCTGGGCTTCCCAGGTGCTCCGCAGCTGGTCCAGCACGGCGGGAATTCTGGCGGGATCCTTCATGGCGTCTAATCCTAGTGTCATGCTTTCGGCATCGTACGTTGACCGCCACTTCACCGGGCCCTGTTGTCATGTCCTCGCCCCGCATCGACCATCTGAACGAGTTCTTCTGATCGGGTGCATGCAGGAGGAACCCGGACCATACGTCAGGGAACTACGGGAACATCCAGGTCTTGCGGAGGGCAGCCGCCACGCCAGGCTCGACGAGCTGAGCCCCCACAACCAGCAGCGGGCCCGGGACCGGTATTCGCCGCACCCCCGGGAATTTCCCCGGTGCCGGTGGTACCAGCTGCAGAACTGCCCCTTCCTCACCAGTCTGAGACCGTTGACCGGCAGCACCCTTCCGATGCAGTACCCGTGCTCCTCACCGGCGGGCAGCGAAAATACATCGGGCCCCGGAGGAAAAATCCTCCGGGGCCCGATGTGAGCTTGTCAGTCACTCAGAAGTCACTGACGGCAAGTTCACCGATTATCACTCGATGATCTTGGTGACGCGGCCGGCGCCGACGGTGCGGGAGCCCTCGCGGATAGCGAAGCGCAGGCCCTCGTCCATGGCGACCGGCTGGATGAGCTCGACGCTCATGTCAACGTTGTCGCCCGGCATGACCATCTCAGTGCCTTCCGGCAGGGACACGACGCCGGTGACGTCGGTGGTGCGGAAGTAGAACTGCGGACGGTAGTTGTCGAAGAACGGGGTGTGGCGGCCGCCCTCGTCCTTGGACAGGACGTAGACGGAGCCCTCGAACTTCTTGTGCGGGGTGTAAGCGCCCGGCTTGACGATGACCTGGCCGCGCTCGACATCCTCGCGCTTGATGCCGCGGAGCAGCAGACCACAGTTGTCGCCGGCCTCGGTGTAGTCGAGGAGCTTACGGAACATCTCGATACCGGTGACGGTGGTGGAGGTGGACTTCTCCTTGATGCCGATGATGTCGACATCCTCGTTCACCTTCAGGGAGCCACGCTCGACACGGCCGGTGACGACGGTGCCACGACCGGTGATGGTGAAGATGTCCTCGATCGGCATCAGGAACGGCTGATCGGTCTCGCGCTCCGGGTCCGGGATGGAGTTGTCGCAAGCATCCATCAGCTCGAGGATGGCCTTGGTCCACTTCTCGTCGCCCTCAAGAGCCTTCAGAGCGGAGATGTGGGTGATCGGAGCTTCCTCGTCGTAGTCCTGCTCGGCGAGCAGCTCGCGGATCTCCATCTCGACCAGCTCGATGATCTCCTCATCGTCAACCATGTCGCACTTGTTCAGGGCGACGAGGATGTAGGGGACACCAACCTGGCGAGCCAGCAGCACGTGCTCACGGGTCTGCGGCATCGGGCCGTCGGTGGCGGCGACCACGAGGATCGCACCGTCCATCTGAGCGGCGCCGGTGATCATGTTCTTGATGTAGTCGGCGTGGCCCGGGGCGTCAACGTGGGCGTAGTGGCGCTTCGGGGTGGAGTACTCGACGTGGGAGATGTTGATCGTGATGCCACGCTCCTTCTCCTCCGGCGCCTTGTCGATGGTGTCGAAGGCGAAGGCAGTGTTCTCCTCCGGGTAGGTGTCGGCCAGAACCTTGGTGATGGCAGCCGTGGTGGTGGTCTTACCGTGGTCGACGTGACCGATGGTGCCGATGTTGACGTGCGGCTTTGTACGCTCGAACTTCGCCTTTGCCACTGTATGTCCTCCTGGACTTCATGGTGGCTACGACTTTCGCAGCCACGTGGTGGATGGTTGCCATTACTGCAGGCCTGCTCGCGCGGGCCAGCGGTTGTGGCGATTTCAAAATGTGCCAGTTACATGATCCTAGATTTACGCGGGTGGTTTTTCAAACCACGTGCATGAGCACGAGGGGAGGATCCCACCCACGAAAATCTCGGATTTCCGGAGGGTAACGGCCTGCTCAGCCCCCACCCGGGACGGGTGAACGCTCAGCGGGCCGCTACCCCACGGCGGCGCCACTCCGGTGCCGGCACGGACACCGGGATGGCTGCCGGGTTGACGCCCTTAGGCGCCGGTGCGCTCCGCGATGATCTCCTGGGAGACGCTGGAGGGCACCTCACCGTAGGAGTCGAAGACCATCGAGTAGTTCGCACGACCCTGGGTCTTGGAGCGCAGGTCACCGACGTAGCCGAACATCTCGGACAGCGGGACGGTGGCCTTGACCAGCTTGGCGCCGGCCCGGTCCTCCATGGCGTTGACCTGGCCACGGCGGGAGTTGACGTCACCGATGACCTCACCCATGTACTCCTCCGGAGTGGTGATCTCAACGGCCATCAGCGGCTCCAGCAGGACCGGCTTCGCCTTGGCGATGCCTTCCTTCAGTGCCTGGGAACCGGCGATCTTGAAGGCCATCTCCGAGGAGTCGACGTCGTGGTACTGACCATCCAGCAGGGTGGCCTTGACGTTGACCAGCGGGTAGCCGGCCAGGAAGCCGTACTGCATGGCGTCCTGGACACCAGCGTCGACGGAGGGGATGTACTCCCTCGGGATACGGCCACCGGTGACGGCGTTGTCGAACTTGTAGGTTGCGGACTCGCCCTCCTCCAGCTCCTCGGCGCTCGGGGCGTAGGGCTCGAAGGACATGATCACCTTAGCGAACTGACCGGAACCACCGGTCTGCTTCTTGTGGGTGAACTCGACCTTCTCGACCGGCTTGCGGATGGTCTCGCGGTAGGCGACCTGCGGAGCGCCCACGTTGGCCTCGACCTTGAACTCGCGCTTCATGCGGTCGACGAGGACGTCCAGGTGCAGCTCGCCCATGCCGCCGATGACGGTCTGACCGGACTCCTCATCCAGGTGGACGGTGAAGGTCGGATCCTCTTCAGCGAGCTTCTGGATGGCGGTGCCCAGCTTCTCCTGGTCCGACTTGGTCTTCGGCTCGATGGCGACCTGGATCACCGGATCCGGGAAGTCCATGGACTCGAGGATGATCGGGTCGTTGGAGTCACAGAGGGTGTCACCGGTGGTGGTGTCCTTCAGACCGACGACGGCGAAGATGTTGCCGGCGCGGGCCTCCTCAACCGGGTTCTCCTTGTTGGAGTGCATCTGGAAGATCTTGCCGATGCGCTCCTTCTTGCCCTTGGTGGAGTTCTGAACCTGGTCGCCCGGCTTGGCCTGGCCGGAGTAGACGCGGACGTAGGTCAGCTTACCGAAGAACGGGTGCACGGCAATCTTGAAGGCCAGTGCGGAGAACGGCTCGTCAGCGGAGGGCTTACGGGTGAGCGCGGTGGCCTCGTCGCCGACCTTGTGGCCCTGCACCTCGCCGATGTCCAGCGGGTTCGGCAGGTAGTCGATGACGGCGTCCAGCAGCGGCTGGACACCCTTGTTCTTGTAGGCGGTGCCGCAGTAGACCGGGTAGATCTCGGAGTTGACGGTCATCTTGCGGATGGCTGCCTTAATCTCGTCGTTGGTCAGCTCCTCGCCGCCGAAGTACTTCTCCATGAGGTCCTCGTCGGACTCCGCAACGGTCTCCAGGAGCTTCTCACGGTACTCCTCGGCCTTTTCCTGCAGGTCGGCCGGGATCTCCTCGACGGTGGCCTCAGTGCCGATGGCGGTCTTGCCCGGCCACATCAGGGCCTTCATGTTGATCAGGTCGACGACACCGTTGAAGTCATCCTCAGCGCCGATCGGCAGCTGCATGACCAGCGGCTTGGCGCCGAGGCGGTCGATGATGGTCTGCACGGTGTAGTAGAAGTCCGCGCCGAGCTTATCCATCTTGTTCACGAAGCAGATACGCGGCACGTCGTACTTGGCGGCCTGACGCCAGACCTGCTCGGACTGCGGCTCAACGCCCTCCTTGCCGTCGAAGACGGCGACGGCGCCATCGAGCACGCGCAGGGAACGCTCGACCTCGACGGTGAAGTCGACGTGGCCCGGGGTGTCGATGATGTTGATCTGGTTGTTTTCCCAGAAGCACGTGACGGCGGCGGAGGTGATCGTGATGCCACGCTCCTTCTCCTGCTCCATCCAGTCAGTGGTGGAAGCACCATCGTGGGTCTCGCCGACCTTACGGTTGATGCCGGTGTAGAAGAGGATGCGCTCGGTCGTGGTGGTCTTACCGGCATCGATGTGGGCCATGATGCCGATGTTGCGGACCTTGCTCAGATCCTTAAGCACTTCTTGTGCCACAGTCTTACCCCAACTTATTTCTTATGGGAGTTCATGGCGGGCCATGAACGCCGACGATGGATAGTTCTCGTTCAATTTTGCCACTGATCGCCGCTCCAGGCAGCACCAGAAACAATATTTCCTGACTGAGCTGCGGTGGGGCTCAGGCAGATAGCCGATGGGAACGGCGAGATGGGAACCTGCGTTCCGTCCCGGAAAGCACAATGACCCGACCATTGCCTCCCCGCGCCGAGAGCTGGGCGCGCTCTGAGCGCCGGCCGGGCGAGGAGTGGAGCAACGGAAGGGTCACAGGCATGGGAGCTACTACCAGCGGTAGTGGGCGAAGGCGCGGTTGGCCTCAGCCATCTTGTGGGTGTCCTCGCGACGCTTCACGGAGGCGCCGAGACCGTTGGACGCATCCAGGATCTCGTTGGCCAGGCGCTCGATCATGGTGTTCTCACGACGCTGACGGGTGAAGGTCACCATCCAGCGGAGAGCCAGGGTGGTGGAGCGGCCCGGACGGACCTCAACCGGAACCTGGTAGGTGGCGCCACCGACACGGCGGGAACGGACCTCGAGGTCCGGACGGATGTTGCCCAGGGCCTTCTCGAGGGTGCCGACGGGGTCGGTGCCGGTCTTCTCGCGGGCGATCTCCAGGGCACCGTAGACGATGCGCTCAGCGGTGGACTTCTTGCCGTCGAGCAGAACCTTGTTCACGAGCTGGGTGACCAGCTCGGAATCGTAGACCGGATCCTTGACGACAGGGCGCTTCGGGGCTGCACTCTTACGCATTGGTTACTGTCCCTTCTTGGCGCCGTAGCGGGAACGGGCCTGCTTACGATCCTTGACACCCTGGGTGTCGAGGGAACCACGGACGATCTTGTAGCGGACACCGGGAAGGTCCTTCACACGACCACCACGGACGAGCACCATGGAGTGCTCCTGGAGGTTGTGACCCTCACCCGGGATGTAGGCGGACACCTCGATACCGGTGGTCAGGCGCACACGGGCGACCTTACGGAGAGCGGAGTTCGGCTTCTTCGGGGTGGTGGTGTACACACGGGTGCACACGCCGCGGCGCTGCGGGGACCCCTTCAGGGCGGCGGTGGCCACCTTTCCGGACTTATCGTGGCGGCCCTTGCGGACCAGCTGCTGAATAGTTGGCATGAACCATCTTTCTGTGATCGATCGGCATTCCGGCCGGGGTTGCCGACCGAAGTTGAAGTCATCTTCAGTCGCCTGCTCGCGCCCGAAGGAAAAGGACTTCCATTAGAACGCGCGAAACCCAGTCAGCCGCTCTCGCTGGCCTACCGGGGAAAATTCAGGCTCCCACCATCTAGACGTGGGACTAGACAGTGACACTACAGCAACCATGCCCAGACACCAAAATTCCGCTTTGCACTTCGTCCCGATGACAGGTATATGGCCGGTGTTTCAACCCCGTCACAGCGCTCTCCGTCGCGATATTCCGACCCCACAGCAGTCTGAAATTCAGGGTTCTCCCCCTCCCCCAACGTGCGTGGGGGCGATATCATCAGGATATGGATGCCACGTCTGCCTACCCGGAACCGCCGCGAAAACTCGCTTCCGATGACGATCGCCGCAGGGTCACCAATGAGCTCTCCTCCGCTCTCGGCCGCGGCCAGCTGCAGTTCGCCGAGTTTGAGGAACGTTCCGCGCAGGCCTGGGCGTGCCGCTACCGGGATGAGTTTCTCCCGCTGGTCTCGGACATCCACGATGACCCGGAGGGACTCGCCGGGCTGCAGCCCACCCGGCTCCCCCTGCCCGCGGCACCGTCCCCGGACGCTCCGGTCGCCTTCGCCACGGGCGGGGCCGCAGACCCGCGGAGACCGCTCAATGCCCGTTCCGCCGTGGACCTCGTGCGGCGGCGCATCACCGGGGAGAAGAACGGCTCCGAGATCTCCCTTTCCCTGATGGGCGGTGCCACCCGCCACGGGGACTGGTTGGTGTCGGCCAGTCACACCTCGATCACCGTGATGGGCGGTAATGACGTCGACCTTCGGGAGGCCCGTTTCGAGTCCGGAGAGACCCGGATCTACGCCTTCGCGGTCATGGGTGGCATCGACGTCATCGTCCCCGAGGGCGTGCGGGTGATCTGTGACGGCATCGGAGTCATGGGCGGCTTCGATGCCAGCGTGGACAAACGTACGCTGGTCCGGCCTGCCGAGCTGCCCGCCGACGCCCCCGTGGTGCGGGTCAGTGGTCTCGCGCTCATGGGCGGGGTTTCGGTGATCACCAGACCCCGGCAGGCCTGAGCTCGCGCTCGGTCGGGTCAGCCCCCACTTCCGGTAGACACCCCGTGTCCTGCTCCCCGGGGACGGCGCGGCGGTTGAGGAGGCGCCCGCATCGTAGCCTGCCCCTACCGCAACACCCTTCTTCTCCAGCTCTGCTGATGGCGTCGCAGTGGCAGACAACAGACGGCCCGGTCCCGCTCCCTGTGACAGGGAGCGG
>NZ_JBNILW010000007.1:0-199737 GCF_050107895.1 Corynebacterium halotolerans | reverse complement strand
GCCAATCACAAACCACAGTCACACTGTGTATTCGGGGCGTTGTCGGTCGCGGCGACTCCCATAAAGTTACACACCCACCCACCCCAACCACAAACCCGCAGCTCACACCACCAAAACCACCACCACAGTCGCGTCATCCCCGTCCGGTCCGCAGCCCGAGCCAGCTGCGCAGTCCGCCGGCGAAGACAACATGACGTTTGACCACCGTCGGCAGGAGCAAGGCGAACGCCAGGTATTGGAGAGCAGCCAACCCGATCGTCCTGACGGCGTCGGCATCGCCCCGAGCGAGCAACACCAGGAACAGGACAGTGGCAGCGCAGAAGATCAGTGTGATCCACCAGTTGCTGTTCCGTCCCGACAGCTCCAGCAACACCGCCAGCACGGGGACCGTCAGCGCCGTAATAGACAGGGTCACGACCGTGGTGGCTGCAGGCCCGGTGCCGGCGAGCCAGGCGTAGAGCCCACCGTCGATTCCCACCATCGCCGGGCCGATCAACCCCAACAGCGCGGTTTCGTGGGCCCAGCGTCGCCTGCCCCCGCCGATCCGTATCCAATTTTCAAGGGATTGCCCCACGGTCTTCATCATCTGGAAACCGACGAACAGAGCCATCGCCACCGCCACAAAGACGATTCGCAGAGGGTCAGGCTCGGCGAATAAGCCGGCCACCAGATCGATGCCGAGGATCGCCACCAGGAAGCTGGCCCAGAGCCCCACCCAGGTTTTCCCCTGGGGAGCACGGATGATCTGGTTGACCGGTGTCATCGGCAACCCGCCGCCTGCACCGTCGTCCTTGGCCTCGGCCCGCGTCCTTGAGGTTCCCATCCAGGGCTCGGTCGGACGAGGGCGGCGGATCAGCCGGTAGGCGAGTACTGCCACTACGCCAGCCACCAGGACCCAGTCGATCCCTGCAGCGGAGATTGCCCCAACCACACCAGTGGTCACCAGCAACATCAGGGCAAACACCGCAAGGAGGGCCTGCTTGTGCCGCGACCAGTGGACGCGACTCAGGTCCACCGCCTGGTAGTCCCGGAAATCTGGGCTGGTGTTCAGCAGATAGACCAGCAGCACGAGGAGGAAGAACCAGCGCTGCCACCCGTCGGGAGTCAGAGTGATCATCACCGCCATGCCAATTCCGAAGGCGAACATGATCAGCAGGTACGGCGTCAGTGCGAGGTGGCCGAAGAGTTTCAGTTCATTCGCGGTGCGGTTCATCGTGGTTCCCCGCTCATAGCCAATACAGCCTGTTCCAGCGTGATCCCGGAAACCCGCAATCGCCCGCCAAGCTGGTGGAAGGTCGTACGCGGCGTCGGCGAGCACAGGCTGCTGCCGCAGATCAATCACGCTGCGGCGGCCGACCGGGATCTCCTCCCGCTGCAATTCCGGCACCGGGCCCAGCCGGCTGAGAAGACGGTCCACCTCTTCGGCCGATCCGAACACCTCCAGGATCTGCTCGGACATCTCCTGGATCGCACCGTTGAGGTGCACCCGGCCCTCCTCCAGATAGAGAACCGTGTCCAACAGCTTCTCCGATTCGTGCAGATGGTGGGTGGACAGCACGATGGTGCGGTTGCTTCGAACCGTCTCCTCACGCAGCAGCCGGTAGAACTCCTCACGCTTCTCCACGTCCAACCCGAGGTACGGCTCATCCAGTAGGAGCAGTCCACACCCGGAGGCGACCGCGAGTACGAGTGCGGCCGCTGACTTCTGGCCGCGGGAGAGTGCGGAGTAGGCCTTTCTACCGGGAAGCTCGAAGCGTTCCGCCAACTCCTGCGCCCGGTCCCCGTCCCAGCCGATGTAGCGGGCGGCACCCACCGCCAACAGTTTCTTGAGGGACCAGGCGTCGGGGAGTGGGGCGTCGATACCCGCGAGCACCGTGCGGTCCATGACCCCCGGATTATCGAAAGGATCGGTTCCGAAAACCCGCACCTCGCCATCGTGTTGAAGCTGGCCGGCGAGCACCCGCAGCAGCGTGGTCTTGCCGGCGCCGTTGGGGCCGATGAGCCCGTGAATGAGTCCGGGCTCCAGGGAGAAGTCCAGGTCCAGTAGCACTTGCCCGGCTTTCGGGCAACTGGCGCTCAGCCTGGTGGCGGTGATGAGTGATGAAGTCATGAACGTGCTCCTACCTATCAGCGAACTTGTGGGTGTCAGGGAGAATGCGGGCGCCATTTGTAGCGTGGGTCAGCCGGTACTGGAGGTACAGTCCGATGAGGAAAAAGGTGCCGCCGGCCACCGCAGCAATGGCGGCATTCGACGAGGTCGGATTCTCCAGCAGGTCCCTGCCGAACGTGGCGAACAACGGGCCTGATCCCTGTGAGGCCCAGCGGTAACCACGGAAACATCCCTATCAGCAGGTGTCATTGATACAGTCCTCGGCTTTCTGCGACACGTTCCAGCAGGTCATGGACATCCGTGCGGGACAGGCCCAGTTTGACGGCCTCATCGACCAGCGGAGCGAGATAGTTGGCGGCGAAATCTTGGCGGCGGCGCTCCAGAATGATGCCGCGGGCCTCGGCCGTGACGAACATTCCGATACCGCGGCGCTTCTCCAGAATTCCCAGCTCGACCAGCAGGGTCAGCCCCTTGCGTGCCGTGGCGGGATTGATCTGGTGGAATTCCGCCAGTTCATTGGTGGAGGGAGCCCGTTCCCCGGCATGCAGCTGATTTTCGACGATCGCGTCCTCCAGCAAGGCAGCGATCTGACGGAAGAGCGGTGCCGCAACCCCATCCATGTTCCCCACCTCCGGCGATCCCACGTCGGTTAGTTAGTTGGTTACTTGTGTAACTAACCATAGGGTCGGAAGGGACGCGTCGCAAGGGCCCCGCCACTCCATCCACAGAGCTGGGTTTACCGTGATTGCCGTGCACAAACGACTTGGTTACCCGAAAACAGGGCATAACTGACACCGATCACTGCATGTAGTTCCATCAATCAACGCCATGACCGGGGAAACCCGTATGCCTTCGACGCTCTCCCTCCAATTAGGGCATGCTTGGGGGTGACAACTGTTTGAGACAACGTAAATGAACGGAAATTAGGAGCCATGCTTGAGCGAACACAAGTATTTGTCGACACGTCCTACCTGCTTGCGAGCTTTTACAACTCCTGGGAGACCGGCGCCCGGGCGCAGTTAGAAATCGATCTTCCCGAGGTGGTGGCACAGCTCGGGAACATGATTAACAATCAGCTCAACCAACCCATTCACCGCCAGTTCTGGTATGACGGCATCCCCGATTCCGGTCCGCACCGCTACCAGCGTGCTCTGCGGACCTGCGACGGCGTGCTCCTGCGCGCCGGCCAGCTGATCGAATGGGGGGAGCGCCGCACCCAGAAGGCCGTGGACACCCGCCTGGTCGCGGACATGGTCCTGGCTGCGGTCCGCCAGCACTGCTCGGACATCGTCCTGGTCTCCGGGGACGCCGACATGATCCCCGGAGTGCAGGAGGCCACCAGCGCCGGAGTCCGGGTGCACCTCTACGGTTTCGGCTGGGATTCCATGTCCTCCGCGCTGCGGCACGCCTGTGACACGACCACGATCCTCGATCCGCGGGAGGACTTCGCCGACACCATGCAATTGCAGGTGCTCGAGGGACCGCTGCCGCTGTCAGTGCGCACCAAGCCGATCGGTGACGCCGAGCCCGTCGATGACATGAGCCCGACCACCGTGCCCAAGTCCGCCATGCCACCGGAACCGCCGACCAACTCCCGGTCCGCAGGCGAGGACTCGTCCACCGGTGCCGCCTCTGCCGCCGAGCCAACGGCTGACGACGCCCCGTCGGTCCCCGCTCCGGCGGAGCAGGCACCCAAGGGACCGACGCCGAATGACCTCGCCGGGACCGGCCCGGTGACACCAAAGCCGGGGGAGCGGAAACCCGCTGATTCTTCTCCGACTCAGACACCGGAGGAGACGGCAGCCGCGGAGGAGTCCGCGAGCGCGGCACCGGCCACACCGACAGCCCGGAGTGAAACTGCGCCCGACGATGTCGGTGGCTCCATGGCGGAGCCCGCGTCACCAGCCACGCCACCGGCGTCCGCGGTGGAATCCGAGACCCGGAAGGTGCCGAAACCCTCCGGTCCGCCCAAGCCGTCGATGATGGCGCCCCGCCGGAAGTTGCGCTCGCGCTATGTACCACTGCCAAATGAGGTGTGGACCTCAGCTGGATCGCAGACCCCCTATGATGTGGGCCAGCAGTACGCCTCGTGGTGGTACGACAACGCGGCCAGCGTGGACCAGCGGGACCAGGCGCACCTGCTCTCCGGTGGCGGGCTGCCGCCGGAGATTGACCGCCCCCTGCTTCAGTTCGCCTGCGAGACCCTCCACGAGTACACGCTGAGCGAGGCCCAGCGGGTCAACCTCCGCGACGGTTTCCATGCCGGCATCCGAGGAGTGCTGCTCAACATCCCCCGGGAACGCTGAGGACACCGGATTCGGCGTAGGCGGAACCCTGCCGGACCCCGCCGCACTCTGGCAGTGCAGCGGGGTCCGTTCACGTCCCGGGGTAGGTGCCTGGCCGGGGAGTTCCGGCTACTTCCGGTCCTGTCCCCCGGCTTCCTGGCCAGTGCCGTCACCGGCGCCCCCGGCGGCGTCGGCACCCGGCTTTTCCTGGGCGGGCTTCTCGTCGGCCGGGTTGGTTTCAGGCGCATCGGCCGGGGTGTCTGTCTCCGCAGCGCCCTCCGTCAGCTCACCGCTGCTCTGCTGCGCTCCGCCCGGGGTCAACTCGGAACCACCGGACAGCTGGGCCCGGATCTCCGCCAGCCGGGCGGAGGCCTTCATGTCGGTGCCGGACTGCTGGATCTCCGCCATCCGGTCGCTCACCGAGTGCTGGGTGAGCTCCTGCGCGCCAAGGGCGTCGGCGTAGCGCTTCTCGATCTTCTCCCGCACCCCGTCGAGAGTGGGGACCGAATCATCCGGCTTCAGGGAATTCATCGAGTCCATGGCCTTGGCGGACGTCTCCTGCATCTTGGCCTGGTCGGCCTGCGCGCGCAGCTGGTCAATCTGGCTGAGCTGTTCCTTGAGGCGCATCTCGGATTCCTTCTGCTGCTGCTGCGCCTGCTGCGCCGCCTGCTCAGCCTGGGCATGCAGCTGCTTGGACTCCTCGATCTGCTGTTCAACGGCCACCAGCTGGGAAGCGAACACCTCGGCGGTGTTGTTGAACTGCTGCGATTTCTCTGAGTCCCCCTCCTGTGCAGCCTGATCCGCGGCGTTGAGCGCCTGGCGGGTCTTGTCCTGCAGATCCGCCTGTGAATTCACCAGCCGGTCCAGCTTCATCTCAAGCTGCTTCTTGTTGCCGATGATGCTCGCGGCCTGCTCGGTGATCTGCTGGTGCTGGCGCTTTGCAGCGTCAGTGGCCTGCTGGATCTGCACCTTGGGGTCAGCGTTCTCGTCGATCTTCGAGTCCAGCGAAGACATGAGGTACTTCCAACCCTTGCTGAATGGATTTGCCATGATGTTGTCTTACTCACTTTCTCGAGTCCCGGGAACAGCAGTTAGGTTTCACTCTACTGGCAAAATGAGGCCCTCGCCGGGACGATTTACGCTGCGATGGCCGTCATTCCGGCGGTAGCGCGGCGGGTAAACCTGGGCTTTCCACTGAAAACAGCAGCCTTTCCGGGGCAGGCAGCAGTCTTGGGTCGCCAGCGGTGCCGCGCCAACCGGCCAGGCTGGAAGACCCCGGAGAGGCCACATCCCCCGACAGAACGAAACCGGCCCGGGCTTCCCCACGTGGGGAAGCCCGGGCCGGTCAGTGATCCGCCCTTGGCGGTCAGTGTTATCAGGAGTTGTCGCGCTGCTCAGCGTCGCGGGCGGCGTTGGCCTCGGCCACCTGGCGGCGGACCTCCTCCATGTCCAGACCCTTGACCTGACCGATCAGGTCTTCCAGGGCGTTCGGGGGGAGTGCTCCGGCATCACGGTAGACCATGATGCCGTCGCGGAAAACCATCAGCGTCGGAATGGACTGAATTTCCAGGGCCGCGGAGAGGTTCTGGTTCGCCTCGGTGTCGAGCTTGGCGAAGGTGGCGTCCGGGTGGTTCTCCGAGGCCTTCTCATAAGTGGGGGCGAAAGCCTTGCAGGGGCCACACCAGGAGGCCCAGGCGTCAACCAGGACGATCCCCTCGGCGGTGACGGTGTTTTCGAATGTGTCTTCAGTTACATCAATGGTTGCCATGAACTATCTCCTGCAATCTCTTTGTATGGTCTTCTCAGGACCACCACGTTTGGGTCTACCCCGAACAACACCGGCGGACGCCGCATCATTCCCGGCGTCGACCCCGAAGCTGGTGGGGTCCTTGCGCCCCAGGGTACGGAATCCCCGGCCCGGGACGAGTAGTTGGCCGAAGTTTTAACCGTGGTTCCCGCAGCCGCGGTATGAGGAGATGAGTTTCACCATGACCAAGAATTACGTTGTCGAGGGTATGACCTGCGAGCACTGCAGGTCCGCGGTCGAGGAGGAGATCAGTGAGGTCGTGGGTACCCAGGGGGTCGACGTCGACCTCACTTCCGGCAATGTCGCCGTCACCGGCGAGGGATTCAGCGACGGGGAGATCATCGCCGCGGTCGAGGAAGCCGGCTACACCGTCAGACAATAGGCCGCCGCCCGACGTGCCCGCGTGGCGAGCTCCGCTGTCTGAAAGGATTCCGAAGCCGCTTCGCCTGACTCCGCCCGGTTTACGAGCATATCCTCTAAGCATTCCCGATCCACCCTGGCGGTGGTCGGGGATGCTCTTTCTTTCCCCTCGATATTCATTCCCTTCGACGCTCCGGGACGGCACCTTAATGAGCACACCCACTTCATCGGACGGGGACGCAACACCCCATCAGGCTCCGGAACTGAGCCGCAATGCCCGGCTCGACCGTTTGCCGGTCACGCGCAGACATAAACGTCTGTTGTTCGGGTCCGGCATCGGCTGGGCCCTCGACGCCATGGATGTCGGGCTGATCTCCTTCATCATGGCGGCCCTGGCGGTGCATTGGAACCTGAGCGCCACCCCGACCTCCTGGCTGGGTTCGGTCGGCTTCGTGGGCATGGCGCTGGGCGCGACCTTCGGCGGATTACTGGCCGACCGGATCGGCCGCCGCCAGGTGTTCGCCCTCACGCTGCTGGTCTACGGCGCCGCCACCGGTGCTTCGGCGCTGGCGGGTTCCCTCACCGTCCTGATCATCCTGCGGTTCGTGGTGGGACTCGGCCTGGGAGCGGAACTGCCGGTGGCCTCCACACTGGTATCCGAATTCGCACCCCGGAAGGTGCGGGGGCGGATGGTGGTGTGGCTCGAGGCCTTCTGGGCACTGGGATGGCTGACGGCCGCCTGCCTCGGTGCCTTCGTGGTCTCCGCCAGTGACAATGGTTGGCGTTGGGCCCTAGCCCTCGGCTGCGTGCCTGCGGCCTATGCCCTCTACGTGCGGCTGGGACTACCGGAGTCCGTCCGGTTCCTGGAGAGCAAGGGACGGCACCGGGAAGCCGAGGATGTGGTCCTCTCCTTTGAGCAGGAGGTGACTCCGGAGCAGCTCGCGGACATCGATGCCGCAGACCGGGAGAACCCGGCCCCTGGGGCGCCGGATCGGGCGGCGGGGGAACGGTCCATCTGGTCGCCTCTCCTGCGCCGGCGGACGGTGGCGCTGTGGACCGTGTGGTTCGGGGTGAACCTGTCCTACTATGGCGCGTTCATCTGGATCCCGTCACTGCTGGTGGACCAGGGCTATACGCTGGTGCAGTCCTTCACCTTCACGCTCATCATCACCCTGGCACAACTGCCGGGCTACGCCACTGCCGCCTGGCTGATCGAGAAGTGGGGCCGACGCCTCACTCTGTCGGTGTTTCTGCTGGGCTCCGCCGGGGCGGCGGTCTTCTACGGGACTGCCAGCACTGAGGCGACGATCATCCTCGCAGGGTGCCTGCTCTCCTTCTTCAACCTGGGAGCCTGGGGTGCGCTCTACGCGATCGGACCTGAGCTCTATCCGGCGGCGGTGCGTGGTTCCGGGACCGGTGCCGCAGCCGGCTTCGGCAGGATCGCCTCCATCATCGCTCCCCTGATCGTGCCGCCGGTGCTGCTCTTCGGTGGCCCGCTGCTGCTCTTCGGGATCTTCGCGGCGTCCTTCTTCATCGCCGCGCTCGCGGCATTCACCCTCCCGGAGCAGAGGGGCAAGGTGCTGGACGTTTAAGCCCGGACACCGAACCAATCGCGGGCGAGGTGACGCAGCTGCCCACCGAGGGTCTTCGGCCGGGATTCATGACTGAAATCAGAGAGGCTGCGGGGGACATTCAGGACAGTCGCGTCATCGGTGCGCTCGACCGTGATGGTGGTGGTGTCAAGCTCGACTGTCGCCGGATCAAAGGGGCGGTCAAACATGGTGTCTCTCCTCGGAATGATTTGTGGGTGGGATCAGGCTCGTGTTAGAGCGTCCGAGACCTTGTTACTGACCAGAAATTTACCCATTCTTTCCTGCTCAAGCACCATTGGTTAGGCGTTCCTCATAAAGGGTAACTTTATATAGGAATACCTAAAAACGCCGTCACCAGCAGTTTCCCCCAAGAGAAAAACCGGCCATCTGAGGACGGCCGGCTTCGGGGGTAGTTTTCAGGGGTGATGTTCCGGGAGAGTGGGAAATTTCACTTCCACTACAGGCCCCGCGCGGCGCCGCGGCCGGAAGGACCTTCCCTGCGCGCGATTTAACCCGCGCGGGGCATGCTGACGAAACGGGAGTAGTGCAGCTGGTGGGCGACCATGACGGTGTCGATCGGACCGCCACGGTGCTTGGCGACGATGATGTCGGCCTCACCGGCACGTTCACTGTCCCGATCCTGGGAATCGGGCCGGTTGAGCAGCATGACGATATCGGCGTCCTGCTCCAGGGAACCGGACTCACGCAGGTCAGACAACTGCGGCTTCTTATCGTTTCGGGCTTCCGGGCCACGGTTGAGCTGGGAAATCGCGATCAGTGGCACATCCAGCTCCTTGGCCAGCAGCTTGAGCTGACGTGAGAACTCCGAAACCTCCTGCTGCCGGGACTCGACCTTCTTGCCCGAGCTCATCAGCTGCAGGTAGTCCACCACGATCAACTGCAGATCATGCTTCTGCTTCAACCGTCGGGCCTTGGAACGAATCTCCATCATGGTCAGGTTGGGGGAGTCGTCGATGAACAGCGGGGCCTCGGAGATCTGTCCCACCCGGTTGGCCAGTTTCGCCCACGCCTCGTCTGTCATCCGCCCCGAGCGCATTTCGGAGAGCTTGATCTCGGTCTCCGCGGAGAGCAAGCGCATGACGATCTCGGACTTGCTCATCTCCAGGGAGAAGATGGCCGAGGTCTTGCCGTTCGCGATCGAACAGGAGCGCATGAAGTCCAGGCCCAGGGTCGACTTACCCACGCCGGGACGGGCCGCGACGATGATCATCTGGCCACCGTGCAGGCCATTGGTCAGGTTGTCCAGGTCCTCGAACCCGGTGGGCACCCCGGAGGCGAGGCCGCCGTGCGCGGCGATCTCGTCGAGCTCATCCATCGTCGGCTGCAGGATGTCCGCCAGGACAGCGTAGTCCTCGGTGACATTGCGCTGGGCAATGCCGAAGACCTCCTGCTGTGCCATGTCGATCACGGCGTCGACCTCGGCGCCCTCCGTACCCTCATAGCCCAGTTGGACCACCCGGGTGCCTGCGTTGACCAAGCGCCGCAGAATCGCCTTCTCGGAGACGATCTCAGCGTAGTAGCGAGCGTTGGCGGCCGTGGGGACCGAAGAGATCAGGGTATGCAGATAAGGGGCGCCACCCACGCGGTCCAGGTCCAGGTTGCGGTCCAACCGGCCCGCGACGATCACCGGGTCAATCTCCTTGTTGTCGGAGAAGAGATCGATGATCGCCTTGTAGATCAGCTGGTGCGCCGGCTTGTAGAAGTCATCGGGCGACAGTTCCTCCAGGATGTCGATGACCGTCGTGGGGGCCAGGAGCATCGCGCCGAGTACACCCTGCTCCGCCTCGTTATCGTGGGGCGGCTGCCGGAACTCTGTGACCGGCTGCTGGGGCCGGTTACGGCGCTCAAAACGGCGTGCGGGAGCCTTCGTCTGGCCCCCGCCGCCAAAAGCCGGTTCAGGTAGCGCCATCGCGGCATCGCCGAAGCTCGCGGGCGCGTCGTGGTCGGAGGGGGGAACATAATGGTCATCGAAGCTGGCATCGGAGGTTCCCGAGGACATCCTGGCACACCCTTTCATCCCGGAGTTTCAGGCTCGTGCTCTCACCTTAGTCCCGGGGCAGGGCAAGGAAAAACCCTTCGTGACCGAGTCGTTGAAGCTGTGGATGGATGGTGTTGTCCACAGCTGGGGCGGCTAGCTGCTTGACGCCGCGCGTTCGATTTCCTCCACTTCCCGAATGGCGTCGGAGGCGCGGATCAACGCCAGGTGGGAAAACGCCTGGGGGAAGTTGCCGGCCAGGCGGCCGGTCGCCGGGTCATACTCCTCGGCGAGCAGACCGAGGTCATTGGCGTAGCCGCAGAGACGGTCCATGTCCCGCTTGGCGTCCTCCAGCCTCCCGGAGCGGGCGTACTGCTCAACCAGCCAGAAGGCGCAGATCAGAAACGGGTACTCATCACCGGCCAGGCCGTCGAGCCCGGCCTCGGTGCGGTAACGGTAGACCAACCCGTGGGGGTCCACCAGGTCCTCCTCGATCTTGGCCACGGTGCCCAACATCTTCGGGTCGCGCGGATGGATGAACCTGGTGTGCGGCAGCTGCAGTAGGGAGGCATCCACCTCCGTACCGCCGTAAACCTGGGTGAAACTGTTCAGCTCTTCGTTGAAGCCGTGGGCCAGGATCTCCTGTTCCAGCCGATCCCGGTACTCCTTCCAGGTCTCCACCTCACCTTCGAAGCCGTGCTCGGCCACCGCCCGGATGCCCTCGTTGAACGCGGCCCACATCATCACCCGCCCATGGGTGAAGTAGTGGAGCTCACCCCGCATCTCCCAGATGCCGTGGTCCTTCCGGTCGAAGTTGGCGATGGTGTAATCCAACAGGGCGATCTGCAGATTCCAGGAGTAGGGGGTCTCGGGGTAACCGGCGTCACGGATCTTGGCCAGCGCCAGCATCACCTCGCCCACCACATCCGCCTGATATTGGTCAGCAGCACCGTTGCCGACCCGGACCGGGGTGGAGTTCTCGTACCCGCTCAGGTGATCGAGCGTCTGCTCGGGCAGCTGCCGTTCCCCGCCCAGGCCGTACATGATCTGCAGCTTGTCGGGATCGCCGGCGACGGCCCGCAGAAGCCAATCCCGCCAGCTGGCGGCGCCCTTGATGAGACCGTGGGACACCATGACCTCCACGGTCAACGAGGCGTCGCGGAGCCAGGTGAAGCGGTAGTCCCAGTTGCGGACCCCGCCGAAATCCTCCGGCAGGGAGGCGGTGGGGGCGGCGACGATCCCGCCGGTCTCCCGGTGGGTCAGGGCTCGCAGCACCAGCAGGGAGCGGATCACGTGACGCTGGTTGACGTCCCCGGTCTCCAGACGCCGCAACCAGTCCTCCCAGAAACTATCCGCCCTCCATAGCGCAGCGATCGGCTCCTCGGGGACCGGCAGGGCCCGCCAGGGGCGGAACCAGGTCAACTGCCAGGATTCACTCTGCCCCTCCGTGATGCGAAAGCGTCCCCCCAACCGGGAGGTTTGGGCACCGGAGGCCTCCAGGACATCGTCACCGTCACCATCACCGGCACCGTCATCAGCCGCGTCATCCTCCATGGACTGCAGGAGGGGGCCACTGATCAGCACACCATCGGGACCGGCGGTGCACAGCAGCCCGATCTCCTCCGAGCCGGGAACCTCAGTCGGGCGGAACCACGGCTCCACGCGGGCATAACTGAAGCGCACCCGCATATCGTGTTCAATCTCGACCTCTCCCTCAAGACATTCCACGAAGCGGATGACATCCGCCTGCTTGTTGCCGGGCGGCATGAAGTCGGTGACCCGGGCGGTGCCGTGTGGTCCCTGCCAGGTTGTCTCCAGAATAAAGGTGTTCCCGCGGTACTGGCGGGAAACCACCGTGCCGTCTGCCACCGACATCTTCCAGCGGCCGTCATCCGGGCCGCCGAGGATGGCGGTGAAGATGGACTCGGAGTCGAAGCGGGGGAGGCAGAGCCAGTCGATTGATCCCGTCCGGGACACCAGTGGCCCGGTGTGCAGATCTGAAAGGAGTGCGTAGTCCTCCAACGGGGTGCTCCGCGTCCGGCGGGGCACCCTCGGCTTCTTCAGGGTGGCGGGGTACAGCTCGTGTGGCACGGTCATACCATCATTTCTAGTTCAATCCGGCCGAACGGGTCAGACCCCGAGTTTTATGGTATCCGGGATATCTTCCACAGGACCTGTGGATAACTTTTGAGCAGCCGGTGGAAAAGTGGCGATTTCGGTGCATGACTGTGGCCAAATTGTGGACAACCTTCCGCGAATACCCGGTAGGTACCGGCATAAACACTGGTGGGAGCGTTATTCGGGGTGTGGATAACTGTGGAGAAACCGTGAATAACTCGCATCACCAGCTGGTTTGACACGGTCTGAAACCCACGCTAGGGCCCCGATAGTCCCCTCACGTGGGGAAACAGCAGATTAACGGGCCACGAACATTCCACAATTATCCACAGTTATCCACAAGAGCTTCCCGGACCCTGCGGGAAGGCCCGCACCGGAAAAGCCCGACGGCCCCGTCACCACCGGAAGTAGAAACTTCCGCAGGGTGTCGGGGCCGTCGGGTGCTGTTGTCGTTGGGCTAGAAACTAGCCGCCGTCTGAACGCGTGATTACGCGGCGACGACCTTGAAGTTCACCTTGCCGGCAACCTCGGGGTGCAGTTGGACCTTGACCTGGTAGTTACCGGTCGATTTGATCAGGTTCTTCGGAACCTCGATGTTGCGCTTGTCCAGGGTCGGGCCGCCTGCCTGCTTCACGGCGTCGGCGATATCGCCGGCCTTCACAGAACCGAAGAGCTTGCCCTTCTCGGAGGAGCGGACCGCCACGGAGACGTCCTTGAGCTCCTCCAGTGCCTCACGAACCTCGTGGGCGTGGTCGAGGTCGCGGATCGCGCGAGCCTCCTGGGCACGCTTGATGCCCTCAATCTGCTTCTGAGCACCGCGGGTGGCAACGATGGCCAGGCCGCGGGGAAGCAGGTAGTTGCGTCCGTAGCCGTCCTTGACTTCCACGATGTCGCCAGAGACTCCGAGGTTGTCAACGTCGGCGGTGAGGATCAGCTTCATGATCCCTGCCTTTCATTGTTCTTTCCCGACCCGTTCCGGCGCACCGGTCGAGTAGGGAAGTGTGAATTCAGTTGATGTGTTGTGCTGTCGATCAGAACGGGGGTTCGTCGTCGGCACCACCGAAGCCACCGGCAGGCGGGGCGGAGTTCCACGGGTCATTGTCGGGAGCACCAGCGTTATTGGACTGGTTCGGCTGGTTGTTACCGCCGAAGCCACCCTGCTGGGCGCCGCCGAAGCCGCCCTGGTTACCGCCGAAGCCGCTCTGGTTGCCCTGGTTTCCACCGAAGCCACCCTGGTTGCCCTGGCCACCGCCAAAGCCACCCTGATTGCCCTGGTTTCCACCGAAGCCGCCCTGCTGGCCGCCGCCGAAACCACCCTGGCCGCCGCCCTCACGCGGGTTGCGGTTGACCTGGGCGGTCGCATAGCGCAGCGAGGGGCCGACCTCGTCGACCTCCACCTCGAACACGGTGCGCTTCTCACCCTCACGGGTTTCAAAGGAGCGCTGCCGCAGACGGCCGGAGACCATCACGCGCATTCCCTTGGTCAGGGATTCCGCGACATTCTCCGCAGCCTGACGCCAGACGTTGCAGGTCAGGAAGAGAGCTTCCTGGTCCTCCCACTGGTTGGTCTGCTTGTTGAACTGCCGCGGAGTCGAGGCGATGCGGAAGTTGGCTACCGCAGCGCCTGCCGGGGTGAAACGTAGTTCCGGGTCAGCAACGAGGTTGCCGACGACTGTGATGGGGGTATCTCCCTGTGCCATGTTCCAGATGCCTTCCTGCTGTGCGTGCTCGGTGGTTCAGTGTCACTGGCGACGAAAGCAGCACGCGCATTGACGCGTGCCGGGTGATTCGTCGGCTCAGTACCCACGAGTGTGGTGGGTTCGCACCCACCAGTATCCGCTCTTACTTGTCAGCGCGCAGAACCTTGGTTCGCAGAACGTTGTCGTTCAGGTTCAGCAGACGGTCGAACTCCAGCACGGTTGCCGACTCACACTCGAGATCGACGACGGTGTAGATACCCTCTTCGTTCTTGTTGATCGGGTAAGCAAGGCGACGCTTGCCCCACACATCAACCTTCACAACCTTGCCGCTGTCCTTACGGACGACTTCAAGGTACTTGTCCAGGGACGGGGTAACGGTGCGTTCATCCTGACTCGGATCCAGAATGATCATGATTTCGTATTGACGCACGGACCTCATCACCTCCTATGGTCTAGTAATTTGAATCGGCCAAACCCCGGTTGGGTATGGCAGGAGGGTCGTTGCGTCAAGCAACCTCTCAAAGGTACCCCACCGTGGGGGAAATGCGTTAATTGCCGGTTGCGGCGTTTCCCTGGGGATTTGCCGCTGCCGGCCCACCGGGGGCGACCGGAAAACCGGCGACGCCCCCCTCAGTCCCGGCGGGCCGGTGGCAGTCAGCTCACAGTGGTGCCGAAGAGCACGGCGATGGTCACCGGTACGGCGGTGACCAGCAGGAGCGCGATGACGAGCAGGGCGATGATGAGCAGCTTCGACTTTTTGTACATGAAGCCGGCGAATGCGCCACCGACACACAGAAAGCCCACGAACACGCTGGCCATGGTGATGATCATCAAGGTGTCAGACAACTGTTCCCGTTTCCTTAGTCCGTGGTGTCGTCCGGCTTCCGGCGGGTACCGGGGGCCGGAGCCGCTGCAGCGGATTCTGCTGCGCCGGTGGCTCCGTCGGTTTCGGCACCGGTGGCTGCGACACCGTGTCTGCCCTCATTATCCTTGAGGCCTCCCAGTGGGAACCGATCGGCCTGGCCGAAGACGCCGGCCAGTGGATCCCGTCCCTCGTGGGCGGCACGCACCTGATCCGTGCCTAACCCCAGCATCTGCCGGACAACCAGGACCACCAGGGCCACGATCAGGCCGTCCCGGGCGAGCACCACGAGGTTGAGCAGCTCCCCGGGCGCGCCCATGTTCTCGGTGCCCATCATGTGCCACATCAGCACCGGCCAGACCAGGGCGTCGACGGCCATCCAGGTCACCAACAGCCGCCAACGAGGCAGGGCCAGCACCGCGGGTACGAGCAGCCAGAGTGAGTACTGCGGACTCCAGACCTTGTTCACCAGGAGGAAGGCCGCCACGATGAGGAAGATCAGCTCCGCCACCCGTGGCCGGCGCCGCACCGTGATCCCCAGAACGGCGATGGCCAGGCAGAGTCCGGCGAACAGCACAAAGGTCACGGTGTTGAGGATCGCCGGGGCGCCGCCCCCGGTGTCGAAGCCGGTCCAGCCGGTGGCCCGGGAGATTACGGCGTAGATGGTGGTCCATTCCCAGCCTCGCTCGCTGTTCAACCGGAGGAACTCGTTCCAGGCGGCCGGGTAGGCGAGCATCACCGGCAGGTTGATCACCAGCCAACTGAGCACCGTGGCGACCAACATCTTGCCGAGGGCGGCGAAGTTGCGGTTGCGGACACTGAGCACCAGGTAGGCGCCGAGGATGTAGAGCGGCCAGAGTTTGAACGCCGTGCCCAGCCCGATGCACACGCCGGCCCACCAGGGGTGGCCCCGTTTGACCGCGAGCAGGGCCGCCGTCACCGCCAGGATCGAGGGGATGTCCCAGTTCGTGAAGGCATGGACGATGACCAGGGGAGAGGCCGCCACCAGCACCGTGTCCCAGATCCGGTTACCCGCCAACTCCGCCACCATGCGAATGGTGAGCACCCACATCAGTGACATGACCAGCGCGGTGAGCGCGAAGTAGAGCCCGGACTGCGGCACCGTGTGGCCGGGGATGAGATCGACGACGGGGTAGAGCAGCCGGGTCAGCCAGCCCATGAACCCCTGGAACAGGCCACCTAAGACGGGGTATTCCATGTAACGGGTCAGGTCCCCGTCCTGCCAGGAGTAGGCGTAGGGGAAACCACCCTGATCCAGTCCACGGCCGCCGAACAGCGGGACGATGTCGTTGTAGCAGGCGGAGGTGAACTGGCGGTTTCCCGACCAGTCGAGGTTGACCGTGCCGTCCGCGGTGCGGGTGCCCAGCGTGCAGTTCGCCTTGCTCAGATAGCCGAAGGACAGGAAGACGAGTGCGGTGAGCACCAGCACCCGCAGCGGCGTCCACCAGGGTTGCCGGCCGAGCCGGGCGAAACGCCCGGTGGGTCCGCCGAGGAAATCGATGAAGCCCCGGCTCAGCGGTTCAGTCCCGGCCGGCGAGACCCGGTCGTCCGGATGGCCGACAGGGCGTCGGCGGGGGGATTCCACCGTCATCGCAGTCCTCTTCTCACGTGGGTTCTCCTCGCAGCCGGGAAACTCTGTGCTTCCCGCAAACCTCATCAACACTATCCCGCCGCAGGCCGCGGCGGCGGGAGGGAAGTGCGGAACCGCGCGGGGGCGACGTCGTCACGCCCCCGGTGGCGGCCATCCTCCCGCGAAACAGGAAACCCGGCCCCGCGCCCCGGGGAGGGGCGGGGCCGGGTCCACCGGTGGCCCAGCTAGGGAGCCGGTATCAGGTCATCGGGGATGACGATCCCCGGCGCCACTTCGATGCCCCCGGGGTCGCCTTCCGGTTCGGGTGCCGGTTGCGACTCGGAGGGCGGCGGAGTGTTCTCCCCCTGGGTGGGAGCGCCCTCGGTGGGTGTCGCCCCCTCACCGCCGGTCCCGGCACCGCCCTCCGGAGCCATCTCTTCCGTCGGGGACGCCGCCGTAGTCGGGGCAGGGGCGTAGGTCTGAACGGGTGCCGGCGGAACATAGGAATTTCCCGCCCCCGTGCCGGTCCCGGAGCCCCAGGTGACAGCCTCCGGGGTGGGGAACTGCTCCACGGGCTTACCGGACAGGGCGCCGTCGAGGGAGGCCTTCCAGATGTCGGTGGGCACTCCCGAGCCGTACATGTTGCCGCCCCAGGTGTTCAGCAGCGCGGAGTTGTCGTCGGTGCCCACCCACACGGAGGTGGCCAGCTGCGGGGTGGCGCCGATCATCCAGGCGTCCTTGTTGTTGCCGGTGTCGCCCAACTGGGTGGTTCCGGTCTTCGCGGCGGAGATCCGCCCGTCGGCCAGCGCCCCGCCGGAGTAGCCGGCGATCGGCTGCATGGCGTAGAGCAGGTTGTTGGCCACGGCCTCGGAGACGCGGCGTTCGCCCTCGCTGGCCTCGTGCTGGTAGAGGACCTCGCCCGAGCCGGTCTCCACGCGCTCGACGAAGTGCGGCTGGTGCCACACGCCACCGTTGGCCAGGGTGGCCAGAGCGATGGACATGTCGATGGGGCGGGACTGGTACTGGCCGAGGACGATGCCCTCGTAGGGGACGTCACCGTTTTCGGTCAGCGTCTCCGGGATACCGGGCAGTTCGCGGGCCATGCCCAGGGCGTGCGCCATGTCGGCGGTGTCCTGGGTCTGGTTCTCGAGGTCCTGCTGCAGTCGGATGAAGCTGGTGTTGTGGGAGTACTTCAGGGCCTCCTGGATGGAGCAGTAGCCGCAGTCATAACCGTCGACGTTGGTGATGGTGATGTCGCCCGGCAGGGTGACAGGCGCTGAGGAGTACATCGTCGACAGCGGGATGCCCTGCTGCAGGGCGGCGGCCAGCCCGAAGATCTTGAAGGTGGAGCCGGTCTGCAGGGCGGCGCTGCCGTAGTCCCAGCCGGTGGCGTCCTCACCACCGTAGTAGGCGCGCACGGCACCCGTGCCCGGTTCGATGGACACGGCGGCGGCACGCAGGTTCTCACGTTCACCCGCCAGGTTGTTGTGCACGGCGTCGACGGTGGCCTCCTGGGCCTGGGCATCGATGGTGGTGGTGATGTGGAGACCGCGCGTGTTCACGTCCTGTTCGGTGATGCCCACCGTGGCCAGCTCCGCCATCACGTGGTTCTTGATCATGCCGTTGGTGCCGGTGGCCTCCATGTAGGCCTGGTTCAGGGCGGGGTCGACGGTCTGCGGGTAGTCCATGTCGGCGCGTTCCCCGGCGCTGAGGGTGCCGATCTCCACCATGCCGTCCAGCACGTAGTTCCAGCGGCCCTGCGCGCCCTCCGGGTTGGTCCACGGATCCAGCTGGCTGGGCAGCTGGATCGAGGCCGCCAACACGGCGGCTTCATCAGCACCCAGCTCAGAGACGGGTTTGCCGAAATAGGCCTGCGCGGCGGCTTCCACACCGTAGGCGTTGCGGCCGAAGTAGACGGTGTTGAGGTAGGCCGAGAGAATCTCGTCCTTGGACCACTGGTTGGTCATCTTCACCGAGTACACCAGCTCGCGGACCTTGCGGATGTAGGAGTGCTCATTACCCACCAGGGCGTTCTTGACGTACTGCTGGGTGATTGTCGAACCACCGCCCGCGGAGCCATTGCCCGTCAGCTGACCGAGCACCGCGCGGGCGTAGCCGGTGATGGAGAATCCCGGGTTGGTGTAGAACTCCCGGTCCTCCGCGGCCAGCACCGCGTTCTTCACGGGATCCGGGATGACCTCGATCGGTACCTGGGATCGGTTACCCTCCGCAGGTACGACCCGGGCCAGCTGGGTCTCCGCATCGGAGGCGTAGATCTCGGACACCTGGGGAGCAGGCAGCTCCTCCGGCTCCGGGACGTCGACCATGATGTACGCGACGAGGAACCCGCCCAGCGGAATCAGGATCGCCAGAACGACCGCTCCGATGATGGAGCGGCCGATCCACGGGTTCCGTTTCTTCCGGGCACTACGGGAACCGGACTTCGGGGACTTCCCCTCTTTCCGGCTGGCGGCTTTGTCCTTCGCGCCCTTGTTATTCTCTGACAACTTCAGTCCCAATCATCGATGTTGCTACTGCTAGAGCACAGTACTGCGTGCAGGCCGCTCGCGGAAACCCCAAAACCCGGCCAAGCCTGCACAGATTACTCGTCGGACGGTTTTCCGGGCGGTCGCTCAGGTGGCGGAGGCGGTGACCGCGCGCAGCAGATGGTTCCACCGGCACACCGGGCAGACCTCCACGGTGTGAACCGTGAGCACCTGACCGGACGCGGCGATCCGCTCGATCTCCGCGACGCTGCGCGCGGTACCAGCCATCCGGCCGAGAGAGTCACCGTGGATCCACTCCACCTCCCGCAACTGCTCAGAACCGCAGACCGGACAGTCCCGGCCGGCGCTCCGCCCGTGGTAGCGGGCGGCGGTGACCAACAGAAAATCAGCGTCGCACACCTCGTCCCGCGTGACCGTTCCCGCACGCCACTGTTCCAGCAGGTGATACTTCTCCCACTGATGGCTGACTTCATTGCGATATACGACCACAGCGACATTCTACCGTTGTCCCGGCACCGGTCCGCAGTTGTTTCCCCGCCCGCTACTTGATCGATCCACGCACACGTTCTTGATCGATCAGGGTGCAGGAGTGGCTCAGCCGCCGCCCGGAACGACCTACGGTGAAAGGTCGGTACGCCCTGGGGCGTCCCTCGGACGACGTGCGGGAGATGACTCCGCCGCCGTCGCAGCCGGCCGCGGCACCTTCGCCGCCGGACCCGGCTGGACCACCATGCTTGTGAGGAGAGTAGCTAACGTGAGCGAATCGAAGATCCGGGTAGCCATCGCCGGTGTGGGCAACTGCGCCACATCCCTCGTGCAGGGGGTGGAATTCTACCGTGACACCCCGACCGGGGAGAAGGTTCCGGGCCTGATGCACGTGCAGTTCGGGGACTACCACGTGGGCGACCTCGAGTTCGTCGCAGCCTTCGACGTGGATGCCGCGAAGGTGGGGCAGGACCTCAGCGCGGCCACGCAAGCCTCGGAGAACTGCACGATCACGATCGCGGAGGTCCCCACCACCGGGGTGACCGTGCAGCGCGGCCCGACCCTGGACGGCCTGGGCAGCCATTACCGCGAGGCCGTGACAGAATCCGACGCCGAGCCCGTGGATGTCGTGCAGACACTGCGCGACGCCCAGGTGGACGTGCTGGTCTCCTACCTGCCCGTCGGTTCCGAGCAGGCCGACAAGTTCTACGCCCAGGCAGCGCTGGACGCCGGGGTGGCCTTCGTCAACGCCCTGCCAGTGTTCATCGCCTCGGACCCGGAGTGGGCGCGGAAGTTCACCGACGCCGGGGTGCCGATCGTCGGGGACGACATCAAGAGCCAGGTCGGCGCCACCATCACCCACCGTGTGATGGCCAAGCTCTTCGAGGACCGCGGCGTCCGCCTGGACCGGACCATGCAGCTCAACGTCGGCGGCAACATGGACTTCAAGAACATGCTCGACCGGGACCGGCTGGAATCCAAGAAGATCTCCAAGACCCAGGCGGTGACCTCGAACCTGCACGACAGCCCGCTGGCCGGCAAGAAGGAGGACCGCAATGTCCACATCGGCCCCTCGGACTACGTGGCCTGGCTGGATGACCGCAAGTGGGCCTATGTCCGCCTGGAGGGCACCGCCTTCGGCGAGGTGCCGCTGAACCTGGAGTACAAGCTGGAGGTCTGGGATTCACCGAACTCCGCCGGCATCATCATCGACGCCGTCCGCGCCGCCAAGATCGCCCTCGACCGGGGGATCGGCGGCCCGATCCTGCCGGCCAGCTCCTACCTGATGAAGTCCCCGCCGGAGCAGCTCGGTGACGACGAGGCCCGGGCCCGACTGGAGGCGTTCATCGCCGGGGACGATGCCGCGGCCCGCTAGTTAGTCCCGCTGGGGGAGCGGCGGGGTGGGCGCTGGCGGAGCCGGGACTTTCCGTAATTTTCGCCACACCAGTTTCCGGGGGTGAACTGTTTTGACGCGCAACCTGACTAGGGTAGAGGTCATGACATCTCCCACCCCCGAGGATATCGCCCGCCGCATCCGTCCGGCGCTCACCAAGCTCTACGTGATGTACTTCCGGTTGTCCGAGCAGTCATCCCTGACCGGACCGCAGCTGTCGATCATGACGCGGCTGCAGGAAAACGGGCCCTCCCGGATCAGCCAGCTGGCCCGAGAGGAAGGCATCCGCATGCCCACCGCCTCCAACGCCCTGCACCAGTTGGAGCAGCGCGGCATGGTCGACCGTATCCGCGACACCACCGACCGTCGCGGCGTGCTGGTCACCCTCACCGAGCTGGGTGGCACGGAGCTCAAGCGGGTCGGCGAGGAGCGCACCAAGTACCTGACCGAGATGCTCTCCAGTCTCAGCGACGAGGAGATGGCCAAGGCGGACGACCTGGTCTCTCTGGTCAATGAGTTGGCGGACAACTACGGTGCCGTGAAGGATTCGGAGAAAGAGAGCTAACGGCTCATAATAGGGACGAACCTTCCACCCCTTTAGCTCTCGAACTCGACTGGGAATGCCGATTAACGACTCCACATCCTCTGCCGACCCGATTCGCGTGCTGGTTGCCTGGCGCCCGGATTCCCGGGGTACCGAAAGTCTCGAATTCGCCGCCTGGCTGGGTCGAACCACCCCGATAGTCGTGCGGGTGGCCACCACCTTCCTGCGGCCGTGGCCGTCGACCTCCCTGAGCAAGCTCGGGGGGAAGTACAGCAAGTGGCACCGCAAAGAAGCGCTGGCCTGCGACACCAAGGTCCGCAAGGCCCTGCGTAACGCCGGGCTCCCGGAAGAGCAGTGGGACGAGGATGTCTCGGTCTTCTCCGATGGCACCAGCGAGTCCGTGCTGTTGACCCAGGCCGCCGCCGACTTCGGCGCTGACCTGATGGTTCTCGGTTCCAAGGCCGCCGCTCCCAAGGGCCGTTTCCTGGCCGGTTCCACCGCCGACGCCCTGCTGCACTCCTCCCCGCAGCCCCTGGCGCTGGCCCCGCGCGCGGTGAAGCTGTCCAAGCGGGGCGTCACCCGCGTCAATTTCGCGTATCTGACCGGCGATCCGGAGGAATCCACCCAGAGCCTGTATTTCGCGGCGTCGCTGGCGCAGCGGTGGCAGCTGCCCCTGCGGGTGCTGGCGTTCTCCCCCGGCGGCATCGCGGACGACCCCGTCAACGACCAGCTGGACCTCGCGGCCGACCTGACCGTGGAATGGCGCGAGCACTCCATGGCACTCCTGGACCGGGCGAAGGATTCGGTCCTGGACCGGTACCCGGAGCTGAATATGACCACCGACATCGGTTCAGGGGCCGGCTGGTCCGGGGCGGTCGAGTCACTGAAATGGAAGAAGGGCGATCTGATCTGCCTGGGCTCCGCACCGCCGGGGCCGATCGAGCGGGTGTTCATCGGCTCCACCGCCACGGATTTCCTCGGCCATGTCCAGGTGCCGGTGCTGATCCACCCGGTCCGTCAGGGCTGAGTCCACAGTGCCGTTGAGTTCCCGGAGGTTGTCCGCCATGTCCCCCACATCAATCACCCGGCACGCCCTGGTCACCGGAGCCAGCGGCGGTGTGGGCCGGGCGGTGGTCCAGCAGCTGCTGGCCGACGGTTGGGCCGTGACCGCGCAGTACCGGAGCACGCCCGGCCCCGAGGCCGCCAGCTGGTGGCACGCCGATTTCACGGGGACCCTGCCGCCGTTGGAGATGCCGGAACGCCTCAATGCCCTGATCCACTGCGCGGGGATGTGCCCCATCGGGTGGACCGAGGACTTCGACCGTGCGGTGTGGGAGGAGACCATGGCGGTCAACCTCCACGCCCCGGTGGACCTGACCAACCGGCTGCTCCCGGCCCTCCGCGCGGCCGGCGGCCACGTGGTCTACGTCAACTCCGGTGCGGGACAGAACACCAGGCCGCAGTGGACGGTCTACTCCGCCAGTAAATTCGCCGCCCGAGCCTGGTGCGACGGACTGCGGGGCGAGGAGCCGGACATCCGTGTCACTTCGGTCTACCCGGGGCGAATCGCCACCGAGATGCAGCGCCGGATCGTCGGTGAGCTGGGCGAAGCCTGGGAGCCGGAGCGGTTTCTGAGCCCGGAGACGGTGGCCGACGCGATCGTCGGCGTCCTGGCGACGCCGGGAGACGCCCAGGCCACCGACCTCACGCTGCGTCCACGCTAAACTAGACGGCGAGGAAAGGAGGGAGTTCAGCATGACTGAGAAGGACTTCCCCGAGGGACAACGGAGACGCCGGACTCCGCAGGGGCATCCGGAAAACGACCTGACATCAGACTTCGACTTCAGCAACCGGCCGTTCCCCGCGGCGCATTCCGCTGAGGAGCTGTCCGAGAGCCCGGACCCCGCGGTCGTCGCCGAGAAGAACCGGCGGTCCACCTATCAGGCGCTGTGGTACGCCATCGGGGTCCCGGTCACCGTGGCGGTGATCTCCTTCATCCTGCTGGTGATCTCCCGGATGGTCGGCGGCCCCCTGTGTGAGGCCGGGGAGGCCACCTGGATCTGTACCGAGGCCGCCCGCATCTGGTGGCCGATAGCCACCACCGCCCTGGCGTTCCTGGGGCTGCTCGGCTGTGCCGTGATCATGGTGCGCAAGCTCAACGCCCGCCTGCGCTGGTGGCCGTGGATGGCGGCGTTCTGGTGGCTGCTCCCGCTGAGCATGCTGTGGGCGACCTCCACCCTGCCGATCGCGATCATGGAGGACGGGCCAGTGTTCTGACCGTCGGCGAGGGATGGGCAGCGGCGCGACTGGATGTCTCCGGCCGCGCCGTTCCTGTCATTCACCGCGGAGGTCCGCGGCGTCGTGAAGCGCGCGGTCAGCCGCCCACGACCGCCAGCTCGGCGGCGACCTGTGCACAGTCGGAGCGCCCGCAGTGGCGTGTGGCCACATTCCCGTGGCAGTCCGGGCACATCAGCACCAGTTCCCGGCAGGTGTCCTCGTTGACGCAGTGCTCGAATTTATTGGTGGCGGACCCACAGCGCACGCAGTGCCCGAGCTGCTTGGCGTCCTCACCGAACTCCATGTGCATCCGCTTGTCAAAGACGTAGAGCGATCCCTCCCAGAGACCGGAATTGCCGTACTTCTCGCCGTAGCGGACGATGCCGCCGTCGAGCTGGTAGACCTCCTTGAAGCCGCGGTTGACCATCAGGGAGGACAGCACTTCGCAGCGGATGCCACCAGTGCAGTAGGTGACCACCGGCTTGTCCTTGAGGTCGTCATACTTGCCCGATTCGATCTCCGCGATGAAGTCATGGGTGGTGTCCGTCTCCGGGACCACTGCATCCCGGAACTTGCCGATCTGGGCCTCCATGGCGTTGCGCCCGTCGAAGAACACGACCTCCTCGCCGCGGGCCGCGACCAGCTCGTTGACCTCCTCCGGGTTGAGGTGCGTGCCGCCGCCGACCACGCCGTTCTCATCCACCTCCAGCTCCTCCGGGGCACCGAAGGCGACGATCTCGTCCCGGACCTTCACGCTCAGCTTCGGGAAGTCCTCCGCCCCGCCCTCGGACCACTTGAACTCCATGTCATGGAAACCGGGATAGTCACGGGTCTTGCGGATATAGCGTTTACAGTCGTCGATGTCGCCGCCGACAGTGCCGTTGATGCCGTGTGTGGAGACCAGGATGCGGCCCTTGAGATTCAGCGACTCGCAGAGGTCCCGCTGCCACAGCATGACCGCCTTCGGGTCCGCGAGCGGGGTGAACTTGTAATACAGGAGAATCTTGCTGATCGACACAAGGGGGAAGTCTAGCCAGCGGGGGAGGGGAGGCGAAAACGGCGGAGCTGGTCCCGGTCTGGCCTGGGGGTGTCGGGTAGGTAGCGGCAACCGCAGGATTGACCTTGCCTCGTGGGGACAATCGGCCGCTTTCCGCTACCTACCCGACATCTGTCCGGTCACCGCTTCCGGTACAGCGCCTTGCGCTGGTACTTCGGCTCCGAAGTGACCAGGATGCCCAGATTACGGAAGATACCCTCGTCCACTGAGCCGAGGATCGTGGTGGTGTGGACGTCGCAGCCCTGCAGATTCTTCAGTTCGCGCAGGGCGGAGCGGGCGTCCTGACTGGCGGCTCCGGACACCGAGAGGGCGATGAGCACCTCATCAGTGTGCAGGCGCGGATTGCGGGACCCCAGATGATCCGTCTTGAGGGTCTGGATCGGCTCAATCGAGCTGGGGGAGAGCAGGTCGATGTCCCGGTCGATGCCCGCCAAGTGCTTCAGGGCGTTGAGCAGCATCGCCGAGGAGCAGCCGAGCAGGTCGGAGGTCTTGCCGGTGATGATCGTGCCGTCGGCCAACTCCATCGCGGAGGCCGGGGCACCGGTCTGCTGCTCCAGGTCGAGAGCGGCGGCCACCACGTGCCGGTCCTCGATGGAGGCCCGGGCCTTGCTCATCACCATGGCCACGCGCTGGGAGAGGGTGTCATCAAGTTCGTCGCGGCGCTCCTCCACCAGCGCCTTGTAGTAACGGCGGATGATCTCCTGGCTGGCGGCCTGCCGGCAGACCTCATCATCGGAGATGCAGTAGCCGGCCATGTTCACCCCCATGTCCGTGGGCGACTGGTAGGGGGAGGCGCCGTGCAGCTTCTCCAGCAGGGTCCGCAGCAGCGGGAAGACCTCGACGTCGCGGTTGTAGCTGGTGACCTGTTCACCGTAGGCGTCCAGATGGAAGGGGTCGATGACGTTGATGTCATCCAGATCCACCGTGGCGGCCTCATAGGCCAGGTTCACGGGGTGCTCCAGCGGCAGGTTCCAGATGGGGAAGGTCTCGAACTTGGCGTAACCGGCGGTGATACCGCACTGGAAGTCGTGGTACACCTGTGACAGGCAGGTGGCGAGCTTGCCGGATCCCGGACCCGGCGCGGTGACCAGGATCAGGTCCCGGCTGGTGTCCACGTAACCGTTGCGGCCGAAACCCTCCTCGGAGACGATGCGGCGGGTGTCGGTGGGGTAGCCGGGGATGATGAAGTGACGGGTGACCTTCAGGCCGAGGCGTTCCAGCCGGTCCTGGAAGGCGGCGGCCATGTGGTTGTCGTCCTCGAATTGGGTGAGCACGACGTTGTCCACCAGGAAGCCACGCTCCCGGAAGACGTCGATCAGACGCAGCACGTCCTCCTCATAGGGGATGCCCAGGTCTGCCCGGACCTTCTGACGTTTCAGGTCGAGGGCGTTGATGCAGACCAGGATCTCGAGTTCGTCCTTGATCTGCTCGAGCATCGCGATCTTGTTGTCCGGGGTGAAGCCGGGCAGGACGCGGGAGGCATGCATGTCATCGAAGAGTTTGCCGCCCATCTCCAGGTAGAGCTTGCCGCCGATTTCCTCACGGCGTTTCTGGATGTGCCGCGACTGCATGTCGATGTATTTCTCCCGATCAAATCCGGTGCGGTGCGGCATCAGAAAAGGCCCTTCTGTCGTGGCGTGGCTGACGCCCGACGAGTTTACCTGCCGCAGGGCAGAAGTCGGAATGCGGTGATCGGGGGTCTCCGGGACCCGGTGGTGGGGCCGCCCACCGCTGCTTCTCAGCGTCCCCGGTGGTACTGGGGGGAGATTGGTTGAGGCATCTGGAGCACAGGGGCGGGGACTGTGGCGCCGGCGGGTGGTGAGCCGGCATCTTCTTGATCTCGGAGCGGCGAACCCGTGGTAATCCGTCGCGCCGGGGAGCACACTTGAGCCATGGCAACCCGGCGACCCCGCGGATCAGAACGCCTCCGGCCGCACCCACCCGACGGCGCCGGCTTCACCGGCAGGGCGCTTTCCGGTGCGGCAGCCGGGAGCAGCCGCAGCCCCCGGCGTCCCGCGCAGCGTGGCTCCGCCCTCGCGGCCGTCGGGGCGCTCGGGGTGGTGTTCGGCGACATCGGCACCAGTCCCCTGTACGCGCTGCACACCGCCTTCAGCATGGAACACAATGCGGTCAGCGTCTCCCGGGAGAACGTCTACGGCATCATCTCGATGGTGCTGTGGACCATCACCGTCGTGGTCACCCTCAAGTACGTCCTGTTAGTCACCCGCGCCGACAATGACGGGCAAGGCGGGATCCTGGCTCTGGTGGCTCTGCTGCGCCACCACGTGGACGGGCGTCGGACCCTGCGGGCGGTCACCGTGCTCGGGGCGCTGGGAGCCGCACTGTTCTACGGGGACGCCGTGATCACACCCGCGATCTCGGTGCTGAGTGCGGTCGAGGGACTGTCGGTGGTCTCACCCGATCTGTCCCACCTGGTGGTCCCGATCTCCGCCGGTATCGTCATCGTCTTGTTCGCGGTTCAGCGTTTCGGCACCGGCCGGGTGGGCCGTGCCTTCGGCCCCCTCATGCTGGCCTGGTTCTGCACCATGGCGGCCCTGGGGATACCGCAGATCATCGCTCATCCGCGGATCCTGGTGAGTCTGTCACCGCACTGGGCCTTCGAGCTGATCGCCCGGGAGCCCTTCCAGGCCTTTGTGCTGCTGGGTGCAGTGGTCCTCACCGTCACCGGGGCCGAGGCTCTCTATGCCGACCTGGGCCACTTCAACGCCCGGACCGTACGTCTGGCCTGGCTCGTGATCGCGATGCCGGCGCTGGTACTCGTGTACCTGGGGCAGGGCGCGCTCGTCATCACCCGGCCCGAAGCGGTGGGCAACCCCCTGTTCCATCTCGCGCCGGCATCCCTGCAGCTGCCGCTGGTCATCTTCGCCACCGTCGCCACCGTCATCGCCTCCCAGGCGGTGATCTCCGGGACCTTCTCGGTGACGCGCCAGGCCATCCGGCTGCGGTTGCTGCCGCGACTGGTGGTCCGGCACACCTCCCGGTCGGAGGAGGGACAGGTCTATCTGCCCCTGGTCAACTGGGTCCTGTTCCTCTGTATTCTGACACTCGTGCTCGCCTTCGGTTCTTCCGCCAGTCTGGCCAGTGCCTACGGGCTCGCGGTCACCGGGACCCTGCTCCTGGAATCCAGTCTCTTCCTGGTGTTCGCCGGCAGGTTGTGGCGGTGGGGCTGGGTCCGGATCGCCGCCTATGTCCTCGTGATCGGGCTGCTGGAGGCCCTGCTCTTCGCCGCCAACACCACGAAGCTCTTCTCCGGTGGTTGGTTGCCTCTCCTGGTGGCGTCCTTCATGCTGCTGCTGATGGTCACCTGGCGGCACGGCACTGAACAGCTCCGGGCCGCGCGGTGGGGGACCGAGGGTCCGCTCCTGCCATTCATCGCCTCCCTGCGCGATTCACCGGTCCGCCGGCTCCCCGGCGTAGCCGTCTTCCCGCACACCAGCTCCGACACCACCCCGTTGGCCATGGCCACCTGCGTCAGAAACTTCCGCCTGCTGCACGAGCACGTGATCATCGTGCGGGTGGTCCACGTGAATGTCCCCCATGTGCGTTCCGCGGACCGGGTGTCCGTCGACAGCATCGGCTCAGTATCCGACGGCATCGTCGCCGTGACGATCCGGACCGGTTTCACGGACGTTCAGGACGTGCCCCGAAACCTCGCCCTGGCACTCCACCGCACCCCGGAACTCGAACTCGACCTGGACAGCGCCCTCTACTTCCTCTCGGTGCTGACCCTGCGGCCGTCCCGTGCCCACCGCTTCCGTGGTTGGGGCCAGAAGATCTTCCTCATCATGGAGCGCAACCAGGCCGACCGGACCGAGACCTTCCGCCTTCCCCGCACCAGGACGGTGCTGCTGGGCGAGGAACTGGAGCTGTGACCGGTGCGGTGAGGGGTTCCGCCCCGGGGGATTACACCGCGGCAGTGGCGGAAGAGCTACTTCAGCAATTCGGAGGTGCTCGGGTAGCTTTCGGCGAAGTTGTCCGGAAGCGGGGCGATGAACACGTTCTCGGTCCGGGTCCGGGTGATCTTCCATTCCCCGTTCTCCCGCCGGAAGGCGTTGTTCAGACGGCTGGAACGCAGCAGGGACGTGCCGTCGGAGAACAACCAGGGCTGCATGTGGATCCACAGGCCGGTGGCCTCATCCCCGTCCACGAAGATCTGCTCGGAGGTCAGGTAGTGGGCGTTCAGCAGCAGTTTCGGGTCCTGGTCCTCCGGCCAGAAACGGTTGAAGTGGGTGCGGATGGCGTCCTTGCCCTCCGCTTTACCGAACTGGTTGTCGTAGTACTCTCCCACACCCTCCCACACGGCGTCCTCGGTGTAGAGCTCGAGGATCAGCTCAATGCGTTCCTGGTCGGTCACCGGCGGATAGACCGGGCAGGGAGTGTCACACAGGTACATGTAGCGGGCCTGGATGCGGCGGATGTCCGCCTCCGCCTCCAGGATGTCGATGCGGCGTTCCAGCTTGGTGATCAGTTCTTCACTCATGAATGTCGTCCTTCTCTCAGTTCTCAGTGGTTTCTGCGGATCCCGCGTTCTCGATGTCGGGGATCACCGCCTTGGCGCGTTCAACCCAGTCCCGGACGGTGGCTCCCGTGACCCCGCCCGGCAGCTGCGCCAGCCGCAGGGTCATCGTGTACTGGCCGGCGGGGTCCCTGACGGGCAGCACCATGGAGCCGACGTGGTAGACCGCGCCGTCGTCAAGCTCCCGGGGCTCATAGTCCAGCGGGGTGGAACCGATGGTCTCGCGGAGGCTGCGTTCCTCCAGCGGGGTGAGGCTGGCCTTCTTGTACTCTCTGGTCGCGCGGATCATCTGCGAGTAGGCCGTGGAATCCTCCTCGGGGAGGAAGGCCAGCAGATAACCGTGTTCCCGCATGAACGTCAGGCGGCGCTGGTGCAGCTCACGGACCTCATCGGAGGGCTTCTTGAGCTTGCTGATCCAGCGTTCCTGCAGCTCCGCGGATTTGTCGAAGAGATAGCTGTCACCGATCGGCGGGACGAGCGGGACCCGGCTGGGCAGTCCCCCCTCGCGGGTGGCGTCAGCGGAGAGTTCGGAAAAGACCGTGGCGAACTCGTCGTCACTGATGGCGGCGAACACCGAGACCTCGCAGCCGATCGAGTGGGCCAGGTCCTTCAGCTTCCCGCTGGCCGTGTGGGCGGCGTGGATGGCCGGGAGGATCTCATGGCTGAGCCGGGAGACCTGCTCGGTGCCCGCGAAGCTGCCGTACCCGCCCTGGAAGAACAGCAACGGGGCCACAGAGTTGGTCACCTGCAGGTCCGCCACCGCGCAGAGCACGATCCAGTGATCACCGGCCTCGACGACATCGGAAATGGTGGTGTCGATCCAGGCGATGGAGTTACGCAGAATCGGGTCCCCGGAGGGGGAGGGGTACCACTCGATGCCGTCGAGTTTGTTCTCCCAGCGCTGCGCGATGGCCAGCATCTCAGCCTGCTGCTCGCCACCCAGGATATTGATGCACAGCGAATCACAGGCCCGCAGCTTCTGGAAGGTCCGGGAGGTCTTCATCGGCATGAAGGACACCAGCGGCGGGTCCAGGGACACCGACGAGAAGGTACCCACCACGAGCGCCAGGATCTCGCCTTCGGTACTGCGTCCGGTCACCACGGCGACCCCGGTGGGGTAGTGGCCCATGACTTCGCGGAAGACCTGGGGATCGAAGGTGTCGGGGATGAGTGTGGTCATTGTCTTTCTCCTTTTCCTGAAAAATGGGGGCTATCGGGATGTCACGATGCGGCGGTGACGTGGCGCTCCTGCAGGCGACGGCCCAGCTGTTCCGGCCGGAGGAAGATCGCCGCCAGCAGACCTGCGGTCACCAGGAAGACACCGGTGATCAGGAAGGCCAGGTGCACTCCGTCAGCCATCGCGGCCACCGTCGCCGCCGAGGGCTCGACCCCTGCGGCCGGAGCCTCGTAGCCGGCGGCCGTCATCAGCCAGCCGACCAGGATCGGCGAGATGATCGCGCCGATGGCGGCGAACCCGCCCAGCGTGGCCATCATGATCGGGCGCTGCTTGGGGCCCACGGCGTAGCCAAGGGCCGACGCTGACATGGGGAACACCAGGCTGCAGCCGCCCGCGATGGAGAGCAGGACCACGGACAGCCCGCCCGGCGCCACCGGGATCAGGAGGAAGGCCAGTCCCGCCACTGCGGTGGAGAGCCCGAAGGGGACGGCGATCGCCAGGTGGGCGGAACGCCCCCGCTGCATCATGCGGTGGCCGGCCCAGCCGAGTCCCAGCAGCACCAGGGCGCCGAGCACCCAGGGGAAGGTGGTGTACACCCCGACCTCCGCGAGGGACAGGCCGATGACGGTGCCCAGGTACTGCGGCAGCCAGGTGGTGAGGAAACCCTGGACCCAGAAGTTGGAGGCGGCGCCGAACAGCGCCGCGAAAAAGGCGACGCTGCCCAACGCGTACCAGATGTTGACCGGTTTCTGCTGGTCCACCACATCGGTCTCGGTCGCATCAGAGGCCACCTCGGCGGTGGTGGTCAGGTCCTCTGCGGAGGCGTTCTCCGGCTGTGTCGCCCCGGCACGGTACGGGCCGTCGCCGCCGAAGAGCAGCCAGGCCACCACCCAGACCAGGCCGATGATGCCGAGCGCACCGAAGGCCCAGCGCCAGCCCCACATGCCGATCACTGCGGCGATGAAGGGGGCGGCGACGACGGGGCCCAGGGTCGAGCCGATAGCCACCAGATTGGAGGGCAGGGCCCGGCGCGAGGGGTGGAACCAGGTGTGCGCCGAGGTCAGCGACATGGCGGTGGCCGGCCCCTCAGCCCCGCCCAGGACGATGCGGGTGGCCAGCAGCACCGCCGCTCCGCCACCCAGCAGCATCGGGAACTGCATGACGGCCCACGTCACGCCGAGGGCCAACAGAATCCAGTGCACGGATATCCGGGACGCCAGAACGCCGGCGAGCACGGAGACCACGGAGTAGAGGAAGAAGAAGGCGCTGCCGATGAAGCCGAACTGGGTCGGGCTCAGCCCGAGTTCGGGCATCGCGTGCGGTGCGACGAGTCCCAGGACGGCCTTGTCCGCGAAGGCGATGATCTGGAAGACCACCAGGAGTCCGACGATGACCCAGGCCCGGGCCGTCGGACGGTGTCTGCGCCGTCTGGCTTGTTCGGCTTCGGCCGAGGTCAACTCCCCCGCTGACTGCTTGGTGACGGTCATCATCTCTCCGATTCCCCGGCCCGTGGCCGGCAGCTGGCTTTCGATCTGCCAGCAAGGTAACTGTGATCCGACTTACACAGATAGTGGGGAAACCTTTAGTCTTGATTGCTTCTATAGGGAAATGGACTGTCGTAATGTGATCTTCATGATTTAGTGACGTGATTCACCCCACCCCATGAAGCAATCACCAGCCGTCCAGGAGATCCGATGACTTCGATCTACCGGAACCGGGGCATCAGCGAGCAGGTGGAGGCCGTGCATAACGGTGCCATTTCCGCCGCCGAACTTGCCGCCGCAGTCCGCACCGACATCACCCGCTACGAGAGAAAACTCAAGGCCTGGGTCGCGCTCTCCCAGGAGAACACCGCCATCCCGGTTCCCGGGGAAACGGCACCGGATCCGCGCCCCCTGGCGGGTATTTCCATCGGCGTCAAGGACATCATCGACGTCGCCGGCCTGCCCACCCGCTCCGGGTCGCCGATCACCGCCGACGCCCCGGCGCGCTCCGACGCCGCATTCGTCGCCCGGCTCCGGGAGTTGGGCGCCGTGATCCAGGGTAAGACCGTGACCACCGAGTTCGGCTACTTCTCTCCGGGACCGACCGCGAACCCGTGGGACCACAGCCACACGCCGGGCGGCTCCTCCAGCGGCTCCGCCGCAGCGGTCGGGGCCAACACGATCGCCGTGGCCTTGGGCACGCAGACCGCGGGCTCCCTGACGCGCCCGGCATCCTTCTGCGGGGCAGCGGGCATGGTCCTGGCGGTGGGGTCCGTCCCGATGACCGGCGTCCACGGCCTCAGTAAGACCCTCGACGCCCTCGGCCTGCTCACCCGGACGGTGGCTGACCTGGATTATGTCCATGCGGCGATCACCGGTCGGGAGTACGATTCCACGCCGCAACCGGTTCCCGGTGAGACGACCCTGCATGTGTGGCAGGGCTCGGACCTGCTTCCACTGGCGCCTCAGATGCAGGACCTCCTGCGGGAGGTCCCCCGCCTGTCCGACGAGGTCGGCGCGGGCAATGAGCTGTTGGACTGGAACGACCACGTGACCACCCTGGCCAGTGACCACCGCACAGTGATGGGCCATGAGGCTGCCCGCACGATGGCCACGGTCAGGGCGGAACACGGGACGGAGCTGAGTCCGCAGCTGCAGGAGCTGCTGCGGAGCGGTTCCGAAGTACCGGAGCAGGACTACCGGGAGGCGCTGATCCGCCGCGAGATCTCCTATCGGGCCCTGGAGCGCAAACTCGGCGCAGACGGCATCATCATCGGCCCGGCGGCCCAGGGACCGGCCCCGGACCGCAGCACGGGCACCGGCTCCCCGGATCTCAGCCGCCCCTGGCAGTTGCTCGGCCTACCCGTGGTCGTGGTGCCCGGTGCCCGCGCCACCACCGGAATGCCCCTCGGTCTGCAACTGATCGGTCTGCCCGGCTCCGAACCCCGGCTGCTCGCCCTCGGCCGCCGTCTCGAGCAGCTGCTGCGGCGCCTCCCGTCCTTTTCGGAGCACAACACCCAACCAACCCTGAAGGATCTGACATGGTAATCAAACCCCGTCCCACCACTCACCACCACATGTTCCTGACCTGCTACGAGGACACCTTCAACTACGGCTGGCACCACGTGGACCTCTTCGTCCACGACGAGCACGGCCGTGAGGTGAACTGGGTGCACTGGACCGTGGAAGCCGACGGCCCCGAGGCCGCCGACGCCTCGGTGCGCCAGGAAGAGCCCGAGCTACGCCGCACCACCGACTGGCAGCACCAGGTCAGTGACTTCGGCATGAACTACTGGACGGCCGACGCCGCCTGGGACTGAGGCAACCATGACCACCACCCGACCCACCCCGTCCCTCAGCCCTGACAGAGACGCCATGAACCAGGACAAAGACCCGGTTCCGCCCGCCCGGGTCTATGTGATCGACGATGACCCGGAACTGTGTGAATCCGTGGAATGGCTGCTCGACAGCGCCGCCATCACCTGCACCATCTGCCACAGCGCGGATGAATTCCTGGAGCAGTTCGATCCCGACAGCCCCGCCTGCCTGGTGTTGGATGTCCGTATGCCCCGGATGAGCGGCACCCGCCTGCAGGAACGGCTCAACGTGATCGCTCCCCACGTGGCGATCATCTTCGTCTCCGCCCACGGCGACATCAACATGTCCGTATCCACCATGAAGGCCGGTGCCCAGGACTTCCTGGAGAAGCCCTACGAACCGCAGCAGCTCATCGACGCCGTCCAGCTCGGCGTGGACAACGCCGCCCAGCGCTTCCGTGCCTACCGGCGGGCCCGGCAGCTGTCGGACAAGATCAATCTGCTCACCCCCCGGGAGCGGGAGGTCCTGGTGCTGGTGATCGAGGGACTGCCCAGCCAGACCATCGCCCGCCGACTGGGTATGAGCGTGAAGACCGTCGACGTGCACCGCACCCGCATCAAGATGAAGACGGACGCCGACAGCATCGGCACACTGGTGCGCGACATTTTGCGCTACCAGGTCGAGGTGCGCTGAGCACCGCGGGGATCCGTGGTCGGTCAGTGCTGAACCGGCCGTCCCCGCAGAAGAACCACGGCAACAGTTCCCACGATCCCGGTCTCCTCCGCGTGCCCGGGATCTTCCGCCTGCCTGCGCGGTGACGCCTTCGACCGCTGCATCGGCCGCCCGGCTATTGCGTGTCCCGGGGTGCCGGCGGCGTCACCACCGGCCCCGGTCGGGAGCCGGCCAGATTCCGGGCACGGTGCTGACTGCACGGCGCGGCACAAGCCACTCACCCGGTAGGACAGGCCTGGGCCTGTCCTACCGGGTGAGTCCGTCGGTGCTGTTGCGACGTAGTCCCACCCTGTCCGCCCGCACCGCGATGATCCACGATTCCGGACAGTGGTCTCACCACTGCCGGATTTCGGGGGGACCGGGGGAGTGTCAGCCCATGAGGTTCGGGATCACCATGACCAGCCACGGGAAGATCGCCAGGATCGTCACGACCACCAGGTCCGAGATGATCCACGGAATCGCGGCCCGGTACAGTGCCGACATCGGGAGCCAGGGGGCGGTGGACTTCATGACGAACAGTCCCATGCCGAAGGGCGGGGAGATATTGCCGATCTGCAGGGTCACCAGCACCAGAATGGAGAACCAGATGCCGTTCCAGCCGAACTGGGCGGCGATCGGCATGAGCAACGGAGCAGTGATCATCATGATCGAGGCCTGGTCGATGAAGGCACTCAGGATCACCAGCAGGACGATGATGATCACCATCATGATCAGGCCGTTGGTCACCGACTCGGTCAACCAGTTGACCAGTCCCTGGGTCGCCCCCATGTAGGCCATGATCTGCGAGTACAGCGTAGAGGCCATCACCAGGAAGAAGATGGTGGTGGTGGTCCGCACGGAGGCCACCGCCGCCCGCCACAGTTCCCGGGGGCTGAGTCGCCCGATCACCGCGGCGACGATCACGCTGGCGGTGGCACCCAGCGCCGCCGACTCGGTCGGGGTGGCGACGCCGAAGAAGATCAGGCCCAGGATCACGAAGGCGATGACCCCCGGGATCAGCAGTTTCGTGAAGAATCCCCGGATCACCTCGGCAGGGGACCGTCGGGACGTATCCTCGTCGCGGACGTCATTGCCGCCCCGGCTGCGCCAGAGCACGATGACCACGTAGCCGATGCCCATCAGGATGCCGGGGATGATCCCGGCCATCATCAGTGGCCCGATGGACACCTGGGCGATACCGCCCCAGAGAATGCCGAGGGCGCTGGGCGGAAGGACCATGGCCAGGCCGCCGGAGGCCAGAATGGAACCGGCGGACAGCTCCCGGTTGTAGCCGGCGTCCCGCATCTGCGGCAGCAGCGTCCGGGAAAACAGGGCGGTGTTGGCGAGCGAAGATCCGGAGAGCAGACCGAAGGCGCCACCGCCGGCGACCGCCACCATGGGCAACCTGCCCGGCACCCCCCGCATGAGCACCGAGATCTCCGCGAGTGCCTCCTGGGCGATCTTGGAGCGGAAGAGGATCTCACCCATCAGGATGAACAGCGGGATAGCGGAGAAGGTGAAGCTGTTGACCGAGCTGATCACGCTCAGCCCCACCAGTTTGGAGGCGGCGGAGAAGCTGCCGAAGATCAGGAAACAGGAGGCGATGCCGATCGCCAGCATGCCGAAGGCGACCGGGATGCGCAGCAGCAGAACTACGACCAGCGCGAGGATGAATACGGGGAGAAAGATGAACCATTCCATGGCGCTCAGTCCTTCGGGAGTGCGGTGTTGGCCCCCGGGTCCCGCCGGATGCGGAGGGCGACCAGGATCGTGGAGTAGACGACGCCGACAAAGCCCAGGGCCACCGGCAGTGACAGCCACCAGCGGGGCAGGGACAGCTCGCCACCCATGGTGGTCAGCGTGTCGATGTCGTGGATGAGCAGGTCGACGGCTGCGATCGCAAGAAACACGGCCACCACGATCTGCACGATGATGCTGAGGATGTTCAGTCCCGCCATCGTCTTTTCCCCGACGAAGAAGTCGGCGACCTCGACCCGGAAGTTCTCATCTGCGGCGGTGGCGGCCGGAATGACCAGGACGGTGATGACCACCATGCACATTGAGGCGATCTCCACCACGCCGATGATTCCGTTGCCCAGGTAGCGCATGATCACCGCGATGGTGACCAGCACGGCCAGTGCCAGCAGAACTGCGGCCCCGACCCCCTGGAGGAGGCGTTGGGGCAGTAGGGCCCGACCAGGCAACGCGGCCAGATCATGCGGGGTTTCCGCTGCCTTTCCCAGGTCTACGGGCGTGGTGTGCTCTTCTTGACGTGGTGAGCTCATGACTCCTCCTTGAGCTGCTCGATCTGCGCGATGGTGCGGTCGATGGTCGCGCCGCCGGGCACGATGTCCACCAGGTCGCCGGTCATGCCGTCTTCATAGGCCTGCTTGAGTTTCGCGGCGTCCGGGGTGGTGGCCAGGATGGTGTCCCAGTCCAGCTCCTCCCAGCCCGCGTGATACGCCAGCTCGAAGATGCGGTCCGCCTCTTCCTCGCGCAGCGTCGTCTCCTGCACGCCGGCGTCCTCCCACTCCCGGGTCTCGGCCACCGACTTGTTCATGAAGTGCTCGAAGATCTCCGGTTCGGTCTCGGTGATGGTCTCGGTGATCGCCTGCTGGGTCTCCTGGTCCAGGTTTTCCCAGGTGTTCTCGTTCATCACGAGGTTGGCCATGGACTCGTAGAAGCGCGGGGCCACGTGGTAGCCGACCACTTCCTGCAGCCCGAGGCTGCTCGGCCCCACCGCCGCCCAGCTGGCGCCGGAGACCACGCCGCGTTCCAGGGCGGTGTAGACCTCACCGCCCGGCAGATCGACCGGTACTCCACCCATCGCCTGCACCATGCCGGAGGCTGCGGAGGAGGTCCGTAGGGACTTGCCCTGCAGGTTCGCCTCCGTGATCGGGGTGTCGACGAGCAGCACCTGGGGCATGCCGGCCACGGTGTGGCCCAGGTACGTGATGCCCAGCTGGTCCCGGTGGATCTCGTCGTAGATGTCGGTGATGCCGAGCTCGCGCTCCTCCATGGGGGAGTACGGGGTGAACCGCGGAACCTCCATGGCCGGCAGTTGGTCCACGTAGTAGTCGCCGGGCATCGAGCCCATGTCGAAGACCCCGGCGGACACCCCTTCAATCAGCACGTTCGGCGCCATCACCTCCGGGCCGCCCTTGTATTCGATGGTGATCCAGGGGGCGTTCTCCCTGAGGTTCTCGATGAACATCCACACTCCGTCATTGTTGGAGTGGGTCTGGTTGAAGCTCGTGGCCAGCGTCAGGGTCACCTCTTCCCGGCCGCCGTCCGCCGGATCCGAGGATCCGGCGGAGGAGCACCCCGCCAGGAGCAGGGATACGGCCAGCAAAGGTGCCAACCAGCTTCGCCCGGCTCTTAAAGTCGATCGCATCAGGTTCCTCCTGAGGATGGTCGGAGACTCTCAAAAGGCGGGATCGAACACTTCGACCCCGCCGTCTCTCACATCGGACAATTAATGTGATGTGGGTAATATTATTGGAGGAGGGGCCGCACAGAAATCGGGAGAACCTGTCACTCCACTAAGGAAATCCCTAGTTCCGGGTGACCTGGACGGGGACGTCGAACCGATGCTCGCGGCTGCAGGCGCGCGGAACGGGCCCCGACGCCCGGACCGGTTTCATCCGGTACCACCGGCGCCGGACAGAAATTTAGCCCCGCAGCCCAACAGGGCCACGGGGCAGATCGGGAGATGGTGTCAGAAGTACTCGAGCACGAGTTTCGGGTCCCTGGTCCGGGAGACACACACCGCCATGGTTTCACCGGACTCCCGCTCCGACTTCGTCAGGACGCTGTCCCGGTGCTCCGGGGTTCCCTCCAGCACCTCCATGATGCAGGTGCCGCAGATCCCCTCCTCACAGGAGGTGTCGATCTCACAGCCGGCCTCGTTGAGCACCTCGACGATCGAGCGGTCCGCGGGAACATGGTAGGTCTCCCCCTCGAGTTCGACGTCGAACTCCGTGTTCTCCTGCTCCCCCTCTGATTCCGCCGGCTTGAAGTTCTCGAAGTGGATGGAGTCCTCGGGCAGTTCCTTTCCCGCGATGTCACGGACCTGGTCCATGAACGGTGTGGGACCACAGACATAGAGGTGGCTTCCCTCCGGCAGGTCCTCGACCATGGCTGCCAGGTGGCTGCTCTGGGTGTCCCGGTCCACCCCGAGGTGGGCGTGGAGCTTGTCCGGGCACTTCTCCGTGAGGATCGGGAGGAACGCCGCCTCCTCCTCACTGCGGGCATAATAATGCAGTTCGAAACTGATGTCCCGGACATCCATGTAGCGGGCCAGGCTGAGCATCGGGGTGATACCGATGCCACCGGCCACCAGCACGTGATGTTTTCCCGCTTCGGCGATCTTCATCAGGTTCCGGGGCTCGGAGACCTTCAGCCTGTCACCGACTTTGAGGTCGTGCAGCGCCTCTGACCCACCACGGCCACCTTCCTCGCGCTTGACCGCGAAGAGGTAGGCGTCGTCACCGTCCGGGCGACCGCACAGGGAGTACTGCCGGGTCAGTGAGGTCGGTCCGACGACGTCGATATGTGCGCCGGGGGAGTAGTGGCCCACCGGGCTGCCATCGGGCAGAGTGAGGTAGAACGACTTGATTGTGGGGGTCTCCTGGACAATGTCCGAGACCACAACGTCAATGAGAGACATCTCTGCACTCCCCTTTCCTTCGGTTCGATCGCTGCCGGCGGGTGACCGGCTGATGGTGGTTCAGGTCAGCGGACGTAGAGCCCACCGTTGATGTCCCAGCAGGCACCGGTGACAAAGGCCGCGTCCGCAGCAGCCAACAGGCCGACGGTTCGGGCGATGAACGCCGGATTCCCCAGCCGCTGCACCGGGATGCCCGCGACCACCTGGTCGAGCTTGTCCGCCGGCACGGTCTGGTGGACGATCGGTAGATCGTGCGGCCCGGGGGAGATGGCGTTGACCGTCACTCCCTTGGCCGCGAGTTCCCGGGCGAAGATCTTGGTGGTGGTCAGGATCGCCCCCTTGGACGCCGCGTAATGGCCGCCGGTGGAGGTGCCACCGTTTTGACCGGCGAGCGAGGCCATGTTGATGATGCGGCCGTAACCGGCCTCCGCCATGGCAGCGCCGATGACCTGGCAACCGAAGAAGATGCTGTCCACATTCGTGGTGAGCACGGAGTTGAAGTCCTCTTCCCCCAGACTCATCAGGTCTGCCGCGCGGGTGACCGCGGCGTTGTTGACCAGAATGGTGGGCGTTCCCCAGTGTTCGGTGATCTCCGCCAGAGCGTCGACGAAGTCCTGGCGGCGGGAGACGTCGAGACGGATCGCGCGGGCGGTGGCGCCGTCCGGGGACAGCTCCCTCGCCAGCGCGTCAGCTTGCTCGAGTGCGATGTCCGCGAGGTAGACCCGGTGGCCGTCGGCGTGCAGTTGCCGGGCGATGAACTGCCCCATTCCACCGGCGGCGCCGGTGACCAGGGCGATCCCTGCTGTGTCATTGGTCATTCCGGTCCCCCTAGATCAGGAAGCCGGCGGCGCTGACGGCATCTTCGCTGTTGATGAGGCGGGCGACCTTCTGCGCGATGCGGTCACCTTCGTCGGACAGGGCGATCGTGTGGGTCAGTTCCGCCCCGAGGGTCTGGTGGCTGTTCCGCTTGAACGCGGTGAGCACCTGCGTGGAGCGGATGACCACCTCCTCATCCGAGACCGACTTGACCACGAACGTGGACACCACCCGCGCGGTCCGGGCAGCGGCGACGGCGGAAGGGGCATAACCCTGCATCATCCGTTCGACGCGCAGACGGCGCATCCGCTTGTCGTCGTAGATCATGTTCAGCGAGGCCGCGAAATCCTCGGTGTCGGGATCGATCGGCACCACGTAGTAGCCCTCGTCCGTGAACATCTCCTCCCAGGCCGGGTAGTCCTTGGCGTCCAGGATAGCGGCCTCCTTCCAGATCAGCTCGATGGCACGGAGCACGCGTTCATCGGAGAGAGTGGTCGCCTGGAGGTGCAGCAGGGAATTAGTCATCGCTCATCATCTTCTTCCACATGTAGTAGGCCTCACGCATGCCGGTTTCGTCGGTGACATGCGAGGTGGGCCAGCCTTCGTCGTTCTTGTATTCGCGGTTCAGACCACGGTTGACCAGGATCGGCATGTTCGGGTTGCCGCCGGCGCCGATCTGGACCCGGTCCCAGCCCTCGGCGTCATCCGGGGAGCCGAAGCCGAAGGGGCCCTGGAAGTGCTCGTGGATGCGGAGCCGCTCCCGGTTGATGGACTCCGGACCACCGTCCATGCCGAGGGCCATGTGCCAGATCTCGGTCTCGTCGACCGAGATCGGAATCAGCACCCGGAAGAACGCCGAGGACATGCCGATGTTCGGGAACATGTTGAGGTTGAACCCGCAGCCGTGCATGGAGCGCATGTAGCGGCGGACCCGCTCCGGGCTCTCACCCGAGGCCTCGAGTTCATCGACCAGGTGCTGGAACCTCGGCTGGATCTCTTCGGTACCGTCATCGATGTCCAGATCCACGTGGGCGGTGGCCATGATGCCCACGCTGTGGCCGTTGCCCAACGCGTGGGTTTCCGCGGCCGGGTCATCCATGAAGGACATCATGTCGGCGGTCTCGGAGTCGACGGATGCCATCCAGGACTTGTGCACCATCGGGAAGTGGTAACCGTCGGTGGTGTTCTCCAGCTGGATCTTCCAGTTTCCCTTGAAGCGGAACTTGTGGATGCCGATGACCTTGGCCGGGAAGCCGTTGGTCTGCTTGAGAAAACGCTCCATCCAGATCTTCGCGTCGCCCAGGTGCTCCTCCAGCGGCGGAGCGTCCTCGTTGAAGGTGGCGAAGATCATGCCCAGGTAGGACTCGGTGCGCAGTTTCTGCAGCGGGAAGTCCTTCTTGTCCACCACACCCTCGTAGCCATCGGGGTAGGGGATGCCGCGCAACCGGCCGTCCAGGGTGTAGGACCAGTTGTGGTACGGGCAGGTGAAGCCGTTGGCCTTGCCGTTGCGCTGGTCGCAGACCGTGGCGCCGCGGTGGCGGCAGCGGTTGAGCAGGGTGTTGAAGTTGCCCTTGCGGTCGCGGTTGACGATCACCGGTTGGTCGCCGACATAAGTGGTCTTGAAGGACCCGGCCTCGGGGATCTCGCTCTCGTGGGCGACCCAGACCCAGGTCTTGTAGAAGATCTTCTCCATCTCCTCCTGGAAGATCTCCGGATCGGTGTAGAGGGCGCCGGCGACCCGGTCGTCCTCGACCAGAGTGGCGAATCCGCCCATGGGCTCGTGTGTGGTGGTCATGTGTTGTCCTCCAGTAGCAGTAAGGGGTGGGGTATCGGTGCGGGAATCGGGATCAGAGTTCGACGTCGTCGCGGATGACCAGTTCCCGGCCCATCCGCGCCTCGATCTTGAAGTACCGCCAGAGGGCGTACTCGCCGACCATGATGGTGCGCAGCAGGTTGCATGCCGCCTTGACGGTCTCCTGGTCCCGGACGTCGGCAAGCACGTAGAAGGTCCACGGCCAACCGTCGGAGGGGCCGACCATGTGGGCGTCATCGTCGAAGGTGCCGATGACCTCCACGCCGTCCATGTCGCGGAGGCTGGTCAGAAAGTTCTGGGTGGCGATCCACACCGGGCCGATGTCGGCCTTGGGGAGATCGAAGAAGTTCTGGTTGTTGCCGACGCAGAAGAGGGTGCGCAGTGGTTCCTGTGCCATGAAGGACTCCTTGTGACTGGGCTGGGGGTGGGTTCAGGGGACGAAGGTCAGGGGAAGCTGGGGATGCCGGCGTCGAGTCCCATCAGCAGCGCGCCAGAGGCCTCGTAGGTGTGCTCCTGGAGCATCGCGTGCTGGGCCGGGACCAGACCGTCGCGGAGGTACCGCTGCAGAGGATGCTGCGCGAAGATGGCCCCGGTGCCGGCGAGATTGAAGGCGCTCATCACGACGTCGCGTCCGACGTGCGCCGCTTCGGTGGAGGCCAGCCGCAGCAGCGCCTTGTCGTTCTCGGTGATCTCTTCACCGGCGACCGCCTTCGCCCACACCTCCTCGGTGGATCCGTAGAAGAACGCCTGGGCGGAGCGCAATTTGGCTTCGGCCTTCGCCAGTCCCGCCTTGTACGCGGGCCGGTTGCCCTTGGCGGGGCCACCGGTGATCGAGGTGCTCCCGGACCCGACCTCGGTGACGTAGTCCAGCGCCCCACGGGCGGCGCCGAGGGTGACCACGGCCAGGACCTGTGCGGCGTAGGCCAGGACCGGGTAGCGGGTGATCGGCTCGTCGATGGTGGGTTCCCCGCCGCGGATGAAGGTCATCGACTCCGGAACGAAGACCCGGTCAGCGACCACGTTGTGGGATCCTGTGGCCTTCATCCCGGCGACGTCCCAGTTGTCCACGATCTCCACCTTGGACCGGTCGATCAGAGCGGTGAGCGGCTTACCGCCGGTCTCCTCGCCACCACGGAGACCCATGCCGAGCAGATCCGCCCCCTTGCAGCCGCTGGCGAACTGCCATTCACCGGAGCAGAGGTAACCGCCCTCGACCTTCTCGGCCTCAAACATCGGGAACATTCCGGCGGCGAAGACGATGTCCTTGCTCTGGGAGTAGAGCTGGCGCTGGGTCTCCACCGGCAGGGAGGAGAAGTAGACCAGTGCGGAGCCGAAGCTGGCGACCCAACCGGTGGCCGGGTCCACGGCGGAGATCTGCTCCACCTGCTTCATGAACTCCGCCGGTGGCAGCGGTTCCCCACCGAACTTTTCCGGGACGGCGACCCGGAACAGGCCGGCCTTCTTGAGCAGGGTCATGTAGTCCCGCGGAACATAACCCTGCTCGTTGAACTCATCACGGCGTTCCCGCAGCACGTCCAGTGCGTGCTGGAAGGCCGCCTCCCGGGCCGGGCCTGCCGGTTCCGCGACCACGTCACTCAACGTGACGTCATCATTTCTCGTTGCCAGGGCCATGAGCTTCTCCAATTTCTGCGACTTCAATTGCTATGACTGCGATGCTATGGCGTGCTTCACAGCTGCGGTATTGGAGAAAACCGGCAGGTGACTAAGCATTTCTTTAGTTGACAGCGGATTTTTCCCGATCCCACCGGCAGGGAAAAGGATCTTAGGATCTAAAGGCATGATCCCCACGCCTGAAGAACGTCTGACCCTGGCACAGCATTCACGCGTCGGTGTCCTTCTCCACGAGAAAGACACTCTGCGAGTGCTCTGGGCGAATGAGCGCGCCTGTGAAATGTTCAAGTACAACGTCGATGAGTTGCGTTCACTCAAGGCCCATCACATGAGTTCCCAGGAACGTCCCTACCGTCGGGAGAACGGAGTGGCCTGGCTCCACTCGGCGGCGCTCTACGGATCCAGCCGGAAGCGGTGGAAGTACCAGGACGCCGAAGGCCGGGACTTTCTCACCGAGGCAGTGGCGACGATCGTCCCCCTCCGGAGTGAGGAAGTCATCATGGTTGAGATGCGCCTGGTCAGTGAGGGGGATGAGCCCATCGAGTCCACGGAATGGGTCGCCACCTCCCTGGAACGGATAATGTCCCACACGGCAGCCGGCGTGCTGGTGCTGGACATAAACAACCAGGTGGAGCGCGCCTCCCCCTATGCCGCGGGCCTCTTCAATTTCACCGCTGACGGCATCATCGGCCAGAATCTTTCCGACCTCGGCGCCACGGATCCCGGTATCAGCGAGGATGAGCTCCGTGCCCCGATCACCCATCCGCAGGGGCGGGTGAACTTCCGGATGAAGGTGAGCGTGGGAAACCAGGACCTGCGCTGGTTGGCCTGCTACCTGGAGAACGTGGAGATTGAGGAGAGCACCTACCGGGTACTGACGGTCCGGGACATCACTGACCGGGTGGAGGCGGAGAAGCGGGAGGAGGCACAGCGCAGCCAGCTGCAGTATCTGAGCCGCTACAACGCCATGGGAGACATGGCAATGGTCATGGCGCATGACCTGGGCCAGCCACTGGCGGCCTCGCTCAACTTCCTCAGCGGCCTGAAGGCCCGGATCAGCACTCCTCCGTTTGATCCGGAAAAGCTCAACTACGGCATCGAGATGGTGGAGAAGCAGCTCAAACGGGCGTCAGAGATTGTGGCCTCCGCCAAACGCTATGTCCGCCGCATCGAGAGCACGACCGCCGAATTCAGTCTTCCCGCCACCGTGGAGGAGTCCCTGTACTTCGTGCGCCTGCGCGCCGAGGAGGAGGGAGTGGCGGTCAACGCCGATCTGGGGGCGAAACCACTGACCATGACGGGCGAGAGTGTGCTCATCGGACAGGTGATCATCAACCTGTGCATGAACGCCATCGACGAGATCAGACGCCCGGAAACCGCGGTGAAGCAACTGGACATCAAGCTCACCGAGTACGGCGGGATGGCCTCCATAGCCGTCTCCGACCAGGGCCGAGGCATGCAGACGGTGCCCGCTGACCAGCTGGCCGCTGGAGCGTTCAGCACCAAGAAGGACGGTTCCGGGATCGGCCTGATCCTCTCCGAGCACATCGCGCAGCGTCACGGCGGAACCATCCTGTTCACCCCGAATCAGCCGCAGGGGACCACCGCCACACTCTCCCTGCCGTTGCACGTGTCGGCGAAGGACGCCTGAAGTCTCCGGGCGCCGATTCGTGTCCGCCTCTGCCGGAAGCAGGGGCGGATCCGGCGTATCAGCCGTTGTAGACCTTGGGTACTGCCACGGACTTCAGCCCCTCCGCACCGAACTCCAGACCGTAGCCGGACTGTTTGATACCTCCGAAGGGGATGCGTGGGTCAGGTACCGCGTGGCTGTTGATCCACACGGTGCCGGCCTTGACCCGCTTGGCTACCTCCAGTGCCCGGTCTCGGTCCGCTGACCACACCGAGGCGCCGAGCCCGACATCCAACCCATTGGCCCAGGCCACCGCCTGGTCCAGGTCGCTGTAGCGGATAATGGGCAAGGCCGGGCCGAACTGCTCCTCCACCACAAGCGGGTTATCCGGCGCGATATCGGCGACGATGGTCGCCGGGTAGAAGTTGCCCGGCCCCTCAGCGGGATCACCACCGACCAGAATTCGTGCGCCACCTTCTCGGGCGGCATCAACGAGCCTGGTCACGATGTCGTACTGCTGCCGATTCTGCAGGGGGCCAAGGACATTGTTCTCGTCCAGCCCCGGCCCCATTGGAACGTCGCGGGCGATAGCGGCCAGTGCCTCTGCGACCTCGTCATGGATATTGTCTGCCACATAGATGCGTTTGATAGCGGCACACGTCTGTCCGGTGTTGATGAAGGCCCCCCAAAACAAATCCTCCGCAATGACCTCAGGATCACAGTCATCGAGCACGATGGCGGCGTCATTACCACCCAGCTCCAGGGTCAGCCGCTTCAGATTCGCCGCACCTGCGGCTGCGATGGCCTTCCCGGTGCGGGTCGAACCAGTGAACATGACCTTTGCGATGTCCTCGTGCTCACTGATCCGGGCACCGACCTCCCGACCGCCGGAAACGACCTGGAGCACTCCTTCCGGGAGGACGCTGTTGAGAATCTCACCCAGCGCCAGCACGCTCAGCGGAGAGTATTCCGAGGGCTTGACCACCACGGTGTTACCCATACGCAAGGAAGGGGCGATCTGCCAGATGGTGATCATCAATGGCCAGTTCCAGGGGCCGATGGCCCCCACCACCCCGACCGCTTCATAGGCCAGGGTGGCATAGGCTTGCCCATCGTCAACCAGGACCTCGCCCGGGGTGTCAAATTCAGCGGTGGCACGCAACCAGGCGCTGCTCTGCGCCACCTCCAGGCGGGCGTTGGGCCCGTTGAGCGGCTTACCGGTTTCACGGCTGAGCAGGTGCGCCAGGGTTTCCGCCTGTTCGTCGATCGCATCCGCGGCAGCCTTGAGCAGCCGGGAACGCTCACCATGTCCCGCTGCCTCCCAGGCCGGCTGCACCGCCGTGGCCACGGCCACCGCTGCATCCAGATCAGCCACGGTGTGCTCGGGGGCATGGCCGATGAGGTCCCCGGTGGCGGGATCGTGTATCGCTCGGCCGGAGGCCATGGTGAGGGCGCTGGTTTCCAGAAGCGGCTGGTTCATGACAGGGAGCTCCATATGGGTGAGGTGGTCAGTGAGGTTTCCCGGTTCTTCCACCGGCATCACGACATTGTCGAGACGCTGTTTGGGTGCCGGGTGAGACCATCCTGACACCCGTAAGGAGTAAGGAATTGCTTTAGCGTGCGCCCAAGTTGTTCCACAGTGTGTGGTGCGTCACCTATGGTGAATACAATCCTCACCCAGTAATTCCCGTGTCAACAGGAGTTCCCCATGGAATCCGGGCAGCAGTACAACTTCACCGAGTGGCGCCGGATGGTTGCCGGCAGCTTCAGTAATGTCCGGGCGACCTGCCCGGCACCAAACTTCCGCGGCACAGCACTACGGCAGCAGGTCGGGGAGGTGGAATTGTTTGACATGCGTTCCGACGCCCATACCGTCATTCATGCCAAGAACACCCTCTCTGACCCCCGGGCCGCCAAGTGCAAATTGAGTCTCCAGATCAAGGGAACAGCCACCCTGCTGCAGGATGGTCGTTCCTGCGAAATGCGTCCAGGCGACTTGGCCCTCTATACCGTTGAGCGGCCGTACAGCCTGGTGTTCCGGGATCCCCAGCACAGCCTGGTGGTCTACTTCCCCCGCGCCTTTCTCCATCTGCGTGATGACCAGCTCGACCAAGTCACTGCTGTCCCCGTGTCACGCCATGAGGGCCTGGGCAAGGTGGCGGTCCCGTTGTTCGAGCAGTTGGCCGCCAATCTGGATGAGCTTCATGGACAACACGCGAAATCCCTGATGCAGACTTCCTTTGATCTGCTGGTGACCGTGCTCGCCGATCACATCCAGAAGCTCGGTGAGGAAGCCGCCGAGGCTTCCCTGCTCTTCCGGCAGGCAAGTGGCTACATAGACGATCATCTCGCCGACCCAGACCTCTCCCCGGGAACCATCGCCGAGGCCCTCTATGTTTCTGTCCGCAGCCTGCACACCCATTTCTCCGCGATGGGAACCACAGTCGCCACTTATATCCGTACCTGCAGGCTAGCCGCAATCCATGCCGATCTCGCCAATCCCACGTTGAAAGACACGCCGGTTCATGTGATCAGCGCCCGTTACGGGCTTCTCGATGCCTCGCACGTCTCCAAAGCTTTTCGAGCCGAGTACGGGGAATCTCCGCGCTCCTTCCGGAGTCGGATCACCTCAGGAAATGGCTGAGATAACCGCAACCACATCTCCAGAATCACCTGCCACGGAGCTGTCACAGGTGTATTCGGTTCATCTTGGTTGAACGGACACGGCCGCGGTAGACAGTGTTTTCATGAGGGTGGCGGGCCGTTGAAACCGCTGCCCCGCGGGACGAATCACACCCACGTCACCGGCCCGGCATCAAGGAGTACCAGGCCCAGGTTCGGGTTCTGCAGCATCGACGGTCCCATGCCAATCGCATCCGCAGCTCCCCGCCGGTCGGCGGTCTTGCGGCAGTGGCACGACGTCGCTCAAGGAGCACCGCCGAAAAGCAGTGGGATGTCATTGTGGAAGCTGGCCGTGCACGCCGGTGGCACCCCTTGCTGAACCAGCTCCCGGGAACCGCGGCAAACTCCGATTCTGCTTGTTCAGAGCCACTGCCATTACGTTCCCTGGGCCCGAACTGCCCGTCTCACAATCCCCAGCCCAGGACAGTACTGACTAGACGAGATCCCGGATCAGCTGCCGGGCGGTGCTCAGGCCCATCTCGATGGCACCGTCCACGCACACCCCACGCCAGCCGTTCGCCCAATCTGCGCCAGCGAAGCGCATTCGGGTACCTGTCTCGCGGAAGTGGTGCCAGCCATCGGTAAACTGCCCCTTCTTCAGGGTGGCCCACGCTTGGCCACTCCATCGGTCCGCTACCCAGTCATGGCCCGTGCAGTCCACCACCTCGAGATCATCGCGCCACTGGTTGATGATCTGTTGGCCGCAGGCAGGATTCCCGAAATCAAACTTCTGGTGATAAGCACCGAAACCGACAATGATGGTGTTTCCGTCCTCCGTGAACACCTCCGACTTAAGTACGTTGACCACGGCCGGCTGCGGTGCCATTGCCGTGAAGCTATGGTGCCCCTTGACCTTGATCCAGATCTTGCCTCCGGTGGAGTTCCACTTCTGATCGATCACCCGGCGCATACCGGGAGGCAAGGGCGGATCACACTCGATAGCGTCCAATGCCCCGACCGGCACCGTGACAACAACCCCGTCCGCCCGCAGTTTCTCGCCGTCCGCGAGGGTGACCTCGGCGGAGCTCTCACCATGGGCGATGGCGGTGACCGGTGTGTGCAACCGGATCGGGCAACGCAGATCCGCAGCGATATTCTCATAGATGCCACGCATACCTTTCACCAGCTTGTACTGCAGCGTCTGGGCGTCCACCGCCTCCAACCGATGGTCACAGAGGGCCGCCCACTGCTTTGCCATCAGGGCGGATCCCTGGTGTGGATCGCCGATATAGCCCCCGGACCAGTACGCCTCACAAAGGTCGATCTCCTCCTGTGAGAAATCTCCGCCGATCAGCTCCTCCAGTGGAGAACGCTGGTCGGTTGCCAGGAAATCCTCCCGCAGTGCGGGATCGTTGAGCGCCGAAAGTGGCTCATAGGGGTTGGGGAAGAATGTTCGGGAGCCGTCATAGATCTTTTCCATGGCGCGTGCCCGGCGGCCGTCCATCTCCTCTTCGGTGCCGCGGAATAGTCGGCCATCGGCCAGCCAGAAGGCCTGCTCCGGGGCTGGGCTCTCGTGGATTTTTTGCCCGTAGCGGGTGATCTCCGCCCATACGTGCGGCTGGTGCCAGTGCACCCAGGTCGCTCCCATCTCCAGTTGCGCCCCCAGCCGGTTGTCGGTCCATGCTCGGCCACCGATGCGGTCACGGGCTTCGAGGACCTCGACCTCGATCCCTGCGCTCTGCAGCTCCCGGGCCGCGATCAGTCCGGCGAATCCGGCACCGATGACGATGACTTTCTTGCTCATGAACTGCTCCTTAAAATTGTGTGGTCGGTTATGCGTAAAGCATGGCTAGGGGGCGGTCAAGGTGGCGGATGCCGAAGCTGAGTCAGCCCCGGTGGCCTCAGCTTCCACCGGCGGTTCATCATCAGGGATGGTGTGGATGTCGGTGTGCCGGTCGAATCGGAGGGACCACAACGCGCCGAGCACGCCCGAGCCGATGATGATTCCCGGCATAATGAAGACCATTGCCCGCGGCGACTCCTCCCCGATCATGAGATCGAAGTTGATGAGGATGAGCACGGCCACGGAGATCAAGGCAATGGTCGCCAGTGCCGGGGCGATGACGCGCGTGAAGACGCCAAAACCATGATGGTTTCCTCTGAACCACACCAGCACCGCAACCGAGGTCACGGCCATCAGGAAAACCAGGCCGAAAGCCGCTGCGGTGGAGAACCACGTGAACAGGGTGATCACCGGGTACAGCTCTCCCAGCGAGGAGTTGATGCCGGTCAACGCGAACAGAATCACCACCCCGAGCCCAACCGTTGACTGGGCGACCGATCCGGCCACCGGGGACCCGTTTCCACCGGTTCTTCCCAGTACCTGCGGCAACACCCGGGAACGCCCGAGCGCGAAGAAGTAGCGGGCTGAGGCGTTGTGAAACGCCACCAGTGCCGCAAAGATGCTGGTGACAAAGAGCAGGTGAGCCACATCAGAGAGGAGCGGTGAAAACTCCGCCAGCCACACGAAGACCAGATCAGGACCATAAGTCCTGGCTTCGTCGATGATCGCGGAGGGGCCCACCCCCATGGTGAGCGCCCACGTCGACAGCCCGTAGAAGAGGGCGATGATCGCTACCGCGATATAGGTGGCCCGGGCAACGGTCCGCTTGGGATCCTTCGTCTCCTCCGAATAGATCGCCCCTGATTCAAACCCCATGAAAGCCGCGATGGAGAAGGCCAGCAGAACGCCCACTCCCGAGCTCATGAAGTCCCCGTACCGTAGCGAGACCACGCTCACCCCCTCCGGGGCATGAGTCAACGCAATACCCATGACGATGGCCACCACCAGGAACTCAAGGGCCACCAGCACACCGAGAATCTTGGCGGAGAAGTCAACGTTCCTGACCCCCAGCAACGCCACCAGCAACCAGCCGACGGCCCCGACCAACCACCAGGGCAGTTGAACGGAAGTCCAGGTGGCGATCGCTGCAGAAAGAGAGAAACCAAACAGACCATAAAGGCTGGCCTGCAGCATGTTGTAGGTGACCAGGGCCAGCAACGCCGCGGCGATTCCCTGCCGCGGCCCCAGACCCTGGGAAATATAGGCGTAGAAGGCACCTGCGTTATGAATCCGGGAACTCATCGCCGAATAGCCGATGGCGAAGAGAATAAGGACGACACCAAGCACCAGATAGCTCAGCGGCAGACCCAACAGGCCAGACACCGCCAAATTCGTGGGTGCTCCACCCGCCAGCACCGTCAACGGCGCCGAAGCCGCGATGATCATGAACACAAGCGCAGTGGTGCCCAACTGCCCTCGTTTCAATGTTGTTCGGTCACTCATGGAAGTCTCCGATTAGGTCGTTGGGGAGGTGAACCATGCATGAGTATGATCCAGAACACAGTCAGATAGTTTGTCTGGAGCGCAACAGAATTGGCCCAAGATGCCAGCCTTCGCCATAAGCCCTGTATTCGGGCTGTCCCATGCCCGGGTGGAGACACTGGTGCCAGGCCGAACCCGTGCCCCAGGTCTCGGCGGCTCTCATCCCCGCCACCATTGACCTCGTTCGCCCGCCGTTGGGGTTCCGCTTCCGAAATCCTTTGCCGTTCGCTGACTTCACCGGTGCTATTCCCGACGGTGCAGGACAACGTCACCTCACGGTGGAACCACCCTGTTCACCCTGAATCAGTCGCCGGAGACCACCGCCACGCCCTCCCTGCCGTTGCACGTGTCAGCTCCGGAGGACATCCGGAGCCTCCGAGAGCTGATTCGCGGCCGGCAAAAGGTCCTGGCTTTCACTCCGCGCGCACAAAACCCCACCGTCCCCGGGCACCCGCCAGAACCGTCCCGGCCGCTCGCTAAGCTGGCAGACATGCCTGAAGGTCATGTCATTCACCATCTCGCCGGCAAGATGAACTCCTTCTATGCCGGGAAAACACTGCGGGTGACCTCTCCCCAGGGCAGGTTCGCCGCCGAGGCCGCCCGCCTCGACGGACATGCCCTCAGTCACGCGGAGGCCTTCGGCAAGCACCTGTTCGTGGAGTTCGACGCCGACGATCCCGCCCACATCATCTACATCCATTTAGGACTCATCGGCACCCTGCAGTTCGAGCCGGAGACCACCCCGCGCGGCCAGGTGCGGCTGCGCCTGAGTGACGGCGAACTCGCCGCGGATCTCCGCGGCCCGCAGTGGTGCCGGTTGATCACCGAGGACGAGCGCGACGCGGCCGTCGCCAAGCTGGGTGCGGATCCCATCCGCAGCGATTCCGACCCGGCGCCGATCTGGCAGAAGGTGAAGCGGTCCACCCGCAGCATCGGTTCGCTGCTGATGGACCAGAAACTCTTCGCCGGAGTGGGCAATATCTACCGGGCGGAAACGTTGTTCCGGCTGGGCATCTCACCGTTTCGGGCGGGAAGGAAACTGCAGCGAAATGAGTTCGACTCGATCTGGGCGGACCTGGTGGGCCTGATGGCCGAGGGCGTGGCGGCCGCGCGGATCGACACCGTCCGGCCGGAGCACACCCCGGAGGCGATGGGGAGGGAACCGCGTCAGGACGACCACGGCGGTGAGGTCTACACCTACCGCCGTACCGGCCAGCCCTGCTTCATCTGTGGCACCCCGATCGCCGAGCAGGTCATGGAGGGCCGCAACCTGTTCTGGTGCCCGGAGTGCCAGGCGAAGTAACGCTTGTCGACGCCGCGGGGAACCCCGCTCCTATTCCCGCACGGTCTTGAGCGCCTCGGCCCACCTGGTGACCTGGTCGAAGACATCGGTCAGTGCCTTGGTGGAACCGTCCGTGGGGCGGAACTCGGACATGTCCTCGAACTCGTTCGCGAAGGAGAGGAAGACCTGGGCGCGGACGTCAGCCATCTGCAGCTCCGCCGCGATCAACCGCCAGGCCTCGACAGCACGGGTACCGCCGGCGCTGCCGTAACTGACGAACCCGATGGCCTTGTTGTTCCACTCGGCGTAGACGTAGTCCACCGCATTCTTGAGCGCGGCAGGCACGGAGTGGTTGTACTCGGGGGTGACGAAGATGAAGCCGTCATAGGAGGCGATCTTTTCCGCCCAGGCCTTGGTGTGGTCATTGGCGTACTGGCCCATGGCCGGTGGCAGGGGTTCGTCGAGCAGCGGCAGGTTCTGGTCGGCGACGTCCACCAGCTCGAAGGTGGCGCCGGGGTGATGCTGGGCATTCTCGTGCACCCACTCAGCCACCTGGGGAGCCAGGCGATTGGGGCGGGTGCTGCCGACGATGATGGCGATACGGGTCATGGCGATCTCCTGTGCGTCGTGGGATTTGTGCAGGTACAACACCCACGCTAGCCACAAACGCCGCCCAATGTGAGACACAGCTCATAGCCAGCGGATGTTCAGCCCGTCGGCGCCACTTTCGACGGGTCCCCGAGACTCGGCCCCAGCATCACCAGCACGACGAACACCACCACCGCCAAACCGCTGAGCACGGTCAACAGGGTGTGCCAGCGCTTCCCGCCGAGCCCCGCCAGCCAGGCACCCACCAGTCCGCCGAGGGTGTTGAACACCAGGTCGTCAATGTCGGTGCGGCCAAGGGAGAAGGCGAACTGCGTCAGCTCGATCACCAGGCTGAACAGTGCCGCCAGGCCCGCCACCTTGAGCACCCGGTGCCGCACCTTCCCCAGCAGGATCGCGGCGAGCATACCAAGAGGCGCAAAGAACGCGATGTTGCCGAGGGTGTCGAAGACCGGGGAGAACCAGGTCTCCGAGGTGAACCAGTTCTCCAGCGGAATCAGCTCCAGGGAGCGCACCCGCTGGTTCTCCGGCTTCCACAGCAGGCCGATGGTGAAGAAGGACTTCAGCGTGGTCAGTGCCAGCACCACCAGAGCGAAGGCGAACAACGTGACAGCGACCCAGGGACGGGAGGGCCCGCCAGTTTCTCTCATGCCCGAAACCATATCCCGGTAGCGTGGGCGCCATGAGCTTCGTCCCCAACTTTGTGTTCACCGTCGACCAGGTTCGCCGTGGCGAGCAGGTGCTGCTCGAGCAACAGTCGGAGCAGGACCAACTGATGAAGGAAGCCGCCCGCGCGGTCGCCGCCGCCGCAGAGGTGATGCTGGCGGTCCCGCGACCGCAGCACCGGACTGGTGGCCGGGTGCTGCTGCTCGTCGGTTCCGGCGGCAACGGCGGTGACGCCCTCTACGCCGGGGTCCTGCTGTGCGCGGCGGGGTGGGGCGTCGACGCCGTGTTGCTCGGCCGGGAGGGCAAAGTTCACGAGGCTGCCCTGGACGTGTTTCGGGAGGCCGGGGGCCGGGTACTCGACGACATCCCTGAGGTCGGGGAACGCACACAGGATTACCATCTGCTCATTGACGGCATCCTCGGCATCGGCGGCCATGGCGGGCTCTCCCCGGAGGTCGCGCGCACACTGAATGGCGAGTTCTACCCCCGTGTCCCGATTCTGGCCATCGACGTCCCCTCCGGCATCAACGCCGACACCGGAGCCCTACCGGAGAAGGTGGAGGTGCCGGCTCGCCAGCCCAGCCAGGAAGACTCCCCCCTCAAGATCGAGCGGGTCCCCGCACATGTGCAGGCCGATGTCACGGTCACCTTCGGTGGGCTGCGGCCAGCGCATGCGGTGGCCACGGACTGCGGGGAGGTGGTCGTGGGGGATCTGGGGCTGAAGACGGAAGAGGGCGCCTTGAACCTGGGGCAATCCCTCTTCAACATCTTCGCCAAGGACTTCAGCGAGGGCGGTTCCGAAATTCAGGCCGAGCGCGCCTGGCCGGACCAGCACCCACGCTTCGACTGGTCCGCGTCAAAGCAGGTGGAGCTACGTACCGTCCGGCCCGGCATCTACGGGCTACGAACCGAGCCCGGCGCGGACTCAGACAAGTACAGCGGGGGAGTGGTGGGCGTCTGCGCCGGCTCCGATGCCTACCGCGGCGCCGCCGTGTTGTGCACCGCAGGCGCGGTGCGGGCCACCAGTTCCATGGTGCGCTACATCGGCAGCGGCTGGGAGGAGGTCGTCCGCGCCCTGCCCGAGGTGATCGCGCACGCCGATGTCGAAAGCGCCGGCCGGGTGCAGTCCTGGGTGGTCGGCCCGGGCCGCGGCACCGATGACGCCGCATACGAGGAGCTGGCCTGGTTGCTGGACCGCGCGGAGGCGCTGCTCATCGACGCCGATGCCATCACTTTGCTCTCTGCGCACGCGAACCTGCGGGAGAAACTGCGGAACCGGACGGTCCCGACGCTGCTGACCCCGCACGCCGGCGAGTTCCGCCGGCTGGCCGATGCTTTGGAGGAGGAGATCCCGGACCCGGACGAGGACCGGATCGGGGCCGCACGTGCCATGGCCCGGACACTGGGCTGCGGCGTGCTCCTGAAGGGGCGCCGCACGGTGATCGCCTACGGCGTTCGCGTCCGAGTGATCGACGCCGGTTCCTCCTGGGGTGCCACGGCCGGTTCCGGAGACGTGCTCTCCGGTATCGCGGGAGCGCTCATGGCCGAATGGGAGGCGCACATGGAGTGGATGAAGGACCGGTACCCGGAGTGGGAACGGTCACTGCTGCCGGACCAGTACCAGGACGTGGAAACCGCGGTGCGGATCCACTCGGTAGCCGCCGCCCTGGCCGCCCAAACCCCGGACGGGCCCGCGCCCACCTCGGCGTCGAAGATCGCAGCGGCCGTTCCCCAGGCCAATGCCCGGCTGGCTACGTGGCCCGGCCAGTGATCGCCCCGCTCGAGACGTGGAACGGCCAGCTCAGGCCGTTCTTGCTGAGCACTTCCGGCGCGATCTCCGGGGCCACGATCTCGGCGCGGGTGCCGTAGCCGAGGAGGTATTCGTCGAAGGCCGGCAGGATGTAGTCCCGTTCCAGCGCGGCCTGTAGTTCTTCGCCGGTGACCTGCTCCTGCCAGGCCCCCATCACGAAGGTCTCGCCAGCGAGCTCAATCTCTGTGACGTCCCGGGACAGCTGCCGGGCGCGTTTCGCCTCGGTCTGACTCAGCCCGGACCACCACGCCAGGTCCTTCACCCGCGCCGGGCCGTGGGCGTGGAAGTAGCGGCTGCCCAGTTCCGCGAGTGCCTCGTCACCGCTGAGCTCGCGCTGGAGCACCGGCAGGTGATTGACGTGCAGGAAGGTCTCCTCCGTGCCCAGTTTCGGCCCCTGGACCACATCCCCTTCTCCGCCGAAGGCGCGCAACAGGTGCGAACCCCGTCCGTCGGCCGGATCGACGCCGGCGGCGGCGAACACCGCATAGGCTCCCCGCCGGGTCAACGGTTCGTCGGCGGGCTCCAGGAGTTTCCCGTGAAACGCCTCCCGGGCGGCAGCGAAGGCGTCCGGGCCAATGCCCAGTTGCGGACGGCGCTGCTCCTGAGCGCGCGCCACCCGCGGATTGCACAACCGCATCATCCACCGCGCGTCCTCGGCCGCCATGAAGTGCAGCGTGCCGCGCTGCGGCCAGGTACGGATGAGCTCGCGGGTGTCGACGGCCGCGAGCACCGCCGCCACGTCCACCCCGGCGCGCACCGCGAGAGCGGCGATGCCGGCCTGGTAGTTCTGACCCTGCAGGGCCAGCAGGTGCCGGGCGACGTCGAGTGGAGTGCGCAGCTGCGCACGCGCACCGGTGGGGGCCAGCCCTTGGGCGATGAGCCGTCGGGCACGCAGCTCGAGGTGATCAGGATGGGTGGGTTCCGCGGAAGTACTCATGGCTGGGGTTTCCTGATTCGTCGTCAGCGTTGTCCGCCGACTCTACTGGCGCTCAGGCCCCTCCAGCACCCGACCGTCCCGGATCTCCACCACCTGATCCATCACGTGCAGCAGGCCGCGGTCGTGGGTGACCATGACGGTGGCGAAGCCGAGATCATCGGTGAGAGAGCGCAGCAGCTCCACGATCTCGTGGGAGAGCTGGTGGTCGAGCGCGGAGGTGGGTTCATCGGCCAGCAGCAGCTCGGGGGAGCCCATGAGGGCCCGGGCGATGTTGACGCGCTGGCGCTGGCCGCCGGACATCTGGTGCATGCGGCGCTCGCCGAACCCGCCCAGGCCGACCCGGTCCAGCAGATCATCGGCGCGCCGGGCGCGGTTGCGCAGTTCCTTGCCGCGGACTCCGCGGATGTGATCGGTCAGCAGCAGCTGGTCGCGGGCGTTCAGGGAGGCCACAAGGTTGGGTTGCTGGAAGATGAAGCCGATGTGTTCGCGGCGGATCCGTGCCCGTTCGGTGTCGTCGGTACCGTCGACCCGTTCGCCTGCCACGGTGACATCACCGGAGTCCGGGGCGATCAGGGCGGCGGCGACGGAGAGCAGGGTGGATTTGCCGGAGCCGGATTCGCCGATGATGGCGGTCATCTCGCGTGCGCGGGCGCTCAGTGAGACTCCGTCCAGGGCGGTGACGGTGGTGGTGCCGTCCGGGTAGACCACCCGGGCGTCGGAAATGGTCAGGTGGGTCTTCAGTGCGGTTGCGGTGGACATTTAAGCGTTACCTCCGAGTGCGATCATGGGGTCTACCTGGGATACCTTGCGGGTGGCGAAGAAGGCGCCGAGCATGCCGAGCAACCAGATTCCGATGGCGGGGCCAGCGACGTTGAGGACGCTGAGCTCGAAGGGCACCGCCTGGCCCGCCAGGGTGCCGAGTCCCCAGCCGAGCAGGGCGCCGAGGGTGGTGCCGAGGGCGAGGATGACGGCGGACTGGCCGAGGGCGTCGCGGAGCAGGTAGCGCCCGGAGGCGCCGAGGGCCCGCAGGATGGACAGGTCGCGGGTGCGCTGGATGGTCCAGACGGTGAGGAAGGAGACGGTGACCAGGGCGGAGATGGCGTAGAGGAAGCCCTGCATGGTCACCAGGGAACCCTGTTCCGAGCTGTAGGCCGGCAGGCCAGCGAACGCCCCGCTGGTGTCCGTGGCCGTCGTATCAGTGGCGGCCGCCGCGGTGGCCCAGGCCTCCTTGTCCAGGGAGCCGTCCACCAGGAGCGCGGTGCCGACGACGCGATCGCCCACGTGCGCCACCTCAGTCCAGGTGCCGGTGTCCGTCCAGACGACGGGGCTGTGGGAGTAGTACTCGTCGGCGGTGGTGCCGGTGACTTCCACCTCTTGGCCGCCGAGGGTGACGGTGTCACCGGTGGCGATGTTCTGCTCCTCCGCGACGGATTCCGAGAGCACGAGGCCCTCGCCGAGGGTGCCGCCGCCGGGGAGCTCGGCGCCCGCCGGCATGCCGAGGACGGCGACGGAGGAGGCGCCGGTGGCCTCCAGCCGGGTCTGGGTGGCGCCGAGTGGCACGACTGTGTCAATGCCATCGAGGTCCCGCCACTGCTCGACGAGGCCGGTGGTGATCTGGCTATCCGTGAAGGAGACCTCCGCCTCCTCGCCCGGGGTGGTGGCGGCGAAGACGAAGCGGTCCGGGTCGAGGGCTTCGAGCGCTGAGGTGTTCTGCTGGCCGAGGCCACCGGTCAGACCGGTGAGCATGACCAGCAGGAGGGTGATCAGACCCACGACCGCGCCGATGAGGGAGAACCTCCCCTTGGCGTGGACGAGGTCGCGGAGACCGAGAAACATGATGCGGTGCCTTCCTTGGGAACTGGGGGTACTGAACTGCTCTCCAGTGTGTTCCCCCAGGTCAGGAGAAACATCGGGGAAGGCGTTGAATCCACGGTCAACCGTCCGGTTGATTCGGGTCAACCACTTGCCCGACTAGCCTGTGGGGCTGTGAGCCCCACTGCACCCGTCTCCGGTCCCGCCCTGCCCGAGGGCACGGCCCGTCCCCTGCTGCGGCTGCTGTTGCTGCTGCGGGTGGCCCTCCACGTGATCTTCGCGTTCCTGCTGGGTTTCGGGCTGCTGCGTTTTCTCCTGCAGGATCCGGAGCGCGCACACCGGACCCCGGTCCTGCCGCTGGTGTGCGCCCTGGCGCTCGTCTACCTGGCGGGCACGGTCTGGGAGGACCGCTACGCCCGGGGCCGGACCCGGGCGGACCCGGCGCGTGGGGCGTGGTGGTGGCTGGGCGCGGTCACCCTGCTCTGGATCGGGCTGGTGGCCCACACCCAGGACTTCGTGTGGCTGCTCTTCCCGCTCATCTTCCTCTTCCTCCACCTGCTGCCCCGGGTCGTCGGCCCGGTCGCGGTGCTCGCGTTGTGGGCGGTGGCCGCCTTCGTGCCCGCCTGGCTGCACCCGGAGTCGTGGGGGGTCGCTGCGGCGGTGGGGCCGGCCATCGGGGCGGTCTTCGCGGTGGCGACCTACTACACCTACCGGGCGCTGCACGCCGAGGTGCAGCATCACCGCCGGATCGCGGCACAACTGCGCGCCACCCGGCAGGAACTGGCCGTGAGTGAGCACCAGGCCGGCCGGCTGGAGGAGCGCGAACGGCTCTCCCGCGAGATCCACGACACCGTCGCCCAGGGGTTGTCCTCCATCGTGCTGGTCTCCCGGGCCGCGGACCAGAGTCTGCGCCGCGGGGACACGGCGGGCGCCGCGCGCCAACTGGCGACGATCCGGGAAGCGGCCGTCGACAACCTCGCCGAGGCCCGCCGCTTCGTCCGGGACCTCGCCGCCCCCGCCCTGGAGACCGACCTGCCGGCCGCGCTGCGGGAGGTGATCCGTCGGGTGGACACCCGTCAGGATTCTCTCGGACAACCGCTGGCGATCTCCCTGCAGCTGGCCGGGGACGTGCACCGTGATCTGCCGGAGCCCATCAGCACCGCAGTGGTACGGGTGTGCCAGGAGGCGTTGGCCAACGTGGTCAAGCACGCCGCCGCCGACGCGGCCGTGGTCACGCTGGCGGTGTGGGATCTGGAGCTCACCCTCGACGTCTTCGATGACGGCCGCGGTTTCGACCCGGACCACACGCCACCGGACAGCTACGGGCTGCGCGGCCTGTCCCGACGCCTCGACTCTCTCGGCGGTACTCTCACGGTGGAGTCCGAACCCGGGGAGGGCACCGTGCTGGCGGTCCAGATCCCGTTGACCTCGGCCCGTCCGACACCGAAGGAGGCCTGATGATCCGCGTCATGCTCATCGACGATCACCCCGTGGTCCGCGCGGGGCTACGCACGATCCTGGACAGTTTCGACGACATCACCGTCGTGGCTGAGGGAGCGGACGGGCAGGCCGCCCTGGACCACGGGGAGGACGTGGACGTGATGGTCATGGACATCCAGATGCCCGGCATGGACGGCATCACCGCCACCCGGCGGCTGGTGGCGGCTGCGGGGCCACCGGTGCTGATCCTGACCACCTATGACACGGAGGCCGACATCGTGGCCGCCATCGAGGCCGGGGCACTGGGCTACCTGCTCAAGGACGCTCCCGAGCAGACGCTGCACGACGCCGTGACCGCCACCGCCGCGGGCAGGCGCACGCTGTCCCCGGAGGTCGCCGCCGCCCTCATGGAACGGGTGGGGAAACCGCAGCAGGCCCTGTCTGCGCGGGAGATCGAGATCCTCCAGGCGTTGGCCACCGGGGCGGCGAACCGGGAACTGGCGAAATCCCTGTTCATCTCGGAGGCGACCGTGAAGACCCACCTGGTGCACATCTACCAGAAGCTGGGGGTGGAAAACCGCACCGCGGCGATCACCGTAGCGCGGGAACGGCGCCTGATCTGACTGGCGATCCCGGGACGGGAGCTTGTCTTTTCGCCGGATGGCGATATTCTTGATGCATCAACTACATTGACGGGGAGGACAGCTGATGGTTGCGGACACAGCACACACCGACCATGAGGCCATCATCATCGGCGGTGGGCAGGCCGGCCTGGCCACCGCGTACTATCTGCGCCGGGCGGGCGTCGACTTCCTGATCCTGGACAACCAGCTGGCGCCGGGCGGGGCCTGGCAGCAGTACTGGCCCACCCTGACACTGTTTTCCACGGCGGGCTTCTCCAATCTCCCGGGCATGATGATGCCCACCTACGGCCAGGACGAGTATCCGCCGGCAGACCATGTGGTAGACTACTTCACCCGTTATGAACAGCGCTATGACTTCCCTGTCGAGCGGCCGGTCCAGGTGGAATCGGTGAGCTGGGAGGACGGGGTATACACCGTAAGTTCCGCGGAGCGCTCCTGGACCGCCCCGAATGTGGTCTCGGCGACGGGCATCTGGTCCGCACCCCACACCCCGTCCTATCCGGGGGCTCTCACGGGGACCTTCTGGCACGCCGCGAACTACCCCGGCCCGGCGACCTTCCGGGGAACGAAGGTGGCCGTGGTGGGCGGCGGAAATTCCGGCGCCCAGATCGCCGCCGAGCTCAGCGAAGTAGCCGAGGTCATCTGGTACACCCGTGATACTCCGAAGTGGATGCCCGAGGACATCGACGGCCGGGACCTGTTCCACCGGGCCCGCCAGCGGGCCCGGAACATCCAACGTGGGGGAGAAGACCCCGGGACCGGCGAGCTCGGCGAGATCGTCATGGTGCCACAGGTCCGCCGGGCCCGTGACGAGGGCCGGCTGGTACCGACCCCGATGTTCGACAGCGTCGACGAGGTGGACGCTGACCACCTCATCTGGTGCACCGGCTTCGATCCGGCCCTCGGGCACCTGAGCGCGGTGCTCGACGGCCGGGAGCCGAAGCAGCCGGGCCTGTACCTGGTCGGTTACGGCGACTGGACCGGCCCCGGTTCCGCCACCATCCTCGGCGTGGGACCGTACGCGAAGGCCACCGCGACCGAGATCGCGCAGTCCCGCTAGCTCCACCTGGCCACCAGTGGGCAGGGCGGCGGTCTATCCTGGCGCAATCGCCTCCCACCCTGACGTGCCCTGCGTCCGTGGGGGAGAGGCCGGAAAAGGAGCCGCCATGGCACACCGCCACGTCAGGCCGCGGCCTGGCGAATCCGCGCCCTTCCACTTCGAGACGGTCTGGCGGACCGCCGCGGACCGCGACCGGGTCTGGAAGGTGCTCTCCGACATCGACGCCTGGCCCACCTGGTGGCCCGGCATGAGTGCCGCGCGGATCCTCCGCGATGGCGAGCGGGCCCGGCTGCTGGTCCGCAGCCCACTGGGCCGGCACCTGCGCATCCTCGTCGACCTGGACCGGGCTGAGGCCCCCGAGCACGCCGAACTCTCGGTCTCCGGGGACCTCCGCGGCGGTGGCACCCTGGAAAACCGGGAGCAGAATGGGTGGACGTACACGAAGATCACCTGGTGCGTGGTCACCCGGCACCGGCTGCCCGGCGCCCTGCGCCCGGTGGCCGCCTGGTCGCACGACGCCGTGATGGCGGCCGGGCAACGCGGGCTGCGGCGTGTCTGCGGGCAGCCGGGGCGCGACCGGCCCGGCAGTCGCGCCGTCGCCACCGGGATCGGGGCGGCGTCACTCCTCTCCCTCGGCGCGCTGCTGGGGTGGCGGTGCTGGGCCACTCGTCGATCCGGCAGGACCGGGGGACCGCGTGAGCGCCCCGCTCCTGACCCAGCCGGGTAGCGTGGATGTGTCATGCCCAGCGGTGATGCCACGGGCAACCGTGTGACGGTGGGCGGACCTCACCGGCAGAGATTGAAGGAGGAGCTATGAGCACCCGGCTGCGCGAGATGGTGATGACGCTTCCCCCCGGGGCCTTCGCCTTCGTGATGGCCACCGGCATCGTGGCGGTCGGGCTCGAGAACCTCGGGCTGAGCGCCGCCTCCCTGGTGCTGCTGATCCTGACTGCGCTGGGCTATGTCGTCCTGGTACTCATGGCGGCTACCCGGATCCTCCGGTGGCGGCACCTGGTGGCCGGGGATCTGCGGAATTCCGGACGGTCCTTCGGGTTCTTCACCTTCGTCGCGGGCACGGACGTCCTCGGGGTGGCGCTGGTCGAACACGGCGCCCACCAACCCGCACTGGTGCTGCTGCTCATCGGACTGGTGGCCGGCCTCGGGCTGGGCTACGTGGTGCCCTGGTTGGCGGTCCTGGGTGGCAGCCCGCCGCCGTTGCGGCAGGTCGACGGCACCTGGTTCATCTGGGTGGTGGCGGCGCAGTCCGTGGCCATCCTCGCCGCCATGCTCGCCCCGCTCTACCCGGACTGGACGCAGGCGTTGGCCACCGCCGCGGTGATGGGCTGGTCCGCCGGCACCGCACTGTACCTGGCGGTGGCGGCGCTGGTGCTGGTGCGGCTGACCACCCTGCCGGTGGGGCCCGCGGACATGAACCAGTCCTACTGGGTCACCATGGGGGCGATGGCCGTGACGATCGTCGGCGGCTCCCTGATCGTGGAGCTCGATCCTGCCAGCTCGCCGATGGTGGCGGCCTCCCAACAGCTCATCGCGGGCATCAGCGTGATCATGTGGTGCTTCGCCACCGCGTTGATCCCGGTGCTGCTGGCCGTCGGCGTGTGGCGCCACCTGGTCCACAAGATTCCGCTGCACTACAAAGCCGCGCAGTGGAGCGTGGTCTTCCCGCTCGGCATGTACGCGGTGGCCGGCATGCAGCTCGGCCGGGCGGACACCCTGCCACTGGTGGAGCAGATCGGCCGCGGCTGGGTCTGGGTCGGCGTGCTGGCCTGGGTGCTGACCTTCGCCACGATGCTCCCCGTGGTCGCCCGCCCGCACCGCCCCGCGGGGCTGCCGGCCCTTCCCTCCGCGGGATAGTTCCGGGTAGCGTGACCACCATGCGGATTCCACCCCCGGTGTGGGCCGGTGCGGCCGGCCTGGCTCAGCTGCTGCTCGCCCGCGGATCCCGAGCCACCCGGGCGTCGACAAGCACAGCTGTGCTACTCGGCGCGGGCGCGGCCGGGCTGGGACTGGGTGCGGTGGGCCAGTTCCGTGCCCGCGGCACCACGGTCGACCCGGTGGAGCTGGATCGCTCGGCGGCGCTGGTGACCGGCGGTGTCTTCGCGCTGACCCGTAACCCGATGTACCTGGCCGTGACGGGGCTGCTGCTCGCGCACGCCGCCCACCGCCGTTCCCTCGCGGCGCTGCTGCCGGTGGCCGGCTTCGTGCTGGTGATTGACCGCTGCCAGATCCCCGCGGAGGAGACCGCGCTGGCCCGTATCTTCGGCGCGGAGTACGGGGCTTACCGGCGCCGCGTCCCGCGCTGGGCACCGCTCTACTGAGAGTCGATCCCGCTCAGCTGTCCGCTGAGTTCCCACAGTCTCCGCCGGAAGTCTGGCTCATAGGCCTGGGAGAGGGCCTCGGCCTCCCGTTGCCCGTTGAAGTAGCGCCCGGTCACGCCGGCCAGTTCGGGGGACTCGATCAGCCGACGGGTGGCGGCGACCCCGGTGGCCAGCTCGTCGATGGACCGGCCCCAGCCCTCCCGCACCATGGCGGTGGGCATCAGCGTGGCCGGGTGCAGGCTGTTGACGGTGACCTCGGCGGGATCCAGCTGCTCCGCGAGGACGAACCCGGTGGTGATCATCGCCAACTTGCTCTGCGCGTAGGCCCGGGATCCGGAGTAGCCGCGGGTCAGCTGGATGTCATCCAGATCGATCTCCGTCTGCGCGGCCGAGGCCACGTTGACGATCCGGGCGGGAGCACCCCGGCGCAGCAGTGGCAGCAGCCGTCGGCTGAGGGCGAAGGGCGCAAGGTGGTTGACCGCTAGCCGCAGCTCGAGGCCGTCGGGGGACAGCTCACGGTCAGCGCCGCGCCCCTGGCCGATACCGGCGTTATTGACCAGCACGGTGAGGTGGTCGGTGAGTCCGGCTACCTGGTCGGCCAGCGCGTGGACCTGTGCCAGTTCGGACAGGTCGGCGGTGACGGTGTCGATCCGGGCGGCGGATCCGCTGAGTTCCGCGCGTAGCCCCGCCAGCTTGTCCGGGTTCCGGCCGTGCAGGATGAGGTGGCCGGGGCGCCCGCTCAGTTCTCGGGTGATCTGCTCGCCCAGGCCGGCGGTGGCGCCGGTGAGCAGAATCGTGCGGTCGTGCTCAGTCATGGAACCTCCAGGTCGGTGTGAGTGGAATCAGCGGGTGGTGTCGATGATGATCTTGCCGTTCGCCGCACCGGACCTGCTGCGGGCGAATGCCGCGGCGACCTCTCCCAGCGGATAGGTGGCGTCGATGTCCACACAGAGCCGGTCCACCGCCACCAGCTCCAGCAGCTGCCGGAGCGCGGGGCCGTCGGGACGCACCCAGAGCCACCGGCCGCCGTGCTCGGTGACCTCCGGATCGGCGATGGAGACGTGCCGGCCGCCCTCCTTCAGCAGGGCCAGCGTGGTGCCCCGGACCCCGCCGACGAAGTCCGCCACGGCGTCCACACCGTCCGGCGCCACCTCCCGGACCCGGTCCTCCAGTCCCTCCCCGTACTCCACCGGGGTCACGCCGACATCACGCAGCTTGTCGAAGTTACCGGGAGAGCACGTACCGATCACGGTGGCCCCCCGCAGCACCGCCAGCTGGGCGGCGAGATAGCCGACCCCACCCGAGGCGGCGTGCAGGAGAACCGTGTCGGACTCCGTGACCTCCAGGGCCTCGATCGCCCGCCGGGCGGTCAACCCGGCCAACGGCAGCGCCGCCGCGTCCCGGTCACCGACCCCCTCCGGGACGGCGGCCGCGAACTCGGCAGGCAGGACCACGTACTCCGCGAACGTGCCCCCGGACACCACGATCTTGCGGGCGTAGGCGGCCACCCGATCACCGACGGAGAACTCCGGCGTGTCCGGCCCGAGCTGCTCCACCACGCCAGCGACGTCCCACCCCGGGATCACCGGGAAGTGGGCGTCCATGAGGGCGTCGAGTCCGCCGGACATGACCTTCCAGTCCACCGGGTTCACCGCGGCCCGGGTCACCCGCACCAGGAGCTGCCCCGGCCCCACCGTGGGGATGGGCAGGTCCTGCAGCTCAAGAACATCGTCGTCGCCGTACCTGGAATAAGTCATTGCTCGCATGCCCGCCAGGATAGATACGGACCCGGGGTTCTTCCACGCCCTGCCCTCCCGGGGGCCCAAGGAGTGCTAATCGCGCTGTTCGGAGTGGCTTTCGGCACCGGGCACGCTGGTCACGGTGGTCAGCAGGAACACCGAGTCCTCGAGCGCCTCCACGGAATGCCGGTAGTGGGTGAGGATCTCCAGCTCACCCTCCTCGATCGTGGCGTCCTCCTGGGCGGAGACCTTCACCCGGCCCTTGAGCAGGAACACCGAGGCCGCGGGCGGGGAGTTGTGCTCGGCCAGAACCTCCCCGGCGCGCATCGCGATGACACTCTGCCGCAGCGGGCCGTCCTTGGCCAGGAGCTTGGCCTGCCGGCCGTTGTCCGCGTTGCGCGCCTGTTCCAGTAGTTGCTTGGCCTTGTCCTCGATGGTCGCCATGGTGGTGCTCCTCATTTACTCGTTGGGGCTGGACGGACGCCCGGGGGAGTCAGGGGCGCCCCGTACCCCCACCGTAGCAATGTGACCTGACACACAACCGCTCGTTGCGGGTAAAACCCCCCACGAACAGCACTTTCCATGGTGACGATCGTCCTCCGGCAGCGTAATATCCCGCGGGTCTTCATCGCCGCCGACCCCTCGAAAGGAGCCATCGCCGTGACCTCCACCGCTGTCTCTTCCACCCCTGCGTCACCCGATCCGGTGAATTCCGCGCCTGGCTCCGCCAGCGGAACCCGGGCTTTCCCCCATGTCCCGTTGACCGCCATGAGCTTCGCGGCGTTCGTCTACGTCACCTTCGAGATCTTCACCGTCGGACTCATCAGCCCGATGGCCCACGACCTGGGCGTGGCCGAGTCCCGCATCGGGCTGCTCATGACCGTCTACGCCGGGGTGGTCGCGGTGGTCACGCTGCCGGTGATGTGGTTCGCCCGGAAGCTGGACAAGCGTCCGTTGTTCCTGCTGACCCTGGCCTTCCTGCTGCTGGGCACCGTCCTCCAGGCCACCGCCGCCAGCTACGCGATGCTGGTGGCCGCGCGCGTCGCCGCCGCCCTGACCCACGGGGTGTTCTGGGCGCTGGTGGCCCCGATGGCCACCCGCCTGGCACCGGCCGGCAGTTCCGGCAAGGCGATCGGCATGGTCTCGATCGGCTCGACCATGGCGATGGTGCTCGGCTCCCCGCTGTCCACCCTGCTGGGCGAATTGTCCGGTTGGCGGGCGGCCACGTGGGTCCTCGGCGCGCTGACGGTCCTCGCCGTGGCCGTGCTGGTGCGTACCCTGCCCCCGCTGCCGCCGGTGCCCGCGACCGAGCGGGAGCTGCACCTCGGCGCCTCCCGCTGGGGCCTGCCCTCCCTGGTGGTCTACCTGCTGTTGACCTGCACCGCCGCCTTTGCCGGGTACACCTACCTCGGCCTCATCCTCAAGGAGACGGTCAACCAGTCGCTGGTACCGGTCGGGCTGGTGGCCTTCGGTCTCTTCGGCCTGGTCGGCGTGATGCTGGCGGCCCGCTTCGTCGACCACCGCATGATCCGGGCGACTCTCCTGGTCACCGGGGGAATGGTGGTGGCCGCGGTGCTCGGCGAGGGGGCCTTCCTGCTCGGTGGCGGGTCGGCGGCCGCGCTCATGTTCGGCGCCATCGCGATCTGGGGCGTGGCCTACGGCGCGCTACCCACGGTGGCCACCACCTTCTTCCTGCACGCCGGGCGCAAGAACCCCGACGCCGCCTCCTCGATCTACGTGGTCACCTTCCAGGTGGGCATCGCCAGCGGCGCCGCCGCCGGCTCCGTGGTGGTGGACGCCGGGCAGATCAGCCTGACCCTGTGGATCATGGCGGTGCTCGCCGTCCTCGGGCTCACCGTACTGCTGGGCTGGTCCCGGCCACTGCTGCGCTGAGGCGGCAGGCCATCCGCTCACACGGTGGCGGCATACAGCGCTTCAAAGCGCTCCCGCAGCTGACGGTAATACTCCGCTACCCCGTCGAGCTCCTCATAGGCCTCGCCCAACGGCAGCTGCGAGGCCGCCGTCCGTGGGGCGAGGGTCTCCATCGCGATCAGGGCGGTGCCGCGCAGGGTGGCGCGCTTCATCTCCAGTGGGGTGACCGGGGTTTCCAGGGCGTTGGCCAGGGGTTGCAGCCAGGCGGGTAGTTCGGTGGTCACGCTGCCGGAGGCCACGACCCGTTCCGGCCGGGCACCGGCCGCCTCCAGCTGCTCCCACACCCGGGCGTAGGAGAGCGCTAGCCCGTCGACGACCCCGCGCCACAGATGGGCCGGCCCGGTGGCGGCGGTGACCCCGGTCAGCGAGGCCGTGGCCTGCGCGGCCCAGCCGGTGGCCCGCTCCCCGCTGAAGAAGGGCACCACCACCGGAGTGCCCTCCGGAGCAGAGCCGGTCAGGACGTCGGCAAGGCTTTCGACGGGCGCGACCGTCTCCTCCAGCCAGCTCACCGCGCGGCCGACGTCGTTCAGCGCCCCACCGAGGATGCAGCGCGAGCGCGAGAGCCGGTAGCACCACAGACCCTGGGGGATGGTTTCGGGCACGGTGTCCAGGATGACGCGCATCGCGCCGGAGGTGGCCGCGGCCACGGCCACCGTCTTCTCGTCCACCGCGCCGGGACCGACGTTGGAGGCCCAGCCATCGGGGATGGCGTGGAACCAGGCGGCTTCCGCCAGGGCCGGCCAGTGTCTGGTCACCTTCTTCTTCATGCTGCGGCCCGGCTCGTCCGGATCCTTGAGCTCCGCGAACCACTCCGACTTCGCGCCGACCTCCCGCAGGATCTCCGCATCGAGTTCGCCGGTGTGGGCGTTGAGGATGCCGGCCCAGGCGGCGGTGGAACGTGCCAGTCCGCGCACCTTCGCCAGCCGGAAGTAGACGTATTCGCCGAGACTCATCAGCGATTCCGTCTGCTCCAGCAGCTCCGGCCGGGTCTGCTGCAGCCAGAGGATGCGGGACGGCAGGTAGGAGGTGTGCAGCCGGACTCCGGTACGGGCGTGATACTCCTGCTCGTCGATCCGCTCCCGCAGCTGCCGCACCTGCCCGTGAGAGCGGGAGTCCGCGTAGGTGAAACAGGGTGTCAACGCCCGCGGCCGGCCGTCCACGTCGCCGACCAGGACGAGGGAGGAGGCGAAGGTGTCCATGGCCACGCCGGTGACCTGTCCGCCGATACCCTCATCGGCGATGAACTGCCAGATTCCCTTGATGATGCTGCGGCACTCCTGCACCACCTGCTCGGCGTCGATGGTGCTGGTGCCGTCGGCGGCCTTGGTGAACTCATGCGGCTGCCGCTGCTTGGTGCCGGTGACCGGGCGTCCCGTGGCGTCGTAGAGCCCGCCACGGGAAGCGGTCGAACCGACGTCGAGGGCGAGCACGAACGGGGCCGTGGCCTCCTTGAGCGGCACTTCCAGGGTGGGAACGGATGCGGATGCCATGCTGGCTCCTTCGGCGGAATCGGTGCGGTGGGCTTCTCAGGCTCATGATAAGTGTCGCGGACGACATCCCGGGACGCGGCCGTCCCCGGCGGACCTTTGCCCCCGGGGCCCGCCCCAGGCTCTATGCTGCACCCATGCCTAGCATCACTTTGGAGATGACCGTGCGGAATTCCGACCCGGCCATCCGCCGCACAGTTCTGATCGATCCCGCCGGTGGGATGGGTGCCATCCACGAGGTCATCTGCGCGGCTTTCGGTTTCAGTGGGCTGCAGGAGCACAGCTATTCCGCCGAACACCCGGGTTCGCCCCACCCGTTGGCCGTCCTGGCCACGTTGCTGAAGATCCCGGGTGGCCGCGCCACCTACCACTACGGCAACGCGGACGGGGACACCTGGGCGGTGGACATCGAGAACCTCGGTCATCCGCATTCGGAGATGCTCGTCCCCCAGCTGATCGACGCCCTCGGCCCCGACGTGGTCGAAGGGTGCGGCGGGGCAGAGGCGATGAGCGCGATGCGGCGGGCGGCAGTGCAGACCCAGGCCGAGCTGCCCGTGGACGCCGACGCTCTCGACCTGATCACCATCTTCCTGCCCGGCATGTCCCCGGACCGGGCGGCCCAACGGCTGGCCTACACCGACCCGGCCTCGATCGCCCACCGCGTGGCGTTTGCGACTCCGCCGAAGATGATGGAGGGAGCGGGAACCCCCGACCTCTTCCCCCCCGATGAACCGGACCCGTCCGACTACCCCGGAATGACCGCAGCGGATCCCGTCGGCTCCGACGAGGTGCCGGAACAGCTTCCGGAGGAGGACCGCCGCGGCTTCGACGCGGAGACCATGGCCGAGATCCACGACGCCCTCAGTCAGGTCACCGCCGACGCGGACCCGGGATCTGCTCCCACCCTGGACGAAGAGCAGTGGGAGGGACTGGACGACGCCGCGGCGGAGGCCGTGACCGACTCCATCCGCTGGTTCCTCGACTATGTCGGGGACGGGTTGCCGTTGACCCAGGCCGGCTACCTGAAACCGCGGGACGTGCAGGCCATCGCCGCCCAGATCGAGGCGGAGAAGTACTGGATCGGCAAATTCAACCGGGAGGTGGAGACCCTGCCCGTGATGAACCTGCGGGACGCGTTGACCCACCTGAAGCTGCTGCGCAAGTACCGGGGCAAGGTGCTGGTGACCAAACTCGGCCGGGAACTGCTCGCCCAGCCGCTGGAGCTGGCACGCTACATCATCGCCCGGCTGCCGTTGCTTTACGAGGTGACCGATCTGCCCGCGATGCTGGAGATCTTTCTGTTCTGGCACAACGGGGACGAGGATCGGCACCTGGGCAAACCCGAGGGCTACGCCGACAACTACCACCTGCTGCTCGTGATGAATGTCCTGGACCGCACCAGGCCCGTGCTGGCCCCGAAACAGCCGACGCCCGCCGGGAAGCGTTTTCTCTCCGAGGTCCTCGACAGCCGCATCGGACGCTAAGCCCGGTCTGGGGCACCGGCCCCCGGCAGGGTGCCGAGCAACCCGAGAAATTCCTCGGCGTACCCCACCTTTTTGCGCAGCTTGGCCAGCCGCGCACCGGTCTCCTCCCGCACCCAGGCAACGGTGGCCCGGGCGTCGGCAAGTTCCTCCGCGGCGGCGGACTCCGCTGCGCCGCCGAGCAGATCCGTGGCCCGCAGGAAGTCCCGCATCTCCTCGAGACTGAACTCCAGGGGTTTCATCCGGCGGATCAGCAGGAGCCGGTCCACGTCGGCGGGGGAGTAGAGGCGGAAGCCGCCCGGGGAACGGCCGGAGGGCACTACGAGTTCGAGCTCGTCATAGTGCCGGATGGTGCGGATCGACAGGCCGGTGCGCTCGGCCACCTCGCCGATCTTCATGCCCTCCACCTGATTGCCTCCTGACCGTGTGCCGGCTCTCTGCACGCCCGCGCGGGGTGTGACCGGCTTCGCATACGTTTCACCAGCTCAGCGTTTGCCTGAGCAAAACTCTACCGTTACGGTAGAGTTTCTGAATCTCATGCTGATCCTAGCAAGCGGCCCGGTCCCGGCCCGCTGCCCGGCAGCTCCCTCCCATCATTAGGAATCTTCATCCATGAGCAATGTCATCGTTCATGAGGTGGCCAAGAACCCGGATCCGGACGGCTCCGACGCCCCGACCGGTGTCCTGGCCTCCTTCCGTTACGCCTTCACCTCATTCGGGCGGTTCAAGACCGAGGTCCTCGCCGGGCTGGTCGTCGCCCTCGCCCTGATCCCGGAGGCCATCTCCTTCTCCATCCTGGCCGGGGTGGACCCCCGCGTCGGTCTGTTCGCCTCCGTGACCATGGCGGTGGCCATCGCCTTCACCGGTGGCCGCCCGGCCATGATCTCCGCAGCCACCGGAGCCATCGCCCTGGTGATCGCCCCGGTGGCCCAGAATTACGGACTCGACTACCTGATCGCCACGGTGCTGTTGGGCGGCGTCTTCCAGATCATCCTGGCGCTACTGGGCGTGGCGAAGTTGATGCGGTTTCTGCCGCGCTCGGTGATGACCGGCTTCGTCAACGCCCTGGCCGTCACCATCTTCCTGGCCCAGGTACCCCACATGGTCGACGTGCCGTGGCTGGTCTACCCGTTGATCGTCCTCGGCCTGGTCATCGTCTTCGGGCTGCCCCGGCTGACCACCATCGTGCCGGCACCGCTGATCGCCATCATCGTGATCACCGGTCTGGTGCTGCTCTTCGGCTGGCGGGTACCCAACGTCAGTGACCAGGGTGAACTTCCCACCTCCCTGCCCGGGTGGATCATCCCGGACGTCCCCTTCAACCTGGAGACCCTGCAGATCATCGCCCCCTACGCCCTGTCCATGGCGCTGGTGGGACTGATGGAGTCCCTGATGACCGCGAAACTCGTGGATGACATCACCGAGGTCCACTCCGACAAGACCCGCGAGTCCTGGGGACAGGGTGTGGCCAACGTGATCACCGGCTTCTTCGGCGGCATGGGTGGCTGTGCCATGATCGGCCAGACCATGATCAACGTCCAGGCCTCCCGCGCGCGTACCCGGCTGTCCACTCTGGTGGCGGGCGTATTCCTGCTCATCCTGGTGGTCTCCCTCGGAGACATCGTCGGCCTGATCCCCATGGCCGCCCTGGTGGCGATCATGCTCCTGGTGGTGGTGGGCACCTTCGACTGGCACTCCATCCACCCGCGCACCCTGCGGATGATGCCGCTGAGCGAGACGCTCGTCATGCTGGTCACCGTGGTGGGGACGCTGGCGACCAGCAACCTGGCCATCGGCGTGGTGCTGGGCGTGATCACCGCAATGATCATGTTCGCCCGGCGTGTGGCCCACATCGTCTCGATCGAGAAGGTCTCCGAGCTGGACGTGGACGGTGACGGCACCGCCGACGTGCGCACCTACCGGGTCCACGGCCAATTGTTCTGGGCCTCCAGCAATGACCTGGTCTACCGCTTCGACTACAACGACGACGCCGACCACATCGTCATCGACCTGACCCAGGCCGAGGTATGGGACGCCTCCACGGTGGCGACCCTGGATTCCATCACCCAGAAGTTCGCGGACCGGAATAAGACGGTGGAGATCATCGGCCTGGACGGGCCGAGTCAGCAGCGGTTGGAGCGGTTGAGCGGAAAGCTGGGGTAGGGCCGGGGGACCTCGGGGGCTGTGGGGATTGGGGGCTGCGGGGGTCGGCTCTCCACGGCTTTGTCGGGTAGGTAGCGGAAACCGAACGATTACCCCCTACAGCAGCCCACAAACCAGCAGTAGCCGCTACCTACCCGACACCCCTGAACCTGCCGGACAAGGCCGGGGGAGCCACAGGGGCTGTGGGGATTGGCGGCCACAGGGGCCGGCTCTCCACGGCTTTGTCGGGTAGGTAGCGGAAACCGAACAATTACCCCCTACAGCAGCCCACAAACCAGCAGTAGCCGCTACCTACCCGACACCCCTGAACCTGCCGACTGCTGACCCAGCTGACCACAACGACTGATACTGAGCTATCCCACCGTCATCGCGGTCAGGACCGCCAGACAACCGGCCACCGCGACGATGGTGAACACCCGGCGGCTGCGCGATCCGGTACGTGCGGCCCACCAGGCACCGAGGGCCGCTCCCACCGTGTTGAGCAGCAGATCATCGACATCCGAATAGCCGACGGCAAAGACGAATTGAGCGACCTCGATGCCCAAGCTGGCCGTGAAACCGATGAGGATTGCCCAGAGCACCGGATGCCGGCTGCTGCGCTGGAGCAGGTCCTGCACCAGCGCGCCGACGGGCAGGAAGAGCAGCACGTTGCCCACGCTGTTGACCCAGGGTCCGTACCAGACCGGCGCGTCGACGAAACCGTTGAACAGGACGAGATCCAATGAGCGCTGCTGATGGGCCGCGGGATTCCACAGATCGCCGATGACGAACTGACTCTTCATCAGAGTCAGCATCATCACCGTCACCCCGACGATGCCCAGGGCGAAGGCGACGAAGTTACGTTGCGTCTCTGTCTTCTGCATGACCATGCGACAGACCGTAGCGAGCTCACCTGTACGCGGCCTGGCAGGAAACCCAATTGTCAGCTGGCAACCTGTCCCAGAATCCGTTCCCGGCCCTTGAAGTACCACAACTGTATTAGAAAATCTGGGCGAGGGTCTGTCTGCGGTGTCCGGGTGGAATGCGAGGATCACCGGGAAACGTTCCCGACAACTAAAGAATGGCCGATGCCCATGTTCCGATTCCCCAACGACCTCGACTGGTTATGTGCTGCCGTGACCGCGGACCCGGATTCTTGGGATCCGGATTTCGTCGACACTGACCTGGACGTCCACGAGTACTTCAGTATCGGTTATGACTGGCCACCCGTATCCCGCCGGATATTGGATCTAATCCCCAATGTGAAGATCCTGGAGAACCGCGACCGGGAGTCGGCCGAATCCCATTCCGAAGTTCCGGTGGCCACCCTGGCTGAGGCATTGCGGCACTTCCGGGTACTGGACGTCTTCCACAACCCAGACACCCTGCTCGGTAGTCAAGCATTCTTCAGTGAGCGGACGAATTCCGCGCTGGAGCTCTACCACGCCGCCTGCCGGGAGAACCTGCCCCTGGAGGCTGACGCCGCCTTCCTATTCCCCTTGATCTACTCCAGCCGGGAAACAGGCGAATACGTCCTGGAGGGAAATATCTACAAACTCGGCAGCTGGCAACTCAGCCTGCCCTGGGCGGTGGTCGAGTCCGGTATCGTTCCGCCCGCCCTCAAGGTCTTCGGTCGCCAGCTCGAAAACGACGGCCTGGGTATCAGCGATTTCACACGCACCGCACGAGGGACGCTGGAACTCTTCATCCACGATTGCCCGACCTCGAACCCCTGGCTGTTACCGCAGACCCGCGAATTCTTAGCGGGCATCACCGGGAAGTGGGGCTGGTACACCGCGCTGGACGCCAAACGGACCGACCCGTACATCTTCTACGCCACCTGCGTGGAACACCAACGGGTGCATCCGGACGGCTATCGACTGCACCCGCTGCGGCTCACCCTCGATGAGCTGGACCGGTTGGGCCGGCTCCTCGAGCGCTTCGAAGAACAGGGGGAACGGCCCGACGAACTGGCCGAGGTCTTCGATAAGGCTCTCACCGAGGAAGAGGAATTTCCCTTCCTCCTGGACTAGCTGCCCCGAAACCGCCTGACCTGCCAATCCCGGATAAGGGCGACGGAGACAACCGGCTTTCACTACCCTCGGGTGACGCAGGCCGTCACACATCAAGCAGCAACTGCCAGGAAGGACCATAGAATGACTTCCCTGAACGACCCTCGCACCCTGTTCCCCAAGGTCAACCCGCCGAATCAGCTCCAGGAGCACCCAGGCCTGGACGTGGAAATGACCCCCACCGCCGACATCGGCCTGGAAACCTACAAAGGCAATGACCGCCTGAAGGGCCGCAAGGCCCTGATCACCGGCGGGGATTCCGGCATCGGTGCCGCCGTGGCCATCGCCTACGCCCGTGAGGGCGCCGATGTTGCCATCTCGTACCTCCCGGAGGAAGAACCCGACGCTGAGCGGGTGATCAAGGCGATCGAGGACGCCGGCCAGCAGGCCCTGGCTCTGCCCGGCGACCTGCAGGAACTCGCCCAGTGCGAGAAGATCGTCGAGGAGACCGTCAAGGCTTTCGGGGGCCTGGATATCCTGGTCAACAACGCCAGCCGACAGATCTGGTTCGAGAGTCTCGCGGAGCTGCCCGACGAGGAATTCGACGCCACCATGAAGTCGAACGTCTACTCCGCTTTCCGGGTGACCAAGGCGGCCCTACCGCACCTGGAACCCGGCTCGGCGATCATCTTCACCTCATCCGTCGAGTCCTATCAGCCCTCCCCGCCGGTGATGCACTACTCGATGACGAAGGCGGCGATGAACAACCTGAGCAAGGGCCTGGCCCAGGAGTTGACTCCCAAGGGGATCCGCGTCAACGCCGTGGCACCGGGTCCGATCTGGACCCCGCTGCAGCCCAGCCATGGTCAGCCGGAGGAGACACTGACCAATTTCGACGACATGGCTCCCCTCGGCCGTGCGGGGCAGCCCGTGGAGCTGGCCGGTGCCTACGTGTTCCTGGCCTCTGACGAGGCGTCCTACGTCATGGGCGAGACCCTCGCCGTCACCGGTGGGATGATCACGCCCTAGACAGGCATCGGATCGGCTCCGGCGTCATCTTCGCCGGGCCGGGAACAGAACGAAGCCCCGGCTGCGCAGCCGGGGCTCGGTCGCCATATCCCCTTCACCATAATCTGTCTGCCCGTGAGAAGTCCGGAGCTGGACCGGAAAGATAGAGAACTTGTAGCGCAGCACAAGTCATTTCGCTCCCGGATTAACTGTGGTGTCCGACAGAGGAGTCTGCCTGCCTGACTGAAGTTACGCGGGCTGGGAGTAGCTATGAGGGCCATGCCAGCGTTCTATCCCCGCCTCAGTCTCAACGCTCTTTCCCCAGATCTGCTTTCCCGGCTCTGCGGCACAGGGTTCACGGCGACACACCGAGGTAGACGAGAACCAGGCCGGCGATTCCCAACAGGACCAGGCCCAGCATCATGGCCAGCACCGTTCCGACACTGGCTTCTATTCTCCCCTCCGCCAGCCCCGATCCGGCACGGAGGTAGCGCCGGCGCTGGGTGAGGTAGATGGCCAGCGCCATCATGGACATTACGGCGACGAGCGCGTAGATCAGTGCCGGGAAATGATTGGCCCACCGCAGCAGCACCGCACCGGTCACCGCGAAGGACACGGTGGTCCGAGCCCAGCTCAATGAGGTGCGTTCCGGCTGCAGCCCCGGGTCATTGTGCAGACGGGCGACCAGCGTCATCAGAGCAGGCTCCATATCGCAATCGCGCAGGCGACGATCACCACTATGGCGATCAGGGGGACGATGGCGGGCACCGGCAGCGGGCCCCCGGTCCGCATGGCGCGTTCGACCCGGATCCACCGCACTGCCGCCCCCGTGGAGATCAGCAGGCCGATGACAATGATCGACACCGCCGTCGCGGACTGCGTCGCAGCCGAGGTATCGGGAAAGGGGAAGGCCGCCAGGGCGATACCGCCGGCCAGGAAAGCCAGGGAGGTCCGGGTCCAGGCCAGGAAGGTTCGTTCATTAGCCAGCGTGAACCGGGGGTCCGGCTCCACCCCTTCGGGCAGTAGGTTCCGCGCCAGAAAAGAACGCTTGTCCACTACCGCTTCGTGTGATTTCTGATCAGCCGGAGAAGAATCCATGGTGCCTTGCCCTAGACGTAGATCGACTCGGGATGCGCCTGTTCCCGCAGCTTGCGCTGGCGTGCCCGGACTTTACTGAGCAAGGTCTGGATCAGCACCGCCGTGACTATGAGGATCACGGCAAGGGAAAGGGGACGCTCCAGGAAGATCCCGAAATCACCGTCGGAGATGAGCAGGGAGCGGCGGAACTGGACCTCCAGGATGGGGCCCAGAATAAAGCCGAGAATGAATGGCCCGAGGTCGAAGGATGCCTTGCGCAACAGGTAGCCGACGATGCCGAAGACGATTGCCACGCCGACATCGAAGATGGAATTCCTCACACTGAACACACCGCAGATAGCGACGACGAGGATGATCGGTGCCATGAGGCTGCCCCGCAGGCGCAGTACTTGGACGAAGACCCGGATGAGTGGAAGGTTGAGGGCGAGCAGCAGGATGTTGCCGATGTACATGGAGGCGATGACTCCCCAGAAAACCTCCGGGTGATCATTGATCATGGTCGGACCAGGAGTGATGTTCTGCAGTAGGAGAGCACCGAAGATGAGGGCGAGAACCGGGTTTGGCGGGACGCCCAGCGTCAACAGCGGGATGAACGCCGAATTGGACGAAGCATTGTCCGCGGTCTCGGTGGCCGCCAGTCCCTCAATGGCGCCCTTGCCGAATTTCTCGGGGTGCTTCGAGATCTTGCGCTCCACGCCGTAGGCGAGAACAGAAGACACCGTTCCACCACCGCCGGGAATGACACCGGCGAAGAAGCCGAGAATCGAGGCGCGCAAGATCGCCATCCGGGAAAGCAGCCAGTCTGCTCTGGATGGGAGCATCCGGTCAAACTTCATCTTCTTCATGCCGGCGTGGAAGCCGTGCTCGGCGTTGTATAGGGTCTCGCCGATGCCGAACAATCCCACGGCCACCGCCACAATGTCGATGCCGGAGAGCAGGTCCAGTGAACCGAAGGTCAGCCGCTCAGTGCCACTTATCGGGTCGAGACCGATGGTGGCCACGAGGATACCCAGGCCACCGGTGATGAGAGCTTTCGCCTTCGAGCCCTGCCCGATGAACACGATCATGAGCAGGCCGATCAGAGCCAGGGCGAAGAGATCGGGGGCGCCGATGCCAGCGGCCAGGTTCGCCAAGGTGGGGGCGAGGAACGTCAGGCCGATGATGGCCACGGTGCCACCGATGAACGAGCCGATCGCGGTGAGACTGAGCGCTGATCCGGCCTTGCCCTGTTGTGCCAGTGGATAGCCGTCGAAGGTGGTGACCACCGCGGATGCATCGCCGGGCAGACGGAGCAGGATCGCCGGGATGCGGCCGCCGTACATGGACCCGTAGTAGATTCCGGCCAGCAGCATGATGGCGGTGGGGGCGTCGAGATTGAATGTCAGGGGCAGCAGGAGCGCAATAGCGGTCACCGGGCCCAGGCCGGGGATGAGACCGATGACGGTTCCCACCACCACGCCCAGGGTGACGTAAAACAGGTTGACCGGGCTGAAGGCTACTTCGAACCCAGCGCCGAGACTGGAAAGGATGTCCATGGCTTCTCTTCTTTCAGTGTCGGGGTGGGATCACAGACCCAGCCATAGTGGGAGGGGAGACAGTGCGACCTTGAAAACGAAACCGAACAGCAGGTAGGCCACAGTTGGAGTGACCAGACTGACTAGCGCGGAGGTGATCAACCCTTCGTGGCAGACCCACCGGGTGATGACGAACATCGTGACGAAGGTCGCCAGAATGAACCCGAGGAGCGGGTAGAGCGGAAGAAAGGCCAGCAGCGCAGCTGCCATGAGAGCGGGTCGAGCCATCGATGCAACCCGGTAAGATTCGGACGCGGACTTGTCCAACACCGCGAATGGAACTGCGGCCAGGATGACCACGGAGATCATCAGGGGCCACAGCCCCGGCCCCGGCTCCGAGAGGGTGCCGACCCCGATGCCGAACATCTGCGCTATGACGATGACCGTCATGAGCGCGATCGCGGCGCAGGTCAGCCACTCCGAGATCACCGGGGCACGTTTTCCGGTGTGAACTGCGACTTCCTCCGGTTCCGGTATCTCAGACTGTCCAGTTATCGTCATCACGGGTTCTACTTCCCTCATCACGGGGGCCCTGACGGGTTGTTCCCTGGTGTTATCCAGCTGGGTCATCGTTCCACCCCCAGTTTGTCGTAGGATTCTTCCGTGCGGTTTCGCTCCGCGGGTACGTAATCAGTCATCCACTCCGGCCCGGGGGAGTCGGGAAGATGGCTGCCGGTGGTCTCCAGGTAGTCCCGGAAGACCGGTTGCTTCACGGCCTCCGCGGCTAACTTCTCAATCTCCTCGGCGATCTCGTCCGGCACGTCGGCGGGACCCACCAGCGCCTGGGAGACCACGTAGTCCGCCTCCGGGAAGCCGGCTTCCGTGACGGTGGGGGCATCCTCGAGTCCTTCCGCCCGGACCGGTCCGGTCACGGCCAGCGCCTTCAGGTCACCTGACTGCACCCGCGGGCGGGCGCTGGTGATATCGATGACACCGAGGTCGGATTCGCCGTTGACCACCGACTGAACGGCGCTGGGGGAGCCGTCGAAGGGGATCGCCTGCGACTCGACGTCGAGAGAGTGCAGTACCTCTCCGGCAACCAGCTGGGTCATGTGCCCCTCACCGAAAGTGGTGTGGGTGAGGGGACCTTCCGCCTCGGCGAGATCCTCGATGGAGTCGTAGGGCGAGTCCGCCGGTGCCACCATGACCAAGGGCTGTTCCGTCAGCACAGCGAAGGAGCGGAAGTCCTCGTCACCGTAGCGCACGTCCTGTTGGAGTGGGGCGGAGGTAAACGCCGCGATCGGGGCGAGGAAGAGCCGGTGGCCGTCCGGGGCGTCGAGCATGGCCTCGGTTGCACCGATGATGCCGCCGGCGCCGGGCCGGTTGACCACGAGCATGGTCTCGCCACTGACCTCCTCAAAGGCCTGACCGAAGGAGCGAGCGGTGGTGTCGTTTGCGCCACCCGCCCCGTAGCCGACGAGCAACTGAACCCGTTTGCTCGGGTATTCACCGACGCTCTGGGCATTGGCCTGGCACCCGCTGAGCAATAGTCCGGCGAGCACGACGACGGCCATTACAGCCCGGGCACGCAGAATATGTTGTCTGGTGGTCTCCATTGGTTGCCTTCTCCTGTTCGGGCTAACGCACTCGTAGGGAATTCAGTGCGATGACATCGAGATCATCGGGAACGAGGACTTCTCCCGCGAAACTGGTTGCCGCCGCCTGGAACACGGCTCGCGGGCTGTTACCGGGAACGACATGGTGCAGGGCGAGTCGGCCGACGTCCGCACGGGCGGCAATCTCCCCGGCTTCAACAGGGCTGGTATGCGACTTCCGGTGGTGATCCGCGGAAGCGCGTTCCAGCTCAGTCCTCCCGGGATATACGGTGCTCACCCAGTCAAAGTCGATGGCTTCGTGCAGGAGCAGATCGGTCTTCTCCGCCAGGGTGACCAGATTGTCACTGGGGCGGGTATCGCCGGAGATGGTGACGCTGCCACCCTCAGTGTCAAAGCGGAACGCAAAGGCCGGAGCGATGGGCGGGTGAATGACCAAGGTGGCGGTGACCCGGACACGGTCATCCTCATGAATGACCCACGGATCCATCAGAGGGGAAGGATTGTCATTCGCATGGAAATTCGCTTCCGCAGGAATTGCGATGTTCTGCGGAACAAACACATCAAGCGGTGAAGGACGCAGGGCATCCAGGATGCGATCGTTGAGGTCGGTGGCGTGAGCGTGCATCAGGGACCGGAACAGACTGGATACTCCCGGAGTGGGATCCTCCCGGTAAATCGGCTCCACCGGTGATTGGGCCCGAGGAGATGTCTCCGGGAGTACCTCCCTGTCGCCGGGGCCGTAGATCGGGATGGAGGGCAGCTCGCCGACGAGGTCGAACATCCCGAAGAGGGCGACTGAATTGAGGTCGACGATGTGATCGGAGTGCAGGTGAGTCAGGAAGATTCCGCCCAGCCGGGAGACGTCCAGGCCGGCCCGCTTCAGCTGGGTGAAGGTGCCGTTGCCCGCGTCGACCAGGTACCACCGCTCACCAACCACGACGGCCGTGGCGATGCCATTGCGCGGAAGATCCTCCTGGTGAGGGCTGGTCCATACTTTCGGGCCTCCGCCAGTCCCCAGGGTGATCACTCGGGGTTCAGTTACTGTGCTCACGATGGCTTACCTCTCTGACAACTTTCTATGTGACACACAGCACCATAACGCAGAAATCAGCCTTGGCTAACAAAAGTAAACCTTGTTTAAGTGACTATCTTGTAAACTGCTGGTTATGAATGAAGTCACGCTCCGCCAGCTCGAATATCTCGTCGCTGTCGCTGATGTGGGATCGATCAGTAAAGGCGCTGCACAATGTCATGTGTCACCCGTCGCGGTAGGCCAGTCACTCGATGAATTGGAACGCTCCCTCGGGGCTGTCCTGACTCGCCGTCAACGTTCCAGAGGGGTCACACTCACCGACCTCGGGGAGGAGGTTGTCACCCACGCCCGGGAGATCCTCCAGTCGGTGGAACGTCTACCGCTTCTCATTGACGCCGCTGCGGAGCGAATGAAGCCCATCCTGCGGATCGGCACCTTTCCCACCCTGTCGGGATGGGCGGTGCCTCCGGTGATCGCCGATTTCTCCGAACACTACCCGGATGTCAGAATCGAACTGCTGGAATCAGATTTCAACGTCCTACACGACCGGTTGCGCCGCGGGACACTCGACATCATCATCGGTTTCCGCAATCACGTGCAGCCGGGCGTCCGGGTGGTCCCCATCGCCCCGGTGCAGTTCCGGGTTCTCGTGTCCGCAGACCACCCGCTCGCACACCGCAGGAGCATCGCACTCAATGAACTCGGCGATGAACGCCTCATCATCCGGTCACTGAACCCGGTTTCTGAACTCCTCCACGACCTGCTCCGGCGCCACGGCGTTGCCCACGCCGTTCACTGGCAGACCACAAGCACCGACGTGATCAAGAACCTGGTGGGGAGAAATCTCGCCGTCAGCCCCGTCGTCAGCCCTGGGCTCTCCTTCACTTCGGATGAAGGGAAACCACTGACAGCCGTCCCCCTGACCGGTGAACTCCCCGCACAAGGCGTCGTCGCCTGCATTCCTGAGCATCTGCCTGTTAGCCCGGCGCATCGGGCCGTCATCGACATCCTGAAGCGCCATTCAGTTCAGACCCTGCAACTCCCGGCGGACGATTAGGGGAAAACGCTGACCCGCGCAAGCCCCTCGGCCGAACGCCACGGGCAGCATCGATGGTCTCACCGACGACGCGGGCCGGCACAGAGCAGAATGCCTCCGCACCGGCCCTTGCCGTCGGCTATCGCGAAGACTACTGCGCCTACTTCACCACCAGGTTGACCATGCGGCCCGGGACCACGATCTGCTTGACCAGGTTCTTGCCCTCCAGGTGGGAGGCCACATTCGCATCGGCCACGGCGATGGCGACGATGTCGTCCTGTGCGGCGTCGGCCGGCACCATGATCCGGGAGCGGACCTTGCCGTTGATCTGGACCGGCAGCTCGATCTCGTCGTCGACCAGCCACTTCTCCTCGCAAGTGGGGAAGCTCTCGAAGGCCACGGTCTCCTCGTGGCCCAGTCGCTGCCACAGTTCCTCCGCGATGTGCGGGGCCACTGGTGCGGCCATGACCACCAACGGCTCGACCGCGGCGGCCGGTACCGGGCCCGGGTAGGTCTTGGTCAGGTAGTTGACGTACTCGATCAGCTTGGCCACCACGGTGTTCACGCGCAGGTGCTCGTAGTCCTCCCGCACGCCGGCGATGGTGCGGTGCAGCTGCTTATTGTCCTCGTCGGTCAGGTCACCGCCGGTGGCCAGCACCTTCCCGGTGTTCTCATCAATGATCAGGCGCCACAGGCGCTGCAGGAAACGCTGCGCACCCACGACGTCCTTGGTGGCCCAGGGCCGCGAGGTGTCCAGCGGCCCCATTGACATCTCGTAGACGCGCAAGGTGTCCGCACCGTAGTTTTCGGCGATGTCGTCCGGGGCCACGGCATTCTTGAGTGACTTGCCCATCTTGCCGTACTCCTGGTTGACCTCCTCGCCCTGATAGAAGAACTTGCCGTCGCGCTCCTCGACCTCTGCGGCCGGGACGTAGACGCCACGGGCATCGGTGTAGGCGTAGGCCTGGATGTAGCCCTGGTTGTACAGGCGACGGTAAGGCTCCTTCGAGGTCACATGACCGAGGTCAAAGAGCACCTTGTGCCAGAAGCGGGAGTACAGCAGGTGCAGCACGGCGTGCTCCACGCCGCCCACGTACAGGTCCACGCCGCCCGGGTCATGTACCCCGTGCTTCTCCGGGCGCGGCCCCGTCCAGTAGCGCTCGTTCTCCAGGTTGCAGAACTGCTCGCTGTTGGTCGGATCGATGTAACGCAGCTGGTACCAGGAGGAACCTGCCCACTGCGGCATCACATTGGTGTCGCGGTAGTAGGTCTGCTTGCCATCGCCCAGGTCCAGTTCCACCTCAACCCACTCACGGGCCTTAGCCAGCGGGGGAGAGGGCTCGGAGTCGGCGTCCTCCGGATCGAAGGACACGGGCTTGTAGTCCTCGACCTCAGGCAGCTCAATCGGCAGCATCTCCTCGGGCAGGGCGTGGGCCACGCCGTCGGTGTCGTAGACGATGGGGAAGGGTTCACCCCAGTAACGCTGGCGGGCGAACAGCCAGTCGCGCAGCTTGTACTGGATCTTCTCCCGGCCCAGTTCCTGAGCGACCAGCCAATCGATGGTGCGCTCGATGGCGGCGTCCTTGGCCAGGCCGTTGATGTCCAGGCCACGGTCGTTAGCGGAGTTCACCGCCTCACCGGACTCGGTGTAGGCCTCCTGGGCGATGTCCCCACCGGCCACGACCTCGATGATCGGCAGGCCGAAGACGGTGGCGAACTCGTAGTCACGGGTGTCGTGCGCCGGGACAGCCATGATGGCGCCGGTGCCGTAGCCGGTCAGGACGTAGTCGGCGATGAAGACGGGGATCTGGTCACCGTTGACCGGGTTGGTGGCGTACGCCCCCAGGAAGACGCCGGTCTTCTCCTTGTTCTCCTGGCGCTCCAGGTCCGATTTGGCGGCGATGGACGCGCGGTAGGCGTCGACGGCCTCGGCCGGGGTGGCCTTGCCGTTGGTCCAGCGGGAGTCGACGCCCTCGTAGGAGCCGGTGCCACCGGCCACCAGGGTGTCCACCAGCTCGTGCTCCGGCGCCAGCACCATGTAGGTGGCACCGAAAAGCGTGTCCGGACGGGTGGTGAACACGGTGATCGGATGGTCCTGGCAGGTGAAGTCCACCTCGGCACCGCGGGAACGGCCGATCCAGTTGCGCTGCATGGCCTTGACCTTGTCGGGCCAGTCCAGCAGTTCCAGGTCGTCGATCAGGCGGTCCGAGTAGGCGGTGATCCGCATCATCCACTGCGAGAGGTTCTTGCGGAAGACGGGGAAGTTGCCACGTTCGGAGCGGCCCTCGGCGGTGACCTCCTCGTTGGCCAGCACGGTGCCCAGTCCGGGGCACCAGTTCACGGTGGAGTTGGAGCGGTAGACCAGCCGGAAGGCATCGATGATCTCCTCGCGGGCCACCTTGTCCAGGGCCGCGAAAGCGGTGCCGTGCTTCTCCGCCAACTCAGTGGGGATGGAGACCTCGCCGGCCTCCAGCATCGGGTACAGCTCCGCGATTGGCCGCGCCTTCTGCTGGGCGACGTCGAACCAGGAGTTGAAGATCTGCAGGAAGATCCACTGCGTCCACTTGTAGAACTCCGGGTCCGTGGTGGCCACGGAGCGACGCTGGTCATGGCCGAGACCCAGCGCCCCGAGCTGGCGCTTCATGTTCTCGATGTTGGCCATCGTGGTGGTCCGCGGGTGGGTGCCGGTCTGGATCGCGTACTGCTCCGCGGGCAGGCCGAAGGAGTCATACCCCAGCGTGTGCAGGACGTTCTTGCCCAGCATGCGGTTGAAGCGGGCGAAGACGTCCGTGGCGATGTACCCCAGCGGGTGGCCGACGTGCAGACCGGCGCCGGAGGGGTAGGGGAACATGTCCTGGACGAAGAGCTTGTCCTCCGGCAGCTCGCCGCCGTCGACCGGGGCGAGATCGCCGACCGGGTTCGGCGCGTTGAAGGTGCCGTTCTCGGTCCAGTAGTTCTGCCAGGTGCGCTCGATGGAGTTGGCCAGCTCCGGGGTGTACCGGTGCTCCGGAGTAGAGGTGCCTTCGCTCGGATTCGTCATGGTTAGACAGTGTAGTAGGTGGGGGCGACATCACCGTGGTGGGATGCGGGCTGGGGGCTGCTTATCGACGCCGCGAAACCAGCGCTGCACCGGCTCCGCACCGCGGTAATTTCCTTGTGGATAGGTCTTGATAGATCGGCGATCTATCAAGATGTATAAAGCGGTTCCCTTTCATCATTGCCGGGAGCACAGTGCTGCCGGTGCGCTTGTCACAGATGGTCTGTGGTCCCGGCGGATAATCAGAAACTGCGCGAGGTGTTGCCTCCGAAGACCATCTGAAGACTCTGAACTCTGTCATTTCCGGAACCCCGCAAGAACCGTGAACTGCGGCGGTTGTCGGGACGGATCAATAGCGGAAACCGGAGCTTTGGCGTGGGAGGACATCTTCCGCGACTCCCAGGGTGCTTCCCAGCGTCAAACGCCAGAAAAAGCAATTAAGAGCAGCGGTTTATCGTTGAAGTTGGCCCCTCGGAAACCTTTTGGAGATTTTTCCTGGGTTCCCTGTCAGAGGAGTTCTTGTTGGCCAACAGCACAGTCACCCCTCCACGGCTCCTCGCTGACACCCAGCCGCCCATCACCTACCCCCGCAACCCCGCATGCAACCGCAGCGCCGCGTGTAGGGCCGTGGCCCGCCAGCCGTCGTCCAGGGCGGCGCCGCCGGTGATCTCCCGGACCCGCTCCAGGCGGTAGTGCAGGGTGGCCCGGTGGATGAACAGCTGCTCGCTGGTCAGTGTGGTGTTGCGGGCGTTGTCCAGATAACACAGGAGGGTGGACCAGTGGCTGCGGCCGCCCGCCAGGATCAGGCGGTGCGCGTCCTCGCTCAGCGCGGGCACCGTGGCGTCGGACAGTTCCCAGCCGTAAAGCAGGCGCCAGGCGCCGGCGTCCTCCCAGGCCAGCTGCCCGGAATGGTGGCCCGGCAGCACCGCCACGTCAGACATGAACCGGGCCCGGCGCAGGGCGGGACGCGCCAGGTCCGGGCCGGTGATGTGCGCGGAGCCCACCGCCGCCACCTCCGAGGCGGTGACGATCCCGGCGCGGCGGACCTCGTCGAGCACCCGGGCGGTGTCCGCCGCTGACCGGGCGCGTTCGAGCACCAGCAGGGCGTCGGCCTCGGTGGTGACCAGAAAGGGGCGGTGGCGGTGCAGTCGGCCCAGTTCCAGCTGGAGCCGGCGGGCGGGGTCGCTCTCCGTTGCGGCCGGGGCGTCGTCACCCGCGTTGCGGAGCCGGATCACGTGCAGGGTCAGCTGGCCGTCGCCCGGCAGATGCCCGCCCTCCTGCGCCCGGGCAAGCGTTCCTTCCGTGCCGGCGAGGATGTCCGCCGCGAGTGCGGCCAGCGCCGCCGCCTGGTCGCCGGCGGCGCTGTCACCGTCACGGAAGAGCTCAGCCAGGGGAGTGGTGAACTCTTCCACCTGCGCGATCTCCGCGTCGTTCAGCCGGGGCTCGTCGAAGAGCCAGAGGTAGGCCAGCAGGGTGCCGCGGGCGCGGACAGGGAAACACACCCGGGGCAGCATGCCGTAGTCGGGGTTGGCGGGCAGTCGGACCGGTCCCTCGGCCTCGCGGATGCCGTAGCTGAGCAGCCAGGGGACCGGTTCCGGGGGAGGGGAGCGGTGGATGATGGAGGCGATCCGGCGCTCATCGATCGCGCCGATCTGGGCACTGGCACACACCACCTCGAAGGACGGGGTGTCCACCTCCACGGAGCGGCCCAACTGGTGCGCCAGCTCATCAGCCATTTCCTGGATGCGGCTGAGGTTCTCCGCGGCACCACCCAGACTCTTCGACATATGTCGAAACTATCTTCAACGTCCGCCCAGTGACAAACCTGCACGTGATCCAGCACGATGAGAACTCGTAAGCATGACCGGGATCACACCAGATCCGGTCATCATCCCTCCCTACCCCAAGGAGAATTCGTGGACCGCAGCATCTTCACCCCGCTGGCGCAGGCCGGACTGACCACCCTGAAACTGCAGTACAACTGGCGCACCGATGAGCACACGCTGTTCGCTGCCCGCGAGTGGGACCGGGACCTGGACTTCTCCCGCTACACCCGGGACTTCCACGCCCACACCACCCTCACCGCGGAGCCGTTGAGCCTGGGCACCGCGCAGGTCCACGCCCTGTTCGCCGAGCACGGTCTGGACGGCTACCTCGCGGAGATCCTCGACCTGTTGCGTCAGGGCCGCCACGAGGGCATCGAGGTGTACTTCCACCAGGGCCGGAACATCCGCTTCATGTGCCACCAGCACAGCCGGAAGCTCGGTCTGCGCAATAAGCACCACGCCATCATGGCCGGCGGCACCCGGCGCCACGACCCGGCGACCCCGGAGCTGGACGTCATCATCGACGGTCTCAACCTCGGCCGCGCCATGAGCTTCAAGAACATCGCCGCCGGCCTGAGCTTCGGCGGCTGCAAGACCACCCTGCACATGACCGAGCCGGAGCTGGATGACCTGGAGACCCTGGGTTTCCTGGCCTTCGCCGTCGACCGCTGCCGGACCATGACCAGTCCGGACATGAGCCTGGACACGGCCGTGGCCGATGTGATGAACGAGCACTTCTCCAGCCAGTTCACCAACGGTCCCAGCTCGCCGATCGGTGAGTCCGGCACCCCGACCGCCCTGGGGTCCTTCCTCGCCCTCCGGGAGGCCGTGCGCTTCCGGGAGGGCAGCGGTGACCTGAGCGGCAGGTCCGCCGTGGTCATGGGCCTGGGTGCGGTCGGCTGGTATCTGGCCGGCCACCTCATCGACGCCGGTGCGGAGCTCACCGTCGCCGATATCAATCCCGCGCGTATCGACGCCCTGCGCGCCGCGCACCCGGGCGTGGTGATCGATGCGATCGGAGTGGACGAGGTACTGACCTTCGAGGCCGACATCCTCTGCCCGTCCGCGATCGGCGGGATCCTGACCGAGAAGTCCATCCCCACGCTGCGCTACGCCTACGTCTTCGGCCCGGCCAACAACCAGATCAAGGCCACCAACCAGGATGAGGAGCTGCGGCTGGCCCAACTGCTGGCGGACCGCGGCATCCTCTTCCAGACCGAATGGTGGCACAACACCGGTGGCGTCATGGGCGGTGCTGAGGAGTACCTCAACGGTGCCGGCTCCTCCCCGGAGAGCCTGCGGGAGCGCGTGACGGCCACCGTGCCGCGCAAGACCCGCGAGAACCTGGAACAGGCCCGCGAGCTGGGCATCACCCCCACCGCCAACGCGTACCGGCAGTGCACCGAGCTGCTGTTTCCCGCCCGTGAGGCCACGGTGCCGGCATGACCGATCAGCTGACCTCCACCCACGACCGAGCACCGGTGACCCCGACGACAGAGGCGCAGCCGGGTTCTTCGCAGGACACGGGCCTCAAACGCGGCCTGAAGTCCCGCCACCTGCAGCTGATCGCCCTGGGTTCGTCCATCGGCACCGGCCTGTTCCTGGGGTCCGGCGCCAGCATCCAGCTCGCCGGCCCGGCGGTGCTGCTGGCCTTCGCCGTGGCCGGTGCCATGATCTTCCTGATCATGCGGATGCTCGGCGAGATGGCCGTGGCCCACCCGGTCTCCGGCTCCTTCGCCTACTACGCCAGGAGGTTCATCGGCCCGGTCGCCGGTTTCATCACCGGTTGGAACTGGTGGTTCACCTGCATCGTCGTCGGTATGCTCGAGCTGACCGCTGCGGGGGTGTTCATGGACTTCTGGTTCCCCGGCCTGCCGCACTGGACCACCGCTCTGGTGGCCCTGGTGGTGATCACCGGCATCAACCTCATCCACGTCGGCGCCTTCGGCGAGGTGGAGTTCTGGATGTCCATGATCAAGGTCGTCGCCCTGGTGGCCATGATCGTGCTCGGCCTGTGCCTGGTCTTCGGCATCGGCCCGGAACCGGCGATCGGTTTCAGCAACCTCTGGGAGCACGGCGGTTTCGCCCCCACCGGCCTGGGCGGGTTCATGCTCTCCCTGGTCGCGGTGACCTTCACCTTCGGCGGCACCGTCTCCATCGGCACCGCGGCCGGCGAGGTGGAGAACCCCTCCCGCAACATCCCGAAGGCCATCAACAGCGTCATCTACCGCATCATCGTCTTCTACGTCGGTGGCGTGGGCATCATGCTGCTGCTCTGGCCCTGGAATGACATCGACGCCGATTCCAGCCCCTTCGTCCGGGTCCTGATGGGGCTGGGTATCGGTGGCGCCGCCGTCATCCTCAACGTGGTCGTGCTGTCCGCGGCACTGTCGGTGTTCAACAACATGACCTACTCCGGCGGCCGCATGCTGCGCGATCTGGCCTTGAACGGCCAGGCACCGCCCTTCTTCGCCCGCACCACCGCGCGCGGCCTGCCGCTGCGCGCCCTGCTGTTCAACTCCGGCCTGATGGGCGTGGCGGTGCTGCTGAACTTCTTCTTCGAGGGGCAGCTGCTCTTCGCCCTGATGGCCATCATCCTGGGAGCCGAGATCATCTCCTGGTCCGCCATCGCTCTGTCCCACCTGCGGTTCCGGCGGCAGCTGTACCGGTCCGGGGCGGTCCCCGCCTACCGGGCCCCCTTCTTCCCGCTCGCCAACTACGGGTGTCTGGCGTTCTTCGCCCTGCTCCTGGTCCTGATGGCCTTCCTGCCGGACTACCGGGTCGCGCTGTTCGCCCTGCCGTCCTGGGTCGCCGCCCTGGCGCTCATCTGGCTCGGCCAGCGTGCCCACCAGCGGCGGAACGCACGCCGGAACCTCCCACCAGATGAAAGTATGATTCCCACCCGTCGGGAGTAATGATCGGTGATAATGAAGAGCAACCGGTGCCGGCGTCCCGCGGCACGCGACCCCAATCCCACAACCACCAAGGAGTAACTCAATGCGCACCACCATCGGCAAATTCCTGCTCGACCGGCTCAAGGCCATGGGCATCACCGAGATCATCGGTGTCCCCGGTGACTTCAACCTCAACTTCCTGGAGCAGGTCGACGAGGCGGACGGCATCCGGTTCGTCGGCACCTGCAATGAGCTCAACGCCGCCTACGCCGCGGACGGCTATTCCCGGTCCCGGGGCAACTCCGCCCTGCTGACCACCTACGGGGTCGGGGAGCTCAGTGCCCTGAACGGCATCGCAGGAGCCGCCGCCGAGCACGTGCCGCTGGTCTCCATCGCCGGTGCTCCGCCGCTGTACGCCACCGAGGACCGCTACGCACTGCACCACACGTTGGCCGACGGCAACTTCAGCAACATGCTGGCCAGCATCGGGGAGTTCACCGCGGCAGCGGTGCGCCTGACCCCCATGAACGCCGCCGAGGAGATCGACCGGGTGCTGCACACCTGCATCCAGGAGAAGCGGCCGGTGCACCTGCAGCTGCCCTCGGACATCTCGCACCTGACCATCGAGGTCCCCGAGACCCCCTTCCGCACCAGCCTGCCCACTAGTGACCCGGAGCGGCTGGAGGCCGCCGCCGAGCGGATCCTGGCGATGTTCGGCGCCGCCGAGCGGCCGGTGATCCTCGCGGACCTGGACGCGGACCGCCACGGTTTCGTCCCCGCCCTGCAGGCGATCGCGGAAAAGACCCGCACCCCCTACGCGCACCTGAGTTCCGGCCGGGGCACGCTCGATGAGCAGCACCCGCTCTACCTGGGCACCTACAACGGTGCCGGTTCGGCACCGGCGGTGCGGGAAGCCGTCGAGAACTCCGATTTCCTGATCACCACCACCCCGCGCTTCATTGAGGGCAACTCCGGCGCCTTCACCCACCAGCTGCCCGCCCACGCCACCCTGGACTTCGGTGACCAGCACGTGAGCATCGGCGGCGAGCACTACGTGGGCATCACCGTGCTGGAGCTTTTCGACGTCCTGCTGGAGCGCATCCCGGCAGCCACCGGCGGGGAAACCGCAGTCCGCCCGGAACCGGCGGAGTGGACCGTGCAGGCCGATTCCCCGTTGACCCAGGCCCGGATGTGGCCGCGGTTCACCGGCTTCCTGCGTTCCGGGGACGTCATCATCGCCGAGGCCGGCACCTCCAATATCGGCCTGGGCGCGCAGACGCTGCCGACGGGAGCGAAGTACATCAACTCCGCGATCTGGGGATCCATCGGTTTCACCCTGCCGGCCCTGCTGGGCAGCCAGCTGGCTGCCCCGGACCGCCGCCATGTCCTGTTCATCGGTGACGGTTCCTTCCAGTTGACCGCCCAGGAGCTGTCCACGATCCTGCGCGAGGATCAGGCCCCGATCATCGTGCTGGTGAACAACCGCGGCTACACCATCGAGCGCTTCATCCTGGGCATGAACTCCGAGTACAACGACGTGGCGAACTGGAACTATGGGCAGCTGCCGAAGGTCTTCCGCCCCGACACCACCATGGTCTCCTACTCCGCGGCCACGGAGGGTGAACTGGAGGAGGCACTGACCCAGATCGAGGCCTCGGACGCCGGCGCCTTCCTGGAGGTCCACCTGGATCCGGAGGACGCACCGGCGGGTCTCCAGGCCTTCGGCCCGATGACCGCGGACTTCGATTACGGCCCCCGCGGCCCGCGTAACCCGTAGGCGTCACCCACGCGTGACGACGCCCCGACCCGGAAGCTCTCCGGGGCGGGGCGTCGTCGCATCGGGTTTCCCGGAACGACCGGGCCGGGTAGGTCAGACCGCTTCCACGGCTTCGCGGTTCTGCTGCCGGGCCCGGGAGCCACGCAGCAGGGCGTAGCGCTCCTGGTCCCGCTGGCCGTCGATACCCAGCGAACGGCCCGGCTTATCCTGCAACAGCAGGGCAGCGGCGGTGGAGATCAGGAACATGACGATCAGGTAGATCGAGACCGAATGGGTGGAACCGGTGGCCCCCAGCAGACCCTGCGCGATGGTCGGGGCGAAGGCCCCACCGACGATGGCGCCGAGCGCGTAGGAGATGGCCACCCCCGAGAAGCGCACGTTGGCCGGGAAGAGCTCGGCGTACCAGGAGGCCTGGGGGCCGTAGGTGAAACCGAGACCGACGGCGAACAGGCTCATCCCCAGGGTGAGGAAAACGATGTCACCGGTGTTGATCAGCAGAAAGAGCGGGAAGGCCATGAGCACCAGCCAGGCGTAACCCAGCAGGAAGGTGGTGCGCCGACCCAACCGGTCGCTGATGATGCCGCCGAACAGGGTGGAGAAGAACCAGACCCCGGAGGCGAAGGTCACCGCCAGCAGCACCGGGGTGGCGTTCAAGGCGATGGGCCCGTCGGGGTTGGTGGCGTAGGCGGTGAGGAACCCACCGGTGGTCATGTAGCCACCCGCGTTGTTGCCGGCGAAGAGCAGAGCGGCGCAGATGATCAGCGGCCAGTGGAACTTGAAGAGCTTGAAGATGGGGGCCTTCGTCTGCTCCTTGCGCTCCACGATCTCCTGGAACACCGGGGACTCATCGACGGAGCGGCGGATGAAGTGGCCGATGAGCACCAGCACGAAGCTGATCAGGAAGGGCACGCGCCAGCCCCACTCCAGGAAGGCGTCACCCGGCGCGATGACGCCGGTCATCAACGCGAAGACGGCGGAGGCCAGCAGCATGCCCAGCGGCACGCCGAGCTGCGGGTAGGTGCCGGCCAGCCCGCGGCGGTGCGCCGGAGCATGCTCGACGGCCATCAGTGCCGCGCCGCCCCACTCGCCACCGGCGGAGATGCCCTGGATGATGCGCAGCAGCACCAGCAGGATCGGGGCGGCCATGCCGGCCATGGCATAGGTGGGCAGCACGCCGATCAGGGTGGTGGAGACACCCATCAGGATCAGGGTGGCCACCAGCACGACGCGGCGGCCGAAGCGGTCACCGAGGTGGCCGGCCAGGAACGCACCGAGCGGGCGGAACAGGAAGCTGATGCCGACGGAGACGAAGGACAGGATCAGTCCGAACTGGGGCCCGGCGGGTTCGAACATGAGGGTGGAGAACACCAGGCCGGCGGCCTGGGCGTAGATGAAGAAGTCATACCACTCGACGGTCGTCCCGGCGATGGTCGCGAAGGCGACGCGGCGTTGCGACGTCGTCTTCGGCGTGGGGTGGGCAACGGACATGACAGGCTCCTTGGGGCTCTGTGAGAAGGTGTTGCGGTGTGCGACAGCTCTCAGGAAATCAGATTGTGACGCATGCTGCATGAGAATCAGGCAGGAGTTTTAGTTCTCAACCTCGCCGCCCCGACCAGGTCCGTCAGCGCCTCCCCGGAAGGGGTCAGCCGGGCCAGGTTCTCTCCGCCCGGCCACCACCGGAATCCGCACGATCCCTCGAGGTCAAGACCATCCGATGGAGCAGCAACACCGGACTCAGCCCCGCCCGGGCACCAGCCAGACCTCATCGTCCCGCACCTCCACGGGGAAGACCTGCAGCGGATTGCGGGCGGGGTAGTAGGTGGCCTCCCCGGTCCGCAGACAGAAACGGCCGTGGTGGAGCCAGCAGTCCACCTCGCCGTCCACCACCTTGCTCCTCGCCAGGGAGGCACCGAGGTGGGTGCAGGTGTCATCCACGGCATGGAAGCCGTCTGCGGTGTGGAACAAGGCGATGGGGGTGGGGTGCCCGGAGACCTCCGGGGTGATCACGGTGGCCGTGCCCGGCGCGATATCAGCCACCCGGGCGACTCTGACGGACTGCTCAATCATGGTTCCAGGATACGAAGCCCGGACGGCGGGGATCACCCGGTGCCGGTTGCTACTTTTCCCGCTCGAACACGATCAGCAGACCTTCCACTCCGCCGGGACCAATGCGGCCCTTGACGTCCGCCGAGGTCATCGACTTGTAGCGCCACCCGCCTGCGGCTTCCTTGTTCAGGATCTTCTCGAGCTTGTCGCCGGACATCTTGTCCCCGAACCAGCCCTCGCGCAGCTCCACGACCTTGTATTCGTAGTCCATAGCCGCCAGTCTAAGGAAGCCATCGTCCCGGCGTGGTCCGGTTTCTCCCCGTCTCCCGTTTCGCGCCACCACAGTTGGGCTAACGGTCATCCGGGGCCCGCTGAGCGGGCTGACCGGGGTCCGGCTCCGGCTCCAGCTCCCGGTGATTGTCGGTCCCGGTTTCCTGCGGCTGTGCATCCCCGTCCAGTTCCTCAGCCGGGTCATCCACGCCATCCAGCAGTTCTTTCCGGTCCAGCCCCTCCGCGGCCAGGCGGGCCAGGTCTTTCTTCTTGCCGCGGGCGGCCCGGAACTCGGCCTCCAGGCCGGCGATCTCCGCCCCCTCCTTCACGGCGTCGGAGACGGTGGCGTGCAGCTTGACCTTCTCCGCCAGCCCGGCGCGCTGCAGCGCCCGCTGGGTGGGGCGGGTGGCGCGCGCGAGGAGCACCGGGATGTCCTCGGCGAGCAGGTGGTCGATGAGGGTGCCCATCGCCAGCACCCCGGTGTAGTCGAGGTCGGAGATCGCGGCACCGTCCAGAACCACCACGGAGTAGTCGCCGCCGTCCAGTTCCTCGTGGAGCCGGTCTATGACGAAGTCGGCGTCCGCGTACCAGATCGGGGCTTCCACGGACCAGACGAGCACCTCCGGCACCTGCACCGTTTCCACGCCGGCGTCCATCGGCACCCAGTGGTTGGACTGGGGGATCAGCCCCTTGCGGTAGACCGGTGGACGGGCCTCGCGGCGGGTGCGGTCCAGCAGGGTGACCAGCGCGGCAAGGGCCACGCCCTGGACAATGCCGAGCACACAGACCAGTACGACGGTGCCGAGCGCGACCGCGAACTCCAGTCTGCTGTAGCGCGCGATGCGCCGCAGTTCCCCGAACCGGATGAGCGAGAAGGCGATCTGCAGCAGAACCGCGGAGAGGGCGGCGGCGGGCAGCAGGGGAAGCAGGCCGGTGCCGAAGAAGAGCACCAGAAGCACCGCTGTGCCGGCCATGATCGCGGCCACCTGACTGCGGCCCCGGGCGTCCTGCACCAGGCGGGTGCGCGGTGGGGAGGCGTTCAGGGCGAAGGCCCCGGCCCCGCCGGCCACCACGGAGGCCACACCGATCGCTCCCAGATCCCGGTCCAGGGTGGCGTGCCCCTGCCTGGTGGCGGCTTCAGTGGCACCGGTCTGCACGGTGATCAGCACGACGATGACCAGTGCCGAAGGCAGCAGATCAGGGACGCTGGCCCAGGGCACTGCGGCGTAGTCGGGCAACCGCCAGACGGAGTCGGCGGCCTCGAGGGTGGTCACCCCACGTTCGGTGAGGCGGAAGACCGCCGTGAGCACCGCGGCCGTCGCCAAGCCCACCAGGGCACCGGGCAGGCGGCTGCTGATCCGGCTGAGGCCGGCGCTGAGCAGCAGCACCACCAGGGCCAACCCCACGGCCCAGAGGTTGATCTCGTCCACGCTGTCCGCGATGTCGAGCAGCTGCACCGGGACGGAGTCGTTGGTGGGCTCGTTGACGCCGAGCACGGTGGACAGCTGGGACACGATGATGCTGATGCCGATGCCGGCGAGCAGACCGACGGTGACGGGACGGGAGAGGAACTGGGTGACCCAGCCTCCACGAATCAGACCGATGATGATGAGCACCACGCCGACGAGCAGGGAAAGCAGCAGCAACGAACCAGGTTCCACCTCCTGTGCGCCCACCCCCGTGGAGAGCGCACTGCCGGCGGCTCCCGCGGCGAGCATCGGGGCGATGGAGGAGTCGGGGCCCACGGACAGGATCCGGTGGCCGCCGAAGAGCGCGAAGACGAAGGCGCCGATGGTAAAGGCCAGCAGCCCGAGGGTGGGGGCGACCCCGACCAGTTGCGCAGCCGCCATGGATCCCGGCAGGGCGATCGCGGCCAGGGTCAGTCCCGCGACGAGGTCCGCCGACAGGGCGGTGCGGGCGCCTTTCAGGGTCGGCAACAGCCAGTGAGGCCAACGGGGCGAACTCATGGTTCCAGCTGTACCCGACGGGGGCGGGGCAGGAGGGGTTGTCTGAAGAGTATGGCCGAACCGTTATCTGCTGGCTCCGGGAGCGCGCTGTCCGGCAGGGACGACGTGACGTGGCTCCTAGGATCCGGTCACACCCGGAATTAGACTTGAGGTCATGGTCAAGTGGTTCCTGGTGGCGGTCGGCAGCGTCAGTCTGGCGCTGGGGGCTGTGGGGATCCTCCTGCCGATCCTGCCGACCACCCCGTTTCTCCTCCTGGCGGCGTTCTGCTTCGCGCGCAGTTCTGAACGCCTGCACGACTACCTGGTCAACCACAGGGTCTTCGGCACCTACATCAGCAACTACTACAACCACGCGATGACCCCGCGCCACAAGGCCCGGACCCTGGCGACCCTGTGGTTCGGCATCATCGTCTCGGTGTTGCTGATCGGGAAGCTGATTCCCGCGGTCATCCTGCCGATCATCGCGGGCCTGGTCTCGCTCCACATCATCCGGCTCAGACCACGGCCGGAGCAGGCGCCCGACACCCGCCTGGAGTTTCCGGAGGACCGGGCCGTGCCCGAACCGGGGACGGCGCGCACGGTGTCGGAACAGACCCCGCGGAGCCAGGACACTGCGGAAGGCCCGGCCCAGCGGGACCGGTGACCGCCTTCTAGCCGTTGATCACCTGCGGCACACCCAACCCCTTCAGGCCGGCCACACCGAACTCCACGCCGTACCCGGACTGCTTGATGCCGCCGAAGGGCACGCGCGGGTCCACACCGCCGTGGCTGTTGATCCACACGGTGCCGGCCTCGATGCGGGCGGCCACCTCCCGGGCGCGCTCCAGGTCGGCGGACCAGACGGAGGCGCCCAGGCCCACGTTCAGCTTATTCGCCTGGGCGATGGCCTCCTCCACGTCCGTGTAGCGCACGATCGGCAGGGCGGGGCCGAACTGCTCCTCAACCACCAACGGGTTGTCCGCGTCGATGTCGGCGATCAGGGTGGTGGGGAAGAAGTAGCCCGGCGCGTCGTAGTCCGGGTCCCCGCCGAGCAGCACCTTCGCGCCGGAGGCCTTGGCCTCCTTGACCAGGCGGTCGACGATGTCGAACTGCATCTGGTTCTGCAGCGGGCCGAGCACGTTCTGCTCATCCATCCCCACGCCCATCGGCATCTGCTCGGCCAGCTTGGTCAGCTCCTCACACACGGCGTCGTAGATGGAATCGTGCACATAGAGGCGCTTGAGCGCAGCGCACGTCTGGCCGGTGTTGATGAACGCGCCCCAGAACAGGTTCTCGGCGATCTCCCTGGGGTCCGCATCCTCCAGCACGATGCCGGCGTCATTGCCGCCGAGCTCCAGGGTCAGGCGCTTGACGGAGGCTGCGGAGGACTCGGCGATCTTGCGGCCGGTGGCGGTGGAACCGGTGAACATGATCTTGCCCACCTGCTCATTGGTGGACAGGGCCGCTCCGACGTCCCCGCCACCGACGACCACCTGCAGCACCCCCTCCGGCAGCACGGTGTTGAGCACCTCGACCAGACCGAGCACGGACAGCGGGGTGTACTCGGAGGGCTTGACCACCACGGCGTTGCCCATCCGCAGGGCGGGGGCGATCTGCCAGACGGTGATCATCATCGGCCAGTTCCACGGGCCGATCGCACCGACGACGCCGATCGGCCGGTAGTTCACCACCGCGCGCGTTTCGCCGTCGTCCACGACGGTCTCCTCCGACAGGTCGTGCGAACAGGTGACGCGCAGCCACGTGGCGCAGGCCCCGGCCTCGAAGCGCGCGCCCGGCCCGTTCAGCGGCTTGCCCTGCTCCCGGGAGACCAGCTCCGCCAGGGCCTCGCCGGCGGCCTCGACGGCGTCGGCCGCTCGATTGAGGTACTCGCAGCGCTCGGCGTCAGTCAGCTTCGCCCAGTCCCGCTGCTTCTCGACGGCTGTGTCCACCGCGCGGTGCAGGTCGTCCACGGTGTGCTCGGGGGCGTGTCCCACCAGTTCACCGGTGGCCGGGTCATGGATCGCCCGCCCGGACTCCCCGGCGTCGATGGCGGCGAGCAGGTCGGCGTAGGTGTTGAGGGTCTGGGTCTGGGTCATTGTTACTCCTTGGTTGAAGGGGGCTATGGCCTATTGTTGCCTAATACACAGTTGTTTTCTTGGCACTTCGTGCACACGGCTTGGCATTGCGTGTGAGCACAGTCATAGTGGAAGGTTTCATGTCTCCGTCGCAGTCGAGAACCCTGAGCCAGTGGCGGGCCGATGCTTCGGCGGCGTTCGGGCCGCTGCGCATCGACGCCCCCGACCCGGACGGTTTCCGCGCGGAGGTACGCATGGTCTCGGCGGGGGACGTGACCCTCTATGACCTCACCACCCCCGCCCACACCGTGGAACGGTTGCCGGAGGCCGTGGCCGCGGCACCGGCCTCCTTCGGAAAGCTCAGCCTGCAACTGGCGGGGGAGTGCGTGGTACAGCAGGACGGCCGGGAGTGCGTCCTGCTGCCCGGCGACCTGTCGTTCTACGTCACGCAGCGACCGTACCGGCTGCATTACCCGGCGGCCCACCATTCACTGGTGGTGCATTTCCCGCAGAGCTTCGTGCACATGTCGCCCGATGACGTTACCGAGGTGACGGCCACCCGTATCTCCGGGGATTCCGGTCTGGGCCGGGTGGCGGTACCGCTGTTCGAGCAACTGGCCATGAACTTCGAGGTCCTCGATGGTCCGCACGCCGGGTCCCTCGTGCGTTCCGCCCTCGACATGCTCGTCACGGTGCTGTCCTCGGAATTGCAACGGGAGCAGGAGCCCTCACCCTCGGCGACCCTGTTCCGCCAGGCCACGGAGTACATTGACGCCCACCTCGACGACGCGGACCTGCGGCCCAGCTCCATCGCGGACGCGCTGTACGTTTCGGTGCGGCACCTGCATTCCCAGTTCGCCGCCCGCGGTCACTCGGTGGCCTCCCATATCCGCGGCAGGCGGCTCGAGCTGATCCGACGGGATCTGGCCGATCCGCTTCACGCCGAGGAAACCATTCAGACCATCGGCAGCCGGCACGGCATTCCCGAGGCTTCCCAGGTATCCCGCGCGTTCCGGGCCGAGTACGGGGAGTCCCCGAGCCGCTACCGGACCAGGGCGTTGGCGGGTTTCAGATAGACCGCGATGGGGCGACCCACCGCTCACCGCGTTTTCCGCATCGAAAAGCCACCATGTTTCACGTGAAACATGGTGGCTCAGCGCTGCATCCTGCCCTGTGGCAGGAGGTGGAGTTTAGAGCCCCGCGTAGGGGTCCTTGATGCCGATGTACTGCACCGAGGTGTACTCCTCGATACCCTCCAGGCCGCCCTCACGACCCATACCCGACTGCTTGACACCACCGAACGGGGCGGCGGCATTCGAGATCACGCCGGTGTTGTAGCCCAGCAGACCGTACTCCAGCTGGTCCGAAACCCTGAACAACCGCGAGGTGTCTGCAGTGAACACATAGGACGCCAGCCCGTACTCGGTGTCATTGGCCAACCGGATGGCCTCCGCCTCATCGGCGAAGGTGATGATCGGGGCCACCGGGCCGAAGATCTCCTCCCGCAGGATCTGCGCGTCCTTGGGCACCCCGGCCAGCACAGTGGGCTGGTAGAAGTAACCCGCACCCTCACCCTTGGCACCACCGGTGAGCACCTGCGCACCCTCCTCGACGGCACCGTCGACCAGGGCGGCCACAGAGTCCCGGGCCTTTTCCTCCACCAACGGACCAACGGTCACGCCCTCGTCCAGACCGTTACCCAGGACCTGCTCGTCCAGCTTCGCGGCAAACCGCTTACCGAACTCCTCCGCGACGGACTCGTGGACCAGGAAACGGTTGGCCGCCGTGCACGCCTCACCGATGTTGCGCATCTTCGCGCCCATCGCCCCCTCGACAGCGGCATCGAGGTCCGCGTCCTCGAAGATCAGGAACGGGGCATTACCACCCAGCTCCATCGAGGTACGCAACACCTTGTCCGCCGCCTTCTTCAGCAACTGCTGACCCACCGGGGTTGAACCGGTGAACGAGACCTTCCGCAACCGGTCATCTTCCATGATCGGATTCGAGATCGCCGAGGCGGACTTACCGGAGACCACATTCAACACACCCGCCGGCAGGCCGGCATCGAGCATGGTCTGCGCGAAGTACTGCGAGGTCAACGGCGTCAACCGGGCGGGCTTCAAAACCATGACACACCCGGCGGCGATCGCCGGGGCCACCTTGCGGGTGGCCATGGCCAGCGGGAAGTTCCACGGGGTGATCAACAGGCACGGGCCCACCGGCTTACGGGTGGTGATCATCCGCAGACTGCCCTCCGGGGTGGCACCGTAGCGGCCGTAGAGGCGCACGGCCTCCTCGGAGAACCAGCGCAGGAACTCGTTGCCGTAGGTCACCTCCCCGCGGGCCTCGGCCAGCGGCTTGCCCATCTCCAGGGTCATCAGGGTGGCGAATTCCTCCGCCCGTTCGGCCACGAACTCGAAACCACGCCGCAGGACCTCGGCGCGTTCCCGGGCGGGGGTGCGCGCCCACTTCTCCTGCACGGCGCACGCGGCATCGAGGGCGGCCTTGGCGTCCTCGCTGGTGGCCGAGGCCAGGGTGGCGATCGTCTCGCCGGTGGCGGGGTTTTCCACCTCGAAGGTGCCGCCATCGGAGGCGTCCCGCCAGGAATCACCGATCAACAAACCGGTGGGCACCTTGGACAGTAATTCGGAAACGTTGACGGTCATGGTCTTACTTTCCTTCCTCGAGCGGGGTGATGAACTTGTCCACCAGGCCCCGGGCGGCGATGTTGAGCTGCTGCACGTCCGCACCCACCAGAACGAAGTTGGCGCCGGAGTCCAGGTAGTCCTGGGCCTGATCCAGGTTGAAGGCGTTGACCCCCACCGGCTTGCCGGCGGCGGCGAAGGCCCTGATGGACTTCTTGACCCCGGCGACCACCTCCGAGTGGGTCTGCTGCCCCAGGATACCCATGGAGGCCGCCAGGTCGGAGGGGCCGATGAAGGCGGCGTCCACACCGTCCAGGGCGGCGATCTCCGCCACGTTGTCCACGCCCTCGGCGGACTCAATCTGGATGGTCAGACTGATGGTTTCCGCGGCGGACTCCAGGTAACCCGGGACCGTTCCCCAGCGCGACGCCCGGGCCAGGGCCGAACCGACGCCGCGCACGCCCTTCGGCGGGTAGTGCACGGCGGCGACGGCCTCCCTCGCCAGTTCCAGGTTGTGGACCATGGGCACCATGATGTTCTGGACCCCTAAGTCCAGGTACTGCTTGATCAGGACGCGGTCCACGGCCGGGACGCGGACGACGGCGGTGGCGGGATAGGCGTCGGTGGCGCGCAGCAACCCGGTGATGGTCTCCAGGCCGTAGGGGGAGTGCTCGGCGTCGATGAGCACCCAGTCCATGCCGGAGCCGGCGAGGATCTCCGCCGCCACCGGGGACCCGGAGCAGATCCACATGCCGATCTGGGGACGGCCCGCCTCCTTGACCCGCTCGGTGAACACCTGGGGAAGTTCTAGATGAAACGGCACGTGATGTCTCCCAATTCTCCGAAGTCGGCGTGGACGGTGTCGCCGGGGTACACCCACATCGGGCGGGTGAAGGAACCGGCGAGGATGATGTCCCCGGCGGAGAGCGAATCACCGTGGCTGGCGAGCTTGTTGGCCAGCCAGGCCACACCGGTGGCCGGGTGGTTGAGGATCGCGGCGGCCACTCCGGTCTCCTCGATGGTGTGGTTGCGGTAGAGCAGCGCCGAAACCCAGCGCAGGTCGACGTCGTCCACCGCCACCGGGCGGCCACCGTAGACCATGGCGCCCAGGGCGGCATTGTCGCTGATCGTGTCGACGATGGTGCGCCCCTCCATCTCGATGCGGGAGGAGAGGATCTCCAACGCCGGCACCACGTACTCGGTGGCCCGCAGCACGTCGAAGATGCTCACGTCCGGTCCGGTGAGGTCGTCCTTGAGCACGAAGGCCAACTCGACCTCGATGCGGACGTTGGAGAACCGGTCATGCTCGATCTCGGAACCGTTCTCGTAGACCTGGTCGGCGAAGATCGCGCCGTAGTCCGGCTCGGTGATACCGGTGGCCTCCTGCATGACCCGGGAGGTCAGGCCGATCTTCCGGCCGACCAGCTTCCGTCCGGCGGCGATGCCGCGGCGCTTCCACTCGTTCTGGACGGCGTAGGAATCCTCGACCGTCATGTCCGGGTACTGCGCAGTCAGCCGCGGGATCATCGTGCGGCTTTCCTCCGCCGCCGCCAGCTCATCGGCGATTGTGGTCAGTGTGTCCTTTTCCAGCACCCTGGGTGCTCCCTTCTCCTCGCAGAAATCGCGGACGTTACAGCTGGTGGCCGAGCTTGTACTCGCCCTGCTTCCACTCCGGCATGGAGTCTTCGCCCTCTTCCGGACGGGTGTAGGAGAAGCCGTCGGCGCCGATGGTCTCCTCCAGCTCGGAGGCGTCGGTGCGCTCGGTCAGCGGGACGACGTTGCCGTCCAGATCCAGGACGCGGGAGGCGTCGGTGTACCAGGAGGGCACGACCGGGGTTCCCCACCAGTCGCGACGCTGGTTGTCGTGGACGTCCCAGGTCACGAGCGGATTGTCCGGGTCGCCGGTGTAGTAGTCCTGGGTGTAGATCTCCACGCGGTGGCCGTCCGGGTCCCGCAGGTAGAGGTAGAAGGCGTTGGAGACACCGTGGCGGCCGGGGCCGCGCTCGATGGCGTCGGAGCGGCGCAGGGCGCCCAGCTTGTCGCAGATGGCCAGGATGTTGTGCTTCTCGTGGGTGGCGAAGGCGATGTGGTGCATGCGCGGGCCGTCACCACCGGTCATCGCGGTGTCGTGCACGGTGGACTTCCGGCGCATCCAGGCGGCGTACTCGGTGCCCTCGGAGTCGGCGATGTTCTCGGTGATGCGGAAGCCCAGGTCCTCCATGTAGCGGCAGGCCTTCGGCACGTCCGGGGTGACCTGGTTGAAGTGGTCCAGGCGGACCAGGGCACCCGGGGTGTAGAGCTCGTAGCGCCAGGCCAGACGCTCCACGTGCTCGACCTCGTGGAAGAACTCGTAGGGAAAGCCCAGCGGGTCCTCGACGCGGACGGAGTCGCCGATACCCTTCACGAAGCCGTCCTTCCGGCGCTCGACACGGCAGCCGAGCTCCTTGTAGAAGGCCTCCGCGCGGTCCACGTCCTCGGGGCTGCGGACCCGGTAGGAGAAGGCAGCGACGGCCGCGGTGTCGCCCTTGCGCAGCACGATGTTGTGGTGGATGAAGTCCTCGAAGCTGCGCAGGTAGATGGCGTTGTCATCCTCTTCGGTGACAACGAGTCCCAGGAGGTCGACGTAGAACTCACGGGAGGCCGCGAGGTTGGTGACCTGGATCTCCATGTAGGCGCAACGCAGGATGTCCGGTGGGGTGACGGAGGGGGTGGGAACGAGGTTCTTCTGCTCGGACATGATCAGTACCTTTCGGGATGCACGGGAGGGGAGTTATGAGTGATTCATTTCCGTCCGGTCGTGCACGGGGACGGCCGGTGGAAGGAGCGGGGTGGGGAGGGAGCTTTCCGACGCCCCGCCCGGGAGGGGCGGGCGTCGGCACGCGGGGAGGGGAGTTAGCCGTCGATCTTCTCGGCGCCTTCGGCTTCCTGCTTGCCGAAGACCGGGTTGTGGACCTTGTCCAGGTTGATGTGGACGGCCTGCTGGTCGGTGTAGAAGTCGATGGAGCGGTAGCCACCCTCGTGGCCCAGGCCGGAGGCCTTCACGCCGCCGAAGGGGGTGCGCAGGTCGCGGACGTTGTTGGAGTTCAGCCAGACCATGCCGGCGTCGACGTTCTGCGCGAAGTTGTGGGCACGCTTGAGGTCCGCGGTCCACACGTAGGCGGCCAGGCCGTACCTGGTGTTGTTGGCCAGCTCCAGAGCCTCTTCCTCGGTGTCGAAGGGGGTGATGGCGACGACGGGGCCGAAGATCTCCTCCTGGAAGATGCGGGCGTCCGGCTTGACGTCCACGAACACGGTCGGCTGCACGAAGTTGCCCTCGGGGAAGTTCTCCGGACGACCGCCACCGGCGGTCAGCCGACCCTCGGTCTTGCCGATTTCGACGTAGCTCATGACCTTCTCGAAGTGCTCCGGGTGGACCAGGGCACCGACCTCGGTCTTCGGGTCGGAGGGCAGGCCGACCTTCACGCGCTTGGCCTGTGCGGAGTAGCGCTCCACGAACTCGTCGTAGATGCCGCGCTGGACCAGGATGCGGGCGCCGGCGGTGCACCGCTCGCCATTGAGGGAGAACACACCGAAGACGGTGGCGTCGATGGCGGTCTCCAGGTCGGCGTCGTCGAAGATGATCGCCGGGGACTTGCCGCCGAGCTCCATGGACAGGCCCTTGAGGTGGGGGGCGGCGTTGCCGAAGATGATCTGACCGGTGCGGGACTCACCGGTGAAGGAGATCAGCGGCACGTCCGGGTGCTTGACCAGGGAATCGCCGGCGTAGCCCTCCTCACCGAAACCGTTGACCATGTTGAAGACGCCGGCCGGGACGCCGGCCTCCTCGAAGATGCCGGGCCACAGGGAAGCGGAGAGCGGGGTGAACTCGGCCGGCTTGAGGACCACGGTGTTACCGGTGGCCAGGGCGGGGCCCAGCTTCCAGGACTCCAACATGAAGGGGGTGTTCCACGGGGTGATGAGGCCGGCGACGCCGATCGGCTTGCGGTTGACGTAGTTGATCTGGCGGCCGGGGACCTTGAAGGCGTTGTCGTGCTGGGCGACGATGAGATCGGCGAAGAAACGGAAGTTCTCAGCAGCGCGCCTGGCCTGCCCCAGAGCCTGCGTGATCGGGAGCCCGGAGTCGTAGGACTCCATGGCGGCCAGCTCATCGCCGCGGGATTCCACGATGTCGGCGATCTTGTGCAGCACGCGGGAGCGCTCGCGGGGCAGCATCTTGGGCCAGGGGCCGTTGTCGAAGGCGTCCTTGGCGGCGGCGACGGCGGCGTCGACGTCCGCGACCTTGCCGGAGGCGGCCTGGATGTAGGCCTCGTTGGTGACCGGGTTGAGCACGTCGAAGGTGTCGCCGTCAATGGAGTCGACGAACTTGCCGCCGATGTAGTGCTGGATCTTCTCGGGCAGGTTGGTCGGCTTGGCGTCGTTGTTGTTGGTCATGTGATTCATCTCCTTGGGGATGGGGAGTGCGGTGCTGTGGTCAATGCTGTGGTGGTGCTAGTCCCGCAGGCTGCGGTCAAACTGCTCCCGGTAGCTCCGGCTGGTTCTCATCCGGTGCTCCCGGGCGCGTTGCTCGATGTAGTGCGGCTCCGCCCCCGCCTCGATCAGCGCGATCAGTCGGCGGTGTTCCTCGACGGAAGCCCGGGCCCGTTCCGGGATGTACCGGAAGGTGGAGACCCGGAAATAATCCAGGCGGTCCCATTCCTCGAAGACCAGTTCCTTCAGCCGGGTGTTCGGACAACAGTGGAACAGGGTGGTGTGGAATTTCTTGTTGAGGGTGGTGAAGGTGTCAGGATCGAAGTCCGTGAGCAGCGACTCCATCTTTTCGTTGAGCTCCTTCGCCTTGGCCAGATGCCCCGCCTCAAGGTGGGGGACCGAGAGTGCGGTGGCCCGCCCCTCCAGCAGGGCGACGGTCTCCATCGTCTCGAAATAGGCCGCCCGGTTCAGGGTGGAGACCCGCGCCCCCACGTTGTGCTCGTAGGTCACCAGCCCCTCGGCCTCCAGCTGACGGATCGCCTCCCTGACGGGCACCACGCTCACCCCCAGTTCCTGGGCGATGGTGCTCAGCACCAGGCGGTAACCGGGTTCCAGCTCGCGGGTACGGATCCGTTCCCGGAGCCAGTGGTAGGCCTGTTCAGACTTGCTGGGTGCCCCGGTGCTCTTCGGATCAGCCATTCGCATCACCGGCCTCCGGGACCTTCACCGGGTTCTCGGCCAGGTAACGCTCGTAGGCCTCCCGGTTCGCCCCCTTCGGCGGGAAGAGGCCGTCCAGGCCGCCGCCCTCGGCCACCTGCCGGGCCACCCACTCATCCTCATGCTCCTTGGTCAGCGCCTCGTCGACGACCTCCTCCACGAGGTTGCGGGGGATCACGATGACGCCGTCATCATCACCGACGATGACGTCACCGGGGACCACGGTGGTGTTGCCACACGCGATCGCCAGATCACTGTCGAAGGGGACGTGACGGCGACCGAGCACGGCCGGGTGGGCCCCCTGGGTGAACACCGGCAACCCGATCTCCCGGACCTCCTCATAGTCGCGCACGCCGCCATCAGTGACCACGCCGGCGGCACCGTTGAACTTCGCCCGCAGGGCGAGGATGTCCCCAAGGGTGCCGGACTCCGACTGGCGGCGGGCCTCGATGACCAGGACCTCGCCGGGCCGGACGGTGTCGAAGGTCTGCTTCTGAACGTTGAAGCCGCCACCGTGGATCTTGAACAGGTCCTCTCGTTCGGGCAGGAAGCGCAGCGTGCGCGCGACACCGACCATCTTGGTGCCGCGGGTCTGCGGGTACACCCCCTCGATCACCACCTGGTTGAGACCGCGCTTGCGCAACTGCGCAGAGAGACCGGCGGTGGGGGCGGCCTCCAGCTTCGCCCGCAACCCGGCGCTGATGGCGTTGGAGTCCTCCGGCAGTCCGGCCGCGGCGCGGTCACCGTAGGCGTCCTCCCGCTGCTTGTCGTCGACATTGGGAAGGAGTCCGACCTCCGGGTCGAAGTCGCCCGGACCGGTGACAACCTTGTTGCTCAACCGTCCGGAGGTGGGCGTGCCGGCGACGTTCGGGGCGTCGACCTCCACCTCGACGACATCGCCGGGCTGGATCACGGTGGAGCCGGCCGGGGTGCCGGTGAGGATGACGTCCCCCTCCTCCAGCGTCATGTGCTGGGAGAGATCCGCGACGAACTGCGGCAGCGGGAAGATCAGCTGCTCCTCGGAGGTGCCGTCATCCTGCACGAGTTCACCGTTGACCCAGGTGCGCAGCCGCAGTTGGGTCGGCTGCACCTGCCGCGCGTCGATCAGCTCCGGACCGATGGGGGTGTAGCCGTCCCGGCTCTTGGAGCGGGTGTTGGACCCCTTGTCCTGGGCGCGGTAGTCGTAGATCCCCAGATCATTGGAGGCGGTCACGTAAGCCACATGGTCCCAGGCCTGCTCGAGGGGGACGTTGCGGGCCGGTTTACCGATGACGAGGGCGACCTCCCCCTCGAAAGCCAGCAGCTCAGTACCCTCCGGACGCACGATCTCCGCACCAGACGCCGCAAGGGAGCTGGTGGCCTTCAGGAAGTAGGAGGGCTTCTTCGGCCAGCGTCCACGCTGGGCCGCCCGTGACTCGAAAGCCACGTGAACGGCGATGATCTTGCCCGGCTGTACCGGAATCGTCGGAACCTGTGCCACGGAATCTCCTTGGGAAGTTATCGGGTGGTATTGCAATCTGCGAGTGATCGTATATGATCCCTCCCAGCAGTGCAAGTGCTTGACATCACAGGAACAAGCACTCAATGAGTACAGCCACACTATGTCTGGAGCCTGAATGACCACCACACCAACGGCCGCGGAAACACAGAGCACGAGACGTGAGCGACGGCGCGTTGTTGCAGCAACGACCATCGGTACCGCAATCGAGTGGTACGACTTCTTCCTCTACGCCAGCGTCGCAGGCCTCGTGTTCAACCAACTCATGTTCGGTCCACTCGAGGGCGGCCTGGCCACCATCATCAGCTTCCTGACGGTGGGCCTGTCCTTCCTCTTCCGCCCGATCGGGGCGTTCCTGGCGGGCCACTACGCCGATAAGCTCGGCCGCCGCTTCGTCCTCATGATCACGCTGTTCATGATGGGTGGCGCCACCGCCCTGATCGGCCTGTTGCCCACCTTCGACTCCATCGGCGTCTGGGCTCCGATCCTGCTGATCCTCCTGCGTATCCTGCAGGGCGTGTCCGCCGGTGGCGAGTGGGGGTCCGCGGTCCTGCTGGCGGTCGAGCACGCCCCGACGAAGAAGCGGGGACTGTTCGGCGCCGGTCCCCAGATCGGTGTGCCGGCCGGTCTGCTCCTCTCTTCCGGAGTCCTGGCCCTCATGGACGTGATCGCCCCGGGCGACGCCTTCATGGAGTGGGGCTGGCGCATTCCGTTCCTGTTCTCGATCGTCCTGGTCATCATTGGGTTCTGGATCCGGTCCGGTGTCGATGAATCTCCGGTCTTCGAGGAGATCAAGGAAAAGTCCGAGGCCGGGGCCAAGAACCCGATCGGCTCCCTGTTCCGCCGCTTCCTGCCGCTGGTCATCCTCGGCGCCCTGGTCTTCGCCGGTAACGGCACCGTCGGATACATGACCACCGGTGGCTACATCCAGAACTACTCGACCAACCCCGAGGGCATCGCCATGGACCGGGGAGAGGTGCTGCTGGCGGTGACCGGCTCCGCCGCAACGTGGATGATCTTCACCCTCTTCGCCGGCTGGCTCTCCGACCACCTCGGCCGGCGCAACACCTACATCATCGGTTTCATCGTTCAGGCCATCGGTGCCGCGGCACTGTTCCCGCTGGTCAACATCGGAAACATCTGGCTCCTGTTCGGCGCCCTGGTCTTCCTGACCATCGGGTTGGGCATGACCTACGGCCAGCAATCCGCGATGTACGCCGAACTCTTCCCGGCCTCCATCCGCGGCTCCGGCGTCTCGATCACCTACGCCATCGGCTCCATCCTCGGCGGTGCCTTCGCCCCCACCATCGCAGCCGCCCTGGTGGAGGCCACCGGCACCACCTTCGCGGTCAGCGGCTACCTCGTCGGCGCCACCCTGGTCGGTCTGGTCGCCATCCTGATCCTGCGGGACCGGAGCGGCATCGACCTCAGCCCGGACAATGAGGCCGCCCAGGCCGAGGGTCACTTCATGTTCAGTAAATAGCGGCAATCCAGAGAGATTTCCGAAAGAGCTGGAAAAGATATACGGAACGTATATGATCTAGCGTCAAGGGGATTCACCTCACAACCGGCAGTCTCACCAGTGGTGCCCCACACCATCTCCCTCAAAGCCAGTTAAGCCACATTTCCGCGCCGCGAGCTCATCGATGGGGAAGGCCCCGCCACCCGGCACCTGGCGCCCGCCCCACATCTCAACAGTCCGAACCATCACATTCACCAGGAGGAAAAATGCAGTTCCACCACTACGGCTACGTCTCGGAGGAGCCGAAGCGTCTTCCCGCGGCAGGCATCGGCCTCAACCGGCCGGAGGAACTCCCGGACGAGATGGACGTCCTCATCGTCGGGACCGGTCCCGCCGGCATGATCGCCGCCGCGCAGCTCTCCATGTTCCCGGATGTCCACACCCGCATCATCGAACGTCGTGAGGGACGCCTCGAGCTCGGTCAGGCTGACGGCATCCAGTCCCGTTCCGTCGAGACCTTCCAGGCCTTCAACTTCGCCAACGAGATCATGGAGGAGGCCTTCGACCTCACCGAGATGTCCTTCTGGAACCCGGACCCCGAGAACCCGGAGAACATCATCCGCACCGCCCGCCCCCTCGACGATGAACACGGCATCTCTGAATTCCCGCACCTGATCGTCAACCAGGCCCGCGTGCTCGACTACTTCGCCCGCTACATGAAGCAGTCGCCCTCGCGGATGACCCCGGACTACGGCTGGGAGTTCGTGGACCTGCAGATCGCGGACAACCCGGAGAACGAGGAATATCCCGTCACTGTCCAGCTCAAGCAGCTGGGAGCAGGGGAGGGGAGCACCCGTACCGTGCGCGCCAAGTACGTTGTCGGCAGTGACGGCGCCCGCTCCGGTGTCCGTGAGGCCATCGGCCGCAAGCTCGACGGCAAGCAGGCCAACCATGCCTGGGGTGTCATGGACGTGCTCGCTGACACGAACTTCCCGGACATCCGCACCAAGTGCGCCATTCACTCCAAAGCGGGTTCGATCCTGCACATCCCCCGCGAAGGCGGCTACCTGTTCCGCATGTACGTCGACCTCGGGGAGGTCCGGGCGGACGACAACCACGCGGTACGCAAGACACCGCTGGAGGACGTGATCGCCAAGGCGAACGAAATCGTCAACCCCTACTTCGTGGATGTCAAGGATGTCGCGTGGCATTCGATCTACGAGGTCGGCCACCGCCTGGTCGATTCCTTCCACGATCTGCCGGACGACGCCCCGGCCGACGCGATCCCGCACGTCTTCCTGACGGGCGATGCCTGCCACACGCACTCCGCCAAGGCGGGCCAGGGCATGAACGTGTCCATGCAGGACGGTTTCAACATCGGCTGGAAGCTCGGCCAGGTCGCATCCGGAACCGCCCCCGCGGCCCTCCTGCGGACCTACCATTCGGAGCGACACCCGGCCGCCGAGAACCTGATCAACTTCGACCGCGAATGGTCGACCCTGATGGCCACTCCGCCGGAGGAACTGGACGACCCGACCGCCGTGGAGACCTACTACGTCGCAGCCGAGGAGTTCGCTGCCGGCATGCTCACCGAGTACTCGGACAACATGATCATGGGCGATACCACCCACCAGGATCTGGCCACCGGCTTCCCCGTCGGCCGCCGTTTCAAGTCCCACCCGGCCATGCGCCGCTGTGACGCCAACAAGAAGCACATCGGCCACGAGCATGACGCCGACGGTCGCTGGCGCATCTACGCCTTTGCCGATGCCCCGGCACCCGGCGCGGATTCCAAGCTGGGCTCCTGGGCCGAGTGGATGCAGCATGACCCGCAATCCCCGTTGCGCCGCTTCACCCCGGAAGACGGCGATGACAACGCCGTCTTCGACATCAAGGTGATCTACCAGCAGCACTACCACGATTACGACCTCTTCGACGCCCCTGAGGTCTTCCTCCCGCGGGTCGGGCCGTACCGCCTCCAGAACCTGGAGAATGTCTGGTCCTCCCTCCACGACGACGACTTCTTCAATGCCCGCGGCATCAGTCGGGAGGGCGCCATCGTGGTGGTACGTCCGGACCAGTATGTCTCGGCGGTGCTGCCGCTGGACGACACTGCCGCACTGAAGGAGCTCTTCGACGGCGCGCTCCTGGAACCACGACCGGCCGCGGCCGTCCAGGCCTGATACTGACGCCGATCTGCACGACGGCGGGATCTGAATATTGCGCCCCTGGGCACCCACTTTTCCGGTGGGCACCCAGGGGCGGATGCTTGTCCGCGGTCCTTGGGCATCCGGAAGTTCAGCTCAGGGGCGGCGGCCGCTCGGCCGCGTGACCACACGCGCGCCAGCACCGGGCAGGGGAGGGGAGGGGCTCCGATGGGCCTTCTCCGGCCGGCGGGGTGTGATAACCATCATGGAGCGCCGAGGAATAGCGCAATATTGTTGATGGTTCAATTAAATGTGACTACTTCAAACACATCCCAGAACAACGGCCCCATCGTCCTCGACGAGGCCGCCCAGGACCTCCTCTTCCGGGGAGCACGCACCGCGAATGCCTTCACTGACGAGCCGGTGACCGACGAACAGATCGCCGCCATCTTCGAACTGGTCAAGTGGGCACCAACCGCCATGAACGCGCAGCCGAAGCGGGTCGTGGTGGTGCGTTCCGCAGCCGCCAAGGAGCGCCTGCTCCCGCACATGGCCGAGGGCAACCGCGCCAAGACGGAAGCCGCCCCCGCCACCGTCCTACTGGCGGCCGACAGGGACTTCCACAATGAGCTGCCCGCGGTTTTCCCGCACGCCGCCGGGATGCGGGACGTGTTTGAGAAGGACGAAGCAGGCCGCACCAGCATGGCCGAACTCAACACGGGACTGCAGGTGGGCTACGCCATTCTGGGGATCCGTGCCGCAGGACTGGCCGCCGGCCCGATGACCGGTTTCGACGCCGAGGCCGTCTCCCGGGAGTTCTTCCCGGACGGCCGGCACCGCGTACTAGTCGCCATCAACATCGGCCAGCCTGCCGAGGATGCCTTCCGTGACCGTCTCCCGCGACTGAGCTTCGATGAGGTAGTTCAGGTTCTTTAACCCCAGCGGCTTCGCTGGTCGTCCCACCCTCTGGGGCGTGCCCCACCCCCTCGGTGGGGCGCGCTCTTTTTTCTTTTCCCGGATCACCCGCTCTGAACCAGTGGCTCCCGGCAGAGTGGAGCGACACTTCTGTCCCTGCACTCCAGAACCCGTCAAGGAATGACGGGCAAGAAATGTTTCACGTGAAACCTCCGGCGAGCGCCCCGGTGCTACTGCAGCGAAATGCGGAGAATCCGGTCGTCATCCACGGCTGGATCGCCCCGTCCATCAGTGTTGTTGGTGAGCACCCAGAGGGAACCGTCGGGAGCCACCACGACATCACGCAGCCGACCCTGATCGCCGATGGCGCGAATCGTGGAATCTTCCAGATCCTCAAGCGGGATCTCCCGCAGTCGTTCCCCACGGAGATTGGCCACGAAAATGCTCTCCTCCGTAATAGCCATGCCACTCGGGCTTGCCTCGCCGGGGGTCCACTGCTGGACCGGGTCAAGGAAGCCCTCAGTGGTGGCCACCCCCTCCACCTTCGGCCATCCATAATTTCCACCAGCCTCGATGATATTGAGTTCGTCCCAGGTGTCCTGGCCGAACTCGGTGGAGTACATGACACCCGCCTCATCCCACGCGATGCCCTGCGGATTCCGGTGGCCGTAGCTGTACACAGGTGAATCATCGAAGGGATTGTCCACCGGAGTGCTGCCGTCCGGGTTGAGCCGGAGGATCTTTCCAGCCAGCGATTCCAGATCCTGGGCACTTGCCCGGTCATTGGTGTCCCCGGTGGTCGCGTAGAGCAGACCGTCCGGACCGAAGGCGATACGACCGCCATTGTGGGTGGTGGCGGCCGGGATGTCGTCCAGCACCATCTCCTGGGGGCCAAGGCGCGGGGATCCGGCTTCCCCGGTCAGCTCAAACCGGGCGATCCGGTTCTCATCGGCTGCCGTGTAATAGGCATACAACCAGCCCTCTTGTACCGCGATTCCCAACAGGCCACCTTCCCCCCGGGCCGCGACATCTGGAACGGCGCCGACCTCCCGCAGAGCGCCGGTGGGGCCGAGTTCCAGGATCCGGCCGGAATCCCGTTCGCTGACGAGGGCCGTGTCGTCATGGAAGGCGATGGACCACGGCGCTGCGAGACCGCTCGCGAGTACCTCGACGTTTCCCACCGGTTCCTCTGTCGGTGCGCTGCCGGAGGCGGACGATGAACCGGAAGGAGCCGACCCCGAGGACGACATGTCCGAGGATGAGGATCCGGTTGGGGAGGCGGCCGTGGCATCCTCAGGAGGCACCGCGGTGCAGGCACCGAGCAATAACCCGAAAGTCAGCAGCGGCGCCAGCCGGTGCCGGTTCCGGGGACTGCGCGGCCGTCCGGTGGTGCGCGGGGTTTCCGTGATGGTGTCCTCGGCCCGGGTGGTCATGGACATGGGGTATCCCTTCGTCGAGTTGCTGGCGCCATCCGCCGGGCCGTCTCAGGGCCGTCGCTCGCCAGAATCTGCTCTCGAGTTTAGGCACCGGAAACTACCTGGGGGAGAATACCGGCGCAGAGTCAGAAGGACGCCGCCAAAACCCACGGGACAGAAAATACCGCAGGGCGCATGTCCGGAAAGTTCTTCCGGGCATGCGCCCTGTGGTGTCCGCGGTCCGTGTCCGCGGCGGGGGAGGGGAGTCAGGTTCGGTTCTGGCCGCCGGCGGCGCCCTGCCCACCAGCTGTCTGCCCGTCAGTGGGCATCCATCCGGCACGCTCCTGCGAGTGATCCTGGTGGTCGGCGGAGACGGCATCGCGGCCGCTGATGTTCAGCTCGATGCGGTCTTCGTCATCCTCGATCCGCACCGGGTCGATCCGGCCCTTGGCGAACTTGTTCACGATCATCGCGATCGCACCGTCACCGGTGACGTTCGCGGCGGTGCCGAAGGAGTCGATCGCGATGTAGGCGGCGATCATCAGGGCGATCTGATCGTCATTGAAGCCGAGCATGCTGGCCAGCAGTCCGACGGCTGCCATGATGGCTCCACCCGGGACACCCGGCGCGGCGATCATGGTGACGCCGAGCATGAGGACGAAGCCAGCCGCCAGCGGGAGGCTCACCTCGATGCCGGCCATATGGACGATCGCGAAGGCGAAGAGCGTGATCTTGGTCATCGACCCGGCCAGGTGAATGGTGGCGCAGAGCGGGATCACGAAGCCGGCGACGTTCGTGTCAATCTTGTTCTTCAGGGCCCCCTGGTACGTCACCGGGATGGTAGCGGCAGAGGAGGAGGTTCCCAGGGCGGTGGCATAGGCGGGCAGCATGTTGCGGATCGCCCGGAAAGGATTCTGCCGGGCGACCACAGCGGCGATACCGTACTGGATGGCCAGGAACACGAATGTCATGATGATGGAGAGCACCAGCACCTTGGCGAAGGAGCTCAGCACTGTCATCAGATTGCCGTTCATGCCCAGGGACAGGAACATGCCGAAGATGAAGATCGGCAGCAGGGGAATGACGAAGGACTTGATCACCTTCATCACCACGCGCTCCAGATCCCGGGAGGCCTTATAGAGGGTGTCGGACTTGACGGCGGTCATGGCCAGCCCGGCACAGAAAGCCAGCAGCAGGCCCGTCATCACCTCGAAGGGCGGCGGCATCTCGATGTCGAAGTAGGCGCCGAGGGCGCCGGCATCGATGTCAGCGACTTCCACGGACTCACCCTCACCGAGCAGCCACGGATAAGCTCCCCGCGCCACGGTATAGGCCAGCAGACCGGCGAAAACGGTGGAACCGTAGGCGATCGCGGTGGTGATGCCCAGCCACTTACCGGCACCACGGCCCAGACCCGCGATCGAGGGGGTGATGAGAGCGAAGATCAGCACCGGGACGAAGAAGTTCAGGAAGTTGCCGAACAGTCCGTTGAAGGTGACGAATATCCGCGCCAACCACTCCGGGAAGAAGAGGCTGCAGATGATGCCCAGGATGATCGCGATGACGATCCGGACGAGCAGCGAGGAGGTAAGACGTCTGATGTCCATGGTCCTCTTTCTATGGTTATGCGGATCCGGCCACCGCCCCGCAGCCGCTTCCCGGGGCCGGGAAAGCTGACTTGATGGCGACACCTGTGGGGCACCGAACCGAATGACCGGCAGGAGAAGTGGGGACCCGGGGACGTATCGTGCGAGCCGGGAAGGGGAGCGGAACCGACGTCCCCTTGTGTAAGTTCTCCCGACGTCAGTGATTGACGTTACAACACCGGTTCACCACCGCCTAGCCATACTTCTTGTACCTCAGCCTCGGGCGCGGTGACACCGGGCCCGCCATTTCACCGTCATACCGCTGAGCTGGTTTCTCCCGGGAATATTCGGCGGTTAAGCTGGTTGTCATGAGCGTGCTGATCGGCGTAATCCTTCTTGTCCTGGCCCTGCTTCTTCTCGTGGTCGGAGTGCTGGCCGCCACCCGGCGTCTGCCCGGCAACTCCGTCATCGGAATCCGGGTACCCGAGGTACGTAAATCCCGGGAAGTCTGGGACTCCTCCCATGCAATGGCGGGACCACTGTGGATCTTCAGTGGCGTGGCGCTGGTCTTCGGTGCCCTGATCGCCTTCGTCGCCTCCGGCTGGCTGTGGATTCTCCCCGTAGTCACCGTCGTGGTGGCCATCGTCGGTGTCGCTTCCGGTGCCAATGTGGGCGCCCGCACCGCCACGGTGCTTGATGCCCAGAACAAGCAACAGGAGGAGGGCTGCAGCAGCTGTGCCGATGGCGGCTGTGGCTGCGGTGGGGGAGAAGCAGCACCCGCACCCGCCGTGGATCTGGACGCGGTGCGCCGGGCGGCCAGTGCCGAGAACAGGCAGAGCTAGTTCCCGGCGCCACCACGCCGAACCGCCCCGCGGAGATCATCATCTCTGCGGGGCGGTTCACTATATCCAGCCCTCCGCACGAGCACGCCGGGAACGTTTCACGTGAAACATTCTCCACCCGCCGTGGGGTAACCCGGGCACGTTCCCACCTCAGGTGCTAAAGTATTTTCTCGTGAGCAACAGTTCTTTACTTCGAAGCACCCAGTGGTGGTGGCGCGCTTAACCGGCGAGCCACGTTGTTACACAGCAAAAGCAGGTTTCATACTTCTACGGCTCGCACGCTTCCACCAAGCGTCGGGCCGTTTTCTGGTTCACACCCCGGACCCCCTGGGTAGGCCCCGCTTGAACAGCGAAGCAGCGAACTACCGCAGACAATGTTCAAGTTCTTCAAGGAGAGGCCACCAGACATGACCACCACGATCCGGGCCGGGCAGCGGCCACTCACCCCCGCCAGAGTCGAGGTACTGCTATGAGCTTCAAGCCCACCGTCATTTCCCTGCCGGTCCGTTACCACGAGGATGCCTCGGGACTCTTCGCCCACCTGGGGGGCACGACGATCGATGACGCCATTCTCCTGGAAAGCGCTGACATCACCACCCGCAGCGGTATCTCCTCTGTCGCCGTACTGCGCTCTTCGGTCCGGGTCACCTGTGAGGGAGACACGGTCACCGCGCTTCCCCTGACCACCTCGGGAGGCGACATCACGGCACGCCTGGCCGAGCAACTCGGTGAGTATCTCTGCGCCACCGAGCCCGGCCCCACCTTCCGCTTTCCGGAGTCCACCGCCGTCAACGAGCGCGAGCGACTGAAGGCCATCAGCACCATCGAGGTGCTCCGCCGCCTCCAGCTGGACTCCGGCTTTCATGATGATAACGGGGCGCTGCCATTTCTCGGTGGTGGTTTCGCCTTCGATTACCTGGAGACCTTCGAGGATCTCCCGGCGGTGGGGGAGTCGGTCAACACCTACCCGGACTACCAGTTCGTCCTCGCCGAGATCCTGCTGAGCATCAACCATGAGGAACGCACCGCCCGCCTCGATGGCGTGGCCACCGCCGGTGCCCTGGCGGACCTGCGCCGCGACATGGAACAGCTCGCCGCACACATCGATGCCGCCGAGCCCACCACCGAGCACGCTTACCGGGTGACCGAGCACGACGACGACGTCCTGACCGTCACCGCCGATATTCCTGACGCGGAGTTCCGCGAACAGGTCAAGCAGCTCAAGGATTCCATCTACAACGGCGACATCTACCAGGTGGTCCCCGCGCGCACCTTCACCGCGCCGTGCCCGGATTCCTTCGCCGCCTACCGGCAGCTGCGGGAAACCAACCCGAGCCCGTACATGTTCTACGTCCGTGGCATCAACCCGGACGGCCGTTCCTACGAGGTCTTTGGAGCCTCCCCCGAGTCGAACCTGAAGTTCACCGCCGCCGATCGCGAGGTTCAGCTCTATCCCATCGCCGGTACCCGACCCCGCGGGCTGAACCCTGACGGCAGCGTGAACGAGGAACTCGATATCCGGGCCGAGCTGGACATGCGTACCGATGCCAAGGAGATCGCGGAGCACACCATGCTGGTGGATCTGGCGCGCAATGACCTGGCCCGGGTCGCGGTTCCGGCGACCCGGCGGGTGGCCGAGCTGCTGCAGGTGGACCGCTACTCCCGGGTCATGCACCTGGTGTCCCGCGTGACGGCCACGCTCGACCCCGAGCTGGATGCCCTGGACGCTTACCGGGCGTGCATGAACATGGGCACGTTGTCCGGGGCGCCGAAGCTGCGCGCCATGGAGCTGTTGCGCGGCGTCGAGAAGCGGCGGCGCGGTTCCTACGGCGGCGCCGTGGGCTACCTCAAGGGCAACGGCGACATGGACAACTGCATCGTCATCCGCTCCGCCTTCGTGCAGGACGGGGTGGCCGCGGTACAGGCCGGGGCCGGTGTCGTGCGTGACTCTCATCCGCAATCCGAGGCCGACGAAACCCTGCACAAGGCCTACGCGGTGCTCCACGCCATCGCGCTGGCCGCCGGCTCGACCCTGGAGGTAAACCGATGAGCGCCAAGATCGTCCTGATCGACAACCACGATAGCTTCGTCTACAACCTGGTCGATGCCTTCGCGTCCGCCGGCCACCAGTGCACCGTGTACCGCAACACCGTTGCGATCGAGCAGGTGCTCGACACACATCCCGACCTGATCTGCCTCTCCCCGGGGCCCGGCTACCCGAGCGAGGCCGGGAACTTGATGGCGCTTATCGACGCCGCGCTCGGCAGCGTCCCGATCCTCGGCATCTGCCTGGGCTTCCAGGCCCTGATCGAGCACCACGGCGGCACCGTGGAACCCTGCGGCCCGGTTCACGGCGTCTCCGAACAGATGCGGCTGACAGATGCCGGCACCACCCACCCGGTCTTCGAAGGTCTGGCCGTTGACGGCGGGCCGGACATGCCGGAAGTCCTCGGCCGTCAGGTGCCGGTGGCCCGCTACCACTCACTGGGCTGCACCACACCTCCGGCAGGCATCGTTCCGCTGGCTACCATCGGGTCTGAGATCGGTGATGTCATCATGACCGCCGAAACCACCGACCACCGGGCCCTGGGGCTGCAGTTTCACCCGGAGTCGGTGCTCAGCCCCACCGGTCCGGTGATCCTGGACCGAAGCATCAATTATCTGCTCAACACCTCTACGGAAGGGAACTAATCTCTGATGACCAGTCCTGACACTCTCTCCATCCTGCTGGCCTACCTGGAGAACAAGAACCCGACCCTGGAGCAGGCCATCGAGGTATTCACCCCACTGACCGTGGGCGACTACGACGAGGTCCACATTGCGGCCCTCCTGACGATGATCCGGACCCGGGGAGAGACCTTCGCCGACATCGCGGGGGCCGCCAAGGCCTTCATCGCGGCGGGGCGTCCCTTCCCGATCACCGGGGCCGGCCTGATGGATTCCGCCGGTACCGGCGGCGACGGCGCCAACACCATCAACATCACCACCGGGGCGTCGTTGATCGCCGCCTCGGGCGGAGTGAAGCTGGTCAAGTGCGGCAACCGCTCCGTCAGTTCCAAGTCCGGGTCCGCTGACGTCCTCGAGGCGCTGAACATCCCGTTGGGACTGGACGTGGACCGCGCCGTGAAGTGGTTCCAGGCCTCGAACTTCACGTTCCTGTTCGCCCCGGCCTACAACCCGGCGATCGCCCACGTGCAGCCGGTGCGCAAGGCGCTGAAATTCCCGACGATCTTCAACACCCTGGGCCCGTTGCTTTCCCCGGCCCGCCCGGAACTGCAGATCATGGGGGTGGCCCGCCCGGAGTCGGGACAGCTGATCGCCGAGGTCTTCCGCGAGCTCGGTCGTAAGCGGGCGCTGGTCATCCACGGCGCCGGCACCGATGAGCTTGCCGTCCACGGGACCTCCCTGATCTGGGAGCTCAAGGAGGACGGGTCCATTGAGCACTATGAACTGACTCCGGAGGACCTGGGGCTCAGGCGCCACCGCCTGGAGGAGTTGGCCGGGGGCGAGGGCGATGAGAACGCCGCTTTCATGCGCGCCACCTTCGCCGGTGAAGGTCCGGAGGCCCACCGCGACGCCCTGGCAGCCTCCGCGGGCGCGATGTTCTACCTCAACGGGGACGTCGACTCCTTCCGTGAGGGCACGGAGAAGGCCCTGGGACTGATCGCCGACGGCACCGTCCGCAGCTGGTTGGCCAAGCATGAAGAGATCGATTACAGCACTGAGGAGATCACCGATGGCAACTAAACTGCCCACTGTTCTGGAAGGCATCGTCGAGGGGCGCCGGGGGCACCTGGCGGAAATCCGGGCCCGCATCGCTCACGTCGATCCGGCCACCCTGCCCAAGTCCACCCGTTCTCTCTATGCGTCCCTCGGGGGAGGGGAGGAGAACGGCGGTCGCGGCCTCAACCGCTTCATCATGGAGTGTAAGTCCTCATCTCCCTCCTTGGGCATGATCCGGGAACACTATGAGCCCGGTGCCATCGCCGCCATCTATTCCCGTTTCGCTTCGGGTATCTCAGTGCTCTGCGAACCGGACCGCTTCGGTGGTGACTATGAGCACCTGGCCACCGTCGCCGCCACCACCCATCTGCCGGTGTTGTGCAAGGACTTCATCATCGACCCGGTGCAGATCCACGCCGCCCGCTACTTCGGTGCGGATGCGATCCTGCTCATGCTCTCAGTACTGGATGATGCGGAATACGCCGAGCTGGCCGCGGAGGCGGGTCGTCTCGGTCTGGATGTCCTGACCGAGGTCATTGATGAGGAGGAGGTGGCTCGGGCAGTGGAACTGGGTTCGAAGATCATCGGCGTCAACCACCGCAACCTCCACGACCTCTCCATTGACCTGACCCGCTCCGGTCGGCTGGCCGAGCTCATTCCGGACGACGCCGTCCTGATTTCTGAGTCCGGCATCCGGGACAACTACACCGCGCGAAAGCTGGGTGGCCACTCCAACGGGTTCCTCGTCGGTTCCCAGTTGACCAGTCAGCCAGACATTGACGCCGCCGCGCGTGAACTGGTTTACGGACCCAACAAAGTCTGTGGCCTACGGACCGTCGGAGCCGCGCAGGCCGCCAGGGCCGCGGGTGCCGTGTACGGCGGACTCATCTTTGAGGAAGCCTCCCCACGCAATGTTTCACGTGAAACCTCGGAAAAGATCATCGCGGCAGAGACCGGCTTGAAGTACGTCGCAGTCTCCCGGCGGGAGCAGGGCTGGGATGAACTGGTCCAACCCGGCATCACTGCCGTGCAGGTTCAGGCGCCGTTGCGTGAAAACGTCGCGGCAGAACTGAACCTGCTGCAAAGTATCCGCGCTGAGGTCGGCGAGGAGGTTGAGATCTGGCGGGCGGTATCCATGAACCAACCGCAGGGAGCTGAAATCGCCGCCGCCCTGGCAGACGAGGGTGTCGTGGACCGGCTGGTGCTGGACTCCGGGCGAGGAGGCACCGGATCCAGTTTTGACTGGTCCACCATCCCCGCTGCCGTCCGGAAGCACGCCCTGCTCGCCGGCGGCCTCGGGCTGGACAATCTCACAGACGCCCTCGGCGTCGGTTGCGCCGGCCTGGACCTGAACTCCGGCCTGGAGTATTCCGCTGAGGCGGGGGAGTGGGCCGGACACAAGGATTCCGGCGCGATCCGCCGGGCCTTCGCCACGATCCGCACCTTCACCTACCCTGATTCTTCCGACCTCGCCGCTTCCTAGGGAAAGAGATCTCCATGACACAGAACAACCCAGATGAGGCCCGTTCCGGCGGCCGGACCATCCTCCCCGCGTACTTCGGCAACTTCGGGGGCCAGTTCGTCCCCGAGTCCCTGATTCCGGCGCTCGATCAGCTGGAACAGGCCTTCGTGGACGCCACCAATGACCCCGAGTTCATGGCAGAGTTCCGCGGCTACCTGAAGGACTACCTCGGCCGACCCACCCCGATCACCGAGTGCTCGAACCTGCCTGTGGCCGGGGCTGGGAAAGGCCACGCCAGAATCTTCCTCAAACGCGAAGATCTGGTCCACGGTGGTGCCCACAAGACCAACCAGGTGATCGGTCAGGCGCTGCTGGCCAAGCGCATGGGCAAGAAGCGCATCATCGCCGAGACCGGGGCGGGCCAGCACGGCACCGCCACGGCACTGGCGTGCTCCCTGCTCGATCTCGAGTGCGTGGTCTACATGGGTGCCAAGGATGTCGAGCGGCAGCAGCCGAACGTCTACCGCATGCAACTGCACGGAGCGAAGGTCATCCCCGTCGATTCCGGCTCCGGCACCCTCAAGGACGCCGTTAACGAGGCGCTGCGGGACTGGACCGCCACCTTCCACGAATCGCACTACCTGCTCGGCACCGCCGCCGGTCCGCACCCGTTCCCGACACTCGTCCGCGAGTTCCACAAGGTCATCTCGGAGGAGGCGAAGGTCCAGATGATCGAGCGCACCGGCGGCCTGCCGGATCTCGTCGTCGCCTGCGTGGGTGGCGGCTCAAACGCCATCGGCATGTTCGCCGACTTCATCGATGAGGAAAAGGTGGAGCTGGTCGGTGCGGAGCCGGGCGGACACGGTCTGGATTCCGGGGAGCACGGCGCCACCATCACCAACGGCAAGATCGGCATCCTGCACGGAGCCAAGTCCTACCTCATGCGCAATGACGACGGCCAGGTGGAGGAATCCTATTCCATCTCCGCGGGCCTGGACTACCCGGGCGTCGGCCCGCAGCACGCCCACCTCCACGAGAGCGGTCGAGCCACCTACGTGGGTATCACCGACGCCGAGGCGCTCGAGGCCTTCCAGTTGCTCTCCCGCAAGGAGGGCATCATCCCGGCCCTGGAGTCCAGCCATGCCATGGCCTACGCACTCAAGCGGGCGAAGCTCGCGGAAGACAACGGCGAGGACATCAACATCCTCGTCTCCCTCTCGGGCCGCGGAGACAAGGACGTCGAGCACGTGCGCCGCACCCTCGAGGAGAACCCCGAACTCGTCCTGAAGGAGGACTAGCCCACCATGACCCGTTATGAAGACCTGTTCCAGCGCCTCGACGCGGCCAACGAGGGTGCCTTCGTCCCCTTTCTCATGCTCGGCGATCCCGATCCGGAATCCTCCTTCGAGATCATCCGCGCCACAGTGGAGGCGGGTGCCGACGCCCTGGAACTCGGCGTCCCCTTCTCCGACCCCGTGGCCGATGGCCCCACGATCCAGAAATCACATATTCGCGCCCTGGATGGGGGAGCGACCGTGGACGGATCGCTGGCATTGATCCGTCGCATCAGGGACACCTGGCCGGAGCTGCCGATCGGCATGCTGATCTACGGCAACGTCCCCTTCACCCGTGGCATCGAGCGCTTCTACACTGAGTTCCAGGAAGCCGGGGCCGACTCCATTCTGCTTCCCGACGTCCCGGTCCGGGAGGGCAGACCCTTCGCCGAGGCCGCCCGGGCCGCAGGGGTGGACCCGATCTTCATCGCACCGGCGCAGGCCTCAGAGACCACACTGACAGGCGTAGCGGCTCAGTCGGGCGGCTACATCTACGCCGTCTCCCGTCACGGTGTCACCGGTACTGAGCGGGAGTCCTCAACCACGGGGCTTGCCGATGTCGTGGCCAATGTCGAGCGTTTCGGCGGCGCCCCGATCCTGCTCGGCTTCGGTATCTCAACTCCGCAACACGTGGCCGATGCCATCGCGGCCGGCGCCGCTGGCGCAATCACCGGTTCCGCTATCACCCGCATCATCGACGCGCACGTGACCGGCGAGCATCCGGAGCCAGGCACCATCACAAACCTGGACGCTCTCAAGTCCGAGGTCGCTGAGTTCGTGTCCGCCATGAAGGCTGCCACCCGGAAATAGTGTTCGGCTCCACCCACGACACCTCAGCCCGTCTCCTTGCCGGTCACCATCGTCTGGCCTAGGGGGCGGGCTGTTGTCCTGTCGCTTACGAGCTACGCGCCGATGTTCCTGATGCCTGTGCCCGGCTCAGCCGGTCAGGGGTGGGGCAGATCCTCGTTCTTCCCGCGGCTGGGCGGTGGGGGAGGGGAGTGGTGGGCCGATAAGTTACCCGAAGAACCCGCGCCACGGGCCGGGGAACGAGCACAGTGGTGCGTCGCGGGGGCGCCATGGCCTAGCTGTAGCAGGCGCCGCCTACAGTAACTGTGACGAAACTCAGTTGGCTCCCAGGATAAGGGGAAACCGTCACCTGACATAAAGCGGTGGGCACTGAATGCGGATTCCGCTCCCGACTACTCTCATTAGGGATCCACCCGCAGCTTCTGAGGAGTGAAATTTGATGGCGGCAACCTATAGTCAGGCACACCAAACATGAGACCGGAGACTATTTACCTGGCCCATGACAGGTGCGGGGAAAGTTAGAGTCCCTGACCTCTGAAGGTCCAGTTGAACCACGGAAAGCGCACCTGGCTTCTCACAGGGTGACAATCTACCCCATGTGGAAGATACTGGAGTCATGACCCCCTCATCCTCCGGACCCCGGCTCCCTGAGCTCAGCTGCACCCGTCGCATGTTCCTGCTGGGAACCGCAACCACTTTTGCGGGTGCCTTCCTCGCCGCCTGTGGGGCTGAGCCCTCCACAGAACTGGCGGCCACAGAAGTTCCGGTGGGCAGCGCCGTCATCCTGGATGGGTTCATCATCGCCCAACCCACCGAAGGCGATTTCATCGCCTACTCCGCGACCTGTCCGCATCAGCTTAATCCCATCACTGAGGTGGAGGGGGATATGGTGCGCTGCACGGCCCACAACTCTGAGTTCTCCATTGCTGATGGAGCAGTACTAGCCGGGCCCTCGCGCGATCCGCTCACTCCCGTCAGGCTCTCCCAGGAAGGAAATCAGTTGAACGTGAGTGTCTGAGGCGGCAGGGATAAAACCCGCTCCCGCCGGGGCCGGATGAGCCTCAGGACCCTCCGCCCGTTCAGTACTGCGCTCGCTTTGCCAACCCGAAGGATCTCCAGCGCAAACAGGTCCACCGATCCTTCCCGTCAGGGACAGTCCGGATATCAGCATTCTCCTGTAACTACATGGCATCGTGCAGTGCACAGGCGGAACCCGCGGGCGTTCTCGCTGCAGCAGTACCTCCGTCGGAACTGTCCGAGCGGGAGCGGCGGTTTCGAGGGGAAGCTCCCTACGGTTCTGGACGGCTCGAAGTCGCAGCCGCACCGCTGACCTGCAATGGGGGAGGGGAGCCGGTGACGCAGGTGACCCAGGTGACCGCTGGGTTTTCCACGGCAGCAAACTCGGCCGGGAGCGACTGTCGGGCAGGTATTACGAACGAGTCTGCCCAACTAAATCCGTTGTCCTGCGCTCTTCCCGGCATCCAGCCCCTGAACCCAGCCTCCTCGCCCTCCACAATGGCTGAACCGAGTGAGGGTCATAGTCATCGGGACTACGCAAGGCAGAAAAGAGGCCGCCTCGTACCTCCGCGTTCACCTGAACACCGAAGGGAACCGCCGTCTTCCATCGCCGCCAGAGGCCGTCATATTGAGGGCAGTCACACGGGCCCTCAAGAGCGCAATCTCGGCATTCCCCATGAGCTTGTTGCGACCGCAACTTACGCCCTATCTCCCCACCTATGCAGAAAACTACCTGCCTACGGATCTGCCACGGATTCACGTGAAACATCGCGAAGCGTGGAACCAGCGATCCCCAGGAATTCACCCCCTCAACCGACGCCACTCCGCCTCCATCGCCGCGTAGTTTCACGTGAAACATTCTCCCGGGCGATCTGAAAGGGGAGCAATTCTGAAAGGGTCAGGTCCAGAGATCAGGAACGTCAAAGTTTCACGTGAAACATCCCCTCCCATCCGCGGTCTTCCACAGCTCGAGCGCACTGCAACGACGGCTTAACGTTCGACCAACACCCCGTCGAAGTCGGCGTAAATCATGGCCCCTGGCCGGATCAGAGCGCCTCCCATGTGCAGCTCCACATTCTCCCGCCCGGCCCCTTCCTTCAAACTGCGTTTCGGGTTGCTTCCCAGTGCCAGCACCCCGAAAGGAAGCTGGCTCAGTTCACCCCGATCCCGAATGGCCCCGTTAATCACCACGCCCGCCCAGTTGTTCTCCAGCAGGGTCGCAGCCATGTTGCCGCCTAACAGAGTGCAGCCCAGAGAACCATGCCCATCGACGACCAGAACCGAACCTTCACCGGGCCGGCGCATGACCTCCTTCAGGAGCCCATTGTCCTGGTAGACGTCCACGGTGTATGCCGCCCCCTGGAAACAATCCACACCACCAAAACTATGGAAGCTCAGGGCCAGAGACTCCAATGCCTCACCCTGTTCGTCATACACGTCCGAGGTCCGGAAGACCGCCATGTTCTTATATCCGTTCTTCATTGTCTTTTTCCTTTTCCCTCTACCGTTATCACCGAGCCGAGAGGGCACGGTCAAGAATTTTCGGGATGACCCCACCGGCCCGGAGCAGCTCGACCTCCATGCCGGTGTCCACTGCCGTCTCGGCGAAAAATTCCCATGTGTCTCCCGAACTTTCCCGGATCGTCACCGGAACACTCGCTCTCGGCCCAGCCAAAGCCAACGAGAGATCCGCACTCAGCACCGTGGCGGCATCGATTTCCTGCAGCCGCTCACGAACATCAGCAGGGTAGGTCAACGGCAGGATCCCCATCCCGATCAAGTTGGAGCGGTGGATACGTTCATAACTGGCAGCCACCACCGTCCGAACCCCCAACAGCTTCTGCGCTTTCGCCGCCCAGTCGCGGGAAGAGCCCATACCGTAGCGGTCGCCGGCAATGACCATGACGGGAACCGAATCAGCTCGGTAGCGATTCGCCGCATCCCAGATGCTCATGATGTCTCCACTCGGCCCGTGCGTGGTCATCGCGATACCGGCATCCGGAGCCAGCGCATTAGAAACGGCCTTGCTGAAGTAGGCGCCGCGCGCCATCACCTCCCAGTTGCCGCGGCGGGAGGCGAAGACGTTGAGATCATCGCGGTCTTCCCCGCGGGCGACAAGGTAGTCGGCGACGAAACTATCCGGGGGAATCGCGCTGGCGGGGGAGATGTGGTCGGTAGTGATATCGTCCCCCAGCACCAGGAGCGGATGAGCGTCCAGCGGTCCCAGAACGCCACCTGAATCTGCTGCGGCAAAGGGCGGGGGACGGAGAATCGTGGATTCGGGATCCCAGGGAAATAGCGGCCCCGTCGGTGCATCGATGTGCTTCCACATCGGGTTCTCGAGGGCGGTGCGGAAATCTCGGGCGAAGTCATCGGGGTCGAGGGCACCAGCTAGCGTGTGGTCGATCTCCTCAGGGGTGGGCCACAGGTCAGCGAGCCGAACCTCCCGACCGTCTTCGTCCACGCCGAACACTGCCGTCGAAAGATCAACGGCGGCATCACCCGCAAGTGCATATGCCACGACCATGGGGGGACTCATGAGGAATCCGAGATCGAGGTCCGGGTGGATGCGGCCCGGAAAATTGCGGTTTCCGGAAAGGATCGCGACGGGCCGGATCTGTTCCGCTCTCCGGCCCTGCTCGGTCTCCAGGGGTAGCGGCCCGGAATTACCGATGCAGGTCGCGCAGCCGAACCCGACCACATCGAAACCGACAGCGGAAAGATCCTCATCCAGACCTGCCCGGGCGAGATAGGACACCGCGGCCGGAGATCCCGGCGCTAAGGAGGTCTTGACCCATGGTGCTGGGGAGAGGCCCCGCTCCCGCGCCCGTCGCGCAAGCAGGCCAGCCGCAATCAGTAACCGAGGGTCGCTGGTGTTGGTGCAACTGGTGATCGATGCCAGCGCCACGGGAAACTCAGGCATGGAGGCGCCCTCCTCCCAGTTCAGGGGCGCCTTCTCCCGCGCCAACACGGCTGGGATCTCGGCGATCGCCACGTGGTCCTGCGGACGCCGTGGGCCGGCTGCCCCGGGAGAAACCGCATCAAGATCGATGTTGATCGTGCGACTGTAATCCGGGGTGGCGGTGGGGTCGAACCAATAGCCCATCGACCGGAAATAATCGTGAACCAGGTTCTGCTGTTGCTGGGAGCGTCCGGTTACCGCCAGGTAGTCCAGAACCGCCTGATCCACCGGGAAGTAACCGGTGGTGGCACCGTACTCCGGAGCCATGTTCGCCACCACGGCACGGTCGCCCACACTCAAGGTCGTGACGCCGGGACCATAGAACTCGACGAACTCGCCGGTGACGCCCAGCTCGCGGAGACGCTGCGTGACCACAAGGGCCAGGTCTGTGGCCGTCACCCCGCCCTGGAGCCGGCCAGCGAGATGGACTCCGACCACGTCCGGGAGTTTGAGGGTCGTCGGCATGCCGAACATGACTGTTTCGGCCTCGAGTCCGCCGATTCCCCAGCCCAGCACACCGAGGCCGTTGACCATGGGAGTGTGGCTGTCTGTGCCGAGCATCATGTCGGGGGCGATCCACTGTACTTCGCCGTCGGTGTGGACAGTGGCCACCGTCGCCAACTGTTCCAGGTTGATCGTATGCATGATTCCGCTGCCAGGGGGGTTGATGTGGATATTGGACATCGCCCCGGCAGCCCATTTGAGAAAGCGGTACCGTTCCCGGTTCCGGCGGATCTCCAACTGAATATTCCGGGCCGGTGCGTCAGGAGTCGCATAGACCTCCACGGCGAGTGAGTGGTCCACTGACACTTCCACGGGGAGGGTCGGACTGACCTGTTCCGGATCACCGCCTGCCCCAGCGATGGTGTCACGCAACGCGGCCATGTCCACGAGCGCCGGGGTGGAGGTGGTGTCATGCATCAACAGCCGGCCGGGGCGGAATGAAATCTCATCGGTGCTGCTGCAGCGTTCTCGCCAGTGCCGGAGAGCTGTCAGCATGGCTTCGCGCTCCTGCGGTGGCGCACACCGGGCGACGTTCTCCGCCAGGAGGCGCAGCACCATCGGCCAGCGGTGAAAGTCCGTTCCCAGAGTCTCAGCGGCCGAAATAACACGATATGCGTTGCCCTCGTAATGGAGGAGGCCCTGTCGCTCACCTGTGGAAGTGTCCATAGTTTCTCGCTTCGCTCGTTACATCTTATAATCTATAGAAGACAATATATGAGATGCAGGGCATAATGCTACGGTTTAATGAACTAAACCAGCTTTATGCGTTATACACTTGCAGGACCACACAGCCCAGAAATTTCTCCGGAGCTGTCACGCCGTCCGCGGCCACTGCATGAACAACGGGCGGCTCTACCGCGCCCACTCAGTCCGGAGGAGGTCTGATGAACACTTTTACGCCCGGGGTCATGACTAAGAATGACTACGCCTACGCCCAGCTCCGGGATCTGATTCTCACGGGGGAGCTGTCGCCCGGTTCCCCCCTCCAGCAGGGGAAACTCGCCAAGGACTTCGGTCTCAGTACCACCCCGTTACGCGAGGCGATCCGCCGTCTCGCCGCCGAGGGATTGATAACGCTCGCAGCACACCGCGACGCCCGGGTAGCTGAGGTAACCGAGAAGGAAGCGGCAGACCTCTATCAGGTGCGCTGCCAACTCGATCCGCTCGCCGCCAGCCTGGCTGCCACCCACCGAACCGAAGACGAACTGTCCGGCATCATCGAGGCAGAATCCCTCCTGGTCCCACTGACGGAAGAGGGGGGTGTCGACGGTTTGCTGCGCCACCGCGAGTTCCACCGCCGGATCTACCGGGCGTCGCACAACCCCATCCTCGTCGACATGCTCGAACGCCTCTGGGACAAAGCGGACCGATATCGCATCATCGGCTTACAAACCCGTGGCGATTCACCCCAAGATTTTCAGCGCGTCTCAGCCGAACATACGGAGCTCGTCACAGCGATCGGCGACGGAGATGCCGAACGTGCTCAAGCGGTGATGGAGCGGCATATCCGAGGCAGTCTCGGCAACCAGGCAATCACCGTCTTACAGACCAGCTCCTGATTCCGCCCCTCCGGCCAAGCCGCGTTCCCGCATGAGACGGGGACGCGGCTTTCGCCATATCTCCCACCTTCCCTCCACCCCCGAAACTGCCCCCGACTGAACATCTCGTGTGCCCCGCCAATTCAGGGAGTGTCCGTGGTCACAGCGCTACGATCCAACTGACCTTCAGGAAACAGTGAGACAAGGAAGCAAAGATTCCTAAAGTGACCACCCTCACTCATTACAGGTTATAGTCTGTAATCCAAGCGACAGTCCGGCCGGGCTTCTCCATCACGGCAGGGGAACTGCGCAGCTGATCTCTTTTCACTCCGCCACGGAGAGGACCCACCTCACATGACAGAAAAGACCGGGGCCCCGCCCCGCTCCCCAGTGAAAATCGTAGGTACCGTCATCGCCGCCCTGCTCGGTCTCACCCTGGTGGTCGCCGGGGTGGCAGATGCCTCCAATTCCACCTCGGGGGCCAACGCCCGATCCACCCTGACGCTCATCGCTCCGGCGAATGCCGGCGGCGGTTGGGACAGCGCAGCCCGAGAGGCGCAGCAGACGCTGCGCTCCGAGGGCATCGTGAACAGCCCACAGGTGGTCAATATTCCCGGGGCCGGCGGCACCATCGGCCTCAGCCAGCTCACCGAGATGGAGGGGGAGTCCACCACAGCGATGGTCATGGGCATCACCATGCTCGGTGCCATCAACATCAACGGTTCCGGCGTGGACATGGGCGACGTAACTCCCATCGCCCGGCTCACAGATGATTACGACGTCGTCGTGGTCCCGGCGGATTCGCCGATCAACACCGTGGACGACCTGGTGGAGGAGTGGCGGGCAGACCCCGCCAGCTATCCCTTCGGCGGCGGTTCCCTCGGCAGTCTCGACCAGATGATCATCGCCCAGATCGCCACGGAGGCCGGCATTGATCCCACCGCCATCAACTACCTGGCACACTCCGGCGGCGCCGAGCTGGCCACGGCACTCCTCTCCGGCACCATCTCCGCCTCCGTCTCCGGCTACGCCGACTTCGAGGATCAGATTGAGGCCGGACGACTCAAGGTCATCGCAGTCTCCGCACCGGAACCGGTGCCGGGCATCGACGCGCCAACTCTCATTGAAGAAGGCTACGACGTCGAACTCACCAACTGGCGCGGCATTGTCGCCCCACCGGGCATCACCGAGGAGGAACGACGCGAACTGGAGGACATCTTCGCCGAGATGATCGCCACGGACACCTGGGCGGACACCCTCGAAAGAAACCAGTGGACCGACACCTCCCGAATCGGTGACGACTTCGCCACCAACCTCGAAGAGGAGACCGGGATCGTGGACTCCATCTGGGCCGACCTGGGCTACTGACCCACCCATTCACCGAAGGAACTCTCATGACAACCATCCCACCCCGGCACCCGGAACCGGACGGAGCCAGCTCCGTCGATACCCAGGTATCCACCACAGACCCCGGCGACCCTGCCGCCACCGGCAGCAGCCACCGGGCGCAAGAACCGAAACTGCGCACTGCGAACGCCCTCGACGGCCGGGGCTCCCTCTTCGTCGCAGTGGCGCTGGCCGCATTCACCATCTACATCTTCTACGGCATCATCACCATGGAGGTTCCGGACAGTGCGCAGGCTCCGGGACCGAAGTTCTATCCCATGCTGCTGGGAATCGTCGCCGCCATCCTGACCGTGCTGTTGTTCATCGACACCTGGCGAAACCCCTCCCATGAACCGGGCACCCGGTACACCGCGCCAGTGGGGGAGAACCGCAGTGCCGCCCTCATCCCGGTCGGGGAGACTGACAAGAAGGCCCTCGCCTACGGTGTCATCGCCTTCGGTGTGTTCGCCTTCATCCTCGAACCCATCGGCTGGATCATCTCGGCCGCACTGCTGTTCTGGGTGCTGGCACTGACCCTCGGAGCCAAGCGACCGGTGTTCAACCTCGCGGTCAGCCTCGTGGTCTCCTCGGCCATTCAGGTCGCCTTCTCCATGGGTCTCGGCCTGCACCTTCCGGCCGGCATCCTGGGAGGGATCTTCTGATGGAACAACTGACACTGCTCCTCGACGGTTTCGCCGACGCCATCACCCCGATGAACCTCCTGTGGGTCTTCATCGGCGCCCTGCTCGGCACGGCGGTGGGCGTGCTGCCCGGCATGGGGTCGGCCATGGCCGTCGCCCTGCTGCTGCCGATCACCTTCACCCTGGAGCCCACCGCGGCCTTCATCATGTTCGCCGGCGTCTACTTCGGCGGCCTCTTCGGTGACTCCACGATGGCGATCCTCGTCAACACCCCGGGAGGTTCCACCGCCATCGCGACCTCCTTTGAGGGCCACAAGATGGCCCTGGTGGGCCGGGCCCCGCAGGCTCTGGCCACCTCCGCCATCGGCGCCTTCACCGGTGGTCTGATCGCCACCACCCTGGTTGTCTTCTTCGCCCCGAAGCTGGCCGAGTTCGCCATCCTCTTCGGCCCGGCCGAATACTTCGCCCTCGCCGTGTTCGCGTTCCTGGCCTGTTCCGCCGTGGTCTCCGACTCCCTGATCAAGGGCCTGGTCTCCCTGATCTTCGGCCTGCTGGTGGCCACCGTCGGCATCGACGGCATCTCCGGCACCCAGCGTTTCACCGGTGGCGTACCCGAGCTTTTCGACGGCATCAGCATCATCGTGGTCACCGTGGGAATCCTCGCCCTCGGCGAGGTCTTCTACAAGATCTACGAGCACAAACGACCGAAACCGACGCAGAAGTCCAAACTCACGGGCAGTGCCTTCCTGAGCTTCAAGGACTTCCGGGAGGCACTACCCGCCTGGCTGCGCGGCACCGGTTTCGGCGTGCCCTTCGGCGTCATCCCCGTCGGTGGTGCCGAGGTACCCACCTTCATGGCCTACGCCACCGAACGCAATCTCGACGCTCGCCGCAAGGACCCGAAATTCGGCACGGGTGCCATCCGCGGAGTGGCTGCCCCGGAGGCGGCGGGCAACGCCACCGCCGGAACCGCCATGGGTGCCCTGCTGGCCATGGGCCTGCCGACCTCCGCCACCGCCGCGATCATGCTCGCGGCCTTCCAGCAGTACGGGATCCAACCCGGCCCGCTCCTCTTCGAACGCAACGCGGACCTGGTGTGGCCGTTGCTCGCATCCCTGTTCATCGGCCTGTTCGTCCTGTTGATCCTGAATCTTCCGCTGGCACCGATGTGGGCGAAGCTGCTGCTGATCCCGCGCCACTACCTCTACGCCGGGATCGCCCTGTTCTGTGCCCTCGGCGTCTACGCCACGTCGGCCGCCATGACCGACCTGCTGCTGGTGCTGCTGATCGGCTTCATCGGTTTCCTGTTCCGGCGCTATGACTTCCCACTGGCGCCCGTGATGATCGGCGTGATCCTGGGCCCGCTGGCCGAGACCAGCTTCCGTAACGCCCTGCTGTCTTCGGGTGGGGAATACTCCACCTTCATCGCCTCACCCATCACCTGGGTCCTCTACGGCCTGATGGCGATCGTGCTCGCCGCCGCCGGTTACAAGCACTACAGCAACCGCCGTGCCAACCGGGCCACGGAGGAACGTTCCCGACAGACGGAGCTCGCCGACAACCAGGAAGAACCGGTGGGAGAGCCGGAGACCACGCGCTGACCCCGCTTCCGCACCACACCATCCGCCCCGCCGTGCCCGGCCCGTCCGGTCAGACACCGCGGGGTGGACACCGTTCCGGGGCGGCCGGGCCGGACCGGATGCCCGCGGCGTCAACAAGCAGGAACCGGAGACCACCTGAGCCGTACACTAAGGATCCATGAGCAAACGCCTGAAGATGCCGAAAGTCGACCCGCTGATCGCCCTGATCGTGACGGCTGTGGTGGTGGCCATCATCCTGCCCGCCCGCGGCCAGTTCGCCGACTGGTTCGCGGTGGCCACCCAGATCGCCATTGCGGTGCTGTTCTTTCTCTACGGTGCGCGACTGTCCACCCAGGAAGCCCTCAACGGCCTGAAGAACTGGAAACTCCATCTCCTGATCCTGGTGTTCACATTCGTGGCGTTCCCGATCATCGGGGTGCTGTTGCGCCCGCTGACGATGTTCATCTCCGAGGACCTCTACCTGGGCATCCTCTTTCTCACCCTGGTGCCGTCCACGGTGCAGTCCTCGGTCGCCTTCACTTCGATCGCCCGCGGCAATGTGGCCGGCGCGATCGTGGCGGCGTCCGCCTCCAACCTGGCCGGCGTCTTCTTCACCCCCCTGCTGGTGATGTTCCTGATGTCCTCCGGCGACGGCATCCACATCGACAGTTCCGTGTTCCTCTCAATCGCCCTCCAGCTGCTGCTCCCATTCGTTCTCGGCCAACTCTGCCGCCGCTGGGTGGGGAAGTTGGCTGCCAACAAGGGCACCAAGATCGTGGACCGCGGCTCCATCACGATGGTCGTCTACTCGGCGTTCTCCTCCGGCATCGTCGCGGGGATCTGGTCCACCGTTTCCCTCTTCGACATCGTCTTCCTGATCGTGTTCTCCATCGTGCTGGTGATCTTCATGCTGTGGCTGACCCGGTTCGTCGCCGAGAAACTCGGCTTCAACCGGGCGGACAGCATTGCCGTCGAGTTCTGCGGCACCAAGAAATCCCTCGCCACGGGGCTCCCGATGGCCTCGGTCATCTTCGGCGGGGCACAGGTAGGCCTGTTGATCCTGCCACTGATGCTCTTCCATCAGATCCAACTCATGATCTGCGCCTGGCTGGCCGCGCACTACGCGAAGCAGGGCGACGATCCGCAGAAGGTAGAAACCGTCAGCGCACCGAGATAGGCCGACAGCGGCCGGTCCCGACCCTCAGGCAAGGCCCGTCATGCTGGAGCCGCCGGCCCGAAGAGTGGATCATCACCCTTCCGGCCGGTTCTTCTTTTCCCACTACGGACCACACGTTTGCTTTAGCGCAGCGAACCCAAGAAGATGTTTCACGTGAAACATCGACTTTTTGTCCGTACCGAACTCACCGTGGACGGAGCCGGCACCGCCATCCACGTGGCCGAGCTGGAACCCGTGGAGAACGGCTTCTGCCGCATGCTCCGCATCATCGAGCTGGATCCGAATAGCGCCATCACCGGCGCAGCCCGAGAGGGCCGCACCGCCGGCATGGCCAATGAGCCGAATGCTCTGGTGCCGCACCCGGACACCTACGACCAGTTCCCGGACATCACGGCCCGTCATCTAAATGAGGAGGAGTTTGAGGGGCTGTGGACCGAGGCGACCACCTTGTTCCCGGAGCTCTGAGAACCTCATTGCCGGGGGAGGGTACCGATTTCCACACCCTGCGCATCGAAAACGTGGAGGCTTCCCTCGCGAACCGTCACGGCATCCGCCCGCGACAGCCAGGTATCCACATCCGTGCAGGCCATCAGGGTTCCGGCCAGATGATCCAGTTGAGCTGAGCCCTCACCCTGTTCACCCTCCTCCCATCTGCCCGTCAGCCGGTTACAGCCGTCGCTCCCGGACACACTGCCGTCCCCCCGGAAGGTGAGCTGGGCCTGGCCCGGTTCATCCGAGCCCCAGTCACCCTCAACTGAGGCCGAAGACGCACAGGCGCCGAGGGACAGGACACCAGCCAGCATTGCCGCCAGCAGCCCGTTGCGGCCACCCGTGTACGTCTTCATGACCCTGAAGCTACCCGGGCACCGGGGAAAGGAAACCATTCCCGCCGCGCTACAGCTTCAAGGAGAGGGCGCGGCGCCGACAAGCACCTAGAACACCAGGTTCACCAGCAGCATGTAGCACACCGTGCCGCCGACGATGGACAGGCCGGCATCACGACGCCAGGCATGCAAAGTCAGGGTGACCGCCACAGCGATCAGCGAGGCTCCCAGGCCGCCGGGGGCGGTGAGCTGCCCGAAGAGGGTGTAGATGACCAGGGCTCCCATCACGCCCACCGGCATGGTGATGCCGAGCATACCCACGAACTTGCTGTTCTTCAGCACCTTGAGCGCGGAGAAGGGGAACTGTCGTAACACCAGCGTCACAACGGCCACCGGAATCAGCACCGCCAGGACGGTCCGCAGATCCACACCTTCCGGAAGTCCCGCCACCGCCAGGACGGAAACCTCAGGGGACACGGCGCTTCCTTCGTTCAGCCGGGCGCCGCAGCTCCACCGCCAGGTCCAGGCGCGGCGAGAGGAAACGCAGCACCAGGATCAGGAAATAGGCGATCAGGGCGATGACGAGCATCTGCCCGGGCAGGAGAATGCCCGCCACCACCGTGAGGCCGATGGCGGTCAGCGGCAGTGAGAAGTCCTGGTTGTTCCGGAAGGACTCCCAGGTCAACACGACGAAGAGCGCCGTCAGGGCGAACTCCATGCCCTGCAGGCCCGGCGGAATCAGCTCCCCGGCCAGGGCGCCGATGATGCCCGGAATGACCCACAGGGACTGGCAGAGCAGCTGAATGGTCAGGACCCGGGTTCCGGAGACCGGACCGGCCGGCCGGGCCGAGACGATGGCATAGGACTCGTCGGTCAGCGCGTAGGTGGAGTAGACCTTGCCCGGGAGGGAGTTGATCTGGTTCCGGGGGAAGGTCAGGCCATAGAAGATGTGGCGGAAGTTGACCATGAACCCGGTGACCGCGGCGGAGAAGGGCCCCACGCCCGCGGTGACCAGGTTGACCGCCAGAAATTCCATGCTGCCGGCGTAGATCACCACGGAGAAGATCGGCGTCCACCACCAGGCGAATCCGGACTGGGTCATCAGCAGGCCGAACGCGAGCCCGAGCGGCACCAGCCCGAGTCCCACGGCCCAGGTCTCCCTGACGCCCGCCCTGACCTCGGTGAGGGTGCCGTCCTCAGTTGGTTGGGATTCGCCGGGTGAAGCCGAATCCACGGCCATCAGTTGTCACCGAGATCGGCCGGGAAGGTGGAGAACAGGGGCAGGGGCATCTGCTGGCGGCGCATCACATCACCCCACAGATCCACCCGGCCGGGGGCGATGACGTCGGAGGGCAGGGCCGGGGTGACGTACCAGTCGCCGAACTCGATCTCCTCCTCCAGCTGGCCGGGCGCCCACTCGGCATAGCCGGCGAACATGCGGATGCCTTCCACCAGCGGTGTGACCTCGTCCGGGTTGGAGCGCATGTCCACGTGCACCAGGCGCGGCGCCAGGCGGTGGATCTGCGGGTGCTCATCGATGTTGATGCCGGCTTTGGTGACCCCGAGTGCGGCCACGGACTGCTGGTTCAGGGGCCCGCCGATGTAGAGCGCCTGTGGCTTGGCAACGGCCGGCAGCCACTCCGGCATCACGTTGAAAACCGCGAGTTCACTGCGCGCGGTGAGATTGACCCCGAAGGTCATCTGCGGCGAATGCTCGATGAGCATGATCACGCTGCGGGTGAAATCGCCGGACATCATGCCCGGCGCGGCGACCAGCAGCATGCCGGGTTCCGGAGCGGTGCGCTCCATCGCGTTGAACAGCCGGTCTGCGTAGAGATCAGACATCGTGCCCGTTCCTTTCTAGTTCTGCGACTGCTGCCCGGCCCACCAGGTCCGGAGTTCAGCAATCGCCTCTTCTCGGTCGAGCGGACCTCGTTCGAGCCGAAGGTCCTTCAGGTAGGACCAGGCCCGACCGACGTCGGGTCCGGGCTTCAGATCCAGGATCTTCATGATCTCGTTGCCGTCGAGGTCGGGCCGGACCCGGGCCAGGTCCTCCTTCTCGGCGATCTCGGCGATCCGCTCCTCCAGGTGATCGTAGGTGCGTTGGAGCCGCCGCGCCTTGCGTTGGTTGCGGGTGGTGCAGTCGGCGCGGACCAGTTTGTGGAGGCGGGGGAGCAGCTCCCCGGCGTCGGTGACGTAGCGGCGCACTGCTGAGTCGGTCCACTGGCCTTCCCCGAAACCGTGGAAGCGCATGTGCAGGTACACCAGTTGGCTGATGTCACCCGTCATGTGCTTAGGGTACTTCAGGGCCCGCAGCCGCTTGCGCACCAGCTTCGCACCGACCACCTCGTGATGGTGGAAGGTCACCCCGCCGTCCGGCTTGAATTCCCGGGTGGCGGGCTTGCCGCAGTCGTGCAGCAGGGCCGCCCAGCGCAGCACCAGGTCCGGCCCGTCCTCCTCCTGATCCATCGCCTGCCGCAGCACCTGCATGGAGTGGGCGTAGACGTCCTTGTGCTGGCGGTGTTCGTCCTGGGTCAGTCGCATGCCGGGGATCTCGGGGAAGATATGGTCAGCGATACCGGTCTTGACCAGGAGGTTCATTCCGGTCCAGGGGGCGGCACCGGCCATCAGCTTGTCCAGTTCCACCTGGATGCGCTCGACGGTGATGCGCTTGATCTCGGCGTGCATCTCCGTCATGGCGGTGCTCACCCGGGCGGCGACCCCGAAGCCCAGCTGGCTGGTGAAGCGCGCGGCGCGCAGCATCCGCAGCGGATCATCGTTGAAGGACTGCTCCGGGGCGGCGGGGGTGTCCAGCCGGCGGTGCAGCAGATCCGCCAGGCCGCCCACCGGATCGTGGAAGCGGCCCTCGACGCCGGTGCCCGCGGCGTCGGTACGCAGTTCCACGGCCATGGCGTTGACGCGGAAGTCCCGGCGGACCAGGTCCCCTTCGAGCGTGTCGCCGAACTGCACCTCCGGGTTGCGGGAGGTGCCGTCATAGGTGTCGGAGCGGAAGGTGGTGATCTCGATCTGCTGGCCGTGCTTCTCCGCGGAGAGGGTGCCGAAATCGATGCCGGTGTCCCAGACCACCTCGGCATAGGCGTCGAGGATCTCCCGGGTGGTGCCGGGGCGGGCGGAGGTGGTGAAGTCCAGGTCGTTGCCGAGCCTGCCGAGGAGGGCGTCGCGGACGGAACCACCGACGAGGAAGAGTGTCTCGCCGCGTTGCTCGAAGGCCGCCACCAGGTCGCCGAGCACGGGGGTCAGGGCGGTGACGGCCTTTTCCGCGCGTGCGAGCAGCTCCACCTGGGAGGCGGGTTCCTTACTGTCTGGGTCGACGTTGAGATCCTCGGAGTTCACCGCTTCAATGCTACCCGTGGCAGCGGCAGTCCCCGAACCCTGCGGCGGCTGATCCGGCGGGCCGGGGGATACCGGCCACCGGACCACCGCCTGGCACCGGTTTTGCCCCGCCCAGCACAGCGGACGGGAATAGCCCCACCGCACCCGTCTTTCAGGGCGGTGTTCACCGGGGTTGACGGCCGTTGCGGCAGCGAAGTGGTGTGGCGCGGCGACGCCGGACCGGGGGTCTGCCGGGGCCGCGGCAGTGTCCCGGCGCTTCGATTCACCGGGCATGGGGGTTCAATAATTCCGATTACCCCTTGTAACGGATACGATCATGGGGATGATTGACAACACTCGGCCCCGGGATTCCGGGCAGGACTCCGCGGGTTCCGCCACCCCGTCAGGCACGGGTCCCGACTCCGGCGCGCCCCAGCGCCGTCGGCGGCGCCGCCGTTCCCGACGCCGCGGCTCCGGTGCGGGTCAGCGCCAGAACACCGGTGGCAGCGAGCAGTCGGCTGAGGGGGACACCGCCCGCACCGGCGGTACCTCGGCCGCCGCGGGGGAGACCGCCAAGTCGGACTCCGGTCGCCGCGGGTCCCGACGTCGTTCCGGCGGGGCCCGGTCCCAGGGTGCCGGAAAGCAGTCGGGATCCCGGCAGTCCGGCGGTCCCCAGAAGCCCGCCGGCCCCGGCAAGACCACGAAGTCCACCGGGGAAGGTGGCGGCCGCGGTCGACGCCGTGGCGGCAACCGCAACCGGCAGTCCGGCGGGAAGGGGCAGCAGCACAGCTCCCCGCAGAATCGGCGGCCGAACCGCGCCCAGCAGCGCGGTGCCCACAACTCCCGCATGCAGACCCGGGACGAGACCTCGGCCGGTGGCCTGGTTGTCTCCGGGCTGGCGGAAGCTGTCTCGGAGCGCAATGAGGTCGATCTCGGCCGCATCTACGTCGCGCTGATCGGGCGGTTGGATCGCCGGGGGCGGCTGCTGTGGTCCATGCCCAAGGGGCACGTGGAGCCCGGCGAGGCTCATGACAGCACCGCCGAGCGTGAGGTGTGGGAGGAGACCGGCGTCTACGGCGAGGTCTTCGCCGAACTCGGTGTGATCGATTACTGGTTCGTCTCCGAGGGCACCCGGATACACAAGACCGTGCACCATCATCTGCTGCGCTACGTCGACGGCGACCTCAATGACGAGGACCCCGAGGTCACCGAAGTGGCCTGGATCCCCGTCAGTGAACTCATTGAGCATCTGGCCTACGCCGATGAGCGCAAGTTGGCGCGCATCGCCCATGATCTGCTGCCGGATCTGGCCCGGAAGGAGAAGGCGGCTGGAAGGGCGACTCCGAGGTGAGCTCGCAGGCACGGCTGCCCCGGCCGCTCCGGCGGCCCCGGCCCGCCGGGCACGTCGTCCGGCGTACCCCGGGGCTTGAGGTCGTCCGGTACTGGGGGACCCGTGCCAGCGCCGCCGGAGCACTCGCGCTGCTCGGTGGCGCCGTCATGTTGCCCGCGGCCGGTCTGCTCTCCCCGGCGCGGGCCGTTCCGCTGCCGCTGGCCCCGGATGATCCCGCCGTGGCCGAGCAGTGGGTCAACCCGTTGCTGCGCCCCGGCGAGTCCGACGAAGAGGTCTCCCTGCAACTGGTGGGCTCAGAGCCGGCGGTGGTCACCCCGGGGGAAACCGCCACAGTCACCCTGGAACTGCACAACCACACCGGGGATGTGGTCACTGACCTGCAGCTCCAGGCCCGGCGCGCGGAGGAGAGCACCTCTACTTCCCAGGCCCGTCAGGTGCTGGGATACGAGTCCGGCGCCTACCCGTGGTTCGGCCCGGGGGCCCGGCTGAGCGGGGACCTGGCACCGGGGGAGACCCGCCGGGTCCAGCTCGACATCCCCACGGGTCCGGCCGCGGCGGAGACCCTCTCGATCAGCACCCCCGGCACCTACCCGGTGCTGTTCTCCCTCAGCGGCCAGCCCGCAACGCAGTCGCCCACGCAGTTCAGCACGGAACGCTTCCTGCTCAACGCCACGGGGGATACCCCTTCCGTCCCCGGTTCCGGCATGGGGCAGGACGCCCCGGCCGTGCCGATGACGATGCTCTATCCCATCACCGCCGAAACCGACATCCTGCCCGGGGAGACCGGTGACTCCCCGGGGGACACCCCTCTGCTGTTGCGTTCCGAGCAGTTGGCGGGGGAGCTCGCCGAGGGGGGCCGACTGGACCAGCTGCTGCAGGAGTACCGGCAGGCGGTCGCCGGGGACGAGGGGGCGGCGCTGCAGACCGCCTCCTGCCTCGCGGTGGATCCGGCGCTGCTGGACACGGTGGATCGCATGAGCCGCGGGTACACCGTCGACACCGCCCGCCAGATCGAGGAGCCCACCAGCCAGCGGCTGCGCGACAGCTGGACTGACCCGGCCGACCCGGCCCCGGGCGTCACCGGCACCGGGCAGCAGGATGCGCAGTCGTGGCTGGCTGAGCTGGGTGACCTCGCGGAGGAGACGTGTGTGGTCGCCCTGCCCTGGGCGAACGCCGACCTCGACGCCGTGCAGCAGACCGGTAACCTGTGGCTGATGCGGGAGAGCCTGGAGCGCGGGACCGCAACGATCAGCGAGATTCTGAAGGTCGATCCGGTCAGTAACGTGGTGATCCCCGGTAGCGGCTACGTCAGCACGGCGACCGCCCCGGCCCTGGGTTGGGCGGATCAGTCGGACGCCACCTCGGCTACCGCAGCTTCCAGCGGTGCCTCCGGTTCCGGTGGGACTGCAGAGTCAGATCCCCTGGAGGCCGATTGGGAACAGCAGGCCGCAGCGGTGGCTTCCGCGGCTGCGGGGGAGGGCGCGGCGGCAGAGCGACCGGGCACCGACACGCTGGAGGACACGACCCTGCCGGAGATCAGTTCCACGGATCTGCCGGCGGAACCGGAGAACCCGGTCGATGTCCTGGTCGCGGACAACACCGTCTGGCATCCCGCTCAAGTGGATCGCTTCGCGGAGCTGGCTCCGGGGGTCATCGGGGTGACCTACCAGGATTCCCTGGCCGCCACGCTGGCAGCCACGGGTGAGGCGCCGGCCACCGTCGGGTACTCCAACCCTGATTCCCGTTTCGACACCAGCATCGATTCGCCCGCGGCGCGGAACCTGACAGCCGCCGCCTCAGTGCAGCTGGCGGCGGCTGAGCTCAGCGCCGCCGCCACCGCCCGGGGCGACGGTGCGGCGGATCCACTGTTCATCATGCCGCCCGCCCACCTGAGCGCAGCGACCGCGGGGATGCTCCTCGACACCGCCCGGGAGCTGCTCGGGGACCGGCAGGTCACGCCGTTGGGCTTCCGCGACTACCTCAGCCCCACTCCCGAGCAGCAGGACCAGCTGGACAACAACCGCCTCACGATGCCCCAGGAGGGCACCGGTTTCGGTGCTCCCTTCGCCGATCCGACCGTGTTCAGTGACGCCGAGATCCTGCGCACCGCACAGCAGGCCAACTACATCGATGACCTGACCCGGATCATGGGCAATGACCCGGCGATCGTCCTGACCCGGTACCAGTTCACCGCTCCGCTACGCCGGGATCTGCTGGTGGCGCTCAGCGGCACCGGACGACGTTCCCTGCACAACTTCACTGATAAGGTGCAGCAGACCGACGAGCGCCTGACCGGGAACCGGCAGACCCTGCAGGGACTGCGCAGCTCCGTCTCCCTGATCCCGCCGGGAAACGTCTACACCCGGGCCTCCGAGTCCTCCCCGCTGTTGATCGTCGCGGAGAACCGGTTGCCCCTGCCCGCCCAAGCGACGATCGCCTACGCCGCCCCCGAAGGCGCGGAACTCAATGTGCCGGAGGAGATCCGTATCCCGGCGATGGGTTCAATCACCCTCCAGATGACGGCGGATCTTCCGGAGGACCAGGATCGCACGGATCTCATCCTGCGCCTGGCCACCGTGGACGGTGCCGCGATCTCTGATCCGGTGGAGATCAGCGTGCAGACCAGGGCCGGGTTGGTGGGCACCTCGAGTGCCGCCATCGCCCTGGTGGTCGCGTTGGTCCTGGCCCTGGTGTTCCGGGTCGGCAGGCACCGCAAACGCCGGGCCGCCCGCTACCCGGGTAACCCGGATGCGGCCGATCAGGACCCGGCAGCCCCGAAGACCACCACGGGGGAGACCGACGGGTCACGCCCGCGGGCGGCGACCCCACGGCGTGGTGTCGGTCACGCGGACGAGAATTCGGGTTCCCCCAGACCTCCCGGTACGGAATGATACGGCGGTGGCGGTGCTGCAGTGCAGCGCCGCCGCCGATGTGTCACGCCTGTACCAATCAGAGAACGACAATCAGAATGGTTTTCCGTGAGCTCTCAACATCCGGCATCTCACGATGCCTCCACACCGCAACCCGGTACTGAACCGACGCCGCCGGCACCGCCGCCGAGCGCCGGACAGCGGGGCCGCATCGTGCCGGCCTCCCCGCCGGCACCGGTGCCGGAGATCCACCCCAGCTTCCAACCGGAACCTGAGCCTCTGGCCGAGGACCGGTCCCTGCTCAGCCATGCCCCGGGCGTCCCGGCCCCGGATCCCACCCTCGCCGCGGCGGCGGGGGCCTCGGCCGCAGCCGGCACCGCGACCGCCACGCTCACCGAGGAGGACGGCGGCACCGACAAGGTGGCCTCCAACGCCGACGTGGTCCGGTCCACCGGCTCCATGGCGATCGCCACGCTGATCTCCCGGATCACCGGTTTCCTGCGCAACGCGCTGATCGGCGCCTCGCTCGGCGAGATGGTGGCCTCGGCCTTCAACATCGCCAACACCCTGCCGAACCTGATCACGGAGATCGTTCTCGGTGCGGTGCTGACCTCCCTGGTCGTGCCCGTGCTGGTGCGCGCGGAGAAGGAGGACGCCGATCACGGCGCCGCCTTCATCCGGCGGTTGTTCACGCTGGCGGTCACCCTGCTGGTGATCGTGACGGCGGTGTCCCTGCTGGCGACACCGCTCATCACGCGCGTGATGCTCGGCGAAGACAGCGAGGTCAACGTCGTCCAGTCGACCTCCTTCGCCTACCTGCTGCTGCCGCAGATCTTCTTCTACGGCATCTTCTCGCTGTTCATGGCGGTGCTGAACACCAAGGGCATCTTCAAACCCGGCGCGTGGGCGCCCGTGGCCAACAACGTCATCAGCGTGGCGGTGCTCCTGCTCTACATGCTGATCCCGGGTCGGCTCGGCGATGACGCGCAGAGCAGTGTCACTGATCCGCATGTGATGCTCCTGGGCCTGGGCACCACCCTCGGTGTGATCGTCCAGTCGCTCATCATGATCCGGCCACTGCGGCGCGCCGGCATCGACCTGCGTCCCCTGTGGGGCATCGACGACCGGCTCAAGCAGTTCGGTGGCATGGCCCTGGCGATCATCGTGTACGTGGGCATCTCCCAGGCCGGCTGGATGGTGACCACCCACATCGCCGGGCAGGCGGATGGTGCCGCGCCGAACATCTACCAGCAGGCCTGGCTGCTGCTGCAGGTGCCCTACGGCATCATCGGTGTCACGCTGCTGACCGCCCTGATGCCCCGGATCTCCCGCAACGCCGCCGATGGCGATGACAAGGCGGTGGTCGCCGACCTGACGCTGGCCACCAAGCTGACCTTCATCGCGCTGATCCCGGTGATCATCTTCTTCATGGCCTTCGGTCCGGAGATCGGCGTCGCGTTGTTCGCGTACCTCAACTTCCCCCTGGAAACGGCCCGGCTGCTGGGGCTCACGCTGAGTTTCTCGGCGTTCACCCTGATTCCCTATGCCCTGGTGCTGCTGCACCTGCGGGTGTTCTACGCCCGTGAGGAAGCCTGGACCCCGACCTTCATCATCGCCGGCATCACCGCCACCAAGGTGGTCCTGTCCCTGGCCTCGCCGCTGGTCGCCGCCTCCCCGGAGCGCGTGGTCATCCTGCTCGGTGCGGCCAACGGCTTCGGCTTCGTCGCCGGCGCCTTCATCGGGGCCTTCCTGCTGCGCCGCAAGCTGGGTCCCCTCGGTTTCCGCAGCATCATGAAGACCACCGGCTGGGCGGTGGCCGCCTCCATCATCGGTGCCGCCGTGGCCCTGTTCGTGCATTTCCTGCTCGGCCTCGTCACTCCGGCGCTGCCGAGCCCCTTCAGCAGTTTCGCGGAGATGATCAAGGTCGGCATCGTCGGCGTCATCTTCCTCATCGTCACCGGCATCGCCCTGTCCTTCTCCCGCCTCCCGGAGGTCCAGAACCTCGGTGCGGTGCTCCAGCGCATCCCCGGTATGCGTCGCTTCATCAAGCCGGACACCTCCCGGCAGTTCGACGTCGCCGTGCCTACCCAGGAGGAGCTGTCCACCCAGTTGCTGGGCACGGACGCCTTCAACGCCACCCCGGTCCCGCCGCCTCTGTCGGCCGGTGTCGTCCGGGGACCGCGCCTGGTGCCCGGCGCCCCCGTGGCCGACGGCCGCTTCCGGTTGCTGGCGGACCACGGTAGCGTGCCGGGGGCCCGCTTCTGGCAGGCCCGCGAACGGAGCACGGGCCGCACGGTCGGCCTGGTCTTCGTGGACACCACCGGCTCCGCCCCGCTGGCGCCGGCCTCCCCAGCGAAGGCCGCCGGTGCCGCCGCAGAGGTGGTCCGCCGCACCCGGAAGCTCGACTCGCTGGAGCACCCGGCGATCGCCCCGGTGCTCGACGTCTCGGCCTACCGCTCCGGTTGCCTGGTGGTCACCGAATGGGTGCCGGGTTCCTCGCTGCACGCCGTCGCCGAGGCGGGTGCCGACCCCTACGCGGCCTCCTACGCCCTGTCCGGCCTCACCGACGCCGCCGCGGCGGCCCGCGACGCGTTCACCCCGCTGGGCCTGGACAACCATGCCCGCATCCGCATCAACACGGCCGGCGAGGCCGTGCTGGCCTTCCCCGCGGTCCTCAGCGAGGCCAGCTACGCCAATGACTCCGCCTCCCTCGGTTCTGCGTTGATCCGCCTGATTAATCCGGACACGGCGCCGGACTCGGTCGTCGACGTCCGGGACAAGGTCTGCCGCACCGCCGAGTTCGAGAAGCGGGAGGAACAGGATCTGCCGGCGCCCGAGGATGAGGATGACGCCGAGGTCGAGCCGATGGACGTCCGCGAGCTCGCGGCCCGGCTGAAGGAGGTCGGCCTGGCGGGGGACACGGGCTCCTCCGCCGCCCTGATGGTGGACAAGGAACCGGCCCCGCAGCCGACCGAGCGGGCCGGATTCGGATCCAAGAGTTACTCCCGGAAGATGATCGCGACCATCGCGGTGACGGTGATTCTGGTGGTGTCGGTGATCGGCGCACTCATGGCCTACGTCACCGGACTGCTCTCCGGTGACAATGAGGGCGCACCGATCAATGAAGAATCCATCCAGGGGGTCCAGACAGCTGTCCCGGGATCCCTGCCCCTCGTCCAGGATCTGGCCGGGGTGAGCGGTTGGCCGCAGCCGGTGGCTGGGCAGCTGGACCAGCTCATCGACGATGACGAGGCCACCAGCTGGACCGCCCCGGTCACGGCCGGCCAGTTCCCGGGCGTCGGGGTGCGGCTCAGCACGGAGCACCTGGTCGAGCTGCAGAAGATCGTGGTCCTGGGCGATTCCCAGGGGGCGGAGATCAGTGTCCACGCGCTGCCCGTCGGCACCGACGCCACCACCCTCACCTCGCTTGACGACGCCCCGGCGGTGGCCACGGGAACCCTCGGGGAACAGCGCACCAGCATCGATGTCGCGGACCCGGTGAACACGGAAGAGGTGATCGTGTGGTTCGCCTCCCCGCCGAGCGACTCCACCTCACTGGACATCGCGGAAATCCGCCTGGTCGGCGCCCCGGCGACCGTGCCCTCGTCCGGGGAGCCGGAGCCAACCGCCGTCCCCACCCCCTGACCGGAAGGACCCCGCTGCTGAGAACTTCCTGACCGGAGCTCACTACGGAAAACCCCACATATTGTGGCCCGTTCGGATCCCTGCCCAACATATTGGGCAGGGATCCTGTGTCTTTCTTCAGGCTCTGATGTGAGATTGGGGCACGACACTAATTCGGGGGGATTAATGAAGCGTGTACACAGGTACGGAAACAAGACTGACCAGCAACTGGTGTATTCCTACGTGGCCGGCGACGGGGGAGCGTTCACCGAAATCGTCCACCGCTACCGGAAACGACTGCTCTGGGTGGCCCGCCGTTACGGCACCAATGAGGAGGACGCCCATGACATCCTCCAGGAAGCCTTCCTGAAGGCCAGCCGGAACCTGCACAAATTCCGGGCGGAGGCCGCCCTGTCAACCTGGCTGTACCGGCTGGTGATGAACGCGGGCTATGACTTCGCCTACCACCGCAGCCGACGGGAGGTGGCCGCCCTCGACGACGGCACCGTGCCGCATGAACTCAACATCAGACTCAGCTACGACCCGGTGCCCCGCATCGACCTGCTCCTGCTGCTGCGGCAGGCCCTGAGCACACTGCGGGCCGACCAGTGCACCGCACTCCTGCTCGTGGACCTCGGTGGTTATCCGGTTTCCCACGTGGCCCGCGTGCAGGGCGTGCGGCCCGGCACCGTCAAGTCCCGCCGGGGCCGGGCCAAGGAGTGCCTGCGGGAGATCCTGCAGCCGGCGCTGGTGTGAACGGAAGCGGCCCCGATCGCCCCTGACACGCCGGTGGGGCTCAGGCGTATGGGAGCGCCGGCGAGCGGAAGAACCGGCGTCAGGAGGACTCCGACGCAGTCCCGGGGAGGAGGGCTGCGGCCCTCCTCGTCCCGGTCGTGGCGCCGGAGAATCTGATCGGGGAGACCTGCGCGCTTCCAGCGGGGGAGGGCCCGGGGAATATTCCCGGTCAGTGGCATCGTTGAACAGGCACGGAGTGGGAATGTCCAGCGGCTCCGCCCGCACCGTACGGAGACCCGTCGCAGGGAACCTTCCGGGCGGCACCGTTACAATCAGGACGTTCACGATCATGAAACCCGCGCGCCGACGCCCTCCCCGCTGTCGGCCGCCACACAGCTACAGCAGGAAGAGGCATCAATGTCAGAGGCAGCCCAGGTCCACGACGTCGCGATCATCGGCTCCGGTCCGGCCGGCTACACCGCAGCGGTCTACGCCGCGCGCGCGGAGCTCAAGCCCATCGTGTTCGAGGGTTATGAGTATGGCGGCTCGCTGATGAACACCACCGACGTGGAGAACTACCCGGGCTTCGAAAAGGGCATCATGGGCCCGGACCTGATGATGGAGATGCGGGCGCAGGCTGAGCGGTTCGGCGCTGACATGCGCATGGAACTGGTCGAGGAGGTTGACCTCAGCGGTGAGGTCAAGAAGCTCGTGGTCGGTGGGGAGGAGCACCTGGCCCGCGCCGTCATCCTGGCCACCGGTTCCGCGCCGCGTTACCTGGGCGTCGAGGGTGAGCAGACGCTGCTCGGCCGCGGTGTCTCCTCCTGTGCCACCTGTGACGGGTTCTTCTTCAAGGGCCAGCACATCGCGGTCGTCGGTGGCGGTGACTCCGCGATGGAGGAGGCGACCTTCCTGACGAAGTTCGCTGAGTCCGTGACGATCATCCACCGTCGTGAGGGCTTCCGTGCTTCGGCCATCATGCTGGACCGCGCGAAGTCGAACGACAAGATCCGTTTTGTCACCAACACCACCGTCAACCGGGTGCTCGGCGAAGGCAAGGTCGAGGGTCTGGAACTGCGGGACACTGTCACCGGGGAGCTGTCCAACCTCGATGTCACGGCGATGTTCGTCGCCATCGGCCACGATCCCCGTTCCGAGTTCTTCCGGGACCAGGTAGCGGTCAACGACAATGGCTACGTGCAGGTCGAGGAACCGTCCACCCGCACGAACGTTCCGGGCGTGTTCGCCGCGGGCGACCTCGTCGACGACCACTACCAGCAGGCCGTCACCGCCGCGGGCTCCGGTTGCCGCGCCGCCATCGACGCGGAGAACTACCTCGCCTCGCTGGCCGACAACTAATATCGGATCACATCCGTCAGACAGCCACCAAGGAGAACCCCATGAGCAATGTCGTTGATGTCACCCAGGACACTTTCCGTTCCACCGTCATCGAGTCCGATAAACCGGTCATCGTCGATTTCTGGGCCGAATGGTGCGGCCCCTGCAAGAAACTCAGCCCCATGATCGAGCAGATCGCCGATGAGATGGGGGACAAGGTCACCGTGGCCAAGGTCGACGTGGACGCGGAGCGCACACTGGGGGCGATGTTCCAGATCATGTCCATCCCCTCCGTCCTGATTTTCAAGGACGGCGAGAAGGTCGATGAGTTCGTCGGGCTGCGTCCCAAAGCGGAGATTGTCGCTAAGCTGAACGACCACCTCTAACTGGTACGCTGACTCCAGACTCGCACCCGGGAACCGGTGGCTCCGACTTCAGGAGCCGGACGGACCGGATGACGGGCATTTGCACTCACTCTGACGGAAGGAGAGTCGTGGCAGACGAGCTTAGGGTCGGAGCGCACAGCCCGCGGGTGGCTGAGGCGCGGATGGCCCTCGCCCGCCTCGGACTTCTGCAGGGATTTGCCGGAGAAGTCTCCGGCAAGCAGTCCCACCAGTACAGCGACGCCGACATGGATTTTGACAACGAACTCTCAGAGGTACTGAAGGCCTTCCAACAGTCCCGGGGCATCATCCCCACCGGGACGATCGATGAAACGACGTTGCGGGAGCTGCGGTACGCCTCCTACAAGTTGGGCGCCCGCGTGCTGTCCTACGTCCCCGGCAACCAGCTGGTGGGCGATGACGTGGTGCAGCTCCAGAACCAGCTGCAGGAGCTGGGCTTCTACTCCCACCGCGTGGACGGCCACTTCGGCGAGGCCACGTACCAGGCCACCCGGACCTATCAGCTCAACTACGGGCTGCAGGATGACGGAGTCTGCGGACCGGAGACCATCCGGGCGCTCGGCCTGCTGGGCCGACGCATCACCGGCGGCTCACCCCAGGCGATCCGGGAACGGGAGCACGTGCGTAACGCCGGCCCGAAGCTGACCGGTAAGCGGGTGGTGATCGACCCCGCTTTCGGTGGCGCGAATAAAGGCCAGATCGTCACCGGCCGCTTCGGGGAAATCACTGAGGAGGAGATCCTCTGGGACCTGGCCGGCCGTATCGAAGGCCGGATGATCGCCGCGGGGATGGAGACGATCCTCTCGCGCCCGCGCATGGACGACCCCTCCCATAAAAAGCGCGCGGAAATCGCCAACGCCTTCGGTGCGGACCTGATGCTCAGCCTGCAGTGCGACAGCTACCCGAATGAGAAGGCCTCGGGCGTGGCCAGCTTCTACTTCGGCAGTGAGATCGGAAGCCGTTCGCTGACCGGGGAGAACCTCGCCGATTACATTCAGCGGGAGGTCTGCGCCCGCACCGACCTGATCAACTGCGGCCACCACGCCCGCACCTGGGAGCTGCTCCGTCTGACGCAGATGCCCACCGTCGAAGTGGCCGCGGGATACCTGACGAATCCTCATGATCTGGCCGTGCTGACCGATCCGGACGGCCGGGACGCCATCGCGGAGGCGATCGTCGTGGCCGTGAAGCGGCTCTACCTGGTGGACCAGGATCACCAGCCGACCGGAACCTACAAGTTCAGTGAGCTGCTGCGCGCCGAGCTGTCCTGAAAAGCACCAGGAACGCCGTAGACCGTCCCGGAGCCCTCAACGGGCCCGGGGTTGATCTATCTCCTCCCGGGCTCTCAGAGGGGCTTCTGGCAACCGTTTGGGTGACATTCCCCGCTGAGGGCGGGCTGAGCCACGGTCGGCGGTTCCGCAGGGGTCCCGCACCTCAGGGCAGGGAGCTTGCAGCTACTGGGTGCGTGCCAGCAGCTGCTCGACGGCTTCGGCAGTCAGCAGAGCACTGTTGGGCGGCAGTTCGAGGCGCAGGCGGGGGAGGACCGGGTGATCGCGGACCACCTCAAAGCCCGCGGACTCCAGCACCGGCTCGGGGAGCAGACCGATCTGTTCCCGCCGCCCCACGATGTCCTGCACGGTCTCTGCCCTGGGCGAGTCGGGGTCCAGGTGATGGTCCTCCCGAAGCCCGAAGGCCTCGACCGCGGAGACGTCCTTGCGCACCAATTCCATGATCGCCGCGTCCAGCAGGACCGCGGCCATGCCATCGCTCGCGTGCTCAGGTTCGATGAACAGGGAGCTGATGAGCTCCGCGTCCTCGGAGACCGGGGCCGTGGGCAACTGGGTGCTGCCCGGGGCATCGTCACGTCCGCAGTAGAGGACGGTGGCCAGCACCTTGACCGGCAGGCCGGGATCGTCCGGGTGGGGCGTGGCGATGCTGTAGCCGCAACAGCCGTAGTTGAGGATCGTGGTGGTCAGCCAGGCTTCCTTCTCGAAGCCCGGGTCACCGGCGCGCTCGATCTCCCGGGCGGTGGCCGAGTCGATTTCCCAGAATATCGACCGGGCTGCGCCGGGATGCACGAACGCCAGATGCTCCTGGATCACGGGATAGAGTTTCGCAGCCATGGTGTGAGTGCTCCCTCCTGGTTTCCCCGGCCCGGCTCAGGAGCGTTCGCGGTCGATCAGGGACATGATGCGTTCGAAGTCGTCCCGGTCGCCGAACTCGACGACGATCTTTCCCCTACGCTTGCCCATCGCCACACTGACCTTCGTCTCCAGCCCGTCGGACAGCCGCTCAGCGGCCTGGGTGATGTATTCCGGTTGCGGGGCCTTTTCCCGGGGCTTCTTCGCCGGAGTCTCATCACCACGGTTGAGTAGGGTGACGGCCTCCTCGGTGGCCCGCACCGACAGCCCCTCGGCGGTGATACGGCCGGCCAACTCCTCCTGGGCTTCCTCACCGGCCTTGATCCCCAGCAGAGCCCGGGCATGCCCGGCGGAGAGCACTCCCGCGGCCACCTTGCGCTGCACGGTAACGGGCAGGGCGAGCAGCCGGATCATGTTCGTGATGACGGGACGGGAACGCCCCAGCCGTTCGGCGAGTTCGGCCTGGGTGACGTCGAACTCCTCCAGCAGCTGCTGGTAGGCGGAGGCCTCTTCCAACGGGTTCAGCTGTACCCTGTGGATGTTCTCCAGCAGCGCATCGCGCAGCATGGAACCGTCCTCGGTTTCCCGGACGATGGCCGGAATGGTCGGCAGGCCGGCGGCGGTGGTCGCCCGCCAACGGCGCTCACCCATGATGAGCTCGAAGCCGCCCTCCGCCTTGGGGCGGACGACGATGGGCTGCATGAGCCCGAACTCCCTGATCGAGTGGATCAGCTCATCGAGCGCACCCTCCTCGAAGACCTGCCGGGGCTGCTGCGGATTCGGCGAGATCTCGGCAACCGGAATCTCGCGGTAGCTGGCCCCGATCTCCTCAGCCGTCTGGGGAACCACCGGTTCCTCCTCATCGGCGTCCGTCGGGGCATCCGTAGGAGCGTCGTCATCCGGCGACACCGGGGACACCGGGGCCGCGGGTGCCGACGTCTCGGTGGTCCCCGCCGTGCTCTCCCCGGGCTTTCCGGTGTCAGCGGGAGCTTCCTCCGCCGGTGCTTCGTTGTCCTCCTCCGTGGCGCGACGGCGCGCGTCGTTCTCCGCCGCCTGCGCGATCAGCTTGGGGACCCGTCCGCCGGTGACCTCCGGCGGAACCGTCGGCACCCGGGGCTCGGCAGGAGCCTGGGGAGTGGTGGCCGGGGCGTCGTCATCCGTGCCCTTGAAGGCCTTGGCCACCTTCTCGTGCTGGTCCTCGCTCGGGGCTTCCGCCGCTTCCGCCGCTTCCTGACGCTTCCGGTCCCGATTGCCGCGCGCTCCGCGCGTGCCGCCGAGCACGATGTCGGCGGCGGAGTCACCCAGCCGGGGAGTGGTGCTGGGAGCGCTGGGGATGAGTGCGGCCAGGCCGCGCCCGAGGCCACCCTTTCGTGTTTCCTGTGACATTGTTCAGGTGCCTTTCTCGGACTACGGGTCCGTCAGTTCTCGGTGCTGGGCGAGGCGGGGGCACCGGAGTTCGCACCAGCCTTCACGCTGGACTTGCTGTCAGACGTGCCCTCAGGGCCCGGGGCCGGCGCGGAGTCATCTGCAGTGTCTGACACTTCCGCCGACTCCGCAACTGACCCGCCTCTCTCCGCCTGCTTGGCCGCGTCGGCGATCTCCGCTGCGGTGGCCGGGCTGACTCCGATGGCGCCGGTGCCGGGAGCCGGTTGGAAATCACCGCGTTCGGCGAGCTCCCGCGAGGCGTCGAGGTAGGACATGGCACCGCGGGACCCCGGATCGTACTGGATGACGCTCTGCCCGTATCCCGGGGCCTCGGAAACCTTGATCGAGCGCGGGATCAGGGTGTTCAGCACGACGTCGCCGAAGTGCTCACGGACCTCGGAGGCCACCTGTTCGGCGAGCTTGGTGCGCGCGTCGTACATGGTCAGCAGAATCCCCGAGATATGGAGACTGGTGTTGAGGTGCTCGCGAATCATGGTGATGTTGTTGAGCAGCTGGCCCACGCCCTCCAGGGCGTAGTACTCGCACTGGATCGGGATGAGCACCTCATCAACCAGCGTCATCGCGTTGATGGTCAGCAGGCCCAGGGAGGGCGGGCAGTCGATGATCACGTAGTCGAAGCCGTGCTCGGTGAGGAAGTCACCCCGGATGTTGTCGTAGAGGCGGTACTCCCGCCGCACCAGGCTGACCAATTCGATCTCGGCGCCGGCCAGATCGATGGTGGCAGGGATGCAGTAGAGGTTGTCGAAGTCCGGGGACTTCTGCAGTGCCTCATCTGCGGAGCACTCGCCGATCAGGATCTCATAGCTCGACAGCGTTCCCGCCCGATGTTCCACGCCCAGCGCGGTGGAGGCGTTGCCCTGCGGGTCCAGGTCGATGACCAGGACCTTCAGCCCGTGCAACGCCAGACCGGCGGCCAGGTTGACCGAAGAGGTGGTTTTACCCACGCCACCCTTCTGGTTCGCGATGGTGATCAGGCGCGGCGACTCCGGACGCGGCAGGCGCATAGAGTTGGGGGTGAGCACCTGCGCCGCCCGACGGGCCGCCTCAGCGATCGGTGTATCGTCCCACTGCTGATCTTCCATGGACTGTGAATGCCCCTCTTCCTGAAGCTGAAACGCGGTGCACTTCGGCACTATATCCACAGTAGTCCGTGTGGGGGTGTGGTTCCACAACGACACTGCGGGTACGGCCGACCGCACAGCGGTAAATGGTTATTGCCGGTTATTTGATGCGCGGAATGCGGATCAGGGTGGTCGGTTCCTCGAGTAGCTCCGCACCGACCTGGATGATTTCGCCCTCACCGCCGCCGGCGCGGGCGATCTCCGCGGCGTCGCGCTCCAGTTCCTCTCCGACGGAGGAGCCCTTCATCGCGATCATCGCACCACCCTTGCGGGCCAGTGGCAGAGACCAGCCGGCCAGCCGCCCCAGCGGTGCCACGGCCCGGGAAGTGACCACGTCAACGCTGCCGAGCTGCTTGCGCACCGCCTTTTCCTCCGCCCGGCCCCGGATGACCGTGACGTTGTCCAGACCGAGCCGCTCCTTGACCTCACCAAGGTAGACCGAACGCTTGAGCAGCGGCTCGATGAGGATGATCTTCAGGTCTGGACGGGCCAGTGCGAGCGGGATACCCGGCAGGCCAGCGCCGGAGCCGATGTCCGCCACGGTGGCCCCCTGCGGCATGGCTTCCCCGATGACCGCGCAGTTGAGGATGTGCCGGTCCCACAGACGGGGAACCTCGCGGGGGCCGATGAAACCGCGCTCAGAGCCGTCGGTGGCCAGGGAGTGATGGTAGGCGACCGCCTTGTCCAGATTCTCCCCGAAGAGCCGTGTGGCGACGCCCGGCGTGGCGGCATCCTCCGGGGACAGCTCCGAATCGCTTGGTTTCACGTGAAACCTTCTCCTTTTGTCTCGGGGGCGGGTTCAGTCTCCCCACAAGATTAGATCACCACCGCAGAAACCAGAACAGCCACCGTCTTCCCGAGGGTGGGAAGCGGTGGCTGTGGTTCTCAACGGTGGTGATTCACCGACCGGGAAAGTGTCGGCGGGACCGACTATTTCTTCTTCTTTTTCTTCGCGCCAGCGGGCCGGACGCCCGGCTTCGGCGCGGAGGTCCGGGCAGCGGCCTTCTTCGCCGCTTCCTCCGCATCTTCCTCGCGGTCCATCTTGTCGAAGATGTAGCGGTTCTGGAAGAAGGTCCAGACGTTGTTGGTGACCATGTAGAACAGCAGGCCCAGGTGCCAGAGGAAGCCGGTGAACAGGATGGTCAGCGGCATGAACCACAGCATCATCTTGTTCATCATCTGCATCTGGTTCTGCATCATTTCACCGCTCGGCGCCTGCTGCTTGCCGGAGGCCAGGCGGGACTTCTGCCGGTCAATGGACATGCGGGCGTTGAAGTGCGTGGCGGCGGCAATGATCAGAATCAGCGGTGCGGCAACCAGGATGATCTGCCAGCGGGAGAAATCCACCGGCTGGAAGGCCTGGAACATGTCCTCCGACATGCCGATGAACGCGGAGATCGGGACCCCGAAGATGCGGGCGTCAAGGAAGGAGTTCACATCGGCGACGGAGAAGACGTAGTTCGGCAGGTTACGGTTCTCTTCGAAGGACAGGCCCAGCTGCCCCACGCCGGTGCCGGTGCGGTTGAAGGAGCGCAGCACGTGGAACAGTCCGAAGAACACCGGGACCTGGACCAGCACCGGAATACAGCCGGCCAGCGGGTTGACGCCCGCCTCCTTCTGGACCTTGCGGGACTCCTCCATCATCTTCTGCTGGTCATTCTTGTACTTCTCGCGAATGGCCTGCAGCTTCGGCTGCATCTCCTGCATCTTGCGGGAGGACCGCATCTGCTTGACCATCGGCTTGACCAGGATCAGGCGGATGGTGAAGGTCAGGAAGATGATGGACAGCACCCAGGTGAAGCCCCAGCCAGGATCCAGCACAAAGCTGAATACCTTGTGCCAGAACCACAGGATGGCCGAGATCGGCCAGTAAATGAAGTTGAGCACTCTAAGTCAGAACTCCTCGGTGGTATTTGATTGGACAGGCCACACGCTCCGTGCGCCACACCCGACGCCTCAGGCTAAGGCACCGGGTCAAAACCACCCGGATGCCAGGGGCCACACTTGGAGAGCCGTACCACTGACAGCAGGATCCCCTTGATCGCCCCGTGCCGGGACAATGCCTCCAGAGAGTATCTGCTGCAGCTCGGTTCGAAACGGCAGGTGGGCCCCATCTTAAGGGCGGAAATGTAGTTTTGGTAAAAACGCACCGCACCAAACAGGACCCGTGCCAGCGGGTTCCTCGGTCTCGGGACGTCAGGCAGTGGCTCATTCTGGTGACACACGAGACATCAGCTTCTTCACCGCGCGGCGTAGATCCCGCTCCAGATCAGCGGAATCAGCGTCCGCGGAGCGCGGCAACGCCCGGATCACCAGATTGCAGTTGGCCGGCAATTCGCGGGCCAGATCGGCACAGACATGCCGAAGCCGCCGGGAGGTGCGATGGCGGACCACCGCGTTCCCGACGGCTTTGGAAACGATCAGGCCGAAGCGTGGCCCGCCGGCAATGACGGGACTTGCTTCGGTGTCCTGCTCCCACAGGTGGACGACGAGCGTCCGACTGCCCGCACGGCGTCCACGTTTGATGGTCCGGTCGAATTCGACCGGTGACGTGAACTTATGTTGCCGCGGGAGCACCTTTTCTACCTGGGAAGAGGCGCAACTCAAGCGGTCAGCTTGGCGCGGCCCTTGCTACGACGTGCAGACACGATGGCGCGCCCGGCACGGGTGCGCATACGGGTACGGAAGCCGTGCACGCGTGCACGACGACGGTTGTTCGGCTGGAACGTCCGCTTTCCCTTTGCCACGGTAATTCTCCTAAAAATTGTGCGGTGGCCGTTTCAGGGGAACCTGCGGCTTCTCCGCAGTTCCTCCGCCGGGTTGGGCCACCCGATATCGGATGTTGGTTGTTGAGATACGGCCACCAGATCCCCGCGGGACGAGGCTGCCGTGCGCAGGTCCGCACTGACCCGGAAACTCCGCCAACTGGCGGGGCACCACGGCCCGGCTATGTGCCGACTCTGCCCTCAAAGCACACTTCAGTGTTGGGGCCCGTGATCTTCAGCCCTCGCCGCACTGCGACGCGGCAGCATCGGCGACAGCATCCGAGGTCGAACCCCACTGTGGTGTGACAGACCATGCCAGACTACGCGATATTCCAGGGCCGGAACAAATCGACACACCCGGATTTGACGGCGCCCCACACGGGTGCCCCTGAAATTACAAATCTGTGATTCGTGACTGGTCACGCCCAGTTTCCTTGTGCCAGCTGCACCCGAGCGAATGCCTGCCGCGGCGGCCGCGGCAAACGCAACACCTTCCCCCTGACATAGCCCCCGGTCCGTCTGGACACCTTCCCCTGCGGGGGAGTAACAATGAAACAATCCTCCACAACTCACACCCTGTGACTGTGCGACATTGTGGATAACTGCGGAGTTTGACCTGAATTTTTCCCCAGCCAAACAGAAAGCTGCAGGTCAACAAGCCAAGAGCGGGATTCTCCGTTATCCACAGCAGATGCGCTAAGCTGTGGATAATCACCCGCAGGAAAGTTATCCACAAGTGTGGACAACTCTGTGGAAGACAAGGTTGCAGCCATTTTCCGTTTGTGAAAGGCGCGGTGAACAACTTTTGTCATTTTTCCCAGGGCACTGCCGCGCCGAGCTCCCTCCGCGGGGCTGAATACCAAAATCCGGGGTTGCCCGGACGCCTCTTTCCGGTTCGTCCGAGGGAGAAAATTGCCAGTGGGCCACGTGCCCAACCAACTACAAAGAACGAGGAAAGTGTGACGGAAAACTCATCGTCGCTGGCCGAAACATGGCATCAGGTAGTCGCTGAGCTCTTGCACGAGTCGGAACTACCCAACACGGCCATCCCGACTCTGACCCACCAGCAGAAGGCCTACCTGAAGCTGGCCCGTCCGATCGTTCTGGTGCAGGGTTATGCGGTGCTGGCCACCCCCCACACCATGGCCAAGCACGTGGTGGAGGATGACCTCGGCGAGCACATCGCCCAGGTGCTCTCCCGCCACATGGGACATCCCTGCAGCATTGCGGTGAGCGTGGAACCTGCCACTGCCGGGACAGACGATGCCGCCACCGATTCCGCTCCCGGTGAGGAGCAGCGGCCCGCGGGCGACCGTCGGCCGAAAACCGGCAGCGTCACCGGCCATAATTCCGCGATGCCACCAGCGGCCCCGGGGACCCTCTGGGAGGACCAGCCCCCCACGAGCGCCCGTCCCCAGCCCCCGCAACCACAGCGGCCGGTGCAGCAGGACGTCACCTCGCAGACACCACCCGAGCGGCAGCGGCCGAATGACTCGCCCGCACGCTCTGAACCGGATTCCTCGCAGGGCAGGAGTTACCAGCCCTCCTACCCGCAGCAACCAGGTTTTTCCGAATCCCATTTCGGGACGGAGCCCTACCCCGGGGATTTCCCGGGTCAGGGACAGCCGAATAATTACCGCCCGGACCAGGGTCAGCAGCACAACAGCGGTTACGGATCTTTCCCGGCGGCCAACCAGACCTACAGCGACGGTGGTTGGCAGCAGAGCCACGCGCCGATGCAGCAGTACGACGCCTCTGTGGGCAGGCAGCAGGCGTTTTCGGACGGCCAGCAGGCTGGCGGCAACTACGGCCGCCGCATCCCGCGGGAGAAGCCGGCGCATGACCCCAATAAGGAACGTTCCCTGAACCCGAAGTACACCTTCGAGTCCTTCGTGATCGGTTCCTCCAACCGTTTCGCCAACGGTGCCGCCGTGGCGGTGGCCGAGAATCCCGCCCGGGCCTATAACCCACTGTTCATTTGGGGTGGCTCCGGGCTGGGCAAAACCCACCTGCTGCACGCCATCGGCAACTACGCCCAGGTCCTGCAGCCCGGGCTGCGGATCAAGTACGTCTCCAGTGAGGAATTCACCAACGACTACATCAACTCCGTCCGGGATGACCGGCAGGAATCCTTCAAGCGGCGCTACCGCAACCTGGACATCCTCATGGTCGATGACATTCAGTTCCTGGAGGGTAAGGAAGGTACCCAGGAAGAGTTCTTCCACACCTTCAACGCTCTCCACCAGTCCGACAAACAGATCATCCTGTCCTCTGACCGGGCGCCGAAACAGCTGACCACCCTGGAAGACCGGTTGCGTACCCGTTTCGAGGCCGGCCTCATCACTGATGTGCAGCCCCCGGACCTGGAGACCCGCATCGCGATCCTGATGAAGAAGGCGCAGGCGGACGAGACCTACGTCGACCGGGATGTGCTGGAGATGATCGCCTCCCGCTTCGAGTCCTCGATCCGCGAGCTCGAGGGGGCACTGATCCGGGTATCGGCGTATTCCTCCCTGATCAATGAGCCGATTGACCTGAAGATGGCGGAGATCGCCCTGCGCGACATCCTGCCCGAGGACGCTGACGTGGAGATCACGGCTCCCGCGATCATGGAGGTGACCGCCGAGTACTTCGACATCACCCTGGACACCCTCCGGGGCGCCGGCAAGACCCGGGCCGTGGCCCATGCGCGTCAGCTGGCGATGTACCTCTGCCGGGAGCTGACGGATCTCTCGCTGCCGAAGATCGGCGACCACTTCGGCGGGAAGGACCACACCACCGTCATGTACGCGGACCGGAAGATCCGCAAGGAAATGAAGGAAAAACGCGACACCTACGATGAGATCCAGCAGCTGACCCAGCTCATCAAGAACCGTAGCCGGGGTTAAACCACCTTCCCCGGCGCCCCAATACTGCGCCGGTGCCGTTGTGCCACCACGGCAAATGACAGGAACCGCCCGCTTCTGCAGGAAGTGGGCGGTTCCTGTCATTTGTCCTCCCCTGCGGGGAGTTCCACGCCGCACAATTTTCTCCGCCACCCCACCCTGACTGCGCTGACCTGCTGTTTTTCTGAAAAGGGCTCCGCCGGGCGCTCGCCGCCGGGCGAGCGCGGAAAATCTATCCACAGATCTATTCACACCTGTGTAATTACAAGATTGTAGTTCGGTGATACTGGTCACGAAATGAGAGCGTCCGGAGTCGGGAATGTCTGTGGAGAACCCCCTCTCACCTGTGCAAAGATCACCTGGCGAATGTGGAGGGATTGTGGATGGATTTCGGCGGTCCGGAGTTGTCCACAATCAGCCAAAGTTATCCACAGGTTTTGCACAAGCCGTCACACAAGCCGGATTGGATCGACTAGCTTGGCATTTACCCACCCATTCACAGAGTGCACAGGACCTACTGCTTTTACTGTCTTTTAACTAGGGAGCTCTAAAGAAGAAAGAAGGGGTGGGGAGAACTCGTCGGCTCCGGCGCTCCGCCGGGCCCGAAAACGCCAAGACATGGAATTACAAATTCCCGCAAACCCCGGACCGCCGGGTAGCGTGGTTTGTAATTCCCCAACTGCGCAGCACGATGCTGCGCACCGGGTTTTGTGGTTCCTGGATCCCCCGGGAATGACAAGACCCGTGTCCCGACCTGAAGACCTCGAGGAGCCGACGAAGCATGGAGTCCCAAGCCGTGTCATTCCGGGTGGCCAAGGATGACCTGGCCAACGCAGTTGCCTGGGTGGCCCGCAGCCTGCCCAGCAAGGTCACCCAGCCGGTGCTACGCGCCATGGTGATCACCGCTGACGACAATGGACTGGAGTTCGCTGGCTTCGACTACGAAGTCTCCACCCGGGTCAAGGTCTCCGCCGAGGTCATGGAGCCGGGACGGATCGCAGTCGCCGGCAAGCTCATCGCCGAGATCACCAGCACGCTGGCCAACAAGCCGGTGGATCTGCGCGTCGAGGGAACCAAGCTGCTGATCCACTGCGGCTCCTCCCGCTTCGAGCTCCCGTTGATCCCGTTGGACGACTACCCGCAGCTGCCGGAACTGCCGGAATTGACCGGCACCATCGACCCGCAGCTGTTCATCGAATCCATCACCCAGGTGGCCGCTGCCGCCGGCAAGGATGACACCCTCCCGATGCTCACCGGTGTCCACGTGGTCGTGGACGGTGACCGGGTCGAGATGGCCGCCACCGACCGGTTCCGTCTGGCGCTCCGTACCTTCGAGTGGACGCCGGTGACCCCGGACGTCAAGGCGAACCTGCTTATCCCCGCGAAGACGCTCCAGGAAAACGCCCGTACCCTCGATCCCCATCAGACGGATCCGGTGGAGATCGCCGTGGGCCAGGGAGATCAGGTCGGCCGGGAGGGCCTGTTCGGTGTGCACACCGAGAACCGGGAGACCACCACGCGGATGCTCGACGCGGACTTCCCGAACATCCACCCGTTGCTGCCGAAGACCCACACCTCGATGGCCTCAGTGCCGATCGCTCCCCTGCAGGAGGCAATCCGCCGCGTCAGCCTGGTCACGGAGCGCAACGCGCAGATCCGGATGCAGTTCTCGCCGGATCAGCTGATCCTTTCCGCCGGCGGCACTGATTCCGGCCACGCCGAAGAGACCATCCCCTGTTCCTTCATCGGCCGGGATGAGCTGATCATCGCCTTCAACCCCGGCTACCTCAAGGACGGGCTAGCTGTGGTCCACACCGAGAACGTCGTTTTCGGATTCACGGAGCCCTCCCGGTCCGCGATCCTCCTGCCGGAGCCGGATGATTTCAAGGAGGCCACGCCGGAACCCGACTCCGACGGCAGCTTCCCCACGCCGGAGACCGACTTCACCTACCTGTTGATGCCGGTCCGCCTGCCGGGCTGAGCGAACTTCAAGAATTGGGCCAGCTGCCAGCTGTCCCGGGCAGCCGGCAGCCACCGGGCGGGAAGAACCCCGGTCCGTCCCCCGGTGGCGCACAGCGGTTTTGAGAGGGCAGGTGACTAACCGATGCACATCCGGCAACTGCAGTTGCGGGACTTCCGGTCGTGGCCGGAACTGAGCCTCGACCTCCTGCCCGGCGCCACCGTGTTCATCGGTCGCAACGGCTTCGGGAAGACAAACATCGTCGAGGCCATCGGCTACACCGCCCATCTGGGCTCCCACCGTGTCAGTCAGGACGGCCCGCTGGTCAGGGCGGGCGCTCCCAACGCGCGGATATCCACCACGGCGGTCAACCAGGGCCGCGAGTTGACCACCCACCTGCTGATCAAGCCGCACGCAGCCAACCAGGCACAGCTCAACCGCACCCGCCTGAATTCTCCCCGGGAATTGTTGGGCGTGGTCAAGACCGTGTTATTCGCCCCGGAGGACCTGGCGCTGGTCCGGGGCGAACCCAACGAACGGCGCCGCTACCTCGATGAGATCATCGCCACCCGGCAGCCCCGGCTCGCCGGTGTCAAAGCGGACTATGACCGGGTACTCAAACAGCGCAACGCCTTGTTGAAGTCCGCCACGGTGGCGCTGCGGCGGGGCTACCACAGTGAGGAGGGCGCGAGTGCGCTGTCCACGCTCGATGTCTGGGACAGCCAGCTGGCGGGCTTCGGCTCCCAGGTCATCGCCGCCCGGAAACAGCTGCTGGTGGAGCTGTCCGAGCACGTCCATGACGCTTACGCCGGCATCGCCCCGGAATCCCGGCCGGCGAAACTGGGTTACCGCAGCACCGTGGATGACACACTGCGGGAGCTCGTCGGTGACACCGCCACGGCATTGGAGCCGGCGGTGATCGAGGCTGCCATGCTCACTGAACTGGGAAAACGCCGGCAGCGGGAGATTGAGCGCGGCATGTCACTGGTGGGCCCCCACCGCGATGACCTGGAGCTGATTCTGGGAGAACAACCGGCGAAGGGTTTCGCCAGCCACGGCGAGACCTGGTCCTTCGCGCTGGCCCTGCGGCTCGCGGAATTCTCCCTGCTGCGCGCGGACGGCAGCGACCCGGTGCTGATCCTCGATGATGTCTTCGCGGAGCTCGACCGGAAGCGCCGGGAGAAGCTGGTGGCTATCGCCACGGATGCCGAACAGGTGCTGATCACGGCGGCCGTCGACGGCGATCTACCGGGTAACCTGGATGCTGTGGTCCAGCGTCACAGAGTCACCATGACCACCACTGACGCCGGCCGGATTTCGCAGTTGGAGGCACCAGGTGGAGCAGAACAATAATCCCCTGCCGCCGGAGCAGGGCGACCATGGCGGTACGCCGGGATCCGATGATTCGATCAGCGCGGCCTTCGCCGAATTGCGGGCGGTGGCCAAGCGCCGTTCCGGCACCGTACCCGATCTCAGTCGGCAGGGCCGCAGTCAGCTTCCCCGCCGTCGGGGCGCGGAACGGAAAACCGACCGGGGCCAGATCCCCGGCATCCCCGGGCTCGGTGGTCCACCCGAGGACGGGAAGAACGCCGGTGAGGCCGCCGCGAAGAACGAGGAGGCTGCAGAGAAGCGCCGCCCTGCTCGCGGCGTCGGACAGCCGACCGGGCCGGATGGCCGGCGGCTCCCCCGGCGGCCGAACCTGGACAACCTGGGCGCGGTGCTGGGCACGGAGATCGTCCGACGCGGCTGGCGGCGGGAGCTCGCCGGCGGCTGGGTGCATTCCCACTGGGACACCTTGGTCGGCGAGAAGATTGCGCAGCACACGAAGGTGGAGATGCTCAAGGACAAGACGTTGTTCATCACCTGTGACTCGACCGCCTGGGCGACGAATCTGCGGATGATGCAGCGCCAGATCCTGCAGGCCATCGCCGAGCGGGTCGGGCCGGATGTGGTCGCGGAACTCAAGATCCACGGACCGAAGGCGCAGAACTGGTATCGCGGCCAGATCCACGTCAAGGGACGGGGACCGCGGGACACTTTCGGATGATCTCGGCCGGGTTTCAGCCGACCTGGGGATTTAGTTTCTGCGGCCTCTGAGTGGCCGTCCGACGGATTGAGTGTCCAGGTACGTAGGGGGGCACTATGTGTGTAGAATGGAACAGTCTCTACACGAATTTAGCGAGGAGTGCTCGTTCCACGTGGCTACCACAGAACACAATTATGACGCCTCATCGATCACCGTGCTCGAGGGTCTCGAGGCGGTCCGTAAGCGCCCTGGCATGTACATCGGTTCCACCGGCTCCCGAGGACTGCACCATCTGGTCTGGGAGGTCGTGGACAACTCAGTCGACGAAGCGATGGCGGGTCACGCCAGCAAGGTCGAGGTTACCCTGCTCGCCGATGGTGGCGTGCAGGTCGTCGATGACGGACGCGGTATCCCGGTGGCAATGCATGCCTCCGGTGCCCCCACCATTCAGGTCGTGATGACCCAGCTACACGCCGGCGGCAAGTTCGACTCCGATTCCTACGCGGTGTCCGGCGGCCTCCACGGCGTGGGTATCTCCGTGGTCAACGCCCTGTCCACCAGGGTCGAGGCCGATATCAAGCTCGGCGGCAAGCACTGGATCCAGAACTTCAATGACTCGATCCCGGATGACCTGATCGAGGGCGGCAACGCCCGCGGCACCGGCACCACCATCCGGTTCTGGCCGGACAAGGAGATCTTCGAGACCACGAATTTCGATTTCGACACGATCTCCCGCCGCCTGCAGGAGATGGCCTTCCTGAACAAGGGTCTGACCATCACCGTCAAGGATGAGCGGGTCACCGATGAGGAACTCGAACTGGAGGCCATCGCTGAGGAGGGCGACACCGCCCAGGACGTCGACAGCCCCTCCTTCGATGACACCGCCGCCGGCGACGCCCCGAAGGCACCGAAGAAGCGTGAGAAGAAGCATGTCTTCCACTACCCCAACGGGTTGGCGGACTACGTCAATCACCTGAACAAGGCGAAGACCGCGATCCACCCCTCCATCGTCTCGCTGGACGCGAAGGGTGAGGACCACGAGGTCGAGGTCGCGATGCAGTGGAACTCCGGGTACAAGGAGTCGGTCCACACCTTCGCCAACACCATCGCCACGGTGGAGGGCGGCACGCATGAGGAGGGTTTCCGCTCGGCGCTGACCTCCCTGATGAACAAGTACGCCCGGGATCACAAGCTGCTCAAGGACAAGGACGCCAACCTCACCGGTGATGACTGCCGCGAGGGCCTATCAGCCGTGATCTCCGTGCGGGTGGGCGACCCCCAGTTCGAGGGGCAGACCAAGACCAAGCTGGGCAACACCGAAATCCGCTCCTTCGTGCAGAAGAGCACGTACGAGCACGTCGGTGACTGGCTGGAGGCCAACCCGGCCGAGGCCAAGGCCATCATCTCCAAGGCGGTGTCCTCCTCCCAGGCACGGATCGCCGCCCGCAAGGCCCGGGACCTGGTGCGCCGCAAATCCGCCACGGACATGGGTGGACTGCCCGGCAAGCTCGCCGACTGCCGTTCCAAGGACCCGATCAAGTCCGAACTCTACATCGTGGAGGGTGACTCGGCCGGTGGTTCCGCCAAGGCCGGCCGTGACTCCATGTACCAGGCGATCCTGCCGCTGCGCGGTAAGATCCTGAATGTGGAGAAGGTCCGCCTGGACCGCGCGCTGAAGAACGCCGAGGTCCAGGCGATCATCACCGCACTGGGGACCGGCATCAACGAGGAATTTGACCTGACCAAGCTGCGGTACCACAAGATCGTGCTGATGGCCGACGCCGACGTCGACGGCCAGCACATCGCCACCCTGCTGCTGACCCTGCTCTTCCGTTTCATGCCGGAGCTGGTCGCGGAAGGCCACGTCTACCTGGCCAACCCGCCGCTGTACAAGCTGAAGTGGTCCAAGGGAGAGCCGGGCTTCGCCTACTCCGACGACGAGCGCGACAAGCTGCTCGCCGAGGGCCTGGAGAAGAACCGCAAGATCAACAAGGATGACGGCATCCAGCGCTACAAGGGCCTGGGTGAGATGAACGCGAACGAGCTGTGGGAGACCACGCTCGACCCGGAGACCCGCATCCTGCGCCGCGTGGACATGTTGGACGCCCAGCGCGCCGATGAGCTCTTCTCGGTGCTCATGGGGGACGACGTCGCCGCCCGACGCTCCTTCATCACCCGCCGTGCGAAGGACGTCCGCTTCCTGGACATCTAGGCTTTCGCCGCCCACCACCGGGGCCTGACGCCCCTCTCCGGGGCGTCAGGCCCCGGTGGTTTTCGTCATCTCCGCCGATCCGCGCCGGGAACCGCGATACCCTGGAACCGACTGCCTGAGACCCTGAGGAGAAACCTGCCGATGAATACCGCCGAGCCGGAGAAACCGACCGTGGTGGACGTGAACCTGCCGGATTCCTCGGTGACTCCGGTGGAGGTCCACCAGCCCGTGGGCCGTACCGCTGCGGGTGCCGCGCCGTTGGTCATGCTCTGGCCCGGGTTCGGGATGGGGGCCTCCTACTACCGGCCGATCGCCCGGGAGCTGGCCGCGCGCGGTTATCCGGTGGCCACGGGCGAACTCCGGGGGCAGGGCGCCAGTACCGCCCGGGCCACCCGCGCCGGACGGTGGGGCTACCACGACCTGGCGGCCGAGGATTATCCCCGCACCATTCGCGCCGTGAAATCACACCTCTCCCTGCTCGTGGACCACCCGACGGTGCTCCTCACCCATTCCATGGGTGGCCAGGTCGGGGTGCTCTTCCTGGCGCGTGACGACGCCCGGGAGCTCAACGTCCGTGGTCTGTTCGGCGTGGGCAGTGGCTCGCCCCACCTGCCGACCTTCCCCACGCCCATGCGGCGCCGGCTCCGCCTGGGCACCATTCTGCTGGGGCGTATCGGGGGTTCCCTGGGATTCTGGCCCGGCAAGGTCGCCGGCTGGGATCCGGTGGGTTATGGCCGGCAGTCCGGCCAGCACATGGCGGAGTGGCGCCGCCTGGCCCTGCACAACACATTCGCGGAGCTGGGTGGTGCTGATCTGGATTATCCCGCTGCCATGCGGGAGGTGGAGCTGCCGGTGCTGCTGACCAGATTCGCCAATGACCTGGACTGCCCGCGGGCCTCCAGCACAGCCCTGGCGGAGCACCTGCCGAAGGCGGGCCTGCGGATCGAGGAGCTGGCCGGGGATCTCGGGCACAACCGCTGGGCCCGGCAACCGCAGGTGACGGCGGACCGCTTCGAGCGGTTCCTGGTGGACAACGACATCTCCGCCGTCCGGTGAGACAGCTGCCGGAGCAGCCCAACCGGCCCCGAGGCAGGGGCCGGAATAGTTCCGCGTCACCTGTTGTTGCCACTGATGAGACCAAGTGACCGGCCTTCTGTCTCCGGTTTCATCCAGCAGCAGCTGGGCTGTGGCCGTGTCACGGCGACCACGCTGAGGGAGCGGTTTCCCTGCCGGACGCTACCGGGGACGGTGACAACCATTCATACTGAAGTCTGATCGGACGCACGTGCGGCCCGATCGCCCCACAACTGGAGGAATCCAACTGATGACGTCCCCGACGCTCGCGCCGACTGCCCTTCGTTCCATTCTCGCTCACGCGCCCACCCCGATCACGGCCGTGGCTGCGCGCATCGAGGGAGAGCTGGTAGGCATGATCGTCGGTTCCTTCATCGGCCTGAGTCTGGAACCACCGCTCGTGGGCCTGAGCATCCAGAAGACGTCCACCACCTGGCCGGTGCTGCGCACCGCCGAGCAGATCGGCATCACGGTGCTCAGTGAGAACCACCGCACGATCGTCCGTCAGATCGCCGGCCCCGCCGCCACCCGATTCACCGGGCTGGATCTCCGGGAAGAGCACGGCGCGGTGCTGCTCAATGAGGGAAGTGCGCAGCTGCGCACCCACCTTGTGCAGGAGGTGGACACCGGCGATCATCTCCTGGCCATCCTCGAGATCGAGGATGCGGCGGAGAACCCGGCCGCCAGCGCCCTGGTGTTCCACGGCTCGCAGATCCGCGGCGTGCAACTCTAGACCGGCCACAGGAAAGCCGCCCCCGGACGCAGGTCCGGTGGGCGGCTTCCTGTGGTTGGGACGTCAGTTACGGAGCGACGTGCTTCTCGACGACCCGGCCGATGCCGGTGACATTCGCCGCCAGTACCTTCTCCCCACGACCACGCACTCCGCGGTAGATCTTGACCAGGGTGGCGTTATCCAGGCGGTCTGCGGTGCGGTCCGCAATCTCCAGCAGGGAATCGGCGACCTGTTCCCGCCGGTTGTCCAGGAAGGTGCCGAAGGTGCCGGCGGTATCGGGTTCGCCACCGCCGGCTTCCCGGTAGTCATTCCAGTGCGGCTGGAGAGCTTCCGCCAGATCCGGGAGGAGACCGTCGATCGCGCGGGCGATGAAATCGGGGCGGATCTTCTGGACCGCGGAGTAGGCACCCTTGATCGCGATACCGGAGACCCCGGATTGCTGGGACACGGTCTGGTCGGCGAAAGCGGCGAGGTCGTGGACGACGGCCTCACGCTGGGAACCGGTCAGGGCCGCGGAGAGATCGGTCATGAGAGTGCCTTTCAGGTCTGGGCTGCGGGGTGATGGGAACTGATCCTGCCGGGTGATGAACCGCTGCAGGGGATAGAGGGCAGTCTAGTTCACGGCTGGGATCACCTGCGGCCCCGCCGCCGACCGGTTCTCCCGGTGAGGGAACCAGGGAGGGTCCCGGAACCTGTCTAACCGCCCTGGGACAGGATGAAACGGGCGGGAAATGCTCCGGAAATCCAAGAATGGGGGCCATCGATTATCGGCTGCCCTGATCAAGGAAGAACCCCATTGGGGATACCGCCATGGATTGGCGGACGCAACAATGGGGAACTGGGTGTTATGACTCTTCCGCCGCAGCAACTGAACCTCAAATGTCGTCTGCAGTCACAACAACCACAGATGTTACACAATCACGCCAACCGGGCCAAGGGAAACGCACTGATGGCGGAACAATTCTCAGCCCTCCCGGTTCAGTTCCAGCAGGACGAGGGCGGCCATGTCGGCGAGTTCCTCGTTCGCGTCCGTCATCGGCGTCAACCGTTGGATGGTCCGTTTCAGGTGGGCCGCCGCTGCTGTGACGGAATCATGAATCGGCATGCCATTGAGTTCGGCGGTGGTGGTGGCGGCGCTGGCGGCGATCGCGGACAGGTCCCTCACCGAAGCGCGGAATTCGCGGCCCACCAGATCCGCCACGGACAGCAGCTGGGCGGTGCTCAGGCCGCGGATGGCGGGGTGGCTCACAGGGGCCACGGGGCGTCTTCGCCGGGCTGGGGCCGGGTGGTGCGGATCCGGCGGCGGGTCTCGGCGTAGCCGGGCAGGATCTCGCGCGCCAGGCCCTCCACCTCGGCGTCGGCAAGCGTGCGGGCCGCGGTGGAGATGATCGCACGGACCGCGGCCTCGTGTTTGCTGCTGCCCTGGGCGCGGGCGAGCAGGGTCAGCGCGCGGTCCTGTTCCTCGTTGAGGCGAAGTGTCATGGCCATGGCCAGATGGTAGCAGAGTGATACCACTGAATTGAGGGCGAAGCGGTCAGAGGGCCAGGAAACGGCTTTTCCGGCGGCGGGGGAGTAGAGTGGGGGAGTCTAGCCACATTCGAGAAGAAAAGGTGAGCATGAGCGACGACAACAACGGCGGCGGAACCGCAGAGTTCGACCGCATTTTCCCCATCGACATCAACGAGGAGATGCAGACCAGCTACATCGACTACGCGATGTCGGTGATCGTGGGTCGTGCGCTGCCGGAGGTCCGCGACGGCATGAAGCCGGTGCACCGCCGCATCATCTACGCGATGTTCGACTCCGGCTACCGCCCCGAGCGCAGCTTCGTCAAGAGCTCGCGCCCCGTCGCGGACACCATGGGCCAGTTCCACCCGCACGGCGACTCCGCGATCTACGACACCCTGGTCCGCCTCGCGCAGCCCTGGAACATGCGCTATCCGCTGGTCGAGGGGCAGGGCAACTTCGGCTCCCGCGGCAACGACGGCCCGGCGGCCATGCGTTACACGGAGTGCCGGCTCACCCCGATCGCCATGGAAATGGTGCGGGACATCCGGGAAAACGCCGTGGAGTTCTCCCCGAACTACGACGGCAAGACCATGGAGCCGGACGTGCTGCCCTCGCGCGTGCCGAACCTGCTGATGAACGGCTCCAACGGCATCGCCGTCGGCATGGCCACCAACATTCCGCCGCACAACCTCCGGGAGTTGGCCGACGCCATCTTCTGGCTGCTGGAGAACCCGGACGCCGATGAGAAGTCCGCTCTCGACGCCTGCATGAGCTACGTGAAGGGACCGGATTTCCCGACCTCCGGCCTCATCGTCGGTGACCAGGGCATCAAGGACGCCTACACCACCGGCCGTGGTTCCATCCGCATGCGCGGCGTGACCGCCATCGAGGAGGTGGGCAACCGCCAGATCATCGTGATCACCGAGCTGCCCTACATGGTCAACCCGGACAACCTCATCTCCAACATCGCGGAGCAGGTCACCAACGGCAAGCTGGTGGGCATCTCCAAGATCGAGGACGAGTCCTCCGACCGGGTGGGCATGCGCATCGTGGTCACCCTGAAGCGCGACGCCGTGCCGCGCGTGGTGCTCAACAACCTGTACAAGCACTCCCAGCTGCAGACCAACTTCGGTGCCAACATGCTCTCCATCGTCGACGGTGTGCCGCGTACCCTGCGCCTGGACCAGATGCTGCGCCACTACGTCGCCCACCAGATCGACGTGATCATCCGCCGCACCCAGTTCCGCCTGGACGAGGCCGAGAAGCGCGCCCACATTCTGCGCGGCCTGGTCAAGGCACTGGACATGCTCGACGAGGTCATCGCCCTGATCCGCCGTTCGCCCACGGTGGATGAGGCCCGCACCGGACTGATGGAGCTGCTCGACGTCGACGACGTGCAGGCCGACGCCATCCTCGCGATGCAGCTGCGCCGCCTGGCCGCCCTGGAGCGCCAGAAGATCATCGATGAACTCGCCGAGATCGAACTCGAGATCGCGGACCTCAAGGACATCCTCGCCCGCCCTGAGCGGCAGCGGAAGATCGTCTACGAGGAACTGTCGGCGATCGTCGAGAAGTACGGCGATGACCGTCGTACCCAGCTGGTCCACGCCACCGGGGACGTCTCCGACGAGGACCTGATCGCCCGGGAGAACGTGGTGGTCACCATCACCTCGACCGGTTACGCCAAGCGCACCAAGGTCGATTCCTACCGTTCGCAGAAGCGCGGCGGGAAGGGCGTGCGCGGTGCCGAACTGAAGCAGGATGACGTGGTCCGCCACTTCTTCGTCAGCTCCACGCACGACTGGATCCTGTTCTTCACCAACTTCGGCCGCGTCTACCGCCTGAAGGCCTATGAGCTGCCGGAGGCCACCCGCACGGCACGTGGCCAGCATGTGGCCAACCTGCTGGAATTCCAGCCGGAGGAGCGCATCGCGCAGGTCATCCAGATCACCTCCTACGATGATGCGCCGTACCTGGTGCTGGCCACCGCCCACGGGCGCGTGAAGAAGTCCCGGCTGGCGGACTACGAGTCCAACCGTTCCGGCGGTCTCATCGCCATCAACCTCAACGAAGATGACCGGCTGATCGGCGCGGCCCTGTGCGCCGATGACGATGAAATGCTGTTGGTCTCTGAGGAAGGCCAGGCCATCCGTTTCCCCGCCGACGATGAGCAGCTGCGCCCGATGGGCCGGGCCACCGCCGGTGTGAAGGGCATGCGCTTCAAGGGTGAGGACCAGCTGCTGGCCATGACCGTGGTCCGCGACGGGGAGTACCTGCTGGTGGCCACCTCCGGCGGCTACGGCAAGCGCACCCCGATGGACGATTACAACTCCCAGGGACGCGGTGGCATGGGCGTGATGACCTTCAAGTACACCCCGAAGCGCGGCAAGCTCATCGGTGCTCTGGCGGTGGACGAGGACGACCAGATCTTCGCCATCACCACTGCCGGCGGTGTCATCCGCACCGAGGTCAACCAGATCCGCCCGTCTTCCCGTGCCACCATGGGCGTGCGTCTCGTCGACCTGGAGAAGGACGTCGAACTGCTGGCCATCGACAAGAACGTCGAGGGCGAAGGCGAGGAGACCGCCGAGGCCGTGGCCAAGGGAGAGGTTGCCGGCCCGACGGAACGCGCCGCGCAGAAAACGACGGATCAGCCCGAGCCTGAACTAGACTCCAACGAGACTGATACCGAGGAAGAGGAGAAGTAAATGGCAGCACGAGAAGTCGCCATCACCCGCGTATCCGCCGTCTCGGCGTTCCGGGTCGCCCTGGCCATGTCATTGGTCGGGCTGGTGGCGTGGATCCTCTGTGTGGCCATTCTCTATCTCGGTATGCAGGCCGCCGGCATCTGGGACCAGCTCAACTCCGTGGTCGCGGGCGTGGGTGGTGAGCAGGCCATAGGCTTCGGCATGGTCATCTCCATCGCTGCCTTGGTCGGTGCGATCGGGGCCATCCTGGTGACCGTGCTGGCTCCGCTGGTGGCCATCATCTACAACTCGCTGGTGGACCTCTTCGGTGGGCTCACCCTCACCCTTCAGGAGGGGGCGGACTAACCCGCCACCGCTTATCGACGCCCCGGGCGCCGCGGACTGCGGCACCCGGGGCGTCGTCGGTGGAAGCGCCTGTCCCGCTGTAATTGCCGAAGAAAAACCCGTTTTGAACTGGCGATTTGTTTAACTTCCAGGGAAGTGGGTAAAGTACATATTCGTTCCCAGGGCCTATAGCTCAGTCGGTTAGAGCGCATCGCTGATAACGATGAGGTCGCAAGTTCGATTCTTGCTAGGCCCACCAAGGAACCTGGGGCATTAGCTCAATTGGTAGAGCATCTGCTTTGCAAGCAGAAGGTCAGGAGTTCGATTCTCCTATGCTCCACAAGAGAAGTACCAGGTGAGAGCCACTTTCCGAGAAATTGGAGAGTGGCTCTTTTCCTGTCCGCGGAGCCCCGGAAAATGGCTCCGTCAGGTACCCAGCTGCATGTTCTCCCTTGGAAGGCCCGCCGTGACAGAATCTTCAGACCGTCTCGTGCACAGCCGTCTCGACTCAGCGGCCGCGCGGCCGCTGATCGAGGAACTCAGCCACGAGTACTCCACGCGCTACGCGGACTATCACGGTTTCACCAGGCCCGAAGATGCTCCAGCCGAGATCGAGCTGTTCCCGGCCCAGGTGTTCGCCCCGCCCTATGGTGATCTGCTGCTCATCCGCCGCGGCGAAGAAACCATCGCCGGGGGCGCGTTCATGTACCTCGACCATGAGACGGCGGAGATCAAACGGGTCTGGACCTCATCGGAACACCGCTGGCAGGGGCGGTCCCGCCGCATCATGACGGCACTGGAGAACGCCATCGTCGAGCGGGGCTACCGCAACGCCTATCTCACCACGGGACCGCGCCAACCGGAGGCGAGGAATCTCTATCTGAACCTGGGGTACACCCCGTTGTTCGACCTGGAGGCGGACCCGGAAACCATCGGGGAGCTGGCGTTCGAGAAGGTCCTCGCCCCCGGGAACGACGGGCCCCGCCTCCGCGGTCTGCTCGACCGGTGGCGGGGATTTCGGCAGCGCCGGCTGGTGGAGAAAACCTACCGGTGGCGGGAACAGCCGGAGACCAGGCTCTCCGCCCTCTAGCTACGCTCCGGTGACGCTGACAGGGTCTCGCCCGGCGTAGCCCCGTCGGCTCCGAATCACCTCTGAATCACAGCAACAGCCAGTACACGATCGCCGTGACCACCGCACCGGAAGCCGCACCGGCGAGAATCTCCGTCCAGCTGTGGTGCTGGATCACCACGCGGGCCCGGGCGATCAGCGGCGTGAGCGCCAGAGCAAGGAACCACCAGGGAGCCACGGCGAGCCCCAGGTAAGCGGTCACGCACACCCACAGGCCCACGTGGACAGAAGCCTTGATCTTGCCGGCGACGGTCACCACCCCGAATACGAGCAGAAAGATCAGGGCAGCCCACACCCCTGCCCAGATGAGCAGGGGAGTGCTCAGCATCATCAACACGCCGAGGAGCACGAGCACGCACAAGGTGATGCCGATGAGCACCCCGCCACGCTGCTCCCGGGCCGTCACATGGTGGTCCCCGATCTTCCCGGCCCGCATCAGCGTGATGATGAGGACCATGGGAACCACCCCGGTGCCCACCGCGGCGGCGCCGGCAGCGGGCCAGGCGCCGGTGGCCCCTCCCAGCACCAGGAAGAAGGCGATGTTGATCAGCCAGGGAGCGAAGACTTCGCTCAGCACGGCAGCGGTTCTCTCAGTCACGTCATATCAGCGTAGCCAGAACCCCGGACAGCTCCGGTGCCACCCTTGCCGCAGCGAACTGCTCAGGGTTCGCCGTAGAGCTCGTACATTGTGTCGCAGAGCAGTTTGTCCTGGACCACGTCATTCGCGCAGTCGTGCCACAGCTGCTCCTCATAGTCGCTGTCGAAGCTGCTGGGGTTCGGGTGGGAGACCGTCGGAGTGGGCGTCGTCGTGCTGGTGGGTGGTGTGGTGGGCGAAGGCTGCTGAGTGTCCGGGGGAGTGCTCAGACAATCCGAGGGATCCGCCACCTGTTCGCCGGTATCGGCGCAGCGGTAGGCAGGGTCCTCCTGGGCCCCATCACCGGCTCCACCGCCAGCGGCACCACCGCCGGAGTCATTCGGGCAGGCTGCCGCCGGGCGGCGGATTCCATCGCTGAACATCGCCCGGCCGTCCGCCTCGCAGCGGCCCACCTGGTGAGGAGCCACGGATTCACCGGTGGGAAGGCCGGCAGCACCGCCTCCCGAGCCAGTGTCAGGGCGGACGCCGGCCTCGCCGGACGCTGTGGGTTCGGCACCGGAGTCGGGCAGGTCGATGCGACGTCCCTCAAAGAGCAGGGCCGCTGCACCGGCCGGTACCGCCAGCATGTCCGCGAACTGGGATTCGGAATTCTCCTCGATCCCGGTCAACAGGTACTCAAAGTCGGCGTGCTCGGGATTGTCGGCGCAGGGTTGGTCATAGGTGGCGGGCTGCACTTCGCCCGCTTCGTCCACGACCTCCGGGGTGGAGAAGATGTGGGCCTTGCCGTCCGCCGTCAACCCGGAGCGTGCCTCGGTGTAAATGGTGAGGACCCAATTGTCGTCGGGGAGCGGTTCCGCGCCGGGCTTGCGGCCGAATTCGCAGGTGTCGGCGATCAGGATGTCCACGATCCGGAACTCCACGTCACAGGGTTGTTCCGCCGGGCAGTCCGCGGGGGCCCATTCTCCCAGCGGCAGCTCGGGAGCGGTGCCCGCGACGGCGCTGGCATCCGCGGATGTCGTGGTGTCCGTGACCGCACCGGTGACGGGATCCGGTTCCCCGGCGGCACAGCCGGCCAGGAGCAGACTCGTCCCAAGCAGGGCGGGGAGTCGTCGTCTCATGCTGAACAGGTCCTTTCACATGGGCATACGACACACCGGCCGGGGAACGGCCGATGTGTCGTTGGAGGGTGAAATGTGGGAGATTGCTCCCGGAAAAGACTCATCACCCTGCAAAACGCTTCTGATTAAAGTTACCTAACGGCGGTTCCCCCGGCTGAACGGCGGCCCGGGAGACGTGGTTTCGTAGTAGAGATGTGATATATGGGGGCGGGAGGTGCCCCCGGATCTCTAGAGTGGTGGGCATCATGTCTGAACCGTCAGAGCGTGACGCCGCTAAGCTGCTGCGCTTCACCACCCGTGGCATCGTGCCGAATGACCGGGTGCAACTGTGGGAGGGGCACAATGCCCGTGCCCTGATTCCCCTGGACATCCGGACCCTGGATGATCGTCCGATGCACGCCGAGGAGACGAACCTGCACCTTCCCTCGGTGCGGATCGCCAGCGTGTACGGCACCTCGCAGGTGGTGGAACGTTCCGAGGGCTTCATCGAGGCCAACCCCACCGGGGTGATCGCGATCTTCTTCGCCACGGAGGGGGACGCCTTCTTCTTCCACCGGGGTGGACACATCTCCATCAAGCCCGGGCAGGCCATCGTGTACGACGCTGACCGGCCGTTTCTCCGCGGATTCAACCACGGCTTCCGGGAGCTGGTGTTGACGGTCCCGAAGGCCAGCTACACCGGACTCGTCGGCGGCAAGGGGCCGGAACTGCCCGCGGTCTTCGATTTCAGCCCCGGCGGCGGCCAGGGGGAACAGACTCTGGCACGGCTGATCCAGGCCACCCTCGCCGACATCGCGAACGGCAGACCGCAGCCGCTCTCGCGCGCCGGGGCGGGGGAACTGGCGTTGCCGAGCGTGGAGGAGGAGCTCCTCGGCCTGGTGCAGCTGGTGCTCGGTGAGGCGCGCGGCGCCGAAACCGGGTTGATCGCCGCCGCGCGCAACCACATTGAACTCAACATCACCGATCGTGGCCTCGGTCCCGCCCAGGTGGCGGCGGCAGTGGGCATCAGTGAACGGCAGCTGGGGCGGATCTTCGCGGCAGCCGACACCACCGTGGGGCGGTACATTCTGGGTCGACGGCTGGAACTGGCGCACCGCGCCCTGACTTCGGGGGACCAGGACAGTGTGGCCGTCAGCGAGATCGGCCGGCGCTTCGGCTTCGCCTCCCCGAGCCATTTCAGCCGCACCTTCCGGGAGCGCTACCAACTGACCCCGCTGCAGTCCCGCAAGGAGGCGCAGCGGCGCCGTCTGCAGGGTTGAGCACCGCTTGCCGACGCCGCTCCCGCCCGCGCCCCGGGGCGTCGTGAAGCGGGGTTTTGTCCCCCGGCGGACATGTTCTTGCCCCGGGCGGACAAGAACGTGACGCAGGCTACTCCACCTCTGTGATCCGGCCTACATTCGTGTCAACGCCGACCGGAACGCCACCCGGCACCGGCCGCAAGGACACCAGAAATATCCGTGTGACCATCCACTACTGTGCCCCGGTCACCCGATCCAGAGGAGATCACCATGCCTGTCTTCCATGACGGAATCACCGCCACCGAGACCCCGGAGAACGATGACATCGTCACCACCGACGTGCTGATCGTCGGTTCCGGCCCGGCGGGCGCTGCTGCGGCGCTGTTCCTGTCCACCCACGGCGTGGCCAACATCATGATCACCAAGTACCGCTGGACCGCCAACACACCGCGCGCCCACATCACGAACCAGCGCACCATGGAGATCCTCCGCGACGCCGGCGTCGAGGATGAGGTGTTGGCCAAGGCCACGCCCCACGACCAGATGGGTGACACCGTCTACTGCGAGTCGCTGGCCGGCGAGGAGATCGGGCGCCGCCCCACCTGGGGTTACCGCCCGGACCGTCGCGCCGACTATGAACTGGCCTCCCCGTCCATGCCCTGCGATCTCCCGCAGACCATGATGGAGCCGATCCTGCTGGAAAACGCCACCAAGCGAGGCACCCAAACCCAGTTCTCCACCGAGTACCTCTCCCACACCCAGGATGACAAGGGTGTCGACGTCCAGGTGCGTAACCGCCTGACCGGGCATGAATACACCATCCGGGCGAAGTACCTGGTCGGGGCGGACGGAGCACGGTCACAGGTCGCCGAGGACATCAACACCCCCTTCGAGGGCAAGATGGACATCGGAGGTTCGATGAACATCCAGTTCAAGGCGGATCTTTCCCACCTGGCCGCCCACCGTCCCTCCATTCTCTACTGGGTGTTCCACCCGGGCTCCAATATCGGCGGCATCGGCGCCGGCCTGGTCCGCTGCGTCCGCCCCTGGAACGAGTGGCTGGTGGTCTGGGGCTACGACATCAACGGTGAGGCCCCGGAACTGGATGAGGACGAGGCCAAGCGCATCGTCCGTAACCTGGTGGGCATCCCGGACCTGGAGATGGAGATCACCGGCTACTCGCTGTGGGGCAACAACGAGCAGTACGCCACCCACATGCAGAACGGCCGGGTGTTCATCGCCGGCGACGCCGCGCACCGCCATCCGCCGAGCCACGGCCTGGGTTCCAACACCTCCATCCAGGATTCCTACAACCTGGCCTGGAAGCTGGCTGCCGTCATCAACGGCCAGGCCGGGGCGGAGCTGCTGGACACCTACTCCGTGGAACGGGCACCCGTGGCCAAGCAGATCGTCACGCGCGCCAATGACTCGGGCCGGGAGTACGGTCCCATCTTCGAGGCCCTGGGCGTGGCCGACGCGAAGACGGATGAGGAGTTCCGCGAGAACCTCAAGCTGCGCAAGGAACCCACCCCCGAGGGAGCCGCCCGTCGCAAGGCGCTGCGCCAGGCCCTGGACGACAAGGACTATGAATTCAACGCCCAGGGCACCGAGATCGGTCAGTTCTACGATTCCACCGCCGTGGTCTGCGACGGCGGCGGCCGCCCTGAGGTGACGCAGGACCCGATGCTCCACCATCAGAAGTCCACCTACCCCGGCCTGCGCCTGCCGCACGCCTGGATCGGGGACACCATGACCAAGCAGTCCACCCATGACCTGGCCACCGGCACCGGATTCACCCTGTTCACGGGCATCACGGGCCGCCCCTGGGCGGAGGCTGCTGCACAGGTGGCCACCGAGCTGGGCCTGGAGATCAGGGCCGTGGTCATCGGCGAGGGCTGCGAACACCAGGACCTCTACGGCGACTGGCTGCGCCAGCGCGAGGTCGCCGAGGACGGCATGATCCTGGTCCGCCCGGACAAGCACATCGGCTGGCGCGCCCATCACCTGGTGGATGATCCGCAGGGTGCGCTTACGGCCGTGTTGTCCGCGATCCTCAGCCGGGGCACCGCAGCAGACACCACGTTGAGCGACGAGGAGCTGGCGCAACTGACGAACACAGCCGGGCTGAAGACGGCACGCGTGGTCAGCTGACCTTTTCCCCTCACGGTGAACTCCCCGGGCTGGTGTCCGGGGAGTTCACCGGTGTTCCGGCGGTGGTTCCGGAGGACGCCCGAGTTGTTAGGCTGATCTTTCATGCGGATAAAAGTGCTGGGTGCCGGTATGACGGGGCTGTTGCTGACGGGAGTGCTGGCCGGTTGTTCCGGCGGTGGAGACACCGCGGAGCAGTCACTGGCCCCGGAATCCATCGATGTCACGGACACCCACGAGCAGGCGGGGGAGTTCCTCCCGGGTGAGTACCTGGCGGCTGACCCCGAATGCGAAGTGGACCCGATGCCGGCTGAGGCCACCGACGACGGACTGTCACGGGGTGGCATGTGCGTGCCCTCCGGGGAAGCCGTGGGCGTGCCGGATGATCTGCCCTGGTTCATCTGGAGCACCGGCCGGTCCACGGCGGATACGGTGGAAAATTACACCACCACGGATGTCCTCCGCTATCAGGAGCCGGAAGGGGACCAACCACTGGTGCAGGTGGTGGCCGGTAACGCCGGATTCACCGCTGATGATCCCGAAGCGCCGTTCGTGGAGCTGGAGATCTACTACCCGGAGCAGCAGTACCTGCTCAGCACCAGCCTCTCCGAGGAGATGCCGCAGCTCGCCGACCCGGACGAGCACGGTGACAAGGCTCCACTGTGGGCCGATGCTGTGGCGCTGGCGGAAGCCTACGGTTTCGTCGCAGCGGAATAGCTTTGTGGGGCGGCTTTTTGAGGCAGCCCGCGGGTGACAGCGTTGCAAAAGGATCGTGTCGATTTTCCCCTATAAATCAACACGATCCTTTTGCAACGCTGTCACCCGCCCCGAGAACGCCATGAACTAATGCCCCTTCACCACAGAAACGCTGCCACGACCTCATCGCGGAGGCGAAGTGGTGGGTTGCGGCGTGTTCTCCGTCCCCCGCACCGTCTCCCGCAACCGGTTGTGTGTTTTTGCCGGTCACTGTTCATGCCACAAGCCACGATCCGAAATCGCCATCCATAAACCGTCCACACCACGCAAAAACGCCGCCACGACATCCATCGTGGCGGCGTCCGCGATCTCGTTCAGCCCCGGGCAGACCCCGGAGCAGCCCGGGCAGACCCAGGAAGCGCGAAAACTTACTTGTCGCTCTGGTCGCGGTGGGGAGCGTTGTGCTTGTCGTACTCCGCCTGGATCTCCTCGCCTTCTTCGAGGAGTTCCTCGTTGGCCACGGGCTCCTCGTCTTCTTCGGCTTCTGCGGTGGCCTCCTCGGCGTTGGCTACGGCCTCGGCTGCGGCGTCGGCGACCGTTGACTCATCCTGCTCTGCAGTGTCGCCGACGGCTTCCTCGGCGCGGTGCTTGTCCAGCTGATCGTCCAGTGATGCCAACAGTTCCTCCTCAGATTGCAGTTTCCCCTTCGCCGGTTCAACTTCGGCCGGGGTTTCGGTCGAGTACACCAGAGTCGACTCGGTCTTGCCACCACCGTGCTCCTCGACACGCGGAGGAGTGGTGCCCGGAGCGGGCTTCCGGTTCAGGAACCAGTAGACTCCTCCGCCCACGGCGGCGATCAGCACGCTCACCAGTCCGAAGACCAGCCACTTGCTGGTGCCCTGCTGCTTGTCCTGCTTATTCCGGCCGAGCTTGGCGATCTGCTTGGCGGTCTTCTTCTGGGTCCGGTTGGCTGCTCGGGTGGCTTCCTTCCGGCCCTGTGCTGCGGCCTTGACGGCCTTGCGCTGCTTCTTTTTTCCGTTCTTCCGGGTGTCTTCGGCGACCTGCTGGCCGCGTTCTGCGAGTTCCTGCCCCTTGGCCTGGGCATCATCGAGAGCCTTGTTGAGGCGGGCCCGGGCGGACTTGGTGACGTTACCGGCTTCCCGCCGGGAGTCGTCGAGCAGCTCGCTGCCACGCTCACGGAGACCTTCGACACCGCCGACAGATTCCGCGGCTTCAGAGAGTCGCTCATAGGCCTGGATGGCCTTCTCGTCGCGGTACTTCTTGAACTGGTTCCACGCCGCGTTACTGGCGTTGAGGGCAATCTTCAGCGTGCTCGTGTTCATGTTTCTCCCTTGATGTCGGAGGTCTCGTTTGTCATCCGTGCCTTCCAGATTAGCCATCCCGGCTGAACGGTGGCCGGGGATTCCTTGTGAATTCGGTGCCCGCAGCGAATCCGGTGGTCCATCCACCCGAGCCTCTGCGCCACCTCCGCCACCCGGCCTCGTTCTGCCACCCCCGCCGATGGGACAGCAGGGTCAGCAGTGAGTGTTGAAGCGTGCTGAAACGAGGAGCGGGAAACTGGACAGCTTGGTTCAGAAATGGGGGAGAACCGCCTCTCCGGCAGGAATTATATTCAGGAATTGACCAGCAATATGTCCAGGTCACCGGCTTTGTTGATGAGCCACAGAAAAATAAGTGTTGTGGCACCGTGGTGCCGCGTTGCTAGATTCAAACGCAGTTCACCACGGGTACAGGAAGCCTCCTCGACGCCGTGCACACCCCGCCCCAAAAAACTGCGGCGGGACACCCACGAAGTTTTCTGAGGAGGCACTCATGAGCGGCGACGCAACCACCCTGGGCACGTCCCACCGCGTCTCCTTCTCCCAGGTCACCGGCAGCAACCGGCCACGGTTCTCCGCATCCGCGCCGTTGGACGAGGATCTGGTTCACCCCACCCCGCAGACCCCTGTCCTGGACCCCACGGACCTGCTGGGGCGGCAGCCCGGCGCCCGCCGCCGTACCTCGCTGTCCTTCGAGGTCATTCCACCCCGGCACGACTCGGACCAGGCCAAGGTCGACCACCTGCTGGCCACCCTGGACACCTACGAACCGGACTACCTGGCGGTGACCAGTTCACAGCGCTCCAGCTGGCTGGAGGGCACGTCCGAGTTCATCGCCCAGATCTCGCAGACCACCCGCATGCGTCCCCTGGCGCATCTGACCTGCACGGCCGGTCCGAGGAAAGAGCTGGTCAGCTGGATCAACACCCTGGTGGACGCCGGTGTCCGGGGCTTCCTGGCCCTCCGGGGCGACTATCCGGAGGACCAGGCCGGGCCCGATCCCGGCCACCTGCCCTACGCCAACCACCTGGTGCGGCTCATCCGGGACGTGGAGAAGCAGCAGGCCGCCCGCTTCGCCGCCGGACGGCTCGCGGTGGGGGTGGCCGCTTACCCCGCCGGGCACTTCGAGTCCTCCGGCTGGGACGAAGACATCGATGTGCTGCTGGCCAAGCAGCGCGCCGGGTCGGACTTCGCCATCACCCAGCTCTTCTTCGACGCGGAGGACTTCCTCCGCTTCCGGGAACGCGCCCGCCTGGCCGGAGTGTCGATCCCGCTGATCCCGGGGATCGTCCCGATGACCAGCGTGCAGCGGTTGCGCCGAATGGGGCAGCTCTCCGGCCTGACCGTCCCCGACCGGCTGATCCGCCGGCTCGAGGGAGCGGGCACGCCGGAGGGCGAGTACGACCTCGGTCTGGAACTCACCGCTGAGCTGGCGCGGGAACTCCTGGAAAATGACACGGAGAGCCTGCACCTGAACACCTTCAACCGAGCTGACACCGTCACAGAACTGCTGGACAGGATAGGAATCGCACCACGCACCAGACGTGCGTGACCGCATCCGACACCACAGCACCGGGAGCCCCCGCGAAGAGCAGTTCATCTCATCACACCTGGCCCGACCACCGGGCCGGTACTGAACCTGAATTTCTTCCCGAGAAAGGGCACTAGCTTAGCCATGACTGTCATCAAGCACGTCCAATTCCCGAACGCCACCATCGAGGCCTACCCCCGCATCGGCCCGGACCGGGAACTGAAGAAGGCGCTCGAATCCTACTGGCAGGGCCGCATCGACGCCGAGGCCTTCCGCTCCGCCACCCACAGCCTGCGGCTGAACAACTGGGCCCGCCTGGTCGAGCTGGGACTGACCGAGGACTACGCCATCCCCGCCGACGCCGCCCCCTATGACCACGTGCTGGAAACCGCGGTGACCGTCGGCCTGCTCGGCGGCGGGGCCGAGGACGTGAACCTGGACGACTACTTCACGCTGGCCCGCGGCAACGCGGACACCGCCCCGCTGGAGATGACCAAGTGGTTCGACACCAACTACCACTACCTGGTCCCGGAGGTCGCCGACAACGACGACTACCGCCCGCGCCCGCAGCGCCTGCTGGAGCTGTTCACCGAGGCCAGGGCGGCCGGCACGACGGTCCGCCCCTTCCTGGTCGGCCCGGTCACCCTGCTCGCCCTGTCCAAGCCCGCCGAGGGAGCGCAGACTCAGCCGCTGGATCACCTGGAGAAACTCACCGCCGCCTACGCCGAGGTCCTGCAGGTGCTGGCGGAAAACGGCGTGGAATGGGTCCAGATCGAGGAACCGGCGCTCGTCGCAGACCTGGGTGTGGCCTGCGACGACCAGCTCGCCGAGCTGGCACGGAAGACCTACGCCACCCTGCTTGACGACGCCGCGACCCGCCCCGCGGTCTTCCTCTCCGCGCCCTACGGTTCGCTGCAGACCGGGCTGGATGCGCTGGCCGACGTCCGCCCGGAGGCCCTCGGCGTGGATCTGGCGCCGCAGACCCTCAAGGACGCTCCGGACTACCTGGACCGGATCATCACCACCGTGAACCCGGGCACCCGCATCGTCGTCGGCGTGATTGACGGCCGCAATATCTGGGCCGCGGACCTGCGGGAGCGCCTCGAGGTCCTGGAGAAGTTCCACCGGGCCGACCACGAGGTCTCCGTGTCCACCTCCGTGTCCCTGCTGCACGTGCCGCACACCGTCGCCGCGGAGACCAGCTTGCCGGTGGACGTGGTTGGTTGGCTGTCCTTCGCGGACGAGAAGATAGGCGAGGTCGTGGCGCTGGATACCGCGCTGCGGCAGGGCACCACCGCCGCCGGGGAGGCCTTCGCCCGTTCGGACCGCGCCGTGCGCACCCGCACTGAATCCACCCGGGTGCACGACGCGGACGTCGAGAAGCGCCGGGCCGCCCTGCCGGAGGGGCAGGTCACCCGAGAGCCGGACTTCGCCGGTCGCGTCGGGGCGCAGCGGGCCCTGAACCTGCCGAAGCTGCCGACCACCACCATCGGCTCCTTCCCGCAGACCGCGGAGGTGCGCAAGGCCCGGGCGGACTTCAAGGCCGGTCGCATCGACGGGGCCGCCTACGAGGATGCTCTCAAGGCCGAGATCCGCGACGTCATCGAGCTGCAGGAACGTCTCGGCTTCGACGTCCTGGTCCACGGTGAGGCGGAGCGCAATGACATGGTGCAGTACTTCGCGGAGCTGCTCGACGGCTTCGTGGTCACCGAGAACGGCTGGGTCCAGTCCTACGGCTCCCGGTGCACCCGCCCGCCGATCCTGTTCGGCGACGTCTCCCGTCCGGCGGCCATGACCGTGGAGTGGACGAAGTACGCGGACTCCCTGACCGACAAGCCCGTCAAGGGCATGCTCACCGGCCCGGTGACCATCCTGGCGTGGTCCTTCGTGCGTGACGACGTCCCGTTGTCCACCTCCGCTGACCAGCTCGGCGTGGCCCTGGCCGACGAGGTCGCCGACCTCGAGGACGCCGGCATCAAGATCATCCAGATCGATGAGCCCGCCCTGCGCGAGCTATTGCCGCTGCGGGCCGGGAACCGCCGATCCTACCTGGACTGGGCTGTGCGCTCCTTCCGCCTGGTGGCCGTGGACGCCAAGCCGGAGACCCAGATCCACACCCACCTGTGTTACTCCGAGTTCGGCCAGATCATCGAGGCCATCAACGATCTGGATGCGGACGTCACCTCCATTGAGGCGGCCCGCTCCCGGATGGAGCTGCTCGGCGACATCGAGGAGAAGTTCACCTCCGGCATCGGCCCGGGCATCTACGACATCCACTCGCCGCGTGTCCCCGAGGTCACCGAGCTGATCGAGCTGCTCACCGCAGCTGCCCGGCACGTGCCGGCCGACCGTCTCTGGGTGAACCCGGACTGTGGCCTGAAGACCCGCGGTTATGAGGAAGTGGAGGCCTCCCTGCGCAACCTCGTCATCGCCCGGGACCACGTGGTGGAAAACGTGCAGCTGAAGGAAACCGCACCGGTGGCTTAACCGCCGATAGGCGGCTGTTCCCCTGGGATATGGTCGTTCATGTCGGGTAGGTCGCGGATACTGCCGGATTGTGGTCCCCAGCAACCCCCAATCGGCCATTATCCGCGACCTACCCGACATTCCTCCGGAAACACAACGGCGGTGAGCGGAACTGCTCACCGCCGTTGCCCGCGATAGCTGTGTATTCACTAGTATGGTCACCATGACTTTGAAGACAGCTACCGCAACGCTGCACACCAACCACGGTGACATCGTTGTCGAACTCTTTGGCAACCACGCCCCGCAGACCGTCGAGAACTTCGTCGGGCTGGCGAACGGCACCCAGGACTACAAGACCGAGAACGCCCAGGGCACCAACGAGGGCCCGTTCTACGATGGTGCCATCTTCCACCGCATCATCAGCGGCTTCATGATCCAGGGCGGCGACCCGACCGGCACCGGTCGTGGCGGCCCCGGTTACATGTTCGCCGACGAGTTCCATCCCGAGCTGCGTTTCGACGGCCCCTACAAGCTGGCCATGGCCAACGCCGGCCCGGGCACCAACGGCTCCCAGTTCTTCATCACCCTGGGCCCGACCCCGCACCTGAACAACGCCCACACCATCTTCGGTGAGGTCACCGACGAAGCTTCCCGCAAGGTCGTCGACGAGATCGGCGCTGTGGGCACCGACCGCATGGACCGCCCGGTCGAGCCGGTCGTCATCGAGTCCGTGGAGATCTCGGAGTAGTCCGAGCCACCCCACCCTGTCCACTGGCCTGCGGACCCGCCAGGAAGCCTCGTAGGGGCTTCCCGCCGGGTCCGCAGGCTTTTTGTGTCCCGCCGGGGTACCCCGTCCCCCTGGCTGCATGACCTCTTCGAAAGGACCCGGTACCGTGCGCGACTGGCTCGCCCGATACACCCGGGAGGCACCGGTGACCTCCCTGTTCATCTCCATCTCCTGCCTCGTGTGGGCCGTCACCGCCCTCCAGTCCCGGTCGCTGATCCACAGTCTGGCAGGTTCTTCGTTGGGGGACGCCTGGATTCTGTGGGGACCGGAGGTGGTGGGAGAACCCTTCGGTCTGGCCCGCACCATCGGGGCGATTTTCCTGCACCTGGATCTGGGCCACCTGGCCGTCAACATGTTCTTCCTCATCCTGGTCGGCCGGGAGATCGAGAAATTCTACGGCAGTCCGCTCTACGCCACCATTTTTCTGGCCGGCGGCATCGGGGCGTCCGCCACCATCCTGTGGTTGGAACCGCTGACCCCCACCGCCGGGGCGTCCGGAGCGCTCTACTGTCTCCTGGCGGTGTTCGTCACCGTCAGCCTGCGCCGGGGCACCGATCTGCGGGCACCGCTGGTGTTGATCGCGGTCAACGTGGCCTACACCTTCGTGGCCTCCTCCGTCTCACTGTGGGGACATCTGGGTGGCCTGGCCACCGGCATCGTGCTGGCGTTCCTCCTGGCCTCGCGGTCCCGCCGTGTCCAGGTGGCGGGGACCACGGGAGTTCTTCTCGTGGTGCTCGTACTGGTCCTCTGGTGGAATGTGACCACCGCTAACTCAGGGATGGCGGGATTGCTGACGGGGTGAAATCGACTGGCTGGATCGGTTCTCACCGCAGTTCACAGTGTTGGCAACAGCCGGGCTTCGGCCCGGCATTTTTGTTGTCTACCTCTCACCTCTCCGCAGGTTGGGGATAACCTCGGCGTGTTGTCCACCGGTTATCCACTTCCTGCCAAAGCTCACTGTTATCCACAGGAGTTGTCCACATTGTGGACAATTACAAAGTTGTAATTTATCGAACGCCTCCGCTGAATCTTCGAGCCTTACACATATTCACAGGCACTTTGGGGATATTTGCGAACTGGTGTGCGATCACCCAAAGTTGTGCACAGAGTTATCCACAGGCTGTGGAGACTGTGGAAAGTGCGGTGCTGCGAAGTTTATGCACAGATTTACCCACAGGCTGTGGATAACTTCCTTGCAGAGGGTGTGAGAATATGTGGTTCCGGAAGGAGACGGACAGGAACTAGCCAGATACCGCATGGGAATCGGGTGAAGTCGAGCGGGGGAAGCTCCCTACTCCCTGTGAATCAAGTGGAGAAACCTGTCCTTGGGGGAGAGGTGGGTCTCCTTTTTCGGAGCAGACGAGGTCACCAGGGGTTGAGATTTTCGGATACAGCTTCGCCGACATCCTGGCCGGTAAAAACATTCGGCTCGCTGACCTCCCGCGCCGACAGTGGGGTGTCCGCGCCGGTGTGAGGTGCGGCGTTGACAAGCTTGGGTGAGCTTGAAGATTCCGAGAGAGGTCTCCAGAAACGGGAAAACCCCGACCACAGCGGCCGGGGTTCACTCGGAAGGGGAGGGGAGATCAGCGCCAGCCCATGGTCATCAGCAGGCCGATGATGAACAGCCCGAAGCCGATGCCGTAATTCCAGGCGCCGAGTTCCAGCATGAAGGGGATCTGCTCGCCGGCCAGGTAGTTGACCACCAGCCAGATCAGGCCGAGCAACATGAAGCCGAACATCAGCACCTTGTACCACATCGGGGTTCCACCGGTGTTGATCTTGACCGGGGTGCGGTGAGCGGTGCCGCTGGAGGCCTGGGGTACCGAGTTCTTCGTGATTTTTGCCTTAGGCATGAGGACCTCTTCGTGGTGGTGAGTGAACGTATCCTGGTGCAGGCCGACTGATGGATGACGACACCGATGCTGGGATGGCATCCACGAAACCGGATCGGGGAATCCAGTTGTTATCAGGACCTGCAGGTTTTCCTTCGTCGATTCTAGCAGGCCACCGGCCCGTGATCGCCCCGGGGAATTACCGGGGGCCGCGTCGACGAAGTCCCGGCGCCTCCTCCAGTGAGGTCCCGGCCGCAACGCAGGGCGCCGGTCACCGTGGTCCTTAAAGTCGCCGGACGGTCAGGCTCTGTTCCACCCGGCCCACGGGGCCGTCGACGTCATGCAGGGTGGAGCTGGTGATGCCGATGCCGGAGGTGCCCCAGTCGACGCGGGTGTCCAATCCGGTCCAGGTGCCGACCGGTTTCCGGAACAGATGCACGGTCAGGTCCACGTTGGGAAACATCCACTGCTCCGGGCTCTGCCGCACGGCGACGCCGTTGGCGGTGTCGATGCGGGCGAAGTACTCGGCGATCTCCACCGGTTTCTCGCCCTGGACCAGTTGTGTCGGAGAGGTCAGCCACGCAGCACCCCGGCCCGGCCGCGTAGTGAGGGCTTCCCGGGCCTGCAGCTGGGTCATGAAACCACCGGACCACGTACCGCCGAGATCGCGGACCGGGCAGTTCTCGGGTGCCGGCAACGGGGTGATCTCGGAGGCTGCCGCCTCTGTGGTGTCGGTGGGAATGAGGTACCAGGCCCGGGCCGTGATCACGCTGCGGTCCCGGATGTGCAGGGTGGCCTGGACCAGTTCAATGGTCCGCCCCGGCCTGAGCACCTCAACCCGGATGTCCACCTCAGCAAGGGGGATGCGCCCCAGGATGTCGAAGGACATCCGGGCCAGTTGAAGATGCTGGGTGGGAGTGTCCTCACGCGACTGCTCAATGACGTGCAGCATCAACCCCGCCATGGGGCTGAAATGGTGGTCCTCCTTCGACCAGGCCCCCACGGCATGGCGGGTGGGCTCAAAGGTGGTGGGACCGGTACGGATGAAGTAGGAAGCCGTGCTCATGCCGCAATCCTAGGCCAGGAGACGGGCGGGAACCGGGCTTGGTCACCATCGCCACCCGGGCTTCCCGCCTTCCCCCTCCTTCCACATCGAACGGGAGACTGCACTGAAACCCTGAGGTACACCCCTAACGCCACCCTGGGGCAAAATGTAAGCTACGTCTCCGCAGGTCGGACCACCATGAGTCTTCCCGGTTCCGTTTACGGTGCGTCCGCTTTTGTGTCCTGTGGCGTGAGTCCTAATCTTGTGTCTGACCACCTTCCCTCACAGGGCTGGACAGGTTGGACAGTGCCGCCTCCGATGTTCAGATCTCACTGAGATCAGCTGCTCTCCGTTGCGTCCCTCGCCCACGACCAGCGATTACGTTCCAGCCGAAACACCATCTCAGGAGCAGGTCGCTTCGTCGCCAGGTATCCGGCTGAACGGCGTTTTCTGACCCTCGATCCCGCGGCCGGAAGATCTCTGCCTGGGTTATCCGCTGCCCCCGACACACCGAAACTGAGGTTTAAACACATGACGTCTCCCACCCGCGCCACTGCCACACGCAGCACGGCCATTGTGACCGTCCTGGCCTGGCTGGCTGCCATGCTCGACGGCTTCGACCTGGTTGTTCTGGGCGCAACCCTGCCCTCGATGCTGGAGGATCCACACTGGGAGCTGACCGCCGTGCACGGCACCCAGATCTCCACCGCCGGCCTGATCGGCATGATGATCGGTGCCATGGTCATCGGCGTGCTCACCGACCGCTTCGGCCGCAAGAAGATTCTGGCTGTCAGCGTGTTCCTGTTCTCCGTGCTCACTCTGCCGCTGGCTTTTGACCTGGAGGTCTTCTGGTTCATCCTCTTCCGCTTCCTCGCCGGACTGGGCCTCGGTGGCGCACTACCGACGGCGATCTCCATGGTCACCGAGTTCCGCTCCCGGGATAAGGCAGGTTCCTCCTCGACCCTGCTGATGACCGGCTACCACGTCGGTGCGGTGTTGACCGCACTGCTGGCGATCTGGGTCATCGACGCCTTCGGCTGGCAGGCGATGTTCCTGATCGGTGCGATCCCGGGCGTTATCCTGGCCCCGCTCATGCTGGCCTTCATGCCGGAATCCCCGCAGTACCTGCGCGTGAGCGGCCAGGGAGAGCGCGCCCGGGAGATCGCGGAGCAGTACGGACTCGAGCTCGACGATGCCCTGGACCGACAGGCGAACCAGGAGGTCGAGGACAAGAGCTCGCTGGCTGCCCTGTTCACCTCGAACTACCGCCGCAACACCCTGGTCATCTGGGCCACCTCCTTCATGGGACTGCTCCTGGTCTACGGAATGAACACCTGGCTGCCGCAGATCATGCGGCAGGCCGATTACGATCTGGGTAACTCCCTGGGCTTCCTGCTGGTTCTCAACGTGGGTGCCGTCGTCGGCCTGCTGATCGCCGGCACCCTGGCCGACCGGTGGACCCCGCGCTCGGTGGCACTGTTCTGGTTCGTCGCCTCCGCGGTGTTCCTGGCACTGCTGGCCGTGCGCCTGCCGCTGGTGGGCATCTACGTGATCGTGTTTGTGACCGGCGTCTTCGTGTTCAGCTCCCAGGTGCTGGTCTACGCCTTCGTGGGGGCGAACCACCCCTCCTCGATGCGGGCGACCGCCATGGGCTTTTCCGCTGGCGTAGGCCGCATCGGTGCGATCTCGGGCCCGCTGCTGGGCGGCATCCTGGTCTCGGCGAACCTGGCCTACCCGTGGGGATTCTTCGCCTTCGCCGGCGTGGGTCTGCTGGGGGCACTGATCTTCAGCATCTCCCGCAACCAGCATCCCCGGGGTGCGATCGTCACGTCGGAACCGCGTGCCAAGGGCACCGGCCACGAGACAAACCCGCACGTCCAGTAGTACTTCGCTGCAGGGCAGGAACGCGGCATGACACGCATCGTGTCATGCCGCGTTCCTGTGTCCTCGTTGTCCTCGTCGTCCCTGCCGAAGCGGTCATCGACCGTTGCCGCAGCCGGATACTCCATTGCGGCCTCCCGGAATCCCGGTCCTTCCCGGGAATGACAAAAACGGGGGAGGGCTCCGGTGTTCACCGGAACCATCCCCCGTCCCCGGGCCCGGGCGCTACCGCGCCGGGTTCAGTGCGGAGAGGCTGAACTCGTAGTAGCGGACGTTGATGTCCGCGTCCCGGCGGACAGTGTCCCCACCCGCCGGCGTGCTCACCGCGATCAGTCCCTGATCCACCAGGGCACCCGTGTCCACCGTCTCCCCGGCCACCAGCTGGGAATCCGAACCCTCCCAACCGGCCGAGCGCAGCGCGGACAGGGCATCCCCCTTGTCCAGTCGGGTGATGTCGGGCATCTGGATCAGCTGACCGTTGGAAACTTGCACCGTCACGGTGGAACCGCGGGGCTGCTCGGTGCCCTGGTTAGCCACGCTGAGCACCCGTCCCTCATCCTCCATGGAATCCACGTACTCCACCTCCGGCACGAATTCCAGGGAGGTCAGGGTGTCCTGGGCCTGGGACCAGTCCATGCCGCTCAGCGACGGCACCCGCACCAGCTCGGCGCCGGTGGATACGGTGATCGAGACCAGCGAGCCCATCGCCAGCTGGGAACCGGCGGTGGGGTTCTGGCCGATCACCAGGCCTGCGGCCACCTCGTCACTGCTGTCCTCCTGCACAGTCGAGTCCAGCTCCAGACCGACGTCGCTGAGGGCACTCGCGGCCTCCTCGGTGGTCATGCCCCGGATGTCCGGCACGGTGGTGATCTCCTCACCGGTGGAGACCACCAGGGTGACCTCCGTGCCGCGCTGCAGCTGGGAGCCGACGGAGGGGTCGACGCGGATGACGTTGCCCTCGTCGATGTCCGGGCTGGGTTCCTCCACGACGTCGACGGTCAGGCCCGCCTCCTCCAGCTGGGCCACCGCCTCATCCTCCGGCTGGTCGAGCACGTCCGGGACGGTCACCATCGCGCTTTCAGTGCGCTGCTCGCTTTCCCCGGTCGGCCGCAGGGCATCCCAGGCGAAGGCGGCGACCACACCCAGGGTCACCACCAGCAGCAGCGCCGCGGCGGTGGCCAGCCACCGGTTCTTCCTCCGGTCCGCATCATCGGCCCGCCCCGTCGGTCCCGGACGGTCCGGGGTGCGGTGGGTGGCGGCGACCGCCCCGCCGACGGCAGCCGCGCCCGCCGGAGCCACCATCGTCGGGTGCTCCTCGTGGGCGACCTTGGTCGGCGCGACGTCGGCACCCGTGCCCCCGGCCTCCGGGCTCAGGTGGGTCCGCGCGGCGCGGGTGACCGCGTTGCGCGCGAGCAGCTGCAGGTCCTCACCCATTTCCGCGGCATCCTGGTAACGGTCGGCCGGGTGTTTGGCCATGGCCGTGAGCACCACCGAATCCACGTTGATGGACTCGGTGGGGGTCAGTCCCGCGATCAGTTCCGACGGCGGTGTGGCGTCCTCCTGGACGTGCTGGTACGCCACCGCGAAGGGGGTTTCGCCCTCGAACGGCGGGCGGCCCGTGATGATCTCGTAGAGCACGCAGCCCAGGGCGTAGATGTCGGAACGGCCGTCCGCGGGTTTGCCGCGGGCCTGCTCCGGCGACAGGTATTGGGCCGTGCCGATCACCGCGGAGGTCTGGGTCATGGCGGAGGTGTTGTCGTCCAACGCCCGGGCGATGCCGAAGTCCATGATCTTCACCGCGCCGGTGTTGGTGATCATGATGTTCGCCGGCTTGACGTCGCGGTGGATGATGCCGGACTCGTGCGAGGTATGCAGAGCGTCGCAGACCGGTGCCAGGGTGGCGGCGGCCGCTGCGGGGCTCATCGGCCCGTCCTCGCGCACGACGTCGCGCAGGGTGCGGCCGTGCACGCGCTCCATCACGATGTAGGGCACGGCGATGCCGTCCACCTCGGTCTCGCCGGTGTCGTAGACCGCGACGATGGACGGGTGATTCAGCCGTCCGGAGTTCTGCGCCTCACGGCGGAACCGCTCGCGGAAGTTGACGTCCCGGGCCAGCTCGAGCCGCAGTACCTTCACCGCCACGCCCCGGCCGAGGAGGGTGTCCTGGGCGGCATAGACCTGGGACATGCCACCGTTACCGATGTTTTCGCCCAGCTCATAACGATCATCGATCACATGAGTCACAGCGCACCGCCTTCCGTAGAGTCAGTCTGGGCGCCGCCCGCGCCGGTGTCGCCACCGGGCGGGGTCGTTCCCAGAGGCGCGGCGGGTACGTCCGGCGCGCTCTGCGGGGGCACGGTCGTTCCGGCCCCGCCGTTGCCACCGGTGTCTCCCCCGGTGGGGGCGGTGGCGCCCCCATCCCCGGTACTGTCGCCGCCACCGCCGGTTTCGTTACCTCCACCGGTGTCACCCGGATCGGGTTCCGGGGTGGCGGTGTTCGACTGCGGTGGGGGAACATCCCCGCTTTCCGAGGGTTCCTGCGATCCGGAGGTCGGGGAGCTCGGCCGCGCCGAAGTCTCCGGACTGGTGGCCGGCGGCGGCTGCCAGGTCTGCGTCTGCGGCGGCTCGGGGTCCTCCTCGGTGGGCGTGACGTACTCGGTCACGATCTCCGGGCTCGGGGTCGGTGGGGAGGTGGGGTCCTCCCCACCGGAAAACGCCCCGTTGGCCGCCAGGTAGATGCCGCCGGCGGCGGCCGCCGCCAATCCCAGGGCGATGACGACACCCGTGCCGAAGCCACCCGGGCCGGAGTTCTTCGGCTGCGGCTTCGCCGGGATCGAGGTGGGGCCGGCGGGGCCTGCCGTCCGGGTCGCCCCGGCCGTGCCCGCCGCACCGCGCGCACCGCTGCCCGCGGCGGCGGTGACCACGGTGGCCGGCTGGGCGACGTTGCCGAGCGCGACCGTCGAGGCGGTGGGGGAGGGCTCCCGCGCCACCTGGGTCATGGCCGCGGACTTCGGCTGCGGCGGCCGGTTACCGCCGCGCACCGCCGCCACCGCCAGCGCCAGTTCATTGCCGTCGGCGAAGCGGGTGTTCGGGTCCTTGCGCAGGGAGATGCCGATCAGCTCGCGGGCCTGCGCGGTCACCGAGGTCGGCAGCGCCGGCGGGGCCTGGTTGATGTGGGCGATCACGACCGAGACCGAGGAGTCGCCGGCGAACGGTCGTCCACCGGAGAGCATCTCGTAGCCGACCACGCCGAGGGAGTAGACGTCGGAGGCGGAGGTGACGGTGTGGCCCTGGGCCTGCTCCGGGGAGACGTACTGGGCGGTGCCCACCACCATGCCGGTGCGGGTCAGCGGGACCGCGGCCGCCGCCTTCGCGATGCCGAAGTCGGTGATCTTGACCTGTCCGTTCTGGGTGACCAGCAGGTTGCCGGGTTTGATGTCGCGGTGGACCAGCCCCATGCGGTGGATCACGGCCAGCCCGTGCGCGGCCTGCTCCATCACGTCCAGGGCGAGCGCCTCGTGGAGGGTGCCCTCCCGGGAGAGCAGGTCCGCCAGCGACTCCCCGCGGACGAACTCCATGGCGATGAAGCAGAAGGTGTGGCCCGCCGGATCCGGGATCTCGCGGAAGTCATAGGTGCGCACCACGTTCTCGGAGGTGATGGACTCCGCGGCGATCGCCTCGTTGCGGAAGCGGTCCAGGAACTCCCGGTTGTCGGAGAACTCCGGCCGCAGCACCTTGATGGCCACCTCACGCTCGTGGACCATGTCATCGGCCAACCACACGGTGGACATGCCGCCGTGGCCGATGATCCACTGCAGCTGGTAGTCCTCGCCGATCAGGCGCTGCAGCCGTTCCCGGCCGGTGGTGTCGGCCCCCACCGATTCATGCCCGGCGCGGGTGCCGTCGTGCTCGTCGTTGCTCACTGTTCACCTCACTCCCTGGCGTTCTGCAGCGCGGAGTTGAGGATCTCCCGGCCGATCGGGGAGGAGACGGAGCCACCGGTCGCGCTGCTGCCCTGCCCGCCGCCGTCCTTGACGACGACCGCGACCGCCACGTCGGCGTCCTCGCTCGGGGCGAAGGCCACGTACCAGGTGTGCGGCGGGACGCCCTCGCCGTGCTCGGCGGTACCGGTCTTGGAGGCGATGTCCTGCCCGGTGTAGCCGGAGGTGTTGCGCTCGGAGGCGCGCATCAGGTCCGTCAGCTCCGCGGCGACCTCGGGGCTGATCGCCTCGTTCATCTCCTCGGGGCTGCGGCTGCGCAGCTCCTGCAGGTCCGTGCCGGTGACCCGGGAGACCAGGTACGGCGACATCCGCACCCCGTCATTGGCGACGACCGAGGCCATCACCGCGGCCTGCAGCGCGGACATGGTGACGTCGCGCTGCCCGATGGCGGTCTGCGCCAGGGAGGCGTCGTCGGGGATCTCACCCAGGGAACCGGGCGAGGTGGGCAGCCCGATGTCGTACTGCTCGCCCACGCCGAAGGCGGTGGCCGCCTCCCGCATCGCCTCATCGCCGACGTCCATCGCCATCTCCGCGAAGGCGGTGTTGCACGACAGGGCGAAGGCGGTCTGCAGGGTCACCTGACCACCGCCACCACAGGTCTGGGCGTTGTAGTTGGTCAACCCAGTGTTGGTGTTCGGCAGCGTGATCGACGAGGCCCCCGTCAGCGAGGAACTGCTGTCATAGCCGTTGTCCAAACCGGCGGCCGTGGTGATGATCTTGAAGATCGATCCGGGCGGCAGGGTCTCCTGCGTGGCGGTGTTCAGCAGCGGGTTCGCCGGATCACTGTTCAGCTGGGACCAGGCGTCCTCCGCGGTGGCCGGGTCCACGATCTGGTTCGGGTCATAACCCGGGGTGGAGGCCAGGGCGAGGATCTCACCCGTCGAGGGCCGCAGCGCCACGGCGGCACCCTCGTAGCCCCGTTCCGCCAGGGCGTTGTAGGCGGTCTGCTGGACGGCGGGCACCAGCGTGGTCTCGATGTTGGCGCCCTCGTTGTCCTTGCCCGTCAGCGTGTCCAGCCACTGGGAGGCGGCCAGGGAGGGATCCGTGCCGTTGAGGATGTTGTTGTAGCTGGACTCCAGACCGGAGGCGCCGTAGATGTCCGAGAGATACCCCGTGACCGGCCCGTAGGCGGTGGGGTAGTTGTTGTCGTAGGTGCGGTGGTAGATCCCCTCGTCGTCCTGCCAGCTGCTGGCCAGTACCTGCCCGCCGGCCGTGATCTGGCCGCGGGGCTGGGTCTTCATCTCCAGGAAGGCACGGTTGTTGAGGGGGTTGGCCGCGTACTCGTCGTCGCGGAAGGCGTGGATCACCGTCAGGTTCACCATGAGGATCAGCACCAGGAGCAACGAGAAGATCGCGACGAAGCGAATGGAACGGTTCATCTCAGTTCACCTGCCCGGATCCGTCCGCGGCACGCCGTGCCGACGCCCCACCCGGGACGTTGCCGGCTGCGTCACCCGGGTACTGCTGGAAGATGCCGGTCTCCGAGCCGTCCGGCTCATGCCCCAGCGCGTACTGGGGCCGGCCCGCCGGGGTCGGGGGAGCGGGCTCCGCTTCGGTGGGGCGGCGGGCGGCGTTGGAGATCCGCAGCAGCAGGCCCACCAGGATGTAGTTCGCCATCAGGGAGGAACCACCCTGGGACATGAACGGGGTGGTCAGCCCGGTCATGGGCATGAGCGCCGTGACACCGGCGACGACCACGAAGATCTGGATGGCCACCGTCAGCGACAGGCCGGAGGCCATCAGCTTGCCGTAGGAGTCCTTCGTGTTCAGCGCGGCACGGAAGCCGCGGGTGACCAGCAGCCCGAACAGCATCAGGACAGCGGCCAGACCGGCCAGCCCCAGCTCCTCACCGACGGCGGCGAGAATGAAGTCCGAGTGGGCCACCGGGACCTGTTCCGGGTAACCCTGGCCCAGGCCGGTGCCGGAGACCCCGCCCCAGGACATGCCGAACAGGGCCTGGGAGAGCTGGTAGCCGGTGGTGTCGTAGTGGGCGATGGGGTCCAGGAAGTTGTCCACGCGCTCCTGGATCTTGCCGGAGATCAGGTAGATACCGACCGCACCGACCGCGACCAGCACCGAGCCGATCAGCAGCCAGGAGACCCGGCCGGTGGCCAGGAACAGCATGCCGAGCACCGTGGTGAACAGCAGCAGCGCCGGGCCGAAGTCATTCGAGACGGCCATGATCAGGATGGCGACGGCCCAGACCGCGAGGATCGGCGCGAGGTCCCGCAGGCGCGGGAACTCCATGCCGAAGATGCGGTAGCCGGCCACCGTGAACAGGGCGCGCTTGTTCACCAGCAGCTGCGCGAAGAAGAGCAGCAGCAGGATCTTGGAGAACTCACCGGGCTGCACGGAGAACGGGCCGATGGAGATCCAGATGCGGGCGTCGGCATTCATGGAGGTCGGCCAGACCAGCGGCAGGGCCAGGAAGACCAGGCCAATCAGGCCGAGCAGATAGCTGTAGCGCGAGAGCCACCGGTGGTCCCGGATGATGGCCAGGACACCGATCAGCAGGATCACCCCCACCAGCGTCCACATCACCTGCCGGTTGGCCATGGTGTTGCCCGTGGCCAGGTCCAACCGGTAGATCATCACCAGACCCAGCCCGTTGAGCAGGGCCACCACCGGCAGGATCACCTGGTCCGCGTACGGCGCGGTGAAACACAGCGCGAGGTGCGCGATGGTGAACACGACGATGTAGCCACCGATCAACCAGAGGATCTCGGTGGTCAGGGTGTTGCCCTGGGACAGCTCGAGGTTGACCAGGGCGGCCGCGATGATGATCGCCGCCAGGATCAGCAGCCCCATCTCGGTGCGGCGCATCACGATGTTCTTCAAGGCGTTCATCTAACCCACTTCCCGACAGTCGACGCCGGGGGTGTTGCGGTCCCCGGCAGTGGCGGCGTTTGCTTCCGGGTTCCCGGCGCCCGCGTCGGCGGCGTCGGCCGGGTTCTCATCCCCGGACGGTGTCTCACCCTCGGGGGTTTCCCCCTCCCGGGTGACACAGACCGGCAGGGCCGAATCGGCCAACCGGCGCATCTGCTGCAGCACCTCGTCATAGGAGCCGCCCGGCAGGCCTGACACGGAGGAGCGGGTGGATTCCGGCAGATCGTTCAGGGAGAACGGGTTGCACTCGGTGTCCCCGGCCTCCCCGGTGCCGGTCATGCGCAACCGGCCCTGCTCGTTCAGGCAGGCCTGCTGGTACTGCTCGTTGAGGTCCCTGCCGAAGACGGAGAAGTCCACCCCCTTCCAGATGCCCAGCTCCTCCTGATCCGTGGTGGCCACGTAGTAGGTGTTCTGCACCTTCGTGGTCAGCCACCACCCGGCACCGGCCACCCCGATGAGCACGATCAGCACCACGATCAGGGTGATCAGCGTCCGGCCGAAGGAACGACCACTCCGGCCGGAATGGTCGTCCTCCTCGTCGTCGGCGGCTTCCGGGGGTTCCGGGGCACCGGCCAACGGCTGCGGTTGCGCCTCCCCGCTGGGGGCGATGGTCTGGGGACGGCGGCTGATCGCCGCGGCCCGACCGGCAGCCGTGTTCGGGTGCGTGAGGGCGTCGGCCGCCTCCCCGCTGAGCGCGCCCACGGTGACCGGTGTGGCCTGCAGGGACTGGGTGGCCGTCGTCGGCTCATCGGTGACGACGTCGGCGATGACGACGGTCACGTTGTCCGGGCCGCCGGAGCGCAGGGCCAGCTCCACCAGCCGGGCCGCGGCCTCGGCCGGTGTCCCGGTGCCCAGGGTCGACTCGATGGTGGAGTGTGTGACCGGGTCTGACAGTCCGTCGGAGCAGAGCAGGTAGCGGTCCCCGAGGCGCGGATCCACGTTCAGCAGCGTCGGTTCCACCGGCCGGCCGGTGTAGGCCTTCAGGATCAGCGAACGCTGCGGATGGGTGGACACGTCCTCCGGGTCGAGCTTGCCGTCGCGGACCAGGGACTGGACGAAGGTGTCGTCCACCGTGATCTGCTGCAGTTGGCCGTCGCGCAGCCGGTAGCCGCGGGAATCGCCGACGTGGCAGAGCGCGAGCTCGTCCCCGTTGAGCATCAGGGCGGACAGCGTGGTGCCCATGCCCTCGGTCTCCGGGTGCTGCCGCACGTGCTCCGCGATGGAGAGGTTGGCGTCCTCGGCGACGCCGCCCAGCAGGGCGAGCATGTCATTGTCGCCGGCGTCCGCATCCAGCTTCTGCAGATGGTTGATCATCAGCTGGGAGGCGACCTCTCCCGCCGCGTGGCCGCCCATGCCGTCGGCGAGTGCCAGCAGATGGGGCCCCGCGTAAGCGGAGTCCTCATTGTTGTTCCGGACCAGCCCGCGGTCCGAGGCGGCGGCAAACTCGAATCGCAGCGTCACGGAATCAGCCTCACTGTCGTTCTGCCGACCTTGATGTCACTGCCCACGGTCACGCTCTCGGGCTGATCGATGCGGTAACCGCCCACGAAGGTGCCGTTGCGGGAATCGAGGTCCTCGACGAACCAGTCATTGCCGCGGCGGAAGAGCCGGGCGTGGCGGCCGGAGGCGTAGTCGTCACCGACCACGAAGGTGCAGTCCGGACTACGGCCCAGCACCACCTCATCCAGCGCGGTGATCTCCATGTGGGAGCCCTTCAACGGCCCCTCCACGATGGTCAGCTCGCGGGCCTGCTCACCGCGCTTGCGGGGCGGTGGCGGCGGAACCGCGGGGGTGGCCACGGCGGCGGACTTGTTCTTCCGGCCACGGCGACCCGTGACACCGGCGGCTGCGTTGGCGTCCCGGCGCATGGCGTTGATCGCCATGAGCACGAAGAACCACAGCAGCACCAGCAGTGCGATCCGGAACGACAGCAGGATCAGAGAATCCATGCGGTCTACCTCCTCAGTTGGGGTCGGCGGGGTGCGGGATCAGCGCCCGGTGATGCGGACTTCAATGTGGGAGTGCCCCAGGGTGATCACGTCACCGTCCGCCAGCAGCCAGTTTTCCACCGGGGTGTCATTGACGGTGGTGCCGTTGGTGGACTGCAGGTCCACCAGGACGGCATCCCGGCCATCCCAGGTCACTTCGGCGTGCTGCCGGGACACCCCGGTATCCGGAAGCCGGAAATCGACGTCATTGCTACGGCCGATGATGTTCGAACCCTCGTGGACCAGGTAGGTCCGGCTGGAACCGTCCTGCAACAGCAGGCTCACCGTCGGGCCGGAGCCGGTGTCCGGGGTGACTGCACCGTCCGGGGACTGCGCCGCCATGTGTTCGGTGGCCGCATTGCTGCGTGCTTCCTGATTACCGGAATCGCTCATGTTCTCACTTTCTTCGTGGGATTGCCCCGCGTCGGCTCCGGCGGAGGGATCGACGGTACCCGGTGCCCCCGCCGCCGAAGCGGCGACGGCACCGGCACCCGCCCCGAGACCGGCTGCCCCGGACGCGACTGCGCCGGAGTTCCGGTCGGAGGAGGCGGGGACGTCGGAATCCGCGGACCACTCGGTTCCGGCGGCGCCGGGATCTTCCTCGTCCCCCGTGGAGGACTCGGAAGCGACCAGTTCGGAATCGTCGAAGCCGCTGCGCCCGGCGGGCTGCGGCGAGGACGTGGAGGAGACCTTCAGCTGTCCGGTGCGCATGCCGGAATCGCCGCCGATCGTGACGACGACCGGGCCGGCCAGGGTCCACCCCTGGTTACGGCAGTACCGGGCCATCTGATCGGCGAACGAATCCGGCAGCTCCGGGCTCTGCTCCGAGAGGTTGCGGAAATCCTTCCCGCTCACACCGACCGAGTAGACATTGGGAGCCTCGATGACATCGTCATAAGTGCGGACAATATTGTCCTCGGCCTCCTGCTTGAGCAACTCATCGATTTCAGCGGGCACGACCCGGCCACCGAAGACCAGCGCGAAACTGTTGTCGAGGCCGCGCTGCAGGGCACTGTCGAGCTTGGCGAAACGCCCCAAGACGGACATTTGCGACCTCCTCCTCCAACTCCTTTGACGGAAACAATCCAGCTGACGCCGGTCCCATTCCCAGGAGGTAACAGGCCCGGCACCAGTCTGACCGTGCCGGCTCCTCAGGGTGAGGAGCAGGCACGGCCGGAAACGGATGACAGAAACTTTCACTCGTACGAACATCGGGTGGCCCGAATGGCTTCCGGGTGCCGTCGGCACGTCAACGCGTAGTGCGTTCACGCCCCATCATGCCCCGCTTCTTTCCAGATCAAAAAGGGAAGCACCAATGGTCGGCCGTACGATCCCCATCAGTATAGAGGGCAACACAAGTGAAAACGTAGAGATAACACCACAGGAGACAGGTTTCTGTCTTGATCCGTAGAGGGAAAATCCGTGCATTTAGCAGGTGATTTGCGGAACTGAGTGGGGCGCATGCTATCTTAAATAAGTCGCAAGGCACTAGCCGAGCGGATACCACCCGGCCCGGGTGGCGGAATTGGCAGACGCGCTGGCTTCAGGTGCCAGTGTACGCAAGTACGTGGGGGTTCAAGTCCCCCCCCGGGCACAGTGAGCGGTTCTCGAACCGCAACGACCGGAGGTCACAAACTCGAAAGAGGGTGTGGCCTCTGGTTTCTTTTGTTTTTGGCACCGGGTGGCCATGAAATGTGCTTTGGGGGAGTTTCGGGCGCAAGTTCTGGTTTCAGGCTGTCTCCAGTCACTTTGCAGGGGTTTAGATTATCTCGCCTTTTATATCGACCTTTATTGTTCAACGCAGCCAGGTGGGGTCCGTCACCCTTTGCCAACAGTCGTTAAGAGGGCGGTGCCGCCACTCCGATAAGCTTGAAGCAAAGAAATTTAATGATAAATAAGGAGCTTGGGTGTGGCTAGACTCAATCTGCGGGCGGTAGAAGAACGTGTCGCACCGCTTGGAGGACGTGAATCTTACGACCGAAACTTCATTTTCGACTTGCTCCTGGCTTACGGGAAGCCAAAAGGCAATGTGACGCGGCTCCGTAAGGGCTCGCTCAACGTCGCCGCAGACCTTGACCAGGAAGTCGCGCAGAAGAACGTCGTTTACTTCCGGGAGACCACGGGTGATCCGCTCCGCGAGGTAGAGGAACTGCGAACCTCGCCCCACGTCGTGCGGTATAAGAGATCGCGCGGATAGGTCAGGGTCGTTGGGTCGGGCGAGTCTCCCAGCGATAGGTGCTCCAGGCTTCCCGGACCAGCCGGCGGACAACGATCACGGCGTTGGCTAAAGAAATGAACGCTTCAATG
>NZ_JBNILW010000006.1:0-202169 GCF_050107895.1 Corynebacterium halotolerans | reverse complement strand
CGGCAGGCACGAGTGCTCCTGAGTGGTGTACGTTTTCTTGGTCGAATCCGTATCTACCAGGCCTCGTGCCTGCTCTTGTTCACTACCCCACCGTGGCCCCCTGTATCTTCCTATCCGCGCAATCTCTTAAGCAGTGTCTTCCCTGCTCAAGGCGTAATCTTCCCGGAAGCTCCGGAGAAATCCCTGTAGCGCCCGCATAGCCAGGTCTGCCACACCCTCCAGCCGCTCCAGGCCGGCGCCGATCACCACGCCGTCGCACACTGCCGTGGCCAGCCGGAGGTCCAGATCTGTCATGCCGCAGGACTGGCAGAGGGCGGCCAGATCGGCCTCAGCACTGAGCCGGTGATGACGCAGCCGTTCGGCGATGAGGGGAGATTCACGCAGGGAATCGACGTAGATGCTCAGCGCTGCCACCAGGGATTCGTCGTCAAGATGCGGCCCGATCCACACCCGGAGGAAATCCCTGGGGAAAATCTCCCGGGTCGGCTCCTCGGCAAGTACCTTGGTCACCGTTTCCGTCCGACGCTCCTCAAAGTCGTCCAGGCAGGCCAGCAGGAGATCCTCCCGGCTCGAGAAGTAGTAGCGGATCGATGAGGTGGGCACCCCGGCGAGAGTGGCGACCGCGCGATGGGTGACGGCCGACATGCCCCGGTCCTGCAGCAGGTCCTGGGCGGCGATCAGGATCCGACGTCGCTTTTCTTCGCCGCGAGTTTGCCGCACACGTGGGTGGGGGTGCTGGGTTGCGTCCATGACAACAAATACTAGTAGTTGGCTTTTCACCCGTTCGAAGGACATGCTCCCCGCCATTGCCCCGGTTCTTCCGGCATGAGTTTGCGCGTGGGTTAACGGATTATGTCCGGCCGCCACTAGACTTGGTGACTCGTATCAGGTTGTCTGGCCGTGGAAGAGGCGCATTGGATTCGGAGAAGAGGGGACGGTCCGCGCGGGTTGTCACCGGCATGCAGCAGTTCATCAAGTTCGGGATCGTCGGTGGTTCCGGAACCGCGGTGAACCTGCTCGTTGCGGCGCTGTCAAAGAAAATCGCCGGCTGGACCGCGGGGCTGCACGAGAACGACGTGTTCATGAACCTCTTCGGCACCGAGTACAACATCCGGTGGTTCAACATCTTCCTCACGATCGCGTTCCTGGTGGCCAACACCTGGAACTACCAGCTCAACCGGATGTGGACCTTCAAGGGCATCAGCACCAGGAGCTGGTTCCGCGGCTTCTTCCCGTTCCTCCTGACCGGGTTGGGGGCCTTCGTGGTCAGTCAGATCGTGGCTACCCTGCTGATGAACCCGACTTCGCCCATCGCGTTGCCGAGCGACATCCTGGATGACTCCACCGGTTTCCGGACCAAGTTCTACTGGGCCACCGCGATCTCAATTGTCGTCGCCATGCCGGTGAACTTCCTGATCAACAAGTTCTGGGCCTTCCGCCGCCCGAAGGTGGTCGTCGTGGCAGAGCAGGCCCCGGTGGGCAGGGGAGAACCGCTCAGTCAGAGCTAGCTGTCCGTCCGCAACTGGTGCGGTGAGCCCTGCCGGATAGTCGCCTCCACCGCACCGGAGACGGAGTTGCGGCGGAAGAGAAGATTGTTGAAGCCGGAGAGCTTCGATGCGCGGATCGAGCTGCCGTGGAAGACATCCACGGCCTTCGCCAGCTCATCGAAGACCACCACGCGGGTGCCGGCGGTGACGTACAGGCCGGCCTCGATCGTGCAGTCGTCGCCGAGGGAGATGCCTGCGCCCGCGTTCGCGCCGAGCAGGCAGCGCTGTCCCAGGGAAATGGCCTCCATGATGGAGGCACCGCCGCCGACATCGGAACCGTCGCCGATCGTCACCCCGGAGGAGACCCGTCCCTCGACCAGGGAACGGCCCAGGGTACCGGCGTTGAAGTTGACGAAGCCCTCGTGCATGACGGTGGTGCCGGGCGCCAGGTAGGCCCCCAGGCGCACGCGGTCGGCGTCCGCGATCCGCACACCGGAGGGGACCACGTAGTCCACCATGCGGGGGAACTTATCCACGGACTGGATGGACACCGGGCCGCGCTCGGCCAGCCGGGCCCGCACCTGCTCGAAGCCCTCGAGGGCGCAGGCGCCCCAGTTGGTCCAGACCACGTTGGTCAGTTTCTCGGAGATGCCGTCCAGGTTCTGTCCGTGCGGCTGCACCAGCCGGTGGGAGAGCAGATGCAGCCGCAGGTAGGCGTCGTAGGTGTCCCCCGGGGCATCATCAAGCGAGGCGATGGTGGTTTTCACCGCCACACGCTCGACACCGCGGTCCGCGTCCCGGTGCTCCAGCGGAGCAAGGTGCCCGGGGACTTCCGTGAGACGGACCGTGCGGGTCTCCACCGGGGCGTCGGAAAGCTGGGGAGTGGGGAACCAGACGTCGAGGACGGTTCCGTCATCGTGGATGGTGGCCAGTCCTTCTGCGGATGCTGCGGTCATGCCCTCGAAGTTACCCGATCAGAATTGCCGCGTGTGGCAAAGGAGAGCCCGACCAGCGCGGCGACCACGACCGCCACCGAGTAGATCTGGCTGCGGGCGCCCTCATCGAAGAGCATGAGCACCACCAGGCCCGCCAGGGCGATCAGGGTGACCCAGGCCAGCCACGGCCAGCCCCACATCCGCACCGTGGAGATCTCGCCGTTCGCCTCCAGCTGCGGGTGCAGCTTGAGGTAACTGAGGACGATCATCACCCAGATGACGATCAGGCAGCCGCCGACGGCGTTGAGCAGGAAGTCCAGCAGGCCGGTGGGGTTCCACCACTGCAGGCCGACGGAGACGAAGGCGAAGACCATCGACAGGACCACGGCGTTGGTGGGCACGTGCGCGGAGCTGGTGCGCCGGAAGACCTTCGGGGCGTCGCCCTTGAGGGAGAGGGTGTGCACCAGACGGGAGGTGGCGAAGATCTGGGCGTTGAAGGCCGACAGCAGCGCCAGCACGATCACGGCCTCCATGAAGCCGACCACGCCCGGGATGTCCGCCAGTTCCAGGACGGCGGTGAAGGGCGATTCCGCGGCGGTCTCCGCGTCGTCGATGGAGGAGAAGGGCAGCAGGAACGTCATCACCAGTACGGAACCCAGGTAGAACAGGGCGATACGCCAGATGACCGCGCGCACGGCGGTGGCGATGGACCTGCCCGGCTGCTCGGACTCCGCGGCGGCGATGGTCACGATCTCAATGCCTCCGAAAGCGAAGGCCACGGCGAGCAGCCCCGCGGCCACACCGGCGACACCGTTGGGCATGAAGCCGTGGTCACCGAGGAAGTTCTCGGTGCCCACGAAGGTGTGGCCCGGCAGCAGCCCGAAGATCAGCAGCACACCGATGATGAGGAAACCGATGATGACGGCAACCTTGATGAAGGCGAACCAGTACTCGAACTCCCCGAAGCCACCGACCTTGGCGAAGTTGACCACGGCGAAGAAGACCACCGCCACCAGGGCCGGGATCCAGGGATCCACTCCGAACCAGGTACCCATGATGGCGGCCGCACCGGTCATCTCCGCGCCCAGCACCATGACGAGCATGAACCAGTAGAGCCAGCCGAGGGTGAAACCGGCCCAGTGCCCGAAGGCGTGCCGGGCATAGGTGGCGAAGGAACCGGAGGACGGTCGGGCGGCGGCCATCTCACCGAGCATCTGCATCACCAGCACCACGATGGCACCGGCCACGATGTAGGCCAGCAGAATCGCGGGCCCGGCGGCCCGGATTCCCACGCCGGTGCCCAGGAACAGGCCCGCACCGATCGCCGAGCCCAGCCCCATCATGGTCAGGTGTCTGGGTTTAAGTCCCTTGCCGAGTGTCTGGCCGGTCTCCTGAGTTGTCATGGTGCAAACCTTATCGCCCCATCAGGACACGCCGGAACCCGGCACTAGCGACACCGCAGCACCGGCTCCGCGTGGCCGGCCTCGGTGCGCACCGACCAATTGGACCGCCCCTCGAGTTCCGCGCCGGTGATCACCTGTCCCCGGTCGGCGTCATGGATGGGGGAGTCGCGCTCGATGATGATGTTGGCCCCGATGCGGCAGTTGTCCCCGATGCTGATACCGATCAATCCGGAGGAGACCCCGAAATCGCAGTTCTCCCCGATGGTGAGGGGGATCCGGGTGCCGTCCGCGCCGCGTTCCGCCATCAGGGTGGCGGACAGGCCGACGTTGCAGCCGGCGCCGATCGTGACCCCCGAGGACAGCCGTCCCTCGATCCGGGAGGGCCCCAGGGATCCGGCGTTGTAGGAGACGAACCCCTCGCGCAGGACGGTGGTGCCGGGCGCCAGGTAAGCGCCCAACCGGACCCGTTCCGCCTCCGCGATCCGGACCCCGTCCGGCAGCGCGTAGTCCACCATCCGGGGGAGATGATCGATGCCGTAGACGTGGATGAGACCCCGGGAGCGGAGGGAGGTGCGCACGAACTCGAAGTTGTCCGAGGTGGACGGCCCCTTGTTGGTCCACACGACATTCGCCAGATGGCGGGCGGCGGGGTCCATGTTGATGGACAAGGGCGTGACCAGACGATGGCTCAGCAGGTGCAGCCGGAGATAGACGTCGTGTGCGCTGACCGGTCCCGCCGAGAGATCGGCGATGGTGGTACGCACCGCCACCTGTTCGACCATCCGGTCCTCATCCAGGGTGACCAGGGAGAGCATCTGCTTGCTCAGTTCCTGTGCCCCCAGCCGCACGGTGCCGGACCGCAGCCCGGTGCCGTCGATCAGTTCCGGGGCGGGAAACCAGGTGTCCAACACTGTGCCGTCGATGGAGATGTTCGCGATGCCGATCGCCTGTGCGCCCTTCGTCATGAGCCTGATACTACGGTGGCACCCGGAAATGGTCAGTGCGGAGGGAGGACCGGAACTCACCGGTCCCACCCCCGTTGCTCCGGCACCGCGAACAGAAAACGGATAACTTCGAATATATGGCTCCGAACATCACACCGTCCCCGGAAAAGCGGAAGCTGCGCGGCCCGATCCTGCTGCGCAGCCACGGGGACCAGGAATCCACCTATGATCAGCGGCTCTTCGAGCTCGGCAGCGACCATGACTGGCTGCATGCCGACCCGTGGCGGATCCTGCGTATCCAGGGCGAGTTCGTGGCGGGCTTCGACGCCCTGGCGGGTCTGCCCAAGGCCGTGACCGTCTTCGGCTCCGCCCGCATCGGCGAGGGGGACCCCCGCTATGACACGGGGGTCGAGGTCGGCCGCAAGCTCGCCGAGGCCGACTACGCCGTGATCACCGGGGGCGGTCCCGGCCTGATGGAGGCCCCCAACCGTGGTGCCAGCGAGGCCGGCGGGCTCTCCGTGGGCCTGGGCATTGAGCTCCCGCACGAGCAGGGGCTGAATGACTGGGTGGACCTGGGACTGAACTTCCGCTACTTCTTCGCGCGCAAGACGATGTTCCTGAAGTACTCCGAGGCCTTCGTCTGTCTGCCGGGCGGTTTCGGCACCCTGGACGAACTCTTCGAGATGCTGGTGATGGTGCAGACCCGCAAGGTCTCCAACTTCCCGATCGTGCTCGTGGGCACGGACTTCTGGTCCGGTCTGGTGGAGTGGATCCGCGGCCGGCTGATCGATGAGCAGCTGATCTCCCCGAAGGACGGAGACCTGTTCCTGGTCACCGATTCGGTGGATGAGGCCGTGACCCACATCGTCAAACGCCATGAGGAGCGCATCGCCGACCCGGCCGCGCGCCGTCGCGGCGGGAAGCAGCGGTAGACCGTGCTGAACGAGAATCTTCCGGCGGTGATGGCGATCGTCAACCGCACCCCGGATTCCTTCTATGACAAGGGGGCGACCTTCGCTGACTCCGCCGCCCTGCACCGGGCGGACGAGGTCATCGCGCAGGGGGCGGACATCATCGACATCGGCGGGGTCAAGGCCGGTCCCGGCTCGGCCGTGGACGCGGCGGAGGAGATCGACCGGGTGGTGCCCACCATCGCCGCCGTGCATGAACGTCACCCGGACATCTTGATTTCGGTGGACACCTGGCGGGCCGAGGTGGCCGAAGCCGCCATCGCCGCGGGGGCCAGCCTGGTCAACGACACCTGGGCGGGGCATGACCCGGAGCTGGTGGAGGTGGCCGGACAGTTCCGCGTCGGCTACGTGTGTTCGCACACCGGTGGCATCACACCGCGGACCCGGCCGCACCGCGTCCACTATGACGATGTGGTGGCCGACGTCATCGCGGAGACCACGGCGCTGGCCGAGAAGGCCGTGCGGGCCGGTGTCCCGGCGGAGAGGGTCTTCATCGACCCCACCCACGACTTCGGCAAGAACACCTTCCACGGTCTGGAGCTGCTGCGTCGGATCGACGAGATCGTGGCCACCGGCTGGCCGGTGCTGATGGCGTTGTCGAACAAGGACTTCGTCGGTGAGACCGTCGGACGCGGGGTCACCGGACGCGTCGCCGGAACCCTTGCCGCCACCGCCTGGGCCGCCGCCCGCGGGGTCGCGGCGTTCCGGGTGCACGAGGTCGCCGACACCGTCGACGTCCTGCGCATGGTCGCCGCCATCCGGGGTGAGGTGGCTCCGCTGCACACCGTGCGGGGGTTGGCATGATCTCCGTCGTCATCCCGGCGCTCAACGAGGAGCCGACCGTCGGCGCCGTCGTGTCGGCGGTGCTCGCCGACGCTCCGGCAGAGGTCCTGGTCATCGATGCGGATTCCGAGGACGCGACCGCCGCCGTCGCAGCCGCTGCCGGCGCCCGGGTGCTGAACTGGCGGGAGGCACTGCCGGGCATTGCGACGCGCCCCGGGAAGGGGGAGTCCCTCTGGCGGGGCGTCGCCGCCGCGACGGGGGAGATCGTGGTCTTCATCGATGCGGACCTGTCGCGGCCCCGACCCGGCATGGTCACCGCACTCGCCCGCCCCTTCGCTGATCCAGCCATCCATCTGGTCAAGGCCGATTACCGTCGCAGCCTGAATGGCCGACCGGCTGGTGGAGGCAGGGTCACGGAGCTGACCGCCAAGCCCCTGCTGCGGTTGCTCTTCCCGGAACTGGCCCATATCCGGCAGCCCCTGGCAGGGGAGTACGCCATCCGGCGCAGCACCGCCCTGAAGGTGCCGTTCGTCGCCGGTTACGGGGTGGAGTCGGGGCTGCTGCTCGACGTCGCCGCCGCGCACGGCCCGGACAGCGTCGCCCAGGTGGATCTCGGGATACGCCACCACCGCAACCGGCCGCTCCACGAACTGGGACCGATGGCGGATTCCGTGGCCGCCACCATCCTGTCCCGGCGGGGTGGTGCCGCGGTCGAGCAACGTCGGGCATTATCCTCCCTGCCCATGCCGAAGAAGGAGTGAACATGCTCACCTGGGTTTTTCTGATCATCGTCCTGATACTGCTCGTCATCGCCTTCACCTGGCTGTTCGGCAAGCTCTTCGGCCGCGGGGAGATCCTGCCCGCCGCGACGGAGTCGGAGGACCTCATCGGACAGAACCGGGAGCTGATCGCGGCGGGTGAGCTGGACCTCATCGCTTTCGACATTGTGCCGCGCGGCTACCGTCCGGAGCAGGTCGACGCCGCCATTGCCGCGTTGAAAGACCAGCTCAAGGGGCAGGTGCCGGATGAGGGGATACAGTCGATCGGGAAAAACGACTAAAGTGGTTGGAGTAGTCATTCAGTGAGCATAAGGAGCTAGGTTCTATTATGGCAGCGATGAAGCCCCGGACCGGGAGTGGTCCGATGGAAGCGGTGGTGGAAAGCCGCAAGATCGTTATGCGAATCCCCTCCGACGGTGGCGGACGACTCGTCGTCGAACTGTCGAAAGAGGAGGCTGCCGAGCTCGGCCAGCTGCTGACCGAGGTCGCAGAGTAGTTTTCACCTTAAAAACAGCATGAACAACCAGGGATAGCGCCGGCCAGTGCGGTCGGCGCTTTCCGCTACCATGAGGGAGTTCATGTCCGATCCGTCAGGAAGTGGTACCCACATGCTCTCCGACATCATTGACGTTCTCGCCGATCCGGTGGATGGCACCGACCTCAGTGGGGCGGACGACTTCCGCCGGCTCGTCTCGGAATCCGGCCACAGCTACGACGTCGCCCGGCAGGGCTACGTCACGCTCGCCGGCGGAGCCGGGTTGCGCTATACCGGCGATGACATGTCGATGATCGACGCCCGGGAGACCTTCCTGTCCCGCGGCCACTTCGCCCCCTTCGTCGAGGCGGTCTCGGTCGTCGTCAACGACGTCCTCGAGGACGCGGGAGTACCTGAGGACTCCTCCCCGGTCATCTGTGAGATCGGCGCCGGCACGGGCTATTACCTGGCGCACACGCTTGACGACGTCGCCGGCGCCCGCGGAGTGGGCATCGACGTCTCGGTCCCCGCCGCGAAGCACCTGGCCAAGTGTCATCCGAAGGTCGGCGCCGTCGTGGCCGACGCCTGGGCGCGGCTGCCGCTGCGGGATGCCTCCGTGGATGCGGTCACCGTGATCTTCGCCCCCCGCAACCCCGCCGAGTTCGCCCGCGTCCTCAAGGACGGCGGCGAGGCCGTCGTGCTCAGCGCGGACGCCGGACACCTGGCGGAGCTGCGGGAGCCGTTGGGCATCATCGACGTGGAGCCGGGCAAGGTGGAACGCATGATCGAACAGGCAGAGGGGTATCTGGTGCCGGTGGGGCAGCCCCAGCCGGTGGAGTTCCGGATGAACCTGGATCAGGCGGCGATCGCGGCGCAGATCGGAATGAGTCCGTCCGCCCGGCACATCTCCGCGGCGGAACTGGCGGAACGGGTGGCAGCGCTCCCGGCGACGATGTCGGTCACCGCGCGCGCCATGATCACCCGCTTCCGGAAGGCCTAGCGCACCGGGCCCTCGTCCACGTCGTCCTCGCCGAACTCATTTTCCTCGTAGTCCGGCAGGGCGGAGCTGTCGAAGTTCCGGGGGAAACGCTCATAGCTGCGGATGATCTCCGCCTGGCCCTCGGTGCGCACCCGGAATTCCCGGCAACTGCCGTCCAGGTAGACGCGGCTGGCCATCGCGATGGCACCGCCGTCGGCGAAAACCTCCAGGGTGGAGCCGTCCACGAACAGGGACAGGGAATCCGTGTCCCCCTCCGCCAGCGGTGCCTGTGCGACATGGTCGCCAACGTGGTACCTGTTCATCGAACGGTCCACGGACAGGATATCGCCCTGGTGGGTGACCACGGCCGCCACGTCGCCGGTTTCGTCGATGATCTCCACCTGCAGGGAACTGCCCGTGGGGATCTCGCACAGCCCGGTCCAGGAGGCGGCGCCGGAGGTCTCCGGGATCTGATCCGGCAGGCCCATCGGCGGAGTCTGGTAGATCAGTCCCTCCTGCAGCGTGATGATCCGCGGCAGGGAGATGCAGTTGGCCCAGCCCTCCAGCTGCAGGCTCGGGTGATCGCTGGCTTCGTCGAAACGGCCGATCCCGTTCATCAGACCGAACAGGGAGCCGGAGTGGTAACGCTGGTCCGCCGGCACCGTGCCCGGGGTGGAGTTGGTGATCCGGGGACGGGTGAAATCGTGCCCGAAGTCGATCCTGCTGAATGCGGTGCGCACCTCGAAGTCCGCTCCGTGGAAGCGGCCGACTAGGTAGCCGGAGATGTCGATGCCCTCGTTTTCCACGGTGACCATGAGGATGTCGTAGATCTCGCCGTCGACCTCGTCCCGCAGCCGGATCAGCCGGGGGCTGACCAGGGGCTTGTCGAAATCGAGGCCGGTGTGGCCGCGGAAGTTCACCGGGCCCAGCACCTGCCAGTCATAACCGTTGTCGGACTTCAGCAACACCAGCTTCGGTGCCGTCTGCTCACCGGTGACGGACAGCATCAGCCACCCGCGGTGCCCCTCGGAACGGTCGTCATCGGTCACCCAGCCCGGGACGACGCAGGGTGAGCGGAAGTCATGGAAGCCGTCACGGTCACCCACGACCTCACCCACTCGACGGACGTGGGGGTCGACCGCGTAGTCGTCGTCAGAGACGTCGGTGGTGGTCTCGATGAGGTCGGCGATGTGAGCCAGATGCACCGAAGTGCCGGACTCCGTGACCGAGGTGAAGTAGATGTTGACGCCGTGGTCCGCAGGGACCACGGAACCGGCGCGGACCAGGGTCTCGTTCCCCTGCGGGGCGAGGACATCTTCGCAGGTGTCCCACTCGAAGGGGGAGCCCGCCGAGACCTGGTGGGCCAGCCGGGCGGGGGAGTTCGGGGTGGGACGGTACTGGTGGAAGATGTGCCAGGTGTCGCCGTCGAGCAAGGCCCCGGCGGGGGCGTCGAGGACACCGGCCTCCGGAGTGACGTGGAGCTCGGGTCGGTGGGGGATAGTCGCCATGTGTACTACTGCGTCCTTACTTATTTCCTTTGATCCTGCACAACTGCACCCGACAATAATGAGAAATGCCCGGGACTGCAGAAACCTGCTCGTGCCGGGCGGATGAGGGCTGGTGGGTCAGATCAGGGAACGGTACACATCGACGGTCTGCCGGGCGATGGTGGCCCAGGAGAAGTCGTTGACGGCGCGCTCGCGGCCGGCTGCGCCGTAGGCCGACGCCCGGTCGGGATCAGCGACCATGGCGTTGACGGCGGCGGCCAGGTCGCGCTCGAACCCCTCCGGGTCGGTTTCGTCATAGTGGACCAGGGAGCCGGTCCCGCCGTCGACGACGACCTCGGGGATACCACCCACGTCGGAGGCGACGACGGCGGTGCCGCACGCCATGGCCTCCAGGTTGACGATGCCCAGGGGTTCATAGATGGACGGGCAGACGAAGGTGTCCGCGGCGGTGAGGATCTCCTGGATCTTGTCGCGGCCGAGCATGTCCTGGACCCAGTGCACCCCGTCGCGGGTGGCCTTGAGCTCATCGACCAGGGCGGTGGTGCGGGCGGCGATCTCCGGGGTGTCGGGCGCTCCGGCGCACAAGACCAGCTGCACGCCCTCGTCGAAGTGCTTCGCGGCGCGCACCAGGTGTTCCACGCCCTTCTGCCGGGTGATGCGGCCCACGAACGCCACGATGGGGCGGTCCGGGTCGACCCCGAGCCCGCTCAACACAGAGTCCGGTCCGAAGGTGGGGCGCGGTTGCCACAGCTGGGTGTCGATGCCGTTGAGCACCACGTGGACCCGGTCCGCGTCGATGCGGGGATAGGCGTCCAGGATCGCGGTCTTCATCTTCGCCGACACCGCGATGACCCCGTCCGCGTATTCCATGGCGTTCTTCTCCGACCAGGAGGAGACGTCGTAGCCGCCGCCGAGCTGTTCCCGCTTCCACGGCCGGTCCGGTTCCAGGGAGTGGGCGGTGGCGATGTGGGGGATGCCGTGCAGGCGGGCCGCGAGATGCCCCCCGAGCCCGGCGTACCAGGTGTGGGAGTGGACCACGTCCACGCCCGTGGCGGCGGTGGCCATCCGTAGCCCGGTGGACAGGGTCCTGATGGCCGGGTTCGCGTCCGCCAGCTCCGGATCCACCCCGTGGACGTACACGCCCGCCTCATCTCGGGGAGCGCCCATGCAGTGCACGTCCACTTCGGTGATCTCCCGCATGAACCGGGTCAGTTCGGTGACGTGGACACCGGCTCCGCCGTAGACCTCCGGCGGATATTCTCTGGTCATCATCGCGACTCTCATGGCATTGAGACTATCCGCCGGAGGGGTACGGCGCAGCGAAGTTCGGGGGTGGAGGGGGCTTATTCCACGGGTCAATTCGGGCTTTCCCGGGGCGGAAGTTCAGCAAACCTAATAAGTTGTTGGGTGTGAGAAGCCACGCGAACGTTCTAGCCATTGTTCTTGCCGGTGGAGAGGGTAAACGTCTCTTCCCCCTGACCGAGGAGCGGGCCAAGCCCGCAGTGCCCTTCGGCGGCGCCTACCGATTGATCGACTTCGTCCTGTCGAACCTAGCTAACGCCGGTTTCCTCAAGATCGCGGTGCTGACCCAGTACAAGTCCCACTCGCTGGACCGTCATATCTCGCAGTCCTGGCAGCTGTTCGGGCCGACCAGCCAGTACATCGCCTCGGTGCCCGCACAGCAACGGTTGGGCAAGCGGTGGTACATGGGCTCGGCCGACGCCTTGCTGCAGTCGCTGAACCTGATCTATGACGAGAAGCCGGAGTACGTCATCGTCTTCGGCGCCGACCACGTCTACCGGATGGACCCGGGCCAGATGCTCGACGATCACGTCGCCTCCGGCAAATCCGCCACGGTGGCGGGCATCCGGGTGCCGCGCCGGGAGGCCACCGCCTTCGGCTGCATCCAGTCCGAGGAGGACGGCACGATCACGGAGTTCCTGGAGAAGCCGGCGGATCCGCCCGGCACCCCCGATGACCCGGACGCCACGTTCGCCTCCATGGGCAACTACATCTTCACCACCGACGCCCTGATCGAGGCACTCAAGGCGGACGAGGACAACCCGGATTCCGCCCACGACATGGGCGGGGACATCATCCCGTATTTCGTGGAGCGGGGGGACGCCCACGTCTACGACTTCTCCGGCAACTCGGTGCCGGGCGAGACCGAGCGGGACCGCGGCTACTGGCGCGACGTCGGCACGATCGACTCCTACTATGAGGCCCACATGGACCTCATCAGCGTGCACCCGATCTTCAACCTCTACAACGGCGACTGGCCGATCCACTCGACCGACCTGAACAATCTGCCGCCGGCCAAGTTCGTGCAGGGCGGTATCGCGCAGTCCTCGATGGTCTCGGCCGGTTCGATCATCTCCGGCGGCACCGTGCGCAACTCGGTGCTCTCCGCCAACGTCTACATCGAGGAGGGCGCCACCGTGGAGGGCGCGGTGCTGCTCCCAGGGGTGCGCATCGGCAAGGGGGCGGTGGTCCGGCACGCGATCCTGGACAAGAACGTGGTGGTCAAGGAGGGCGAGATCATCGGGGTGGACCGCACCCGGGATGAGGCTCGGTTCACGATCAGTGCCGGCGGGGTGGTCGTGGTGGCCAAGAACGAGGTCGTGGGGGAGTAGCCGGGGCCGGTCAGGCCTTCCGGGTGACCAGCATCAGCCCGGCGCCGAGCGGCAGCCGGGTGACCAGGGCGTCATCCAGCGTGGTGATGAAGTCCTGGGCATCACGGGCGGCCACCGTCTGGCGGTCCCTGCGGGACTCGTCGGCGAGCGTGCCGTCCAGCAGGACGTCGGGGAGCACCAGGACGCCGCCGGGGACCAGCAGCGGCCAGGCCGTCTGCACGAAGGCCGTCAGGTCCAGCGGGGACACCTCGCCGTAGACCAGCTGGTAGGAGTTGTCCGCCAGCCGTCCCATGACGTCGAGCGGGCGCGAGGGCAGGAAGCGCACCCGCGAGGCGGGGTAGCCGGCCTCGCGGAAGCTGATCTTCGCCTGCCGCTGGTGCTCCACCTCCGGATCGATGGCGGTCAGGCTGGCGGAGGTGGGGAGGCCGCGCAGCAGATACAGGCCGACGACACTGACCGCCGGCGTCACCGCGATGACACCGGTGGAGCTGCCGGTGGATGTGGCTCCCGCGAGGGTGGTCAGCAGCTGGCCGGTCACTTCGTCCGGGACGGTCAACCCGAACTCCCCGGCATCGCGGCGCGCGGCGGCCACCACCTCGTCGGCTGGCGTCGTCGATTCGATGTAGGTGTTAAGTGCGTCATAAGCCGTGTCAGTCACGATTATCTACTCTACGTGGGAAAACCGAGGCTGCGGCACAATACCCGCCAGTTGTTTCTGGAGTTGCTGGTGTGACAGTCTCACAGCGAACTTTCAGAACAAAGTATGGTGATATCCAGCGTCACCTGTCACAATTGAGGATATGAAGAAAAAGGCCCGAAACGCAGATTCCCAGCCTCCCGCCGTCCGTCCCGGGGACGGTGAGGAACCGCTGGGTGGCACTGCAGCTTTCGACGCCGGCCAAGGTGAGATGCCCACGTGGGCGGAACTGGTCGAGGAGCACGCGGACAGTGTGTTCCGCTTGGCCTTCCGACTCGCGGGCAACCAGCATGACGCTGAAGACCTCACCCAGGAGACCTTCATGCGTGTGTTCCGCTCCCTGAAAAGCTATCGGGCCGGCACGTTCGAGGGTTGGCTGCACCGCATCACCACCAACCTCTTCCTGGACATGGTCCGGCACCGCCAGAAGATCCGCATGGAGGCGCTGCCGGAGGACTACGAGCGGGTGCCCGGCACCGACATGAGTCCGGAGCAGGCCTTCAATATCTCGAACCTCGATCCGGAGGTGCAGTCCGCCCTGGACCGCCTCAGCCCGGAATTCCGGGTTGCCGTGGTGCTCTGTGACGTGGTGGGCATGAGCTACGACGAGATCGCCGACACCCTCGGTGTGAAGATGGGCACCGTCCGCTCCCGCATCCACCGCGGCCGGAGTCAGCTACGCGCCAGCCTGGAAGCCGCCGCGGAGACGAATGAGGAGGTTCAGCTGCTCCTACCGACCCGTTGAGTGAAAGCGGCGTAGTCTTGCGGTGAGTTATGGGAAGGAGGTCGGCGCGAAAACATGTTGGAGCCGAAACCGCGCACCCGGCCGAGGGTGCGGTCTTTTGCCTCGGTGGAGCATCTGGGTCCGGAAGCAGTGGCCGCCTACGTGGACCAGGAACTGACGGAGCGGGCCACTCACCGGGCCCGGGTGCACCTCGTGCACTGCCAGGAATGCCGCAGTGAGGTGCGGCGGCAGCACCGGGCCGCCGAGGTGCTCCGGGAGGGCAACCGGGTACAGGAGCTGCGGGCGCCGAAATCTCTGCTGGCGAAGCTCGCCGGCATCGAAAACAGCTGTCCCTCCGGCCCCGGCGTGGAGGATTCCGCTGGGCCGCAGCCGGAGTCCCTGCTGGACAAGCTCGACATCATGCTCCGGGTCGTCAGACGTGGGCAGAACTGACGTCGGTCACAATCAGTTCGCCCGGCAGCGCGAAACTGTGGGGGCCGGGCTAAGGTGGATGTGTGTTTGACAATATCGGTTGGGCCGAGATCTTCACGATCGTCGTCGTCGGCCTCATCATCATCGGCCCAGAGAAGCTGCCGGGTGTGATCAAGGACGTCCGCGCCGCTATCTTCGCGGCCCGGCGGGCCATCTCGAACGCCCGGGCCGAGCTGGACGGACAGTTCGGGGAAGAGTTCGATGAGTTCCGGGAACCCATCAACAAGGTCGCGCAATGGCAGCGCATGGGCCCGCGACGGGCGCTGACCCAGGCGCTCTTCGATGGCGACGATGACTACCTCAATGACTTCGACCCGAAGAAGATCATGTCCGGGGACACCGCGGGGGCTGCACACCGGGCCCGCAGCGGGCCGCCACCGGAGACGGAGCGCGTGCCGCGCAACCCGGAGACCCTGGGCGACGGTCTGCCCGAGGTCTCGGAGACCCACCGTGCCCCGCGTCCGCCGAGCCAGGACAGCACCGCACGCACCATCGCGGAGCAGACCGACGGCCGGGACAACAGCGGCGGCGGCTTCTCGTGGGCGGACATCACCTGACAGAGGACAAGAAGAATCCCCGGTTCACCGTGAACCGGGGATTTTTCCGTTAGTTGTTGGTCACGCCCAGTCCCAGGGGCTTGCCCACCATGGAGGTCTTGCGCACCTGCAGCTTGTCGGCGATGGCGTTGACCGCCTGCGCGGTCGGGGAAGCCGGCTCGGAGACGGCGATCGGCGCGCCGTCGTCCCCGTGCTCGCGCAGCTTCGGGTCCAGGGGCACCTGACCCAGCAGCGGCACCTCATCGCCGGTCAGGGTGCTCAGGCGCTCGGCGACGATGTCACCGCCGCCGGAGCCGAACACGTCCATGGTGGAACCGTCCGGCAGGACCATGGCCCCCATGTTCTCGATGACCCCGGCGACCTTCTGCCGGGTCTGCTGGCTGATCGAACCAGCCCGCTCGGCGACCTGCGCGGCCGCGGACTGCGGGGTGGTCACGATCAGCAGCTCGGCGTTGGGCACCAGCTGCGCCACCGAGATGGCGACGTCGCCGGTGCCGGGCGGCAGATCCAGGAAGAGGAAGTCCAGGTCCCCCCAGAACACGTCGGCGAGGAACTGCTGGATGGCACGGTGCAGCATCGGGCCACGCCACACCACCGGTGCGTTGCCCTCGACGAAGTGGGCGATGGAGATGACCTTCACGCCGTGGGAGATCGGCGGCATGATCATGTCGTCGACCTGGGTGGGGGCGGAGGTGTTGCCGAGCATGCCCGGCACGCTGTGGCCGTAGATGTCGGCGTCCAGGATGCCGACGCGGAAGCCACGGGCGGCGAGGGAGGTGGCCAGGTTGACGGTCATGGAGGACTTGCCCACGCCGCCCTTGCCGGAGGCCACGGCGTAGACGCGTGTGGTGGAACCGGGCTGGGCGAACGGGATGACCGGTTCGGCCGAGTTGCCGCGCAGCTGGGTGCGCAGCTCCCGGCGCTGCTCATCACTCATCACGTCGGTGGTCACCGTGACCTCGCCGACGCCCTCGAGGTCCGCCACGGCGGCCCGGGTGTTGTTCTGGAGGGTGGACTTCATGGGGCAGGCGGCGATGGTCAGGTAGATCTCGACCGCGACATCATCGCCGTCGATGTCGACCGACTTGACCATGCCGAGCTCGGTGATCGGCTTGCCGATCTCCGGATCCTCTACGCGGGACAGCGCGCTGCGGACAGCGGATTCAGTTACTTGAGACATCACCCATCCATCCTAGTCCCTCTGTTTCGGGAGTCATCGTCAGATATGTCACCCTGGGTGGGCTCCCGCAGTTCCGCATGGGAATCCAGGCGGTCGGCGGACTCGTCATCGAGTTTCGCCTCGATTCGCTCCATCAGTCCACGCAGGTCATCGAGCTCGCGACGGAGGTAGTCCCGGGAGACCATGTCGCCGATCGCCAGCCGCGCCCCGGCCAGTTCCCGGGCCAGGAACTCGGTGTCCGCCTTGGTCTGCTCGGAGCGGCGCCGGTCCTGCTGGATGGTCACCTTGTCCCGGTCCTCCTGGCGGTTCTGGGCCAGCAGGATCAGCGGGGCGGCATAAGCGGCCTGGGTGGAGAACGCCAGGTTGAGCAGGATGAACGGGTAGGGGTCCCAGCTCCACCAGAAGCCGCCGATGTTCAGGGCGATCCAGACGATCACGATCAGCGTCTGCCACATCAGGTACTGGCCGGTGCCGAAGAAGCGGGCGACCTTCTCCGCTGCGGCGCCCACGGCGTCGTCGTCGAAGCTGACCAGCCGCCGCCGTTTCGCCGCGATCGGGGTGTCCAGTTGGTGGCGGTTGTACTCAGGCATCAGTCACCTCTCGGAAGCCGGTTTCGCGCCAGTCCTCCGGCAGCATGTGGTCCAGCAGGTCATCGACGGCCACCGCGCCGATCAGATGGTTGTCCTCGTCGAGCACCGGTCCGCAGACGAGGTTGTAGGTGGCGAAGTAGCGGGCCGCGGTTTCCTGGTCGTCATCGGCGTACAACGGCGGCAGATCCGGGTCCAGGATCCCCGAGATCAGCGTGGAGGGCGGCTCCCGCAGCAGTTTTTGCAGATGCACACACCCCAGATACGTGCCGGTGGGGGTGGCGGTGGGCGGCCGGACCACAAACACCAGGGACGCCAGGGAGGTCGGTAGATCCGGGTTGCGGGCGTGGGCCAGCGCCTCGGCGACGGTGGTCTGCGGGCTGAGCACCAGCGGTTCCGGGGTCATGAGCGCGCCCACCGTGTCCGGGGAGAAACCCATCAGCCGGCGCACCGGGGCGGAGTCCTCCGGATCCATCAGCTCCAGCAGCACCTCGGCCTTGGTGCCCGGCAGCTCCCCGAGCAGATCGGCGGCGTCATCGGGGTCCATCTCCTCCAGCACGTCCGCGGCGCGCTCGATGTCCAGGGCCTCGATCAGCTCCGCCTGATCGTCATCCGGCAGCTCCTGGAGGATATCGGCCAGCCGATCGTCGTTGAGCTCGGCGGCGACCTGCTCGCGCTGGAAGCGCGGGAGGTCATTCAGGGCCTTGGCCACGTCTGCCGGACGCATGTCCTGGAACTCGGCGATGATCTCCGCGGTGGTGTCCGTGACACCGACGCCGCCGGCCGTGACGCCGTGGATGTGGTTCCAGGGGACGGGGAACAGCTGCGGGCTGCGGCCGAACTTGGGCCGTTGCCCGAAGACCGCGACGCGGGAGATTACCCAGTCCCGGGTGCGGGTGCGCTCCAGTTCCACGTCCGCGATCTCCACGGGCCGGTCGTGCAGCTGTCCCAGCTCCGGGTCGTCGGTGTGCACCTTGGAGCCGATCACATCGCCCAGGACGGTCAGCTCGCCGGCCCGGGACTGGAAGGCGCGCAGGGAGACCGAGCCTGACACCAGGGTGATGTCGCCCGGTTCGATCGCGGCGATCCGCAGCATCGGCAGAAAGATGCGCCGGTTGTTCGCCAGCTCGACCACCAGGCCGAGGGCCCGGGAGGGTTGTCCGTGGGGCCGGATGTTGACCACCACGTCACGGACCCGGCCGATCACGTCGGTATCGGGCCCGCGGACCTGCATGCCGCGGAGGCGACCGGCGTAGACACGGGTGACTGTACTCATGGATCCTGATTTTAGCTGGTGCGTGGAACTATTGTTCTACCTGGGACGTTGTCCGGGAGACAGCTAACCTGTGAATCCCAGGGCAATATCGAGAAAGGTGGAGCAACACACAATGGCTCAACAGCGGGACAGTGCAAAGGATGCCGTGGCCAAGCGTCGCCGCCCCGAAGGGTGGCCCGTCGGCAGCTTCGACACCTACGAACAGGCCCAGCAGGCGGTGGACATGCTCAGCGACCAGAATTTCTCGGTCGACGGCATCACCATCGTGGGAGTGGACCTGATGGAGGTTGAACGGGTCACCGGCCGACTGACGTGGGGCCGCGTGATCCTCGGGGGAGCGGCCTCCGGCGCCTGGCTCGGTCTGTTCTTCGGCCTGCTGATCGGGATCTTCGGCGGCACGTTCCTCACGCCGCTGCTCACCGGTGTCGTCATGGGCGCGGTCTTCGGTATCATTCTGGCCGTCGTGCCCTATGCCATGAGCGGCGGCCGCCGGGACTTCACCTCGCAGACCCAGATCGTGGCGGGCCGCTATGACATCCTCTGTGTTCCCGAGCTCGCGCGGCAGGCTCGGGACGCGATCGCCCGCTCGGGTCTGGCGGGTCCGGCCACCCCGAACCCGGGTCCGCAGCCCCGACAGGGAAGCGAGTAATCTGACAGGGTCAGAACTGCAGCCTGAAAGAGGAGACAGATGCCGAAGTTTCGACCGGCCGCCGTATTGGCCGGTGGCCTGGCCCTGACGTTGAGTGCCTGCTCCGACGCGGAACCGATGTCGAACCAGGACAGTGGAACCAACCGGCCGCTGGTGATCATCGCGGTACCGGACCCGGAGGACTCCACGGAACAGCTGGTGCTCGGGGAACTCTATGAGCACACGATGCTGGCCAATGACCGGGAGGCGGTGACGGACATCGTGCCGTCGACCACCACCGATGAGCACGGGGTCTCCCTCCTGTCGTCCAGCCGGGCGGACATGATGATCGGCTGCACCGGTGACCTGCTGGGGGCATTTGATCCGGTACGCGCCGAGGAACTGAAGGCGGAGATCGCCGCCGCGGAGGACCCGGCGGCCGCCCGGAAGGACGTCCGACAGCAGGTCTACGATGAGCTGGTCAGCGTCCTGCCCTCGCAGTACGACGCCCCGGACCCCTCCCCGGCGGAGGCCTGCGGCGGAGAGGCCACCGGGCTGCCACAGAACATCGTCCCGGTCTTCCTCAAGACCTCGGTGGGCCGCACTGAGCTGCAGGCGATGAACAAGCTGGGGCGGGCCCTGACCACCGAAGACATCGAGGATGTTGTGGCGGACGCCCGGGAGACCGGCTCCGTCCAGGAGGCCGCGGGGAACTACTTCGAGGGGGCCGGCTCCTACCCCGGGGGAGACGTCCAGGTCGATTCCGGTGCAGGACCGGCGTAGCCGGTAGACACCTCAACCACACGCCAGTGGCCCCGATCCTGAAGAGGATCGGGGCCACTGGTATTCGGGCGCCGGGAGTCCCCGGCACCACACGGTCGGGCTAGATGTCGAAGGCCTCGTCGAGCAGCTTCGCCTGCTCGGCCTTGTGCACCTTGGCCACACCGGTGGCGGTGGAGGACTGGGAGCGGCGGGACACGCGGATCATCTCCGGCATCTCCGGGATCAGGGTGCGCAGGTGCTCGTTGTAGAACGGCCACGGCCCCTGGTTGGCCGGCTCATCCTGGACGAAACGGATCTGGGTGGCGTTCGGGTAGGACTCGAAGGCCTCACGCAGCCGGTTGAACGGGATCGGGTGCAGCATCTCGATACGCACGATGGCGACATCCTCACGGCCGTCCTTCTCGCGCTTCTTCTCCAGCTCGTAGTAGAGCTTGCCGGAGACCAGCATGATGGTCTTGACCTTGTCAGCGTCACCGACGGCCTTGCCGTTGCGGTCGAACTGGTTCGGGTCGTTGATCACGGACTGGAACTTCTCCACCTCGGTGAAGTCCTCCACGGCAGAGGAGGCGGCCTTCATGCGCAGCATCGACTTCGGGGTGAAGACGATCAGCGGGCGCTTCAGGTCCGACAGGGCGTGGCGGCGCAGGAGGTGGAAGTGGTTGGCCGGGGTGGACGGCTGGGCCACGGTCATGGAACCCTCGGCGCACAGCTGCAGGAAGCGCTCGATGCGGGCGGAGGAGTGGTCCGGACCCTGGCCCTCGTAGCCGTGCGGCAGCAGCATGACCAGCTTGGAGGTCTGGCCCCACTTGGCCTCACCGGAGGAGATGTATTCGTCGATGATGGTCTGGCCACCGTTGGCGAAGTCACCGAACTGTGCCTCCCAGGCGACCAGGGCTTCCTGGTTGCCCACGGAGTAGCCGTACTCGAAGCCGATGCCGGCGAATTCGGTCAGCGCGGAGTTGTACACCAGGAACTTACCGCCGTTGCCCTTGTCGTGGGCGAGGTTGTTCAGGGCGTTGAACTCTTCGCCGGTGTTCGGGTCATAGACCACGGCGTGCCGCTGGGTGAAGGTGCCGCGGCGGGTGTCCTCGCCGGCGAGACGGACCAGCTGGCCGGAGTTGGCCACGGAGGAGAAGGCGATGAGCTCGCCCCAGCCCCAGTCGATGCCGCCTTCCTTGGCGGACTCGGCGCGCTTCTTGGCCACCGGTGCGACGCGGGAATGGAACTCGAAGCCCTCCGGCGGCGTGGAGTACGCCTGGGCGATCTCCACCAGTTCCTCGCGGGTGATGTTGGTCTTGAGGCCGTGCGGCAGCTCCTGGGAACCGGTGATGCCGGTCTGCTCCTGGACGCCCTTCTTCTCGGCCTCCTTGACCTCGTTGAAGACGGACTCCATCTGGTCGTGGAAGTCCTGCGCGACCTTCTCCGCGTCTTCCTGGGACAGGTCGCCGCGGCCGATGAGGTCCTCGGTGTAGTGCGCGCGCACCGTCTCCTTGTTGTTGATGATGTCGTACATCTTCGGCTGGGTCATCGACGGGTCATCGGACTCGTTGTGACCGCGGCGGCGGTAGCAGATGAGGTCGATGAAGACGTCCTTGCCGAAGCGGCGGCGGTAGTCCGTGGCCAGCTGGGCCACCCAGACCACGGCCTCCGGGTCATCGCCGTTGACGTGGAAGACGGGGCAGCCGTAGCCCTTGGCGATGTCGGTGGAGTAGTGGGAGGAACGGCCCGAGTCCGGGGTGGTGGTGAAGCCGATCTGGTTGTTGACCACCACGTGGATCGTGCCGCCGACGGTGTAGCCGCGCAGCTGGGCCAGGTTGATGGTCTCCTGGACCACTCCCAGGCCGGTGAAGGAGGCGTCGCCGTGGATCTGCAGGGGCACGACGGTGAAGCCGTGGTCACCCTTGTCCAGGATGTCCTGCTTGGCGCGGGCGATGCCGATCTGGACCGGGTTGACGGCCTCCAGGTGCGAGGGGTTGGCGGTCAGGGAGACCTTGATCTCGCCGTCACCGAACATCTGCAGGTGGGTGCCCTCGGAGCCGAGGTGGTACTTCACGTCACCGGAGCCGCCGACCTGGCCCTGCTCCATGTTGCCCTCGAACTCGTTGAAGATGTTCGCGAGCGGCTTGCCGACGATGTTGAACAGGACGTTCAGGCGACCGCGGTGCGGCATGCCGATGACGACCTCGTCCAGACCCTGGCCGGCGGCGGTGTCGATCACCGAGTCCATCAGCGGGATCAGGGACTCCGCGCCCTCCAGGGAGAAGCGCTTCTGGCCCACGTACTTGGTCTGCAGGAAGTTCTCGAAGGCCTCGGCGGCGTTGAGCTTCTGCAGGACGTACTTCTGTTCGGCGTTGGTCGGCTTCGGGATGCCGGCCTCGATGCGGTCCTGCAGCCAGAGCCGCTCATCGCGGTCCAGGATGTGGGTGTACTCGGAGCCGACCTTCAGGGTGTAGGCGGCGCGCAGGCGGGAGAGCACCTCGCGCAGTGTCATGGTTTCCTTGCCGCCGAAGCCGCCGACGTGGAAGGTGCGGTCGAGGTCCCAGAGCGTCAGGCCGTGGGTCTCGATGTCCAGGTCGCGGTGGTCCGGCACCGGCATGCCCGGCTGGTCCCACAGGAGCGGGTTGGTGTCGGCGATGAGGTGGCCGCGGGAGCGGTAGGCCTCGATCAGCTGCATGACGCGGGTGTTCTTGTCCACGCCGGCGTTGGGCAGGTCCTGTGCCCATCGGATCGGGGTGTAGGGGACGTGCATCTCCGCGAAGATGTGGTCCCAGAAGGCGTCGTCGACCAGCAGGCGGCTGATGGTGCGCAGGAACTCACCGGACTCGGCGCCCTGGATCACGCGGTGATCGTAGGTGGCGGTCATGGTGACCAGCTTGCCCACACCCAGCTCGGCCAGGCGGTCGGCGGAGGCGCCCTGGAATTCGGCCGGGTAGTCCATGGAGCCGACGGCGATGATCGCGCCCTGCCCCTTGGTCAGGCGGGCGATGGAGTGGCGGGTGCCGATGCCGCCGGGGTTGGTCAGGGAGATGGTCACGCCCTGGAAGTCATCCATCTTGAGCTTGTTGACCCGGGCCCGGTTGACGATGTCCTCGTAGGCCTCGACGAACTCGGCGAAGCCCATCTTCTCGGTTTCCTTGATGGCCGCGGAAACCAGCGAACGGGAGCCGTCCTTCTGGGGCAGGTCGATGGCCAGACCGACGTTGATGTGCTCCGGCTGGGTCACCGCCGGCTTGCCGTTCTGCTCCTCGTAGGCCACGTTCATGGCCGGATGGATCATCGTGGCCTTGACCAGGGCGTAGCCGATGATGTGGGTAAAGGAGATCTTGCCGCCACGGGTCCGCTTCAGCTGGTCGTTGACCATGGAGCGGTTCTCGAACATCAGGCGGGCCGGCATGTCCCGCACCGAGGTGGCGGTGGGAACCTCCAGCGAGGCCTCCATATTCTTGGCGATGGCCCGGAACGCTCCCTTGAGCTGGGAGGTGCCGGCCTCGGGGGCCTCCTTGACGTTGGCCAGTGGTGACTGCGCGACCTTCTTCTCGGCCTTTGCGCGGTTTTCCTCCACCGCCTTCTTCACGGTGTCGCCGGCCTGGCGGGCCTTGGTGGCCACCTTCGTCGGCTCCGGCTTCTCGGCCTGCACTCCAAGACCCTCGTCAGCAGCGGCGGTCGGTCGACCCGACGTCGACGTGCTCGCAGCCTTTCCCTGCTGGGCAGACTGCGGAGCTCCCTTGGTCTCGAAGAGCTCGCGCCACTCCTTGTCCACGGACTGGGGGTCCTTCTGGAACTGCTGGAACATCTCGTCTACCAGCCATTGGTTCTGGCCGAAAGTACTAGCGCTGCTCACGGCAGGATCTCGCCTCATTTCCTTGATGGTTCATCATAAAGTCCATTTGTTGTCGTGTTCCCTTAACAGGGTAGCCCGTCTGCACCCAACCACTAACACAACCCGGGTGGGAATCTCACCCCCGACTGTAGCCAATGCTACCTACTGGGAGTGCCACATCCTGGAATACGCTCCAGCCCGGTTGAGCAACGTCAGATGAGATCCGTCCTCGATGATACGCCCCTCGTCGATCACCAGAATGCGATCGGCTCGGGCGGCGGTGGCCAGCCGGTGGGCGACGATCACCGCGGTGCGTCCCCGGGTGACGGCGGCGGAGGCGTCCAGGACGGTCGCCTCCGTCGCCGGATCCAGGGTGGCGGTGGCTTCGTCGAGGAGCAGTAGCCGCGGCTCGACCAGTTCCGCCCGCGCCAGGGCGATCAGTTGGCGCTGGCCGGAGGACAGGCCGCGGCCCTGCTCGCCCACGCGGTGGTGCAGACCGTCGGCCAGCAGGGAGAGGGCGGGCAGCGCCCCCACGCGGTTGACCGCGGCCAGGATCTCAGCCTCGGTGGCGGCGGGTCTCCCGTACGCGATGTTCTGCGCGACGGTGCCGGGGAACAGGTGGGTCTCCTGCGGCACGCTGCCGGTCGCCCGGCGCCACTCGGTGACCGGGAACTCGCGCAGATCCGTGCCGGCGGCGGTGACGGCTCCCGCGACCGGGTCGTAGAAGCGGCTGAGCAGCTTCACGATCGTCGACTTTCCCGCCCCGGTCGGGCCGACCAGCGCGACGGTGGTGCCCGGTTCCAGGGCCACGGACATGTCGTGGGTGACGGTCGGGGAGCCGGGGGCGTAGGCGAAGGAGACGTCGTCCAGCGCGATCCGGCCGCCCGCGGCCTCCCGGGCACCACGGGTGGTGCCGGTGTCGGGGACGGCGGGGCGCTCGGCCAGGAGGTCCCGGATGCGGCGCAGGCCGACGGCCGCCTGCTGGTAGGTGTCGAAGATCTGCCCGAGCTGCTGGATCGGGCCGAAGAGCTGGCTCAGGTACATCACGAAGGCGATCAGTACCCCGGCGCTGATCTGCCCGCCGGCCACGTGGGCGGCGCCGACGCCGAGGACGGCCGCCTGGGCGAGCTCGGAGACCGCCTGGATGCCGGGGAAGTAGATCGACACCGCGGTGTGCGAGCGGATGCGCAGGCGCCGGTAGCGGTCGGACTCCTCGGTGAGCCGGTCCAGCGTGGTGCCGGTCATGGTGTGCATCTGGGCGGTGCGCAGGCCGCCGATGGCCTCGGCGAAGGTGGCGTTGACCGTGCTGACCTGTTCGCGCGCCACGGTGTAGAGCCGGACGGAGATCCGCCGGAAGATCAGGGTGGCCACGACGATCACCGGGATGGCGGCGAAGGCCACCAGGGCCAGGGAGGCGTCGGTGTAGAGCAGCATGCCGATGATGCCCACCAGGGTGCCCAGGGCGACCACCGCCTGCGCCAGCCCGGTCTGCAGGAAGGCGCTCAGGTTGTCGATGTCCGTGGTCATCCGCGTCAGGATGCGCCCGGACATGGTGGATTCATAATAGTTCATGGACAGCCGCTGCAGATGGGTGAAGCTGCGCAGCCGCAGCCCGAAGAGCAGCCGTTCGCCGGTGCGTGCCGTGAGGATAGTGCGCAGCCACGCCGCCACCCAGGCGACGGCGACCACGCCCAGTCCGATCGCCGCCACCCACCACAGCGCGGCGGTGTCACCGTCACCGACGCCGTGGTCGACGGCCAGGCGCATCAGGGTGGGGAAGGCCAGGTCCGCCAGCACCCCGACGATGAGCAGGGCCACCACGGCCACCAGCAGCCACCGCACGCGGTGGAACAGGGTGCCCAGCCGGAAGGTGGAGGTGGTGGAACGCAGGGGCGCGGTATCGATCTTCGGCTGCTCCGTGGCCGGCGGCAGGGCGGCCAGCTGGTGGGCGACGACCGGGCTCGGCTGATTGGGGTCCTCCCACGCGGTCTCGGGGAAGAGGTCCCGGTCACTGGTGTCCGTGACGGCGTGCCCGGCGTCGAAGAGCCGCGTGAAGCGGGGGTGGTCCGCCAGTTCCGCCAGGGTGCCGGTGACGGTCAGCCGACCGTCCTCGAGGACGGCGACGCGGTCCGCCAGGCGCAGCGTGGACCGCCGGTGGGCGATCGTCAGCACAGTGACGTCCGCGGTGGCGGCCTTCAGGTTGGCGATGATCTCGGCCTCGGTGCGGGCGTCGATGGCGGAGGTGGCGTCATCCAGGACCAGGACGCGGGGCCGGGCGAGCAGGGCCCGGGCGAGGGCGATGCGCTGGCGCTGTCCGCCCGACAGGGTCAGGCCGCGTTCCCCGACGACGGTGTCGTAGCCGTCCTCGAGCTCGGTGATGAAGCCGTCCGCGCACGCCAGCCGGGCGGCCTCAGCCACCTCGGCGTCGCTGGCCGCGCTGCCCATCGCGATGTTCTCGCGGATGCTGGAGGAGTACAGGAAGGCCTCGTCGAACACGCAGACCACCGCCCGGCGCAGATCCCCGGCGGCCAGGTCCGCATAGGCGACGTCGCCGTGCGGGGAGGTCAGCTCGAGCTGGCCGGCGTCCGGCCGGTAGAAACCGCCGAGCAACTGCACCAGCATGGACTTACCCGCGCCGGTCGGACCGACCAGGGCCAGGGTCTCGCCGCGGGCGACGGTGAGATCCAGTCCGTCCAGCACCTGCCGTTCCGCGGTGGCGAACTCGACGCCGCTCACCCGCAGGCCGAGCGGGCCGTCGGGAACGGGTTCCGGATCGACCGGATCCGGGTGGGTGGGGCGCTGGTCGAGCAGCTCGCCGATGCGGTCGGCGGAGGCCATCCCGATCTGGAAGCGGACGATCATCGACGAGAGCATGCGGGTGATCGCCGTGAGCTGGGTCAGGTAGACCGAGAACGCGAAGAAGGTGCCCACCGTGATCTGGTCGGACATGGCCAGCCAGCCGCCGAGGATGATGTTGACCACCAGCGCGATCTGCGGCACCTGCTCCAGCAGCGGCTGGAAGCGGGCGTTGATCCGGGCCGCCCGCATGCGCTCGGCGTAGAGGTCGCGGCCGAGCTCCTCGAGCCGGTCGATCTCGCGCTCCTCCTGCGCGAAGGCCTTGACCACCCGCACCCCGGAGACGTTCTGCTCCACGTGTTCCGCCAGGTTCGCCGCGGACTGCTGGGCGGCCCAGGTGGAGGCGTAGAGCCGACCGCGGGAGCGGGCCGCGAGGTAGGCGATGCCCGGCAAAAAGGCGACGGCGATGACCGTCAGCAGCGGGGAGATGGTGAGCATCACGCCGATGATCAGGACCAGCTTGGCCACGCTGCCCACCGCCAGCGGCAGCTGGGCGAGCAGCCGCTGCACGGCCCCCAGGTCACTGATGGAGCGGGAGACCACCTGCCCGATGCTGATGCGGTCCTGGCCCGGGCCGTCCAGGTGCTGCAGCCGGTCCAGGACCTGCACGCGCAGCAGATGCTGGACGTCGATCGACAGCTTGCCGGCGGTGAACCGCCGGCCGAACTGGAAGCCGTAGCGCAGCAGGGCGACGGCCACCAGCACGACGATGATCGCGGTCAGCGGCGAGACGCCGGACAGCAGGTCGGCGGCGACCCCGCCATCCGAGGTGCCCACGGCCACGTCCACGGCGTCCCGGGTCAGCAACGGAATGACGACCTCGAACGCGACCACCGCCAGGGTGGTCAGCAACGCGGCGAGGGTGATGAGGCGCTTGTGCCGCAGCGCCCGGAGCAGGTGGGTCACTTGCGCTTCCGGCGGAAGGGGTTCTTCGGCTCCTTGATCGAGCCCTTGGCGGGGGCGGGGGTGTCGAAGGCGGCCGGCGGGGTGCCCAGCGACTCACCCGCGTTGCGGATCAGCCGGTTGGCCAGCTTCCGGTTGGCGATGGTGCCCAGCACCGCACCGACCCCGAAGGGCAGGATCTTGCCGAACCAGCTGGCGCCGAGCTTCTTGCCCACCCGCTTCAGCGCGATGCGCAGCAGGCGGCTGTTGACCTCGGTCAGCCGGGAGGCGGAGAAACGGGAGACCGCGGTGATCGAGGGCAGGTTACCGCTCTGCTCCGAACCCAGGTCTCCCACCAGCACGTCACTGACCGCCGACCCCTTGGAACCCAGCAGGACGATGAGGATCAGGGCACGCCGGCGCTCGGGGTCCTGGATATCCACCCCGCGCACGTGGGCCGAGGCCACGGTGTAAATGGCCGCGGCGTCGAGAAAGACCAGGGACTCCGCCCCGACGGCCGCCGCCCCGGTGATGAAACCGATGCCCGGGACCGCCGCCGCGGCACCCACGCCCGCGCCGGTGCCGGTGGCCAGCCGCAGAAAGTGCTTGTCCAGCTGCCGCTGGATCTCCGCGGGGCCGGCCTCCGGGCTGCGGGAGCGTAGGAAGGACACGTAGCGCTCGATGGTGCCGGCCTGGACCCCGACAGCGCGGTCCAGGGCCTTGATGAGGGCCCGGCCGGTCGGCCCGGCGTTGCGCTTCAGCGCGGCCGGATCCGAACCGATCCCGTCGGTGATGATCCCGTCTGGGTTATGGGGCATGACTACCTCTGTTCACTGGTGGCGTAGGCCTCCGCGGCACCTACCTGCTCATCGGTGGGACGGATGCCCGTGTAGAGCTCGAACTGTTCCGCGGCCTGGAGGGCGAGCACCTCACCGCCGTGGATGGTGGGGACACCCAGCTGGGTCGCGAGCTGGATCAGCGGGGTGCGCACCGGGATCGCGACGACATCGAAGACGAGTTTGGCGCGGGAGATCTCTTCTTCCGTGAATGCCAACGCATCTTCCTCGCCCTCCATTCCGATCGGGGTGACATTGACCAGCAGCTCGGACTCCTCCGGAACCTCGGTGGAGAACTCCCAGCCCAGCCGCTGCGCCAGGGAGGCACCGGTGACGTGGTTGCGGGCCACCACGGTACCGGTCATGCCGTGATCGGTCAGCGCGGCGACGACCGCGTTGGCCATCCCGCCCGAACCGCGGACGGTCACCGGCAGGGAAGGGTCCACGTCATGCCGCCTGAGCAGTTCGCGCACGGCGACATAATCGGTGTTGTAGCCGGTCAGCGTGCCGGCGTCGTTGACGATGGTGTTGACCGAACGGATCCGTTCGGCGGAGGGGTCCAGCGCATCCAGCAGCGGAATGACCTCCTCCTTGTAGGGCATGGAGACTCCCGCGCCGCGGATGCCCAGTCCCCGGATGCCGGCGACCGCCGCGGTGATGTCCAGCGGCGCGACCGCCTTGTACAGGAAGTTGAGATCGTACTCGGCGTAGAGCCAGTTGTGGAAGCGTACGCCGTGGTTGCCCGGGCGTGCCGCCAGGGAGATGCAGAGCACGGTATCTCGATCGACTTGGTTGACCATGACTTACACCCTAAACACAACTACCGTGGTTGGTATGAATGACAGCTCGTTTTCCGCGGGTCCCGTCGCCGCCACGACGTCCGGATACGTGCGCGGGTCTGTCGATGCTGAGCTGGGGATACGGACCTGGAAAGGCGTACCCTTCGGCGCGGACACCGCCGGACCAGCCCGATTCCGTTCCCCCGAGCCCGCCCCCGGGTGGTACGGCGTGCGCGAGTGCACCACCTACGGCCCGCCCGCCCCGCAACCCACCTACTCCTGGACCGACCGCATCATCGGCGCGGAGGACTGCCTCCACCTCGACGTGGTCCGTCCGGACACCGAGGAGGAACTGCCCGTGGTGGTCTACTTCCACGGTGGATCGTTCATCATGGGAGCCTCGCACGAGGAGATGCTCCGCGGCTTCAATCTCGCCACCAGCATGGACGTGGTCTATGTCTCGGTGAACTTCCGGCTGGGTGCACTGGGCTACCTGGACCTGCGGAGTCTGGGCGGGGAGAGCGCGGCCAATCCGGCCCTGCTCGATCAACTCCTCGCACTTGACTGGGTGCACGACAACATCGACAGTTTCGGCGGTGACCCGCACAACGTGACCATCATGGGCGAATCCGCCGGCGGCGCCTCGGTGATCGCGCTGATGTGCGTGCCCTCCGCCTTCGGTCTCTACCACCGGGCGATCGCCCAGTCCCCGCCGATCTCCCTGCTCCACTCCACCGCCCAGTCCACCCTGTGGGCCCGGGAACTGGTCTACCGCATGGCCCTGCCCCGGCAGACCACCGTGGACGCGCTGCGCCGTGAGAACGCCGCGGACCTGGTGCGCGCCGGGCAGTCCATGATGTGGGGGAGCGGGGAACTGATCTACCTGAACTCCTGCTACGGACCCACCGTGGACGGGACGGTGCTGCCGGACCATCCGCTGACCATGTTCCACAACGGCGAGCAGGCCCAGGTGCCGCTGCTGCTCGGCACCAACCTGGACGAGGCCAGCTTCAGCAAGTTCTTCTACCTGCGCGCCTCCGCCCGCAGCCGGGCGGCCCTCCGGCTGCTCTCCGCCTTCGACCCCGTCAACGCCGCAGACGTGCTCGACGTCTACGACGGGGCGGTGTCCCGCGCGGACTTCGCGGAGATGCTTGCCGACGCCGTCTTCTGGGCCCCCGCCGTCCAGACCGCGGCTGCGCACGCGGCCACCTCACCGACCTGGATGTACCGCTTCGACTACGCCCCCGCCGCCCTGCGCTGGTTGGGACTGGGGGCCATGCACTCGCTGGAGCTCTCCGCGGTCTTCGGCGCCCCGGAGGCCTCGCGGGCCCGCAACCTCTCCCGCTGGGGCGGACTCGACGGACTGCCCGAGATCACCGAGCAGATGCAGAGTCACTGGAGCAACTTCATCCACCACGGGAACCCGGGCGGGCAGTGGCCCGCCTACCAGGCGGGCACCCCGGACGAGCCGCGCCGGGCCACGAAGATCTTCGACGTGGACACCACCGTGGAATATGACCCCAAGAGCGAGAAGCGCCGGGCCTGGTACGACTACGACATGCTCGAGTGGGGCACCGGGCGGCCCGAACTGCTCGCGGAGCTGGGACTGGCCGACGATGACCCGTGGTGGTACTAGCCTGCGGGAACCGCGTCGCAGGAGGGCGACAAAACCCGGTGACGGCGACTAGGCTTGGATCGGACCGTCGCGGCCCTCGCGACGGTCAACTCATCACCGCTTCGTTGGAAGGTTTGCCGGACATGAGCTTTTTCGAGGACATCGCGGCGGCCCTGGATGCCGATGGCATCGAGTCCCGCGTCAATGACGACACCATGTTTGTTCCGATCACCTCTGACCTGGAGATCCAGTTCGTGGAGATCGATGCGCTGCTTCCGGCCGCCAACGTCTACATCGCCGCTGCCGACGTGGACGAGGATGACGAGGATTTTGAGGCCGTGCTGGTCTCTGTCGTGTTCAGCGTGGAGGGTGCCGTGGCGACGGTGGCCCGCCACGTGGCCACCGACCAGGTGATCACCGTCCTGCGCGACCTGCTGGAAGGCACTGACGAACGGATCGGGGACCTGGAGTTCTACCAGGACGCGCTCAACGCCAACCTGGTGCGGGCGGAGGTCGGGTCCAACTCCGAGCTGCAGGTGCTCGTCGAGGTGCTCGACGGCGTCCCCACCGCTGAAGTCACCTTCGTGGCCATCGGCGAGAGCTTCGAGGAGCTGGTGGACCAGGCGATCTCCGAACTGTGGGAATCCGACGGCGAGGCCATGCTCAACGATGAGGACCGGCAGCAGATGTTCGCCGAGCTGTCCAATGACGCGGAGCTGGCCACCGACGAGATCCTGGATCTGGGCACCTTCACCGACTTCGACCGGCTCTTCGACGTCCTCTCGCTCGCCGCGGACCAGGCGGAGGACTGGGAGGAGCAGCTCGTCCCCTTCGATGACGAGGAATTCGACCAGCCCGAGGTCTACGACATCTTCGGCGAGGACGATGAGGACGACGATGACTTCGACGAAGATGACGACGATGACGAGGATGTGGCACTCGACGAGGAGGTCGACGCGGAATCCCGCGGCTGACGGGTCCCGGTGAGGTAGGTGCTGACGTGACGAGAATCGGGTTCCACGCCTCGCACGAGCAGATCGGCCCGGCGGAGCTGCTGCGCAACGTGCAGCAGGCCGAAACCGCCGGATTCACGGCGGTAATGTGTTCGGATCACCTGGAACCATGGTCGCACCGTCAGCGCCACGCGGGGCACGCCTGGTCCTGGTTGGGTGCGGCGTTGGCCACCACGACGCTGCCGTTCGGCGTGGTCACCGTGCCCGGCTACCGCCACAACGTCACTGTTCTCGCCCAGGCGGCGGCCACCCTGGCGGAGATGTTCCCGGGAAGGTTCTGGTTCGCCCCAGGCAGCGGGGAGTACCTCAACGAACACGTCACCGGCGAGGACTGGCCGACGAAGGAGGACCGCCAACAGCGACTCGGGGAGTGCCTGACCGTGCTCCGCCGGCTGCACGAGGGCGAGCGGGTCACCCATCACGGCGCGGTGACCGTGGACCGGGCCCGGGTGTGGGAACAACCGGAGCAGCGTCCCGCCATGTTCCTGCCGGCCCTGACACCGGAGACCGCGCAGCGCTTCGCTCCGCAGGTGGACGGTCTGATCACCGTCAACCAGCCGCTGGCGAACCTCCGCCGGATGATCGACTCCTACCGTGCTAGCGGTGGCACCGGGCGCCTGGCGCTGCAGGTGCACCTGAGCTGGGCGGAGACTGAGGATGAAGCCCTCGCCATCGCCCATGAGCAGTGGCGGACCAATGTGTTCAGTTCGCGGACCATGGCCGGGATGGCGTTGCCGGAGGACTATGACCGGAAGGCGGAGCGGGAGCCGGTGTCACCCGGCCAGTTGCGCGGGGCGGTGAATATCTCAGCGGATCCGGGACGGCACGCGGCCTGGTTGCAGGAGTACGTTGAGCTGGGGTTCGAAGAGATTCATCTGCACCATGTCGGGCGGTGCCAGCAGCGCTTCATCGAGGAATTCGGTGAAAAGGTGTTGCCGCAGTTCGGCTGAAGGGGGCCCGCCGATTGGTCTGGGAACGAGACAGCGGCGAATATGGTGACATGAACATCGATATCCCCGGACTCGTGGACGCGGTGTCCCAGCACGCGTGGTTGGTGATCGCCCTGATTGCCGCTGCGGCGCTGGCGGAGGCCGCGCTCGGCTTCGGGGCGATCGTGCCGGGCGAGACCATCGTGGTGCTGGGCGCCGTCGTCCTGTCTAACACGAGCAACTGGTGGGTGGTCTCCGGCTGTCTGGCCGTGGCCGTCGCCGCCTCCGCCGGGGACCACATCGGTTGGTGGATCGGCCGCAAGGCCGGACCGCCGATGCGTGACTCCAAGGTCGTGAAGTCCGTGGGAACCGGGTACTGGGACAAGGCGATGAACGCCGTGGACCGGCAGGGGTTGTTCCCGCTGGTCCTGGCCCGCCAACTTCCCGGCGTCCGCACGCTGGTGGCTGCCGCCTGTGGCGCGGCCCGGGTGCCGTACCGCCGTTTCGCCACCGCGAGTGTGATCGGCGCCGTCATCTGGTCGCTGCTGTGGGTCGGCGGGGGCGCGATCGCCGGCCGTGCCCTGCTCGAGTTCCTGGGGCCCATCCTGCCGATCATCGTGGTGGTGTGGATCGCGGGCGTGGTCGGACTGGTCATCTTCCGCACCGTGCGCAACCGGCGGAACCGGAGTCGAAAGACCGCTTAGACTGGGGGGCATGGCGGCATGGGAGAGGCTCGCGGAGAAACTGGCGGCGGCAGCCGGCAGGAAGCACGGTCCCACCGCGCTGCTGGTGGCCGAGGCTGACGGCCCGCGCCGCTCCATCGGGGTGGGCGGGCTGGACATTGACGGCCCCTACGCGATCGACGCCGTGAGCAAGTTGTTCACTCACGCCCTCATCTTCCAGCTGATCGATCAGCGTCTGCTGCGCTATGACGACCGGCTCCTTGAATTGTGGCCGGAGGCCGGGGAGCTGCTGCCCGGCCTGGAGAAGGTGACCGTGCGCCAGCTGGTCAACCAGACCTCGGGCCTGCCCGCCCCGGACGACGACGAGGCCCTGGCGCGGAACCGGAAGGTGGCGCTGCCGGAGATGATGCGGGTGGCGGCGACGATGAAGCGGCCTGCGGGACGCCACGCCCACTACTCGGGCCTCAACGCGGAACTGCTGGCCCAGGTGGCGGCAGAGATCACCGCTGAACCGTTCCCCGAACTGTTGCACAGGGGGATCTTCGTGCCCCTCGGGCTGCATCACACCGCTCCGGTCGAACCTGCCGGTCAGGACTACGCCGCCGTCATGACCGCCGAGGGGCCGGTGCGGGGGCCGCGCTACCTGGCCGGCGCGGTGGCATCCGGTGGAATCATCTCCACCGCCCGGGAGCAGGTGCACTTCATCCGGGCCTTCCACGAGGGGGAGCTCTTCGAACGCAGGCACATCACGGATCCGGCCTTCCGGCGGATTCAGCTGGCTCCGCTGCAGTACGGCGCCGGAATGATGAGCATGACGGCCGCACGTTCCTCCTCGGAGCTCCCCGCGCCTGAGATCCTGGGCCACTCCGGTTCCACCGGCAGCTTCGCCTTCTACTGCCCCTCCCGGGAGTTGTTCCTGGCCGGGACGATCAACACGGTGCTGAGCCCTCCCTACCCCGTGATCTACCAGGCCCTGGATGCGTACTAGGCGGCCTTTTCCGCTCCGGCGAACAGGGAACCGGGGGAGTGGAGCGGCCGGTAGCGGCTGTCCACGAGCCAGCAATAGGTGGGCGGTTGATCCCCGGTGACCTCGTGGACCGCGTCAATCAGGTCCGCCGGCACCAGCGCCCGGATCCAGGCCTCCGCCACGGCCGCGTCGGCTCGACCATGTCTTCCGGTCAGCCGCACGGAAACCAGGTAGGCCGGCTCGCGGTGTTCCCCGAAGCCCCGGACCCGGGCCCTGGCCCGTGGACCGACCCGGTGCCGGGTCACCGCCGCACTCAATTCACCACCGTTCACCTCCGGCAGGACTTTCGAGGGCGGCCGCCAGGTGGGGACCGGGCGGGCCAGGGAACGAGGATGGTGCAGGATCGAGGTCAACGCCTGCAGGGACTCCGCCTCCCGTTCCCGGAGTTCCGCGGCGAGGGCGACGGGGTCAAGCTGGCTGGGGCGGTGGGAAAAACGGCGGGAGCGGGGGAAACGAAAGTGGCTGGGGGAGGAGTGGGAGGAGTTCATCATGGCCTGGATCCTAAAACCTCGTGCGAACATGTTTACGAAAACACTTTAGAACGCCTGTTCGAACATCTCAAGAGGAGGAACCTGCCCTGATGGCTCAGGAGCGAGATTGTGGCTAGCCTATGGAGTGACATGTCCACTGATCACCCAACTGCGCAGCCGGTATCTGGTGAGCGCCCCGGTCCCAAGCCCCGCATCCCCACGGAAATCTGGGTACTGGTCGCGGCGGCGTTCATCATCGCCCTCGGCTACGGTCTCATCGCCCCGATCATCCCCCAGTTCGCGCAGAGTTTCGACGTCGGCATGGCCGCTGCCGGCGCCGTGATCTCCATCTTCGCCATGAGCCGGTTGCTGTTCGCACCGGTCTCCGGGCGGCTGATCGACAGGCTCGGCTCCCGCAAGGTCTACCTGACCGGCCTGCTGACGGTGGCGGTGACCACCGGCCTGGTCGCCTTCGCCCAGGAGTACTGGCACATCCTGCTCCTGCGCGGCATCGGCGGCGTGGGATCGACGATGTTCACGGTGTCTGCGATGGGCCTGATCGTGCGCATGGCCCCGCCGACCATCCGCGGCAAGGCCTCCAGCGCCTACGCCTCGGCGTTCCTGATCGGCAACATCTTCGGCCCCGTGATCGGTGCCGTGCTGTCCATGCTCGGGATGCGCATTCCCTTCGCCATCTACGGGGCGTCCGTGGCGCTCGCGGCGTTCGTGGTGTGGTGGCGGATGCCGAAGACGGACGTCAGTGCGGAAACCAGCGGGGACACCGAGCCGCCGCTGCGCTTCGGACAGGCCATCAAGGACTCCGCCTACCGCAGCGCGTTGTTCGGGGCCTTCGCGAACGGCTGGTCCAACTTCGGTGTCCGGGTGGCCACCCTGCCACTGTTCGCGGCGGCCATCTTCGAGCACGGCGGCGCGACCGCCGGCCTGGCGATGGCCACGTTCGCCCTCGGCAACGCCATCGCGCTGCAGTTCTCCGGAAGATTGTCCGACAGGGTCGGCCGCAAACCGCTCATCATCATCGGCCTCATCGTCAACGCCATCTTCACCGGTGGAATGGGCTTCGCCGCCAGCTTCTGGCCGCTGTTGATCGTCTCCGCGCTGGCCGGTGCGGGGGCGGGCATGCTCAACCCCGCCCAGCAGGCCACCCTGGCCGACGTGATCGGCAACAACCGCTCCGGGGGCAAGATCCTGGCCAATTTCCAGATGGCCCAGGACTTCGGCGCGATCACCGGTCCGATCATCGTGGGCGCCATCGCCGAGGCCGCCGGTTTCCGCTACGGCTTCCTGCTGTGCGGTGTGATCGGTCTGATCGCCGCCGCCATCTGGGCCTTCGGTCGCGAGACCCTGGAAAAGGAAGAGCGGCATACGCCGGAGAGGGTGGAATAGCGCAGTGGTCACCGCACCGGACCGGGCCGGGGCCATCCCCGAGCCCCAGGCATGGAAGGCCCTGGCGGCCCTGTGCATCGGACTGTTCGTCACGCTGCTGGATCAGTCCCTGATCGCGGTGTCCCTGCCGCGGATCCGGGAGGACCTGGACGCCAGCATCAACCAGGTGGTCTGGGTTTCGGCGATCTACCTGCTCACCTTCGCCGTGCCACTGTTGATCACCGGCCGGCTGGGCGACCGGTTCGGCCAGCGCAACGTCTACCTGGTGGGCATGGCGATTTTCACCGCGGCGGCGCTGGCGTGCGCCTTCGCACCCACCATTGAATGGCTGATCGCGCTGCGGGCCATCCAGGGACTGGGCGGCTCGCTGATCAACCCGCAGCCGCTGAGCATCATCCACCGCATCTTCGCTCACCACCGTCGCGGTGCGGCCACCGGCGTGTGGAGCGCGGTGGCCAGCTCCGCGGGTCTCTTCGGCCCGGTCATCGGCGGTGTGCTGGTGGGCACCGTCGGCTGGCGCTGGGTGTTCTTCGTCTACGTCCCGCTCGGGGCCATCTCCCTGTTCATGGTCGCCCGCTACGTGCCGAAACTGCCTACCGGCACCAGCCGGATCGACCTCCTGTCGGGTCTTGTCTCTCTGATCGCAGTGACCGGTGTGGTCTTCTCCCTCCAGCAGGGCCCGGAGGTGGGCTGGAGCTGGTGGCTGTGGGTGGTACTCGGCGTGGGGGTTCTGGCCTTCCTGCTGTTCATCCGGCTGCAGAAGTACGCCGCGGACCGGGGTTCTGCGGCCCTGGTGCCGTTGGAGCTGTTCAACTACCGCAACTTCTCCCTCGGTGTCTTCGCGGTGGCCACCCTCGGCTTCACCGTGTACTCCATCAACCTGCCGATCATGCTCTACCTGCAGAACGCCCAGGGAATGTCCTCTCAGCTGGCCGGTCTGATGCTGGTCCCCATGGGTGTGATCTCCGTGATCATGGCCCCGGTGGTCGGCCGGATCACCGACCGGGTGCCACCGGGACGGATCTCCAAGATCGGATTCACCGCCATGGCCGCTGCGATGCTGCTGTTCGGCATCCTCATGCACCTGAACGTCGCGCCCGGCTGGCTGCTGATCTCCATCCTGCTGCTCGGTTTCGCCAACTCCATGTGCTGGGCGCCGAACTCCACGATCTCCATGCGGGATCTCCCGCCGCACCTGGTCGGCGCGGGTTCCGGTGTGTACAACACTGCCCGCCAGGTCGGGGCCGTGCTCGGCGCCGCGGCCATCGGCGCGGTGATGCAGATGGGCGAGGGAGCCATCGGTTTCCACTCTGCGATGGGCAACGCGCTGCTGTTGCCCGTGCTCTTCCTGGTGGCCGGGTTCGTCGCGGTTTCCCGCTACCGCAGCACGGTGGAGAACGCTTGACGACGCCGTAGTGGGGGAAGGGGGCCCTGGCAGTACCTCCCTAACCTGTGCCTGGTGACCCACAATGGGGACAGGGGTACTTCACCGCCGCGGAACCGGCCGGTCATCTGCGTCTGAAAAGACGAAGACTGCCTGAGAGAAGGAAGAACAATGTCACGACCAAAAATCATCTGCCACATGCACACGCTGCTGAACGGGAAGATCGACGGGATCGCCAACCCCACCACGGTGGGCATGCGCTCCCAGAAGCTGTACTTCGACCTGTTCCTGGGCGAGGACCGGTACTACAAAAAGCACCGCGGCTGGCTCAGCGGAAGCGGGACGAGCCGGGCACTGATGAACGATGCACCTGCCCCGGAACTGTCTGAGCCAGCCGAGCCCGTACCCGCCGGCGATTTCATCGCCGACCCCGGGGCCGAGATGCACTACTTCGCCGTCGACCGCTCCGGCACCCTCCTCTGGGACCGGAACTCCTTCGAGTACTTCGACGTCAACGCCCACATCGTGGAACTGATCCCGGCAACAGTCAGTGACGCCTTCAAGGCACACCTGCGGTCCGTCGGCGTCTCCTACATCATCGCCGGCGATGAGCAGCTGGACATGGCGGAGGCGGTGCGCAAGATCGGTGAGATCTTCGACGTGGAGGAGTTGATCCTCGGCGGCGGGGGAACCCTGAATTGGTCGATGATCCGCGAGGGGCTGTGCGATGAGATCAGCCTGGTGCTCATGCCGACCGCGGACGGAGAGAACCACACGCACTCGTTGTTCGAGGCCAACGAGAAATACTCCACCCCCATGCCGTACGCGTTCTCCCTGAAAAACGTTGAGCCCCTCGAGGACGGCAGCGTCTGGCTGCGCTATGACGTGCAGAGCCCCGTTGATCAGGACTGACGCCTTTGCGCCTCGGGCCCCTCATGGAATACTCGGGGCTTCCGGCGGAATGTTGAGCGGCATCTTCGAAGCGGTTGTAGGGGCAAGTTTCCGCTGACCGGGTTTCCGGCGCCACTTATCGAAGCGGCTCCTGCTTGATCTCGGCGGGGCGGTGCTGGACCACCAACACGCAGAGCAGGGAGGCGGCTACCATGACCAGTGAGAAGACCAACATGCTGGTCATACCGGCCCGCTCGATCAGGGTGCCGCCGATCATCGGACCGAGAACGAATCCGGTGCCGATCATCAGGTTGGTCGTGTTCATGACCTGGCTACCTCCGGCATCACCGAGTGTGGAGAGCAGGTAAGGCAGGATCAGCGTCCAGGCGAACTTGAAGATGATCGCCGCCGCCGCAAACTGGATCAGACCCGGTGTGCCGAGCAACAGGAACACACTCAGGATCATCCCGATGAAACCAAGGCGCAGGTATAGTCCCCGTCGCGGAGTGTCGCCCAACACCGTGGCCAGAAGCGCGGAGACAATACCGGCTACCGTCGCGATCGAGAGCACCAGGCTGGTCGGCGAAAGCGCGATGCCGGCCTCGGCGGAGATCTGGGCCATGAAACTCCACACTCCACTCAGTGCCACATAGAACAGCAGCACCGAGGCAAGTCCCAACACCAGCTTCGACAGTGACAGCTTGGGCTTATCCGCTGCGTCGGTCAGAGCCGGAGCGCGCAGCGCCTCGCCGTCGATACCGCGGACCACCGGTAGACACAGCACCGCCAGGCCAGCCAGGGTCCAGTAGATCGCACCGACTTCGGCATCGGCGTAGAGAGTGGGGAACACCGCCAAAATCAGGGCACCCATGGCCAGCTGGAACACCACGAACAGGCCAAAGGCTCGGCTCGGATTGGCGGTCTTCCTGCTCAGCGTCAGAATGATCACCGTGATGGAACCGGCGGCTAAGGATGTGATCACACGTGCCATAGCCAGCAGCACGAAACTGTCGATGAATCCGGATACCAGGTTGCCCAGGATCACGATCACAGCGAAGAAATAAGTGGCGGTACGCAGATTCACCCGGCGCAGCCAGAGGTAGGCCGGAATTGTCGCCAGGCTGAACGCGCCCAGCTCCGCAGAAAGCAACGCACCCACCTGGGAGGGGCTCGCTGCAAACTGCTCGGTGAGTTTGCCAGCCACAACCGGGGCGGTCAGCAGCACGGTGTAGAGCACCGCGCTGAACAACGAGATATAGAGGTAGGTGCCCCGGTCGGATTGCTCGACGGGGTTGGTGGTCAAGGGACGAAGACTGACGGCCATGACGGGCTCCTAGTGAGCTAGATGTTCAGGCCCGAGGTTGCGGCCTCGAACATTTTGCGACCGGCGAACCAGGTTTGACGGGCAGTGATCTTGGGAAGTACATCGAGGTCAACCTCGAAGGGGTTGTGACTGAGCACCACGAAATCAGCGGACTTGCCGGGAGTAAGTGAACCGGCGACGTCATCGATGCCCATCGCCTTGGCCGGGGCGGTGGTGTAGACCCGGATCGCTTCCTCCAGGGTGATGGCCTGCTCCGGCCAGAGCGCACCGGGGAAATTACCGGTGGGATCTTTGCGGGTGACTAGGCCGTAGATGCCCTCCCAGACGTTGGGGGATTCGCTGACCGGCCAGTCGGAGCCGCCGGCGACGATGGCTTCGGTGTCGATGAGCGCGCGGTTAGGGTGCATTTTCGATGCCCGTTCGGCGGGCAGGACCGCTGCGATGGCCTCGGAGATCACGCCTGGGAACCACAGCGCGGGGGAGATGTCCGCGATAACACCGAGCTGTGCGAAGCGCGGAATGTCCTCTGGTCGGACGAACTGACCGTGCGCGATGTGATAAGTCGGTTCGCTGAAACCGGCGTCACGAACCTTTTCAACGGTGTCGAGCACCAGGCGGACGGAGGCGTCACCGGTGCAGTGGACCTTTGCGGAGATCCCCTGCGCGGCGGTACGCATCAACCACCCCTCGAGCTCAGCCGGGTCCATCGTCGTCCCACCACAGTGGCACTTCGGGAAACCGACGTCCTCCAGGTAGGGCTCGATGAAGGCGGCGGTGCCGGCCGGCGGGACCCCGTCCAGGAAGATCTTGATGAAATCGGGGCGGTGATGTTCGCTCCGGGTGCTCTCGCGGTGCTCGATGATGCCCTCGCCCAGGGGAGTGGTGCCGAAGATGAAATCATTGGCCTGCATCGAAGAGACCACCCAGGAATGCAGCTCACCCTGGTCATCCAGGGTCTTCAGTGCCCGCAACAGCTGCAGCGAGGAGGCGGCGTCCTGGAAACCGGTGATGCCGTGCGAATGCAGGATCTCGATGCCACGGGCGGTGGCCCGGGCGAGATCCTCGGTGGAGGTCGGCTGCAGTTTGGCGAGCGTCTTCTCCACGAGTACACCACCGGCCTCGATCAGGACACCTGTGGCCTCGCCCGACCCGTCGCGCAGGATCTCTCCGCCCTCCGGATTCGGGGTGTCGGCGTTGATCTCGGTCAGCTCCAGGGCGCGGGTGTTGGCCCAACGGTTGTGTTTGCTGTCGTCTTTGATCAGCGCGGGGCGACCCCCGGTGACCTCGTCCAATCGACGCCGGGCTATTGCAGTGTTGAGTTCGTTTAGCAGGCCGGAACCCCAGCTGCCACCGACCACCCAGGCTTCAGGGGCGAGCTGCGCGGCGTGCGCCTCGATCTCGGCCAGTAGCTCATCCAGAGAGAGCGCGGGCGAGGCATTGAGCTCGAAGAGCTCCATCTGGCCGGCCAAAGCGTGATGGTTGTGCACATCCAGCAGGCCCGGCATCAGGAAAGCCCCGTGGAGATCGGTCACCTCGGTGCCCGGTCCCTCGACCTCTATGGCTGCCTGGCCGAGTGCGGCGATCTTACCGTCGATCACCGCCAGAGCGGAGGTCCGTGGTTCGGTGCCATCTAACGTCTCAATGGTGCCGTTGAGGAACAGTAGATCTGCATAAGCGTTAGTCATGTGTCTCCTATCTTAAAAAAGTCATTTTGTGTTGAATATCACTATATGGACTCCTCTGAAGGTCAACTTGGCAAGTAGTGCAGGCCACTTGTCCTGTGGTGAGCAGACTTCCGCGACACCGGCATCTTTGGCAGTCCATAATGGCTGACCTCCACGCCGTGTATTCCTTGTTGCCCATGGCGGCGACACAATCCCGCCGCCATGGATGAAGCTCTGTCCGTAGCGATGCTCCTCCGTTAGAGCACGGAAAATCGTGTTGCTTCTTGGCTACTGTGACCGCTGTGGAGATCCTCGGAATCTTCTTCAAGGATTATGAAGGTCGAACGCATGGAACCCCTGAGTCAGGTATCCCCAGCAAAACCCCTCTGAATCGATCACGAAGCGCCGTTCCAGGTTTGACTTGACGCGTTGACCTGCGCAAACTCACTAAGGTGAAGATCTCCCAGCGCCCATCCCGATTCCGCGCAGCCGTGGCGGCGGCCATCGCCGCCGGTTTAATGCTCACCGCCTGTTCCGCCACTGGCGGTGCTCCCCGCAACACCGGAGGCGGTGAGGGCGGTGGAACCGTGGACACCCCACGCATCGTGGTCTCCATGGTCAGTCACGGCGCGCCGGGTGACACGTTCTGGGACCTGGTGCGCAAGGGCGCGGAGGATGCGGCACGGAAGAACAACGTGGAGCTCCGCTACTCGGCGGACCCGGAGGTGCCGAACCAGGCCAACCTCATCCAGTCCGCCATTGACTCGAACGTGGATGGCCTGGCCGTCACCATGCCCAATGCTGATGCGCTCGGACCGGTCGCCCAGCGCGCCGTCGACGCCGGGATCCCCACCGTGGGGCTGAACGCCGGCATGGAGCGCTACCAGGAGTTCGGGCTCTCCGGTTTCTTCGGCCAGGAGGAACGGGTGGCCGGCACCCGGGCAGGGGAGCGGCTCGCCGAGGACGGTGCGGAACACGTCCTCTGCGTGATCCACGAGCAGGGCAACTCCTCCCAGGAGGACCGCTGCGCCGGCGTCGCCGATGGAGCGGGACAGAACACGGAGGTGGAGACCATCTACGTCAACGGAATGGACCTGACCTCCGTCCAGTCCACCCTGCAGGCCAAGCTCGCCCAGGACACCTCGATCGACTGGGTCATGGGCCTGGTCACCCCGGTTGCGCTGACCGCCGTGGACTCCGTGGACGCCGCCGGCTCCGAAGCGCAGATCGCCACCTTCGACACCAACGCCCAGCTGGTGGACGCCATCCGCAACGGTGACATCCAGTGGGCCATCGATCAGCAGCCTTATCTCCAGGGCTACATGGCCGTGGACGCCATCTGGCTCGCCCACCGCAACGGCAGCACCATCGGCGGTGGCCGTCCGGTCTACACCGGACCGAGCTTCGTGGACACCTCGAATATCGAGACGATCGCCGAGGCCGCGAAGGAGGGCCTGCGATGAGCACCACCACGACGAAAGACACCGCAACCGCAGACGAACCCAACCGTCTGGCCAACCTGATCAAACGACCGGAGCTGACCAGCCTGCTGGGAGCGGTCATCATCTTCGTCGTCTTCATGATCGTCGCCCCGGCCTTCCGTTCCCTGGACGCGTTCGCCACGGTGCTCTACGCCAGCTCCACCATCGGCATCATGGCCGTGGCCGTCGGCCTGCTGATGATCGGCAATGAGTTCGACCTGTCCGCCGGTGTCGCCGTCACCACCGCGGCACTGGCTGCGACGATGCTCAACTACAACCTCTGGCTGAACTCCTGGGTGGGTGCCCTGCTCGCACTGTTGATCTCCCTGGGAATCGGCTTCCTCAACGGCTACCTGGTCACCAAGACCAAGATCGCCTCCTTCCTGATCACGCTTGCCGCCTTCCTCATGCTCCAGGGCCTGAACCTGGCTGTCACCAAACTGGTCACCGGCCAGGTGGCCACGCCGATCATCTCCGACATGGAGGGATTCGGCTCCGCCCGGGCCGTGTTCGCCAGCACCATCAACATCTTCGGCATCAACATCCGCATCACCGTGTTCTGGTGGATCCTCTTCGTTCTGCTGGGCACCTGGCTGCTCTACAAGACGAAGTTCGGCAACTGGATCTTCGCCGCCGGCGGGGACGAGGAAGCCTCCCGCGCCGTCGGTGTGCCCGTCAAGCGCGTGAAGATCATCCTGTTCATGTTCGTCGGTTTCGCCGCCTGGTTCGTCGGTATGCACAACCTGTTCATGTTCGACTCCATCCAGGCCGGCCAGGGCGTGGGCAACGAGTTCCTCTACATCATCGCCGCCGTCATCGGCGGCTGCTCCATGACCGGCGGTCGCGGCACCGTCATCGGCACCGCCATCGGCGCGCTCATCTTCGGCATGGTCAACCAGGGCATCGTCTACGCCGGCTGGAACCCCGACTGGTTCATGTTCTTCCTCGGCGCCATGCTGCTCTTCGCCGTCCTGACCAACAACACCTTCGAGAAGTTCAACAAGGAGCGGTCATGAGCGAGCACACCGAGCTGATCCGACTCGAGGAGATCTCCAAGTCCTACGGCGCCTTCAAGGCGCTCAACAACGTCTCCCTGGCCGTCCGCGCCGGGGAGGTCACCTGCGTGCTCGGCGACAACGGCGCCGGCAAGTCCACGCTGATCAAGGTGCTCGCCGGGCTCCACCCGGCTTCCTCTGGCGCCATGTACGTTGGCGGGGAAGAAGTGCGCTTTACGACGCCCCGGGACGCCCTCAACGCCGGCATCGCCACCGTGTACCAGGACCTGGCCGTGGTGGGGCAGATGAGCGTGTGGCGCAACTTCTTCCTCGGCCAGGAACTCACCGGCTTTCTGGGGAACCTCCGCGAGACGGAGATGAAGAAGATCGCCGACGAACAGCTGCGCGAGATGGGTATTGAACTGCGCAATGTCGACGTCCCCGTCGCCTCACTGTCTGGCGGGCAGCGGCAGGTGGTGGCGATTGCGCGTGCCATCTACTTCGGCGCGAAGGTGCTGATCCTGGATGAGCCCACCGCAGCCTTGGGTGTGAAGCAGTCCGGGATGGTGCTGAAGTTCATCGCCGCGGCGCGCGACCGGGGGATTGGCGTCATCTTCATCACCCATAACCCGCACCATGCTTACCTGGTGGGAAATCACTTCGTGCTGCTCAGCCTGGGGAAGCAGGTGCTGGACGCCACCCGGGATGAGGTGACTTTGGAGGAGCTAACCCTACAGATGGCCGGTGGGGGAGAACTGGACTCATTGGGGCATGAGTTGAGGGGTTGACTCACGCTATTCGATCCCGCGGTTCGGGTTCACCACCGTTCGCCCTGGCAATGGAACCTAATTCATGGGCTGTGGTTATCCCAGAGCACCAAGAGTTCACTGGGCAGTTACATAGTGGCGGCTAATCGTTAACAACGCTTGCATAGTGTCGTTTTGTCACTCTTCCGGGTCCCCTCCCGGATTTAGCTGAAAAGGACTAAACCATGCATATCAGCCGCCGTTCTTTGCTCGCTGCCGTCGGAGTTGCCGGAGCTGGGGCGCTTTTTTCCCCGGTCGCTCGCGCCCAGAGCTCCCTGAGCAGTCTTCTTAGCAGTAACAGCAGCTCCTCTCCGGGTTTGATTCCTGACCGTCCCAAACTGACTCATGGTGTTGCCACCGGTGATGTCAGAGCCGATGGGGCACTGGTGTGGACCCGTGCGGACCGTCCGGCACGAATGTTTGTGCAGACCTCCGCCACCGAGAACTTTCGCAATCCGCAAATCTTCCGGGGCAACCTCTTAACTCCGGACTCCGGCGGCACGAGTAAGTTGCGGCTGACCGGCCTGGAGCCCGGCCAGCAGATCCACTATCGTGTTTTTGTCGAGGATGAAGACACTCGGCTGCGCTCGGAGCCGGTTACCGGTACCTTCCGCACCGCTCCGTCAAACAGTCGCGATATCCGTTTCCACTGGTCGGCGGACGTAGCAGGGCAAGGCTATGGGATTAACCCCGACATCGGCGGGATGACAGGATGGGCGACTATGGCCTCCCGTAACCCGGACTTTTTCCTGCACTCCGGTGACACCATCTACGCGGATGGCCCTATCGAAGAAACCGTGAGTTTGGAAGATGGCCGTGTATGGCGCAATGTCACCACGGAGGCGAAGAGCCACGTGGCACAAACTCTGGCGGACTACCGCGGAAACTACGCCTACAATTTGCTCGATGACAACTACCGTGCCTTCAACGCTCAGGTGCCATCCATCGTGCAGTGGGACGACCACGAGACGGTGAATAACTGGTACCCGGGCGAGATTCTCGACCTAGCGGAGTACTCGGAGAAGAATGTCGATGTGCTAGCTGATCGCGCCTTCCAGGCATTCCACGAGTGGCAGCCGGTGGACCCGACGATGGCCGTGGATGGCCGCATCTACCGCAAGATCTCCTATGGACCGCTACTGGATATCTTTGTGCTGGATATGCGTACGTATAAGGATCCGAACTCGCTGAACCATCGGGGAACCTCCGCCGACGGGCAGATTCTGGGAGAGGAGCAGGAAAAGTGGCTGATCGATTCCGTCAATACCTCAACCGCGACATGGAAGATCATCGCCAATGACCTCCCCCTGGGCATTGTCGTTCCCGATGGTGAGGCCCAGGAAGGTGTGTCGAACGGCGGTCCGGGTGCGCCCGTCGGGCGCGAGGCGGAGTTGGTCCGTGTGCTGCGTAGTATCCGTGAGGTGAAGAACGTGGTGTGGCTGACCGGAGACGTGCACTACACCGCAGCTCACCACTATCACCCCAATCGAGCCGCTTTCCAAGATTTCTCCCCGTTCTGGGAGTTCGTCTCCGGTCCACTGAACGCCGGTGGTTTCGGCCCGAACGATATGGACTCTACCTTCGGGCCTGAGATCGTCTACTATCATGGCCCGGAATACGCGAACCAGTCGCCGCTGGACGATATCCAGCACTTCGGCGAGGTTGACATCAATGGTGAGACTAAGGAGATGACGGTACGGCTGCTCACTACAAGGGGCACCGAACTATTCACCCAGATGTTGGCGGCGGAGTAGTGCTACATCTGCTCTGCTACGAGATACAAGAGCGCTGGGCCCGGGTGGATCGAACCGGAATGAAGATATTCCGGCTGAGACTGTAGAGGGAAAATGCGTTCACTGCTTCAACCGTCTGACAATCGATTCAGTCGAGAGAAGCGTTGGTCAAGTAGTCGTAGAGGCCCTGCTCGACAGGACTGCGTAACTCAAGGTCCATGGTTACGACATTCAGAGATTTTCCATCATTGCCGGTCATCTCCTTTTGCTCGGGATTCTGAGAATCCACCTGTCCCATGTAGAAGAAGTCACTACCTTCAGCGTCGTCTTTCTTCACGAATAGGTGGAGGGCGAGCTCATTATTGATAATGGGAGCTAACTCGGCGCTCGCAAGGGTTCGGTTGCTTTTGGTGTACCAATGCATCGTTTGAGGACTGGTGAATTCGTCCTCATATTTAGTGCTTTCCGAAACTTCATCATCCTTGTGATAGGTGACGAAGATCGGCATAGTCGCGGTCGCAGAATCCTTTTTGTACCCGTACAACGTACTTTCATGATTGTCCGGCCAGTCCAATAGCCAACATACTTCTTTTCTAGAATACATAGACCCGGACTTTAGTCCTCCAGACCAAAATCCGCGCTCTCTCGAGAGGAACAGGCCAGTCTCGATAATGTCATCAATGTGCTTGCTGAATGACTCTGCTGCACTGTGATTCGACCGTGGCTCAGCAAAGTAGAGTTCGTGGAATAGAGGGCTGAGCTGGTAGCCGTCTTTGGTGTTAACCACCAGTGGCTCGCCCCCGTACTTCTTGATCTGGCCCTTGGTGTAGAACTCCAATGAAAGGACACGTTCGACCGAGCTCAGTGTGTAGTCGGAGCTGGGAATCCCTTTGGAATCTAGCAATTTTTTGAATTGGGAACGGGAAACCGATGACCGTTCAATTGCAGCTCTAAGGAGCAGCAGCTCATGGGGGCGCTTGCCGGAAAGAAGCTCAGCGGACAGGAAGGCAAGAAAAGCAGACTCAGAGGGAGAGGGACCGTTCTCCACAAACTTGAGGGACTTGAGTAGTTGCCAATAGTTCTTCAGGGCAGAGCCTTGCTCATACTTCGATGCGAGAAGAACTGGATCAACCGTGTCAAAACGTGCGAAGTCGATGAGGCTGGGAATTCGACCAAGACGATTTTGAAGCTGAACAATGTCTTCTTTGAAAACTTGCTTTCCGATCAGCCGAGCTTTGCTCAAGGAGTCCAGGATCCGCTCCTGTGCGATCTGGTCGAAGTTCACGCTGGACACTCCTGCGATAGTGTTCGTTGAGTTGTTGTCCAGCAGGTTTTTCCGAATCGAGTCCTTATTTCTAGAGTTATCACCAAAAAGTGCTACTGGGATGAGATAATTGTTTCGGTAGTTGCCAATGAAATCGATAACTCGCAGATGGTCTTTACCCTCGGCCTTACGCAGCCCTCGACCTAGCTGTTGGGTAAAGATAATGCTGGATTGAGTTCCGCGAAGCATGACCACTTGGTTTACTGGTGGGATATCGATTCCCTCATTGAAAATATCGACGGACAAGATGTAGTCCAGCTGGCCGTCCTCAAGTTCCCTAACTACTGCTTCGCGTATTTCCGCTGAGTCATCGCCTGTGAGGACTTTCGTGCGAAGCAGGTGTCCATTCAGGGTAGCTTCATTGAGCAGCCGGGAAAGCTCATAGGCCTCGCCTTTGTTGCTACAGAACATCAATCCCTTTACATCGGAGGGATGCCCGTATCTGCGCAGCATGTGGAGGATATGGACGATGCGTTCTTCCGAAACAAGGTGGGACAGTTGAGAGACATCGTCGATGGTTTCGTTCTCTGTCGTAACGAAGTCGGTTACGCCGTAGTAGTGGAAAGGGACTAGCATCTTCGCTTCGAGAGCCTCGTGGAGGCGAATCTCGTAGGGCACGTTGTAGTCGAAGAGCTCAAAGACGTTGAAACCGTCGGTGCGCTCCGGCGTTCCGGTAAGCCCGAGTAGATAATCCGGGGCGAAATGGTTAATGATCCGTCGATAGCTGTCGGCGCCTGAGCGGTGGACTTCATCGATGATGATGTAGTCGAAGGCCTCAGGATCAATACTGCTGAGTGTGTCTTCAACAGATAGGGTCTGAACCATCGCAAAAACGTACTTGCGGTCAGTTTGACGAAGATTACCTACCAACTTGCCGAACTTTTCTGCGGGTTCTTCGAGAACTCTCTGAAACTCTGAAATTGCTTTGTTGAGGATCTGTTCTCTATGAACGATGAAGAGCATCTTCTTTGGCTGTACAGCACGTACCGCGAGAGCCGCCAGTATGGTCTTACCGGTGCCAGTAGCGGAAATGATCACCGCTTTACCTTCGCCCTGTTCACGAAGTTCACGGAGCGCTTCCAATGCCTTAGTCTGCATCTCGTTGGGGACGATCCGAGCGCCGACAGGAGTTTCGAGTGCGCTGTCGCCGCCGGCAATGCGAAGAGGGCGGAACTTGCGGGTCTTTTCGTAATCGGCAATCCACGCTTCGCTGAGTAGCAAGGAGCGGTCCTTCTGTCGCTGCACCGCATCATTCAGCTGATAGGTGATGTCTCCTTCAAAGAAAGCCGAAAATCGGAGGTTCCACTCCTGGTTAACCAACAGGGCATTATCGGTCAGGTTTGAGCTACCGATGATGGCAGTGATGCCTTCTTCGCGATGGAAGATATAGCCCTTGGCGTGAAAACCTCGATCAACATCGTCATGAACGTATACGTCGATATTTTCAAGGAGAAGCAGTTCTCGGAATGCGGCGGGCTCATTGAAGTCCAAGTAATTGGAGGTGATGATTTCGCCAGTACCTTGGAATTCAACGAGAGCTTCCTTCAATAGCGCAATGCCCCTGGGACTAATAAAGGCTACCGAGAAGATGAAGTGATTGGCCTTAGCAAGCTCCTGCCGGATTGCGTGGAGCATCTTATGCTCATCGCTATTGGCAATCAGTAGTGGATTTAGAAGCTGTTCAGATCCAATTGCAGCGTTGAGAAAGCCGAACTCGGTGTCACCGGACAGCGAAGAGCTAAAAGAAGCCATTATCTTAGCTGCTCAGCGATCAGGTTAACCGCGGGGACATCAGCCGGAGCCCACTCGAGGGTGTGAAGTTCATCCGGGGCCACCCAGCGAACTTCCTCATGTTCGGTGAGCTGGGGTTCGCCGCTTTGCACGGTGCAGTAGTAAGTCGAGAGCACCACGATTCCAAAGTCATATTCATGCTCGGTGGTGGTGATGTGATCGCCGACGCAAGCATCAATAAGAAGTTCTTCGCGTAGTTCTCGAGCGAGAGATTCCTCGGGAGTTTCATCAGCTTCGATTTTCCCACCAGGAAATTCCCAATAACCGGCAAGCGCTTTCCCGGGGCCTCGGCGAGCGGCAAGGATCTTGCCGTCACCGGTGAGAACTGCTCCGGTTACATTTATGCGCTTTTTCAACTGTGCTCCCATGTTTAAGGCGAAAAGTCCTGTTCAGGCTAACATGCAAGGCGTTCAGGACTTGTTGCCGATATACATAACCGGCTCGAGAAAATCTTGAACGGGGGCTACGTCCGGACCGTTTTCTGTCCGCCCGCCGTCGCCGCCATGTGTCCCGCCGCAATCTCGTGAATCAACCGGCCCGCCACTCGTGCGGTCCGCTTGTCCACGTCGAGGCCGGGGTTGAGCTCCACCACGTCCACCAGACCAAGCTTCCCGGTATGGGCGAGGGTTTTGCAGATCGCGCGGATATTGGCCAGCGGCACGCCGACGGCGGCGGGGGAGCTCACTCCCGGAGCAACCGCGTTGGACAGCACATCCAGGTCGATGCTCAAGTGAATGGTTTCGCGTCCCCACGCGGCTTGCAGCGCCTTCGCTGCGGCTTCCGCCGAGCTGCATTCGGCGAGTTCGTCGTCCAGAACCACCCGGACGCCCATCCGCTCGGCCTCCTCGAAGTTGAAGGTGGTGTTGTCAGCGGGGGAGACGCCGAAGACGGCGTAGTCGAAGTCCTTGCCCACCTGTTCGAAGATCTGTCGGAACGGGGTGCCGTGGGTGGGTCGCTCGGAATTGCGGATGTCCAGGTGCTGGTCCAGGTTGATGATCGTCGGCGGCATCGCGCCCTTGGACATCGAGGACCGCAGGCCGCAGTGGGAGCCGAAGGCGGCCTCGTGCGTGCCGCCGAGCACGATGGGCAGGTGGCCGGCCTTGCGTACGGTGGCGACGGCGTCGGCAAGCTCCTTTTGCGCGCCCTCCATGTCATCGCCGGTGACACCCACATCGCCGGCGTCATAACGTGGGTATTCATCGTGGACAGCCGTCCAGCCCAGGGCGGCGCGGATGCCGTCGGGGCCATCGGCAGAGCCGGGGCGCCCGTAGTTGCGGCGCACGCCCTCGTCGCAGGCGAAGCCGATGAGCGCTGCGCCGGGTGGGACGCCGCCGGGATCGGACATCGGCTGGATCGTGGTGTACCAGAGGGCGTGTTTGGGGTTGGGGCCGTCGATGCGGCCGACCCAGGCGTCGGAGAGGTTGTCGCTGAAGATGGTGGTATTGGTGCTCATGACCCGGAGGGTAGTGATCTCTGGCACGGATGACATTGAGGTTCTCAGCTGGTAAATGCCGGTGATATAGCGCAGGCGGGGTCATACGCCGGCACTGCGACTCCACGAAAACCTCCGCAAAAACTGCGTGACCCTCTGATACGGGCACTACGGGCTGGGACACCAGCTGGCGTCCCTGAGTCCTCCAGACCGTTGACGTCCTGCTTGTCTGCGGGCCCCGCCGTGCTCGCGGAGCCGAACGGGGAGCGGGGCGTCATAAAGCGCGGGCGTCCTAATCCTTCAGCGGATCCAGTTCCTCGTAGTTCAGTGGTTTGACGGCCTTCGGCCGACCCGTGGCGTAATACAGGACGGTCATCAGCACCAGGAAGCCCACGCCCACGGCCAGCGCCAGGTGATACTCCGAGTACCAGAGCATGATGCCGAAGGTGAACAGGATGAAGGCGATGGCGAAATACTGTCCGTAGGGCCAGAAGGGGACCGGGAACTTCAGGCTCTTGACCTCGGCCGGGTCCATGTGGCGGCGGGAGGCGACCTGGGCCAGCAGGATCATCAGCCAGACGTAGACGGTGGCGAAGGTGGCCAGCGAGGCGACGATGGTGAACACCTGCTCCGGCAGCACGGCGTTGAGGATCACGCCGACGATCAGCACCACGAGCAGGATGGCGGTGGTCATGACGGGCACGCCGGACTTGGAGATCCTGCCCATCGCCTTCGGCGCGAGGTTCTCCTTGGCCAGGCCGGTGAGCACACGGCCGGCGCCGAAGAGGTCGGCGTTGATGGCGGACAGGGCCGCCGTGATCACCACGACGTTGAGTAGGGCGGCGGCCCAGTTCACGCCGAGGGTGTCGAAGATCTGGACGAAGGGGGACTCCTCGCCGGTGATCGAGGGCCAGGGGTTCAGCGCCAGGATCACCAGGATGGCCAGGACGTAGAAGAGCAGGATGCGCACGGGCACGGTGTTGACGGACTTGGGCACGGCCTTGTCCGGGTCCTCGGCCTCGGAGCCGGCCACACCGATGATCTCGGTGCCGCCGAAGGCGAAGAGCACCAGGATGAAGGCGGCGATCATGCCCTCCGCACCGTTGGGGAAGAAACCGCCGTGCTCCCAGAGGTTGGACACCCCGGCCACATCGGAGGTGCCCAGGCCGAAGGCGAGGATGGCGGCACCGCCCACGATCATCGCGACCACCGCGGTGACCTTGATGATGGTGAACACGAACTCCAGCTCGCCGAACCAGCGCACGCTGGCCAGGTTGGCGCCGCCGACGATCAGCAGGGTGGCGGCCACCCAGATCCACTGCGCGGTGTCCGGGAACCAGAACTTCATGTAGATGGCGATGGCCGTCAGATCCGCCAGGCACACGATCAGCATCTCGAAGGCGAACATCCAGCCGGTGATGTAGCCGGACCAGCCGCCCAGGTGGGCACGGGTGTACACGGCGAAGGAGCCACGGACGGGGTGGTGCACGGACATCTCGCCCAGGGCGCGGAGCATGAAATAGACCACCGCGCCGCCGAGCAGGTACACCAGCAGCACGGAGGGGCCGGCCGCCTGGATCGCGCCGGCCGAGCCGTAGAACAGACCGGTGCCGATCGCGGAGCCCAGGGCGATGAAGTGGATGTGGCGGGCCTTCAAACCACGGCGTTTGAACGTGGTGGAGGGGGCGGTGGCGTCTGTGCCCGTCGGGGAAACCACTGGTGGAACCTCTGCTTTGCTGTCTACGGAAGCTTTTCTGGGCCGCCTGGGCCGGATTGTTGCGCCGGCAAATCAATGGCGGTGTGACGGCGTTAGACCTTACGCCGCTGCGGTTGAGTTACAGAATCAGCACTTTTGTGACCTGCATTTCTGTGAATGGCTTTTCTGTGCTGAGGGGAGTAAGGTTGCGGTGCAATGAGCATTACCGATAACGCCGCCGGCGGCGCAGAAGAGCCGGATAACATCATTTCGTCGGAATCTCAGGAAACTTCGCAGGACAATGCAGCAGCTGCTGCATCCGCTGAAACCTCCAACACTGATCAGATCCAGGCAGAGAGCCAGGATTCTGGCGTGGCGCAGGATGCGGACCAGAACAACGGGGATGCGAACACTTCTGAGGCTACCGGCTCCGCAACTGAAGCGGACAACGACTCCACCGGTTTCGATCGTCTTGGGCTTCCCTCCGATGTGCTGGCCGCCATCAAGAAGGTCGGCTTCGAAACTCCCTCTCCCATTCAGGCTGAGACCATCCCGTACCTGATGGATGGTCGCGACGTCGTGGGCCTCGCCCAGACCGGTACCGGCAAGACGGCTGCCTTCGCGCTGCCGATCCTGTCGCGTATCGACGTCGCCGAGCGCTCCCCGCAGGCGCTGGTGCTGGCCCCGACCCGTGAGCTCGCGCTCCAGGTCGCGGACTCCTTCCAGTCCTTCGCGGATCACCTGGGCAAGATCCAGGTCCTGCCGATCTACGGTGGCCAGGCCTACGGCATTCAGCTGTCCGGTCTGCGCCGTGGCGCCCAGATCGTCGTGGGCACGCCCGGTCGTGTCATCGACCACCTGGAAAAGGGTTCCCTGGACATCTCCGCCCTGAAGTTCCTCGTCCTCGACGAGGCGGACGAGATGCTCAACATGGGCTTCCAGGAGGATGTCGAGCGGATCCTCGCCGACACCCCGGAGGAGAAGCAGGTCGCCCTGTTCTCAGCCACGATGCCCAACGGCATCCGGAAGATCTCGAAGCAGTACCTGAATGAGCCGCAGGAGGTCTCGGTCAAGTCCGAGACCCGCACGGCGACGAACATCACGCAGCGCTACCTGAACGTGGCGCACCGCAACAAGCTCGACGCGCTAACCCGGATCCTCGAGGTCACCGAGTTCGAGGCGATGATCATGTTCGTGCGCACCAAGCACGAGACCGAGGAGCTCGCCGAGAAGCTGCGCGCCCGTGGGTTCTCCGCCGCCGCCATCAACGGTGACATCGCGCAGAACCAGCGTGAGCGCACCGTCGACCAGCTCAAGGACGGCCGACTGGACATCCTGGTGGCCACCGACGTGGCCGCCCGTGGTCTGGACGTCGAGCGCATCTCGCACGTGCTCAACTACGACATCCCGCACGACACCGAGTCCTACGTCCACCGCATCGGCCGCACCGGCCGTGCCGGCCGTTCGGGCGAGGCGATCCTGTTCGTCACCCCGCGGGAGCGCCGCATGCTGCGTTCCATCGAGCGCGCCACCAACGCGCCGCTCAACGAGATGGATCTGCCGAGCGTCGATGACGTGAACGAGGCCCGCAAGACCAAGTTCAACGACTCGATCACCGCCTCCCTCGAGGACAAGCAGCTGGATCTGTTCCGCACGATGGTCAAGCAGTACTCCGAGGAGCACGACATCCCGCTGGAGGACATCGCCGCGGCACTGGCCACCCAGGCCCAGTCCGGTGAAGACTTCCTGCTCAAGGAGCTCCCGCCGCAGAAGCGTGACCGCTTCGACCGGGACGACCGCCGCGACCGCGACGATCGTCGTGGCGGCCGGGACCGGGACCGCGGTGACCGTGGTTCCCGCTTCGAGCGCAGCGCTGACATGCAGCTCTACCGCCTCGCGGTGGGCAAGCGGCAGCACGTGCGCCCGGGTGCCATCGTCGGCGCCCTGGCCAACGAGGGTGGCCTGAACTCCAAGGACTTCGGCCGGATCTCCATCTTCGCCGACCACACGCTGGTCGAGCTGCCGAAGGGCCTGGGCCGTGAGGTCTTCGACCGGCTGTCCGATACCCGGATCTCCGGTCAGCTGATCAACATCGAGCAGGACAACGGCCGTCCGCCGCGTCGTGAGGATCGCGGTGGCGATCGTGGGGGCCGTGGTGGCTTCCGCGGTGGCCGCGACCGCGATGACCGTCGTGGGGGCCGTGGCGGCTTCCGTGGCGGCCGCGACCGCGATGACCGTCGCGGTGGCTGGCGCGACTAGTCCGTCCCGCAGCTTCAGCTGAACCCGCTTCCCAACCTGTTTCAGGTGGGGGAGCGGGTTTTGCCGTGGTGTCAGGATTTGAGCAGGTGCCGGTCATCCACGGACACCGCCCCAGCGGCGATCCCCGTGATCACCGCGCTGCTGGAGAGGTGGACGATCCAGAGACTGTCCAGTTCCCAGCCGGTGGCCAGCAACATGACCGAGGCCAGCGCCGTCACCGCTGTGGCGCTCCAGAGCAGCTTCCGTAACGGGGGAAAGGGCTCGGCCATCCGGTTCCGTATCCGGGAGATGGCCCACGCAAGCAGCTCCCCGAGGGTCAGCAACTGCGCCACGGCGGCAAAGAGCATGGCGATCAGCAGCGCGAAGCCGGCGCCGATATTCGTGTCCCAGCCATCCAGGGCCATCCCGGCGGCCGCGACGAACGCCAGGAGACTGATTCCCCAGCAGACGGCGGCGCTGGGCCAGAGTCCTCCCACAAGTGTCTTCATGGCTCCAGGCTATCGGCGCAGTGGCGGAGACGGTCGAACCCGGTCAGACGTCCCATCCGGCACAGAAACCGGCCCCCTCCGCAACTGGCGGAGGGGGCCGGTGCCTCGTGCCGCGGCGGGCTGGCCGCGGTGAGGGAGCTCCTAGAGGAACATCAGGACGAGCATGATGACCCAGAGCAGGGAGAAGATGCCGCCGAACATGGACAGCTGGCTCTTGATCTTGCCCCAGTCAGCCACCTCGAAGGTCTTGCCCTCGGTGTCTTCCGGCTCCAGCAGTCCGAGCGCGCCCATCATCTTCCGCTGGCGGGGAAGGATGAGGAAGAGCAGTAGCGCCCAGGCGATCACGGCCAGCGCGATGGCGGCGTGGAACTGGCCCATCTTCCAGTACGCGGTGTTGGTGAACATGACGGCCACACCCAGGATCGGCACCAGCAGGGAGAGCATTCCGTAGGTGTTGGTGATCTTGTGCAGGATGGTGGCGCTGCCGACGGCCCGGCTGTCACCCTCGTGGACGCGGAGGGCACGCCCCTGGAAGGAGGAGACCGCGACTGTGACGGGGCCGAGGAAGAGCACGGCGGTGAGCACGTGGAGGATGACGAAGACGGTGTACATCAGTGGGAGAGGGCCTTTCAGCGGACGTTCCGGGTGGTCGTTGCTTCAACCATCCAGCCTATTCATCGGGGTGGGAATTCGCGAAGCAGGCACTGCCGCTTCATCACCCCGATGTCCGCGGTCGGCAGCGGCAGCTGGTAACTCACGGCAACCTCCGCCAGCCGCCGGGCGTACCAGCAGCGCGTCGCCGGGTGCTCCGGTAGCCAGTCGGTGGGCAGGTCATCGGATTTCTCCTGGTTGGCGGCCTGTGAGGTGACCACCAGGTTCACCGGGTCATTGGCGAAGTCGCGCCGTCGGGCGTGATCCCAGTGGTGGGCGCCGAGGTCCCAGGCGCCGCTCAGCGGGAGGATGTGGTCTATTTCCACGGGGTCAACTGATGGGTTGAGTGGCTCGCCCGTGTACGGGTCGGTGGTGGTGCCGGTGGCCTCGCACCCGGCGTGGGTGCCGTGCACGGCCGCCAGGATCATCAGTTCCCGGGTGTCGCAGCCGCGGTAGGAGCTGGTGGACCAGCCGTTGCCGAACTCCTCGCGGGAGTAGCCGAGCACGCGGACGCGCTGGGGCACCTCGTCCAGGTGCGGCAGGGAGGAGCGCAGGTGCGGGGGAGGGGTCCCCGGGGTGGGCGGGGCGTCGATAAGCGGGAGCAGCGTGGCCACCGTGAGCGCGATGGTGGCCACCCCCAGCAGAAGCAGGTAGGCGCGCAGGTACGTCATATCCGCATCAGACTGCCTGCCATGGCCGCCGGTTCCCCGGGAAACGGAAATCCCCGCCCCGGCGGGAGCCGGAACGGGGAGGGGAGGTGGGGCAGGGTGGCTGCTACCGGACCTCGCGGGAGTCGACCTTGTCGGTGACGGTTTCGCCGTCGAGCTTGGCCTTCGCGGCGGTGATGTCCATCTCCGGGTTCTTCAGGGCCACGTGGTTCAGGCGGACGGCCTCGTCGAACTCGTCCTGGACCTCCGGCACCGGGGGGCTGGTGATCAGGGTGACCACGATCATCACGAGGCCACCGATGATGAAGCCCGGGACCATCTCGTAGATGAGGTCGCCGAAGAACTGGCCCCACACCGCGGAGACCGCGGCACCGGCGATCATGCCGGCCAGGGCACCGGCGGCGTTGAGCCGCTTCCAGTACAGGGCGGCGAGCATCAGCGGACCGAAGGCCGAGCCGAAGCCGGCCCAGGCGAAGCCGACCAGTCCCAGGATGGAGTCGTTGGGGTTGATGGCCAGCACCGCGCCCACGATGGCGACCACCACGACCGCCGTGCGGGAAAGGTTGATCAGCGTGAACTCGCTCGGCTGGTTCTTGCGGAAGATCTTGAACAGGTCCTCGATCAACGAGGTGGACACGACGAGCAGCTGGGAGGACATGGTGGACATGATCGCGGCCAGCACCGCGGTCAGCACCAGACCCGCGATCAACGGGTGGAACAGGATGCGGGCCATGTCCAGGAAGATCGTCTCGAAGGCCTCACGGTCCGTGATGGCGATGTCCGGGTTCTGGGAGAAGAACACCGTGCCGATCAGAGCGGTGAAGGTGGCGCCGATGACACAGATGAGCATCCAGCCGATGCCGTAACGGCGGCCGGAGACCGCCTCGGAGGGCCGGCGCAGCGCCATGAAGCGGACAACGATGTGCGGCTGGCCGAAGTAGCCGAGACCCCAGGCGAGGTTGCCGATGATGGCGGTGAGGGCCACGCCCTGGAACATGTTGAAGTAGGTCTCGTTGCCGGACTCCCACGGACCGTACGGGTTCTCAGTGGCCCAGGAGAAGATGTCGGAGGGGTTATCGAGGGCGAACAGCGCCATGACCGGAACGAGGATCAGGGAGGCGAACATGATCACGGCCTGGACCGTGTCCGTGTAGGACACCGCCAGGAAGCCACCGATGAAGGTGTAGGCGACGGTGACGAATCCGACGAGCATCAGACCCACCAGGTAGTCACCGCCGAAAGTGGATTCGAAGTACCGTCCGCCGGAGACCATGCCGGAGGAGACGTAGAAGGTGAAGAAGAAGATGATGATGAGTGCGGAGACCACGCGCAGGGCACGGGACTTGTCACGCAGCCGGTTCTCGAAGAAGGACGGCAGCGTGATCGAGTTATTGGCGATCTCGGTGTAGGAGCGCAGCCGTGGTGCGATCCACTTCCAGTTGCACCACGCGCCCAGGGTCAAGCCGATGGCGATCCACAGCTCGGACATGCCGGTGACGAACAGGGCGCCCGGCAGGCCCAGGAGCAACCAGCCGGACATGTCCGAGGCGCCGGCGGACATGGCGGCCACGAAGGGGTGCAGGCCGCGGCCGGCGAGAACGTAATCGTCGTATTTGTCGGTCTTCCGGTAACTCCAGTAACCGATTGCCAACATCGCCAGCATGTAGATGATGATGGCGATGACGAACCAGGTTGTCTGAGACACTGGTTCCTCCTCCTTAGTGTCGCGTCGCGGGCACCGGGATCATGCGGTGCCGGGAGTGTGGCGCCGCATCGTCCCGATGCCCGCAGATGCGGTTCGTGGACAGGTGAGTCTACTGATTATAAGTGGCTCATATCACATACCGTAGGCGGCTGTGCCGCCCGCTGCAGCGGAATGGAGCACCGTTCGACGGTAGGGGGCCGTCGGGTGCGTCCTCAAACGCGGCGGCACGCATTGTGTTCATTGTGTGCTCAGGTTTTGCCGGTTTCGCGGTATTCACCTGCCACTATTACAAACGTGTAACGATCACAGTCTCCGGCGCCTTTTGGTGCTGTGTGTCACCACCTGGGGGTGAGCTGCGATGATGGAAATCTGTGGTGCATTAGAAACCCTGTCCGGGATCTCGGTGCGGTGGTGGGAGGCCCCTCCACCGGCGCGGTCCTGAGACGGGAGTACCGGTGGCGCCGTCAACTTCGCCCACCGTGGCAGCGTGTCCGGAGCGACTGGTAGAAATGTCCTTATGACCTCTCACCTGCTGCATGGACTCTGGATCAGGGGTTCCGGACTCCATTTGTGGATTGAACAGGTGAGCGGACACCGTGTTGTGCTGCCCAGTGGGGTACCCGCCGGCACCTTTCCGCCGGCCGCTGACCACCTGCTGCAGGACAAGAGGTTCCGCCATCGCCTCCGCGCCGATCTGCGGACCCCGAAAGGTCGGGAAGTTGAACTGGTGATCCCCACCGCCGCCTTCGCCCCGGAGCAGGCGGTCCAGGTGCTTTCCCAGCTGGAATTCCTCGACCACCCCACGCCGGCCGCCACGAAGGCGCAGCGGCTGGCCATCGCGCCGGACCTGTACTGGCTCATCCGGATGTACGGCGGGTTGACCCGGTTCATCCGGGCCGGCCGGGTGACCATCAAGCTCTCCTACGAGGATGACCAGTGGTGGCCGCAGTGGCAGTTGGCCTCCGGGTTGAGTGAACGCGGCTGGATCGCCCAGATGGCGGCCGCGGCGCCGGGCATCCTGACCCGCAACAACCCGATCGTGGCCGATGACCTCACCGGTGTCCTGCCGCACTGGATCGCCAGTGCGCTGCTGGCGGATCTCGCGGAAGGGGTCCGCCCCTATCCCTGGCATGAATTCACGGACGCGCTGCTGCAGTCACGGTCCCTGCGCCGCGGCGGGGCGAACCTGCTGGGGCGGTTGAATGAGTGGAAGGACTCGATCACCTCCGTCGACCTGCAGCTGGTGATCATCATCGAACAGCCCCCCGCGGAGGCCGAGGCGGAGGACCCGCGGGACTCGACCTGGCCGGTGCTCGTCCAGGTGCGCTCCGGCGTGGACAGCCCCGTGCCCATCCGGGTCGGGGAGCTGGACCGGGGCAGCGTCGAGAAGCTGCGGCAGCGGCAGCGCCGGGCACTCGAGATCACCCCGCTGCTGGACCCGGTCACCCGCCCGGCGGTGCGTGGCAGTGGCTCCGGGGACTGGGACGTGGCGCTCACCACGGAGGAGATCGTGGACTTCATCGGCCGGGACGTCCCCCGCCTGAAGGACGCCGGCTTCCAGGTGATGTTGCCCAAGGCCTGGTCCAACTATGAGACGAAGGCCCGGCTGGAGACCTCCGAGGCCAGCGACCCGACGGTGGGTGCGACCAGGTCCACCATCGGGCTGGACCAGCTGGTCGAGTACAACTGGCGCCTGTCCGTCGGGGACGTTGACCTGACCGACGAGGAGATGACCGAGCTGGTCAACTCCAAGTCCGGTCTGATCCGGCTGCGCGGCGAGTGGGTCATGGCCGACCCCCAGGCGTTGTCGAAGATCAGCGGCTACATGCAGCAGCTGTCCCAGACCTCCCAGAAGCACAAGCGCGAGGAACTGGACAAGCTGGCCAAGCGGGCCGAGCTGGCCAAGGCCGAGAACCGCTCCGACTGGCCGGAGCTGATGGCGGAGGTCGAGGCCAGGCGCGAGGAGTACAACCGCAACTATTCCCAGCTGGGCGAGGTCACCGTCGCCGAGCTCCGCCAGCTGGCGCTGGAGGCCGTGGCCGCCGAACCGGTTGAGTTCACCGGCTCCACCTGGTTCACCTCATTGCTGGGCGGCACCGATTCCCCCGCACCGGACCGGGTGGAGATCCCGGACACGGTCACCGCCGAGCTCCGCGACTACCAGCGGCGCGGCGTGGACTGGCTGTACTGGATGTCGCGCAACAACTTGGGAGCCGTGCTCGCCGACGACATGGGTCTGGGCAAGACCCTCCAGCTGCTGGCTCTGCTCGCCGTGGAGAAGGAACAGGGGAGCCGGGGGCCCACCCTCGTGGTCGCCCCGACGTCCGTGGTGGGCAACTGGGCGAGGGAGGCCGAGCGCTTCGTCCCCTCCCTCAAAACCGTGGTGCACCACGGCACCAGGCGGCTGAAGGGCGAGCAGCTTGCCGACGCCGCGCCCGACGCCGACCTGGTCATCACCAGCTACGGGGTGGTCACCCGCGACTTCAAGGACCTGGGCAAGGTCAACTGGGAGCGCGTGGTGCTCGATGAGGCCCAGCAGATCAAGAACTCCACCACCAGGTCCGCCAAGGCCGTGCGTTCCCTGCCCAGCCGGCACCGCGTCGCACTGACCGGTACGCCGGTGGAGAACCGGTTGTCCGAGATGCGGTCCATCCTGGACTTCTGCAACCCCGGGGTGTTGGGGTCGGCCAGCTTCTTCCGCAACCACTTCGCCAAGGCCATTGAGCGGGAGGAGAACCCGGAGATGACGGAGCGCCTGCGTGCCCTGGTCGCCCCCTTCATCCTGCGCCGGCTCAAGACGGACCCGACGATCATCGACGACCTGCCGGAGAAGACCGAGCAGATCCTGACCGTGGACATGACCGCGGAGCAGGCGGCGCTGTACAAGTCCCTGGTGGACAACGTGCAGGAGCAGCTGGCTCAGCGGGAGGGCATCGCCCGGCGCGGGCTGGTGCTCGCCACGATCACCCGCATCAAACAGATCTGCAACCACCCGGCGCACTATCTCGGCGACGGTTCCACCGTGACCATCAAGGGGCGGCACCGTTCCGGCAAGGTCGCGGAGCTGATGCGCCTGGTGGACGAGGCGGTCGAGTCCGGGCAGAAGATGTTGATCTTCACCCAGTACCGTGCGTTCGGCGATCTGTTGGCGCCCTACCTCAGCAACCGGCTGGGGGAGGAGATCCCCTTCCTGCACGGTGGTGTCACGAAGTCGCGCCGGGATGACATGGTGGAGCTGTTCCAGTCCGCGGACGGCCCACCGGCGATGCTCCTCTCGCTCAAGGCGGGCGGCACGGGCCTGAACCTGACGGCGGCGTCGGTGGTGGTGCACATGGACCGCTGGTGGAACCCCGCGGTGGAGAACCAGGCCACCGACCGGGCCTTCCGCATCGGGCAGCGCAAGAACGTCACGGTGTACAAGATGATCACGGCGGGCACGATGGAGGAGTCGATCCAGGATATCCTCGACGGGAAGATGCACCTGGCCGGTGCCGTCATCGGGGAGGGCGAGGGTTGGATCACCGAGCTCAACCCCGATGAGCTGGCCGAGCTGATGAGCTACCGCGGAAGGGAGGCCTCACGGTGAGTGAACGTCCGCAGCAGGACAATGTGATCTACGCGAACTTCGGCCGCAGGACCCGGGTGGACACCCCCGATATGTCCCATACTGCGCCGGCGCCCCCGGGGATGGCCACCGCCGCCACGTGGCTGCTCAATGCGGTGACCGCCCAGACCGACCAGGGCCGGATCACCCGCGGCCGCTCCTACGCCCGCAACGGCAACGTGCTCGGCGTCGACATCCAGCAGGGGCGCATCCACGCGGATGTGGCCGGTTCCCAGAATGAGCCCTTCCACGTCAGCCTGCAGCTGCCCTACCGCAACGGCGACGACCTGAGCGAGGTCACCGCCGGCCTGGCCGAGGCCACCAACGGGCTGAAACAGGCCCAGGCCGGGGACATCGACGAGGAACTGCTGGAGATCCTGCTGACCGCCCCTGGTGAGGACATCCGCTGCTACTGCGACTGCCCGGATTCGGCCACCGCCTGCAAACATGCCGTGGCCGTGGCGGAGGTGGCCGCCACCAAGATGGACGCGGATCCGATGATGGTCTTCCGGCTGCGGGGCCTGGATCTGGTGCAGTTGGAGAAGGCCGTCAGTGAGCAGGCCGCGGTGCTGGGCCAGGATTCCGCGTATTCCAGTGATGAACGCTTCTGGAACGGCCGCGAGCTGCCGGACCTGCCGACCCCGAAGACGGCCTCCGCGCTCGAGGACTCCGACCTCGATGCCCTGCACCGGGCGATGAAGCTGGTCTCCTACACCGCGGTGGACCAGCTGCGCGCGGTCTCCGACATCGAGGACATGTACGACCACCTGACCCGGGGACAGTAGTGCCGGGCGGGAATGTCCACTCCAGCTGTTAGAAGTAGAGGCATGACCAGCACCAGATTCCTGCACACCTCCGATCTGCAGATCGGCATGGACCGGCACTTCCTGGACGATGACGCCCAGGCCCGTTTCAATGACGCCCGGCTCCGCGCCATCACCCGGCTCGGGGAGGTGGCCCGGGAGCAGGACTGCGAGTTCATCGTGGTGGCGGGGGACGTGTTCGAGAAGAACTCGTTGAGCGCCCAGACCACCGCCCGGGCGCTCGAGGCCCTGAAACAGCTGCCCGTCCCGGTGTATCTGCTGCCCGGCAACCATGACCCCCTGGTGGCGGACTCGATCTTCTACCGCACCACCGGCATCGAGGGCGTGCACGTGCTGGCGGACTCCGAGCCGGTGCAAGTCTCGGCCGGGGTGGAGCTGGTCGGGGCACCGCTGCTCAGCCGCTACGCCACCGTTGATCTGGTGGGGCAGGCCCTGGCGGGGCTCAGCCCCTACGACGGGGTGCGCATTGCGGTCGGCCACGGGCAGGCCCATTCCCGGGCCGCGGAGGCCACCCCGGACCTGATCGATCTGGAGTCAGTGGAGCAGAAGCTCGCCGACGGCACGATCGATTACCTGGCGCTGGGTGACACCCACTCCGCCCAGCCGGTGGGCGACAGCGGCCGGGTGTGGTTCTCCGGCGCCCCGGAGACCACCGACTTCCACGACCTGACCCCCGGTGTGGCCGGTGGGGAGGTCAATTCCGGCAAGGTGCTCGTGGTGGAGGTCGGCGGCGGCGCGGTGGACGTGCAGGAGGTCGAGGTGGGGCAGTGGACCTTCCACGCCCTGTTCGCTGAGCTGACGGACACCACGGACGTGGACGAGTTCCTGGCACGGCTCAGCGCCTACCCGGACAAGGCGCGCACCGTGATCAAGTACGCCTTGCGCGGCACCCTGGGGTTGAGCGACCACCGGCGGTTGACGCAGGGCCTCACCCGCCTTGCTCCGGCCTTCGCGGCCCTGTATGAGCGGGAACGACTGATGGACCTGCACCTGGAGCCGGGGGAGGATGAGATCGAGGCGATGAATCTCAGCGGCTACACCGGCGCAGCCGTCGACGAGCTGGTGGAACGGCGGGAGGAACCCGCCGCCCGTGACGCCCTGAACCTGCTGTTCCGCCTGAGCAAGGAGGCCTGAGGACCATGCGCATCCACGACATCACCATCGAGAACTTCAAGGCCATCACCCGCCTGGAGCTGAAGGAGCTTCCCGGCACCGGCGTCATCGTCATCGCCGGGGACAACGAGCAGGGCAAGTCCACCATCATGGAGGCCATCGACACGGTGCTCACCGCCAAGCACCGGTCGAAGGCTGCTCCGGTGAAGGCCATCCAGCCCGTCGGCCAGGATGTACCGAGCACCGTCTCGCTGAAGGTCACCGTCGGCGAGGTCACCCTCCGGGTAACCAAACAGTACAACCGCAAGGCCAGCGCCACCCTCGACGTGCTCGCTCCCCGTACCGAGAACTACACCGGGGACCAGGCCGAGGACCGCCTGGCGGAGATCCTGGCCCAGAACGTCGACGAGCAGCTGTTGAGCACACTGTTCATGCGGCAGGGCGAGGTCGACGCCGGTATCCAGGCCGTGGGCATTCCGTCCCTGTCCCAGGCCCTGGACGGGCAGACCGACAGCTCCGGGGTGGAGGACACCGGGCTCACCGAGGCCGCGCGGAGCGAGTACCGCCGCTACTACACGAAGGGCGGCCGGGAAGCCGGCGAGCTGAAGAAGATCCGCGGCGAGGTCGAGGCAGCGGAACAGGAGCTCACCGAGGCCAGCACCGAGGTAGAGCAGTTGGCCGGCTACGTCGACAACGTCAGCCGCCTGAGCGCCGAACGCGAGCGCGCCGAACAATCCCTGCCGCAGGCGCGGGCGGATCTGGCCGAAAAGGAGGAGGCCCGCAGCGAGGCCGAACAGGTGAAGTCCAGGCTCGACGCCGTGACCGAGGAACTGGTCCGGGCGACCGAGGACCTGGCGCGCGCCACGGCCGAGCAGGACCGCCGCGAAGTGCTGCGCGGGGAACTGGAAGCGCTGCGCGAGGCCCTGGACACCCAGGCCGCATCCCGTAGCTCGGTGCAGGAGAAGGCCGAGCAGGAAGCCGAGCAACTGGAGCAGCTCGGGACGGCTCTGGACGAGGCCCGCCAGAACGAGGACACCGCGGCCGCCGCATTGCGCAGCGCCCGGCAGGACCACCGGTTGGTGGTGGACGCGGCCCGGCGCGCCGAGCTCAGTGAGCTGCTGGACAAGGTCACGGAGGTTGACACGAAGATCGCGGCCGTCGGGGAAGCACCGGAGATCACCGGGAAGCAGCTGGCCCAGGTGGAGGAGGCCGCCACCGAATTGTCGGTGCAGCAGCGCCTGCGTGAATCGCTGGCCGCGAAGTTGACCCTGCGCGCGGATTCCGCGGAGACCGTCACCCTCGACGGCGAGGACCTCGAGGTCGGCCAGACCCCCGAGATCATCGAGCTGACTCAGGGCACCAGTCTGCGCATCGGGGCCGTCACCGCCGAATACTCCCCGGGCGAGCAGCACGGGGCCGACACCGTGGAGGAGGCCGAGCGTCGGTTGTCCGGACTGCTGCGCGAACTGGACTGCCCGGACATCGACGAGGTGCGCCGCCGTCACGAGCAGGCCCGGCGGGCGAATGCGGCCACCGAGAGCCTGGAGCGGGAACGCGCCGCACTCCTGAGTGGACAGGACCCTGTGCTGCTGCGGCGGGAACTGGAGACTCTGCAGCAGACGGAGCCAGCGGAGATCCCGGAGATCGGCGTCGCCCTGGCCGAGGACACCGTGGCCGAGCTGGAGCAGGCGCTCACCGACGCCCAGGAAGAGGTGAAACTTGCCGAGTCCCGGATCGAACCCTGGCGGGAGAAGAAGCACAGCCATGAACTGACGGTGCTCGAGGCCCGGCTGGAGGCGGCCCAGAGCGCGGTCGACCGCAAGGCCTCAGAACTCAAGAACGCCGAGGAGGCCCAGTCGGCGGAGCTGCTGGCGCAGGCGGTGACCGAGGCCGAGTCCACGCGCACCGCGGTGGCGGCGCGACGGGAGGAGGCGGAGGAGGCGCTCAGGGCGGTGGACCTCGAGTTGGCCGTCCAGTTGGCTGCGGGGGCGAAAACCAGGGTGAGCGGCCTGGAGGAGACGATCAGCCGGGCGAAGGAGGACCTGGCGCGCTTGACCGGATACATCGAGCAGGCCACCGGCGCGGCCGAACGGCTGGACCGGGCGGAGTCGGAGTTCACCGCCGTGCAGGCACGCCTGGCCTCGGTGGAGCGGCGGGCCGCGGCCGCGGAAGTGCTCTGTGAGGTGCTCGACCGGCACCGGGACCGGGCGCGCAGCCGCTATGCCCGGCCCTTCGCCGAGCAGCTGACCGCCCTGGCCCGCACCGTCTTCGGTTCCGATGTGGCGTTTTCCCTGGACGATCAGCTTCAGGTGGAGGCCCGCAGCATCGGGGAGCGCTCCGTGCCGCTCGAGTCACTCTCCGGCGGGGCCAGGGAACAGCTGGCGATCCTCACCCGCTTCGCCATCGCCCGGCTGGTGGCGGAGGGGGCCACCAGTGTGCCGGTCTTCGTCGATGATGCCCTGGGCTCGACCGACCCCGAGCGGCTGGACCGGATGGCGGCCCTGTTCAGTCAGGCCGGCCGGACTTCCCAGGTGTTCGTGCTGACCTGCGTGCCGCAGCGCTATGAGTCGGTCACCGGGAAGCTGGAGTACCGGATCGAGGATCTGAAGGCACTGTCGGCGGGCTGAGCCGCTCAACCGAACTGGGCGAACACCAGCGTGGCGGTGGCGAGGGTGTTCACCACCATGTGCAGCAGGAAACCCGCCCACAGGGAACGGTGCCACCGGGTGAGCAGCGCGCAGCCCAGACCGAGGAAGAAGGTCCAGACGACCACCGGTGCCACCACGTGCAGCAGGGCGAAGGCCAGGGAGCTGAGCACGGTGGACAGCGTGAGCGCCAGCCATCGGGCGGGCAGGAGCGCACCGAGCACACGATCCAGCCAGCCCATGGTGATCCGGCGGATCATGATCTCCTCGAACAAGGGGCCGAGGATGAGGGCCGCCGCGAGCACCACGAACAGTGCCCCGGCGCCCTCCGCGGCGGCGTCGGTCACGCTGCCGCTGTCTCCGGCCGGTTCCAGACCGAGCAGCGTCCCGGCGATCACCGCGGTGGCGGTCAGACCCACACCGATGGTGAGCGGGATCTGCCAGAGCAGGTGCCAGCCCCGGCGGCCCATCGAGCGGAATCCCAGATCCAGCCAGGTCCAGCCGCGGCGCAGGAAGGCCCACCACACCCCGAACAGGCACAGCAGGAAACCGATGGCGGAGCCCAGCTGTCCGAGCAGACCGGGGAAGCCGTCCACCACCAGAGGCAGGATCACTCCGGCGATGATGACGATCAGAGAGCCCAGGAATATCCCCCAGATCGCCAGCACGTCACGTCCGGTGACGGTGCGGAGGTGTCCGGAGGCCCGGGAACGGTCGGAGGTACGTTGTTCAACTGCGGAGATTCCCATGGTGTCCCATCCTGCGTGGTGTGCCGGGGAGGTCACAGCGGCCGGAGGTATCGCTTCGGGATACTTTCGGCTGACATGGCGGGGTAGGAGGCGGTCGTATCCTGAGGGACATGGCACAACAACAGACGACACCGACAGCGCGGCGCACCTCCCGGCTGAGGCGGGTGGCGGTCTGGGGCGGGCTGGTGCTATCCGGCCTGTTCATACTGCTGATCCAGGTGCCGGCCTCCGTCGGCTGGCGGGAACTGGACACCTTCACCACCGCCGAGGCCGGCGCCTTCACCGTCTATCTGCTGCTGCAGATCATCGCCGGGATCATCGCGGTGACCTTCCTTTACCCGGCACTGCGGAACCGGCGGATGCGCTGGTGGCTGCCGGTGATCTTCTTCGGCGGCGCCTCCGCGCTGGGACTGCCGGGAGCCGTCGCCTGCCTGGTGCTCGTGGGGACCACCCAGCAGACGCGCGCGATGGTGGTGGCCGCCCTGGCGTTCCTGCTCGGCGGTTCACTGGATCTGCTGTTGTCCCCGGAACAGAATCTGGACCCGCCGGCTGTGACCCTCGCCGTCGTTGTCACCGCGCTGGTGCTGCTGGTCGGCCACCAGGTGGGGGCTCGCCGCCGGCAACGCCAACTGCAGTTCGACGGGGAGCGCGCCGGGGAAAGGCTGCGTATCTCCCGCGACATCCATGATTCCCTGGCGCATCGGCTCAGTCTCATCGCCATCCATGCCGGAGCCTTGGACTACCGAAAGGAGCTGGCCCCGGAGCAGGTGCGGCAGGCCGCCGGGGTCATCCGCCAGCAGGCGGAGCACGCCAATGACGAGCTGCACGAGATCCTGACCGCCCTGCGCACCGGAACCACGGAGCTGGGCCCCGACTTCTCCATCGCCGAGTTCGTGGTCGCCGCCCGGGAGGGTGGCACCGATATCACCACCGACGGGAATCTGCCCGTCGAGACGGAGCTCCGGGAGCGCCTGTCGACGCTTGCCTGGCATGCGGTGCAACGCACCCTTCAGGAGGCGGTGGGCAACGCCCGAGCCCACGCCCCCGGGCAGGCGGTGCGGTTGAGCTTCGAGGAAACCGGGTCATGCTTCCGGATGTGGGTGAGCAACCCGGTCGCGGAACAGTCCCCGCCACTGCCCGGTCGGGGGCTCGGCCTGGTGGGGCTGCACGAGCGTGCGGAACTGGCAGGTGGGAGACTACGGGTGGACAGGACCGGGGGTTTTCGGATCGGGATCGAGGTGCCGTGGCAGAAGAAGTGATCAGGTTGCTGATCGCCGATGACGAGGAGTTGGTGCGTGCCGGGCTGCGCCTGCTGCTCGACGGCGCTGACGGCTTGAGCGTCGTCGGGGAAGCCGGGGACGGAGAGGCGGCGCTCAAGGAGGCCGCGCGTCTGCGGCCGGATGTAGTGCTCATGGACATCCGCATGCCGGGCGTCGATGGCGTCACGGCGCTGCGCCGGTGGCCTGTGGACGGCCCGGCGGTGCTCATGCTGACCGCCTTCGACACCAGGGAGGACATCTCAGCGGCGCTGCGCGCCGGGGCCCGGGGGTTCCTGCGCAAGTCCACCGATCCCGCCGGTCTGGTCACGGCGATCCACTCCGCCGCCCGGGGCCAGGCGGCGCTGAATCCGGAGGTCCTGACCACGCTGCTGGGGGAGAGCGGTGGAACAGGGGAGCGGGACCTGGTGGCTGCCCTGAGCGGGCGGGAGAAGGAGATCGCGGGTCTGGTGGCGGAGGGGCTGTCCAATGAGGCGATCGCCGCCCGCGTGCATCTGGCGCTCCCGACGGTCAAGACCTACGTCTCCCGCGTGATGACGAAACTGGCTGCCGAGAACCGGGTGCAGGTGGCGGTGATCTATCTGCGGGGCAGCCAATGAAAAACCCGCCCCGGACACCTGGACGGTGACGGGGCGGGTCCGGTGGAACCGGGTTGCCCGGAGGTGCTTAGGCCTCCTTGATGCCGGATCCCTCGATCTCGATCTTGATCTTGTCCGAGACCAGGACGCCGCCGGAGCCCAGCGGGGCCTGGAAGTCGATGCCGAAATCCTTGCGGTTGATCTCGGTGGCAGCTTCGAAGCCGATGCGGGTGTTGCCGAACGGGTCCTCCTCGACACCGAAGATCTCGACGTCCAGGGTGACCGGCTTGGTGGTCCCCTTGATGGTCAGGTCACCGGTGACGGTCCCCGCCTTCTCGTCCTTGATGTCGAAGGAGGTGGCGGTGAAGGTCATCTCCGGGAACTTCTCGACGTCGAAGAAGTCCTCGCCCTTGACGTGGCCATCCCGGTCGGCGTTGCCGGTGTTGACCGAAGCGGTCTTGATGGTGGCGGTGGCCGAGGTGTTGGCCGGGTTGTCGGTGTCGACGACGACCTTGGCGTCGAACTCGTCGAACTTGCCGCGGACCTTGGTCACCATCGCGTGGCGGGCGACGAAGCCGACTGCGGTGTGGGCGGTGTCGAGGATGTAGGTGCCGTTGAGGTTGCTCATGAAAGTCTCCTGTAGAAAATCGAGTTCTGTTGTCCGCGTCCCCCGTTCCGAGGACCTGGCATCCATCATAGGCAATTTTGGTGACACATCAACAGCTCTGTGGGAAATTGATTGATGTTTCAAGTATTTTTGCAGTTCATCGCCCGGAACCGGAATGAATATAAATAGCGGGGCCGATGGCCGCAGGATGGGGGAGGATTCTCGGGTTTCCAGTTCTTCAGTATCAGTGATTAAGGTGAAGTGCATGACAACTCCGAGATGGCTCACCGACGAAGAACAGGCGCTGTGGCGGCTCATGCTCGCGGCCTCCCGGAAGATGGACCGGTGCATGGACGAGACGCTCCTAGCCGGTAACGATCTCTCCACCTCGGAGTTCGCGGTCCTGGTGACGCTCTCGGAGAGCGGGGCACCGGGCCTCCGGCTCCGGGACCTCTGCATCGAGTTGGACTGGGACCGCAGTCGCACCTCCCACCAGATCACCCGCATGGAAAGGCGTGGTCTGGTGACCAAGGAGAAGTGTGAGGGCGACGCCCGTGGGGTGCTGGTGGTGCTCACCGCGGAGGGGCAACGGCGGTTGGAGCTGGCCGCGCCGGAGCACGTGGAAAGTGTGCGGCGCCTAGTCTTTGATCACCTGAAGCCGGAGCAGGTGCCGGTGCTGCGGGAATTCCTGGGCGACATCATGGCGGTGGACAACGTGCCGGGCGCGGAGCGCTTCGGGGACCGGCTCGAACAGGAGTAGCCCGGTAGGGGAGTCCTCCGGTTGAAGATCAGGGAGGGGATCAGGGGAATACCTGATGTGGTGACGGACCTTTTCGACGACACTGGAAACCAGTCAACGAGTCGAGAGGAAAACCTGATGTCCACCAACCCTGTCCCCTTCCACAAGCGACGTCTGCAGCGCTCCGCCGGCGACCGGTGGGTCGGTGGCGTCCTGGGCGGCGTCGCCGAAACCTACGGTTGGAACGCCACGCTGGTCCGCCTGCTCTTCATCGCGGGCATCCTGATCCCCGGCGTGCAGCTGCTGATTCCGCTCTACCTGATCGCCTGGTTCATCATGCCGGCCAGCCGTTAATCAACCGGTGCCGGACAGCGAAACACCTGCCCCGCATACTCCACGGAGTATGCGGGGCAGGTGTTTGGTGGTGTCCCCGACACGATTCGAACGTGCGACCTTTGGTACCGGAAACCAATGCTCTATCCACTGAGCTACGGAGACGGGCATCACCTCGCGGTGACAACATTGGATATGTTAGCACCACCGCGGTGAGTGACCTAAACGCGGGGTCGGATTCCCCGTCCCAGGGCCGCCGACCACCGGTTCAGCCCCTGGTCAGGCCAGGCCCGGGAGGTCGGTGGCGTCCGTGGTGCCGGTGCGCAGGTACTCCACCACGACCTGGTCCACCGCTTCATTGCCCATCCCCACGTGGCCGTGGCCCGGCCCGTGCACGGTCACGAACTGGGTGCCCATCAGCTCGTGCAGGCGACCGGAGTCGTGGTACGGGGTCTGCGGGTCGCCGGTGGCCTGGATCTGCAGCGGGCGGTGCTCCAGGGCGTCGCCGTTGATCGCGGGGCCGTCGGTGACGGGCTCGGCACCGGCGCACGCGGCGCCGGAGCTGAACATGTCGGAGGGGGCGCCGAAGATGTCACCGGTGATGTAGTTGGACCAGATGTAGTCCGGGATGTCCTCCGGCTTGGCGGCCACCCGGTTCTCGTTGCAGAGCATCAGTGACTGCATGAAGTAGGAGGTGTTGCCGGACAGGATCTGCTCCTCGGTGAAGGAGGTCTCCGGGACCTGCTCGGTGCCGTTGATGACGGCGGCCAGGGTGGGCCACTGCTCGGCGCGCGGCAGCAGCTGCCGGGTCAGGGCGAGCGTGGGGGAGTATGCCTGGTTGGCGCCCGGATGCGTCAGCTGGTTGATCACCCCCTGAGCCTCGACGATGCCCGGGTTGGCGGCGTTGTAGGCGTCCGCGCCCGCCTGTCCGGAGGAAGTGAGTGCCGGCGGCAGGTCGCCGACCTGGGCCGGCGGCGGGGCGACCGTCGGGTTGGTGCCGGTCTCGGCGACCACCTTGTTGGACCAGGCCTGGTAGGCGCCCAGCGGGGTGTCGCCCATTCCGTAGGTGTCGTCGTTCTCGGCCAGCCAGCCGAAGAAGTCGTGCAGGGTGGAGGTGTACGCCTCCTCCTGGTTGTCCAGGATCGCGTTCCAGGCGCTTTCGGGGTTCATGCCGGAGTCCAGCACCACCTTGTCGGTGTGCTCCGGGTAGGCGGTGGCGTAGGCCGAGCCCAGGAAGGTGCCGTAGGACAGCCCCATGATGGAGATCTGCTCCTCGCCGAGGGCCTGCCGCACCAGCTCCCAGTCGTGGGTGGTGTTCTCCGTGGTCAGGGACGCGCTGTAGCCCGGCGTGCCCTGCTCGCAGATGTCGCGCAGCACGCCACCGGCCTGCGTGTACAGCGAGACCGGATCCACCTGGGCGTTCTCGAAGTCGCACTGCACCGGGGTGGAGCCCTGCAAGCCCCGCGGCTGGACGGCGATCATGTCCCACTCGTTGCGGATCTCCTCCGGCCACGCCAGGGCCTCGGGCATGCCAAAGTAGGAGTAGGCGTCCCCGCCCGGGCCGCCCGGGTTACCGAAGAGGGCGCCGCGGCTCTCGCCGGCGGCCGGGACCTTGACGAAGCCGACACTGATCTGTTCGCCGTCCGGGTCCGAGTGGTACATGGGGACGTCGATCCGGCCGCATTCCGCGGTGGAGGCCGTGACCTGTGACGGGCATTCCTCCCAGGTGATTTCTGGGGCGGTCTGGGCACCCGCGCTCACGGTGGCCACCCCCAGGCCGGTCAGGCCGGTGACGGTCGCGGTCAGCGCGGCCAGGACGGTTCTTTTCATCGACATACAACGCCTTATCTTGTTCTCGCGGAGACATATTCTGTTGAGAGGACGATTTGTAGCCTATCGGGGAAAGCTGTGTACCGCTGTGGGATTCCCGCATCATGGTGGGGTTTTCTTCTCTCCTGGCTCAGGCGAACCACAGGCAACACGGGTAACTGAAGGTCGGGAGGCGCCGGGCAATCCCGGCCCAGTTCCGCCCGGACAGGGTTGCTCGACTACACTTTTCCCCCATGACACCTGCAGATCTATCGTCCCTCATCAAGGACACCGCGTTGTCGGTCTTCGCCGATCGTGACCTGGACAAATCCGTGATTCCGGAGCAGGTCACCGTCGAGCGACCCCGTAACCCGGAGCACGGTGACTACGCCACCAACCTGGCACTGCAGGTGGCGAAGAAGGTGGGACAGAACCCGCGTGAGGTCGCGACCTGGCTGGCCGAGTCCCTGGCCGAGTCCGATGCGATCGACGTCGCCGAGATCGCCGGCCCCGGGTTCCTGAACATCCGGCTGGCCGCCGCGGCGCAGGGTGCGATCGTGGGCAAGATCCTCGCCGCCGGGGAGAGGTTCGGCGAGTCCGACCTCTACGCCGGCACGAAGATCAACCTGGAGTTCGTCTCCGCGAACCCGACCGGGCCGATCCACCTCGGTGGTACCCGCTGGGCCGCCGTGGGTGATTCCCTCGGCCGTGTGCTGACGGCCGCCGGTGCGCAGGTCACCCGCGAGTACTACTTCAACGACCACGGCGAGCAGATCGACCGCTTCGCCCGTTCGCTGGTCGCCGCCGCCAAGGGCGAGCCGGCCCCGGAGGATGGCTACGGTGGCGCGTACATCTCCGACATCGCCACCGCGGTCGTCGAGCAGCATCCCGACGTGCTGGCGCAGGAACCCGCCGAGCTGCAGGAGACCTTCCGCTCAGCCGGGGTGGACATGATGTTCGAGCACATCAAGGAGTCCCTGAAGGAGTTCGGCACCGAGTTCGACGTGTACTTCCACGAGAACTCCCTGTTCGAGAACGGTGCCGTGGACCGGGCGATCCAGACCCTGAAGGACAACGGCAACCTCTACGAGTCGGAGGGTGCCTGGTGGCTGCGCAGCTCCAACTTCGGTGACGACAAGGACCGCGTGGTCATCAAGTCCGACGGCAACGCCGCCTATATCGCAGGCGACATCGCCTACGTGGTGGACAAGATCGAGCGTGGCCACGACCTGTGCATCTACATGCTGGGTGCGGACCACCACGGCTACATCGCCCGGCTGAAGGCCGCCGCCGCGGCGCTGGGCTACGACCCGGAGCGGGTGGAGGTGCTGATCGGCCAGATGGTCAACCTGCTGCGCGACGGCAAGGCCGTGCGCATGTCCAAGCGGGCCGGCACCGTCATCACCCTCGACGATCTGGTGGAGGCCATCGGCATCGACGCCGCCCGGTACTCGCTGATCCGTTCCTCCGTGGACTCCTCCCTGGACATCGACCTCGCGTTGTGGGCCTCGCAGTCCAATGACAACCCCGTCTACTACGTCCAGTACGGCCACGCCCGCCTGTGCTCGCTCGCCCGTAAGGCGGCCGAGCGGGGGGTGGACTTCGAGGACCCGGACTACTCGCTGCTGACCCACGAGCACGAGGGCTACCTGATCCGTACCCTCGGCGAGTTCCCGGCCGTCATCAGGGCCGCCGCGGAACTGCGTGAGCCGCACCGGATCGCCCGCTATGCTGAAGACCTGGCGGGCGTGTTCCACCGGTTCTACGACAACTGCCAAATTCTGCCCAAGGCGGGGGAGGAGACGGCGCCGATTCACGGTGCCCGTCTCGCCCTCGCCGCCGCTACCCGACAGACCCTGGCCAACGCCCTCCGCCTGGTTGGAGTCACCGCCCCCGAGAGGATGTAGATGACCTCCGCAGACGCTTTCAATGAGTTGCCCGCGCACGTCTGGCCCCGCAACGCCTGCCGCCAAGAGGACGGGGTGATCACCGTTGCCGGGGTTCCGCTCCCGGAGATCGTCGAGGAATTCGGCAGCCCCGTCTTCGTCGTCGACGAGGACGACTTCCGCTCCCGGTGCCAGGACATGGCCCGCGCCTTCGGCGGTGGGGAGAACGTCCACTACGCCTCCAAGGCGTTTCTGACCAAGACGATCGCGCGCTGGGTCGACGAGGAGGGGCTGAGCCTCGACGTCGCGTCCGCCGGTGAGCTCGCCATCGCCCTGGCCGCCGGTTTCCCGGCCGAGCGCATCACCGCCCACGGCAACAACAAGAGCGCGGACTTTCTGCGCTCCTGTGTGCGTGAGGGTGTGGCCCAGGTCGTCCTGGACTCCGAGCAGGAGCTGGAGACCCTGGACTGGATCGCCGCCCGGGAGGGCCGGATCCAGGAGGTGCTGATCCGCGTCAAGCCCGGCATCGAGGCGCACACGCACGAGTTCATCGCCACCAGCCATGAGGACCAGAAGTTCGGCTTCTCCCTGGCTTCCGGCTCGGCGTTCGCGGCCGCGCGGGCCTCGATCAACGCCGAGAACCTCCGGCTCGTCGGGCTGCACTGCCACGTCGGTTCCCAGGTCTTCGACGCCGACGGCTTCGCCCTGGCCGCCGAGCGCGTCCTGGGCCTGCTCTCGCGGATCCACGCCGAACTCGACGCCGACGCCGCAGCCACCGTCAACGTCCTGGACCTGGGTGGTGGCTACGGCATCGCCTACACCGAGGCGGAGGAAGCCCTCGACGTCGACGCCGTGGCCACCGAACTGCGGGCGAAGGTCGCCGAGCACGCCCAGTCCCTGGGCATCCAGACCCCGAAGGTGATGGTCGAGCCGGGCCGGGCCATCGTCGGGCCGTCCACCGTCACCATCTACGAGGTCGGCACCATCAAGGACGTCCACGTCGACGACGACACCACCCGCCGGTACATCTCCGTCGACGGCGGCATGTCCGACAACATCCGGCCCGCCCTCTACGGCTCGGAGTACGACGCCCGCGTGGTCTCCCGGTTCGTCGACGGGGAACCGGTGGCCTCCCGCGTGGTGGGGTCCCACTGCGAATCCGGCGACATCCTGATTCACGATCAGCAGTACCCGGATGACATCAAGCCCGGTGACCTGGTCGCCCTGGCCGCCACCGGCGCCTACTGCTACGCCATGAGCTCGCGCTACAACCAGTTCACCCGCCCCGCGGTCGTGGCTGTGCGGGCCGGGTTGATCAAGCCGATGCTGCGCCGGGAGACCATCGAGGATCTGCTGGCACTGGAGGTGTAGAGGGGGCGTCCCCGCACCGGACCAGGTCGAAGGCGCCGTGACTTTTTAAGTCGCGGCGCCTCACCCATTGGAGGATGACCGTCCGCGACCCGCTTGTGACTGGTGGCGCCGGTACTCCGGAGGGCCGGAGGAAGACCGCTACTGAGCAGAGGCCCTGCAGGCCAGAAGAAAACGCTGAGAGATGGTGTAGGTGCCACGAGCCCTGAAGGTATCGCTCCGAAACTCACCCACACACCAACGGGGGAGTCTCCGTTGAGCCACAATCCGCTGGAATTCGTCATCGGTGCAGGGCAGAGCTGTGGAAGATCCGGACTTCGCAGATCCTCGAAAACCCGTTCCCGCACGCGAGGGCCGGATGTCACCGTTTATACCTAGGCTCAGGAACATGAAGTACAACATCGTCGCGGTGGACGACCATGAGGTGACGCTCTCAGGAATCTCGACGATCCTGGATGCGGACGGCCGCTGTGCCGTGTCCGCGGCCACGGCCACCGTCGATGAGGCCTGTGATTTCATCACTGCTCACCCTGAGGCGACGGACCTGGTCCTGCTGGATCTGCGGCTCGCGGATGGCTCGGATCCCTATTACAACGTCGCGCGGTTCCTCGAACTGAATGTGCCCGTGCTCATCTTCTCCTCACTGGAGAGCCCCTACCTGGCACGTCGGGCGCTGCAGGCCGGCGCCGCCGGCGTCCTCCAGAAGTCAGCCCCGGTCGCGGAGGTGGTGCAGGCCATCACCACGATCTGCGCCGGGGACACCTACGCCTCGGCGGACTGGGCGGCGATCATCGATTCCGATCCGCGCCTGGGCACCGTCGACCTCTCCCCGCGTCAACGGGAGGTGCTGGAGCTGTACGCCTCCGGGGAATCCGCCAAACGGGTGGCCGCCCTGACGTCGCTGTCCACGGACACGGTGCAGGACTACATCAACCGGATCCGGCACAAGTACGCCCTCGCCGGACGGCCGGTGCGCACCAAGATCGACCTCTACCGGCGGGCCCAGGAGGACGGCTATCTGCCCGGCCCGCTCGAGAGCTGACCGCATGGCTACCTCGGACGGGGAGCCCCGGGCGTCGGTAAGCACGGACTTCCCGGAATCCTTCTTCGACAGCGCGCCCCTGCGGCGCTCCGGTGAGCTGTCCGTCGCCGCCGCGCAGCGTTTCCACCGGCTCCGCACCGCCTCCCTGGCGCTGTCGCGGGTGGTGGCGCTGGGCACCGCCGTGCCCTGGCTGGTCTTCATGGCGCTGGGTCGACTCTCCTCCGGGGGATATGGCCCGGCATGGCAGGTGGTGTGGGGACTGTTCATCACCGCCTCGATCGCGGTCATCATCGCCGCCGTCCTGCACCGCGAACGGTTCTACCTCTTCAGCTTCCTGGGTGCCGGAGGCAGTTACTGCATCGTGCTGGCTGTGCACGTGGGCTTTGTCCTGCTGACCGGACAGTCCCCGCTGGCGGGCATGTACCTGGGTGATTATGTGGGACTGCCGGCGGCGATGCTGGTCACGGCCCTTCCCGTGCGGGTCGCCACACCGGTGGCGGTGGTCATCATCGCGGTGGCCGCCACCTTCAACCTCGGTACCCCGCCGGGATTCACTCTGATCCTGGAGATCGCCCATGCCGAATTGCTCATGCTGCCCTTCCTGCTGCTGTTGCAGGCCGGACGCAGCGCCTCCCGCCTTTTGGACGAGATGGCCACGCGGGCCCACCGCCTCGCGGCCCGGGTGGCGCGGACGAAGGCCCTGGCGGAACTGGAGACCCGGTTCCTGGCGCACCTGCACGACCGGGTCCTGACGTACCTGGCGGGACTGCGCCGCGGGGTCATCACCCCAGAGGACACCGCCGCCCGTGATGCCGCGCTGGAGCCGCGGGTCACGGAACCGGCCGCGTTGGTGTCACTGGCTGGAGTCGTGGCGGATCTGGTCGACGACGTGGCGCGGGAGGCGCCGGATATCCGGGTCACCGTCCCCGGAGCCGTGCCGGAGGTGACGACCATCCCGGCGGACGCAGCTGCCGTGCTTCACGACGCCGCCGTGGAGGCCGTCGTCAACACCTGCCGCCACGCCCCCGGCGCCCCTGCCTTCCTGGATGTGGCGGTGAACCTGAGCGGAACCAGGTGCACCGGAGTCACGGTCACCGTCCGGGATGAGGGGCCGGGCTTTGATCCTGCGGCCATTCCGGCTGACCGTGCCGGGATCCGGGTGGCCCTGGCCGGACGGATGCAGACCACCGATGGTTGCGGTCTGCTGTTGGACACCGCTCCGGGGGACGGCACCACGGTGGCCTTGTCCTGGGCACCTGATGGGCCGCGGGCGGACGGGGAGACGGTCGACGAGGTCAGCGTGCCGGGTGTCTATGAGCTGCTGGGAGTGGGGCGGATCTTCCGGCCGCGCAACGCGGTCATCGCATGGCTGGTGTTCCTGGGCCTTGGTCTGAACAATCAACACGGCCAGCCGCTGTTCTGGACGCTGTCGTTGGCGGCGGCAGGTCTCGCGCTGGCTGCGCTGACCACCGGCAGAGTGCTGCGGCTGCCCGGGCGGGCGAGCGCCGTGACCGCGCTGGCGATCCTCGTCTTCTTCCTGGCCGCCATCCTGGATTTCTCGGTCCCCGCCGAAACCTGGCCCCACGCCTGGTTCGCCCGGGTGTTCATCCTCCTGTGCACCTATCTGGCGCTGCGTGACCGGGCTGTGACGGTGGCGCTGACGTGGGCGGCGTGTCTGATCCTGGCGGAGGTGTTGACCGCCTTCGGCCTGAACACCCCCGCCACCGGGGCCGCGGTGCTGGCCCCCATGAGCATCGTGCTGATTCCCGCCGTCCTGATTCCGCGCATGGTCAAGCTGACCACGCGGGGACTGCCGCTGGCCCTGGAACTCGGACGCAACCGGGCGACCGCCACGGAGACCGTCGCCACCCAGACCAGCTTCATCGAAGATTCCGCCGGGTGGGTGAGGCACCTGGTCTTCGCCGCCCTCCATCCCGCTCTGCCGCAGCCGGTGCGCCGGGCGAATGGGGAGCTGCTGGAACTGCGGCTGCGGGATTCCATCCGCTCCCCGAACTTCGATTCCGCCAGGGTCAACCGGGCGGTCTGGGACGCCCGTGCCCGCGGTACCCGGGTTCGCCTGCTCGATGACGGCGGTGGCCACGAACCGGGTGCTGCCGCCGAGGAACTGCGGGACACGCTGATCCGGGTACTCGAGCAGGACCGTGGAAACGCCCCCACGCAGCAGGTGACGGCCCGGATCCTGCCGCCCGGCCGGGGCCGCTACGGCACTGTCGTCATCAGTGCGGGGGAACAGGTGGAGCGGATTGAAGTGGGGTGAGAAACTCCGGGGACCGGGGGAGGAGTGCCACACCATGCCCGGGTTTCTGCTACCCGTCATGTCCGAAACAGGGCGCGGCGGCAGGGGTGTCGCACATTGTCCGGCAGACGGAAAAGGAACCCTCCCCCGCGGCGTTTGTCACCCGCTGCCAGCTCAAACACCGGGTGCCCCGGATGCCGGGACGGATTCGAAAAGGTAGCCACAATCTGAACCTATGGTGTTAACATTTGCCCCATGAACATTAATGTTGTCGCGGTCGACGATCATCGGGTTGCCCTCCTGGGCATTGAACGGATCATCGCCGGTGCCGCAGACATCGAGTTGGTGGGGAAGTACCACTCCATGCCCGAGGTGCTCGCCCACCTGGCGAACCCGAACCAGCCGAAGGCCGACGTCGTGCTCCTGGACCTGCGGCTGGGCAAGGACTCGGATCCGCTGGACAATGTTCTCCAGCTCACGGAAGCCGGGATGCCCGTGCTGGTCTACAGCTCCCTGGAGAGCCCCTACCTGATGCGGCGGGCCATGGCCGGTGGGGTCTGCGGGCTGGTGGAAAAGACCGCGGAGCCGGAGCTGCTGCTGGAAGCGCTGCGGGTGGCCGCGGCCGGGCAGACCTTCGCCACCTCCGAGTGGGCCGGGCTGATCGACTCGGACCCGTTGCTGGACGCGGTGGAACTCTCCCCGCGCCAGCGGGAGGTGGTGGAGCTTTATGCCATGGGCGTCTCCGCCCGGGAGGTGGGCGTGCAGACGGGACTGTCCCAGGAGACCGTCCAGGACTATCTGAGCAGGATCCGGGTGAAGTACTCCCTGGCGGGCCGGCCGGCGGTGACCAAGGTGGATCTGTTCCGTCGTGCCCAGGAGGATGGTTTCCTGCCCGGACCGCATGAGTGATGGACCTCCCGCCCGAGTTTTTCGCCCCCGCGCCGCTGCGTCGGCCGGGGGTGCTGGCCGCGGCCGTCGAGAAACGCTACGGCCGTCGCCGTGCCTTGACACTCATCCTCCGGGCGGTGGCCCTGCTGGGCGGGACAGGGCTGTTCGTGATGCTGCTGGTGACCCGCGGTCGTTGGCAGGTCATCCTGGATCCGGCGGCCTGGTCCCTGCACCGGGTGGACACCTGGGTGGGCCTGCTGTTGACCGCGGCTGCGCTGCTGGTCATCTTCGCCGGGATCCGTCACCAGTGGGCGTGGTATGTGACGAGCTTCCGCATCGCCGGCGGCGTCTACCTCGCTGCCGTCGCCTGCCACGTGATCGGGCTGCTGAGTGGTGGGTCCGCGCTGCAGTCCCTCCACCTGGCCGATTACGCGGCGTATCCGGCCATCTTCCTGATGCTGTCGGTGCCGGTGCGTCTGGGTCTACCCCTGGCGATCACCACCTTGGCCGTGGTCAGTGGTACCCACCAGGGCATCCCGCCGAGTATCTCCAACCTGGTCGAGGCGCTGTGGGCCCTGTTGCTGGTGTTGCCCTTCCTGTTGTTAATCAACTCCGTCATGCGGTCAGCCGAGAAGATCGACCAGGAGGCGGGCCGGCGCTACGCGGAGAACCTGCAGATGGTGCGGTCGAAGGCGCTGTTGGACACGGAAACCCGGTTCCTGGGCTACGTCCACGACCGCGTGCTGCAGCATCTGGACGGCATCCGGCGGGGTCTGATCGCCCCGGAACGCCTGGAGGTCGATCCACCGGCCGGGACAATGGACATGGCGCAGCCCCTGCCGAGCAACATGGGCCGCGGGGTGTTGGAGCTGTCGCAGGCGTTGCGCCGGCTGGATCCGGAGATGCCGCTCGGGTTGCCCGCGGAAATCCCCACCCGTGCCTTCCTGCCGGCGGAGGCGCTCAGCCTGATCACCGACGCCGCCGTCGCCGCCCTGGACAACAGCCTGCGCCATGCCCCGCAGGCCCGCCGTTGGGCCGAGATCCAGGTACGCACGGATAAACAGGGGAACGGTGCCTCGCTGCACGTGACCATCTCCGACGACGGCCCCGGCTTCCGCGTCGCGGACATCGATCCGGAGCGCGCCGGGGTCCGGGTGGCCATCCTCGGGCGCATGGCTTCCGCGCCTGGGCTCGCCGCGGCGATCGATACGGAGCCTGGCCAGGGTACGCGCATCACCTTGTGGTGGCGGCGTCACCAGGAGTCCGTGGTGCCGGCGTCGGGCGTGCCTGCCGATGAGGTCCGGGAGATGTTTGACCTGCGCAAGACCTTCAACGCGGCCTTCGCTCTCGCCGCCGGGGCGCTGATCCTGCTCAAAGGGCTCGGGCATGATCACTCGGAGAGACCGGGTTGGTTTGTGGCGTCTCTGGTGCTGGCGGGGATCGTCCTGGCCGGTCTGGTGCAGGGACGCAGCAACCGGTTGCCGTGGCGGCCCGCCCTCGTGGTGGCGTTTGGCCTGGTTGCCTTCGCAGTCCTCGCGAGCCTGGAGAATGTGGGGCTCTCAGCCTGGTGGCCGCCGCTCTGGTATGCCTCGGTATTCGCCTACCTGTGCCTGTTGCTGGCCATCCGTGGCCGGCCCGGGGTGGCCTGGCTGGTGATGTTCGCCGGCGGGGCCGCGATGCTGTGGCTCACCCGGGACAGCGAGGTCGCGGACTACCTGACGGTGTCGAAGATGATGGGGCTGGCCACGCTCCTGGTGCCCGGGACGCTTGTGCCGTTGGCCCTGTACCGGTTGATGAAGGTGATGGCATCAGGGCTGGTCGAGGATATCGGCGAGGACACCGACCTGGCGGTGGCGGCCTCCCGGCGCAGCTACATCTCAGAATCGGTCACCTGGCTCCAGCGGCAGCTGGACGAGGTGCTGGATCCCGGTCTCCCGGTCGGGGAGCGGATCTGCGGAGCACACCTGCTGGAACTGCAGCTGCGCGACAGCATCCGCTCCCCGCGGTTCAGTGAACCGGACACGAGCCGTGCCGTCTGGCAGGCCCGTCAACGCGGGGTCACGGTCCGGCTCCGCGATGACCGCAGCGACGTCCACGGCGTGGATCCGGCACCACAGCCGGTGGCGCACGCTGAGCTGCACCGTCAGCTCCAGGACCTGCTGGTCACAGCGGAGGGGGAGGTCACCGCCCGGATCTTCCCGGCCGGACGGGCGACTTACGCCACCATCCACGCCGCCCGCGACACGGATGGAGACGAGCTTCAATCGCGGCAGTTGCTCATCCCCGTGGAGAGGTCGCGGGACACCCCAACCCCGGAGACCGAGCCGCACGCGGTACCCCATCACCGGGAAAGCGGCGTCCCGTCCGCTGGGGAGACCGGGATAAACGGGGGATAGTATCCTGCATCGCCAGGACTTAGGATGAGATTTAATTTATATATTTCTCAACTTCGGCCGAGCAGGTGAGCCCCACGGTGAACGAGCAGGCAGCGTCGTCGAGCGCAGAGCTTTCGGAGAGGTTTTTCGCGGCGGCGCCGTTGCGCCACACCGCTGAACTGGCGCCGGAAGTGGAACGGCAGTTCCGGGAATTCGGCACTGTCTCCCTGGCGCTGTCGCGGGTCATCGCGCTGGCCACCGCGATTCCCTGGCTGATCTATCTGATCTTCGGCCGGATCACCCTGGGGCTCAGTCACCCTGCCCAGCAGGTCGTGTGGTTGTGGTTCATCATCGTGGCGGGCCTGGTGGTCGCTGCTGCAGTGGTCCACCGCCGGCGCTGCTATTTTCTGTCCCTGCTGGCCGGTGGCGGGAGTTTCTGCCTCGTGCTCGTCATCCACATCGGTTTTATTCTGGCGACCGGGAGTTCTCCACTGGCCGGCAGCTTCCTCGGGGACTTCGCCGGTCTGCCGGTGGCCATGTTGGCCACGGTTCTGCCGATCGCGCTCGCCACCCCGGTTGCCGCGGTGGTGATCGCCGCCGCGGTCACGTTCAACCTGGGGACACCGTTGGGGCTGAACACGGTGCTGGAGATCGCCCACGCGGAACTGCTCCTGGTCCCGTTTCTCATGCTGCTGCAATCCAGCCGGGCCACCACGCAGGTGCTGGACGACGTGGTCCGGCGGGCCCGTCGCCGAGCTCTCCGGGCGGCGCGGACCAAGGCGCTGGCGGCGATGGAAACCCACTTCCTCGGGTACCTCCATGACCGGGTCCTGACCTTTCTCAACGGAATCAGCAATGGGGTGCTCGACGTCGGGGACCGCACCCTGCGGGAGGACGTCCTAACCCTCCACGCCCCGGAAACGGGAGCCCGGATCCCGGTGGGGGAGGTGGTGGCAGAGCTGGTCGAACAGGCCCCGGGGACCGCCCCCGGAATCATCCTCACCACCCCTGATCACATTCCGGCAGCCGTCGATATCCCGGCTGAGGCCGCCGCCGCGTTGCATGACGCCGCGCTTGAGGCCGCCGCGAACACCCTGCGGCACGCACCGGGCGCGCCCGCCTCCCTGACCATCGAGGTGGAGGTGGCTGCGGAATCCTGCACCCGGGTGCGCATCGTCGTCCGGGATGAGGGGCCGGGCTTCGGGATGTCTGAGATACCGCCTGGAAGGGCCGGGGTCCGGGTATCCATGGAAGGCAGGATGAAGGCCGTCGACGGCGGCGACATGGTACTGGACAGCCACCCCGGGGACGGCACCACAGTGGAGCTGAGCTGGTCGGTCACCGGCCCGGCGGCCGTCGTCCCTGACGCCCCCGGGGTCATCATCCCGCAGGTCTATGAGCTGGTGGGCATCGGCCGGGTGTTCCGCCCCCGCTACGCCGTGCTCGCCTGGCTGGTGTTCGTGGGACTCAGCCTGAACAACGTGCACCTCCAGCCGCAGCTCCTGATCCTCGCGCTGGGGAGCGCCGCCGTGGCGCTCGGGGCGCTGGTCACCGGGGACACGCTCCGGTTGCCGGCAAGAAGCACGGTCATCGCGGCCACGGCCATCCTCGTCTTCTTCGTGGCCGCCGGCAGTGAATTCAGTGAACCCGCCAGGTCCTGGCCGCAGGCCTGGTTCCCCTGGGTGTTTGTCCTGCTGTGCAGCTACCTGGCGCTCCGCGACCGGGCGGGGACCTCACTGCTGGTGTGGTTGCTGGGGTTGGCCGCGGCGGAGTTGCCGGGGGAGATGGACCTGGCGGGATCGGCCGCCGGGGCCGCGCAGATCATCCCGATGAGCACCGTATTGCTGGTCGCGGTGCTGATTCCCCGGATGATCAGGCTGACCACCAGCGGACTGCCGCTGGCGCTGGAACTGAACCGGAACCGGACGTTGGCGGCTGAACTGCTGGCCACCCGGACCCGCTTCGTCGCCGACTCCACCGTTTGGCTGCGGCGCCAGGTCACCGAGGCTCTGTCACCTGATCTTGCGGCCCAGGTACGCAGGTCCAACGCCGCGTTGCTGGAACAGCGTCTCCGGGACTCCATCCGGTCGCCGGGTTTTGACACGGTCGCCGTCAACCGGGCCGTGTGGGACGCCCGGGCCCGGGGCCTGCGGGTCCGGCTGCTGGACTACCGCGGCGAACACAATGTTGATGACGAGCGGCTGGTGCAGGTGCGGCGGGAGTTGATTGAGTTGCTGACCAGGCAGGCGAACACGGACGGTGTCACCATAACCGCCCGCATCCTGCCTCCCGGCCGTGACCGCTGGGCCTCCCTGGTGGCCAGTGGCGGTGGGGAACTGCAACAGATAGACGTGGAATGACCCGGCGATCCACGCGGATGGTGGGGGTGATGGGGCACAACCTCTTCCGTGCCCGGTTCCCATACTTTTGCCGGGTGAGAATTGAAGACCGGATGGGGATCGGAAAGACGGAATTTCGCACGAGAACAGCATTTTCCGCGGTGATGTCATGGCACGGAATGCCTGGTGCCAGAGGGGGAAGGCACAGGTTAAAGGTATGATCAAACCTGTTTTGGTCGGTTGCCCGGGCATTGTCCGTTGTTTATGGTTTATTTTGTCTGGAAAATCCAATAAAAATTAGCGTCGGGATTATTTGTGGTGAGATTCGGGATGAGAAGAATGTGCGGACAAGGGGCGGGTGTGGCACCTCAGGCTTGCGGCACCGCCGGCCCGGTCTCGATGGGGTTCCTGGCGCACCACCACGGCCCGGCCAATGTCCCCCGCCCCGGGAGCCCCACGGCATGACCCCACCCGAGGAGCTGTTTGCTCCAGCTCCGTTACGGCATAAGGGGCAGCTGACCGAGGAAGCCGAGAAGCAGTTCCGCCGCAGCCGCACCGCCACCCTGGCGCTGCTGCGCACCGCCACTCTCATCGGGGCCGTCTACTGGATCGGTGTGCTTTTGGCCGTGGACACGCGCTGGATGGTGTGGGACTGGGTCGGTGCGGGCGCGATCCTCGAGCCGGCGACCTGGGTGTGGCTACTGCTGCTGGCCTGCTGTCTGCTGCTCTTCTACGCGGCGTACCGCCACCGCCTGGCGTCCTACCGGCGGATTCTGCGGTTCGTCGCTGCCGTCTACCTGCTCCTGGTCCTCTTGGAGCCACTGGCGGTGACGTTGGAGGACTTCTCATCTCTGGAGCCGATGGTTCTCGATGCCCTCGGGGCGGCGCCGTTGACGCTGCTCGTGCTGGTGCTTCCGGAACGGATCAGTCTGCTGGTGGTACTTCCCTTGTTCGGGGTGATCAACGGGGTCAGTGAGGGCTTTCCGTTGACGTATGCCCACCTGGTGGAGGCGGTGTGGGCGATGGTGACGCTCATGCCGTATATCCTGCTCACCCACGCGGCGCGGATGGCCGCCATCCGGATTGACCGGGCTGCCACCCGGCAGTACCGGGAGGCGCGCAAGGCTGCCAGCTCCTCGGCGCTGATGGGACTGGAGAGTCGGGTGCTGGGGTTCCTGCACGACCAGGTTCTCCACTACCTGACGATGATCCGCACCGGAATGGACGGCGGGTCCCGGGCCGACCTGGCGAAGGCGCTGCCGACCGATACGGACGGGAATGATGCGGCAACGTCGGCGATGGGCCTTCCTGCCCCTCTCGCTCTCCGGCAGCTGCAGGAGATCCTGTGGGGCATCGATCCAGGACTCCGGATCGAGGTTCCCGAGGAGATCCCCACCGGACACGGCATACCGACGGTGACACTCGACATGCTCGGTGACGCCGCGGCCGAGACGCTGCACAATTGCCTCCGGCACGCCCCGGGTGCGCAGCGGTGGGCGCGACTGGAGATCATCACCGGCCAGTCCGGTTCCTTCGACGGGTTGGAACTGGAGATCATCGACCAGGGGCCGGGATTCCGGCTGGAGGACACTGATCCGGACCGCGCCGGGTTGCGCGTCTCGGTACTGGGGCGGATGGCGGCCTCCCCGGGCGGATTCGCCGACGTGGACTCCTCCGTCGCGGAGGGCACGCGTGTGCTGCTCGGCTGGCACCGTGACAGCCAGGGAAGCACCCGCCACGTGCCGCTGCCCGAGGTGGAGGAACACCGGAACGGCTTCGAGATCGGGCGGACCCTGACCCCGGTGTTCGGGGTCCTCGCGTTCTCGATCTATCTTCTGAAGGGCATGACGCAGGACCACTCCGGCGCGCCGTTGTGGTTCGTCCTGGAGATGGGACTGCTGGCGGTGGCCTTGTGGGCCATGGTGCGCGGGAACAGCGAGCGCCTACCGTTGCGCGAGACGGTGGTGGCGGTGATCGCCATCTACGGCTTCGGTTGGACCGCGACGTGGGAGGGTCTGCCCGTGGCTTCCGACTGGCCACACGTCTGGTACCTCTCCGTGTTCGCGGTGATGTGTTCCTTCCTGGCGATCCGTAACCGTCCCGTCTTCGCTCTGGTGCTCAGCGTCGTCGGCCTGGCCACTCTCTGGCTGCTGGCCCGGGGTGGCCCCACGGAGGAGTACGTGACCATCGGCAGGATGGTCGTCCGGTGGATGATGCTGGTGCTGCCCGCCGTCATCCTCACGTTGGGGTACCGGAAACTCACGGCGTCCCTCGCGGCAGGGGTCCGTGCGGAGGGGGAGCGCACCACGGACCTGATGGTGGCGACCACGCAGCGCAGCTATCTGCGGAATTTCACCGCCTGGCTCAATTCCCAGCTGGCGGTGGTGCAGGATGACGCATTGCCGGCCCGCCGCCGGCAATGCTGGGCCTTCCTGCTGGAGCTGCGGATCCGGGACGCCATCCGTTCCCCGGCCTTCGACCGGGCGGAGACCAACCGGGCGGTGTGGCGGGCCCGGGAACGGGGGACCACGGTCCGGCTGCGCGATGACCGCAGCGACACCGACGGGGCCGATCCCGCACCACAGCCGACGGCTGACGCGGAACTGCACCGGAAGCTCCGGGAGGTGCTGGACACGGCTGACGGCACGGTGACCGCCCGGGTCCTGCCGGTGGGCCGTGCCACGTACGCGACGATCCTCCTCAGCGCGGAGGATGACACCGGGCAACCGGCGTCCCGGAGCATCCGCATCCCGGCGGACGGCCCCGAGCCGCAGTTCGTGGCCGGTGGACCGTCCGGGCTCCTCTCACCGAGCCGGGGCGAAGGGGACAAATAAGACAGCTTTGTCTATAGTGGAGCGGTGGTGGTCAGCCGCCCGGTACCCGAACCGGGTGTGACCTGCCCACCCCGTCCGGCCGGATTGAGAGCTGAAAGCTACAATCGCCAGACATGTGCCCGTTGCATCCGGCAGCGGGTGGACACCGATGTTTACCCCCGATTCTGGAGAGATATGACCACGACAGCTCAGAGCACTTATAACCCCGGCAAGGGCGTGGGAGAGCCCGTCGGTATCGCCATTCTGGGGCACGGTACCGTCGGCACGGAAGTCGTGCGCCTGATGTACGAATACTCCGAGGACTTCACCCAGCGCATCGGCGGTCCGCTTGAGCTCAAGGGTGTGGCCGTTTCAGACAAGGAGAAGCACCGCGGCTCCATCGCCGAGGAACTGCTCACCGATGACGCCACCGCTCTGATCGAGCGGGACGACGTCGACCTGGTGGTCGAGGTCATCGGCGGCATCGACTACCCGCGCAAACTCGTGCTCGCCGCCCTCAAGGCCGGCAAGTCCGTCATCACCGCCAACAAGGCCCTGGTGGCCGCCCACGCCGCGGAGCTTTCCGACGCCGCCGACGCCGCCAACGTCGACCTCTACTTCGAGGCCGCCGTCGCCGCCGCGATCCCGGTGGTCGGCCCGCTGCGCCGCTCCCTGGCCGGTGACCAGATCGAGTCCGTCTCGGGCATCGTCAACGGCACCACCAACTTCATCCTCGACGCCATGGATTCCACCGGCGCCAACTACGACGACATGCTGGCCGAGGCCACCGAGCTCGGCTACGCAGAGGCGGACCCGACCGCCGACGTCGAGGGTTATGACGCCGCCTCCAAGGCAGCCATCCTCGCCTCCCTGGCCTTCCACACCCGCGTGACCGCTGATGACGTCTACTGCGAGGGCATCACCAAGATCTCCGCCAATGACATCGAGGCGGCGAAGAAGGCCGGTTACACCATCAAGCTGCTGGCCATCTGTGAACGCATCACCAATGCCGAGGGCAAGCAGTCCATCTCCGCCCGCGTCCACCCGACGCTGATCTCCCGGGAGCACCCCCTGGCCTCCGTCAGCAAGTCCTTCAACGCCATCTTCGTCGAGGCCGAGGCCGCTGGCCGCCTGATGTTCTACGGCAACGGTGCCGGCGGCAACCCGACCGCCTCCGCCGTGCTCGGTGACATCGTCGGTGCCGCCCGCAACAAGGTCCACGGCGGCCGCGCCCCGGGGGACTCCACCTACGCCGACCTGCCGATCGCGCAGTTCGGTGAGGTCTCCACCCGCTACCACATCGACATGGAGGTCGTGGACCGCGCCGGTGTGCTGGCGGAGGTCGCCAGCCGTTTCGCCGCCGAGGGGATCTCCCTACGCACCGTGCGCCAGGAGGAGTCCGGTGAGCACGCCCGCCTGATCGTGGTCACCCACACCGCCGCCGAGGCCAAGCTGTCCGAGACGGTGGAGAAGCTCAAGGGCACGGACATCGTGAAGGCCGTGAACAGCGTCATCCGCCTCGAGGACCAGTGATATGGCGATTGATCTGGAGGTAGGCACCCGGGTCAAGATCCGGGTGCCGGCGTCATCCGCGAACCTCGGCCCCGGCTTCGACACCCTCGGCCTGGCACTCAGCCTCTACGACACCGTCGAGGTCGAGGTCACCGCATCCGGGCTGGACATCGAGGTCTTCGGCGAAGGCGAGGGCGAGGTGCCGCTCGACGGCTCCCACCTGGTGGTCAAGGCCATCCGGCAGGGGCTGACCGCGGCTGACGCCAACGCCCCGGGGCTGCGGGTGGTCTGCCACAACAACATCCCGCACTCCCGGGGCCTGGGCTCCTCGGCCGCTGCGGCGGTGGCGGGCGTGGTCGCCGCCAATGGCCTGGCGGGCTTCCCGCTGACGGACGACCAGGTGGTCCAGCTCTCCTCGGCCTTCGAGGGGCACCCGGACAATGCCGCCGCCTCCGTGCTCGGCAGCGCGGTGGTCTCCTGGACCGAGATCCCGGTGGACGGCCGCAGCACGCCGTCCTACCGGGCCGTGACCGTCCCGGTGCATGAGTCGATCCGGGCCACCGCCCTGGTCCCGGACTTCCACGCCTCCACCCAGGCCGTGCGTCGGGTGCTGCCGAGCCACGTCACGCACACCGACGCCCGCTTCAACGTCTCCCGGGCCGCCGTGATGACGGTGGCGTTGCAGAACCACCCGGAGCTGCTCTGGGAGGGCACCCGCGACCGGTTGCACCAGCCCTACCGGGCCGATGTGCTGCCCGTGACCGCGGAATGGATCAACCGGCTCCGCAACCGCGGTTATGCCGCCTACCTCTCCGGCGCCGGCCCCACCGTCATGGTGCTGTCCCAGGACCCCGTGCAGGAGGAGATCCTGGACGCCGCCCGCGAGGCGGGACTGCGCGTCCTGGAACTGGCGGTCGCTGACCGCGTCAGTGTCGAGGTCTCCCACGTCTGACGGCGCGGCAGCGGGGCCGGGGCGATGCCGCCGGCCCCGCCTTCCCCGTTTCTAACCGGTCTCCGGTTCGCTCAGCCGGACCGTGCACCGGCCTTCCTCGGAGAAGGGCTTCAGATCGACCCGGACCGGGCCGTTTCCGCCGACCACCTGCCGGATGAAACCCTCGTGGATCGCGCAGACGAAGGGGGAGGGGCGTAGGTTTCCGGCCACGAAGGGGCAGCTGTACAGCGAGAGGTCCGCCGTGTGTTCGCCTTCGGCGGCGTCGGCCGGGTCCTCGTTCAGCGAGGGGTCGAAGCCCATGTCGCGCAGCCGTTGGAAGAGTGGTTCGAGGGCATCGTCCAGGGTGGTCCAGTTCTGGCCGTTGACCGCCATGTGCTGCGCCCACTGCTTGCCGATCGCCCGGGCCCGTTCCAGCGACTCCGCATCCGGGTGGTCCGGATCGCCGAGGGAGGAAACCAACACCTCGATCAGCGAGATGTACTCGTGGGCCACCGCCCGGTTGTCCGGCACCCGGACCTGGAAGATCAGGGAGGGCCGGCCCCGTCCCTTCGCGGGGGCCGTCACCGTGCGCACCGCCTCCTGGACCAGCAGTTCCTCGAGGTGGCCGCGGGCGGTGTTGACGTGCATGCCGAGCTTCGCCGCCACCTCGGCGGCCCGGGCACCGGCCGGGAACTCCTGGAGGACGGCCAGCACCTCGCGCTGCTTGGGGCTCAGCCGGAGCGAGTCCGGGAAGAGCTCGGTGGCGGGGCGCGGCGGCTGGGGCGGGGTCATGGTTTCCTATCCAATTCAGTGGGCTCGGGGGTGGACGCGCACGGACAGCGCCTTGGTCACGCACTCCACCTGCGTTCCGGGCTGCAGGTCCAGATCCACCGCCGAGGCGTGGGTGACCGGGACGAGGACGGTGGTCGCCTGACCCAGCCGCACCGTGACGTCCACCTGGGTACGTCCGGCGGCTGCAAGTTCAACGACCGTACCCCGCCAGAGGTTCCGGGCGGAATCCCGGGCAACCACGCCGGGCAGCCGGAGAGTGGTGGCCGCCGGGTCGATGGTGGCCACCGCGTGCTCGCCGACGCGGAGTTCCGCGCCCGGATCTGCCACGCCGGTGACCACCTGACCGTCTGCGTTGATGTTAACCGTGTCGCTTCCGATAGCGGAAATCATTCCCGGGACGCGGTTGACTCCCGCCAGTGCCGCCACGAAGGAGGTCGGCGGGACGGCCAGCAGCTCCGCGGGCGGGCCCTGGGCGACGGTCGCCCCGCGTTCCAGCACCACCAGATGATCGGCCAGTCCCGCGATGTCCACCGGGTCGTGGGTGACCATGATGGTGGTTCGGTCGGCCGCGGTGCTGCGCAGCAGCCGGCGCCAGCGGGCGGTCGCGGCGACGTCGATGGCCGCCAGGGGTTCGTCGAGGATCAGCACCTCAGGTCGGGCTCCCAGCGCCCGGACCAGGGCCACCTGGGCGGCCTGGCCGCCGGAGAGTGCGGGCACGGGGACGTCGGCGAGCGGACTCAGCCCCGCCGCGTCCAGGAGCTGCCCGGTCAGCTCCTTCGAGCGGGTGACCATCGTGACGGCCCCGGCGACCGTGGTGGTCCGCGGCAGTCCCGGACGCTGGGTCAGCAGCACCACGCCGCGTTCCCGGGCCGGGATGAAACGGGCGCCGTCGACCTCTCGCTCGCCCACCCGGATCCGGGCGCCGCGCAACCGGCCCGCAACCGTGCCGACCATCGTCGTCTTGCCGGAACCGTTGGGGCCGATCACCGCGGTGGTGGCCCCGGCGGGGAAGCGGGTGCACACCCCCTCGGCCTCGTGGGTGACCGCGGGCCCGACCGTGGGGCGGCACAGCTGACGGATCCGCGCGGCGTCGAAATCGCCGAGGGTTCGCGCGGCAGGGGCAGGTGTACGGCGGAGCACCGTCGGCAGTCCGGCGAGGGCCAGCGCCACCACCGCCAGGACGATCAGCACCGCGGCGAGTACGTAGGCGCCGCCGGGATCGACCTCCCGTTCCAGGTAGATGCCCAGCGGCATCGTGCGGGTGACACCGGGCATGGAACCCGCGAAGGTCAAGGTGGTGCCGAACTCGCCGAGGGAGCGGGCCAGCGCCAGGCCGCCGCCGGTGCCGATGGCCGGGGCGATGGCCGGCAGGGTGATCTTGCGCAGGATCTCAGCCGGCGTCATCCCCACCCCGGCCGCCGAGGCCAGGATCTCGTGGTCGATCTGGCGCAGGCTGGCCTCCACGGCGACCACCACGTAGGGCAGGGTGATGAACACGTGCGCGGCGACGACCCCGAGGAAGGCGAAGGCGAACTGGAGGCCCGGGACGTCCAGTAGCGGGGCGAGCAGACCGCGGTTGCCGATCGCGGCGGTCAGCGCCAGGCCGGCGACCACGGGCGGCATCGCCAGGGGGAGGAGCACCAGCAGCCGGACCGCGCCTGCGCCGCGGCGCAGGGTGGACAGCCACACCGCCAGCGGCACACCCAGCAGCAGGGTGATGATCGTGGACTGCACCGCGGCGTAGAGGGTGACGCTGAGCATCTCCGCGGTCGCCGGCTCCCGCAGCACCTCGGTGAAGCGCGGCCAGGGGACGCGGCCCGCCAGGGCGATGACCGGGCCGGCGATGACGACAATGGCGATGCCGGCCACCAGGGTGACCGGCCAGGGGACCCGCGCGGGGGCGGGGCGAGGGGCGGTGCTCATCTACCGGGCCGGGGTGAAACCGTTGTCTTCCCAGACCTGGGCCATCTCCCCGCTGGTAATCAGCTCCACTAGCTCCCGGGCCTGCTCCGGGTGCCCGGTGCCGGCGGTGACGGCGGCATAGAGGGTGTTGGGCACCTTATCCGCGCCCGGGATCTCGAAGACCTCGACGGCGTCGCCGGCGGCCTGGGCGTCGGTGCGGTAGACCCAGCCGGCGTCGGCCTCCCCGGAGGCGACCTTGCCCAGGGTGTCGGAGACGGAGTGCTCCAGGCTGACGGGCTCGATCTCGATCCCCTCGTCGGCCATGATCTGCTCGGAGACGTTGCCGCAGGGCACCTGCGGATCACAGAGCACTACGTTGGCGCCCTCCAGCGACTCGTCGACGCCGGTGATCCCGGCCGGGTTGCCCGCGGGCACGACCATGACCATGGAGTTGGTGGCGAAGGCGACCGGATCGGCGGCCACGCCCTCCTCGACGGCGCGGTCCATGGACTCCCGGTCGGCGGTCAGCAGCACGTCCCCGGGGGAGCCGTCGGCCAGCTGCTGGACCAGGGTGGAGGAACCGGCGTTGACGAATTCCAGATGCTGTTCGCTGAGTCCGGACAGCTGCTCGTTGGCCACGCGGGTGGACGCCGCGCCCAGCACAGTCAGTTCCGTGGCCTCGGCGCTCTCCCCGGACTCCGCGCCGTCGGTGGCAGTCGAGGTGCCGGCGGGGGGCGCTTCGCTGGGGGCCTCGTTGTCCGGGGCACAGGCGGCGAGCAGCGTGCCGGCGCTGAGCACGGCGATGGCGGAGCTGAGCGAACGGGAGAGCTTCATGTCCTGTCTTTCTGATCAGTTCTTTCCGGGACTTCCCAGCCTAGCGCGGCGTGATCAGCGGGGGACGGCAACTCAGGCCCCGTACCACCGCGCCTCGTTATTCACCTGCTCCTTGTTGGAGCGCACCGGCTCCCAGGCCACGTGGCGTCGGGCCGGACGGGCGGTGATGTCGCGGGAACGGTAGACCACGTATGGCCGGGTGGTGTAGCCGACCGGCGCGGAGAAGGCGTGCACCAGACGGGTGAACGGCCAGACCGCGATGATCGTGAAGCCGGCGATGACGTGCACCTTGAACTGCCACGGCACGTTCGCCATCAGCTCCGGCTGCGGGTTGAGGATCAGCAGCTGGCGCAGCCAGGGCGAGATGGTCTCCCGGTAGTCATAACCGTGGGGCCCGCCGAAGAGCTGCAGGCTGACCGTGGCGATGAACCCGCTCAGGATCGCCAGGCCGAGGAAGACGTACATCACCTTGTCCGAGCGGGACGTCGACAGGAACACCGAGCGGTTGACCACCCGGCGGTAGATCAGGCCCGCCAGCCCCAGCACCGTGGCGACGCCGGCGACCACGCCGGGGTAGGTGGCGATCAGGTGGTAGACACCGTCGTTGATGCCAACCGACCTGGTCCAGGACTTCGGGATCGCCAGGCCCATGAGGTGGCCGAGGACCACGAACACCATGCCCCAGTGGAACAACGGGGAGGACAGCCGCAGCAGCGCGGACTCATAGATCTGGGTCGAGTGGCTGGTCCAGCCGAACTGGTCGGTGCGCCAGCGCCAGATCATGCCGATGACGAAGGCGGCGATACACAGCCAGGGAAATGCCACCCACAGGAAAATTTCAAAGGCGGGCATGACGGGTCTCCTTCTAGGGTTGATCCGGTTGATGGGTCGGGAAGGGGAGCGGAGTGCCGATGCCGACCAGTTCCGCGGGCGGACCGGTGCGGATGAGCTCCAGGTAGCTGTCGGCGGTGGATTTGTCGATCTCGGGCAGCCCCATGGTCAGGGCGATCACCAGGTGGGCGAAGGGGGAGTTCAGGTGCTCGAGCGCCGCCCGCAGCACCTCGATGCCGTCGCGGTGCGCGGACAGGATCTCGGTGGCCCCGCGGTGGGCGTTCCGGTCCCCGGTGGCGGCGGCCTCCAGGATGACCCCGATGTGGTCGGCCAGCTCCTCCCGCGCCAACTCGAAGCCCAGTGCCTGCAGCTGCTGCCGGAAGGCCAGGATGGCGGCCCCGCGCTGGCGGGTGTCACCCACGGCGTAGTAGCTCAGATACGGCGAGCAACGCCGCCGCTGATCGAAGGTCTCCACGTAGTGGGTCTGCAGCCCGCGCAGCCCCAGTCTCCGGGCGGCCTCCAGAAACTCCGTCAGCTCCCGGGCCACCGCCGGGGGCAGCTCCCCGGCCTGCTCTGCGGTGACCGCCAGGATCTCCAGGTAACGGTTGTCCGCCGGGTAATCCAGCAGCAGCGAAGCCATCATGAACAGGCTGCGGCGTTGGGCCTCCCTCAACTTCACCGGGCGGGTGAAGTTCTCCGGCAGCTTGCCGGTGTGGGTGCGTCTCATCGCGCATCACCGCGGTCGGGGAACAGGGCGTCGGGACGCTCGCCCGGCCCCCAGGACAGCAGGCTGACGGTACCGGCCTTCCCGTCATCGGCGGCACCGTCGTCGCCGCAGCCGCAACCGCCCTCGGTGGTGCAGGCGGTCGGAGCCCCCATGCCCAGGTCGTCGCGGGGGAGCAGGTGCCGGGTCGGGTCGGCGTCGCCGAAGGGGTCCAGGCTGGTGATCCCGCGCGGCGTCTCCGGGGAGGCGGTCGGGATGACATAGCGGTCATCATATTTGGCGATGGCCAGCAGCCGGTACATGTCCTGGACCTGTTTTCCGGTCATGCCCACGGCTTCGGCGATCCGCTCCTGCGGCTCATCACCCAGGTTGATGTCGCGCATGTAGGACCGCATGGCCACCAGTCTGCGCAGGGATCTCTCCACCGGCACGGTGTCACCGGCGGTGAACAATCCGGCCAGGTACTCCAGCGGGATCCGCATGGTGGACAGGGCGGTGAACAACACCTTGTCATCCTCGCCGTCATTGCCGGAGGCCGTGACCTGATCCACGATCGGGCTCAGCGGTGGGATGTACCAGACCATCGGCAGCGTCCGGTATTCCGGATGCAGCGGCAGGGCCACCTCGTAGGTGAAGATCAGGTCCCAGATCGGGGACTGCTGGGCGGCCTCGATCCAGGAGTGCGGGATGTTCTCGGCCCGGGCGGCCTCGATGACCCGGGGATCATGCGGGTCCAGCAGGAGGTCCTTCTGGGCGGCGAGCAGGTCGTGCGGGTCCTCGGTGGCGGCGGCCGCCGCCACCTTGTCCGCGTCGTAGAGCAGGACGCCGAGGTAGCGCAGCCGACCGACGCACGTCTCGGAGCACACCGTCGGCTGGCCGATCTCGATGCGCGGGTAACACAGCGTGCACTTCTCTGCCTTGCCGGTGTGGTGGTTGAAGTAGACCTTCTTGTAGGGGCAGCCCGAGACGCACATCCGCCAGCCGCGGCAGTGGTCCTGGTCCACCAGGACGATGCCGTCCTCCGTGCGCTTGTACATGGCACCGGAGGGGCAGGAGGACACGCACGTCGGGTTCAGGCAGTGCTCGCAGATGCGCGGGAGATAGAACATGTAGGCGTCCTCGATCTCTTTCCGCACCGTCAGGTTCATCTCCTTGAGCACCGGATCCTCGTCCAGGGTGGTGGTGGAGCCGCCGAGGCTGTCATCCCAGTTCGACGACCACTCGACCTTGTCGATCTGGCGGCCGTCGAGCTGCGAGATCGGCCGGGCCGTCGGCTGGGTGCGCTGGCCCTTCGGCGCGCTCATCAGCTTCTCGTACTCATAGGTCCAGGGCTCGTAGTAGTCGTCGATGCCCGGCAGGTTCGGGTTGTGGAAGATGGTGGCCAGCTTCTTCAGCCGTCCCCCGGCCTTCGGCTTGATCTTGCCGTTGGCGGTGCGGACCCAGCCGCCCTTCCACTTCTCCTGGTCCTCCCAGCCGCGCGGGTAGCCCACGCCAGGGCGGGTCTCGACGTTGTTGAACCAGACGTACTCCATGCCCTCCCGGTTGGTCCACGCCTGCTTGCAGGTGACCGAACAGGTGTGGCAACCGATGCACTTGTCCAGGTTCATCACCATGGCGACCTGTGCCATTACCTTCATTAGTACTCAACCTCCTGGGAGCGGCGACGGATCCGGGTGACCTCGTCGCGGTTGTTGCCGGTGGGACCGATGTAGTTGAAGCCATAGGTCAGGTGGCCGTAGCCGCCCGCCACGTGCAGCGGTTTGATCATGATCCGGGTCAGGGAGTTGTGGCTGCCGCCGCGACGGCCGGTCTTCTCGTTGACCGGGGTGCCCATGGTCCGTTCCTGGGCGTGGTGCATGAACACGGTGCCGGCCGGGATGCGGTGGCTGACGATCGCGCGGGCGGTGACGATGCCGTTGCGGTTGTGTGCCTCGACCCAGTCGTTGTCGGCGATGCCGACCTGCTCCGCGTCCTTGTGGGACATCCAGATCACCTGGCCGCCGCGGGACAGCGAGAGGGTGTGCAGGTTGTCGTAGTACTGGGTGTGGATCGACCACTTGTTGTGCGGGGTCAGGTAACGCACCGTCACCTCCCGCTCGCCGGACTCCCCGGTCAGCAGTTCACCGGGGCCGGCCTCACCGTTGAGGTGCAGCTTGTCCAGCGGCGGGCGGTAGATCGGCAGCGACTCGCCGTAGTCCATGAACCAGTCGTGGTCGAGGTAGTAGTGCATCCGGCCGGACAACGTGTGCCAGGGCTTGTCGTACTCGATGTTGATGGAAAAGGCCGTGTAGCGGCGCCCGCCCTTCTTCGAGCCGGACCACTCGGGGGAGGTGATCACCTCCGCCGGGCGTTCCTTGACCATGTCCCAGTTGATACGGCTGCCCTCGACGTCGGTGTAGAGCTCCGACATGTCCGTGCCCACGCGGGTGCCCTGGTTGATGAAACCCTCCTTGGACACCGCGCCGTTGGATACCCCGGACAGGTGCAGGATCATCTCCGCGACCTTCGGGGCGGTGTCCAGCAGCGGGCGCTCCCCGGCCGAGACGGTTTCGCCGGTGCTGTTGAGCAGGGCCAGCTCCTCGACCTGTTGGGCCACGTTGAAGGAGGTGCCGTGCACAGCGGTGCCCTTCTCCCCGGTCAGCGGGCCGAGGTGCAGCCACTTCTCGTGGATCTTGGTGTAGTCGCGCTCGACGGGGATCAGCTTGGCCATCGTCCGACCGGGGACCAGACCCTCCTGTTCCACATCGGGGACGACACCGCCGGGCATGTTCAGCTCGTCCGGGGAATCATGGCCCAGGGGCGCGGCGATCACGTCCAGCTGTGTGCCCAACCAGCGGTGGGAGAGCTCGGAGGTGTAGCGCGACAGGTCCCGGAACACCTCGAAATCGCTGCGTGCCTCCCACGGTGGGGCGATGGCGGCGTTGAAGGAGTGGATGAACGGGTGCATGTCCGTGGTGGACAGGTCATGCTTTTCGTACCAGGTCGCCGCGGGCAGCACCAGATCCGAGACCAGGGTGGTGGAGGTGTTGCGGAAGTCCGTGGTCAGCATCAGGTCGAGCTTGCCCTCGGGCGCCTGGTCCCGCCAGACGATCGACTCGGGCCGCTCATCCGGGCCCAATTCCTGCGCGGTGGCGTCCGAGTCCACGCCCAGCATGTGGCGCAGGAAGAACTCCGTGCCCTTGGCCGAGGAACCCATCAGGTTGGTGCGCCAGTTCAGCAGGATCTTCGGCTGGTTCTGCGGCGCGTCCGGGTCCTCACAGGCAAACTGCAGGTTCCCGGAGTTCAGCTCGTTGACGATGTGGTCGGCGACCGGGATGCCCTTGTCCTTGGCCTCCGCGCCCAGCAGCAGATTGTTGCGGGAGAACTGCGGGTAGGAGGGCATCCAGCCGCGCTTCATGGCCTCGATCAGGGTGTCCGAGGTCATCTTGCCGTCCACCGATCCGCGGTTGGCCAGCGGGGAGGCCAGCCGGTCGGCCCGGGTGTTGTCGTAGCGCCACTGGTCGGTGAGCAGGTAGTAGAAGCCGGTGGTGATCATCTGGCGCGTCGGGCGCTGCCAGTCCAGGGCGAAGGCGTACTGGGACCAGCCGTTCATCGGCCGCAGCTTCTCCTGGCCCACGTAGTGCGCCCAACCGCCGCCGTTGACCCCCTGCGTGCCGCACATCGAGGTCAGCGCCAGGAAGGTGCGGTAGTGCGAATCGGCGTGGAAGTAGTGGTTGACGCCGGCACCCATGATGATCTGGGAACGGCCCTTCGAATCCACCGCATTCTGCGCGAATTCACGGCCGATGCGGATGGCTGCGTTGGCCGGCACACCCGTGAGCTCCTCCTGCCAGGCCGGGGTGCCTACCACCGCGGCGTCGTGGAAGTCAGCGGGCCACTCTCCGGGGAGGTTGAGGTCGGTGCGGTTGACCCCGTAGTGGGCGAGCATGAGGTCATAGACGGTGGTGACCAACTGCCCGTTGACCTCGGCCACGGGCACGCCGCGGTGCACCACGCCCGCCCCGATGGGGCCCGCTTCGCTGGCGACGCCCGGGAGGTCGAACCGGGGGAAGAGCACCTCCGCGGTGGCGGTGGTCCCGGTTTCCGCGACCGACATCACCGGGTCGGCGTCGTCGAGACGCAGGTTCCACTTGCCGACGCCGTCCTCGCCGTAACGGTCCGCGACGGTGCCGCCCGGGTCGACCACCGAGCCGTCGGCCTGCATCACCAGCAGCCGGTGACCGGCGTGGGCGGTCTCCGCCAGGGCGTCGTCACCCGCGTGGGTGGCGGTCAGAAACTTTCCCGGGGTGTGGGTGCCGTCCTCGCGCTGGTCCAGCGAGATCAGGAAGGGCGAGTCCGTGTACCTGCGCATGTAGTCGAGGAAATAGGGTGTCTGCCGGCCCACATGGAATTCGGAGAGGATGACGTGCCCCATGGCGAAGGCCAGCGCCCCGTCGGTGCCGGGGGCGATGCGCATCCATTCATCGGCGAACTTGGTGCTGTCGGCGAAGTCGGGGGAGACCACCACGACCTTGGTGCCCTTGTACCGGGCCTCGACCATGAAGTGGGAGTCAGGCGTGCGGGTGACCGGGATATTCGAGCCCCACATCATCAGGTAGCTGGAGTTGTACCAGTCACCGGATTCGGGCACGTCGGTCTGGTCGCCGAAGGTCTGCGGGGAGGCGGGCGGCAGATCGGCGTACCAGTCGTAGAAGGACAGGGCGACCCCGCCGATCATGGAGAGGAACCGGGTGCCGGCACCGTAGGAGATCTGGGACATCGCGGGGATCACGGTGAAGCCGGCGATCCGGTCGGGGCCGTACTCCCGGATCGTGTACACGTGGGCGGCCGCGGCGATCTCGATGGCCTCTTCATAGGGGATCCGGATGAGACCGCCCTTGCCGCGTTGGCTGACATAGGCATGCCGGTTCCCGGGGTTTTCCACGATTTCCCGCCAGGCCAGGACCGGATCCCCGGTGCGCCGTTTCGCCTCGCGGTAGAGGTCCACCAAGGCGCCGCGGGCGTAGGGGTAGCGGATCCGCGTGGGGGAGTAGGTGTACCAGGAGAAGGAGGCCCCGCGGGGGCAGCCGCGCGGCTCATAGTCCGGCATGTCTGAGCCGGTGGCGGGGTAGTCCACCGCCTGGGACTCCCAGGTGATCACGCCGTCCTTGACGTAGACCTTCCAGGAGCAGGACCCGGTGCAGTTCACGCCGTGGGTGGAGCGCACCATCTTGTCGAAGGACCAGCGGTTGCGGTAGAAGATGTCCGCCTGACGGCCGCCCTGCAGAAAGATCTGCTGGCCCGCGGGATCGGAGGAGCCCCGGCGCAGGTAGGTGCCGAACTTGAACAGCGGATTGGTCGAGTCGTTCCCGGTGGCGGACTTCGGGTGAGCGGTGGTCATGGAGATCCTTTGGTCACGAGGGGGATGGGGGAGCGGGAGTTGTCCGGTTGACTATCCCGGGTAGGGCGCCCTGGGCCGTGCGTAGAAGACCCAGGTCAGTACGGTGGCGAGACCGAAGAAGACGACACAACCCCAGAAGAAGGTGGCGGGGGCCAGCATGGACAGCAGCACGCCGACGAGGAAGGGGCCGAAGGCGCCGATGGCCCCGGTCCAGCCGATCACCCCGCCCGACTGCCGCTTCGGCAGGATCATCGGCATCTGTTTGAAGGTGCCGGCGTTGGCCAGGCCGGAGAAGAAGGCCATGACCAGCATGGCGGCCAGGAACCACCAGAACTGGCGGTGGCTGTCGGGGGTGAGGAAGAGGGCGGCCACACCGGTGAAGACGGTCATGCCCAGCAGTCCGAGGAAGGTCCAGATCGCGCCGCCGAAGCGGTCGCACAATGGTCCCCACAGTGCCCGGACGGCCGCGCCGATGAAGGGGAAGAGGAAGGCCCACGCGGCACCGCGCGGGAGGTCCGCCTCGGGTACGGTGCCCACGAACCCGGAGCTGATGCCGAAGGTGTTGTTGATGAGCAGGGCGAGCTGGGCGGAGAATCCCGCGAAGGCACCGAAGGAGGCGAGGTAGACGATCGTCAGGATCCAGGTGTTGATGTTGCCGAAGATGTCGATCTGCTGCCGGAAGTTGGCCTTGACCGGCACGTCCTTCAGGTAGAGCCAGGCGATGACCGCCATCAGCACCGACCAGGGGGCGAGAAAGATGGCCGGGTTGTGGACGAAGATGTGCTCGCCGATGTCCGTGCGCTGTGGGGCGACGAAACCGATGCCCAACAGGGTGAAACCCATCAACCAGGGGGCGACCAGCTGGATGAAGGACATTCCGAGGTTGCTCAGGCCCGCCTGCAGCCCCAGGGCGGTGCCGGATTTGCGTTTCGGGAAGAAGTAGCCGGTCGAGGGCATGAAGCCGGAGAACACGCCGCCACCGATGCCGGAGAGGAAGGACAACGCCAGCAACCACCAGTACGGGGTGTCGGTGGACTGGACGGCAAAGAACCAGCCCAGCATCGGCAGGACGAACAGCAGGGCCGAGAGGCTCACCAGCTTGCGGGTGCCCAGCACCGGCGGTAGGAACATGAACAGCAGGCGGAAGATACCGCAGGCCAGCCCCGGGATTGCGGTGAGCCAGTACAGCTGGGCGGCCGAGAGATCAAACCCGATCTGATTGAGCAGCGGGGCAATGGCCGAGACCAGGTACCAGGTGGCGAAACCGATGAACAACGTGATGGTCGAAATCCACAGCGTCCGCCAGGCGATGGTGGAGTCCCAGGTTTCCTCGTCCTCGGGGTCCCACCCGTGAAGCACCCGGCCATCAGTATTGAGCGCTGTCATTGCACATGCACCTCACCGCGAAAATATCGCAACGAAAACTGAAAGAGTTTCGGAATGATCTTTTTTTATCCGGGGGTTGTCTTCAGTCGTTGAACCGCCGGTTAAATTACGATCCTTTTTCAGTGTATCGCGTCTGACCTGCACTGTCGATCGGTATAACAGCCGTGGGTAAAGGTAATTAGCGAACACTATTGTTGCGGAAATAGGTTACTGCAGGTCATCAGTAGTGCGGGTTTTTATCCTTTAGAAATATGGTTGAATAGGAGGGTATTCACATTCTGAAAGGGACTTCCGCGAAGTGGAAAAGAGGTAGAATGTTGCGGCACGCCACGCTACGGGGAGCGGTCATCGTCGTCTCGGACCGCTGTGTCAGCGGGGAACGGGAGGACGGGGCCGGCCCCTTCGCGGTGGCCGCCCTGGCCGAGTACGGCGTGAGGGTGCCCGATGTCCGGGTCGTCCCAGAGGGGCGAGGGGCCGTCGGGCAGGCGATACGCGCCGCCCTGGAGGATGGTGCCCGCGTGGTGCTGACCGCCGGGGGCACCGGGGTCGGGCCGAGAAACTTCACCCCCGAGGCCACTGCGGGTTTTCTGGCCGTCCAGCTGCCCGGGGTGGCCACCCAGATTCTGCTGGCCGGCCTGGCCACCACCCCGCAGGCGGGTCTCTCCCGCGGCCTGGTGGGGTTGACCAGCCGGAACCCGGACGCGGCGTTGATCGTCAACGCCCCACACTCCCGCGGTGGAGTGGCGGACGTGGTGGGGGTGATCGGACCGCTCCTGCCGCACCTGTTGGAACGGCGGGACACGGTCAGTGGGTGAGGGGAAGTGCGGGGAGGAGGTCCAACCGCGGAGGTCGCGGTTCCGGTGACGTATTCCGGTTGGACACCAGGCTACTGCTCGGGGAGTTCGTACTCGCCGAGCGCCGCCAGTTCCTCGAGCGTGTCATAGTCGCGCTCTTCTCCGGTGCCGGCCAGCTCGGTGACGGAGCCCGCGGCACCCACCAGCGCCTTGGCCGGTTTGTTGGCGGCATCCCCCAGTTCATTGAGCGCCAGCCACAGGGACTCGGTGTGCCAGACCGCGCAGAGCGGCTGCAGGTGCCCGCCTTCCTCCCGGATCACGGCGACGTCGGCGCCGGACTCATCGAGGGCCTCGTTGAGCTCGGGGATCAGGGTGGCGGATTCCGGGGCGTCGACAGCGAGTACGGCGGTACGTTCGGCCGCGGCCTCCCGCAGCTCCTCCATTCCCGCCAGGATGCCGGCCACCGGCCCGGAGAACGGCGGGTCCTCGGCGGTGACCTTCACACCGGGACGCACCTCGAGGTTGCGGCCGGAGACCACGACAACCTGCTGCAGGGCGTCCAACACGGAGACCTCGTCCAGCAGATGGTCGATCAGCCGTTCCCCGTTGACGGTGACGGCGGCCTTGTCGACACCACCCATGCGTTTGCCGCGGCCACCGGCCACGATGATGACGTCCATTCCAGGTACGGTGTTCATGATGCGGGCAGCTCCCGGTTCCAGTCGCCGGACCGTCCGCCGGACTTCGCGGTGATGCCGCAGGTCCGGATATAGGCGGAACGATCCACTCCCTTGACCATGTCGATCACGGCCAGCGCGGCGACGGAGACCGCGGTCAACGCCTCCATCTCCACGCCGGTGCGGTCGGCCGTGCGCACGGTCGCCTCAACGGCCACGTGATCGTCATGGATGGTCAGCTCGACCGCACAGCCGTGCACCCCGATGGTGTGGGCCAGCGGCAGCAGATCCGGGACCTTCTTCGCCGCCGAGATCCCGGCGATGCGGGCCACTGCCAGCACATCCCCCTTCGGCACGGTGCCGTCACGCAGGGCAGTGAGAATCTCCGCGGAGCACGCGACCTCACCACGGGCAGTGGCGGTGCGGACCGTCGGGGTCTTCTCGGTGACGTCGACCATGTAGGCCGTGCCATCCGCGGAAAGGTGGGTGAATTTCGGTGCGGTCATACTTTCCCAAGTTACCGGATCAGCAGCACCGGCAGGGGAGGTCCACCCGAGGATTCGGGGTCCGCCGGGTCCAACACCGCCAGCCCGTCCACGCCGGACAGGGAGACCACCAGATGGCTCCCGACCCCGGACGGGGTGAAGGGGGTGGCGGTGGGTGCCCCACCGCTCCAGTCCAGCCGGACCGGCACCAGCAGGGGACGCTTCTTCGGGGTGGGGAACGCAGCTGCGGGCCGGGCCCACACGTGCGGGCGGTCCAGGAGCCCGGTGCCGGGACGCCCCCCACCCAGGGCCTGCAGCAGCGGGGCGACGAAGAGGTGGAAGGACACGAACACCGCCACAGGATTACCCGGCAGGCACACCAGGGGAGTGCCCTCCCAGGTGCCCAGGCCCTGCGGCTTGCCGGGCTGCATCGCCACCGGGCCGAACCACACGCCTTCGGCACCGGCGACCTCGCGCACCACGTCGAAGGCCCCGGCCGACACCCCGCCGGTGGTGATGACCAGATCCGCCTGTTCCGCCGCGGCGTGCAGGCCGGCGCGGAACTGCCTGGGGGAGTCACCGGTGTGGAAGCAGGTGATGCCGGTGACGCCGGCCCGGGACAGGAGTCCGGTCAGCAACGGCTGGTTGGAGTCGGGGAGCTGGCCCGGTCCGGGGAGCTGGCCCGCGGGCACCAGTTCATCCCCGCTGCTGAGTACCGCCACCCTCGGCGCCGGATGGACCGGCACCTCGGTGATTCCCACGGAGACCAGGGCGGCCAGGGTGCCCGGGTCGATCCGGGTGCCGGACGGGACCGCGACCTCACCGGGGGCGATGTTCTCTCCCCGGCACCGGATGTGGGCGCGGTCCGGGACTTCGGCGGGCACGGTGACCGTGGTGGGCAGCTCCTCGGGGCCGGCGGGGACGTCGGTGAGCTCCACCGGGATAACCTGCAGTCCGGGCGGTACCGGATCCCCGACGGGGGCGCCCGTCATGATGCGCACCGCCTCTCCGCTGCGGGGCGGACGGGCGACACCGCCGGCGGGGACGTCCCCGGCCACCGGCAAGGTTACGGCGTGATCGGGGGATAGATCACCGCTGTGCACCAGGTAGCCGTCCATGGCGGAATTGCTGAAGGGCGGCACCGCGAGGGCCGCCACGGCATCCGCGGCCAGCACCTGCCCCCCGGCCGTGGTCACGGGGACGGTCCGGGTGAGTGGGGTGGGGGCCAGGGCGAGCACCCGGGAGAGGTGGTCGGTGATGCTGCGGGGGTGGTCCGCCACCTCAGCCGCCGATCGCGGACATGGGCCGGTCCGGCTGCAGGAAGCCGGGATCATCGATCCCGTGCCCCGGGAGCTTGCCCCACATGGCGGTGGCCCACGCGGTGGCGAGCTCGGCGTCGGATGCTCCACTGCGCATCAGGTCCCGCAGCGGGGTCTCCGAGTTGGCGAACAGGCAGTTGCGGATCGCCCCGTCCGTGGTCAGACGGGAGCGGTCGCAATCGCCGCAGAAGGATTCGGTGACCGAGGCAATGACGCCGAGCTGGCCACCCGGGTACTCGGCGACGTCCCATTTCGCGGCCGGGGCGGAGCCCCGGGGCTCACTGGCCGGGGTCAGGGTGAACTCGCCCTGCAGACGTGCCAGGATGTCTGCGGCGGTGACCATCTCGCTGCGTTTCCACTGCTCGCGCGGACCCAGCGGCATCTGCTCGATGAACCGGAGCTGGGCTCCCTTGGCCAGGCAGTACCGGGCCAGCGGGACGATGTCGTCCTCGTTGACCCCGGGCATCACGACCGCGTTGATCTTCACCGGGGACAGTCCGGCGTCGACGGCGGCGTCGATGCTGCGGAGCACGTGGTGCAGCCGGTCGCGCCGGGTCAGGGACTTGTAGCGTTCGGCGTCGATCGTGTCGAGGGAGATGTTCACCCGGTTCAGTCCCGCCTCCCTGAGACTGGCCACCTTTTTGTCCAGCCCCAGGCCGTTCGTGGTCAACGCCGTCTGCACGGCACGGCCTTCGTCGGTGCGCAGCGCCGAGGTGAAGGCGATGATCTCGGCGAGTTCGCGGCGCAGCAGCGGCTCACCGCCGGTGAACCGGATCTGCCGGATCCCGAGCAGCTCCACGGCGATGCGGATCAATCGGGTGACCTCGGCGAAGTTCAGGGTCTGCTCGGTGGGCAGCCACTCCAGTCCCTCAGCGGGCATGCAGTAGGTGCAGCGCAGGTTGCAGCGGTCCGTCAGGCTCACCCGGAGATCACGGGCGACGCGGCCGTAGCGGTCGGCCAGACGGCGGGTGCCGTCGGCTGCCGCCGGCGGCAGGTCAGCGGGAGCCGTGGGGGCGGAAGGTGCCCCAGGCGGCGTGGTCAGCAGCGTCAGGTGCGTGGTCATGTTCCTCCAATCCTACGGAGCGGCGGGCTTATTTCAAGGTTTTCCCGGGAAAATAGCGGGGCCCAACTCCCGTTCAGGGGCACGGCCATTAGTCATCGCCCGGTCCTTTGAGTTTGATGACGTGGAGATCTCCCGCGGCCAGGTGTTTGCGGAGATCCTTCTTGTCGTATTTATCCACTGAAGTCTTGTCGATGCGGTCCACGAAAGACCAGTACTCCGGCAGCATCCAACTGGGCAGTTCGCTGCGCAGGCCGTTCCGTAACCGCTCCGCGGTGTGGGAGCCGGGGTCGATCTCGTTGTGCAGGACCACCACCGCCAGGGGGCGCTCCCCCCACTTCTCGTCCGGGTAGCCGATGACCGCGCACTCGACCACCTGGGGAGCGTCCACGATCAGGTTCTCCAGCATCACCGAGTAGATCCACTCCCCGCCGGAGCGGATCACGTCGCGCGCCCGGTCCTGGACCGTGAGATAGCCGTCCGAGGTCACCGAGCCGACGTCGCCGGTGCGCAGCCAGCCGTCGGCGGTGAACTGGGCGTCCGCGGTGTCGACGGGCTGGCCGCGGAACGTGCTGGCGGGTCCGTTGTCCTCGGCGGGCGAGTGATAGTAGGAACCGGTGACCCAGTTGCCGCGGACCTGCACCTCACCCTGATTGCGGTCCGTCCGGGCGACAACCTGGCCGTCATTGACCACCCGGAACTCCAGGGAAGCGGGGAACCTGCCCTGACTGATGCGGTAGGCCCAGCGGTCCTCGCCGGAGACCCCGGTGGGGGGTCGGGAAACGGTGCCCACCGTGGAGGTCTCCGTCATGCCCCAGACGTGCACGATGTCCACTCCGTAGCGTTCCTCCCACAGCCGGATCAGCATGGGCGGCGCCGGGGAACCGCCCACGAAGATCTCCGTCAGCGACATCCGCTCCGGGGGGCTGGTCAGGTAATGGACCATCAGCTGCGTCCACAGCGTGGGTACTCCGTGGGCCACGCGCGGATGTGTGGTGGCGATGATCTTCGCCAGGGTGGGGGCGGACAGGTCGGAGCCCGGAAAGACCAGTGGAGTGCCGGCCATGAAGGCGGCGAAGGGCACGCCCCAGCTGAGGACGTGGTAGATCGGGACCCCGCACAGGAAGGAGGTTCCGTGGGTGATGGCCAGGGAATCATTGGAACGCAGCGACATGGACTGCAGGTAGATTGAGCGGTGGGAGTAGGCAACGCCCTTGGGCGCCCCGGTGGTGCCGGTGGAGTAGCAGATGGCCGCCGCGGTGTCCTCGTCGAGCACCGGCCAGTGGTAATGGGTGGAGCGGCCGTCCAGCAGAGCCTCGTAGGAGTACACCGAGACCCGCTCCGGGAGCAGGTCCCGGGGCCGCGTGAGGTCACCGTATCCGGTGACCACCACCGCCCGGACTGAGGGGCAGTTGGTCAGGACCTTGCCCAGCTGCTCCACGAGCCGGGGATCGACGATGATCACCTCATCTTCGGCGTGATTGATGATGTGCCGGATCTGATCGTTCATCAACTGCTTGTTCAGCGGGTTGAACACAGCCCCCATCGCGGTGACCGCGAACATCGTCTCCAGATGCTCGGCGCAGTTGTAGAGCATGGAACCCACCCGCTGGTCACCGGTGATGGCCAGATCGTCATGCAGTGCGTGGGCGAGGGCTGCGGCCCGTGCCCCGATGGCGGCGAAATCCGTGACCTGGGGCTCCCCGTCAACGTAGGTGGTGACCTGGGTGGTGCCGTGGACCGACGCCCCGTAGTCGAGGATCCGGGAGATCGACAGGGGGAGGTTCTGCATCGTGGAGCGCATGGGATCCACTCTAGCCGTGCACCGGACAGACGGAAGGCGGGGTTTGGCCCGGTCCGAGGGTGGCGCCCGGCCCCCTGAGAATCAGGTTGGCGGGAAGAATGCACCGGGGAAGTTGTTCCAGCAGGGGAGGGGCGGTGACCGCGGCACCGCGCCTGCCAAGACCCGTATTCCGCGGCTGGAATGCAGATGCGCTAGAATGTCGGGCAGATCGATAAGGCACCTGTATTCGCCCTGAGCGATCGCTTGCCCGAGTGGCCGGCCCACCGCACAGGTCCGGGCTGAAACCCGGGTGCCGTCAATTCCTCGGTCTGCTGAAACCGGAAGTCTCTCATTCCGGAGACAATTTTTCTCTTGGGGCTCCACGTCCGGTGGCGTCGGGGTTGGAATCATCCGTGCGGATGATTGACTCCCGCGCTCCCCATGACGTCGTTGCCCCGGCAATTCCACAGAAGTAGCGCTCGCAGTCACTCGGTGACCGATTTTCCGTCACACGTGTATCTGAACTGCTGAAGCCCATGAAAGGAAATCTGTGACCCAAACGGATAGCGCCGCTGCCACGGCAGGCGGCGAACAGCAGAACCTGGCCTCCCTGCGGATTCCCGAACTACGGAAGATCGCTGCGGAGAAGGGACTGAAGGGGGTGTCTGGGCTGCGTAAGGGGGACCTCATCACCGCGATCCAGACCGGCCGAGCGCCCGCTGGCGTCCGAGCTCCCAAGAAGGGTGACCCGGCGCAGTCCGAGGCGGCCCCGCAGCAGGAGAACACGGCGGAGAAGCAGGCTCCGAAGACCGATGCCCCGCAGGCTCCGAAGGCGGAGCAGCAGGCGGACAACGACGCCGACGACAGGCCGGGGGACAACGACCAGTCCCAGGACGGCGATTCCGGTGATGACCACCGCTACGAGTCCCGTTCCGCGGCCCGCCGCGCCCGCCGCAATCGCGCCCGTCAGAATCAGCGGGACCGTGATCATCAGGATGACGGGGAGCCGCAGGATCACAAGTCCGCGGATGACTCCTCATCCGATCCCCAGCCCAGGCAGCAGTCCCGTGACACCAAGAAGGATTCCGGCGGGGACTCCCACAAGGACGGGGAGCGTGAGGACAAGCCGGAGCACTCACGTGATAAGCAGGATGACCGCGATAACCGCAATGACCGCGGTGACCGCAACTCCCGGGACAACCAGGATGACCGCGATAACCGCAATGACCGCGGTGACCGCAACTCCCGGGACAACCAGGGCGGCCGCAACGACCGGAATGACCGCAACGACGGTGATCGTCGGGGCCGGCGCAACCGCCGCGGCCGTCGGAACCGGAATGACCGCGACCACCGCGACCAGAACCAGCAGGACGACAACCAGCAGGACAACCTGCAGGACGTCGCCGGCATCCTGGACATCCTGGACAACAACACCGCGTTCGTCCGGACCACCGGCTACCACGCGTCGCCGGCCGATGTCTTCGTCCCCAACCAGCTGATCCGCAAGTTCGGACTGCGCCGTGGTGACGCCGTGACCGGACAGGTCAAGATGTCGGGCAACCAGGGCGGCCATCACGGAGGTGGCCGCAACCGGCAGAAGTACAACAACCTGGTCCGCGTGGAGACCGTCAACGGCATGACGGTCGAGGAGGCCCGGGGCCGCGATGACTTCGGCAAGCTGACCCCGCTGTACCCGAACCAGCGACTGCGCCTGGAGACCGAGCAGAAAGTCCTGACCACGCGCGTGATCGACCTCATCATGCCCATCGGCAAGGGACAACGCGCGCTGATCGTGTCCCCGCCGAAGGCCGGTAAGACCACCATCCTCCAGAACATCGCCAACGCGATCGCCACCAACAACCCGGAGTGCTACCTCATGGTCGTCCTCGTGGACGAGCGTCCCGAGGAAGTCACTGACATGCAGCGCAGCGTCAAGGGCGAGGTCATCTCCTCCACCTTCGACCGCCCGCCGGGAGAGCACACCGCTGTGGCGGAACTGGCCATCGAGCGCGCCAAGCGCCTGGTCGAACAGGGCAAGGACGTGGTGGTCCTGCTGGACTCCATCACCCGCCTGGGCCGGGCCTACAACAACTCTTCGCCGGCCTCGGGCCGCATCCTGTCCGGTGGCGTCGACTCCAACGCCCTGTACCCGCCGAAGCGTTTCCTGGGTGCCGCCCGAAACATCGAAGACGGTGGTTCCCTGACGATCATCGCCACGGCGATGGTGGAGACGGGTTCCGCCGGCGACACCGTGATCTTCGAGGAATTCAAGGGCACCGGCAACGCCGAGCTGAAGCTGGACCGCAAGATCTCCGAGCGCCGGGTCTTCCCGGCCGTGGACGTCAACCCCTCCGGAACCCGCAAGGATGAGCTGCTGCTCAATCCGGACGAGGCCCGCATCATGCACAAGCTGCGCCGGATCCTCTCCGCCCTGGACAACCAGCAGGCGATCGATCTGCTCATCAAGCAGCTGAAGAAGACCCGTTCCAACGGTGAATTCCTCATGCAGGTCGCCTCCAGCGCGCCGATGGCCGCGGACAAGGACGAGGAGGACTATTCCTAAACATGAGCAATCAGGTTTCAGCGGTTGACGACATCCTCTCCGAGTACCAGGGTCTGGAGGCCCAGCTCGCGGATCCGGCGCTGCACGATGACCCCGCCGCGGCCCGGAAAGTGGCCAAGCGCTACTCGGAGCTGCAGCCGGTCATCAACGTCCACACCGAACTGACCCAGGTCAGCGAGGACCTCTCGGATGCCCGGGAGATGGCGCACGAGGACCACGAGTTCCAGGGCGAGGTTGAACGGCTGGCCGCCCTGGAGGTCGAACTCGAGGAGAAGCTCGCCGACCTGCTCGCTCCGCGCGATCCGCAGGACGGCGAGGACATCATCATGGAGGTCAAGGCCGGTGCCGGGGGTGAGGAGGCCGCGCTATTCGCGGGTGAGCTGCTGCGCATGTACCAGCGCTACGCCGAGAAGCACGGCTTCGCCACCGAGATCCTGGATCTCGCGGACTCCGATCTCGGCGGGGTCAAGGACGCCACCTTGTCCATTCGCCTGAAGAAGCCCTCCCGCGATGGCGCGTGGTCCGTGTTCAAGTTCGAGGGCGGGGTCCACCGCGTGCAGCGCGTGCCCGTCACCGAGTCCCAGGGTCGCATCCAGACCTCCGCCGCCGGCGTGCTCGTCTACCCGGAACCGGACGAGGTCGAGGCCGTGGAGATCGACGAGAAGGATCTGCGCGTCGACGTCTACCGTTCCTCCGGTAAGGGCGGCCAGGGCGTGAACACCACGGACTCCGCGGTGCGCATCACCCACCTGCCCACCGGCATCGTGGTCACCTGTCAGAATGAGCGCTCCCAGATCCAGAACCGGGCCCGCGCCATGCAGGTGCTCCAGGCCCGGCTGGACCAGATCGAGCGTGAGAAGGCGGAGGACGAGGCTGCCGAGGGCCGGGCCTCCCAGGTCCGCACCATGGACCGTTCCGAGCGCATCCGGACCTACAACTGGCCGGAGAACCGCATCACCGACCACCGCATCGGCTACAAGGCGAACAACCTCGACCACGTCCTCAACGGCGAGCTCGACGAGTTGTTCACCGCCCTCCAGGCCGCCGAGCGCGCTGAGCGGCTCGAAGCGGAGTAACCCGGACGTGCGAACTCTCTCGCAGGCCCTGGCCGAGGCCACCGCAGCGCTTTCCGACGCCGCGGTGGCCTCGCCGGCCAATGACGCCCGGTTGATCGCCGCACACCTGCTGGGCGTGGACACTATGCAGCTCTTCCTGCGGGGTGGCGATCCGGTACCCGGGGGATTCGCGGAGATGGTGGCCCGCCGCGTCCGTCGCGAACCCCTCCAGCACATCCTCGGGGTAGCACCCTTCGGCCCGCTGGACCTCGTCGTCGGGCCGGGCGTCTTCATTCCCCGCCCGGAGACCGAGGTGCTCGCGGACTGGGCGGTGCACGGGCTCGCCGACATCGCGCGGCCGCAGGTGGTGGACCTGTGCACCGGTTCCGGTGCCCTGGCCGCCTACGTGGCCACGGAGCGCCCCGACGCCCGGGTCGCGGCGGTGGAGAAGCAGCCGTCGGCCCTCGACTACGCCCGCCGCAATCTACCGCAGTGGGTGGAGCTGGTGGCGGGGGACGTCACGGATCCGGCGATCCTGCCGCAGTGGCAGGGGAAGTGCGACCTGGTGGTGAGCAACCCCCCGTATGTGCCGGAAACCCCGGAGCTGGATCCGGAGGTCTACCAGGATCCGCCGGAGGCCGTGTTTGCCGGGGCCAGCGGCATGGACGTCATCGTCGCCATGACCGAGACCATCTCGCGGCTGTTGGCCGCGGGCGGGCGGTTCGGGGTGGAGCACGATGACGCCACCTCCGCCGAGGTTCAGGAGGTTTTCGCAGACCACGGCGCCTTCGGTGACATAGCGGTCCTTCATGACCTGACTGGTCGGGCCCGCTTCGTCACGGGGAGTAAGCTGTGAGACTGACTGTTTGAGGAAAATCGATGGGAGTGGGCTAGTGAGCAAGATCTACCAGTGCGATGAGGGGGAGTCTCGCGCGACGGGAATCGCCGCGGCCGCGGAGGCCGTGCGTGGCGGTCGCCTGGTGGTGCTGCCCACCGACACCGTTTACGGACTCGGCTGCGACGCCTTCAACAATGACGCCGTGGCCAGTCTGCTGGCCACCAAGCACCGCGGCCCCGACATGCCCGTCCCGGTGCTGGTCGGCAGCTGGGACACCATTCAGGGCCTGGTCCGCGAGTACAGCCCGAGGGCGAAGTCGCTCGTGGAGGCGTTCTGGCCGGGTGGGCTGTCCATCGTGGTCCCCGAGGCCCCCAGCCTGCCGTGGAACCTGGGCGATACCCGGGGCACCGTGATGCTCCGGATGCCGTTGCACCCGGTGGCCATCGAACTGCTGCGGGAGACGGGCCCCATGGCCGTCTCCAGCGCCAACATCTCAGGGCAGCAGCCGCCGACGACTGCGGTCAACGCCAAGCAGCAGCTCGGTTCCGCGGTCTCGGTCTACCTCGACGGGGGCACGGCTCCCGTCGGGGAACCCTCCAGCATCGTCGACCTGGCTGGACCGGTGCCCCGCCTGTTGCGTGAAGGCGCCATCAGTGGTGAGCGGATCGCCGGTGTGCTCGACATGGATGTGGAGACACTGCGGGGCGCCCGGTAGATGGGCATCGGCGTTTCCGGGGTACCGCTGCGCGAACTGGGGCTTGTCCTGCTGGTTGCCGCAGCGGTCACGTTCCTGTTGACCGGGGTGGTGCGCTCCGTCATGGTGCGCACCGGCCGGGTGGCGGAGATCCGGCAGCGCGATGTACACACCCAGCCCACCCCGAGCGCCGGCGGTCTGGCGATGTATTCCGGCTTCGCCGTCGCGGTGTTCCTGGCGAGTCAGCTGCCCGCCCTGACCAGGGGGTTCATGCCGGTGACCCCGGAGATGAACGCCGTCCTCTGGTCGGGGCTGGTCATTGTCGTGGTCGGGGTCATCGACGACATCTATGAACTGGACGCCATCACGAAGTTGATCGGACAGGTCCTCGGGGCGCTGGTGATGAGCCTGCTGGGGTTGTCCTGGAACCTGCTCTACCTGCCGGTGGGGGACGGAACGACCGTGGTTCTGGACCAGGTCCAGGCCACAATCTTGACTGTGCTGGTGACGGTCACCCTGGTCAACGCCATCAATTTCGTGGACGGCCTCGATGGTCTGGCTGCGGGCCTGGGCATGATCGCCGGTCTGGCGATCCTGGTCTTCTCACTCACGGTGCTGCACGACCAGGGTGGGGCGGTGTCCGCGTATCCGCCCGCGATCATCTCGGCCGGCCTGGTGGGCATCTGTCTGGGATTCCTGCCCCATAATTTCGAGCCCTCCCGGATCTTCATGGGTGATTCCGGGGCCATGCTGATCGGCCTGTTGCTGGCCGCGGCGTCCACCTCCGCCTCCGGAAAGATCACGATGAGCCTCTACGGCGCCGGCGACCTCATCGCGCTGATCTCACCGGTGATCGTGGTGCTGGCGGCGGTGGCGGTGCCGATGCTGGACCTCGTCATGGCGGTGGTCCGCCGGCTGTCGCGGGGCCAGTCCCCGTTCGCGGCGGACCGGATGCACCTGCACCACCGGCTGCTGGCGATGGGGCACAGCCACCGCCGGGTTGTCCTGGTGCTCTATCTGTGGGTGTCGGTGGCCGCCTTCGGAGCGGTCAGCTTCTCCATCGTCCCGGCCCGGTGGGCCGTGACCGGCTGCCTGGTGACGCTGGCCATTGCGTTGCTCGTCACCTTCGTGCCCTGGCTGCGCCGGCGAATCGGGGGAGAAACCGCCCCCCGCGGCTAATTGGTTGGCTGGGTGTCCCAGGGGGTAGGATTTCGACGCGTGAGCACCCCCCGAGACAGCAACCCGTCCGAGTTCGACTCCGATGGCTTCGTGATTCCGCCCGCCGGGTCGCAGCCGCCTGCCCAGACGCCGGTTCCGGACACGGCCGCTGACAGGGCCACCGACAGGACCAGGCCCGTCGCCCGGCCCGAACCCACCACGGTCACCCCTGCCCCGAGCGACGGGGAAACCGCGGAGTCCGAGTTCGACGACCCCCGCCGCCCCCTCCTGCGGGCCCTGAAATTCGGGTCGGTCGCCCTGCTGATCGTCACCGTCATCTCACTGATCGGCTGGGGTGCCGCGGCGGACCTGGCGGGGATCTGGGGCGTGGTCATCGGTGCCGCAATCGGCGGGGGCTTCGTGCTCCTGACCGTGGTCAGCGTGCTGGCCACCTCACGCACGGACCCGATCACCACTGCGGTGGTGGTCATGGCCGGCTGGCTCATCAAGATCGTGATCATGCTGCTGGTGCTGTGGGTGCTGTCGGGCATGACCTTCTACGACACCTGGGCACTGGCGGTCACGATCATCGTCTCACTGGTCATTGTCCTGGTCACCGAGACCTGGGGCGTGGTCACCAGTCGCGTCACCTACGTGAGCTGACCCGGGAGCTCCGCCGGAGGGGCGGGGGCAACGGCCCAGAGCCGTTGTCCCCGCCCTTTCCCATGCGCCGGGGTGGGGAGCCGCTCAGGAACGTCCGGGGCGGGTCGTGACGGGCTTTCCGGGCCGTTCGAACGGATCTCGGCGGGGCGGTGGGCAGGTGCATGGCGCCAGCCCGTCATGGTCACCCGTTTTCCCTGCAGCCGGGCGACGATGGCAGCGGTCCAACGGGCACAGCACGGGGGTGGAACGCTCGGGGAGGGGGCGACGTTTACGTAGGTCAACCGGGGTCAAACACCCCCGACTGGGGCGGGTAACTTGCGGTGTGACTGAACTTACAGCAACGCAAATGTGACCGACTAACGGCGGTTTCGCCGAATTCGGGGGCAGTTAACTGACGACGACGACAGACCCGCATGGGAAATACCTGAAGTGTGCTGATAGGGTTTAGCGCGGGTTACCTCGGCAACTCTCTGCGGGTTCACACGCGCGGAGCGGACACCGGGAGCAATCCCCTGTGTCCGTCGGGCTGATGTGCGACGGAATTGGTGACGGGCACAGAAAGTTCGACAGACGTCCATCGCACCGTACGGAGCAGCTCGCTTCCTTACGGCCCGAACACGGGAGAGAACGCTGAGCGTTACAACACTGTCCATGAAGGGTGAGTTTCACGCACCCGACCTGGATCAAGAATTTTTCCCGGGGGAAACTTACGGCCATTTCATCCTCGATGATTTTGCCAATGGATGGTTCGCACTTGACCGTCTCATGCTGATCCGCCTGCTCATGGCGGTTCTGCTGGTGGTCTTCTTTGTCGTCGCAATGAGGAGCCCGAAGCTGGTTCCTCGCGGACTGCAGAACGTCGCAGAATACGCACTCGATTTCGTGCGGGTCCACATCGCCGAGGACATCCTAGGCAAGAAGGAGGGGCGTCGGTTCCTGCCGATCATCGCCACCATCTTCTTCGCCGTCCTCGCGATGAACATCCCCACGATCATCCCAGCGCTGAATATTTCGCCCAACGCGCGGATCGGCATGCCGATCGCGTTGGCGATCCTGGGCTACATCACGATGATCTACGCCGGCGCCAAGCGTTACGGCTTCGGTAAGTTCATCAAGTCCTCGTTGGTCATTCCGAATATTCCGCCGCTGCTCCACATCCTCGTGGTTCCGATCGAGTTCTTCTCGACGTTCATCATGCGCCCGGTCACGCTGGCTCTTCGTCTCATGGCGAACTTCCTGGCCGGACACCTCATTCTGGTGCTGCTGTTCTCCGCCACGAACTTCTTCTTCTGGCAGATGAACGCCTGGACCATCTTGGGGGGCGTGACCCAGATCGTGGCAGTCCTGTTCACGCTCTACGAAGTCATCATCATCTTCCTGCAGGCCTACATCTTCGCTCTGCTGGTCGCGGTGTACATCGAATTGTCTCTGAACGCCGACGCACACTGACCGACGCGAATCACGCGGTCAACTGATATACCCCGAATACCACACCACCCGGCACAGGGCCGGGTACCAAGAAAGGGAACGACTTTCACATGAACGAGATCATCCTCGCCCAGGACGCTGCTCAGCCGGTTGCACACCTCGGTGCCATCGGCTACGGCATCGGCACCATCGGCCCGGGCATCGGCATCGGCATCCTCGTCGGCAAGACCGTCGAGGGCATGGCTCGCCAGCCCGAGATGGCCGGCCAGCTCCGTACCACCATGTTCCTGGGTATCGCCTTCGTCGAGGCCCTGGCCCTGATCGGCCTGGTCGCCGGCTTCCTGTTCAGCAGCCTGTAAGAAGAACAGATAACGAAGACTGGAGACCAAATGACGAACGTCATTACCGTGCTTGCGGAGAGCGCAGAGCAGCTGCCCATGGAGGGCGGCAACTCAATCCTGCTCCCCAAGACCTACGACATCGTCTGGTCCATCATCCCGCTCATCGTCATCCTGTTCATCTTCTGGAAGTGGATTCTTCCGAAGTTCCAGGAGGTCCTGACTGAGCGTGAGGACCGGATCAAGGGAGGCATTCAGCGTGCTGAAGCAGCACAGGCTGAAGCCAAGTCCGCTCTTGAAAAGTACAACGCGCAGCTCGCCGAAGCCCGCGCCGAAGCAGCCGAGATCCGTGAGCAGGCCCGCGAAAAGGGCAAGCAGATCGAAGCTGACATGAAGGCCCAGGCCTCTGAGGAGAGCAACCGCATCATCGAGTCCGGTGAGAAGCAGCTGCAGGCCCAGCGTGAGCAGGTCGTCGCAGAACTTCGCCAGGAGATGGGGCAGAACTCAATCAACCTTGCTGAGCGACTGCTCGGAGGCGAGCTCTCCGACGCCACCAAGCGCTCCGGCACGATTGACTCCTTCCTGTCCGACCTCGACACCGTGGCACCGGCAGGAAAGTGAGCAACATGCACGCAGCGAGCCGCGCCGCACTAGCGCAGGTTGAATCCCACCTGGACTCAGCACTGTCCGGGGCCGACAACGCCGTCGCAGTCGCCGCACAAGTCGGCACTGAACTGTTCGACGTCGTCGAGATCCTCGACGGTGACCGCGGCCTGCGTGTCGCAGTCGCCGATGCATCGGCTTCCGCCGATCTCCGGACCGGCCTCGTGTCGGACCTGTTCGGCGGCAAGGTTTCGGACGCCACCCTCGAAGTCCTGAAGGACGCCGTCAGCCAGCACTGGTCCACTCCCCGGGAGTTGCGCACCGGTCTGGTTGAGCTCGGCCGTCGTTCGCTCCTGCGCTCCGCTGAGCAGCAGGGACAGCTGGGACAGGTCGAGGACGAGCTGTTCCGGCTGGGTCGGATCCTGGACAAGGAGCCGAGCTTGACCCAGCTGCTGTCTGACGAGTCGGCAGAGCCGACCGCCAGGCGGGGACTGCTGGCCAGCGTGCTCTACGGCAAGGTCACGATGATCACTGAGGCGCTCGCGCTGCAGGTCATCGGCCGCCCGGAGCACAACCCCATCGACGATCTGGCCCACCTGGCCGGCACTGCGGCGGAGCTGCAGGACCGGACCGTGGCCCACGTCGTCGCGGCCAGCGATCTTAATGAGGGCCAGCAGGCGAAGCTTGCTGACAAGTTGGGACGAATTTACGGTCGTGCGATGAGCATCCACTCTGAGGTTGACCCCAGCCTCCTCGGTGGCATGACCATCCGCGTCGAAGACGAGCTGATCGACGGAAGCACCACGGGCAAGCTCGCCCGGCTCCGTTCCAGCCTGGTCTGAGACACGACTTTCGATAGATAGATAATGCTGGAAGAAACAACCGAGAGCAGGAAGAACATGGCGGAGCTGACGATCTCCTCCGATGAGATCCGTAGCGCGATAGCGAACTACACCTCGAGCTACTCCGCGGAGGCCTCCCGTGAGGAGGTCGGCGTGGTCATTTCGGCAGCTGACGGTATTGCCCAGGTTTCGGGCCTGCCGTCTGTGATGGCGAATGAGCTCCTCGAGTTCCCGGGCGGCGTCATCGGCGTCGCACAGAACCTCGAGACCAACTCCATCGGTGTCGTTATCCTGGGCAACTACGAGTCCATCAAGGAAGGCGCCGAAGTCAAGCGGACCGGAGAAGTCCTGTCCATCCCGGTCGGGGATAATTTCCTCGGTCGAGTAATCAACCCCCTGGGCCAGCCCATCGACGGCCTGGGTGCCATCGAGGCTGAGGAAGAGCGTGCCCTCGAGCTGCAGGCGGCCGGCGTCCTGGATCGCCAGCCGGTCGAGGAGCCGATGCAGACGGGCATCAAGGCCATCGACGCGATGACGCCGATCGGCCGTGGTCAGCGTCAGCTGATCATCGGTGACCGTAAGACCGGCAAGACCGCGGTCTGCATCGACACCATCCTCAACCAGAAGGCCAACTGGGAGTCCGGCGACAAGACCAAGCAGGTCCGCTGCATCTACGTCGCCATCGGCCAGAAGGGTTCCACCATCGCTTCCGTGCGCAAGACGCTGGAAGAAAACGGTGCCCTGGACTACACCACCATCGTGGCTGCGCCGGCCTCCGACGCCGCCGGCTTCAAGTGGCTCGCACCGTTCTCCGGCGCCGCCCTGGGCCAGCAGTGGATGTACGACGGCAACCACGTCCTGGTCATCTACGACGACCTGACCAAGCAGGCCGAGGCCTACCGCGCGATTTCGCTGCTGCTGCGTCGTCCCCCGGGACGCGAGGCCTACCCGGGTGACGTGTTCTACCTGCACTCCCGTCTCCTCGAGCGTGCCGCCAAGCTCAATGACGAGCTGGGCGCCGGTTCGATGACCGCTCTGCCGATCATCGAGACCAAGGCGAATGACGTGTCGGCCTTCATTCCGACCAACGTCATCTCCATCACCGACGGCCAGGTGTTCCTGGAGTCGGACCTGTTCAACCAGGGTGTCCGTCCGGCCATCAACGTCGGTGTCTCCGTCTCTCGTGTCGGTGGCGCCGCGCAGACCAAGGGCATGAAGAAGGTCGCCGGCTCGCTGCGTCTGGACCTGGCCGCGTACCGCGACCTCGAGGCCTTCGCGATGATGGCTTCCGACCTGGACCCGGCTTCCCGCGCTCAGCTGGACCGTGGTCAGCGCCTCGTCGAGCTGCTCAAGCAGTCCGAGTCCTCCCCGCAGTCCGTCGAATACCAGATGGTCTCCATCTGGCTTGCGAACGAGGGCGTCTTCGACGTCGTTCCCGTCGAGGACGTCCGTCGCTATGAGGCCGAGCTGCATGAGTACCTGAACGCCAACGCGCCTCAGGTCTTCGAGCAGATCGCGGGTGGCGCCCAGCTGTCCGACGAGTCCAAGGACGCGCTGCTGAAGGCCAACGACGAGTTCGCCAAGACCTTCCAGACCACTGAGGGCGGCACCGTCGTCAACGAGCCCGAGGTCGATGCCCTCGACGGTGGGCAGGTCAAGAAGAACCAGCTCAGCGTCTCCCGCAAGACGGCCAAGAAGTAGGGCGAACATGCCCACTGATATGACCGTCCAAGTAACAGAAGGGAGGAGCATGACCCATGGCAACGATTCGTGAACTGCGTGACCGCATCAAATCCGTCAACTCGACGAAGAAGATCACGAAGGCCCAGGAGCTGATCGCGACTTCACGTATCAGCAAGGCCCAGGCGCGGGTGCAGGCGGCGACGCCTTACGCCCACGAGATTCAGAGCGTCGTCGAGAAGCTGGCCTCGGCCAGCTCCCTCGATCACCCCATGCTCCGCGAGCGTGAGGACGGCAAGGTTGCCGCTATCCTCGTGGTCAGCAGTGACCGCGGGCAGTGCGGTGCCTACAACAACAACGTCTTCAAGAAGGCCGCTGAACTCCAGGGGTTGCTCGAGGGCGAGGGTTATGAGGTCGTCCGTTACGTCACCGGCAAGAAGGCGATCGGCTACTACCAGTTCCGTGACGCCGACATCGCCGGTGCGTGGACGGGCTTCTCCCAGGATCCGTCCTGGGACCTGACCCACGACGTCCGCCACCATCTCATCGACGGCTTCATCGCCGGTTCGAAGGGAGAGGCCCAGACCCGCGAGGGTGTGCGCCAGGGTGAAGGAGCTGTCCGCGGCTTCGACCAGGTCCACGTGGTCTACACCGAGTTCGTCTCGATGCTGACCCAGCGGGCCCGGGCGCACCAGCTGCTGCCGATCGAACCCGTGATCACCGAGGACGAGTTCGAGACCGGCGAGGGGATCCTCAATGACGCCGAGAGCCCGGGCGCGGACTACGACTTCGAACCGGATCCGGACACGCTGTTGAGTGCACTGCTCCCGAAGTTCGTCTCGCGGGCTCTGTACTCGATGTTCCTCGAGGCCTCGGCTTCCGAGTCGGCTGCACGTCGTACCGCCATGAAGGCGGCCACCGACAACGCGACCGAACTGGTCAAGGGCCTGTCGCGTGAGGCGAACGCCGCACGTCAGGCGCAGATCACCCAGGAAATCACAGAGATTGTCGGTGGCGCTGGCGCGCTCGCCGAAAGCGGAGAAAGTGACTAGATTATGACTACAGCTCTCAATGAGCAGAACGCACAGCAGGCGGCCACCGCCGGCCGTGTCGTGCGTGTCATCGGTCCGGTCGTCGACGTGGAGTTCCCGCGCGGCGAGCTGCCGGACCTGTATAACGCGCTGACTGTCGAGGTAACCCTCGAGGCAGTCGCCAAGACCATCACCCTGGAGACCGCACAGCACCTGGGCGACAACCTGGTGCGCGCTGTCTCCATGGCACCGACCGACGGCCTCGTCCGTGGCGCAGCCGTCACCGACACCGGGGCAGCGATCTCCGTTCCGGTCGGCGACGTCGTCAAGGGCCACGTCTTCAACGCCCTCGGTGACTGCCTGGACAGCCCGGGCCTCGGCCGCGACGGCGAGCAGTGGGGCATCCACCGCGATCCGCCGCCCTTCGACCAGCTCGAGGGCAAGACCGAGATCCTGGAGACCGGCATCAAGGTCATCGACCTGCTGACCCCGTACGTCAAGGGCGGCAAGATCGGCCTGTTCGGTGGCGCCGGTGTGGGCAAGACCGTGCTCATCCAGGAGATGATCACCCGTATCGCCCGCGAGTTCTCCGGTACCTCCGTCTTCGCCGGCGTCGGCGAGCGTACCCGTGAGGGCACCGACCTCTTCCTCGAGATGGAGGAGATGGGCGTGCTGCAGGACACCGCGCTCGTCTTCGGCCAGATGGATGAGCCCCCGGGAGTCCGTATGCGCGTGGCGCTGTCCGGCCTGACCATGGCGGAGTACTTCCGCGATGTGCAGAACCAGGACGTGCTGCTGTTCATCGACAACATCTTCCGTTTCACCCAGGCCGGTTCCGAGGTCTCGACCCTGCTGGGTCGTATGCCCTCCGCCGTGGGCTACCAGCCCACCCTGGCTGACGAGATGGGTGTGCTCCAGGAGCGCATCACCTCCACCAAGGGCCGTTCGATCACGTCGCTGCAGGCCGTCTACGTGCCCGCCGATGACTACACCGACCCGGCTCCGGCGGCTGTGTTCGCCCACCTCGACGCCACCACCGAGCTGGACCGCTCGATCGCGTCGAAGGGTATCTACCCGGCCGTGAACCCGCTGACCTCGACCTCCCGTATCCTCGAGCCGGCCATCGTCGGCGAGAAGCACTACGAGGTCGCCCAGCGTGTGATCGGTATCCTGCAGAAGAACAAGGAGCTGCAGGACATCATCGCCATCATGGGCATGGATGAGCTCCCCGAGGAAGACAAGGTCACCGTGCAGCGTGCCCGTCGTCTGGAGCGTTTCCTGGGCCAGAACTTCTTCGTCGCGCAGAAGTTCACCGGCCTGCCGGGCTCCTACGTCCCGCTGGAGGAGACCATCGTGGCCTTCGAGCGCATCTGTGACGGCGACTTCGACCACTACCCGGAGCAGGCCTTCAACGGCCTGGGTGGTCTGGACGACGTCGAGGCGGCCTACAAGAAGATGACCGAGAAGTAGAGGAAGCGAAGACATGGCTGAAATCACCGTTGAACTGGTGGCCGTGGAGCGCATGCTGTGGTCCGGTCAGGCCAGCATCGTCACCGCACAGACCACCGAGGGTGAGATCGGCGTGTTGGCCGGCCACGAGCCGATGCTCGGCCAGCTGGTCGAGAACGGCGTCGTGACCATCCGTCCGGTCGACGGTGACCGCAAGGTCGCCGGCGTCCAGGGTGGCTTCCTGTCGGTCTCGACCGAAAAAGTCACCATCCTCGCGGATCACGCGGTGTGGGCGGATGAGGTTGACCGCGCCACCGCTGAAGCTGATCTGCAGTCGGATGATGAAATCACCAAGGCCCGGGCCCAGGCCGGTCTGGCGGCGCTGCGCCGCCAGGCTGACGCCTAGGCCCCACCCTTCGCCCTCCGGGGCGGGGTGACGGCTGCGGTGGAGCAGGTGCCACCAGGCATACACGCTCTTCGCATCACCTAGTGAAGGACCCACCGGAAACGGTGGGTCCTTCACCGTTTCCGGCGCTGGGAGCCGCCTGGGTGCCGTTGTCCGGGGCGGCTCCCGGTTCGTTAGGTGTGCACGGTACGGACGGGTAGACTGACAGCCTAAACGTTGAAATTGCTCACCCGCGGATACATGAGCGGAAAACAGGGGAGTGCAGTGGAGATCATCACCTGGGCGCTGGTTGTCCTTGCCGTGCTTGCTGTCCTGCTCGCGGCCTGGCGGTTTTTCACGCAGCGCTCCCGGGGGACGGTGGTCATCCTGCGTCGCCTCCCCAACACCGGCACCCACGGGTGGCGTCACGGCTCCATCCGCTACAACGGTGATGATCTCGAGTACTTCAAGCTGCGTTCGCTGTCGCCCATGGCGGATCTGATCTTGAACCGCACGGACACGGAACTCGAGGGACGCCGGGAGCTGACCGGTGCGGAGCTGGAGTTCATGCCCTCCCACATCCACGTCCTGGAGGTCACCTGCCGGGAGGACCGCTACGAGATCGGGATCGGTGGCCCAGGGGAGATGGCTTTCACAGCGTGGGTGGAAGCCGCCCCGGACCGGCGCCGCGAACGCATGGACCCCACCGCGCTGCGCCGGCAGATCGCCCGTCGGCAGGGTCGGCGGGATTAGCCGACCGGCAGTTCGTTAGTCTTGGTTCCATGCGACTCGTTATTGCCCGTTGCTCCGTTGATTATGTCGGGCGCCTGGAAGCCCACCTGCCCAGCGCCGACCGTCTGCTGATGGTCAAGGCGGACGGTTCGGTGTCGGTGCACGCCGATGACCGCGCCTATAAGCCGTTGAACTGGATGACGCCCCCGTGCACGCTGACGGAATCGGCCATCACCGATGAGGACGGCGAGGAGATCGGCGAGCATCTCTGGGTGGTGGAGAACGCGAAGGGGGAGCAGCTGCGCATCACCGTGGAGCAGGTCCACCACGAGCGCAGCTTTGACCTCGGGGAGGACCCCGGGCTGGTCAAGGACGGCGTGGAGTCCCACCTCCAGGAGCTGTTGGCCGAGCACATCACCACTCTCGGAGCGGGCTACACGATGATCCGGCGGGAGTACCCCACCGCCATCGGTCCGGTGGACATCCTCTGCCGGAACGCCGACGGTGCGACCGTGGCCGTCGAGATCAAACGGCGCGGCGGGATTGACGGGGTCGAACAGCTCAGCCGATACCTGGACCTGCTGAACCGGGACGAGCTGCTCCGCCCCGTCACCGGTGTGTTCGCCGCCCAGCAGATCAAGCCGCAGGCGAAGACCCTGGCCGAGGACCGCGGGATCCGCTGTGTGACACTGGACTACCAGGCGCTGCGGGGCATCGAGAGTAACGAACTGCGGTTGTTCTGATGCCCCGGAAGAACCGCCGCATCCGTGACGCGGGCGGCCGTCCCCTCCCTCGGGACGGGTCGTCCTACCTGGGCACCCAGGTGCAGGAGGGGCCGCGTTGGACGTTCGGGGAGCCCTATCTGGTCCGCCACATGGGCTCCGCCGCGGCCCTGAAGTACTACGTCTGCCCGGGCTGCAACCAGAACATTCCACCCGGCGTGGCGCACGTCGTCGCATGGCCGAAGGACGCCGGCCGGGGAGCGGAGGACCGGCGGCACTGGCACCGCGGCTGCTGGGACCGGCGTTGACGGACCCGGGGCCACTCCACGGCGCAGGAACGGGCGGCTGGGTAATCTGGAGGGCATGATCGTTGCATTTTCCGTAGCCCCCACCCAGACCCCCAACGCGGAGGCCGAAATGGCCGACGCCGTCACCGAGGCGGTGCGGGTGGTCCGCGCCTCCGGCCTGCCGAATGAGACCAATGCCATGTTCACCCTCATCGAAGGGGAGTGGGATGAGGTGATGGCCGTGATTAAGCGCGCCACCGACGCCGTGGCCGCCGTCTCCCCGCGCGTGTCCCTGGTGATCAAGGCGGACATCCGCCCGGGTCACTCGGGCCAGATCACACAGAAGGTCGAGTCGGTGGAGTCCCGGCTCGCCCAGAACGGACAGGAGGACAAGTAGATGACCACACCGGACCGCTTCGCCTCGGGTGCGGTTGACCTGGGGCAGATCAAGGCCCGTGCGGAGGCCCGGAGTCAGTCCACGCCGGCCGGCGCCGGCCAGGCCGCCGGAGAGTCCACGCCGGCCGGTGCCGTCGCCCCGTTCTTCACGGTGACCCCGGACAACCTTGAGACCGACGTGCTGCGCCGTTCCCTCGAGATCCCCGTCGTCGTCCTGGTGGGCACCTCCCGCAGCCCTGACTCGGAGCAGCTGAAGCAGGACTTCGAAACCCTGGCCCGGGAAGCCGAGCTGGCGTTCGTCTTCGGCTATGTCGACGCCGACACGAGCCCGGACATCGCGCAGATGATGGGGGTGTCCGGACTGCCGACGGTGCTCGCGCTCGCCGCCGGCCGTCCCGTCACGAATTTCGAGGGCGGTCAGCCGATGGAGGCGCTGCGCAAGTGGACCGCTTCATTGACGGAGGCCGTCGGCAGCCAGCTACAGGGGCTGCCGGAGGGCACCGTCATGGCCGGTGGCGCGGCCCCGGAACCGCAGGAACCGCCGAGCGATCCGCGGTTCGACGCCGCCACCGATGCACTCAACGCCGGGGACTTCGCCGCTGCGATCCAGGTCTACGACGACATTCTCGCCGCGGAGCCGAAGAATGCGGAGGCGAAGCAGGCCCGGGACAGCGCCCGACTGCTGGCCCGGCTTTCGGAGACCCCGGAGGGCGTGGACCCCGTCATGGCAGCGGACGAGGATCCCACGGACGTCGACAAGGCCTTCGCCGCAGCGGACCGGGAGATTGCGGCCGGCGACCCCGATGCCGCCTTCGGCCGCCTGATCGCTCTGTTAGGGACCAGCGCCGGTGATGTCAGGACGACCGTGCGCGACCGGCTGGTGGAGCTCTTCGCGCTCTTCGACGCCGCGGATCCCCGGGTACTGGATGCCCGCCGACGCATGGCCAGCGCGCTGTACTGAGCAGTGTCCGCCACCGACTGGGCTTCTCCGCGTCGGAGGTGTATAGTTATTCGTTGTCGCGCAAAGCTCTGGTGAACGCCAGATTTTCGCGAGGTGAATGAAGAAACACCCGACGCGGGGTGGAGCAGCTCGGTAGCTCGCTGGGCTCATAACCCAGAGGTCGTAGGTTCGAATCCTGCCCCCGCTACCAACTTCTTCAGAGGAAATGTCCCGGACCCCACGGTCCGGGACATTTTTATTTCTGCTGGCTGGCAGACGCGAACGGGTCCCGGGAAGGTGTCTTCTCCGGGCCCGTTCGCAGTGGTTCAGTGGCTCAACGTGAACCGGTCAGCGCTTGAGCCGGTACCACTGCACGCTCATGGCCGGGACGGTGAGGGTGAGCCGGTGTGGCTGGCTGTCCCAGCCGTGGTCGGTGGTGGTGAGGGTGTCCGGTAGCGGCACCCCGGCGCCCTCGTAGGTGCGGTCGTCGGTGTTGAGGATCAGCTCGAAGTCACCGGCCACGGGAACGCCCACGTTGTAGCCCTCGCGGGTGGCGCCACCGAAGTTGCAGACCGAGAGCACCGCCGAGCTGTCCGTGCCCCAGCGGAGGAAGACCAGCGTATTGGCGGCCGCGTCATCGGACTTGATCCACTGGAAACCGGCGGGGTCGAAGTCCTGACTGTACAGGGCGGGTTCCGCCGCGTTGATCCGGTTGAGGTCGGTGACCAGCTGCTGGACGCCGCGGTGGTATTCGCCCTGCCAGCCCTCGCGGTCGCCCCAGTCCAGGGAGTGGGCCTCGCTCCACTCGTTGCGCTGGCCGAATTCCTGACCCTGGAAGAGCAGCTGCTTGCCGGGGTGGGAGTACATGTAGCCGTAGAGACTGCGCAGTCCCGCGGCCTTGTTCCACGTGTCTCCCGGCATCCGGTCCCACAGCGACCCCTTGCCGTGCACCACCTCATCGTGGCTGAAGGGCAGGACATAGCGCTCGGAGTAGGCGTAGATCATCGAGAAGGTGATCTCGTCGTGGTGGTGGGAACGATGCACCGGATCCAGGGAGAAGTACTCCAGGGTGTCGTTCATCCAGCCCATGTTCCACTTGAGGGAGAAACCCAGTCCGTTGTGTTCGGTGGGGGCGGTGACACCGGGCCAGGAGGTGGATTCCTCGGCGATCGTGAGGACACCGGGGTGGGCGCGGTGGACGGTGGCGTTGGTTTCCTGGAGGAAGGACACCGCCTCCAGGTATTCGCGGCCACCGTACTGGTTGGGCACCCATTCGCCGTCCTCGCGGGAATAGTCGAGGTAGAGCATGGATGCCACGGCATCCACGCGCAGGCCGTCGACATGGAACTCCTCGATCCAGTACAGGGCGTTGGCGACCAGGAAGTTCTTGACTTCGCGGCGTCCGAAGTCGAAGACGTAGGTGCCCCAGTCCTTCTGTTCGCCCTTGCGCCAGTCGGGATGCTCGTAGAGTGCCTGCCCGTCGAAGCGGGCCAGCGCCCAGTCATCCTTGGGGAAGTGGCCGGGCACCCAGTCGATGATGACGCCGATGCCGGCCTGGTGGAAGGCGTCGATCAGTCGGCGCAGCCCGTCCGGGTCTCCCCAGCGGGAGCTGGGGGCGTAGTAGCCGGAGATCTGGTAGCCCCAGGAGCCGCCGAAGGGGTGCTCGGCCACCGGCATGAACTCCACGTGGCTGAAGCCCTGCTCGACCACGTAGTCCACCAGCTCAGTGGCCAGATCTGTGTAGGTCAGGCCCTGTTTCCAGGAGCCCAGGTGCACCTCGTAGACGCTCATCGGTCCGGCGGTGGTGTCCCGGGCGGCGCGCCGCTCCAGCCAGGCGGTGTCGTTCCACTGGTAGTCGGACTCGGCCACGATGGAGGCGGTCCCGGGCGGGGTCTCGGAACGCTTGGCCAAGGGGTCGGCCTTGTCGCGGCGGTGACCTTCCTTGGTCTGCACGGCGAACTTGTACTTGGCGCCGGACCTGACGTCGGGGAGGAACAGTTCCCAGATGCCGGAGGACCCCAGGGAGCGCATCGGGTGCTGGGAGGCGTTCCAGCCGTTGAAGTCGCCGACCACGGCCACGCCGACGGCATTCGGTGCCCAGACGGCGAAGGAGGTGCCCCGCACCGTGCCGAGAGTGGTCTGGTAGGTGCGGACATTGGCGCCGAGCACCTCCCAGAGACGTTCGTGCCGGCCCTCGGAAACCAGGTGGATGTCGAGGTCGCCGAGGGTGGGCAGGAAGTGGTAGGCGTCGGCGACCAGCACCGGCTTCGTCCCCGGCCAGGTGATGTTGAACCGGTAGTCCGCAGATTCGCGGTCGCCCGAGAGCTCCGCGACCCAGACATCGTCGCCGACGGGGGTCATGTCGATGCCCCGGCCGTCGACGAACAGCTCCACATGTTCGGCTCCGAGCTGGCGGGTGCGCACCACGGAGCCGTCGGCGGTGCCGTGCCAGCCGTAGAAATCGTGCGGGGCATGGTGGTGGCAGTGGCGTAGCCGTTCCAGATCTGCCTCGGGGATGAGGGCGGAGGGATTGATGTTGGTACTGGCTTCGGTCATGCTCGTTCCTTGCGGTGGGGGACCCGGTGCAGGTCGTGACCTGCATTTCTCCTACCGAAGGTACCGGAGGAAGAAGTCCCGGGCAGGGGAAAAGGCGGTACGTAGGGGATTTGGGGGTGACAGCGGGTCCGTCGGCGGTGTGGTGGGGCCGCAGTCACCAGGGCAGGTTCCGTCTAAGGGCGGTAGTCGCTGACCTGGCGCCAGGCCAACTGCTCCCGTCGTTCGACCGGCACGGTCGGCAGCGTGAGGATGTGGGCGACGTTGCCGAGCGGTTCCAGGCGGACGAAGTTGTGCTCGGACCAGGTCCAGTCCGCCCCGGAGACGAGGTCATGCACGGGGAAGCTGGCCCCGGGGGCCTGGCCGATGGCGGCCAGGTCGAGGTGCACCGTGGCCTCCTTGGTCTCCCGGGGGTCGAGGTTGACCACCACCAACACGGCGTCACCGCTGACCGGGTCGGCCTTGGAGTACGCGAGGACCGCCTCGTTGTCCGCATCATGGAAGTGGAGGTTGCGCAGCTGCTGCAGGGCGGGGTGGCCCCGCCGGATGTGGTTGAGCTGCGTGATGTAGGGCTCCAGCGACTCACCGCGCTCAAGCGCCAGGGCGAAGTCGCGCGGGCGCAGCTCGTACTTCTCGGAGTCCAGGTACTCCTCGCTGCCCTCCTGCACCGCGACGTGCTCGAAGAGCTCGTAACCGGAGTAGACGCCCCACAGCGGGGACATGGTGGCGGCCAGGGTGGCACGGATGGCGAACATCGCCTTGCCGCCGTACTGGAGGGAGGCGTGCAGGATGTCGGGGGTGTTGACGAACAGATTCGGCCGGGAGATGTCCGCGGCGTCCCGGATCTCGCTGGCGAATTCCGTCAACTCCGGCTTCGAGGTCTTCCAGGTGAAGTAGGTGTAGGACTGGGAGAAACCGAGCTTGGCCAGCCCGTAGAGCCGCGCCGGCCGGGTGAAGGCCTCGGCGAGGAAGATCACCTCCGGGTTGGTCTCGTGGACCTTGGCGATCAACCAGGCCCAGAACTCCGCCGGCTTGGTGTGTGGGTTGTCCACCCGGAACGTCGTGACACCCAGGTCCACCCAGTACTGCACCACGCGGTAGATCTCCCGGGTGATGCCGTCCCAGTCATTGGTGAAGTTCAGCGGGTAGATGTCCTGGTACTTCTTCGGCGGGTTCTCGGCGTAGGCGATGGTGCCGTCGGCCAGTTCGGTGAAGAACTCCCGGTGGGTGCGGGCCCAGGGGTGGTCGGGGGCGGCCTGCAGTGCGAGGTCCAGGGCGACCTCCAGGTTCAGCTCCGATGCGCGTTCCAGCAGGCGCCGGAAGTCCGCCTCCGTGCCCAGCTCCGGGTGGAAGGCGTCGTGCCCGCCCTCAGCGGAGCCGATGGCCCAGGGCGAACCGACGTCGTCGGGCCCGGGGGTCAGGGTGTTGTTGCGGCCCTTGCGGTTGACCTCACCGATGGGGTGGACCGGGGGGAAGTAGACGGTGTCGAAGCCCATGGCCGCCACCCGCTCGAGGGCGTCGGCGGTGGTGGCGAAGGTGCCGTGCACGGGGTTGCCGTCAGCGTCCCGGCCGCCGGTGGAGCGGGGGAAGAGCTCGTACCAGGAGTTGAACAGGGCGTCGCGACGCTCGACCAGCACCTCGTGGACCCGGCCGCGGCGCAGTTCCTCCCGCAGCGGGTACAGGTCGAGGAGGGCGGTGGTGTCCGGGGACAGGGCGGCAGCCACGCGGCCGTCGAGGTCTCCCGGCAGGCTCAGTGCCTCACCGATCTGGCGCAGGTGCTCCGCCTCGGGTTCCGGGGCCTGCTCCGCGGCCCGCTGGAACAGCTCCACACCGTGCGCCAGGTCGTTGGCCAGCTCGGCCTCCGTCTGCCCGGCCGCCATTTTCTTGGTCACGGCGTTGCGCCAGGTGTTGAAGGGGTCGGACCAGGCGTCGACCCGGAAGGACCAGGTGCCGGTGTCGTCGGGGGTGAAAATCGCGTGCACCCGGTCCTGGTTGTCCGGGTCGATGGTCATGGTCGTGACCGTGGCTTCACCTGCCGGGGGCGAGACCACCAGGCTTGCCGCCACGGCGTCATGGCCTTCCCGCCAGACCAGCGCGGTCACCGGGACGACCTCTCCGACCACGGCTTTCGTCGGGTAACGTCGTTCGGAGATCAGGGGTCGGACATCATCAATCTGGCCGGTCATGTTGTTCACCTTCGATCAGTGGGCGGGCCGCGAGGCAGGACAGCAGAAAGCCTAACGCAGCTGTGTCAGTTCCACAGGGATCCGGAAAATCAGCCATGATGGAGGGTGTGAGCGAGATTAACGAGGACCTGCTGATCGACTTCCGGGACGTCACCTTCCGCCGGGGTGGCCGTAACCTGGTGGGACCGGTCAGCTGGCAGGTGGAGCTGGACGAACGTTGGGTGATCATCGGTCCGAACGGGGCCGGCAAGACCACCCTGATCCGGATGGCGTCAGCGGAGGAGGTGCCCAGCTCCGGTGAGGCCTATCTGATGGCGGAGCGGATCGGCAGGACCGACATGCGGGACCTGCGGTCGATGATCGGCGTCAGTTCCGCGGCCCTGGCCAGCCGCATCCCCGTGGACGAGAAGGTCGCCGACCTGGTCATCTCAGCGGGGTACGCCGTGCTGGGCCGATGGCGCGAGGACTACGAGGAACTCGACTTCGACCAGGCCATCGAGGTGCTCGAGCGCGTGGGCGCCTACCACCTCGCGGACCGCACGTGGGGAACCCTGTCCGAGGGCGAGCGCAAGCGGGTGCTGATCGCGCGTGCGCTGATGATCAACCCGGAGCTGCTGATCCTGGACGAGCCTTCGGCGGGGATGGACCTGGGTGGCCGGGAGGACCTGGTCGGCTACCTCGGGGACCTGGCGATGGACGCGGACGCCCCGGCCATCGTGATGATCACCCACCACGTGGAGGAGATCCCGGACGGGTTCACCCACGCCATGCTGCTGGATGAGGGGGAGGTGGTGGCCCAGGGTCTGATCGACACCGTGCTGACCTCGGAGAACCTGACCAGGACCTTCCACCAGCCGATTCAGGTGGACCGGATCGGGCAGCGCTACTTCGCCCGCCGCATCCGCCGCGGCGGCAGTCACCGGCGCTGAGCGCGGTGCCCGGTGGTGCCGGCCCGTTGTGGTCCCCGACGCCGGGCGGTGAGTGCCGTCACAGTAACATGGGCCTGCACGCGTCATGACCGGCTTGCGGTCGGGGAGGAGTGAAGGGTGTCCGTGCCGACGAACGAGGAGCAGCAGGGGTACCAGGGAGCCCGCCTGGCGGCCACGGTCCTGCTGATCCGGGACGGCGCTGAAGGCCTGGAAGTCTGGGTGCAGGAACGCGTGTCGTCGATGCGCAATTATCCGGGCATGACCGTCTTCCCCGGAGGCGGCGTGGATCCCCGCGATTTCCCGGCGAAGACCTGGGACAGCGGCCCCCTCTGGAGCGGCACCTCCGCCGTCGCCATGGCGCGCCGGATGCGCAGCACGAAGGTCAAGGCCCACGCGCTGGTGTTCGCTGCGGTCCGGGAGTTGTTCGAGGAGACCGGCACCCTGCTGGCCATCCACGCCGACGGTCGCGAGGTCACCGACGCCCATCCCTTCCACGCGGACCGGCTGGCGCTGGAAAGCCACCGACTCTCCCTGACCGACGTGCTCGACCGCAACCACCTGAAGGTCCGCTCCGATCTGCTGGCCCCGTTCGCCCGGTGGATCGGCACCTCCGCGGCCGGAAACGCCTTCGACACCTTCTCCTTCCTGGCCGTCGCCCCCGAGGGGCAGGACACCGACGGAGACACCTCAGAGGCGGCCTCCGCCGGCTGGCTGCCGCCGCGCCTGCTGCTGGAGGGGTGGCGCGTCGGGCTGGTGCGGCTGGTCATCCCCACCTGGGCCCAGCTGCAGATCCTCGCGGCCGCCGACAGCGTCGTGGAGGCCCTCGACCTGGCCCGGCAAGCGGACATGCGCCCCGTCATCGGTGACCCGTCCGGAGACCCCCGTTACCGCGAGTTCTACACCACCGTGCGCCCCGACCGGATCGGCGGCTCGCGAAGGTGAGCTGCACCCTGCGAAGGCGGCGGCGGGAAGCGGAACCGGGCGCCTGTTAAAGTCTGTGTCCAGCAACATACCTGCTCTGGAAGGACCCGCCCTGAAGATTCTCGTTCTCCCCGGTGACGGCATCGGGCCGGAGATCACTGACTCGGCCGTCACCCTGCTGGACACCCTCAACGCCGCCCATGGCCTGGACCTGAGCCTCGACTTCTACGACGTCGGGCTGACCTCCCTGGCGGCCCACGGCACCACTCTGCGGGAGGAGGTCTACCAGCGGATCGGGGAGTCGGACGGCGTGATCCTCGGCCCGGTCTCGCACTATGACTACCCGCCGAGAACCGAGGGTGGCATCAACGTCTCCGCCGAGCTCCGGATCAAGCTGGACCTGTTCGCCAACATCCGCCCCAGCCGCTCCCGGACCGGCCTCAGCCTGCTGCGCCGGCCCATGGACCTGGTGATCGTCCGGGAGAACACGGAAGGGTTCTACTCCGACCGCAACATGTACGAAGGCTCCGGTGAGTTCATGCCCACCCCGGACCTGGCGCTGAGCGTTCGCAAGATCACCGCCTCGGCCACCGAGCGTCTGGCACGCAGAGCCTTCGACCTGGCCCGCACCCGTCGCCGGCGGGTCACCGCCGTGCACAAGGCGAATGTGCTCAAGCTTTCCGACGCCCTCTTTCTCCGGGTGGTGCGCGAGGTCGCGGCCGAGTACCCGGACGTGGAGCTGCGCGAGATGATCGTCGACGCCACCGCCGCCGCGCTGGTCAGCCGACCGGATGAGTTCGACGTCATCGTCACCACCAACATGTTCGGCGACATCCTCTCCGACGAGGCCGCCGAACTCTCCGGCAGCCTCGGCCTGGCTGCCGGTCTCAATGTCGGGGAGTCCGTGGCGGTGGCGCAGGCGCAGCACGGTTCCGCCCCGGACATCCAGGGGCTGGGGATCGCCAACCCCACCTCGCTGATCCTGTCCGCCGGCATGCTGCTGGACTGGTACGGCCGGCGCGCCGGACGGCAGCCGCTGATCGACGCCGCCGCCGACCTCGAGGCCGCCGTGGACCGGGTGCTCGATGATCCCGGCACCCGGACCCGTGATCTCGGCGGCGACGCCACCGCCACTGTCTTCACCGACGCCGTCCGGGTGGCCCTGGGCACGGTGTGAGAGCCGCGGGGGTAAACTCACAGTCCACATAAGGTGACGGGGCATCGGGGTGGGTCCCGTCAGAATTGAACGAGGGCAGGAGCCGGACACGCGATGACTTTCACTGCGGAGGAGGTCCACTTCCTGGCCGCCCACGCCACCGAGATCCACGCTGTGGCCACGGAACTGCCCAGCGGTCCGAAGCTGGGGATCCAGGACGTGCAGCAGCTGCGCGACCGGTTCGGCACCCACGGCCGGGCCGTCACGGAGCTCATCCAGGCGCGGCGTTCAACCGCCGGGAAGCTGCCCGGGGACTGGCTGATGTGCCAGGACTCCGCCCAGCAGTCCACACCACCGGCCATCGCCGCGGAACGGATGCGACGGATCGCCGAGTTCTCCGAGGCCGGGATCCTGGACGTCACCTGCTCCATCGGCACCGAGGGGGCCGCCGCGAAGCGGGCTGGGCTGGAGTACCTGGGTGCAGATCTGGACCACCCGCGGCTGCTGATGGCCCGCCACAATCTCGGCGGGGCCCCGCTGATCCGGGCCGATGCCCTGGTCCCGGCGGTCAAGGGCGACCGGGTCATCGTCGCTGACCCGGCCCGTCGTGCCGGTGGCCGCCGGATCACCAACCCGGCAAAACTCCTTCCCCCGCTGCCGGACCTGCTGCGGGCCTGGGCCGGTCACCCGGTGGCCGTGAAATGCGCTCCCGGTCTGGATTTTTCCGGCTGGGACGGTCTGGTGAGTGTGAGTAGCGTCGACGGCGGGGTCAAGGAGGCTTGTCTCTACAGCAGCGAGCTGACGGCCGGGGAACGGCGGGAAGCCGTACTGCTGGACCGGGACGGGGTGGTGGACCGGGTCACGGACCAGCTGGATGACCGGCCGGAGGAGGATCTGGCCGGCCCACCCGGGCGCTTCATCATTGACCCCGACGGAGCGGTGGTGCGCGCCGGGCTGGTGCGGCACTACGCCGTACGGGAGGGCCTGTGGATGCTGGACGAGCGGATCGCCTATCTGACCGGTGACCGTATCCCGGTGGGACGCAGCGGGTTCGAGTTCCTGGAGCAGGTGCCGCTCAAGAAACTCCGGGCCGCGCTCCAGGCCCGGGACTGCGGCAGCGTGGAGATCCTCGTCCGCGGAGTGGCGGTGGATCCTGATCAGCTCCGGAAAAAACTCAGGCTCAGGGGGCGGCGTCCGCTGACGGTGGTGTGCACCCGCATCGGTTCCGCCGGGGTGGCGCTGGTGTGCGGGCCGCGGGAATTCCGGACTACGGTGGAGGGCACTCCACCGGTGTGACCTGCCCGGTCGCGCTGTAGTTGAACTAGACTAAACTGTTCGAAGATTACGGACTGCTTAGTACACAATCGAGAGGTGAATGCGATGCCCACCATCGTGGCGCTAGTCAAGAATGTCCCGGACACCTGGTCAACCCGCACCCTGGCTGCGGACTTTACGCTTGACCGGGAGAACGTGGACAACGTGATCGACGAGATCAACGAGTTCGCCATGGAGCAGGCTCTTCGCCTACGGGACGACAACCCCGACGCCGGGTGGCGCGTCGTGGCGTTGACCGCCGGCCCGGCCGGTTCCGATGAAGCCCTGCGCAAGGCATTGGCCATGGGGGCGGACGATGCGGTGCACCTGCAGGACGAGACGCTGGGCGGGTCAGATGTCATCGGCACCGCCTGGGCCCTGCACAACGCCATCAACACCATCGAGGACGTGCAGCTGATCGTCACCGGCGCCGCCTCCTCCGACGGCTCCATGGGGGCGCTGCCGGGCATCCTCGCCGAGTACCGGCAGCAGCCCGCCCTGACCTCCCTGAGCTCCGCGTCTGTGCAGGGTGCGGAGATCACCGCGACGCGGGAAACCAACCTGGGCGTCTACGAGCTCAAGGCGAACCTGCCGGCCGTGCTCTCCGTGGGGGACAAGGCGGACAAACCGCGCTTCCCGAACTTCAAGGGGCTCAAGGCCGCGAAGAAGGCCGAGATCACCACCCTGGACCTGGCTGCGATCGGCGTACAGCCGCAGCAGGTGGGGCTGGACAACGCAGCCACGATGGTCCGCGCCGCAGAGGACCGTCCGGCCCGGACCGGCGGCGACGTCATCCACGCCACCGACCCGGGCGAGGCAGCCGGCCGGATTGCCGACTACCTGGCCGAGCAGAACCTGATCTGACCACCCCGCCCGACCCGTCAAGCACGAGGAGAGTTTTTTCATGAGCACCACCTACGTCCTGGTTGAGCAGCAGCGTGGCCGTCTCGATCCGGTGACCGCCGAACTGATCACCGCCGCCCGTCCCCTCGGGGACTCCGTCACCGCAGTCGTCGTGGGCAGCGAGGGCTCCCACCAGCCGCTGGCCCCGGAGCTGGCCGCCGCCGGTGCGGACCACATCATCGCCGCTGAATCCGGGGGCTATGACTCCCGGCTCCTGCTGCCGGAGGTCGACGCCCTGCACGTGTTGGCGCACGGTAACCCGGGCGCGATTGTCATCGCCGCGACCGCCGAGGGCAATGAGATCGCCGGCCGGCTGGCCGTCCGGCTGGCTTCCGGCGTGCTCGCCGATTGCGTGGCCATCAACGCGGACGGCACCGCCACCCAGTCCATCTTCGGTGACTCGATCACCGTGCGTGCCGCGGTGGGCGGCTCCTGCCCCGTCTACACGGTGCGGGCCGGAAAGGTGACCCCGGAGCCGGTTCCCGCCGCCGGCACCATCCAGATGATGGGACTGCCGGCTCCGTCCGTGAAGGACGTCACCGTCACCAGTTTCAGCCCCGTCGAAACTGCCCAGCGCCCGCCGCTGACCCAGGCGAAAACCGTGGTTGCCGGGGGTCGCGGTATCGGTTCCACCGAGGGCTTCACCGATCTCGTGGAACCGCTTGCCGACGCCCTGGGCGGTGCCGCCGGGGCCACGCGCGACGCCGTGGACCTGGACTACTACGGGCCAACCCTCCAGATCGGTCAGACGGGTGTCTCCGTGGCGCCCGACCTCTACATCGGCCTGGGCGTCTCGGGTGCGATCCAGCACACCTCGGGGATGCAGACCTCGAAGCACGTCATCGTGATCAATAATGACGAGGATGCCCCGATCTTCCAGATCGCCGATCTCGGCGTGGTGGGCGACCTCTTCGAGATCGCCCCGAAGCTGATCGAGGAGATCCATAAGCGCCGCTCTTAGCTGCCGTCGGGGGAGATGGGGGTGCTCCCCGCTGACGGTGCCAGCCCTGGTGCCTGCGAACGAATACCCGGTGTCCCGGAACGCGCCGGCCAATTCATGGGCGGGGAGGAAAGCCGAACCTGAAAACCAGCGCGGCCACGCTGAACCGGAAGAAGAACAGCAGGAGAGCCGCCAGCACCGGCATGATCGTCACACTCGCTGCCCGGAGGTCGCGAGGGAGAGGTGCTCGGCATCGGCCAGCAATGTATCCAGCAGTTCCGGGGCGTGTACGGACTCGGTTCCGAAACCCGCGTTAACTTGGAGCACCGCCGGCCTGCCCGAACGGTCGCGGCACACATGCAGGTTGATGGGGCCGTAGAGCCCGAGCGCGCGGATGGTGTTGTGGACGAGCTCCTCGATGTCCGTGGCCCGGGACGTCGGAATCCGGCGGAGGGAGGCGGCACCGGTCTTTTCCAGGACGACCGTGATGATCTCTCCGTCGTGGAGCGGGCTGCGGTAGGCCTGCGGACGGTACTCGGCCCCGGGGACGCGGTCCCGGGAGATCATTGCCGCCCCCGGAGTGGGTGATTTCTCACGGGAAGCAGCGACGCCGTCACCGTTCTCCGGCACAGTGACACCGGCTACTGCCAGAAAGCGACGGGTCAGCAGCTCGTTCCCGCACAGCTCCACTGCCGTGTGGTCGGGCATGATGACCGGGACGCCCAGTTCCGCGCGGTGCGCCGCGAGGACCCGGAGTTCCTCCTGGCCGGTGGGGATGAGCAGGTCCACCGAATGCTGCGCGATCAAGGACCTGAGGAACGGAAGATACTCCGGGGAAGCTGCGGAGTGACCGACGACGAAGGTGTCCACGTCAGCGGTGGCAGGGCGGGTGTCGGTGGCAACGATGGTGACGTCCGGGCAGAGAGTCCGCAGCTGGTGGCACACACTACTGCCGGCGTGGCCGCCGGCTCCGGTGACCAGTACCGAGGCGAGGGATGAGCTCATGGGAGTCCTTCGGAAGATTGGGAGTGGTGGTGATCAGGGGCGGCGGACAGACGGGTCCCGCCACGTGATGTCGAAGGAAATGGGAAGCGACGCCACGATAAACCACCTGATCGCTGATGAAATGACTTTTACTGGGAGGGCATTCAGCGCGAAGGTGACTTCACGGTGCGCTGTACGGGATTTGTCGAAAAAGAATCCCCGTTTCAGGGGAAAATAATCGACCATGTAGAACTGGGATTCTACTTAATTATTAACAAGTGATCAAGGGATTCTTGGTATGACTATATTTGCTGTTTTGGCTGGTAGTGGAGATGACGCCAGGATTCGTGCCCCTTAAGAAAGGGGGTAAAAAGACGAAAAGAAGATATTATTAAAGTGTTTTACCTGGTTTCTCTCTGACGTCACTACAACTTGGGGTATGTCGGAACTGGCGGTCTAATTTCTCCGGGGAATGAGGACCATTCCTCCTTGGTTTGTGGAAGTGTCCCGGCCCCGTGAGCGTTCGGTGGGTGGGGGCTGGTTGACCTGCTGACCGGGAGTAGCCTGGTGGGAAAGCGGTGAGTTCCTGAGCGGTCGTGTAACCGGAGGAGAGGCAAGATGACTGAACGCGTGTACCTCGACCATGCCGCCACCAGCCCCATGCGGGAGGTGGCGGTCGAGGCCTGGGTGGAGCATGCCCGGGCACTCAATCCGGGAGGGCAGTACGGCTCCGGCCGCCGGGCCCGCAGCGTGCTTGACGATGCCCGGGAGACTGTCGCTGAGCTGCTGGGATGTGAGCCGGTCGAGGTGATCTTCACCGCCTCCGGAACCGAGGCTGACAATCTTGCGGTGCAGGGGCTCTACCATGCCTCGAAGCTGGATCGTGTGGTCTCCACGCCGGTCGAGCATTCCGCGGTGCTGGAGACGGTCGAGCATCTGGCGGCGCAGGGCGCGCAGGTGGATCTGCTACCGGTGGACGGGGCCGGGCGGGTCAGTGACCTCACTGCACTGGACCGGCCGGCGGCCCTGGCGGCCTGCATGTTCGCCAACAACGAGTCGGGGGCGGTCCAGCCACTGGATCAGGTGATCGCCCGGGCTGATGCCGTAGGTACCCCGGTCCACATCGACGCCGTGCAGGCTGTCGGTCAGGTGCCGGTGAACTTCCAGGATCTGGGGGCCACCACGCTGGCGGCCAGCGGACACAAGTTCGGGGGGCCGCGCGGCATCGGGCTGTTGCTGGCCAGGCGCTCCCCGGCACCTTCGGCCGTGCTCTTCGGCGGCGGGCAGGAGCGCGGGATCCGTCCCGGCACGGTCGACGTCGCCGGGGCCGCCTCCCTGGCGGCGGCCCTGCGGGAGGCCGTCGCAGAACTCGAGGAGGAGACCGCCCGCCGCCGGGCCCTGCGTGACCGGCTGCGCACCGGCATTGAACAGCTGGTCGACGGGGTGGTGGTCCACACCACCGAACCCTCGCTGCCGGGCCACCTCTACCTGTCGGTGCCCGGGGCCGAGGGGGACAGTCTCCTCATGCTGCTGGACAGCCTCGGGGTGGAGGCCTCCACCGGCTCGGCGTGCTCATCCGGGGTGAACCGCGCCAGTCATGTGCTGCTGGCGATGGGGGTGCCGGAGGCCGACGCCCGGGGCGCGCTGCGCTTCAGTCTCGGCCGGACCACCACCGAGCAGGACGTCGACAGGTTGCTCGGGGTGATCGGGGACGTGGCGGGCCGGGCCCGGACCGCCGGCATGGCCGCCGGCTAGCTATCCGCCGAGCACGATGCCTTCCCGCCTCGGGTCGGCACCGCCGGTGATCGTCGTACTGTCCTCCGTGACCAGAGTGGACAGCCCACTTGATTGCTCGGTCGGATTCACCTCGTGGCCCAGTTCCTCCAACGCCGAACGCAGGGCATCCAAATCGGCGGCGACGGCGGGGTGTTCGACGCCGAGGCCGGTCGCCGGTTCGTTGAGGGCACCGAAGTTGGGTGCGGAGACCGCCTGCTGCGGATCCATGCCCCAGTCGATGAGGTTGACCAGGGTCTTGATCACGAACTGGATGATCAGCGAACCGCCCGGGGAACCGAGGACCATGTTCAGGTCGCCCCGCTCGCCGTTGTCGGCGGTGTGGAACACCAGCATCGGGGACATGGAGGAGCGGGGGCGTTTGGCGGACTCCACGCGGTTGGCCACCGGTTCACCGGTCTCGGTGAGCGGCTCCGCCGAGAAGTCGGTGAGCTGGTTGTTCAGGATGAACCCCCGGGTGAAGTGGAAGGACCCGAACGCCGCCTCCACGCTGGTGGTCAGGGAGGCGGCGTTGCCGTAGGAGTCGATCACGGATACGTGGCTGGTGCCGCTCTCCGGCATCGGGGCACCGGCGACGACCGCACCGAGGCCGGCCTCGGCCTCACCCATGGAATGGTCCGGATCGATCAGCCGGGCGCGGTCGCGTGTGTATTCTTTGCTGACCAGTTCCTCGATACCGCCGGCGGGGACATCCACGAAGGCGGGGTCCCCGATGTAGGCGTCCCGGTCGGCGTAGGCCAGCCGCTGGGCCTCGGAGATCAGGTGGATGGCCTCCACCGCGGGAAGGCCGCCGTCCTCCGTGACCTGTTCCGGAGCGTAGTCGCCCAGGTCAAAGTTATTGAGGATGCCAAGTGCCTCCAGCACGGTGACCCCGCCGGAGGAGGAGGGCGGCATCCCGCAGACCGTCCGGTCCCGGTAGGGCGCGCACAGCGCCTCGTGGGTGACCGGGGAGTAGGCCGCCAGATCGGAGGTGGACATCAGGCTCGGGGTGAATCCCTCGACGTCACGCGTGGCGCGCTCGACGATATCGGCGGCGATCTCGCCGGTGTAGAACGCATCCGGACCGCCCTCGGCGATCAGACGGACGGTCTCGGCGTAGTCGGGGTTGTGCAGCAGAGTGCCGGCGGGCTTGGCGGTGCCGTCCTCCTGCAGGAAATAGGCGGCCGCCGCCGGATCGTGGGCCAGGTCTTCCTCGGCGTTGGCGATGGAGGCCGACATTCGTGGGCTGACGCGGAAACCGTCCTCCGCCAGGGACTGCGGGGAGGACAGGAGACTGGCCCAGTCGTTCTGGCCGTGGGTGGCGTGTAGCTCACCCAGGGCGGCGACGATGCCGGGCACCCCGATGGAACGGCCCGACCGGCGGGCGTCCGGGACCGGCGGGGAGGGGTCCTCCGCCGAAACCTCGAGGAGGTAGTTCTCGTCGGCGGCCACCGGGGCGGTCTCGCGGCCGTCGATGGCGGAGACCGCCCCGGACTCGGCGTCGTAGTAGAGGATGTAACCGCCACCGCCGATGCCGGAGGACTGTGGTTCGGTCAGCCCCAGCACGAACTGGGCGGTAACCAGGGCGTCGGCAGCGGTGCCGCCGTCCCGGAGGACGTCGCACGCCGCCCGGCTGGCGACCGGGTTGGCGGTGGCGACCGCGTAGTCCCGGGTGGTCACCGGCGTCATGCCGGAGCGGTACCCGGTGGCGATCTCGGGGGCCACGGAGATGTCCTCACCGCTGTGGGTCCCCTCCACATCTTCTTCCTCGGGGCTCATGGCGTCCTCCGGTAGCTCGCAGGGTTGAGGTTCCGGGGTGGTGGTCCCAGCTGCAGTGGTGTTCTCGGTGTTTCCGGCGCCGGCGGCAGGGGCGGGGTCGGTCTCGGTCACGCAGGCACTGAGGGAGACGACCAGGACAGCGGCCGACACTCCGGCGGCGGCCCGCTTTATTGTGTTATGGATCACGTTCATGATTCGGACTTTAACAACTGACCCTGCGTGCGGGGGGCGGTTTGGGGCAGGAAGATCCCGGATGTCGGCGGGGGTCTCCCCGGCTCAGTCAGCTACCACATCGTGGCGCGGCTTCGCGCCGGAGGCGAAACGGCGGACCCAGGCCGCGTCCCGGTAGTGGGCGGGCACGCCCCCGCCCAGCAACTGCCGGGTCATCTCCGCGGCGGCGGGGGAGGCGGCGTCGGGAAGCGGGGTGTCCGAGGCCAGGAAGACGATGTTGCCGTAGCGCCGGCCCTTGAGCATCGGGGGGTCGGCGATGGCGGCCACATGGTCGAAGACCTCGAGCATCCCCGCCACCTCGGCTCTGGCGACTTTCAGGTCTGAGTTGTCGCCGCAGTTGGCCACGTAGAGTCCGCCGGGAGCCAACCCGCGGTGACAGTGGGCGAAGAACTCCACCGTGCTCAGGTTGTACGGGGTCTCCGCGTCGGTGAAGACGTCCCGGATGATGATGTCCCGGCTGGCCGGTGTGAAGTCCTGGGCGACTGCCCGGGCGTCGTCCACCCGGATCTTGACCCGCGGGCTGCGGGGGATGTCGAACCACTCGCGCACGAGCCGGGCCAGCTCACGGTCCAATTCCACAACCGTGTTGCGGGAGCCGGGGTAGACGTCCGCGAAGTACCGGGCCAAGGTGCAGGCTCCGCCACCTAAGTGGGTGATCCGCAGCTTCTCCGCATCCAGGTGCTGCGAGACGAAGGACTCGATCCCCGTGGCCATCCACCGCATGTACTCGAAGATCAGCTTCCGTGGTTCCCCGAGCACGATGTGGGAGCTGGGGGTGCCGTCCACGCTCAGCAGCCAGCCGTCAGTGGTGTAGGGGTCCGGGAACAGCTCGATCGGGGAGTGACTGCCCTCGTAATGGCCGGCCTGCGGACCGGCGGTCGTACCGGACTTCCGGGCGTTGGATTTCTTGTCGGCGGAGCGGTTACGGGCCACGGTGATCGGGGAGTCCTTTCCGGAAGGGGTCTGATCAGGTAGAGAAACCGCGGTGCCGGGGCGGGCGGGGAGCCGCGGGCGAACTTCCCACTGAGCTTAGATCCTCGGGCGCACGACGTGACATCCCGCCCGGAGAGGACGGGAGCACCAGAGATTCGCTGAATGGGGGAATGGGCGATTACGCTTCGGTGTTGAAACGTGCCGAATGGCACCGGGCAGAAGAACTGAGGGGAGAACATGCGGGTACTGGCAGCGATGAGTGGCGGTGTTGACTCGGCGGTGGCGGCCACCCGGGCGGTCGAGGCCGGGCACGAGGTCATCGGCGTGCACCTGGCCCTGTCCCAGGACGCGCAGCAGACCCGCGAGTCCTCCCGCGGCTGCTGCTCCCTGGAGGACTCGGCGGATGCTCGCCGGGTGTGCGACAAACTCGGCATCCCCTTCTATGTCTGGGACTTCTCCGACCGCTTCAAGGAGGATGTGATCGAGGACTTCATCGACTCCTACGCCAACGGTGAAACCCCCAACCCCTGCTTGCGCTGCAACGAGAAAATCAAGTTTGCGGCCTTGCTGGAGCGGGGGATCGCACTCGGTTTCGACGCCGTGGTCACCGGTCACTACGCGCGGCTGACCCAGCCCGTGGACGGCGGCGACGGTTACCTGCGCCGCTCCATCGACCCGGACAAGGACCAGTCCTACGTCCTGGGGGTGCTCGGCGCCCACGAGCTCGCGCACTGCATGTTCCCGGTCGGCGACACCGTCAAGCCGGAGATCCGCGCGGAGGCCGCCACCCACGGCTTCTCGGTGGCGAAGAAGCCCGACTCCTACGACATCTGTTTCATCCCGGACGGCGACACCCAGGCCTTCCTGGGCAGACACATCGGCCTGCGCCCCGGCATGATCCGCGACCAGGACGGGGTGGAGCTCCGTGGGCACGCCGGCGTGCATGAATTCACCATCGGTCAGCGCAAGGGCCTGGACATCAAGACCCCGACCCCGGACGGCAGCCCCCGGTACGTCACCGACATCGACGCCGCGACCGGCACCGTCACCGTCGGTCCGCGCGAGCGGCTGGCCGTGACCGAGATCCACGCCGACCGCCTGAAGTTCCTCCATCCCGCCATGGGCGGGGAGCTCGACTGTGAGGTGCAGGTCCGCGCGCACGGTGGGGTCGTGGCCTGCCATGCGCGTATCGACGCCGCCGGCGACTACATGGTGCTCGAGCTCGCCGAGCCGCTGTCCGGCATCGCCCGTGGCCAGGCGGCGGTGCTCTACCAGCCCGACCCGGCCGGGGATATTGTCCTGGGCTCGGGCACGATCTGCGGCACGGGGAACTGATGGTCGCCTTCGGACTGGGGGAACTGCCCGGCACCTCGGTGGCGGACGCCGCCGACATGATCCTCGGTGAGACCGGGGACCTGGTGCACCTGCCCCAGCTGCCGGCGCGGGGACTGGGCTCCGACGCCGTGGGCCGCACCGCCGCGCTGCTCGAGGCCATCCACGTCGACCGGGGGCCGCGTTCGTGGATCATGACCCCGCGGCCCCAGCTGGAGACCCGACGGGCCAAGGACCAGATCGAACGTGACCTGGAAGCCTGTGAGACGGTGTGGGACGGCAAGGCTCGGGCGATCAAGTTACAGGTCACCGGACCCTGGACCCTGTCGTCCCGGATCGAGCTGACCAACGGTCACCGGGTGATCACTGACCGGGGCGCCCTCCGTGACCTGACGGAGTCATTGATCGACGGGGTGCGTGAGCATGCCGAATACGTGGCCAGGAACATCAAGACCGCGCACGTCGGCGAGATGTCCCCGCCGTTGACCAGCCCTGAGATCGTCGTCCAGGTTGATGAGCCCATGTTGCCGGAGATCATCGCCGGCAACCTCGCCGGCAGCAGCGAGTTCGAGGAGATCGCCGCGGTCCAGAGCACGGATGTGGCCGAGCGTCTCCACGGGGTGATCGGCAGGCTCCGTGGGGGAGTCGTCTCCCAGGTACTGCTGAACCAGGCCGGGTATGCACCGAACTGGCAGGTGGCCCGGGAATCCGGGGCCGACACCGTATTGCTCACCCTGGACCAGGTGCGGGGCAATGAGCAGAAGGATGGCTTCGGCCGGACCCTGAGCGAGGGGACCCGGCTCGGCCTCGGGGTCACCGGCCCCGGCGACGTGATCGATGAGCTCGGGGAGAACCCCCGCGAGCTGGCGGTGCGCATCGCCCGTTTCTTCGATGAACTGGGGCTGGACCGGGCGCTGCTCGCGACGTCGGTGGATGTGCATCCGCGGAGCGGCATCCGGCAGGGCACGGTCCTCGAGGCCGCCGGGGCGTACCGCATGGCCCGGGTGGTCGCGGACATGCTGGAGCACGACGCCGGGGATCTCTGAGCGGGGCGTCGATAAGTGGTGGCCGGGTGGAAACCTGATAGGTTGCCGCCGGTTCTGAGGACCGCAGAATAGTTCCCGGAGAATCCAGCGATTCGGTTGCCGGGCCGTGGCCGCGTGGCGATAATCACGCGGTATGGGAGTTCGAGCCTTTTACCGCGTGATTGACCAGCCGCTGCAGGAGCAGATCCGTGGCGGTGGACTGAGCTACGAGGACATTGACCGGGCGCCGCATGCCGGGGAGTTTGACCTGGACCAGTGCTTCCAGGGGCTGCACTGGGTGCTCACCGAGGGCCTGGAGGCCGGGGAGCACGATGATTCCCCGGCCAGTTCCCTGATCCTGGGCGATGAGTGGTACCCGGAGGATGAGTCAGCGGCCTGGCATCTGGTGCCGGCGGAACGCCTGCCGTCGATCCACCGGGAGCTGTGCGCCTGGGACCGCGACATGATGGTGGACTTCGCCGTGATGAATCACCTGGAGGAACAGTGTCTCTACGCCTTTGACGGTGGGGACCCGGGCGAGCTGGTGCGCCGGGACATCTGGCCGTTCTTCACCCGCTTACGCGAGCGGGTCGGCGACGCCGCCGAGGAGGGGCGGGCGTTGATCATGCGGCTGCTCTGACCCGGGCTCAGCGGGTCCGCCGGGGCAGGGTGGTCACCGCCAGGCACAGAAAGGCCGCGCCGAAGATGAGACAGATCGCGATGTCGGTGATGACGGGTTGGTCCAGTCCCTGCGCGGCGGCGGTGAGGATCGCGTCGACCGCGTAGGACAGCGGGAGCACGTCGGAGACCCAGCGCAGCACGGCAGGCAGCTCCTCGCGGGGTGCCAGGAGTCCGCACAGCAGTATCTGGGGGATGATCAGCACCGGCATGAACTGCACGGCCTGGAACTCGGTGCGGGCGAAGGCGGAACTGAACAGCCCGAGGGCCACACCGGTCACGCCGGTGATCGCCGCCAGCAGGGTGGTCAGCCACCAGGGTGACTGATTGCTCACCCCCAGCGCGTAGTGGAGGACCAGGACGAGGATCACCGACTGCAGGACCGCCATGAGCGCGAAGGCCGCGGCGTAGCCGAGGATCAGGTCGGCGCGGTGCAGCCGGGTGGTCCAGAGCCGCTCCAGGGACCCGGTGGAGCGCTCCCGCTGCATGGTCACCGACGTGATGATGAACATCAACGCCATCGGGAAGACCACCGCCATCACCGGGGCGATCCGGGTGAACAGGGGCTGGTTGCCCTCGTAGATATAGTACATCAGGGCCAGCAGCAGCGTGGGCAGCACGAGGATCAGGGCGACCGACCGGGGATCGGCACGCAGTTGCCGGAGCACACGGCCGGCGGTCAGGAGAGCCAGCCGGGGATTCACGGTGTCCGCCTTTCCGCGGTCGGGCCATCGGCGGGATCGACTTCCCCGACCGCGGCCAGGAAGGCGTCCTCATAGGATCGTGCCCCGGTTTCGCCCAGCAGCTCGGCAGGGGCCCCCGACCAGATGATCCGTCCGGCGCGCAGCAGGAGGAGCCGGTCGCAGCGCGCGGCCTCGTCCATCACGTGGCTGGAGACCACCAGGGTGATGCCGTGGTCGGCGATCCGTCGGAACTGCTGCCACAGGGAGCGCCGGGTGGCCGGGTCAAGCCCCACGGTCGGCTCATCCATCACCAGAAGCTCGGGGGTTCCGACGAGGGCGCAGCCGAGGGAGGTCCGGCCCCGCTGACCGCCGGAGAGCGTGCGCACCGCCCGGTCGGCCACCTCGGTCAACGACAACTGCTCCAGAACCAGCTCAGAGTCCCCGCCACTGCCCAGCCGCGCGAAGTAGTCCAGGTTCTGCCGCACCGTGAGGTCCGGATAGACACTCGGAGACTGGGTGACGTATCCGATCCGGCCGCGCAGGGTGCGTGCCGAGGCCGGCTGCCCCAGGACCTCGAGTTCCCCCTCGTGGTGCTGGACCCCGACGAGGGCACGCATCAGCGTGGTCTTGCCGCTGCCGGAGGGGCCGATCAGCCCGGTGATCTCGCCGGCGGGCAGCTGGAAGTCAAGGCTCTCCAACACCGCTGAACGGTCTCGGCGGTGACCCAGGTGAACGGTGAGGGACCGGGCCCGCACCGCGGATGGCGCAGTGTTCATGTATCCATTGAACGCCCGGTCAGGTGACCTGCGCAACACTACGGTCCCGGCGCACACCGGGACCTGGGACGCCGGGACCTGGGGCACCGGGACCTGGGGCACCGACGAGACCGTCCGGACGTGGCCCGAGGTTCTGATCGTGGGCAGCCACGACACCGCGGAGCTGCACGGCAGCAACCCGAACCTCAGCGGTGGAACCTGCACTCAGTGCCGGGAACACGTGGCCGCCGAACAGGTCGTGGCGGAGCAGGCCCGGCGCACCGCCTGAAGCGGGCACCATCGGATTCTGATTCAGGGGCCGGAGAAGGTCGCCTGGACGGGGCCGGATGGCGTCGGAAAGACCCGGCTGCTGGAACCCCTGGTCCACGCTCTGCCCGGGCCGGTACCCGCCCGCAGGCACATCGACCGGATCGGCTACCTGCCGCAGCGGCTCAGCCACCCGGATGATCAAGCCACTGCCCCGGACTGTGTCTGCGCGGAAGTCCCGGTAGCGGGGCCGCAGCAGGTGCGGTCCCACCCGCCCAGTTCCTGTTCACCGGGGACGCGGTCAACCGGAAGGTTGCCGACCTCTCGGGTGGGGGACGCTTCCGTGTGGCGCTCGCTCAGATCCTGCTCGCTGAGCCACTCGATCAACTCCTGGTCCTTGACGGGCCGACGAATAATCTGGAACTGACCGCGGAAGGGGTGACACACCGGGAGGAGCCGGAGAGCTGAGCCGGCGGCCTAACCCTGCATGGGCCAGGAGGTGCTGACATCCGAGGCATCACGGCCCCGGCCCTCCAGATACTTCCGGAAGCCCACCCGGTCCTCGTAGTAACCCACGGCCTGGAACTCCATCAGCTCCTCGGCGGACATCTGTGTCAGCTCCGGCCACAGCTTCACCTGTTTCCAGGCGATCCGGGCCGCCGCCAGGGCATCGGAGGTGGCCTCGTGGGCGTTGTCGAGCCGTACCCCGTAGTGCTCGCACAGGTCCGTCAGGGTGCGCTTGCCCTTGCGGTAGCGGTCCTTGATCTTGTCGATGACGAACGGGTCGTAGACCGGACCGGTGACGGTGAAATCGCCGGTCTGGGCCCGCAGGATGGTCAGGTCATAGGAGGCGTTGTAGACGATCAGGGTCAACCCGTCCTCCCAGCCGCGGCGGATGCGTTGCACCGTCTCCGCCAGCACCTCATCGTGTGGTCTGCCGTGCTCCCGCGCGTACTCCGTGCTGATGCCGTGGATCTTCGTCGTCTCCTCCGGGATCTCGATGCCGGGATCGGCGAGCAGTTCCAGGGGATCGACCTCGCGGCCGTCGATACGCACCATCGCCGAGGTGACGATGCGGGCTTCTCTGGGGTTGCGGGAGGTGGTCTCGAGATCGAAGGTGAGCATGCGGGTGGCATCAAAGTTCGTCATGCCCCAAACCTTAGCGGCGACCCCGGACATCGCCCCGGCAGGCCAGCCCCCGGGCATACACCGACGGCGTGGCCGACGGCTCGTTAGAATCGGGGATCGTGACTGACAAAGACGTGGACCTGCGACGCAAGTGGAACGAGCTGGCCGAGGAGGTCCGCCACCACCGCGACCTCTACTACAACCAGCAGCCCGTCATCGCTGACGCCGAGTTCGACCAGCTGTTCACCAGCCTGCAGCGGCTGGAGGCCGAGCACCCGGAACTCGCGGTGCCGGACAGCCCGACGATGGAGGTCGGCGCACCGGTGGCGGCGGCCTCGACCTTTGAAAATGTCGAGCACCTCGAGCGCATGATGAGCCTGGACAATGTCTTCGACACCGAGGAACTGGCCGAGTGGTTGCAGCGCACCCCCGCGGAGCGCTACCTGACGGAGCTGAAGATCGACGGCCTGTCCATCGACCTGGTGTACCGGCAGGGCCGGTTGGACCGCGCCGCCACCCGCGGGGACGGCCGGGTGGGCGAGGACGTCACCGCGAATGCCCGGGTGATCGAGGACATCCCGCACGAGCTGACCGGCACCGGCGAGTATCCCGTCCCGGAGCTGCTGGAGGTCCGCGGCGAGGTGTTCATCGCCATCGAGGACTTCGCCGAGGTCAACGAGCAGCGCATCAACGCAGGCGGCAAACCCTTCGCCAACCCGCGCAACGCGGCGGCGGGATCCCTGCGGCAGAAGAACACCGAGGACGTGAAGAAGCGACGGCTGAAGATGATCTGCCACGGGCTCGGCGCCACCGAAGGTTTTACCCCGCAGTCCCAGTGGGACGTCTACCAGGCCCTGGGTGCCTGGGGGCTGCCGGTCTCGCCCTACACCGAGGCCGTGACCACCGCCGCTGAGGTCCAGGAGAGGGTCGCCTACTGGGCCGAGCACCGCCACGACGCCGCCCACGAGATGGACGGCGTGGTGATCAAGGTGGACGCGCGCTCCGAGCAGCGGGCGCTCGGCTCCACCAGCCGGGCCCCGCGGTGGGCGATCGCCTACAAGTACCCGCCGGAGGAGGTCACCACCACGCTGCTGGACATCCAGGTCGGGGTGGGGCGGACCGGGCGGGTGACCCCCTTCGCCATCATGGACCCGGTCTTCGTCGCCGGATCCACCGTCTCCATGGCCACCCTGCACAATCAGACCGAGGTCAAGCGCAAGGGCGTGCTGATCGGGGACACGGTGGTCATTCGCAAGGCCGGGGAGATCATCCCGGAGGTGCTGGGCCCCGTCGTGGAGAAGCGGGACGGCAGCGAGTACGAGTTCATCTTCCCGACCCTGTGCCCGTCCTGCGGCACCCGGCTGGCACCGCAGAAGGAGGGCGACGCCGACTGGCGGTGCCCGAACACCCGCAGCTGTCCGGCGCAGTTGTCCTCCCGACTGACCTATCTGGCCGGCCGCGGGGCCTTCGACATCGAAGCACTCGGTGAGAAGGGCGCCCAGGACCTCATCCGGCGCGGGATCCTCAGCGACGAGTCCGAGCTCTTCGACCTGACTGAGGAGAAGCTGCAGGACAGCAAGGTCTACACCACCAACACCGGCAAGGTGAATGCGTCGGGCAAGAAGCTGCTCGAGCACCTCGCGCAGGCCCGGGAGACTGACCTCTGGCGGGTGCTCGTGGCGTTGTCGATCCGGCATGTCGGGCCGACCGCCGCCCGCGCCCTGGCCTCGCGCTACCACGCCATGGACGCGCTCCGCGACGCCGAGGTGGAAGACATCGCGGACACCGACGGAGTGGGCATGGTCATCGCGCAGTCCTTCAAGGACTGGTTCGAGGTGGACTGGCACCGGCAGATCGTCGAGCGCTGGGCCGCCGCCGGTGTGACCATGGCGGAGGACGTCTCGGAGCAGGCCCCGCAGACGCTCGAAGGGCTGACGCTCGTGGTCACCGGCTCCCTGGAGGGGTTCACCCGGGACTCGGTCAAGGAGGCCATCATCTCCCGCGGCGGCAAGGCCTCGGGGTCCGTGTCCAAGAAGACCGACTACGTGGTGGTGGGCGAGAACGCCGGTTCCAAGGAGACCAAGGCCCGGGACCTGGGGCTGAAGATCCTCGACGAAGAAGGGTTTGTGCAGCTGCTGGCGCAGGGTCCGCAGGAGACCGCGGAGTCCTGACCCCGGGGCCCTGGTGTGCAGGACGGCGCTGCGGAGGCAGCGTTCCGGGGCCGGCGTCCCGCGGCGTCGATAAGTGGCAGGGGCCCCGCCTGACCTGGGGCCGTCAGTTCAGGATCGTGCCGACGATCTTCCCGAGGTTGCCGAGGTGCTCCACTTCGCTGGCCAGGAAATTCGGCCCGCCGGTGCGGCCGACGATGAGCACCATGTCCGTTCCCGTCAAGGGGGCGGCCGCCAGGGTCGAGTCCAGCAGCGCCCAGCTCTCCGGGATCCAGTCCTCGGTCTCCGGATCCAGCACCCGCGCCTGATCGACGTCGATGCTGGCGGGGGCGGAGCCGTCATCCGCCGGGGCCGCCAGCGACGCCGCCACCCGGGTCGTGTCGCTGTGGATGTCCAGAACGATGACCCAGGTCGCGGTCATCGAACGCGGCATCACCTTGACCAGCTCGCCCATGGCCTTGGTGACGTTGCGGCGGCGGGCGGCGACGTCGGCGAGCATGGTGATCTGGCCGCGGCGGTCGACCGTGCCCGTGAAGGGGCGGATGGAGTCGACCTCCGAGCCCTCCACGGTCCGGATCGCCGTGATGAGGGTGTCCGCCATCGCGGATTTCGGCAGGTGCACCACGATGTCATCGACCACCGTCTGGTCGGGTAACTGCTCGATGACGTCGACCGACTGGATATTGCCGTCCACCAGCCCGATGGCTTCCGCGAGTTCGCCCAGGCTACCTGGGGAATCGGGAAGCTGAACACGGATCAGGTAGGACATCGTGGGTTCCATTGTTCCTCGGCCATTCATTGTGGGGTCTACAACAGTTTTCATCGTATCCACTTTCGAAAGCCGGCGAGGCAACCACGGCCCACTGACCGTCCCGGTGCGGTGGCGGGCGGTCCCGGCAGGTGCAGTAGGATATGCAGGGATCGGGCCCCGTGCCCCGAACACCCCCGGAAGTCCACGATGCGAAAGAGGAAGTAGTACACGTGCCTGAGATTTCGCGTGACGAGGTCGCCCACCTCGCGAAACTATCCCGCCTGGCTCTGAGTGAGGAGGAACTCAAGGAGTTCGCCTCCCAGATCGACGACATCATCGGTTACGTCTCGGACGTGCAGCAGGTTGATGCGGCAGGTGTCGAGCCCATGAGCCACCCGCACGCCATCCAGACCAGCATGCGCGAGGACGTCGAGGAAAAGACGCTCACCGCGGAGCAGGCCCTGGACCAGGCGCCCGCCGTGGAGGACCAGCGTTTCGTCGTACCGCAGATTCTGGGGGAGCAGGACTAAGATGAGCACCAACTACGTGGTCGGCGATGCCGGCCTGACCAGCCTTTCCGCCGCAGAGCTCGCGGAGAAGATCCACTCCCGCGAGGTCACCTCCCGGGAAGTCGTCCAGGCGCACCTGGACCGCATCGCCGAGACCGACGACAAGCTCCACGCCTTCCTGCACGTGGGCGCGGAGGAGGCCCTCGCCGTCGCCGACGCCGTGGACGCGTCCCTGGACGCCGGCGAGGCCCCGGCCTCCCCACTGGCCGGGGTGCCACTGGCGTTGAAGGACCTGTTCACCACCACCGACGCCCCGACCACCGCCGGTTCGAAGATGCTCGACGGGTGGACCAGCCCCTATGACGCCACCGTCACCGCCAAGATCCGCGCGGCCGGTATCCCCATCCTGGGCAAGACCAACCTCGACGAGTTCGCGATGGGTTCCTCCACCGAGAACTCCGCGTTCGGCCCCACCCACAACCCCTATGACCTGGAGCGCACCGCCGGCGGTTCGGGTGGCGGCACCTCCGCGGCACTGGCCTCGGGCCAGGCTCCGCTGGGCATCGGCACCGACACCGGCGGCTCCATCCGCCAGCCCGCCGCGCTGACCAACACCGTCGGCGTGAAGCCGACCTACGGCACCGTCTCCCGCTACGGCATGATCGCCTGTGCCTCCTCCCTGGACCAGGGGGGCCCGACCGGTCGCACGGTGCTGGACACCGCCCTGTTGCACGAGGTCATCGCCGGCCACGACCACTTCGACGCCACCTCGGTCAACCGCGAGGTCGCCCCGGTCGTCGCCGCTGCCCGGGAGGGCGCCTCCGGCGACCTGTCCGGTGTGAAGGTCGGTGTGGTCAAGCAATTCAACCGCGATGGTTTCCAGGATGGCGTGGTGGACAACTTCCGTGCCGCCGTCAAGCAGCTGGAGAGCCAGGGCGCCGAGGTCGTGGAGGTGGACTGCCCGCACTTCAACGATGCGCTGTCCGCCTACTACCTGATTCTGCCCTGCGAGGTCTCCTCCAACCTGGCCCGCTTCGACGGCATGCGCTACGGTCTGCGCGCCGGGGATGACGGCAGCCACTCCGCCGACGACGTCATGGCCATCTCCCGCGCCGAGGGCTTCGGACCGGAGGTCAAGCGCCGCATCATGCTGGGCACCTACGCCCTGTCCGTGGGCTACTACGACGCCTACTACCTGCAGGCCCAGCGGGTGCGCACCCTGATCGCCCAGGACTTCGCCAGGGCCTATGAGCAGGTCGACGTCCTGATCTCCCCGGCCACCCCGACCACCGCCTTCAAGCTGGGGGAGAAGGTCGATGATCCGCTGGCGATGTACAACTTCGACCTGTGCACCCTGCCGCTGAACCTGGCCGGCCTGTGCGGCATGTCCGTGCCCGCCGGCTTCGCCGAGGACACCCAGCTGCCCGTCGGCCTGCAGATCATGGCCCCGGCATTCCAGGATGACCGCCTGTACAAGGTCGGCGCCGCCTTCGAGGCGGGCCGGAAGTAGTCCAGCCGACCTCCGGGAGCCCCGCCTTTCGTTCCCGGCCGACTGATTGCTGGTGGCCCAGCTGAACCCCTGCTCCCCGGAAGTTTCTTCCCGGGAGCAGGGGTTTTCGCTCGCCTGGGACGGGGTGTCGGGTAGGTAGCGGATACCGCGGGTTTGTGGCTTCCCGCGAGGGACAATTGCCCGGTTTCCGCTACCTACCCGACAGGGTGGCGCCGGATCCGTCCCCTGCGGAAAAAGAGCTGGGAAACAGCGGCGGGAAGACGCCGAGTGTCCCTACCTCCTTGGCGGGTCAGAAAATATAGGATAGCCTAACTAGTGTTGGTCCGGTGGGGACACCGGACCTGTTCTACCGCTGGCATCCAGCCACCTGTTTTTCAAAGAAGTGAGGACTTAGATGAGCAAGCCCGCACCGGGACGCACCGGTAATGACAAGGTCAAGAAGCGTCGCGCGCGTGAGGCGACAGTCACCGATGTCACCCGCCTCACGGAGGATCTGGTCCGGATCAGCTTCGACTGTCCGGGCATCCGGGGCGAGGAGCTGCCCCACACCGACCACTACATCAAGCTGCTCTTCGTGCCGGAGGAGGCGGACTACGCCTGGCCCTTCGACCTCGGTGAGATCCGGGACAACTATCCGCGTCACCTGCACCCGGTGACCCGTACCTATACCTTCCGCCGGGTGGACACCGAGACCGGCACCTTCGAGGTGGACTTTGTCACCCATGGCGCGGCCGGCCTGGCCGGCCCCTGGGCAAAGCAGGCGAAAGTGGGGGACACGATCATCTTCGGGGGCCCCGGGGGCGCCTGGCACCCGGAAGCCGATTACGGGCACTTCGTACTGGTCGGGGATGAGTCCGCCGCCCCGGCGATCGCCGCGGCCATCGAGAACCTGCCCGCCGGCGCCACCGCCGCCGCCTATGTGGAGGTGGCCGATGAAAACTCCCACTTCGAGATGCCCACCGGGGACGGGGTGGAGCTGACCTGGGTGCACCGCGACGGGGCGACCCACGGCCATCAGCTCTCGGAAGCGGTCCGGGCGGCCGGCATCCCGGAGCAGCGCACCAGCTGGTTCGTGCACGGGGTTGCGGAGATGCTCAAGGAGGTCCGCCGCTTCCTCTTCTTCGACAATGAGGTGGACAAGAAGGACGTGTCCATCTCCGGCTACTGGCGCATCGGGATGACCGAGGACCAGTGGCAGGCATCCAAGCGCGACTTCAACGCCGAGATCGAGGCCGAGGAAGAACGCCTCGCAGTGAAGTAGCCCGGACGAGCTAATGGCCGGCGCGAGGCAGCGCCGGGCATTCAGTACTACTTCATCGGGTGGGGCTATTTGGCGTCGGAGAGGACATAGGCGGCACCGGAGGCCACGGCGGTCACCGTCAGCACGGCCGGCCAGGAGCCGATCTTCTTCGCCAGCGGGTGGCTGAGCCCGAAACCGCCGACATATGTTGCGGCCAGGGCCGCAGTGGTGGCCGGGTTCGTCTTGGCCAACCAGGAGCGGCCGGCCCAGACGCCGGCGGCGGCGAGCACTGCGCCACCGAGCGGACGCATGCCGGTCTCCCGGGCCGACAGCCAGCCGCCGAGCAGGCCGGTGCCGATCACGAGGGCGGTATTTACTTCGGAAGGCTTCTTGATGTCCATCATTCCCATGCCCCATAGACTACCCGTGCGCCCCCGGAGCGCCATGGGCACCCGGCTCCGGCCGACCCCGCCCCGGACGCACCGTCACCACCTAGAATTGCTCCAATGACCCAGTCACAGCAGCAGTCCCTCGTCCTGCCGGAGCCCCAGGCCTGGCGGGCGCTGGTCGCGTTGTGCATCGGCTTCTTCATGATTCTGCTGGACCAGACCATCGTGGCGGTGGCCACCCCGGCCTTCCAGCAGGAGCTGGGCGCGTCGATGAACCAGGTGGTGTGGGTGACCTCCATCTACCTGTTGTTCGTCCTGGTGCCGATGCTCTTCACCGGCCGGCTGGGGGACCGGTTCGGGCAGCGCAATCTCTACCGCGTGGGCATGACGGTGTTCATCCTGGCCTCCCTGGCGTGTGGACTCGCGCCGACGGTTGAGGTGCTCATCGCCGCCCGTGCCGTCCAGGGAATCGGCGCGGCCATTCTGACCCCGCAGACCATGAGCGTGATCAACCGGGTCTTCGCCCGGGAGCGCCGCGGTGCGGCCCTGGGGGCGTGGGGCGCGGTCGGCGGCCTGGCGGGGGTGGTCTCGCCGACGTTGGGCGGGATGATCGTGGACTCGGTGGGGTGGCAGTGGATCTTCCTCATCAACATCCCGATCGGTATTGTCTCTCTGGTGCTGGTGACGCTGTGGGTACCGCATCTGCCCCGGCACGTCCGGCGTATCGACGCCCCGAGCGTGCTGGTGTCGCTGGTGGCGATGGGTGCGCTGGTCTTCGGTATCCAGCAGGGACCGGAACTGGGCTGGCCCTGGTGGATCTGGGTGTTGCTGGTGGCCGGTGGCGCGGGCCTGTTCGGGTTCCTGCGCCTGCAGCGCACCGCCGCCGCCCGCGGATCCGAGCCGCTGATCCCACTGTCGATCTTCCGCAACCGCAACTTCTCCCTCGGCGCGTTCTCGATCGCCACCATGGGCTTCACGGTGTCGTCGATGATGCTGCCGATCATGTTCTACCTCCAGGACGGCCAGGGTCTCAGCGCGCTGCAGGCGGGGTTGATGATGCTGCCCATGGCGGGACTGTCGATCGTCCTCTCCCCGCTGGTGGGCCCGCTCGCCGACAAGCTGCACCCCCGGATCCTGTCCATGGCGGGCTTCGGGGCGATGGCGGCGTCCCTGCTCGGGGTGTCGTTGGTCATGCGGGCCGGGGAGAGCATGTGGTGGTTCCTGGTTCCGGTGGTGGTCATGGGTTTCGGCCAGTCCCTCGTGTGGGCGCCGAACTCGGCGACGGCCATGCGGACGGTGGACACCACGCACATGGGCGCGGCGTCGGGGGTGTACAACACCGCCCGCCAGGTAGGGGCGGTCGCCGGCGCTGCGGCCGTCGGTGCCGCCATGCAGGCCGGAAGCATGGCCGCCGGGGTCAACGTCACGATGGCCAACGCCGTGCTGCTGCCCGGCCTCGCCCTGCTCGCCGGGTTCGTGGCGGTTTCCCGGTTCCGGGCCGAGGAGTACCCCGGGGAACCGGTTCCGGGCCGAGCGTGAAACCCCGGCCCCGACTACGATGAACGCCATGCGTATTGCGACTCTGACATCGGGTGGTGACTGTCCCGGATTGAACGCGGTCATCCGGGGAATCGTGCGGACCGCCAACGTGGAATTCGGTTCCACCGTCGTCGGCTACCAGGACGGCTGGGCCGGCCTGATGGAGGACAAACGCGTCCAGCTCTACGACGACGAGACCATCGACCGCATCCTGCTCCGTGGCGGCACCATCCTGGGGACCGGCCGGCTGCACCCGGACAAGTTCAAGGCCGGCCTGGACCAGATCAAACGCAATCTCGAGGCCGCGGAGATCGACGCCCTGATCCCGATCGGCGGCGAAGGCACCCTCAAGGGCGCGAAATGGCTCGCGGACAACGGCGTCCCCATCGTCGGGGTCCCCAAGACCATCGACAATGACGTCAACGGCACCGATTACACGTTCGGCTTCGACACCGCCGTCGCCGTGGCCACCGACGCCATCGACCGGCTCCACACCACCGCGGAATCGCATAACCGGGTGATGATCGTGGAGGTCATGGGGCGCCACGTCGGCTGGATCGCGCTGCACGCCGGGATGGCCGGCGGCGCGCACTACACCGTCATCCCGGAGTTCCCCTTCGACATCAACGAGATCTGCAAGAAGATGGAACGCCGCTTCCAGATGGGGGAGAAGTACGGCATCATCGTCGTCGCCGAGGGGGCAGAGCCCAAGGAAGGCACCCTGCAGTTCAGCGAGGGGGAGGAAGACCAGTTCGGCCACCGGACCTTCACCGGCATGGGACAGGTCATCGCCGATGAGGTGCACAAGCGGCTGGGGCAGGATGTGCGCACCACCGTGCTCGGCCACATCCAGCGCGGCGGTACCCCGACCGCCTTCGACCGCGTCCTGGCCACCCGCTACGGCGTGCGCGCCGCCCGGGCCTGCCACGAGGAACAGTTCGGCAAGGTGGTCGCCCTGCACGGCGAGAGAATCGAGATGATCACCCTGCAGGAGGCCGTCGGCGAGCTCAAACGGGTTCCTGAACGCCGTTACAACACCGCCCAGGCCGTCTTCGGCTGATCCCCGTCGTGCTCCACCACCGCGCCGCCGACTAGAGTTTCCGGCAGGAAACTGCGCGGTAGCCCCGACCCTCCGGTCAGTCCCACCCCGCGCCGACCCGGCGAGGCACCGCCGCCACCTTTCCGGCCTCCTGCCCGTCACCGTCCGCCGCCAGTTTTCCCTCGTGACCCGACAACTGACACTGCACGGAAAGACGACACACATGAGTGACACAACAACACGGACGGCCGCGGCACCGTCCCCCACCTCGCGTGATGACCGCGCCGCCTACATCGCGGCCCTGGGATTCCCGGTCCTGGTCATCCTCGGGGGCCTGATCGGCTTCGGCGCCTCAGCGGCGGTGCTCAACCTCTCCGGGTGGGTGAACCCGCTGCTCGGGGTGGTGATGTTCGGCATGGGACTGACCCTGAAACCGGTCGATTTCGCCCTGGTGGCCAAACGCCCGCTGCCGGTCATTCTAGGCGTCATCGCCCAGTATGTGATCATGCCGCTGACCGCCCTGCTGGTGGTCTGGGTCCTCCAGCTGCCCGCGGAGATCGCCGCCGGCGTCATCCTGGTCGGGTGTGCACCGGGTGGCACCTCCTCCAACGTCGTGTCCTACCTGGCCCGCGGCGACGTCGCCCTGTCTGTGACGATGACCTCGGTCTCCACATTGCTGGCGCCGATTTTCACGCCGCTGCTGACCCTGTGGCTGGCCGGACAGTACATGCCGCTGGACGCGGGGTCGATGGCGCTGTCCATCGTCCAGGTGGTGCTCATCCCGGTGATCGCCGGTCTGGCGGTGCGGGTGTTCCTGCCCCGTCTCGTCGAGGCGATACTGCCGGCCCTGCCCTGGATCTCCGTGATCGCGATCTCCATGATCGTGGCCATCGTCGTGGCCGGTTCCCGGGACAGCATCGTGGAGGCCGGACTGCTGGTGCTCGTCGCCGTCATCCTCCACAACGGTTTCGGCTACCTGTTGGGGTACCTCACCGGCCGGATCACCGGTCAGCCGGTCCCGTCCCGGCGCACCCTCGCCATCGAGGTGGGCATGCAGAACTCCGGGCTGGCCGCGGGCCTGGCCGCCCAGTACATGTCCCCGATGTCCGCCCTGCCGGGCGCCATCTTCTCCGTCTGCCACAACCTCTCCGGCGCCATTCTCGCCGCCCTGTGCCGTGGGGCCGACCGGCGCCGCGCCGCCCGCGGTTCTGTGGGCCAGGATGACTGAAAGCCCTGGCCAGCGGGCAGTAGGCTGACGGGAAAAGAACGGCCCGCGGGCGTCGGGCAGTCGACCGGCGGGAACACCTCCGACGGGAAGGCCCGGGGCAATGAACCGGATGGCCTGTCAACGAGGTCCAGGAACACTTCGCGTTCATGGGCTCCTTCACCGGGAAGCTGCGGAAGACCGGGGAATACGTGGACCGCCGCGCCCTGGCTCCCGCAGCCGAGCTCGTCTGCACCGGCGTGGGCGGCACGGCGCGGGGCCCGCGAAGTGGCCGCGGAACTGTCCGCCGCGCCAGGGGCGGGCGGGTCCCCTGTCGGGGAGGGGCTGGAGCTGCGGCCCTTTCTGGGCGGGGGCTGACACCGCGGCAACCCGATGACGGCGCTGCCCGGGCAGTCGGGTTAGAATCTGGCACATGACTGCCGCCACGTATGACCTGATGGACTTCGATGAGGTCCTCGAGAAATTTGATCCCGTCCTGGGCCTTGAGGTCCACGTCGAACTGGGCACGGAGACCAAGATGTTCTCCGCCAGTTCCGCTCACTTCGGTGCGGCACCGAACAGCAACGTCGATCCGGTCTCCCTCGGCCTGCCCGGGGCGCTGCCGGTGGTCAACGCCAAGGGCGTCGAATGGGCCATCAAGATCGGCCTGGCCCTGAACTGCTCCATCGCCGAGTCCTCCCGCTTCGCCCGGAAGAACTACTTCTACCCGGACCAGCCGAAGAACTACCAGATCTCCCAGTACGATGAGCCGATCGCCTATGACGGTTACCTGGACGTCGTCCTCGATGACGGCACCGAGTGGCGCGTGGAGATCGAGCGCGCGCACATGGAGGAGGACACCGGGAAGCTGACCCACCTGGGGGGCACCTCCGGCCGCATCCACGGCGCCACCGCCTCCCTGGTGGACTGCAACCGTGCGGGGATCCCGCTGATCGAGATCGTCACCAAGCCCATCGAGGGTGCCGGCGAGCGCGCTCCCGAGGTCGCGCGGGCCTATGTGACCGCGCTGCGTGAGCTGGTCAAGGCCCTCGGTGTCTCCGATGCCCGCATGGACCAGGGCTCCATGCGCGTGGATTCCAACGTCTCCCTGCGCCCGGTGGGCACCGAGCCCTTCGGCACCCGCACCGAGACCAAGAACATCAACTCCCTGAAGTCCGTGGAGCAGGCCGTCCGCTTCGAGATGCAGCGCCAGGCGCAGGTGCTCACCGACGGCGGCACGATCGACCAGGAGACCCGCCACTACCAGGAGACGGACGGCTCGACCTCCAAGGGGCGGCCGAAGGAGACCGCCGAGGACTACCGTTACTTCAACGATCCGGACCTGCCGCCCGTGATCGCACCGAAGGAGTGGGTCGAGGAGATCCGCGAGACCCTGCCGGAACTGCCGTGGATCCGCCGCGCGCGCATCCAGGAGGAATGGCAGCTGGGCGACGCCGAGATGCGCGACCTGGTCAACGCCGGTGCCCTCGAGTTGATCATCGCGACCGTCGAGGAGGGGGTCACCCCGGACGAGGCCCGTGCCTGGTGGGGCAACTACCTCGCGGCGAAGGCCAAGGAAGACGGCCGGGAGCTCGACACCCTGCCGATCACCCCGGCACAGGTCGCCGAGGTCGTGGGACTGGTCAAGGACGGCAAGCTGACCACCAAGCTGGCCCGCAAGGCAGTCGACGGCGTGCTCGCCGGTGAGGGCGATGTGGCCACGGTGGTCCGGGACCGCGGCCTGGAGGTCGTGCGTGACGACGGCGCGATCGAGGCCGCCGTGGACGAGGCGCTGGCCGCCAACCCGGACATCATTGAGAAGTACCGGGCCGGCAACAAGAAGGTCACCGGGGCCATCGTCGGTGCCGTGATGAAGTCGACCAAGGGCAAGGCCGATCCGGCCCAGGTCAACAAGCTGATCGCGGAGAAGCTGAAGTAACTGCGGAGAGCGCTACGGCGCCCCGGGGCCACGTGCCCCGGGGCGCCGTTTTCCGTGGGGCACCGGATCCCCGAAGCACCACATGGCCGGGAGGGGAGACACGCTTCCAGGGCCACATTAGTTGACGTGGCAACTAATGTCCCCTGGGGTGGAGGCTGTAGAAAGTTGAAGCTGAAAGTAAAGGGGCAAGACATGATTCTCTCGGAAGATCAGCAGCTCGGGCAGGCCACCAAGCTGGGGAGCGGTACCGGCATGGACGCGGTCACGCTGCGCGTGGGGGACCTGGAGAACATGTCCTCCTACTACACGCAGGCCCTGGCTCTGGAGCCGATGGCGGAAAAAGTCGCCAACAATGCCACCAGCGAGGTTCACCGGGTGCTCGGGCGCGGCGGGGTACCGTTCATCCGCCTGATCGCGACGCCGGATCTGCCGCCGGTTGATCGCCGCCAACCGGGTCTGTACCACACCGCGTGGTTGTTCCCGGACCGCGCGGGGCTGGCCGCCACCGTCTACCACGCCGCCCGGGGCCCGCGGAGCCGCTATGTGGGAGCCTCCGACCACCTGGTCAGCGAGGCCTTCTACTTCACGGACCCGGAGGGCAACGGCATCGAGCTCTACATCGACCGCGACCGCAGCGAGTGGATCTACAGGAACGGCGAAGTGGCGATGGACACCATCGGCATCGATCCGAACGCATTCCTTTCCGAGCACCTGACGGAGGATGCCGTCGACCATGCGGGCCGGTTGCCCGGAATGGTCGGCCACGTCCATCTCCAGGTCGGGGACATCGGTCGGGCCCGGGAATTTTACGTGGACGCCCTCGGTTTCGAGGCGACCCTGACGGGTCTTCGTGGCGCGCTGTTCGCTTCCGCGGGCGGCTACCACCACCACGTGGCCATGAATACCTGGCACAGCCGCGGGGCCGGGCCCCGGGCGGCCACGCTCGGCCTCGGCAATGTCGCCGTGAGCGTGTCCGGCCGGGACGAGCTCGACGCCCTGGGCACGCGGTTGCGCGACCGCGGCCTGCAGTTCCGGGACCACGGCAACACCATCAGCGTCGATGACCCGTGGGGCACGGTAGTGGATCTCTCGGTCACCGGCGCGGATGCGAGCGAGCTGCTGGCACGCTGACCGCCGGCGGGGAATCGCCGCCCGGGGCGTCGATAAGCCTCAGAACAGCGGGCGGAGTGAGGCCCCTACCTGAACCAGAGTGCCACGGAGCCGACGGCAAGCACGACCGCGACCACCAGCTGCACCAGGGCCCATCCGCGGGCCAGGAAGGGCTGCGGTGGGACGTGTCCGGACACCTCCCCGTTCCCAGGGGTCGATACGACCTTCCCCGGGAGCAGGATGTGGGGCATGAGCAGCACGCTGACCACGGTGAACACCGCGATGATGACGAAGGTGTTGCCCCAGGGCTGCATCCACAACGCCCAGTCGAGCTCCCGGTCCTGCGTATTCGGCAGGTTCCAGTGGGGCTGCAGGAGGCTGCAGGAGACCGTCAGAACGAGCACCCCACCCGCCAGGGCCCGGGCCACCCGGTCACCGCTGGCCCTGGTCCGCCAGACCGCTGCCCCCAGCACAATCGCGAGGGGGACCAGCCACACCCAGTGGTGCGACCAGGACACCGGGGAGCAGACCAGTGCCACGAGTGAATTGAGCACGACGAGGCCGACGGCGGACCCGCCTGGGGTCGCGGCGGCGCGGTGCACACGCACCATCGCCGCGATGATGCCGGCGAGTGCCAGCACCACCAGGACCAGCCACACCGGATCCACGACGTCCTCGGGTAGCACCCGGAACAGCAGCCCCTGGATGGACTGGTTCGCCGTGTAGGCGAGACCACCGATGCGCCCGGTGTCGCTGAGCGTGTCCAGCCAGTAGGTCCACGACAGGGCGGGGTTGACGGCAGCGGCCGCGAGGGTGAAAGCCACGCCGGAACCCACGGCGGTGGCCGCACCGCGCCAATCGCGGCGGACCAGGAAATAGAGGATGAACACCGCTGGCGTCAGCTTGACCGCGGCAGCCAGTCCGATGAACACCCCCCGCGGGAGCCATGGCCGGCGCGTCAGGGTGTCCACCAGTACAACTGTCATCAACAGCACATTGATCTGGCCGAAACTGAGGGTTTCCCGCACCGGTTCAAAGAGCAGCGCGACCGGCAGCAGCCAGGTGGCCAGGGTCCGGTGATCGGCGGCGGATCGTCCCGGGGTGCAGTGGCGCAGGACGATGACCATGCACCACCACAGAAGGGCGGCGGTGACCAGGGTCCACAATGCCGCGCCGACCATCAGCGGAAGCCACGTCAGGGGAATGAACAGGATCGCGGCCAGCGGCGGGTAGGTGAAGGGCAGCGTGATCCCGCGGACTTCATAGCTGCGCGTGTAGAGGTTGTCCCCGGCGAGCAGCGCCTGCGCGCCTTCCCGGTACACGTGGAAATCAATGTGATAGCGCAGTACCTCTCCGGCGGTGCCGGGGAAGATCCCCGCGCCAAAAACCCAGGGTGCCAGCACCGCAAGGGCGGCGATCACCGCCACCATCGTGCCTGCCCGGTGGCGGGGGCTGCTTAACCGTGGCTTCGGGGTGCCGGCGGTGCCGATGGTCGGGGAGAGGTTCACACGCACAGGACGAAACTATACCGGGGTGGGGTCAACACGCGGTCACTGAGAGGCGGTGGGGACCAGTGCCGCCCGGAACCAGGCCGGGGCGGTACCGGATCCGCAGCGTGGACAGTCCCCGGCGGGGTGTCGCTGAGTGCGGTGCTCCCGCGCGATCGGGCGTGTCCGGGCACAATGGGGCCCATGACCTACACACCTGCTGATGACCGATACGACTCCATGCAGTACCGCCGGGTGGGCCGCGCCGGGCTGAAACTGCCCGCCATCTCCCTGGGGCTCTGGCACAACTTCGGCGACGACAAGCCCCTGGCCACCCAGCGCGCGATCATCCGCCGCGCCTTCGACCGCGGAGTCACCCACTTCGACCTCGCCAACAATTACGGGCCCCCGCCCGGATCCGCGGAGCGCAACTTCGGCCGGATCCTCCGGGAGGACTTCTCCGGCCACCGCGACGAAATGATCATCTCCTCCAAGGCGGGCTGGGATATGTGGCCCGGCCCCTACGGCTTCGGTGGATCACGGAAGTACCTGATGGCCTCCCTCGACCAGTCACTGGAACGACTCGGCGTGGACTACGTGGACATCTTCTACCACCACCGGCCGGATCCGGACACCCCGCTGGAGGAGACGATGTACGCGCTGCGTGACATCGTGGCCTCCGGCAAGGCCCTGCACGTGGGCATCTCCTCCTATGGCCCGGAGTTGACCACCGAGGCGGCGGAACTGATGGCGGAGGAGGGCTGCCCGCTGCTGATTCACCAGCCCAGCTATTCGATCCTCAACCGCTGGGTCGAGGAGCCCGGAGAGGGCGGGGACTCCCTGCTGACCGCGGCCGCCGACAACGGCCTCGGCGTCATCGCCTTCTCCCCGCTCGCGCAGGGGCTGCTGACCGACCGCTACCTGAACGGCGTGCCGGGGGATTCCCGCGCCGCCGCGGGAAAGTCACTGCATGAGAGCATGCTCAGCGAGGCCAACCTGGAGATGGTGCGCCGGCTCAACGACATCGCGCAACAGCGCGACCAGTCCCTGGCACAGCTGGCCCTGGCCTGGGTGCTCCGTGAGCAGGGGGAGTACGGCGGAGAGACCGTGACCAGCGCGCTGATCGGAGCGTCCTCCGTGGCGCAGCTGAACACCAATCTGGACGCTCTGAACAATCTGGAGTTCAGCGCGGCAGAGCTGGCGGAGATCGAGCAGATCGCCCATGACGGCAACATCAACATCTGGGCCGGGGCCACGGCCTCGAAGCGGCGCGAGCAGAACTGACGCGGCAGCTCGTGGGCGTGGCGCGGGGAGCGTGAAACCGCCGGACTTCGGTGTGCTACATGGTCACCAGCTTGACCACCAGACCCACGAGGATCACGCCGAAGCAGAGATTGAGCACGCGCCAGACCTTGGGGTTGGACAGTGGCCGGGACAGCGCACCGGCGCCGTATCCCACACCGGTGAACCAGACCAGACTGGCGAGCAGGCAGCCGCCGATGAACAGCCACCGGCCCATGTCACCGTACTGGCTGGCGATTCCGCCGACCATGACCAGGGAATCCAGGTACGCGCCGGGGTTGAGCCAGGTGAGCGTGACCGCCGCAAGCATCGGCTTGACCCAGGTGTGGCGGGTGCGTAGCTGCGGGAGCTGCAACCGCGGCAGCGTCCGTTCCCGGGTCTTGAGGGCGACGCCGCCACCGCCCGCACCGCCGTCCACTTCCGGCCGTTCCCGCTCGCGCGGCTCACTGTCCTCGATGACGGTGGCACCCCCGGAGCGGGGGCGGAGCGCGTCCCGGAGGGATCTGAGAGCGAACCAGGCGAGATAGACCGCTCCGGCCCACCGCAGGATGTCGAGGAAGAGGGGGAAGGACTCGGTCAACACTCCGACCCCCAGGACCCCGGCGGTGAACAGGATGACGTCAGAGATGAGGCACACCAGAATCACCGCCGTAATACCCTCACGACGGATTCCCTGCTTGATCAGCAGAATATTCTGTGGCCCCATCGCAACGATCAGGGACATACCGAGAAGAAAACCCGCGAGCACAATGGACATGACCCCACTCTCTCGCTGCGCCCGGTTTAAGTAAACATAAACCATCTAACCTCGGTGAAGGAGAGCTTCATTTTTCCGCCGCGGCACGCCGTTCCCTCGGGCTCCGCCGTGTGCTCTGAGGAAACGGGTGGGAAAGATCATATGTTCCGCGGTGAGGAGCTGACCGCATGGGGTGTGAAGATCCCCCGGTCCCCGCCTCGGAATGCGTCAGCAGACCGGTGCTCCAGTCCTTGGCGCATAAGAAATGCTTCATTAATTTTGAGTGCGGTAGCCTGGCTTCATGAATCCGCATCACCTGCAGACTCTGCTCGCTATCCTGGATGAGGGAAGCTTCGAGGGGGCGGCCGGAGCGCTCGGGATTTCACCCTCGGCCGTCAGCCAGCGGGTCAAGGCGATGGAGAAGGAGGCCGGCCGCGTGCTGGTACGGCGCACCACTCCCGTGGGGGTGACGGAGGCGGGGGAGATCCTGGTTCAGTCGGCCCGGCGGATGTCACTGCTGCAGGCCGAGACGGATGCCCAGCTGCGCGGCCGCCTGGGGAGGGTGCCGCTCGCGGTGGCCGTCAACGCCGACTCCCTGGCCACCTGGTTCCGGCCGGTGCTCGCAGCCGCGGCCCACTGGGGCGAGGCGGCGCTGCGGTTGCGCCTGGAGGATGAGGCCCACACCCAGATCCTGCTGCGCCGCGGCGATGTGCTCGGTGCCGTCACCCGGGATGCCACGCCGGTGTCCGGCTGCGAGGTCATTGAGCTGGGGCGGATGCGTTATCTCGCGGTCGCCACCGCGGAGTTGCGCAGCCGCTACAGCACGGTCGAGGGGGTGGACTGGGCCCGGTTACCGGCCCTGCGCTTCGGCCCCAACGATGTTCTGCAGGACGCGGACTTGGACGGCCGCCTGGCCCCGGAGGTGCGGCGGCGCCGGCGCGTCAGCCATGTGCCCTCCTCGGAGGCCTTCGTGGAGGCGGCCCGGGTCGGCCTCGGTTGGGCGCTGCTGCCGGAGGCCCAGGCATCGCCGCTGCTGGAGACCGGCGAACTCGTGCGCCTTGATGATCGCGTGCTCGAGGTTCCGCTGCACTGGCAGCGCTGGCGGCTGGAGTCCGTCCTGCTGGACCAGCTCACCGACGCCGTGGTGACGGCGTCGGCGGTGCTCGACCGGCCCCGCTAGCTGTGGGTGCCCGCCTCGGCGGCGCTGCGACCCCGGGTGGGGGCGATGCCTTCGGCAGTCAGCGGGTTCTTGACCTGCTCGCCTTCCTTGACCGGCCCGGGAGGGGTGGCGCCCTCGGCGAAGGGGGACCCGCCCAGGGCCTCCCGGCCGTGCTCGGTGGTGAGTCCGGACAGGTCGGGCCCCACGGGCACGATCTGGGTCGGGTTCACCTCCTTGTGGACGATGAAGTAGTGCTCCTTGATCTCGGTGAGATCGGTGGTGTCGCCGAATCCCGGCGTCTGGTACAGGTCCCGCAGGTAGCCCCACAGGTTGGGCAGCTCCACGATCTTGTTGCGGGAGGCCTTGAAGTGGCTGTAGTAGACGGCGTCGAAACGCACGAGGGTGGGGAAGAGGTAGATGTCGGCCAGGGTGATGTGCTCGCCCACCAGGTAGCGCCGGGTGCTCAGGCGTTCCTCGAGCCAGTCCAGCGCGGTCCAGAGCCGGTGGTAGGCGTCCTCGTAGGCGTCCTGGGAGCCGGCGAAACCGGCGCGGTAGACACCGTTGTTGACCTCCGTGTAGATCCGCCTGCCCACGGTGTCGATCTCCTCGCGCAGCTCCTCCGGATAGAGGTCCGGGGCGCCGGTGCGGTGGAACTCGGTCCACTCGTTGTTGAAGTCGATCGGGATGGAGGGGAAGTCGTTGGTCACGACCTTCTTCGTGGGCACCTCGACGATCGCCGGCACGGTGATGCCACGCGGGTAGTCGGGGAAACGGTTGAAGTAGGCGTCCTGCAGGCGCGGCACACCCAGCACGGGATCCACGCCGTCCGGGTCCAGATCGAAGGTCCAGGAGCGCTTGTCGTGGGTGGGGCCGGTCAACCCCAGGGACAGGGCGTCCTCCAGGCCGAGCAGCCGGCGCGTGATGACTGTCCGGTGGGCCCAGGGGCAGGCCCGCGCGGCGACCAGGCGGTAGCGCCCGGCTTCCACGGGCCAGTGGAAGGTTCCGTCCGATTGTTGTTCGGGAGAGGAGCCGGCCGGTAGGCTGGCGACGATGTGGTCGTTGATGTAGGTGGTGTCGCGGACGAATTCTCCGTCCGGGGAGGCGTTCTCCGGATCGCCCGCCCAGTCCTGGTTCTGTGCGCTCATGCCGTGCTCCTTTTTTGTATGACGTGTCAACAATTGTACCCTCCCGGAACCGGATCCGCCAGTGGCATCTGTCCGCGCAGCACTCCCGGGCGGCCTCCCGGGCCGGGGTTCGGGGAGAAAACGGTGACAAGACGGGTTGAATGGCCTCGGGGTGCTGCCCCAGGGAGACGAGAATGCCGCCGGAAGGAAAGACGCGGCCAGATAACATTTCGACTTCCAAATCCACCGGCACGCGCCGTGAATCTCAAGTGGAGGTGTAAATTCACCTACTCTGGCAGGCATGAGCGACAACGACAAAACCCCCAAACCGGACCGCGCCGGTGCCGACGACTTCGACGTGCCCACCTACTCACCGGGCAAGGCTGAGGGCGACCGGACCAGTGACAATCTCTATAACCGCACCGGTCGGGCGGCCCCCCAGAATATTCCCCCGAAGCAGTCCGCGGACCGCTCCGGTGGGGCGACGGCCGCGAGCGCCGCCGGCGGTTCCGGCAGCGCGGAGACCACCGCCTTCTCGGTGCCCGGGAAGAACGCCGACGCCGAGAAACCGGCGGGGCAGGATCCCCAACCACTGCGTTCCGACGCCCCGACCACCGCCTTCGACCGGTCGGATCGGTCCGCACCGTCCTCCGGTTACGCCGACACCGATTTCGCACCGGTGGACAACTCCGTGTTCACCGAGCCGACGCCACAGCCGACTCCGCAGCCGACGAACCCGACGCAGTTCGAGGACCGGCCGACGGACACCGGGACCGGAGCGACGACCGCGGGAGCGGCTACTGCCGGGGCCGGCGCGGGTGCTGGCGCAGTCGGCCTCGCTCAGGCGGACGACAGGGCGGGACGCGAGGGCGCCGTCGCGGAGCCGCGCGAGCACCGCCGCGGCACCATCGACTTCGGGCTGCTGGTCATCCGCCTGTTGCTCGGCGTCTATCTGGTACTGGTCTCGGTGGCCACGTTCTTCCAGCTCGGCGGCTCGCCCGGCCTCTCGGACCTGCAGAACGAGTACAGCGCCTACACGGTGCCGGACATTCTGGCCATCGTCGTGCCTTCGCTGCAGCTGTTCGCGGGTGTCTTCCTGATCTTCGGCCTCATCACGCCGCTGTTCGCCGCCCTGGCGACCATCGTCACGTCCTTCACCGCCTTGCACGCCCTGACCGACAGCGGTGCTGGCCTCAACGTCTTCGCCTGGGAAGCAGATGTCATGCTCTCGGTGGTGCTGTTGGTCATCTCCCTGGCGCTGCAGTTCACCGGCCCCGGCCTGTACTCCTTCGACTTCGGCCGCCGGTGGGCCCGCCGTCCGCTGGTCTCCTCCTGGATCTTCGTGGTCCTCGGTATCGCCGGTGCGGTGGCCCTCTGGTGGTTCGGCGCGGGGGTCAACCCGCTGAACTGATGGCCCTTCCTTATATCTCGCTCTACCGACAATGCCCTGCGGGCCCGGTTCCACACCAGGAACCGGGCCCGCAGGGCATCTGTGTCAGGCGGTCGCGCGGTCCCGCACGGCGTCTCCCGTGATCGGCGGGATGCGCCGGGTCAACCACCACATCCCCACGAGGAACAGCAGGCCGAGCCAGACGAAATCGGAGACCAGGATCTTCTGCCAGACGGCGAGGGTGAAAACGTCGACGCCGTCCCCGAACCACCACTTCGGCGGGACAGTGACCACCAGCACCGCCCACACCCCGAGCACCGTCCCCAGGAAGATCCGGGCGCCACCGCGGGGAGCCCGCGCCAGCAGCCGCCACGCCATGACCGGCAGCAGGATACCCAGCCACACCCAGTGGTGCGACCAGGACACGGGGGAGATCAGCAGCATGACCACCGCGTTGACCAGCCACGCCTCCACCTGCATGCCCCGGCGGAACAACCGCAGCATGAGCAGGGCACCGCAGATGACGGTCAGCACCACCAGCAGCAGCCAGATGATGTTGAGCAGGGTGCCGTTGGCGTCCATGGCCTCCCTGGTGTCGAAGAAGCGCATCACCATGCCCTTCAGCGAGCTGTTGGAGGTGTATGTCGAGTCCACCCCGAACTCCGAATCCGTTCCCATACCCAGCAGCACGACGGTGAAGTACTCCCACGTGGCGTCCCAGCGGGCCAGGGCGGCGAGGACGGTGACCACGATGCCGGAGGCCACCGCGGTGAGGATCGCCCGGAAGTCCTTGCGCAACAGGAAATACAGGAGCATGGCCGCCGGGGCGATCTTGATGGCTGCGGCGATACCGATCAGCCAGCCCTGCGGCAACCACCGCTTCCGGGGCACCAGGTCCAGCACCACCAACGCCATGAGCACCACGTTGATCTGCGCGAAGGAGGCGTTCAGCCAGATCGGTTCGATCGCGAGCGCCGCGGCCCAGGACACCGCGGCCGCGGCCCAGACCGTGCTCTTCGACGCCGTCCCCAGCAGCGCCCGGAACACCAGGTACAGGCACAGCAGCACCAGCAGCCCGGAGAGGACGATCATGATGTTGCCGGCCTGGTCATCGGTGAACAGATCGAAGGCGGTCAACGGGGTCAGCACCAGTGCACCGAAGGGCGGGTAGATGAAGGGCAGCAGGAGATCACCCGCGGCCATCGGTTGGGAGTACATCTCCCCGCCGGAGAGGAACTCGCGCACGCCGGCCCGGTAGATCGCCATGTCGACCGGGAAGTCGGTGAGCTGGGTGTGCCGGAACAGCAGTCCGAGCCCGGTCAACAGCCCGAGCACCGTCAGCACCCGGTGGATCAGTGGCAGCCTCCCGGCTGTCGCGGGACCTCCCGGGTCCGGGGCGGCGGTGGGTTCTGCGGCGTTAGTGTTCACCCATTAGAGGTTAGGAGGTTCGCGGGAGCAAGAACAAAACCCGCGCCGGTGGGCACGGGTTTTGCTTGGTGAGGAGGAGAAAAATCAGTCGACCTGGCGCACCGCACCCTTGTCGGCGCTGGTGGCCATCTTGGCGTAGGCGCGCAGGGCCTTGGTCACGGTGCGCTTGCGGGCCACCGGGGTCCACGGCTTCTCCCGGGACTCCATCTTCTCCCGGCGGCGGACGAGTTCGGCGTCGTCCACGTCCAGCGAGAGCTGGCGGTTGTGGACGTCGATGGTGATCTGGTCACCGTTTTCGATCAGACCGATCAGCCCACCGTGGGCGGCTTCGGGCGAGATGTGGCCGATGGACAGCCCCGAGGTACCGCCGGAGAAACGGCCGTCGGTGATCAGGGCACACTTCTTGCCCAGGCCGGCCCCCTTGAGGAAGGCGGTCGGGTGCAGCATTTCCTGCATGCCCGGGCCACCTGAGGGACCCTCATAGCGGATGACCACGACCTCACCGGCCTGGACCTCGCGCTTGAGGATCATGGACACGGCGGCTTCCTGGCTGTCGACCACGCGAGCCGGGCCGGAGAAGTGCCACAGTTCCTCCTCGATGCCGGCGGACTTGATGACCGCGCCGTCCGGGGCCAGGTTGCCGCGCAGGATCACCAGGCCGCCATCGGCGGTGAAGGCGTGCTCGACGTCGTGGATGCAACCGTTCGCGGCGTCGGTGTCCAGCTCGTCCCACCGGTTGGACTGGGAGAACGCCTCGGTGGTGCGGATCCCGCCGGGGGCGGCGTGGAAGAGTTCGAGGGCCTCCGCCGAGGTCGTGCCGGAACGGACATCCCAGGCGTCGAGCCATTCCGCCAGCGTGGCCGAGTGGATGGTGTGGACGTCCTCGTTGAGCTTGCCGCCGCGGTAGAGCTCACCCAGGATGGCGGGGATGCCGCCCGCGCGGTGGACGTCCTCCATGTGGTAGTCCGAGTTCGGCGCGACCTTGGACAGGCAGGGCACGCGCTTGGACAACTCGTCGATGTCGGAGAGCCCGAAGTCCACCTCGCCCTCCTGGGCGGCGGCCAGGATGTGCAGCACCGTGTTGGTGGAACCACCCATGGCCATGTCCAGTGCCATGGCGTTCTCGAAGGCGGCCTTCGTGGCGACGCCGCGGGGCAGGACCGACTCGTCCTCCTCACCGTAGTAGCGGCGGCACAGCTCGACGACAGTCTCGCCGGCCCGCTCGAAGAGCTCGCGGCGGGCGGAGTGGGTGGCCAGCGTGGAGCCGTTCCCCGGAAGGGAGAGGCCGAGGGCCTCGGTCAGACAGTTCATCGAGTTGGCGGTGAACATGCCGGAGCAGGAGCCGCAGGTCGGACACGCGGCTTCCTCGACCTGGGCCAGACCGGCGTCGGACACGGCGTCGGAGGCGGAGGCGGAGATGGCGGTGATCAGGTCGGTGGGGGCGTGGGCCACGCCGTCGACGACCACGGCCTTGCCGGCCTCCATCGGACCGCCGGAGACGAAGACGGCGGGGATGTTCAGTCGCATCGCGGCGTTGAGCATGCCCGGGGTGATCTTGTCGCAGTTGGAGATGCACACCATGGCGTCGGCGGTATGGGCGTTGACCATGTACTCCACGGAATCGGAGATGATCTCGCGGCTGGGCAGCGAGTAGAGCATGCCCGAGTGTCCCATGGCGATGCCGTCGTCCACGGCGATGGTGTTGAACTCCTTGGGCACGCCGCCGGCGGCACGCACCGCGTCGGCGACGATGTCACCGACGTTCTTCAGGTGCACGTGCCCGGGCACGAACTGGGTGTAGGAGTTGACGATCGCCACGATCGGCTTGCCGAACTCGTGCTCCTGGGTGCCGGTGGCCCGCCACAGGGAGCGGGCTCCGGCAGCGTTGCGGCCGACGGTGGTGACTTTGGAACGAAGGGGGATCAAGGCGGTGTGCTCCTGGGAAACGGGCGTGAAGAGGAAGACCGGGGAAGGCCAACCTCGGGAAATCAGGACCGGGGGTCGGTGTCCGGGGTGTCGGCGGTGCCGGTTTCGGTCTGTTCGGCCGATTCAGCGGCGGCCTGACGGCGGGCCTTCTCGGCCTCGCGTCGGGCGTGCTCCTCCTTGGAGATGAGGGTGGGCTCGCCGTCGCGGTCATAGACCACGACCTTGTCGTCGGCGGCGATTCGACCTGCGGTCAGCACATCGGGGATCCGGCCGCGCGAGGCCTCCTGGAGGTGGGGCAGTGAGTTGAAGGTGACACCGGGCAGAGTGTGCTCCTGGCCGGACGTCGTCGACAGCAGTGCACGGGCGCGCTTGAAGGCGACGCCCGCGACGTCGTCCCAGGCGATGTGGCGCCTGCCGCGGAAGGCGTAGCGGATGTCGATGCCGTCCTCGCCGACCGTGGTCCGGGCCGTGAAGACCCAGTAGACGAAGGCGATCGGGAACAGCAGCAGCCAGACCAGATAGGGCGGATTGTGGCCGATCATGAGCAGAAGGATCAGGGTGATGACGAACGCCGCGAGAACATGGGTGCGCTCCGGTCGGAACGTATGCGTCTCACGTGCGGTCTCCGCCTGGTGGCCAGCCTTGGAACTCATGGCAGTAATAGTAGCCACCCGGCCCGCCGCCCCTAAATCCGGACCGGGCGGAGCCGGCGCCCGTGGGCCTAGAAGGTCGGTGCGGACTCGCCGGTCGCGGTGCCGGCGCCATTGGTCTGCCCGCCCGTGCCGGGCGTGGGCTCGACCTGCGGGCCCGGCTCAGCCGTCCCCAGCTGCGGGGCCTGGTTCTGCTGTGTCGGCTGTCCGGTTTCCGCGGTACCGGTCGCGCCCGTGGGCTCGGTACCGGGTTCCTGCTGCGGGGAGATGTCGGAACCTTCGGTCGGGGATGAGGTGCCCTCGGTGGGGAAGGTGGTGTCGGTCGGTTCCGAGGGCTCGGGCGTACCGGTGGGGGTAGTGGGTTCGGTGGGGCCGGTGGGTTCGGTGACGGTCGGCTCCTCTTCGGTGGGGGTGGTCTCGACCTGCTCGGCCCGCTGGTTCCGCTCCACCCAGTCCTCCGGCGGCTCAATTGCGAACACCCGCAGGAGCAGGAGAACGGCCAGCAGCGCCACCAGCACCGTGGTGGAGGCACGCACGCGGCCGTGCAGTGAGAGGATCCGCCGCCAGCGGCTCTGTTCTTCTTCCGGAACCTCGGTGGACGGTTCTTCCTCGTCCTCCTCTGCCGGGGACATGGTCTCGGACTTCGTGCGGGCGGGATCGCGTCCCTCCTCATCACTCAGGCCGGCCGGGACCTCGGGCATGTCCCCGGTCCCCGGGTTGACGGGCACGGGTGCGCGCAGCACTTCAGTGGGGGAGTCGTCCTCCCGCGCGCCGTCCGCGGGACTGATCCGCTCGGTGGCGGCGGTCTCCGTCGTGTCCTCCGGACGGTCGTAGGCGATGTCGATCAGCGGCGCGGCGGTCATCGCCTTCGAGGTGTCCTGGGACCGGCTCTGCGCCGGTGCCTCGGCGGTGGTCACCTCGTCCCGCAGCTCCCCGGAGACGGTGGTGGCCGAACCGTACTCGTCCCAGAACTCATCCAGGATCTCGGTGCGGACGGCACGTTCCACCATCCACTGGTTGCCGGCGGTTACCTGGATCATGAAGCGCATGTTCACCATCCAGGGCATGCCGACCACCGTCGGCGGGGTGATGTCCACGGCGGGCTGGACGTCGAGCTCACCGAGTAGCTCGGCGGCGATCTCGGGACGGGACAGGGCCCGGCGGGTGGCGGCCTCGGAGCGGTTGATCGCCTCGGTGGCATCGCTGGACCCCAGCAACGGCACCGGGATGACCACCACGGCGCGGGACCAGTAGTTGGAGGCGTTCACGCACACCCGGGCGGTGGAGTTCGGGATGATCACCGTCTCCTGGGCCAGGGTGCGGATGCGCGTGGCACGCATGGTCACCTGGATGATGGTGCCTTCCACCTCGATCCCGTTGCCCTCGAAGCGGACCCAGTCGCCCACGCCGAACTGTTTCTCCGTGAGGATGAAGAAGCCGGCGAGGAAGTCGGCGATGATCGACTGCGCGCCCAGGCCGATGGCGGCGGAAGCCACGGTCGCCGGGATCGCGGCACCGGTCAGCGAGAAGCCGAGGGTCTGCAGGAAGAGGACCGACAGCAGGAAGAAGGCGACCAGCTGACCGATGTAGACGGCCACGCCGGCGAAGGCCCGCTGGGTCTTGCCCTCGTCCGGACCGACCTCCTCCTCGTTCTTGTCGATCTGGCGGTTGATGAACCAGAGCACGAACCGGCCGACCCGGGGTATGAGCAGCGTGCACACAACGAGGATGGCGAGCGTCAGACCGGTGCCGGTCAACCACTCCCATCCAGCGGAGAGCAGGTATCTCAGTGACAACATAGTCCGTCATCCTAGTCCGGATCGACCACCTGTTCAGGGGGTGTCAATCTCCTGAGCCGTCGCTTTAACACGGTCGGGTCAGGGCCTGAGAATCGGCCATGCAACCGACCCTGACCAGGCACGCGGACGGGGCGGGCCGGGGATTGAACGGGTGATGGCCGGGTGTACCTGCCGGCACGGATTGTTGTGGAGTTCCGGGGGAGGGCCGTGTAGTGTCTGAACCATGATCATTATTCGACTTGTATCGGTACCCGCGCGGCGCCTGCCGTAACGGCTATACAAGTCGTCCCGACAAGCGCCCTCGACAGCACCCACCCACAGTGGCTGTTCGAGGGCGTTGTCATTGTGATCGTGGGATCCGAGCGGCGCACGTCGTGGTGGAAGAGTCCCAGACCGTGGTGACCTGTCGCTGCAGCCTCCCGGCGATCCCGGGGCCGGCGGGCGGTGGGACGCGATCCGGGCAAAACTTTGAGAACATGTGATCCTTCAAGAAAATTAGGAGACAGAAAGTCGTGAACGTGGCAGCTTCGCAACCGCCCACTCCGGCGACGGTCGCCCACCGCGGGCGCAGCGTCCCGGAGAAGATGACCGGCGCACAGGCCATCGTGCGCTCCCTCGAGGAGCTCGGCACCGATGTGGTGTTCGGCATTCCGGGCGGCGCTGTACTTCCCCTCTATGACCCGCTGTACTCGTCGGAGAAGTTGCGCCACGTCCTGGTCCGCCACGAGCAGGGCGCCGGCCATGCCGCCACCGGCTACGCGCAGGTCAACGGCCGCGTCGGCGTCTGCATCGCCACCTCCGGACCGGGTGCGACCAACCTGGTCACGCCGTTGGCGGACGCGAACCTCGACTCCGTCCCGATCGTCGCGATCACCGGGCAGGTGGGCACGGGACTGCTGGGCACCGACGCCTTCCAGGAGGCCGACATCCGCGGTGTCACGATGCCGGTGACCAAGCACAACTTCATGGTCACCGAGCCCAATGACATCCCGAAGGCGCTCGCCGAGGCGTTCCACCTGGCCTCCTCCGGCCGCCCCGGCCCGGTCCTGGTCGACATCCCCAAGGACGTCCAGAACGCCGAGGTCGACTTCGTCTGGCCCCCGACCATCGATCTGCCGGGCTACCGTCCGGTGACCACGCCGCACTCCCGCCAGGTCGCCCAGGCGGTCCGCCTGATCGCCGAGGCCAAGCGTCCGGTGCTCTACATCGGCGGTGGCGTCATCAAGGCCGACGCGCACGCCGAACTCCGGGAGTTCGCCGAGTACACCGGCATTCCCGTGGTCACCACGCTGATGGGGCTGGGTGCCTTCCCGGACTCCCACCCGCTGCACATGGGCATGCCCGGCATGCACGGCACCGTCCCGGCGGTCGGTGCCATGCAGAAATCGGATCTGCTGATCACCATCGGCGCGCGTTTCGACGACCGCGTCACCGGCGACGTCGAGAGCTTCGCGCCCGACGCCCGGGTCATCCACGCAGACGTCGACCCGGCGGAGATCGGCAAGATCCGTCCCGTCGACGTCCCGATCGTCGGCGACGCCCGGGAGGTGCTCGCCGCACTGCTGGACGAGTACCGTTCCGCCCGGGGCGTCGCAACGCCGCAGATCGGGGAGTGGATCGCCGAGCTGGGCGACCTCAAGGAGCGTTTCCCCCGCGGTTATGAGCGCTCGGACGACGGCATGCTGGAGCCCCAGTTCGTCATCGAGACGCTGGCCGAGCAGGTCGGCCCCGACGCGATCTACTGCGCTGGCGTGGGTCAGCACCAGATGTGGGCCGCCCAGTTCCTGAACTTCGAGCACCCCCGGACCTGGCTGAACTCCGGTGGGCTGGGAACCATGGGCTACGCCGTGCCGGCTGCTCTCGGCGCCAAGGCCGGTGCCCCGGACAAGGAGGTCTGGGCCATCGACGGCGACGGCTGCTTCCAGATGACCAATCAGGAGCTGACCACCTCCGCGGTTGAGGGCTTCCCGATCAAGGTCGCCGTCATCAACAACGGCAACCTCGGCATGGTCCGCCAGTGGCAGACCCTGTTCTACGAGGGCCGTTACTCCAACACCAAGCTGCGCGAGCAGAACGAGTACGTTCCGGACTTCGTCAAGCTGGCGGAGGCGCTCGGCTGCGTGGCCATCCGGGTGACGAAGGAGGAGGAGGTCATCCCCGCGATCCAGAAGGCGCGGGAGATCAACGACCGTCCGGTGCTGATCGACTTCATCGTCGGCGAGGACGCCCAGGTCTGGCCGATGGTCTCGGCCGGCTCCTCCAACTCGGATATCCAGTACGCCCGGGACCTGCGCCCCTTCTTCGATGACGAGGAATCTGCCGCCGAAACCCCGGAGGACATCCACGACGCCCTCGAGGCCCAGGCCGTCGAGCGCAACACCCAGGAGAACTAATGTCGAACACTGATATCACCCGCAACATCCTCAGCGTTCTGGTCGAAGACATTGAAGGCATCATCTCCCGTGTGTCTGCGATGTTCACCCGCCGTGGCTTCAACCTGGTTTCGCTGGTCTCCGCCAAGACCGAGACCCCCGGCATCAACCGCATCACCATTGTCGTCGATGCCGATGAGCTGCGGATCGAACAGATCACCAAGCAGCTGAACAAGATCGTCCCCGTGCTCAAGGTCGTCCGCCTCGACGATGAAACCACCATCGCCCGCGCGCTGATGCTGGTCAAGGTCGCGGCGGACGCCACGAACCGGCCGCAGATCGTCGACGCCGCGAACATCTTCCGCGCCCGCGTGGTCGACGTCGCCCAGGAGTCCGTGGTCATCGAGGCCACCGGCACCCCGGGCAAGCTGCGCGCGCTGCTGGACGTGCTCGAGCCCTTCGGCATCCGGGAACTGATCCAGTCCGGCCAGATCGCGCTGAACCGCGGTCCGAAGACGATGGCGCCCACCAGGTTCTAGCTGTCACCGGCCTGGCGCGGTTTCCGCGCCACCTCCCTGGAATCTCACCCAGTGAGATACGGAGGGGTGGGGTCGGAGATTTACCGGGAGGTTTCTGGAAATCGACCCCACCAACACCACGCACTGTCTCATTGTGCGATACTTGTACTCAAGGTCACCCCTGATCGACCGGTATGGTCGGCAGCGAGTGTACGAAGCAGATTTTCACACGAAAGGTGAGTTTCACCCCATGGCTATTGACGTGTTCTACGACGACGACGCCGACCTGTCCATCATCCAGGGGCGCAAGGTCGCCATCATCGGCTACGGCTCCCAGGGTCACGCCCACTCCCAGAACCTGCGCGAGTCCGGCGTCGAGGTCGTCATCGGCCTGCGCGAGGGCTCCAAGTCCGCCGAGAAGGCCAAGGAGGCCGGCTTCGAGGTCAAGACCACCGCAGATGCCGCCGCATGGGCTGACGTCATCATGATCCTGGCCCCGGACACCTCGCAGGCCCAGATCTTCCAGGATGACGTCGAGCCGAACCTGAAGGACGGCGACGCCCTGTTCTTCGGTCACGGCCTGAACATCCACTTCGACCTGATCAAGCCGGCCGACAACATCGTCGTCGGCATGGTCGCCCCGAAGGGCCCGGGCCACCTGGTCCGCCGCCAGTTCGTCGACGGCAAGGGCGTGCCCTGCCTGATCGCCATCGACCAGGACCCGAAGGGCAACGGCCGTGACCTGGCGCTGTCCTACGCCTCCGCCATCGGTGGCGGCCGCGCGGGCGTCATCCCGACCACCTTCGAGGCCGAGACCGTCACCGACCTGTTCGGCGAGCAGGCCGTGCTCTGCGGTGGTACCGAGGAACTGGTCAAGACCGGTTTCGAGGTCCTGACCGAAGCCGGCTACGAGCCGGAGATGGCCTACTTCGAGGTGCTCCACGAGCTGAAGCTGATCGTTGACCTGATGTTCGAGGGCGGCATCGCCAACATGAACTACTCGGTCTCCGACACCGCCGAGTTCGGTGGCTACCTCTCCGGCCCGCGCGTCATCGACGCCGACACGAAGGCCCGCATGAAGGACATCCTGAGCGACATCCAGGACGGCACCTTCACCAAGCGCCTGATCGCCAACGTCGAGGGCGGCAACAAGGAGCTCGAGGGACTGCGCGCTGAGTACGCCGAGCACCCGATCGAGAAGACCGGCTCCAAGCTGCGCGATCTGATGAGCTGGGTCAAGAACCCGCTGAACGAGACCGCTTAAGGTTTTCGCCGGCCAAGGGTTTCCTCGCGGGAGGAGATCACGGGATCGCACGCAGGCGCCGTGATCCCGCAGAAATCCCGCATCCGATGGCGCTGACATAAGCACGCTGGGTTCTTCCCGCCGTTTCCGGTGGAAGGCACTTCGCGGTGCTGGTCAGCGCCATCGTCTTGGTCCGTGCTCCTTGCGCAGTGTGAAACCTGGAACGGCGTCCTCGGCAGAAGAAACGATCTGCGAGGCCGCCCGTTTTTATCCCGCTGACTGTTCCTGCAACAGGCTTTGTACTGCCGGCATCATTTCATCGGCACATTGTTGTGTCGATCCGCTGGTGCCGTCGGTGAAAAAAGTCGTGCCCAACTGGTGAAGTGTGGCGTCTCCACATGATTCGACTGATTTGTTCATGACACTCGGTTGGGCGGCTCCCGGCGCTTCAGTCATTCCGATTATTGGAGCGGGGGCTACCGGCTCGGCAGCGGTCGAAGGTGCTCGGATGGCGGAAGCCGACTTTCCCTTCGCTTCCTTCGCCGAGGCCTGCCCGCTCGGCCGACCAGGTCAGTGCCGCCTCCGGGGTGCATTGCTACGCGAGCCTCAGCCCCTGTCGCCCCCTTCAGCAACACGAGCGACCCCGCTGTGAGATGGGACTTGCGGGTGGAGCGCGCTCAGTGGTCGTTTTCGGCCTGTGAGACTTCAAACAGTGCGGGTTCAGCCGGCGCCATCGAATGGGAACAGGGGTGGCTGAGCGGGCGGGGTTTCGTTGAAGGAATGCTGCCCACCCGGCCGTGCGGGTGGCGGAGCTGTGTGGGGCGGAGGCGAAGACTCGTGCCGGGTAGCCCCAGCCCCCGGAGGGGCCGGCGGTGACTCCCCGGAGGCACGTGTTCCCTGGTCGGCTGCGGCGGTACCGGCTTCGGGCACAGGTCTCCCGCGGTTCGGGTACCGGGGAGGGCCGTCCTGGGGCTTTTCCACTGTCTCTTCTTCGCCCCGCGTGGTCGTCGTGGGATCGCCATCCGGCGTCTCCGGCCCCTCGCCCGGCCACTGTTGTTTCCGGATCTTTGCTCCACCGGAGTGTTCCTGCCGCTCCGTGTTGTTGACTTCCACCGCAGGGTGCGGATTACCGGGTCGGGGTGGAGGCTGGTAGCCCACCCTGCCGCTGTCCGGGTCACGGGCGACGTGGCCGCGGGCGCCCTGGCCGTCCCGCTGGTCGCGGTTATCGGAGTGATGACGGATGCACACGGCCGCGAGATTGAAGATATCCGTTTCACCTCCCTGCCCATAGGGTTCAATGTGGTGGATTTCGCAGTTGCAGAAAGGCTCGGTGCAGTCCGGGTTCGTGCACACCAGGTGGGACGCGAGCAGCGCCAAGCGCTGCTCCACGGTGGCCAGGCGCTCCGTGCGGCCGATGTGCAGGGGATCACCGCTCTTCGGATGGTGGACGACCACGTAGTTGTACTTGGTGGCGCCCAGTCGCAGGATGTCAGCGGGTGTCATCATGGCCCGGGTATTCGTCGGATAGCGGTGGTCCGCCTCGGGGTTGGTCATGTCCTCGATATCTTTGGCGGAGATGCTCACCACCACGGTGGCCACACCGGTGCTCTTGAGTCGCTCGGCACTGTGGTTGTGCAGGATCACCGATAGCCCGTCGAGCCGGCGCTGGGCCATGGTGCGGGTGTCCTTGTGGCCGGGGTCGTCAACCAGGTGGCCGGACGTCCTCGCGGGAGAAAGCGCGGCCTCCAGCAGCGCCAGCGTGTCCGCTGGCGCGTAGCCGTGGAACTCGGCCCCGCCGTGGCTGTCCTGGCGCCCGATGGTCAGTCGGCGCCGCTTGAACGCGGCGTGCGGGTCGGTGCTCGCACGGTTCGCCTTGACCACCTGGGTGCGGACCCAGTCCCGAAGATCCTCGGGCGTGCGTTTGCCCGCCTCGGTGACTGCCCGGACGTAGAGGTCATTGTGACTGTGCTTGGCATCCCCGTTGAGGTTGTCCAGCTCGCGTTCGATGACGCGGAGCTTCTCCTGACTCAGCCGGGATTTCCGGGCCTGCTCCCGGGCCTTCTCCCGTTGGGCTTCCTGCCGCCGCTGATGCTCCTCAGCCCGCCTGCGCCGCTCCTCCTCCAGGCGGCGACGTTCTTCCGCCGCGCGGCGCTGCTCCTCCTCACTCCGGCCCTCATCCTCTGGCTCCGGCTCCGGTGGTGGGACGGGGGACGGGTCGATGATCTCCCCGTGGTTCTGGTGGCCGAGGCGCAGCCGGTTCATCGCCTCCGGATAGGACAGGTCGAGTTCCCTCATGAGGTAGTCCACGGTGCGGGAGGAGCCGACCCGGTCTCCGGCGCGCGCCCGGTCGGCGGCATAGGCCAGAGCGGCATCGATACCGGATTTGAGGTTGAAGGCCCGCTCCAGGGCCGGGATCACGTCCGCGTTCACGGTGAAGAGAGCGGCATCGGGCTCAGCGACGGCGTCGGCGACCGCCGACGCATGGTGCTCAATGGCCCTGACGTGTTCATGAATGCTGCGCACCTCGGTTCACCCCCGTGTCTGTCCTCGGTGTGGCACCCATCCTAATCCATCTATTCGAACACGTGTACTAATTCCTGGTTAACAGTCAGTCACGATCACGGCACAAACCGCACCACCGACCTCACCCGCAACAGATTTTCAAAAGGCTTTCAATAAGGGTCAGGCTGGGCTAAGCTGCGGGCATGAAGGACTCACGTCACGAGGGGGAAGATCCCGGATACGGCGCCGGCCACCAGGAACCGGCGCAGGGGCACAGTCACGACCACGACCACAGTCATGTGCCGCAGTCGCTGCGGGCTCTCGTCCTGGTGATCATCCTGACCTCCGTGATCTTCTTCGCGGAGCTCATCGGCGGGCTGGTGTCGGGGTCGATGGCGCTGTTGGCGGACGCCATGCACATGCTCTCGGACTCCACGGGCCTCATCATCGCCCTGGTGGCCATGCTCATCGGCCGGAAAGCCGCCTCGGCCTCGGCCACCTACGGCTATCGCCGGGTGGAGGTCTTCGCGGCGATGATCAACGCCACCGTGGTCTCGGTGATCTCGGTCGGCATCGTCATCCAGGCGATCTCCCGGCTGGGCAGGGGTGCGGAGATCAACACGGGGCTCATGCTGCTCGTCGCGGGCATCGGCTTCGTGGCCAACGGCATCTCCGCCCTGGTGCTCATGCGCCACCAGCACGGCAACCTGAACATGCGCGGTGCCTTCCTGCACGTGCTCAGTGACATGCTCGCCTCCGTCGCGGTGATCATCGCGGGCCTCGTGATCCGTTACACCGGGTGGGAGTTCGCGGACACCATCGCCTCGCTCCTCATCGCCGCGATCATCCTCCCGCGTTCGTTGCAGCTGCTCCGCGACGCCGTCGGAGTGCTCCTGGAGCGGGTCCCCCGCGGCGTCGACACGGACCGGATCGCGGCGGAGCTCACCGACCTGGACGAGGTCGAGGCCGTCCACGACCTGCATGTGTGGAGCCTGGACGGCAATGACATGCTCGCCACCGTGCACGTGGTGGTCCATCCCGCTGCGTTGGAGGGCCGCAACTGCGGCGTGCTCGACGCCGCCGACGCCGTGTTCGCGCGCCACGGCATCGGCCACTCCACCGTCCAGCTGGAGCACCCCGCCCACAGTGAACACGAGACCGGGTGCATCGCGGAGCCGCCGGGGCGGCACTAGCTTCCCCGGACAGCTCCCGTCAGTCCGGAATTGTGTCCCGGCACGCGGGGCGCCGTGGCGTCGCTGCGGCCATTCTTTCCGCGGGGGAGGGGGAACCGGGCCCTTTCGTGGCATAAAGTAGGACTGATGCGTTCGTAGTGAACTCGATCGCCCCACGAATCGGAGAGGTATTCCTGTGCAACATTCCCCGTCCCGTGTCCGTCGGCTGACCGCACTCATGGGTGCGGTGGTACTGGGCACAACCCTGCTCGTCGCCTGCTCGAATGAAGATCAGGGTTCCTCGGATTCCTCGACGGTGAGCGGTGCCACCACCGGTGCCGAGGCCGAGGAGCAGGGCATCTACGCCCAGGCGCGGGCAGCCAACCGGGGGCGCAACGTCGCCGAGGAGTTCGGTCAGGCCCCACAGGTGATCCCGGACGAGGCCGGCATCGCCTCCAGCGAGCTCTTCTTCCCGTCCTCGGAGACCCTGATCGTCGCCGGCCCCTCGGACGCGGCCCAGTTGCGCGCAGCGTCGATCGGGGTGGTCACCCACGCCCCGATGCTGCGCTTCGTGCCCGAGCAGCGGGACGCGATCGTCGCCGAGGCCGAGCGGCTGGGCGCGACCCGGATCCTGACGGTCGGCGAGGTCGATCTGCCGGACATCGAGGGGGCGGAGATCTTCGCCGACGACGGCTCGATGGAGGGGCTGGGCGAGATCACCGCCAAGCAGTTCACGGAGCAGGAGGTCACGTCGCCGGCGGAGATGGCGGAGGCCACCGCCGCGTTGGACCCGGACAGCAACACGCTGCTCACCGCCGCGTGGGAGGAGTTCCCGGTCAGCCGGGAGGAGGACGCCGAGAAGCTGCCGGCGCTGCCCGCGGGATCGCGTCGCGACGCCGACGCGTCCCCCGTCATCGTCGCCAGCCCGGAGAGCTCCACGATCGACGTCGCCAATGTCCGTTCCTACGGCGGCGAGGTCCGGTTCATGTCCTTCCCTGACCCGCGGCTGAACGCCGAGACGATGGAGATGGTGGCCGGTCTGGCTGATCAGCCGCTCATCGCACTCGGGGAACAGTTCGGCACCGCAGAGGAACTGGTGGAGAAGATCCAGCTGGGGGAGACGGTGACCACTGAGCTGCCGGGCGGTGGTGGTCTGGTGTTCCCGGGTCGTCGGATGGTGGCGTTGTACGGCCACTACACCGGTCCGGCCCTCGGCGCGATGGGGGAGCAGCCGCCCGCGGAGGCGGTGGCCCGCGTGCAGCAGATGGTCGACGAGTACCAGCAGTACTCGGACGAGCCGGTGATCCCCGCTTTCGAGGTGATCGCCACCGTGGCCTCCGAGTTCTCGGGCGAGGACGGCGACTACTCCAATGAGTTCACCGTGGAAGAGATCCGCCCCTACGTCGATGCCATCGTGGATGCCGGCGGTTATGCCGTTCTGGATCTGCAGTCCGGGCAGGCGTCCTTCCTGGAGCAGGCCAAGCTCTACGAGGAGCTCCTCAAGCACCCCAACGTCGGTCTGGCGCTGGATCCCGAGTGGAACCTGCACCCGGGCGAGCAGCCGATGCAGCGGGTCGGGCATGCGGAGGCCGCGGAGGTCAATGAAGTGGCCACCTGGCTCGCGGATCTCACCCGGGAGAATGAGCTGCCGCAGAAGGCCTTCGTCCTGCACCAGTTCCAGCTGCAGATGCTGCGCGACCGCGAGCAGATCGACACCTCCCACCCGGAGCTGGCCCACGTGCTGCACGCCGACGGCCACGGTGAGCCGGGGCAGAAGTTCGACACCTGGAACGTGATGAAGGAGGGACTGGACCACAACGAGTGGTTCATGGCCTGGAAGAACTTCTATGACGAGGACTTCCCGACCTTCACCCCGCAGCAGACCTACGAGGAGGTTTCCCCGCGGCCGTGGTTCGTGTCCTATCAGTGACACATTCCGGGGGTGTCAGGGCGCGCCTCTCTGTGCATACCTGTAGAGCGATAGGGTAAGCTCAGCTTCTGTCGCACGCCACTGTGTGCCGGCGTGGGCCAGCCCCGGTAGCGACGCGGTCGTGCCGCCCGGGGGCCGAACTTCACCAAATGTCAGGAGATCTCACCTGTGAGCCGTCCCGTAGTTCTCATCGCCGATAAGCTCGCGCAGTCCACCGTGGACGCCCTGGGAGACGCCGTGGAGGTGCGCTGGGTCGATGGCCCGAACCGCCCGGAGCTCCTCGAGGCCGTCGCCGACGCCGACGCTCTGCTCGTCCGCTCCGCCACCACCGTCGACAAGGACGTGCTGGATGCCGCGAAGAACCTGAAGATCGTGGGCCGTGCCGGCGTCGGTCTGGACAACGTCGACATCGACGCCGCCACCGAGCAGGGTGTCATGGTCGCCAACGCGCCGACCTCCAACATCCACTCCGCCTGTGAGCACGCCATCTCGCTGCTGCTGTCCACCGCCCGTCAGATCCCGGCGGCGGACGCCACCCTGCGCGAGGGGGAGTGGAAGCGTTCCTCCTTCAAGGGCGTGGAGATCTTCGACAAGACCATCGGCATCGTGGGCTTCGGCCACATCGGTCAGCTTTTCGCACAGCGGCTCGCCGCCTTCGAGACGACCATCATCGCCTACGACCCCTACGCCAACCCGGCCCGCGCCGCGCAGCTGAACGTGGAGCTGGTCGAGCTGGACGAGCTGATGAGCCGCTCCGACTTCGTGACCATCCACCTGCCGAAGACCAAGGAAACCGCCGGCATGTTCGACGCCGAGCTGCTGGCCAAGTCCAAGAAGGGGCAGATCATCATCAACGCCGCCCGCGGCGGTCTGGTGGATGAGCAGGCCCTGGCCGACGCCATCGATTCCGGCCACATCCGGGGTGCCGGTTTCGACGTCTACGCCACCGAGCCCTGCACCGATTCCCCGCTGTTCCAGCGTCCGGAGGTCGTGGTCACCCCGCACCTGGGCGCCTCCACTGTCGAGGCCCAGGACCGGGCGGGCACCGACGTCGCCGATTCCGTCCTCAAGGCCCTGGCCGGCGAGTTCGTCCCCGACGCCGTGAACGTCTCCGGCGGCCGCGTGGGTGAGGAGGTCGCCGTCTGGCTGGATCTGTCCCGCAAGCTCGGCCTGCTGGCCGGCAAGCTGCTCGAGGAGGCCCCGAACACCCTCGAGGTCGTCGCCCGCGGCGAGCTGTCCACCGAGGACGTCTCCGCTCTCGGCCTGTCCGCCGTCCGTGGTCTGTTCTCCGGCATCATCGAGGAGTCGGTCACCTTCGTCAACGCTCCGCGCATCGCCGAGGAGCGTGGCCTGAACTTCCTGGTGGACACCGCCAGCGAGTCCATCAGCCACCGCAGCGTCCTGGAGGTCACCGCCATCTCCGCCTCCGGCCGGAAGGCCAGCGTGGTCGGCGCCCTGACCGGCCTGGAGCGCGTGGAGAAGTTCGTGCGCATCAACGGCCGCGGCGTCGATCTCCGCGCGGAGGGCCGCAACCTCTTCCTGCGTTACACCGATGCCCCGGGTGCCCTGGGCAAGGTCGGGTCCAAGCTGGGCGAGGCCGGCATCAACATCGAGGCCGCCGCCATGACCCAGGCCGCCAAGGGGGATGGCGCCGTCCTGATCCTGCGTGTCGAGTCCGAGGTTCCGGAGGCGGTCGTTGACGAGATCGCCACCGAACTGAACGGTAACGTCATCCAGTTGGACCTGGACTAGCAGCAGGTGCTCCGCAACCGCCCCGTCGCAGGCTGCGACGGGGCGGTTTTGTCATCTGGCCGCCCGGGTTGCGACGCCCCGCGGAAGGCGGTCAGCCCAGGGCCCGACGGCGGTACTCCGCCGGCGTGCAGCCCTCGACCTTCTTGAATACCTGCCCGAAGTAGGAGACATTCTGCACGCCCCAGCGCTGGAGGATCTGTTCGATCGGGACCCGGGCCAACTGGGGGTCGGTGAGGTCCGTCCGGACCCTTTCGAGGCGCCGTTGCCGCACGTACCGGGAAACGGTGGGGCCGGCGCCACTGAACAGCTGATGGAGGTAGCGGGTGGAGATGAATGCGGCCGCTGCGATCTTGTCGGGGGACAGATCGGGATCCCGCAGGTGCAGCTCAATATAGCGCAGGCAGTTTTCCCGGAGGGTGGCCGCCGTCTCCTCCACCGGTTCCGGATGCGGCGCCTGCTCCCGCAACATCTGCTCGACCATCCCGATGACGTGGTGTGACACGCCCGTACGAGAGTCCCGGGTGAGGGCGGCTGCGCCTACTAACAGGCGTTCGATGAAGGTCCATACCGCCGGGGCGAGACCCCGGTTGGCGTCGAGGGCGGTCGCACTCAGCTGGTGCAGGGTATCCGCCGGGTCGCGGAATCTCGCCAGCGGGATCTTCACGCCGATGGAGCGGTAGTTCCGGGAGCCCTCGATCTGAACCGGGACGTCTGAGGTGTACATGATGAACTGCCCCGGGCGGATCGTGGTGTTCCGGTCGGCCTGCATCAGCCGGAAGTACCCGGACAGCTGGACACTGAGGATCACCTGCGCCTCCGGCAGCAGGTCCACGTCCGCTGCGGTCCGTTCTCCGCCGTGGATCCCGCTGGTCATCTCGAAGATGCTGGCGTCCAACAGGCCGGTGGCGTTGATGCGACCGCTGAATTCGGTCCCCGGGGGCACGTCGATCCCGAACGGCAGGACGGTCTGCTGGACCAACTGCTGCCAGCTCTGCCGGTCCAGGGCCTGCCGTGTCCCGGGAACCGCGGTGCCTACGTCGGGTCCGCCGGAAATTCGCGGATTCAGTGCCACTCGCAACTCCCTTCTGCGGGACCGGTGCTCCTGAGCGCGGCGGGGCGCCGCCGGGCAGTTCAAAATGGTCCGGAGGTGATTTCCCTCAATGTACGCAGCGGGGAAACGTAGTGCAACGCACGACACAATGAAACATGAAAGTGTGATGAATCACTGTGCGCGGAAGTGAGATCGGTATGCACTCCAGTGATATGCGGCACAAAAATGGTGCCATAGAGTGTGGTCAGGTTCACAGCACGGCCGGCAGACCGGCCCCACAGAAGGAGAAGAGCACCATGACCTACCTGCTTGGCTCACACCACGTCACCCTGTCCGTCGCCGGCGCCCAGGAGGACGTGGATTTCCACACCCGTGTGCTCGGGATGCGGTTCATCAAGAAGACGGTCCTCTATGACGGTGCGACACCGGTGTACCACCTGTACTACTCGAACGCGAACGGCGACCCGTCCAGCGTCATCACCACCTTCCCCTGGGCCCAGGCCGGGCTGTACGGCCAGCGGGGCACCAACCAGGCCCGCGAGGTGCTGCTCGCCGTGCCCGCCGGGTCCCTTGATTTCTGGGCGAAACGCCTGGCTGACCACAACGTCCAGGCTCAGCAGCTGGAGGTCTTCGGCGAACGCCGCGTGGCGTTCACCCACCCCAGTGGCATCGAGTACCAGCTGGTGGGCACGGAGGGGGACCCCCGGGTCGGGCACACCGGAAACGGGGTGACCCCGGAAGCTGCGGTCCACGGCATCCACGGAGTGGGCATGCACGTCTTCGACCAGGACCGGATGGTCGACTTCGGAAACGAGGCGTTCTTCTCACAGGGGGAGATCACCGAAGAGGGCGACCGTGCCCGCTTCCGGATCGGCAGCGACTCCCACGGCAACTGGGTGGAACTGACCGGCAACCGCACCGATCCGCAGGGCACCTGGCGCTACGGCGCGGGCACCTACCACCACTTCGCGTGGAACCTGGACACCCTGGAGAACCAGGAGCAGGTGAAGTTCGACATCGAGGGCGCCGGCTACACCGACATCTCGGAACTGAAGGACCGCACCTACTTCAAGTCCCACTACGTCCGCTCGCCCGGCGGAGCACTCTTCGAACTGGCCGTCACCCACGCCGACGGTGGCTGGGACTGCGACGAGTCCCCGGAGGAGCTCGGCTCACGGTTCATGTTGCCACCGCAGTTCGAGTCGGAGCGCGATTCGATCATGAACCAGTTGGAGACCATCACCACCGACGCCGCGATCGACGAGACCGACGGAAAATAATGCCCACCCCACAGCCGGAGGCATACGGAGCAGCCGCCGATGACGCCGCGCTGATCGTCTACGGCGTCCACGGACGGGGCCAGTCGCCGGAATTCATCCGGGGGCTCGCTGACCGGGTCGGAGACCTGGACCGGATCCGGTGGATCATCCCCGCCGCTCCCGGCGGCACCTGGTACCCGACCGGCTTCCTCGCCGATCCCGCGGCGAACCAACCGGCGTTGGATTCCTCGTTGCAGACCGTGGGGGAGCAGTTGGCCACCCTCCTGGACCATGCCGATGTTCCCGTGGTCGCCCTCGGCTTCTCACAGGGCGCCTGCCTGCTGGCAGAGCATCTGCTGACCCACCGTCCCCGGGTGGCCGGCATCATCCTGCACACCGGCGGCTACCTCGGGCCGGAACCCCGCCACTTCGCGGCGCAACCACAGTTCCCGCACACCCCGACGGCGGTGCTCACCGCCCGCGAAGACGAGTGGGTCCCGCTGCAACGCACCGAGGACACCGCCGACGCCCTGTCCGCCGCCGGCGCACAGGTTGCGCTGACCGTCTACGACGACCCCGAACACCACATCAACGACGATGCGGTCGACCGCATGCGGGAACTGCTGACCACGCTCAGCCCCGTCCCCGACGCCGGTTAACCGCACCATCCCACTCAAGGAGAGCCGAACCATGACCGCCACCATCCCCACCACCCACCAGGACGTCCGCCTCAACCCGGGCCCGGAATTCGACGCCCTCATGGAACGCATCGACACCATCCTCCCGCTGCTCGACGAAAGCGGCGAACAGAACGAGGCCCAACGTGCACTCACCGACGACGTGGTCCAGGCGCTGCACGAGACGGGCGTGTTCCGCATCGGAATCCCGGAAGCACTCGGCGGCTACGAGCTGACTCCCCGGCAGACGATCGAGGTGCTGGAGAAGGTCTCCTACGCCGACCCCTCCACCGGGTGGGTGCTCATGGCGCTGCAGATGATCACCGGCACCACCGCCGCCTACCTCCCGGAAGAGACCCAGAACGAGCTCTTCGCCGACGGCAACTACCCGCTGGTGGCCGGGCAGGGCACCCGCGAGGGCGCCGCGGTCCGCGTGGACGGCGGCTACCGGGTGACCGGACGCTGGGGCTTCGGTTCCGGCATGCAGCTGGCCACCCACATCCACTCCGCCGCCTATGACGCGGAGAATGACCGCCACATCGTGGTCACCCATCCGAAGGAACAGGCCACCCTCATCGACAACTGGGACGTGATGGGCCTGCGTGCCACCGGAAGCATCGACTACACCGTCGAAGACCTCTTCGTCCCGGAGGCCTACGTGTATGAGCCCACGACCACCGCGCCCCTGGCCGGCGGCGCCGTCTACCGGCTGGGCCTGGCCAACATGTCAGGCATCTGCCACACCGGCTGGGCCCTCGGCATCGGCCGCCGCGTACTTGACGAGATGAAGACACTCGCCCAGAAGAAGCACGGCGCCCCGGGGGCCGCCGTGGACACGGATCACTTCCACGCCGAGTACGCCCGCGCCGAGGCGCAGCTGCGCTCCGCCCGGGCCTGGGTCATGGAGGTCTGGGCCGACAACGAAGCCACCATCGACGCCGGTGACCTGCTGGACACCCAGCAGGAGACGCTCACCCGTCTCATGCTCAACAACACCACCTGGACCGCCCACGAAGTGGGCAACATCGCCCACCTCTGGTCCGCCACCGCCATGGCCCGCCGCGGCAGGCTGCAGCAGCTGTTCCGGGACCTGAACGTGGGCACCGGTCACATCACGAGCGGCCCCGTGGTCATGCAGGCCTGCGGCAAGTACCTGGCCGGCCTCGCCCCGGAAGCCTTCTGGGCGTTCATCACGCTGATCGAGCCCGGCAAGTAGCAGTCATGAAGGATCCGAGAAACAGGAGGAATCACCGATGACCGCAGCAATCAACCGCGCCGACCCGTCCGCGACCACTCCGGAGGAGATCGCCCGGCATCTCAAGGACGCTTTCCGCAGCCACCCGGCGGGCGTGGCCGTGGTCACCGCCGACCCCGGCGACGGCCCCGTGGGGCTGACCGCCACGAGCGTCAGCTCCGTGTCCGTCGATCCACCGGCCGTCGCATTCTCCCTGTCCGCCGCCTCCACCTCCGCGCCCCGCATCCGCGCCGCAGAACACGTGGTCATCCATCTGCTCAGCGCCGATCAGCTGGAGCTCGCCCAGCTGTTCGCCACCAGTGGGGTCGACCGCTTCGCGGACACCACGAAGTGGGGTCGTCTGCCCACCGGGGAACCGTACCTGCTCGACGCCGGGGTCTGGCTGCGCGGCAGGATCACCGGAGTGCTCGACATCAACGGTTCCATCCTCGCGGCCGTCGAAATCGTGGAGTCTCGCTGCCGGCCCGGGGAAGAACGGACCCCACTCGTCTACTGGAACCGCTCCTGGCACCAGTTGTCCGAGAACAGCACTGTACCGAAAGAGGCGAAATGACCAACCAGCAGGCGCCCCACCGCGACACCGGAGTTCCGGCGGTGACCAGCCGCCGTGGCCGATTCTGGCTACCCGGCGAGGTGGTGGACACCGGTTCCGGCCCCGCCCAGCGCGCTCCGCTCTATGTGGAATGGGAGGTGAAGGACCCGGAGACCACCAGGCCACCGCTGGTGCTGATCCACGGCGGGGGAGGACAGGGCACCGACTGGTTGACCACTGTCGACGGCCGACCGGGCTGGGCCCACCACCTGGTCGAGCAGGGCTACCCCGTCTACGTCATCGACCGCGCCGGGCACGGCCGTTCGCCCTATCACCCGGAAGTGGTCGGTCCCATGGGGCCACCCTTCACCTATCCCGCGGCTCAGGGACTGTTCGCTCCACCGGAGCGGGCCGCTGAGCAGACCGCCTGGGTCTGGGGGAGGGACCCGGGGGACCCGGAGTTCGACCAGCTCACTGCGGGATTCGGGCCGCTTCCGGCTGATCTCGGTTACTCCCAGGACCTCGACGCCACCCGCATCGCCACTCTCCTCGACCAGATCGGGCCAGCCATCCTGCTCACCCACTCGGCCGGCGGACCCGTCGGTTGGGTGGTGGCGGACCGCCGTCCGGACCTGGTCACCGCCATCATCGCGGTGGAACCGATGGGACCCGCCTTCGTGGAATTTCCCGGCATCGGGCGTCTCGACTGGGGGCTGACCGCCGCGCCGGTCACCTATGAACCACCACTGGATTCCCCGGTGGCCGTCGAACAAGCTCGGCCGGAGACCCGTCGAATGCCGGGACTGGCGGGCAAGGAGGTGCTACTGGTCACCGGTGGCGCATCCATGTTCGCCGATTTCGCGGACGACATCGTCACTTTCCTCAACCACGGTGGAGCCGACGCCACCCGGGTACATCTTCCGGACCACGGCATCGACGGCAACGGCCATGCACTGATGAATGAATCCAATTCCGCTGACACGGTCCAGCCTGTCCTGGACTGGCTCAACGCCCGGTAAAACCACGGAAAGCACCCGGCCATGCCACTGTCCTTCACGCACCGCTCCCGCCCCCAGAAAGTCTGTTTCGGTGCTGGCGGGGCGCGGGACCACCTCGCGGTCGAAGTGGCCCGGCTCGGTGCCACCCGGATCCTGCTCATCGCCACCGGCAGCGCCCACGAGTCTGCCACGGCACTGACCGCCGGACTGCCCCTCGTGGCCCGCACCGACGGTGTCATCCAACATGTCCCGGCGGAGGAGGTGGAGGCCACCCGGCTCACCGCGGCCAGGTGTGGTGCGGACCTGCTGGTCAGCATCGGCGGCGGTTCCGCTGTCGGGCTGGCCAAGGCAGTGGCGGTGGCCGACGGCCTCCCGGTCATCGCGGTCCCGACCACCTACTCCGGTTCGGAGGCCACCAGTGTCTGGGGGATGACCGTGGCGGGTTTCAAGGAGGTGCGGCTCAGCGACCGTGCGCTGCCGACCACCGTCATCTACGACCCCGACCTGCTCGCCACCCTGCCCACCGAACTGGCTGGGTTGTCCGCGCTCAACGCCGTGGCCCACTGCGTCGACACGATGTGGGCGAATTCCGTCAGTCCCATCAGCCAGGCACTGGCGATGGAGGGACTGCAGGCGTTGGCCCGCGGTGTCCCGCTTCTGGCCAGCGGGCAGTCGCGGGGACGCGAACTGGGTCTCTACGGCGGTTATCTCGCGGCCACGGCCTACGCCGGCGTCGGCAAGGCTCTGCACCACGAGATCGTCCACGTGCTCGGCGGCATGTGCGGGTTACCCCATGCCCGTACCCACGCCCTCATCCTGCCGTACGTGGCCGCCGTCAACACCCCGGCGGACCCCGGGGCGGCCCGCCGGATCGCCCGGGCCCTCGGCGCCGGGCCGGACCAGGTGGACCGGAATCCGGCGGCCGCGACGGTGGAGCATCTGCTGGCCCTGCGGGAGCCCCTTTCCGGACCCTGGTCGCTGGCCGAACTCGGTGTCTCCGGGGAACATCTTGACGTCCTGGTCCCGGCGATCCAGGCAGAGGTGCCGACGACGAATCCGCGTCCCGTCACCCCGGAACTGCTCCAGCTGATCCTCCAGGCAGCCCGTTCCGGGGCAGACCCCCGCGGACTTCTCCCGCGAGGAACGTACCCCGGGGCCAAGGTGCACCGGGGTGATCGCTGATGGGGGACGCGGTCAGCTGCTAAACTCAGGGAAAGTTCACCTGGTGAGAAAGGAATCCCGCAACATGAAACTTGGAGTTATCGGCGGCGACGGTATCGGTCCCGAGGTCACGGCAGAGGCCCTCAAGGTCCTGCAGACCGTCCGCGATGACATCGAGGCCACCGAGCTCGATCTCGGTGCCCAGCGTTACCTGCGCACCGGCGACATCCTCACCGATGAGGACCTGGCCGCCCTCAAGGAGTTCGACGTCATTCTGCTGGGCGCCATCGGTGCCCCGGGTGAGGTGCCGCCCGGAATCCTCGAGCGGGGTCTGCTGCTGAAGCTGCGTTTCGCCCTCGACCACCACGTCAACCTGCGCCCGTCCAAGCTGTACCCCACGGCCACCAGCCCGCTCGCCGATCCCGGCGAGATCGATTTCGTCGTCGTCCGCGAGGGAACCGAGGGACTCTACGCCGGCAACGGCGGTGGCCTGCGCGTGGGCACCCCCCACGAGGTCGCCTCCGAGGTCTCCCAGAACACCCGCTACGGCGTCGAGCGCGTGGTCCGTGACGCCTTCGCCCGCGCCCAGTCCCGCCGCAAGCACCTGACCCTGGTCCACAAGACCAACGTCCTGGTCAACGCCGGTGGTCTGTGGCAGCGCACCGTGGACGAGGTGGCCACCGAATTCCCGGAGGTCACCGTGGAGTACAACCACATCGATGCCGCGACCATCTACATGGTCACCGATCCGGGCCGCTATGACGTCATCGTCACCGACAACCTCTTCGGCGACATCCTCACCGACCTCGCCGGCGCCGTCACCGGCGGCATCGGCCTGGCGGCGTCCGGCAACATCGACGCCACCCGCACCAACCCGTCCATGTTCGAGCCCGTCCACGGCTCCGCCCCGGACATCGCCGGCCAGGGCATCGCCGATCCGACCGCCGCCATCCTCTCCGCCGCGCTGCTGCTGCGTCACGTCGGGGACGAGGCCAACGCGGCCCGCATCGAGGAGGCCGTGGCCGCTGACGTCGCCGCACGTGGCGACGCCCCGGTGAAGACCACCGAGGTCGGCGACCGCATCGCCGCTGCCCTGCGGTAGTTCCGCACCACACAGTCCCCGGTTGGATGCATGCGTCAGCCGGGGCCTAATGATGTGGCCTAGAGCGCGCGGGGGAAGTCCTGGACCTTGACGATTTCGCCGGTGACGAAATCCCAGGCCTCCACCCGCACGCGATCGGAATAGACCTTGGCGCGCAGGCCGGAGCTGGCGGCGCCATCCAGGATGGCCTCGTCATGATCGCCGTCCGGCAGGTAGGCGTTGAGGATGGCACCGGTGTTGACCACCGGGAAGCCCTGCCGTCCGGCAGCGCCGGTGCCGTCGTAGCGACGCATGCCCCACCAGTCGTTCTGGTGCAGGATCGACGCATGGGAATGGCCCGTGAACATGATGATGTTGTTGTATTTGTTCAGCACCTCCGACAGTGCGGCGAGGTCCTCGAAGTCGTTCTGGTACCAGGCACTGTGCGACATGGAGACGGTCTGCGGCAGCACGTAGTGGGTGAACACCAGGGCGGGCGTGCCCTCGGTCTCCCAGTGGGCCAGGCGGGAATCCAACCAGTCCAGCTGTTCCCGGGAAAGTCTCACGAACGGTTCCTTGCCGCCCCGGTCCACATCCGAGTAGTACTCCGAATTGATGGTGAGCAACGGGACCCCGTCGATCACTGTCTCGCTCCACGCGTTGTCCTGCCCGGAATACTCAAGGAAGCGGTCATTGTAGGTTTCGAATCCTTCTGGACCGTACAGCTCGTGGTTCCCCGCTGTCAGGATGGTGGTGCCGGACCGGTGCGGCGTGCGTGCGGTGGCGGCGTTGAATTCGTCCCACAGTTCCCGGGCGCCGGTGTCCACTTCATCACCGTTGATCACGAGGGCGCCGGCCGGGTCGGGGAGCGCGTTCAGTTGGGATACGGCGTCCTCGTAGTCGGGGATGTCGCCCTGGATGTCCGAGATGATGTCGATGACGGCTTGCGGTTCCCCGCTCACGTCGCCGAGCGGGGAGGTCACCGCGACGTTGTCCACGGCCCAGAACCAGTCATCGTTGCCATTGGAGTAGGTGAAGGTGGCGGTCATCGTGGATGCGCCTTCCGGGACGTTCAGCTCGATCGCTTTATGCGAGGAGAGGCGGTCCGCGTCCAGGCGTAGGACTTCCTGGGAAACACCGTCGAAGGACACGGAAACCTCGGCATACTGTTCCGGTCCGCCCTGCCGGTAGTTCGAGTCGAACTCGAGCATGACCCGGTCCCGTCCGGAGACGTCGATGTCAGGCGTGCCCAGGGAAGCCGCCATGGCATCGGTTCCGTTGAGCCGCTGCTGCCGGGAATCGATGATGGCCACCTGGTCATGTCCCCGGGTGAAGTAGTGGCGCATGTCCGTGCCGGACGCCCAGGTCCAGTCACGGATGGTCGCCAACGTCCAGCCGTTCCACCGCTCCTCGCCTGAAGTGACACCGGTCGTCGTCGACTCCCAGCCGGCTGGCATCTCGTGGGTGAACTTGGCCGGGTTCGGCACATCATCGAAGCCTTCGGTGAACAGCACCTCCTTGGTCATCGGGGTGGCCATCTCTGGATCTTCCGGGCCGCGGTGGTCCTGGGCGGCGGAAGACAGGGAGGAGCCTGAGGTGCCGCCAGAAGACGACAGGACACCGGACTGAGCCGTTGCAGATGGAGCCGCCAAGGAAATTACGAGCACGGCTGTCATGCTGACCTTCAGACGTGAGCAGATGCGGGACATGGTTGCCTTTTCAGAAAATGAGGACGCCCGGTCTCCGGGCGTGAGAACTCGGTCCAGGTTGCCCGACTCATTCGAACGCCACGTTAAAAACGGATGCAGGCCAGCTGAACTTCAACCGAACACCTGCCGGGGTTCACACGTCGCCGGACGCACCCCGCACCGCGGTACTACCGGGACGTCGCAAAGCGACCCCGACGGGACCGGCCGGGCGATAAGCTCGACACCATGTCGGTAGAACTCGAGGAGATCCGCGATTTCCTGGCGGACAATGAACCCTTCACCCGGTTGCCGGCGGAGGAACTGGATGTGCTGCCGGGGAAGATGACCATGGTCTATGCCCGCCGCGGGGAAGAGATCCTGCGCTACGGGCAGACCAATGACCGGCTGCGGATCATCCGTTCCGGTGCCGTCGACGTGCTCGGGGAAGACGGGATCCTGCTGGACCGCCGCGACGCCGGCCGGTCCTTCGGCTATTCCTCGCTGACCGGTGACCCGGTCTCCCGCTACACGATGACCGCGGTGGAGGACAGTCTCCTGCTGTCCCTCCCACGGGCGGACTTCCTCGACCTGGCCGAGCGCTACCCCGACCTCGAGCGGTACTTCTCCGGCCAGTCCCGCCGGATCCGCACCGTGGCCGATGAACTCCGGGAGGATTCCTCCGCGGCCGTCCTGCGCACCCGCCTGGGGGCCTTCAAGATCCCCGAGCCGGAGATCCTGCCCGGCCACACCGCCATCCAGGAAGCTGCCCGCCACATGAACTCGCTGCGGGTGTCCTCGCTGCTGATCGGCACCCCCGCGCACTTGGAGGGCATTGTCACCGACCGGGACCTGCGCGGCCGCGTCGTGGCGGAGGGACTCGACATCTCCCGCCCGGTCGCGGAGATCATGACCGGACACCCCCGCACGGTCTCCTCGGGAACCCTGGCCTTCGAGGCGATGCTCCTGATGGCCGAGCTGCGCATCCACCACCTCCCCGTCATCGACGGCGGCATGGTCACCGGCATCGTCACCGCCGCAGACATCATGCGACTGATGGGCCAGGACCCCATCTACCTGACCGCGGACGTCTCCCGGAAGGAGTCCGTCGCGGAACTGGAGGGGTCGTTCACCCAGGCCTCGGAGATCGGCGTGCGGTTCATCCAGCGCGGCGCCTCGCCGGAGGAGACCGCCGGACTGATGACGATCGTGGCTGATGCACTGGCCCGCCGCCTGCTCACCCTCGCCGAGGAGAAGCTCGGCCCATCCCCGGTGCCCTACGCCTTCGTGGTGCTCGGTTCCCAGGGCCGTCACGAGATGGGCTTCGCCTCCGACCAGGACAACGCACTGATCCTGGACGACACCTATGACGACTCCGAACACGGCGCCTACTTCGCCGAACTCAGCGAGTTCGTCTGTCTGGGACTGGCCCGGGCCGGACAGATCCTGTGCCCGGGAGACATGATGGCCATGAACCCGGAGTGGCGTAAGACGGTCAGCGCCTGGGAACAGACCTTCCACATCTGGGTCACCGCACCCGAACCGGACGCCCTGCTGCACGCCCAGACCTTCTTCGACCTGCGCCCCATCCACGGGGAGCTGGCGCTGGGGGAGCGGGTGCACCGCTCCGCGGTGGCGATGGCCGCCGCCTCCCGCCGGCTGCAGGCCCACCTGGCCTCGCTGGCCGCGCGCCGGGAACCACCCCTGGGGTTCTTCCGGGGTCTGGTCGTGGAGCGCTCCGGCGATTACACCAACACCCTCAACGTGAAGAAGGGCGGGACGGCCGGCATCGTCCAGATGGGGCGGCTGTTTTCGTTGGCCGACGGCATCACCGAGCTGGGGACCCGCAGCAGACTGCAGCTGGCGGCGGGCGGCACGGGCGTGTCGCAGCGCGGCGCCCATGACCTGCTCGACGCCTTCGAGTTCCTCCGTTCGGTCACCTTCCGCCATCAGGCGGAGCAGTTGCGCCGCAAGCAGCAGCCCGACTACCAGATTGATCCGAAGCAGCTGTCGAAGATGGATCGTGAGCATCTCCGGGATGCCTTCCAGATCATCAAGTCGATGCAGACGGCGCTGGCCACGAAATACCCGGTCCGGAGCATCTGATGTTCCGTCGGCACCCGGCCACACGGGCCCGCGGACCGCTGCGCGAATTCTACGGGGTTCCGCCGCCCGGCCCGGACACCCCGGTGGAGGACCTGCCGCTGCTGGCGGTGGACGTGGAGACCACTGGGCTGAAGCCGCGCCAGCACCAGCTGGTCTCCATCGGATGGGTGCCGGTCAACGGACGGTCGATCGACCTGTCCGGGGCCGGATACGTGATCCTGCGGGGAAATGTGGGCTTCACCGTCGGTTCCTCGGCGGTCATCCACCAGCTGACGGATGACGAGATCGCCGCGGGCATCGACCACCCCAGTGCACTGGCCCAGCTGCTGCAGGCACTGTCGGGACGGGCATTGCTGGCGCATTTCGCCGGGATGGAGGCGGACTTCCTCTCGCACGCCTGCCGCCGTCATTTCGGGGCGGAGCTACGGGCACCGGTGGTGGACACCTTCGCACTGGAGCGCCGGCACCTGGAACGGATGGCCACCTATCCGCGGGGGGAGGACCTCCGGTTGGCCCGGGTCCGGCAACGCTACGGGCTGCCGCGCTACGGCAGCCACAAGGCCCTTTCTGATGCGCTGGCCTGCGCGGAGCTGTATCTGGCCATGAGCTCACGCGCGCCCGGGGCGTCGCTGAAGAGCCTGCAGGTTTAGGATGGGGGAGAGGTTGTTAAGTTGAGGGTTCACATAGTTCGCAGTGTGAACCCCCGTTCGTCATCGGAACCCCTCAGCGCGACCGGGGGCGCTGCGGGCTGTATCATGGCAGGCATGCGTTTTGGACGAATTGCCACCCCTGAGGGAATGTGTTTCTGCACGATCGAGGGTGAGGGCGAGGATCACTCCCAGCTCACCGCCAAGGAAATCAAGGACACCCCCTTCACCGAACCCGAGTACACTGGCCGTGAATGGCGGCTCAGCGACGTCAGGCTGCTGGCCCCGGTGCTTCCCAGCAAGGTTGTCGCCATCGGGCGCAACTACGCGGACCACGTCGCCGAGGTCTTCAAGAAGTCCGCGGAATCCCTGCCGCCGACCCTGTTCCTGAAGCCGCCGACATCCGTCGTCGGTCCCGGCGCCGCCATCAAGATCCCGGACTTCGCCACCAAGGTTGAATTCGAGGGTGAGCTGGCCGTCGTCATCGGCAAGCCCTGCAAGCACGTCAAGGCAGATGACTGGAAGTCCGTCGTGCGCGGCCTCACCATCATCAACGACGTCTCCTCCCGCGACCTGCAGTTCGCGGACGGCCAGTGGGCCCGTGCCAAGGGCATCGACACCTTCGGTCCGATCGGCCCCTGGATCGAGACCGACCTCGACAAGTTCGACCTGGACGACCAGAAGATCATGGCCCGCCTGACCCACGAGGGCGAGACGGAGCTGCTGCAGGACTCCAACTCCAACCAGATGATCATGAAGATGGGCGAGATCATCGAGTTCATCACCGCCTCCATGACCCTGCTGCCGGGCGACGTCATCGCCACCGGTTCTCCGGCCGGCACCCAGGCCATGGTGGACGGTGACTACATCGAGATCGAGGTCCCGGGGCTCGGCAAGCTCGGCAACCCGGTCGAAAACGCCTGAGACACGCCGGAGGACACCATGGCTCACGAGGAACACCACCACCACCAGACCCCGCAGGAGGCCGAGGCCTTCTACACCGGGGAGGGCAACCGTTGGTCGGGAAACCCGAATGAGTCGGTGGTCCGCGAGCTGCAGGACCTGACCCCGGGGCGGGCGCTCGACATCGGTTGCGGCGAGGGTGCTGATGTCCTCTGGCTCGCGCAGCAGGGCTGGGACGTGGTCGGCATCGACCACGCGCCCACCGCCGTCCAACGCGCCAAGGAGCTTATCGACGCCGCGGTACCCGACCTGCCGGCCCGGGTCGAGGTGGCCGGCTTCCCCGGTTTCGCCGGCACCGACTTTAACCTGCTCACCTGCGCCTACGGTCAGCTGCCGCGCAGCGCGGACACCTTGTCGGCGCTGCGGGGCAGTCTGCGGGTGGGTGGCACCCTGCTGCTGGTCCACCATGACTTCCCGGATGAGGACGCGGAGAAGACCGCCGACATCATCCTGCCCCGGTGGGCGGCCGAGAATCTCGGCGAGGCCTTCCGGGTGGAGAAACTGGAGCAGGCCACGCGTACCGTCACCGAGGGAGCCGGCGCCCACCACATGGCCGACGTGATCCTGGTGGCCACGCGGGTGAGCTAGTCCAGGCTCCGGGAGTCCCCGGTTCTGTCCGAAGAAACCCGCCACACCTGATGGGTGGCGGGTTTCTTCAGCTTTTCGTGTGGAACGGGGGAGCTGGGGGCGAACGCGGATGTTCCCGGCCGATCACCCCCGGGCAGCCCTCTGCTCCCGGACGACGTTCTTTCCCCCCGGTCAGAGCCCCAATGAGCGCATGATCGTCTGCAGCTTCGCGGTGGTTTCGTCGAACTCCTGCTGGGCGTCGGAGTCGGCCACGATGCCGCCGCCCGCCCAGGCCCGTGCCGTCGTGCCATCCGCGGACACCTCCGCACAACGGATGGCCACCATGTACTCACCGTCGCCGGCCGCATCGCACCAGCCGACGGCACCAGCGTAGAAACCACGGTCCGATTCCGCGAGCCGGATCACGTCCTCCGCGGCGTCGGTGGGCGTGCCGCAGATCGCCGGGGTGGGGTGCACGCGCAGAGCGAGTTCCAGGGCGGAGGTCTTCGGGTTGCGCAGCGTCCCGGTGATCGGAGTGGCCAGATGCCACATCTCGTTGGTGCGCGTCAGTTCCGGGTGGGCGGGGATGTCCAGTCGCGAACACAGTGGCGCCAGGCTGGCCCGGAGATGATCGACCACGTAGAAGTGCTCCTCGATGTCCTTGGCGGAGGAGCGCAGCTCCTGGGCGATCACGGCGTCGCGGTCCCGGTCCGGGTGCCGGGGTGCGGAACCTGCCAGGGGGTAGGCGGTCACCGTCGATCCCTGCCGTTTGATCAGCACCTCCGGGGAGGAACCGACCAGCATGCGACCGGCGAACTCGTTACCGGCGGGGGACAGGTCGGCGATGAAACCGTCCCGGTTGCGGGAGTTGTCGATCAGCCGGGCGGCCACCAACAGCGGATCCACGGCCGGTTCGAAACCGATCTCCACGGCGCGGGCCAGCACCACCTTCTGCAGCCGGGAATTGCGGATCGTCCCGATTGCGGCGTTGACCCGGTCCAGGTGCTCCTCCGGGGGAGGATCCAGCGTCAGCAGACGGGCGTTGAGACGGCTGCCCGGTCCGAACCGGTAGTAGGAGTGCGGCTCCAGGGGACCGTCCTCCCGGATGATCGTCTCCGGCACGGTCAGGGCCGCCGGGTCCTCCCGGGCAAACGGCAGAGCGCCGACGACCATCTCCAGCTCACCACGGTGCAACGTGTCGACGGCGTCCCAGGGGTTGGTGAAGGTGCGCTTGGCCCCCTGGGTACGGACCGATCCGTGTGCCCGGGAAAGGAGGAAATCGGGCGCGGTCGACGGTCGCTTTTCGTGCATGGTGATCCAGTTTAGCGAGTGGGTTTTGCAATCCCCAGATCAGTCGCCGAACATGCTGGAGTGACTCATATTCGTCTCATCTCCGTTTTATCCGTCGGCCTACTGACCCTGGGCACGGCAGCCTCCGCGTCGGCTGCGGCGTTCCCGCTGTCCTCCGATTTCCCCTTGCCCGCGACGGTGTCGGGGTCCTCGGGTTCCCCCGGTTCCTCCGGGCCCAGTCTGCCGGGGTTGTCCTCGCACGAGGCGGAGCCGATCGACTACCCCGGCTATCCCAGGATCGTCCCGGACACCACCCAGCGGCTTGAGGTCCCGGTACCGGGGTACGGCACCCGCGACGTGGTGATCTCGCTGCCGGAGGACTACGACCCGGCGCAGTCCTACCCCGTGTGGCTGGCCTACCCGGGACGTTTCATTTCCCCTGAGCACATGTCCACCGACACCGGACTGCAGGTGGCCTCGGACGCGATCGTCGCCTACGCGCGCGGCAAGGGCGGCGCGTTTGCCGGCTCTTCCGGTTTCGGAGTGCGTAGCGGGGTGAAGGAGGCCACGGCAGGTTCAGCGGGTCACCACAACATATAGGGGTCCCCGGTGTGAAGATGAAAGTTCCTACACAACCATCTGCACACACCAG
>NZ_JBNILW010000005.1:0-209229 GCF_050107895.1 Corynebacterium halotolerans | reverse complement strand
AGGTAGTCGTCGGTGGCGACGTACAGTGCTGTTGCGAGAGTGTTGAGATCGTTGTCCACAACTTCGATTCTTCAACACTCTCGCTTTGTCTTATGAGCAGCGACTCTCCCTGGAATCAATCATCTAGGGCGTGCCTCATGGTCGGGACTTCTCACCCGGTCAGATCCGCTTCGAGTTTTGGCCGGAAAGCCAACTCCGTGTCCGCAAAGACATCTATCTAACTTAACTAGGGATAAACGCTCATGGGGAGGACAGCGGGACTGTGCTGATGCCAGCTCTGCAGGTGGCTGGATGATTTCACCCCAACCCTGATGCCGTCCGCAGTCTTGAGATCATAGGCGTCCCACTCCTGCCGGACGCTGGTGCCCACACAATCCAGCGCGAGCCCCACCAGATACTCGGCCACCAGTCCCCGCATCGTATTGTCCAGCAGGTCCGAGGAGCTCCACCGTCAACAGCCGAGGACACTGTCGAGGGGGTAGCCGGCAGCGTCAACGATTGCCTCATTACCCGTTTTACGGGCGGTGGCGGGGGAATCCTGGGGAGCGGTTTCCGGGTGCGGCGTATCGGTCGTCATGTGGGCGAGCGTAATGGGGTGCGTCAGCCCCGTGGCCGGCCGCGGCGCACGCTCACCGTCTTGTTGCCCGGGATCCAGAAGCGCAAGGGGGCGTCGGCGTTTTTGGAGATGCCGATCCGCGGACCACGTACCCACTCGGGCTCTCCGGGCCGCGGGGAGAGCCGGAAATCCGGCCCGGTGACCGGGGAGAAGTTGTCCGTGAGCTGGAAATTCAACGCCTGGCCGAGGTTGCCCGGCCCCTGGGCCAGGCGAGCGAAGGGAACATCACCGCGGCGCTCCTGGGCGAGCTCGAGACCGTCGATCACCTCCCCGGCGCGCAGCAGGCACCCCTGGCCCACGCCTTCCGGCGCACAGACGATGTTGCCTGCGCGGTGGATGCCATAGGACAGGTAGATGTACATGTGACCGCCGGGCCCGAACATCGCCCGGTTCCGGTCGGTGACCCCGCGGTGGGTGTGGGCGGCGGGATCCTCGGCGCCGAGGTAGGCCTCCACCTCGGTCAGCCGGACGGTGACTCCGGCGTGGGTCAGTGTGCACCCCAGCAGCTGCGGGGCGACGATATCAGCGGTGGCGGAAAAATCGATCATCACCTCCGAGTCTATGGGGTGGGCAGGTATGCCGGTGAGGCCGGTGGTGCCGCAGAACCCCTTAACGTCATCCAGAAATGTGCTGTCCGTCCCATCGTGTGCCATGACGTAGGTACTCTGGGGATATCTTTAACACCTGCCTGCTCCAAGGAGGGCCGTCATGACCAGTCTTCTCTTCGATCTCTACGGGGTGCTCATGCGCACCCAGTCGGAGGAGGCGAAACGCCGGATCGAATGGGCGGTGGTCAGTGACGCATCAATCTGGTCCCATTACTGGGATCTCCGCCCCGCCTATGATGCCGGCCTGGTCAGCGACGTCAACTACTGGCAGCAGCTCCGGCTGCGTGCCGGCCTGCCGGACTTCGATATCGCCGAGGCGGTTGCGGCTGATGAGGCCAGCTGGTTGGAGCCGGATCAGGATATGGTGGATCTGGTGCTCAGCTTGATCGGATCCGGCTGCCACGTCGGTCTCCTGTCGAATATCCCGGCGGGACTGGCGGATCGGGTGCGGGCGGATTTTCCGTGGCTGCGCGAGTTTTCCGCCGTGACCTTCTCCTCTGACATCGGCGTGGTCAAGCCGGATGAGAAGGCTTTTCACGTCGCTCTGGACGCGATGGGCGCCAAGGCGGCGGACACCGTGTTCATCGATGACCGGTGGGAGAATGTCGAGGCCGCGGAGCAGCTTGGCATGCAGGGCATCCTGTTCGCCGAGATCGGCCAGGTGGAGATGCTTCGGAAAGAATTGAGCAGCAGATGACCGGACCGCTGATTCTCCCGTTCCAGGGAAAGCGACCGCGTATCCACACCACCGCCTGGATCGCCCCGACCGCCACCATCATCGGTGACGTGGAGATCGGTCCGCACGCATCGGTCTTCTACGGGGCGGTGCTGCGCGGGGACGTCAACCGGATTGAGGTCGGGGCGCGCAGCAATATACAGGACAATTGTGTGCTGCACGTGGACCGGAATGCGCCCTGCATCCTGGGCGAGGACGTCACTGTAGGTCACCTGGCGTTGGTGCATGGGGCGACCGTGGGCAGGGGAAGCTTGATCGGCATGAAATCGGCGTTGCTCTCCCGCTCCGAAGTGGGGCCCGGTTCCCTGATCGCCGCCGGCGCCGTGCTGCTGGAGGGCCAGGTCATCGCGCCCCGGTCGTTGGCGGTGGGGATGCCCGCGACTGTCCGGCGGGAACTGAGCCAGGAGCAGTCGGCGGCCTTCATCCCGCACGCGAGGCACTACGTGGATGTGGCCGCCCGACAGTCGGATGAGACGTTGTGTCTCGAGGATGTGCGCTTCGACTGAATGCGCTGCCGCCAAAAGGCTCTGCGTTCATTACGGGGACTGCTTGCGGGCAGGTGACCGGTGACGTTCGGCTGCCGCTTCGCCAGCAGTCCCGCCCGGCTCTGCGGGGCTACCTCAGGGCTGCCTGATTTCTGGTGTCAGCTTGAGGGGTTCCCGCAGCAGTTGGTCCAGGGCCGCGGCGCGTGCCACAGCGCGCACGATTTCACGGTGCGTGGGGATCATCCGCAGATCCAGTCCTCTCCCGGCTGCGTTGCGAACCACTTCAGCGAAGAGCTTCGGGGCGTGGGGGTCTCCGGTGAAGGCCGATCCGCAGATGACGAGTGTGGTGGGCCGGTGGATCGTGACCAGTTCCGCGGCCACGCGTCCCAGCAGCCGGGCGCGTTCATCCAGCAGCTCCCTGACCTGCGGTGTGGATTCTCCGGCGCGCACGGTGGCGTCCAGGGTGGGGAGATCGTGGCCCAGGTCGCGCAGGCGCCGCAAGAAGCCTTGTGTGCTCAGGGTTTCCTCGGTGGCGAGGCCGGTGGTGTTGAGCAGTTCGCTTTCGGCTTCCGGGAGAGGGGCGATGGAGTGCACTCCCACGTCATCGCCCAGGGCGGCGCCCAGTGTGTCATCGGCGAAGAGATTGAGGACGGGCTCGCTCTCCCCGGGGGCGGGCAGCTCCGTCGACTGCATCTCCGCCGCCAGGAGGGCGGGCACGGCGGAGGCCACGATGACGGGGACGGAGAACTGGTAGCGCAGCCGGTCGGCCAGATCCAGGTTGTGCCAGCCCAGATTCGGCGCGTCCACCACCCCTTCGGAGCTGACCCGTCCGGAGGAGGTCACGCCGACGCTGACCAGGGGATTGGCCAGACCATTGGTCAGCTGGTGGAGGCCGGCGATCACGTACTCCACGAAATCCTCCGGGCTGACGTCGGCGACGTTGCGGTTGACGTGACCGTCCCGGAAAGTGCGTCCCTTGGAGTCGTAGAGGGCGATGTAAGTGCTGGTGGTGCCGATGGCGACACCGGCGTGCAGCCACGGACTGGGGGCCAGTTCGACCGGGATGGTCGGCCGTCCCCGGCCCCGGGCGCTGCTTAAATCAGTACGTTCGTGGACCAGCCCGGTGTCTATCAGGGCGCTGACCGCCCGGGTGACGGTGGGCTGGGACAGCCCGGTGGCAATGACCAGCTCACTGCGGGCGATGATCTGCCTGGTGCGGATCAGGTGCAGGCATTTCGCCGCCGGTGTGCGGGGACGGCTGAATACCGCAGTGGAAGGCTGATTCGCGGAGGTTGACATGAGCTAGATCATAAGCCAGTTTAGACCATGCTGTCTAACTGAGGTGGAATATTGGAGACAAAGTAGTCTACCCGGGGTGGTTTTCCCGGCGTCCGGGCCGCTGGTAACGCCGGAAGGCCGGAACTGCCAGCAGTAGTACCGCGGTGAGGGCCACCACCAGCACGCCTCCCAGGAGAGTTGTCCAACCGGCGCCCAGCGGGGCGGCGGACCAGCCGTGCAGGACGTCGGCAAGCCGCGGGCCACCGACCACAATGACAATATAAATGCCCTGAATACGTCCCTGAACGTGGGCGGCAGCGGATTGCTGCAGGATTGCGGTCCGCAGCGAAGCGGAGAACATGTCGAAGGCGCCGCCGAGCACGAGCATGATGATCACCAGCCAGGCCCAGGAGGTCACGGCGCCGGGACTGAGCAGCACACCCACGCCCGCGCCGATCACCGCGACACCCCAGGCCAGTACGCAGACCATCACCGCCAGTCCCTGGCGCAGCACCCGGGAGACCCAACCGGAGAACAGTCCACCGAGTACCGCACCGGCGGCCATGGCGGAGTAGAGGAAAGCCAGCATCATGCCACCGTCCTCACCGCCGCCGAAACTGATGTCCGAGATCTCCGGGTAGAGTGCCCGGGGTTGGCCGAAGGTCATGGCGATCAGGTCCAGCAGCATCGCCACCATCAACACCGGCTGAGTCCACAGGTAATGCAGCCCGGCGACCACGGAACGAAAGCCGGCCTTGACCACCTCGCCGCTCGGGCGCAGGGTGGGCAGGCTGACTACCGCGAACAGGGTGGGCAGCAGGAACACCACGTCCACCAGGTAGAGCCAGGTGAACCCGATCAGAGGGATCATCGCCCCGGCCAGGAGCGGGCCGACGATCGCCCCGGCCTGCATCAGCATCATGTTCAGGGAGGAACCGGCGGGCAGCAGGTCCAGGGGCAGGATGGCCCGGAACACGGCGGTCCGGGTCGGCTGGTTCACCGCAAAAAACGCCTGCTGCAGGGAGAAGGTGGTCAACAGCAGCCACACGTTCGTATTGTCCAGTGCGCTGAGCGCCAGGAAGAGGGCGGTGGTGCCGATCATCCCCAGGGTGGTGCCGATCAGCACCTTGCGTTTGTCGAAGGCGTCGGCGATGGAACCGCCGTAGAGTCCGAAGACCACCAGCGGCACCAGGCCGAAGAGCCCCGTCAGTCCCACGTACGCGCTCGAGCCGGTGATGGCGTAGATCTGGGTGGGAACCGCCACCACGGTCAGCTGCGCGCCGATCACGGTGACGATATTGGCGGTCCACAGCCGCTTATAGGCGGGTACCCGCAGTGGCCGGGTGTCGGCGAGAATGTCTCGGAAGCTCACTTGAGGAGACTCTAGCCCCCGGTGACCGGGGATTTCCACCGCAGGAGCAGGACGTCTTGGCACGTGTCCCAGCTCACCAGGGCCAGCGCTCCTGATCGATCAGATGGACGGAGGTGGTCTCGAAACCATCGGACGTCAGGTGCACCCCGGCACCGCCGTAACTGATGGTCACCCCTTCTCCCCGCGTGTCCACCACATAGTGCTCCACCCTGGTCAGCGCCTCATCGGGCACCGTTCGGCCGAAGGGGATGTCTGTCGCGGCCGCTGCATCCACCCGCGTGCTGGCCAGCATGGTGGGCAGGAAGGAGATCTGGAGATAATTGGTGGTGTTCTCTACTGCGGTGTCTGTTGCCGCAGGATTCTCCGTGGCGGGGACAAAAGGTGCGGGGTGGGGCTGGAACCCGTACTCGGGGCCCACCCGGGGCCAGGTGGCGTCCCCGTTCAAACAGCCCACCCACCCCCAGCTGGGCTGGTCCGAGGCAAACTGCAGGACGCAGCGCAGTTCCCGGCCCTCAGCCAGGGGCACCCGGAAATTCGAGGCAGGAAACGGTGCCAGCTCATATTCCGCCTCGAAGGGCTTGGTGCGGACGTTTCCGCGCGGCAGCACCGGGGCGTCGGAACCAGGTGGCGGGGTGGTCAGGTCCAGCTGCGGGCGGGCAGCGGCATACTCCGCGTACCAGGTGGGGTCGTCCAGCTGGAGCTGGTTGTCCTCCCACCTCAGATGGAGGGTGCGCAACTCCTGGGTAACTACTTCGCCGGGTGGGGCGTAATGACCGAACGTGATCTCCAGGGTGTTGTCTGCGGTGCGACTCACCTGCACATTTTCCGCCATGGGCACCGGCAGTGGTGCCGTGATCAGCTTGTCCCGGTGGAAGAGCACGATGGCGTTGCTGGTGCCGGGGGCGGCGCCCACGTCTTCGGCGGGTGTGTCCGATTCCGTGGTGCCGGCCAGACGGATCCAGCTGAGATCGGCGCAGGGATCAAAGCTGTTGTCGGCGATGGTGAAGCGGTACAACGGATATCCCGCCCAGAACTGTTCCTCGGGGGCACCGCCATTCGCATTGATCGTGGGGATCTGCCGCAACGCGGTGTAGGGGCCGAAGGCGGTGGAAGCCAGGTCGAGGTCACAGCCGTCGTTGGGAGCGGGTTGGGACGTCCCGGGAACCCCCGGCTCCCCGGTGACGTCATCATGTGATCCCGGAACCGGTGCTTCGGCGGTGCCCGAACAGGCGGAAAGCAGTCCCGCTGCTATCACGGTAAACAGGGTGAACGCCGTGGTGGAGCCGCATGTCCGCATGAATGTCCTCCTGGTGGTGCGGCGCCCACGGGAAGGCCCTGGGGGCGGGCTCCGGGAGCTTCGGCCGGGCTGGGCCGACGCCACCGAAAAGTAGTGAACCTGTGCCCTGATTCTAATATGTTCCAGAGGGAAAATTTGGGCCCAAACGGATAATGCGGTTTCCCGGTCGGCCGGCGTCCCCGAGAACGGGGGAGCAGGACCCCCGTTCAGCCGCTGACCCTCTCTCCCAGGGCGTTGACCAGTGCCGGAAGGGCGGTGGCGGCGGTGGCCCGCCAGGACAACGTCGCCACACCGCTGAGGTCGGTGGTGGTGGGGGAGATCTCCAGGATCGGGGTGCCCCGCCGGTGTGCCAACAGTGGCAGGGAGGCCGCCGGATACACCACACCGGAGGTGCCGACGATGACCACCAGATCCGCCGAGTGCATCTTCTCCTCCGCGACCTGCCACTGGCGTTGCGGCAGAGGCTCCCCGAACCACACCACCCCGGGTCGGATGAGGTTGCCGCACAGCGGGCACGGCGGTGGCGACAACCGCGGCACCGCCTCCGCGGGGTACTCCACCCGGCCCCGCCACGGTCGGGAGCAGATCGTGCAGCGGTAGTCGAAGAGGCTGCCGTGCAGGTGGGCCACCGCCCCCACCCCACCACGCTCGTGCAGGTTGTCGATGTTCTGGGTGGTCACGTGCACCTCGGTCACACCTGGCAGCGTGGCCCAGTCGGCGATCGCGCGGTGGCCGGCGTTCGGCTCCGCCCGCAACGCCAGCTGTGCCCGCCACAGGTACCAGGCCCACATCGGTTCCGGATCCCGCGCCCAGGCGTCGATGCTCGCCATCGCCTGCGGATCCACCTTCGACCAGAGCCCGGTCCGGGCGTCCCGGAAGGTGTCCAGCCCGGAATCCGCGCTCATGCCAGCCCCGGTGAACACCTCGACGCTCCGGGCGCCGCGGGCCAGTTCCACGGCCCGGATCAGATCCTGGTCGAACTGCTGCGAGGTCATGACTCCGACGCTAGCTGGCCGTCCGGGCAGCTGCCAGTGCCCGTCTGCGGATGACCGGCAGCGGGATCGTCGGCCGCGGCGATGTCCGGTGTCACCATTAATATCGTGGCCATGACTGCCGCAGCGATTCCTGGACTGGATCTGATCCCGATGACCCGTGCCCATCGCGGACTGCGGGCGGAAGCCACCATGCGCAACGTCAACCGCACCGGGGACCGGATCGGAGTGGCGGATCTGGAACAGGAACCCTGGTCCCGCTACCTGGATTTCCACCCCGAGCGCGGGGACCACGGCTTCGTGGCCGCCATTGACGGTCATCCCGCCGGAGCGGTCTGGGTGGTGTTTGACCGTGGCTACGGCCACGTCGCCGACACCGTCCCGGAGCTGGTGATCAGCGTGGATGCCTCCCGGCAGGGCCAGGGCATCGGCAATGTGCTGCTGGAGCTGATGGTCACCCACGCCAAGGACTCCCGCTGGCCGGGCATTTCACTGTCCGTGGAGGAGACGAATCCCGCCCGGCGGCTCTATGAGCGGCACGGCTTTCGTCCGGTCCCGGTCGGCGGGCCGGTCCTGCACCCCGGCACGATGCTGCTGGACCTCGGCGGAGCCCCGGCTGGCGGCGCCGCCCACGAAGCCCCGGTGATCCGTGCGGTGGCGGTGTACTGCGGTTCCCGTGCGGGTTTCGACGCCGCCTACCTGGCCGACGCCGAAGAACTCGGCAGGGAACTGGCACGGCGGGACATCCGGTTGATCTACGGTGGCGGAAACGTCGGCCTGATGGGCGCGGTGGCGAATTCAGTGCTGAGTGCCGGCGGCGAGGCGGTGGGGGTCATCCCGCAGTCCCTCGTCAACCGGGAGATCGCGCACCACGGGCTCAGCCGCCTGGAGGTCGTGGACACCATGGCGCAGCGCAAGACCCGCATGGAAGACCTGGCCGACGCCTTCGTGGTGATGCCCGGCGGGGCGGGCACCCTGGAAGAGGCGTTCGAGGTGCTGACCATGCAGCAACTCGGGGAGATCGACGGCCCGATCGCGCTGCTCAACACCGTCGGCTTCTGGTCCCCGCTGGTGGACATGCTGCAGCAGATGAGCGACCAGGGTTTTCTGCGCCGGAAGTTCGTGGACGCCCTGGTGGTCGCGGATACGCCACAGGAACTCTTCGCCGGCTTCAGCGCCTGGCGCGACCCTGGCGATAAGTGGGACTGACCTGGGGCCGCGGAGTGGCTGCTTCGACTGGCCGGTGGGGAATGACGACTGCGTCATCAACCTTAAGTTTGCTTCCGGCGATATTATGGCCCACCTGTGACTTCATGGTTTTCTCTCGGGTGGATTAGGTGGTGGGGGCGGGGCTACACTCATCACTCATGAGTTTCGAGAGTTCCGAACAGCGGTCTCCATCCCTGCTGGACGCCAGCTGTGAGGTGTTCGTTCATGACATGGCGGCACTGTCACCCACCGATGCCACCGCCTGGGGGATCCCCGGTTTCGAGGGCGAGCTTGAGGATTTCTCGCCCGAGCACTGGGAGTCCGTCGCCGAACGCTGCCGCGAGATGGTCGCGGACATCGACGCCTTCGACGACAGCACCGACGACAGCGATGACGAGGACGACTTCGACGAGGTCGACCACGTCACTGCTGCCGTCCTGCGCGACCGGCTCTGCCTGATCGCCGACAAGCACCACCGCGGCGAGTACCTCCGCCTGCTCAACAACATCGAGTCGCCGGTCCAGACGATCCGCGACACCTTCCTGCTCATGCCCAGCGACACGGACGAGGAGAGGGACGCCATCCGGACCCGCCTCGGCAAGGTGGCCAACTCCCTGGAGGGCTACCGCGAGTCCCTGGCCGAGTCCGCCGCCCACGGCAAGGTGGCCTCCCACCGCCAGGTCGATGAGGTCATCTCCCAGTGCGAGGACCTGGCGGACAGCGGCTCCATGCTCGAGGGACTCGGGGTGGACCCGCGCGATGCGGAGGTGGCCGCCGCCAAGCGCGCCTTCGGTGAGATGGCCGACTGGCTGGGCGAGCAGCTCGCCCCGCACGCCTCCCACGAGGATGCCGTGGGCCGCGAACGCTACGAGATGTTCTCGCACGAGTTCGTCGGCGATGTCGTCGACCTGGACGAGGCCTACTGTTGGGGTCTGGAGCAGGTGCGCGACATCGCTGCCCAGCAGCAGGGGATCGCCACCCAGCTCTACGGCGAGGGCACCAGCGTGAAACAGGCGTACCGCAACCTCAACCACGAGGAGCGCTACCGCATTGAGGGCGTGGATGCGCTCCAGCAGTGGATGCAGGAAACGGCGGACAAGGCCATCGCCGAGCTGGATGGGAAGCACTTCACCATCCCCGAGGAAGTCAGGACCATTGAGGCGAAGATCGATCCGTCAGGGACCGGCGGCATCTTCTACACCCCGCCGAGCGATGACTTCGTCCGGCCGGGACGGATGTGGTGGTCCGTGCCGGAGGGCCAGACCGTCTTCCACACCTGGCAGGAGCTGACCACCGTCTTCCACGAGTCCGTGCCCGGCCACCACCTCCAGCTCGGCCAGACCCTGGCGGAGGGCGATGACCTCAACCTCTGGCGTCGCGTGGCCTGCTGGAACTCCGGGCACGGCGAGGGCTGGGCCCTCTACGCGGAGTCGCTGATGGCGGAGCTCGGCTACCACGAGGACCCGGGTACCCGCATGGGTCTGTTGGATGCCCGGCGCCTGCGCGCCGCGCGCGTCGTGCTGGACATCGGTCTGCACCTGGGCAAGAAGAATCCGGAGGGCACCGGTGTGTGGGACTACTCCTACGCCAAGTCCTTCCTGCGGGAGAACACGGCCATGGACGAAGCCAACCTGCAGTTCGAACTGCTGCGCTACCTCGGCTGGCCGGGCCAGGCCCCCTCCTACGCCATCGGCGAGCGGCTCTGGCACCAGCTGCGCCATGACGCTCAGGCGCAGGGTATGAGCACCCGCGAGTTCCATGAGCAGGCACTGAGCTACGGTTCCATCCCGATGTCCATTCTGCGTGAGGAGCTGCTGGATTAGCTGATCTCGGGCGCGTACTCGCCCCACCACGTGGCCGTCCATCAGCTCGGCAAGGCCCCGGGCAGCCTGCCAGTCCGAAGATGGCGGCGGCCCGGGGATCCGGCTTTCCGTCCGCGACCAGCTCGGTGAGCATCGTCTTCAGTTCGCCCCGTGCCGCCTGATCGCGGTGCTTGCTGTTGGCCCGCGCCCAGTGCGATCTCGTGCACGAAGGACCCGGTGGTGAGCGGCGCACGGCGTCACGATCCGGCCGTTCGGCCCCCGTCGCACCGGGAGCTTTCACCCAGCTCATGGTTGCGTGCCGACGCCGTCCCGATTACTCGTGCCCCGCGCGGCGCCGCCACCCTGGCGCCGGGGCCCGGTGGCGGGTGCTCAAGGTTTTCAGCTGTCACCCGGGGAGCGGGTGTGAGAAGCTGTCTGCATGAGCATCTCCTGGAACCGTTCCTTAAAGACCGGCCTGGCCACCGCTGGTGCCGCCGTCGCCCTGTCCATGGTCGTCCCGGCGACCGCCTCCGCTGACATCGTCGATGACGCCCTGGCCCGGATCCCGGCCGGCCAGATCTCCTGTGAGCAGGCCAAGCAGTACTGGACCACCGAGTCCGAGTACAACTCCTACCGCACCCAGGCACAGGCCGCGGCCCTGTTCCACCCGCGCGGCGGCGAGATCCGGGACGCGCTGGCCCGCATCGATGAAGCCGCCAACCGCTGCGGCCTCAAGGGCGGCGGCAACACCGGTGGCCAGCAGACCGGCGGCACCAACACCAACGGCGGTACCAACAGCGGTGTCACCGACAACGGCGGCCGAAACACCGGTGGCGGTACCGCCGTCCCGACCAACAACGGCCCGGTGTTCACCATCCCGACCCCCTCCGGCACTCCGACCACCGCCATCCCGGTCGCTGATGTGGCCACCATTGTCGTGCCCGATGTCCAGCAGATGATCGCCGACGCGCGCAACGGTAACCCGCTGGCGGAGCTGGCCACCGTCTCCTCCCGCTAGGCTCTACCGGGCCGGCACCGCCTCAGTTGGTTGGTGCCACAGGGACGTTCCCCCGGTGGGGGAACCCGGCACCTAATCGCGTTCCCGGGGATGGAACCAGCGGGCCAGCAGCCGGATCAGGTCGGGGAGTTTGCTGGCGATGAGGATCACGGCAACCAGCCGGATCAACTGGATGGTGACCACCACGGGGCCGGCGCCACCTTCCGCGGACAGTGCGAGCACGGTGTCCAGCGCCCCCGGGCTGGTGGCCAGGTAGGCCTCGAAGTAGGTGATGTCCAGCCAGTAGGTCAGCGGGATGGCGCTGAGTGCACAGCCGGCCATCAGGATCACGATGAACAAGATGGTGGCCGGCAGCTGCTTGGCGAACACCTTCAGTGCCGCCAGGGACAGGGCACCACCGCACATCCACCCCACGACAAGGAAAGCGAAGATGGTCATGGGCTCCGGAGGCGCCATGCTGTAGCCCTCGGGCAGGAGCAACCCGATGAGCACGGCCAGCAGCATCGGGGTGAGCACCCCCGGCGCGGGGATGTGGACCAGCTTGCCGAGCGGATGGGAGAACGTGGCCACCGCCAGGATCAGCAGCACCATCACCCACGTGCCGCCGGCAGTGTCCGTGACGGCGGCTCCGTCCCCACCCGGCGGGGTGAACAGTACCGCGACCAGGGGCAGGGTCACCGAAACGGACATCATCCGCAGGTACTGGGTGAGTGCCACGTAGCGGAAGTCGGCGCCGACCTCCTGTGCCAGCGGTGGCATCAGGGAGGCGCCCCCGGCCAGCATCGACAGGATGCCGGTCTCCGGGCTGATCTCCCGCTGCGACCTGGCCAACAGCAGTCCGCCGGTGATGCCGATCCCCAGGGTCACCACCGCCACCAGGAGGCCGGGGAGGAGGAACCCGGCGATCTGCCCGGGCGGAACCCCGATCAGCGGTAGACCGGCGAGAATGCCGATGATGCCGCGGCCGATCCGGTTGAGGTAACGGTTGAGCGGTAATTCCCGGTCCAGGATCAGGGCCGCGCCGCCGGCGCCGATGATGCCCGCCAGGATCCAGGCGGCCGGGACAGCGAGCGTGGTCAGTCCCCATCCGAGCAACACGGACAGCGGGGCGACCACCAGCCAGGTGAGGATCGTCTGCCAGGAGAGCCCACCCGTCTTCTTCACTCCACTAACCTCCCGACACCGTCCTCTACGTTCAGACCCTGCTCAGTGTATGCCTGATTGGGGTGGGGCCGGGAGGTCGCATCGCGGTCAGGACTGGGGATCTTCGATGATCTCGTAGGAGTCGGGTGTGATCAGGAAACCCGCGGTGGGCGTGTGGATGGTCGCCTGGTCCGGTTCCGTCAGATCCACGATGGCGTCGCCGATCTGGAGTTTCGTCCCACCTTGAACCGGATCGTAGGCCTCGGCGCGGGTGGCGGTGGGGGTGGGGTCGGCGGTGCCCCGGACGTGCAGGGGATCAGCGGTGAAGATGATCCGGGTGGCCTGAGGATGCTGATTGCTCAGCATCTTCCAGGTGGTGGGGAAGTCCGCGAAACAGTCCGCGACCGGGCCGCCGGGCTGCCCGACATCACAGAGCAGATTCTGGCTGTCGTTGATCGGCAGACTATAACGTCCCGCCACTAAGGTCTGGGAGACCTCGGAGAGGTTGTAGGTCGGGGTCGTCGGGGGACTGGCGATGTCGATCCGGGCCGGATTCTCCCGTGCTTCCGGCGGCAGCTCCGTCAGGTCGCTGCTCAACTGTTCCCCGTCCCAGGCGTGGATGCTCGGGAGGGTACCGCCGTCGGGACGATCAGAGATGAGGCGTACCGTGCTGTCGTCGACACGCTCAACCGATGCCACACTGCGCACCAGAAACGGCAGGGGCTCCGTGATGAGCTGGTCCCGGTGGAAGAAAACCACGGCTTCCCTGGAAGTGTCGGCGCCACCCCGTCCGGCGGTGCCGTCCAACGAGCCCTCCAGGACGACCCAGCTGAGATCTGCGCAGGGGTTGAACTGGTCTTCGGCGATGCTGAAGGTGTAGAAGGCCTCCGGATCCGCAGCGGTCTGGACCCGGCCGACAGCCGCGTGCGGGCCGAAGGCGGTGGCGTCGACTCCGGTGTCCGTCAGCGCACAGCCTTCGTCCGCGGCAGGTGGGACCGTGGGTGTGGCGGCAGAACTGGGCATCGGAGCGGTCGCCGCTCCCAGTGCCTCTGCCGCCGGCGGGACGCTCTCCTCCGGGGCGGTAATGGAACCGGTGGGATGGTCGTCCCCGGTGGCACCGGTGGCGGTGATACTTTCGTCGCCGGGGGAGACCGTGCCGCCGGCACAGGCGGTGAGCAGGAGGGTCGCCAGCACGGCGGGAGCGGTGGCACGGGTGCGGGCACGGAGACGTCTCATGGTTATTCCTTTCCCGGCATGAGGTGGAAGACCTGTCAAAGTCCGGAGAAACCAGTTATCAACAGGATACGCTGTATGCCTGAGTGGCTCATGGTACAAAACCTTTCGCTCCGCTGAAGGTTTTCAGGTTGTCGATTTAATCTCCGCCGGTCAGAAGGGTTCGGAACGGGTGCTCAATAACGGTCCGGTGACGGCACGGTAAAGGGGGCGGCATGGAGTTCGGATTGTTGGACTGGTCGGTACTCCTGCTGGGGGCTGCAGCGGCCGGATGGGTGGATGCGGTGATCGGGGGCGGCGGGCTCGTGCTGATCCCGCTGATCCTCGCGGTGGCCCCGCAGCTCGCGCCGGCTACTGCCCTGGCCACCAATAAACTGGCGGCGGTGTTTGGCACTGCTTCCGCAGCCTTCACCATGGTGCGGCAGGTGCGGCCGTCCAGGCGGGTGCTCGCGGCGTATCTTCCGGTGGCTCTCGGATGTGCCGGTTCCGGTGCCCTGGCCGCCAGTCTGATCCAGGCGTCGGTGATGCGCCCGGTGATCATCGTGCTGCTGCTCGCGGTGGGCTCTTTCGTGGCCCTGCGTCCGGGCTTCGGGGCCGGGCCGGAAGTTGCCGTGCCCAGCGGTTGGCGCAGGTGGGCGGCGTTGGCGGGGGTTGCGGTCATCGGCTTCTATGACGGGGTCTTCGGTCCCGGCACGGGCATGTTCCTGATCATGGCGTTCACGGGGCTGCTCAGCCAGAACTTCCTGACCTCCGCGGCGATGGCCAAGGTGGTCAACACGGCGACCAACCTGGGGGCCCTGCTCGTGTTCGCCCTCGGCGGCCACGTGCTCTGGTTGCTCGGGCTGTCCCTGGCGGTGGCGAATGTCCTGGGGGCCCAAATGGGGGCGAAAACTGTGCTGGGTGGCGGGATAACATTCATCCGCGGGGCATTAATTACAACAGTTGTCATTATGAGCGGTTACCTGCTGTACCAGCAGTTTTCGGGGTTGTGACTATATTGTGATCTGCATCTCTGCTGATCACAGTATTTGTTCAGGAAAACTTCCGTTCTGATGCAGAAACGTTTATTAGGGTGAAAGTCATGATCACAACGAAGAACCCGGGATCTGACTCGGTCGAATCGGAGCCTGATAGTCCGATAGATTCCGTGATTGCCGTCCGCCTGCCCGACGCCGATCTGGGGCAGCAGGAGCTGAGCGAGCTGGTGAGCGGGGCGGTAACCGCCACGCGGCTGCTCGCTCTGCCCGAACTCTACCTCTTCGCCTCCGCGGAGCAGCTGCCGGGACTGGCCATGGCTGCCGCCACAGTGGACGACATCCCCGAGGGTTTCCAGCTGTGTCAGCTGGACGCCGAGTCCGGGGAGATGGTGGATCTCCCGGAAAACGTCACCCCGCTCTCCGTGGAGTCGCTGATCCGGCTCACCCGTGCGCGCGAAGCCGCCTAACTGGCACGCGGCACACAACAAAAGACCCCGAACATCCGATCCGAAAGCGGATCCCGGCCGGCCTCGTGAAGCGGCCCCGGGATCCGCTCGTGTTTTCCGGATGCGGGCGCGTACCGGTGTAAAAGAGGGGGAAGTTCACCTCTTCCGCTTCGTCCGCGCCGTCGCCGTCGCCGACCACGGATCCTCCGGCCACGGATGCTTGGGATACCGGCCCCGCATCTCCGCGCGCACCTGCGCATACGGACCGGACCAGAAGCTGGCCAGGTCATCGGTCACCGCCAGCGGCCGTCCAGCGGGGGAGAGCAGGTGAAACTGCACCGCCATCCCCGCCAGCTCCGGGGACTCCGCGAGACCGAAGCACTCCTGGAGTTTCACCGAGACCACCGGCCTGCCGGAGGAATAGTCCACCCGGTGAGTGTTGCCGCTGGGCACCGTCAGCCGCGCCGGTGCCAGCTCCTCCAGCCGCGTCGCCTCCGGCCAGGGCAGCAGCCGCTGCAGGGCCGGGTGGAGGTCGATCTTCGTGGCCGGGGTGCCGCGCGCCATCGCAGCCAACTCCGGACCCAACCACTCCAGCGGATCCGCGGTGGCGACGTCCGGCCAGGGCGCGCCGAGCCGGACGTGCAGGAAATCCAGCCGTTGCCGCAGCGCCACGGCCTTGTCCGAGGGGGAGAACATCGCCAGTCCCTGCTCCCGGATGCCGTCGGCCAGGGCGGCGGCCGCCTGCTCCGGAGGTACCCGCACCGGTGTGGCGGACAACTCGATGGCCCCGGCCCGCCGGATCTCCCGGCCCCGCAGCCGACCGTTCTCGACGTACGCGGACAGGACCGTCTCCACCCCGACCGCGCTGAGTGCGGCCGCTTCACTGATCCGCGCGGCCGCCCGGATCAGGGCCCGCTGGCCGGCCCGAGTCACCTCGGCGACCGCCAACCAGGGCTCCCCGGTCAGGCCCAGATCCGCCGGCAAGACGGCGCGGGTGCCGCTGGCCAGCAGATACTCCTGACTGTCGGGATCGGCCAGGGTGGCCACCTGGCCGGGAAACGCCGTGGCCACCACCGCCCCGGGATCCACCCGCGCCGTGTCGTGGTCGGCCAGCCGACGCAACCGGGACACCTCCCGCTGGAAGGAGCGTTCACCGCGACGCTGTCGGACCTGGGCGGCGAGATCGCCCCGCGGCGAATCTGCGAGACACGCCACCACCTCAGCCGCCGCCGAGCCATGCTTCAGCAGCGCGGCCCCCAACGGTGGGGCCACCGGCAACCCCGCTAACCGACGTCCGGTCCCGGTCACCGTACCGTCCTCGGCGACGGCCCCCAGCGAACGCAGCACGGCCTCGGCGTCGGCCAGGGCCGGTGTGGGCGGGGCGTCGATAAGCGGCAGCCCCTCCCCGCGGGGTGTGCCCCAGCAGGCCAGCTGGAGGGCGGCCTGGGTGAGGTCCGCGGTGGCTATCTCCGGCGTGATATGCGGGCTGAGATGGCGGAACTCGGATTCGTGGAAGGACCGGATCACCCGACCGGGCCCCTCGCGGCCGGCGCGGCCGGCCCGTTGCTCCGCGGTGGATCTGGCCTCCGAGACCGTGACCAGACCGGACATGCCGCGGATGGCGTCGCGCCGCGGCACGCGCGACAGGCCGGAATCGACCACGATGCGCACCCCGGGGACGGTCAGCGAGCTTTCCGCCAGCGCGGTCGAGACCACGATGCGCGGACCTTTCCCGGGGCTCAACGCCGCGTCCTGCTCGCGGGCGGTCAGCCGGCCGTGCAGCGGCAGGACGGCGAGCTCACTCAATTCCCGGGCGGTGGCCACCACCCGCTCGATCTCGCGGACCCCCGGCACGAACACGAGGGCGGAGTCCCCGGACCGTTCCACCGCAGTGACCGCCTGCCGGGCCAGATGATCCAGGAAGGACCATTCCACGCCCCGGCGCCCCAGGCGCCCCTCGGCCGGGGCGTAGGTGATGTCCAGGGGATGGATCACGGCCGGGGTATCCAGTACCGGTCCATTCAGTAATTCGGCATAACGGTCCGCGTCCAGGGTGGCCGACATCGCTGCCAGGTGGAGGTCCTCCCGCAGTTCCCGCAGCTCAATGAGCATGCCCAGCACCAGGTCGGTGTCCAACTGGCGCTCGTGGACCTCATCGACAGCCACGGCCGCGACGCCCTCGAGGCCCGGATCCCGGAGCAGGCGGCGCAGGAGCACACCCGGGGTGAGAAACTCCACCAGCGAACCGTCGTGGTGCTCACCGCGGACCGAGAACCCGACGCGGTCCCCCAGCCGGGAACCGTCCAGCTGGGCCAGGCGCCGGGCCGCAGCCCGCACCGCCACGCGCCGGGGAGCCGTCACCAGCACCTTGCCGGCCGTGTGATTGGCCAGGGCCGGTGGAACCAGGGTGGTCTTGCCGGTGCCGGGCGGGGCCTGGATGACCACCGCACCGGTCCGGGAGACAAGTTCCGGCAACTGGCCGATGGTGTCAGCCACCGGCAGGCCGGCACCGATGCGCTCGAGATTGAAGGGGGAAGTGTTCATGACGTCCACCAGCGTATCCGGCGGGGTCGGCGGCGCGTGCGTGGCTGGTACGGGATGGCACCGGGAGAAGTTCCGGGGTTGGGGGAGACGTTGCGGCAGCAACTGCGGTGATATGCAATTTCCGTCATGTCGCGGCGATTCGCTCTAGGGTGGGGCTGGAAGCTGCCCCAGTTCGGCGCCCAACTCTCACCCGCATCCCGATTCGGAAGGCACGGTAGGAACCATCATGACCGGCTCCGCAAAACTACGTACCGAGCAGATCCTCGAGCTGCTCAGCTCCGGCTACCTCTTCACCTCACGGGTCCGCAGCAAGGCCAAAGTCGCCCCAGGTTCGGACGTCCCCGTCTCCATGCGGCTGCTGGGGAAGCGGGCGACACTCGTCCGGGGCGAGGAGGGTGTGAAACTCTTCTACGACACTGACCGGATGAGCCGGGCGGGTGCCATGCCGAAATTCATCCAGATCCCGCTCTTCGGCAGCGGAGCCGTCCACACCTTGGACGGCGAAGCCCACCGGGTGCGCAAGAATCAGCTGGCGGATCAGGCCTATGAAGACGAACCGGTGGCCCGCTTCCAGGCACTGGTGGCCGAGGAACTGGAAACCACCCTGGAACGCTGGCGGAACACCCCGGGCAACATCTATGACGATGTGGCCCTGACCTACGGCCGGGCGGCGTTGCGGTGGGCGGGTATTCCCGCATCCGTGCGGGACATGGAACGCCAGGCGAGGCGGCTGAGTCGGCTTCTCGACACCTTCGGCCGCCCCAAGACCAACCCTGTGGCCTGGTTCGAGCGGTTCCGCGTGGACCGCTGGTACAAACAGGTGATCACCGACGCCCGGGCGGGCACCATCGACGTCCCGGCCGGCTCCGCGCTGGCAGGCATGGCGCAGCTCAAGGATGAGAACGGCGAGCTGGTCGATGAACACACGGCGGGCGTGGAATTACAGAACCTGACCCGCCCGACGATCGCGGTCTCCCGCTTCGCGGCGTTCGCGGCCGTCGCCCTGGTGGAGCACCCCGAGTGGGCCGAGCGGATCCACGCGGCGGCCGGGACTGAGCTCACCGATATCCCTGAGGCCACGGCCTTCGCCCAGGAGGTCCGGCGCACGTATCCCTTTGTGCCGGTGCTCCCCGCCCTCGCGGACACCGACACCCAGGTCAGCGGCTGCCCCATCAAGAAGGGGCAGCGGGTGCTCATCGACATCCTCGGCACCAATACCGCAGAGAGTGAATGGCATGAGCCCGAGTCCTTCGATCCGGCGCGTTTCCTCGAGGTGGATGATGCGGAGCAATTGACCTGCTTCATTCCGCAGGGCGGCGGCGGAGTGCGCACCGGGCACCGGTGTCCGGGGGAACGGATCGCGGTCAGCGCGCTCTCTGCCACGGTCGCCGCCTTGAGCCGGTCCGAGGTGGAGATCTCCCCGGAGCCGGCGGACCTGACGTTCTCCTGGACCGAGATGCTGACCCGCCCGGAGACCGGGGTCCGGGTGCGGGTGCGTCAGTGACGGATGTCAGGACCGGCTGAGCCGGGTCCGGTTCAGCCGGTCAGCGCTGCGAGGGCGATCCACAGGATCACGCCGAGCGGGAGAATGACAAAGAACAGCAGGGCCAGCACTTTGCCGGCGGGGCGGCCGATGTTGAAGGTGAAGTTGGTGCCGCCGCCGGTGTCCACCAGGATGCGTCTGTCGTCCGGATCATTGTGGAAGATCCCCCAGGTCTTGCCGCGCTCCTCCGGCGGCTTCGGGTTTTTCTCCTCTGCCGCCTGCTGCTCGCGGATCTGGACCCAGAGCAGCAGCCCGGTCAGTCCGAAAATGGCGATGAGGAACACCGTCAGTTCCAACGGGTGGGTGTTCCCGCTGTAGGAGCGCAGCAGCAGGAGCATGACCACCAGATTCAGGGTGAACATGTACCAGCCCAGGTGCTTCATCATCGCCCGGTAGCCCAGCCAGGTGCGGTGGGCCTCATTCGGGGTCTTCGCTCCGCCCGGCTCCGTGATGTGCCCGGACTGCATGGAGATGAACCCCAGCGAAGCCAGCAGCGTCAGCAGCAGAATGCCGGGACCGAGCAGGATCATGCCGAGGAACCCACCCATCGTCTTGTCCTGGAACCTGTCGGCTTCCCCCGCGGCGTTCCAGTGCACCGGCATGGGATCCGGGAGCTGCGGGTAATACACCGCCAGGAGGAGGCCCGTGATCGCAGCGGTGGACACCAGGGTGGCCAGGATCCACCGCCGGTTGACCGGTATTCTGGGCAGGTCAGGCATGTTCTCGGTCGATGGGCTCACAGGGTGTGAACGTACCAGTGCCGTCGGGGACGAGACAGTTTTCCGGATTCGGCGGGCAGCCGCGCACCCGGTCAGGGGTGAACTTCAGGGTCCGGTCAGGACAGCGCACGGGGCCCGGTGTCTTCTCCCTGCCGCCGCCGGGGTTTCCAGATGAAGTTCCCCAGGAACCACGCGAGGGCATAGGCGAAGGGCGCCGCGATCCAGACCTGGGGCGCGAACTCCCCACCCAGGAGAAAATAACTCCCCAGCGCCGTGAGCCCGAAGATCAGGGAAACCGCCACTTTTCGGCCTGTGTCCGCAAGGTCCATCACGTCACCTCCAGCACCGGTCTGCCGGCCAGGCTAACGCTGACCACGACGTACCACCACTGCCTGGGCCACTATTTTCCGGTCCTCCGCCGGATCAGCTTGTCCAGCTCGACAGCGGCGAAGATGATCACACCGACGGCCAGCGGCACCAGCCACCACTGTGCCGGCACGGCGGTGGTGCCGAAGGCGAGCTGCATGAACGGCAGGTAGCCGAAGGCCAGCTGCAGTACAAGCATGATGCCCACGCATCCCCAGGAGATCGGGTTGGTGGTGACCAGTTCCGCCCGCAGCGAGGTCACCTGGGAGAAGCGGCTGGCGAAGAGATAGAAGATCTGCCCGACCACCAGGGTGTGCACCGCGATGGTCCGGGAGGCCGCCAACTCCTGGCCGGTGTCCTGCGCCAACAGAAACACCGCGATCGTGGCTCCGCCGATCAGCAGGGAGGTGTAGATGATCCGGATGACGGCTGCCGAGTTGAGCAGCGGTTGTGCCGGGGCCCGGGGAGGCCGGTCCATGATGCCCGGTTCGCTGGGCTCGAAGGACAGGGCCAGTGACAGGGTGACCGCGGTGATCAGGTTGACCCACAGCACCTGCAGCGGGGTGATCGGCAGCGTCATGCCGATCAGCATCGCCACGAAGATCACCAGTCCCTGGCCGCCATTGGTGGGCAGCAGGAACACGATGGCCTTGCGCAGGTTGTCGTAGATCGTGCGTCCCATCTTCACCGCGGCGCCGATGGTGGCGAAGTTGTCGTCGGCCAGCACCACATCGGCGGCGTCCTTGGTGGCCTCGGTGCCCTTGATGCCCATGGCCACGCCGATGTCGGCCTGCTTCAGCGAGGGGGCGTCGTTGACGCCGTCACCGGTCATGGACACCACCTCACCGTTGGCCTGCAGCGCGCGGACCAGCCGTAGCTTGTGCTCCGGGCTGGTGCGGGCGTACACGTGGTGGCCGCGGACGATGCCGCGCAGCTCCTCGTCGGTGGCGGCCTCCAGCTCGGCGCCGGTGACCGCCTTCTCCGCGGGGATCCCGATCTCCCTGGCGATGGCCGCGGCGGTGGCGGCGTGGTCGCCGGTGATCATCTTCACGTCGATCCCGGCACGGTGCATCGTGGTGACCGCCGCAATGACTTCCTGCCGGGGCGGGTCGATGATGCCGTAGAGACCGAGGAAGCTGAAGCCGCCGGCGTCCACGTCCGCGCGGTCCAGTCCGCTCGCAGTGGTGTCGGCGGGGCGTTCCGCGGCGGCCAGCACCCGCATGCCGGCAGCGCCCAACCGGTTGATTTCGGCCTCCCAGCGGGCCCGGCCCAGCGGCACGGTGGAGCCGTCGGCAAGGCGTTCGGTGTCGCAGCGGTCCAGGAGCCGGTCGGGCGCACCCTTGAGGTGGACCACCAGGCCGTGACGGTCGGTGTGCCCGTCCAGGGTGGCCATGTACTTGTACTCGGAATCGAAGGGAACCACCGCCACCCGGTCGCCCTCATAGGCCACGCCGGTCTTCATCGCGAAGGTGCGGATCCCGCCGTCGGTGGGTTCACCGACCAACCGCCAGTCCTCCCCGCGCCGTTCGATGTCCGAGTCATTGGCGTAAGCGGCGACTTTCGCGATTCTTCGCAGATCGGGATGGTCCCTCAGATCCGCCGCTTGCGGGGAGACGGCCTCGGCGCTGCCGTCCCCGGCAGTGGCGAGGAGCCGGACGTCGCCGTCCGGGGCGTAGCCGGTGCCGGTCACGCGGTAGCGGCTGGTGGGCGTGACCACTTCCCGCACCGTCATCTCGTTCCTGGTCAGGGTGCCGGTCTTGTCCGAGCAGATCGTGGTCACGGACCCGAGGGTCTCCACGGAGTTCAACCGCCGGGTGATGGCGTTGCTGCCGGCCATCTTCTGCACGCCGAGGGCCAGGGTGATCGCCATGACCGCCGGCAGGCCCTCCGGGATCGCGGCCACCGCGAACCCGATCGCGGACATCAGCAGCTCAGCGAAGGCAGTCTGGTAGAGCACCGCGGAGACGGCGATCATCAGGACGGCGAGGACCACCGCCACCACCGCCAGGAGCGAGGAGAACCGGCTCATGGACCTCGTCAACGGGGTCTCCACCTCGGCAACGGTGTCGAGCATCTTCGTGATGTGCCCGATCTCGGTCTCCGTGCCGGTGGCGGTGACCACCCCGGTCCCCGATCCGGCGGCCACGGTGGTGCCGGAGAACGCCATGCAGCTCCGGTCGCCGAGGGCGGCATCCGCCGGCGCCGGGTCGGGGGTCTTGTCCACCGGCACGGATTCACCGGTGAGCGCGGATTCCTCCATACGCAGGCTGGCGACCTGCAGTAGCCTCAGGTCCGCCGGAGTCTTGTCACCGGGGCGCAGGCGGACCACGTCCCCGGGCACCAGCTCCTCGGCGGGGACGGCGCCCCACTGGCCGTCGCGCAGGACGGCGGATTCCAGGGAGAGCATGTTGCGGATGCCCGCCAGGGCATCGGCGGCCCGGCCCTCCTGCAGGTAACCGACCAGGGCGTTGATGAGCACGACGGCAGCGATGACGATGGTGTCCACGACATGACCCAGCAGGGCGGTGAAGCCGGCCGCGGCGATCAGCACGTAGATCATCGGGTCCCGGAACTGCCGCAGCAGGCGCTGCAGGTTGGACTCCTGCCTCGTCTCCGGGAGCGCATTGGGGCCGTGGACGGCCAGGAGCCGCTCCGCGGCGCTGGCGCTCAGCCCCTCTTCACTGGTGTGGAGCCGGGACAAGACCGCCGGGACCGGCAACGTATGGGCGGTGGTTCCCACGTCCGGGGAGGGTGCCGGGTGGGTTCCCGGTTGCTCCTGCTGGGCCATCCGGTCACCTCGAACTCTCGGTTGAAGGGGCGCCCTCCACTTTAAACCCGCCCCCGGACATTCGCCGGGGCGGTGGGACAAGGCGCAACTGACCGACTGTCCCCGGCACCACCCCGCCGTCCGGGAACCCGGAGGAGCTGAGGGGTAAAACCATTGCCCCCTAAAACTCCTGGTTTGTCCTGCCCCGTTCCTAGGCTTGGTGTCCAAGCACAACAACCGGAGGTAATCATGGGACGCCTGGTCCTGCACATCATCGTCGAGACGTTGCTCGCCATCGCACTCTTCCTGGTGGGGGCCTGGCTCTTCGAGGATCACGCGGTGACCGCCGTGGCCTTCATCGTGGTCGGGTTCCTGGTGATGTCGCACCTCATCCTCGCCGCCGCCTTCGGCAGACTCGGCACCCCCTTCGATTTCGGGGCCGGACACCGTGTCCCCGGCGACGGTGCATCCCCGGCCACCGGTGGGGCGCGGAAGACCGCCGGGATCGCTGAGCATTAACCCACCTATGGCCCCTCCCACGCGCCGGGGAACCGAACCATAACTCCTGGTAGAATCGCTCCTCGGCAGTTCGGCGACGAGCCAGCGTGGCGCAACGGATGACCGCTGTACTGCCCGCAGCGGAGGGGTCCGTGACCCCCGCTGCTTGTCGTCATGAAACCGTGGACAGGTAGAAGGGGAGATGGTTTGGCCAACCGTGCGGCACAGAATCAGTGGGGGAAACCGCAGCAGAAGCAGGCGGCGGAAGCCTGGGCATTCCTGGTCCTGGCGATTCTCACCGAGGTGACGGCGTCATTGTCGCTGAAGGGCGCGCTGGACAACCCGGCGCTCTACCTCGTGGTCGTCGTCGGTTATACGGTTGCCTTCGCCAGCCTGGCGCAGGTCCTGCGCGCAGGACTCAGCCTGGGCGTGGCCTACGGCGTGTGGGGCGCATCCGGTGTGGCGTTGACGGCGGTGGCCTCCATGATCGTCTTCGGGGAACCGATGACCCCGCTGATGGGCCTCGGCATTGTGCTGATCATCGCCGGTGTGGTCTGCATCGAATTGGGCGCGCAGGCCGACAACCGGAACAGACACGCCTCCCGGGAACCGGCCGTGCCCAGCGCTGGACCGAACCCCGGAACGAAAGGCGGTGCGTCATGAGTCTGGTGTCCTGGGCCCTGCTTCTCGGGGCGGTGGTGTTTGAGGTGGCGGGCACGCTGTCCCTGCGGATGGCGGTGCACGCCCGCAAACTCTGGTACGTGGTGATGGGGGCGAGCTACGTGCTCGCCTTCGGTCTGCTGTCGGGGGCGTTGGCCACCGGCATGCCCCTCGGTGTGGCCTACGGCATGTGGACGGCCATCGGGGTGGCACTGACCGCGTTGCTGGGAAAGATCCTGTTCAAGGAACCCTTCACCTGGGTGATGGGGATCGGGGTCGCCCTCATCATCGGCGGGGTGCTGCTGGTGGAGGTGGGCGCCGCGACCTGAGCCGCTGCTCAAGCCCGCCAGGGGTTGACCGGAGCACCCTCCGGCAGCTGATCCCGCTCCGCCCGCTCCGGGTCCAGCTGCCGCAGTGGGCGCGCCGGGGTGCCCATGGCCACGCAGTCGGCGGGGATGTCCCGGCTGACCACCGACCCGGCTCCGATCACCGCACGGTCGCCGATGCTCACTCCCGGCAACACGGTCACCCCGGCCGCCAGCCACACGTCCTCGCCGAGGGTGATCGGCCGGGCCTGTTCCCAGCCGCCACGGCGCATCTCCAGGTCATCCACCGGGTGGCTGACGGTGATCAACTGACAGTTCGGCCCGATCAGCGTCCGGGCGCCGATGCGCACCTCGGCACTGTCCAGGATCGTCACCCCGAAGTTGATGAACACCCCCGCGCCACAGTGCGTGTTGACGCCGTATTCGATCTGCGCCGGGGCGTTGACGGTGACGGTGGCGTCGCTGGTGCCCAACAGCTCCGCGAGCAACTCGCGGGCGCGCTCCGGTTCAGAGTTGGCCAGCCGGTTGAACTCCCGAAGCCGCACCGCCGTGTCCTGCCGCTGCCGGGCCGCCGCCGGATGTTCCGGTTGGTGCCAGGCACCGGCGCGCATCAGGTCGAGGCCGCCGTGCTTGTTAAGGTCATAATCATCCATGGCCCCATTGTCCCGGAAGGTGGACTCCGCCGTGTCATCCCTGTTCGACGCCGCAGACCTCCCGCGCCCGCCCCGCGAGGTGGCTCCGGGAGTGGTGCACCTGCCCGGCCTGCTCGATCTCGCCGAGCAGGCGGAGCTGGTGCGCCAGGCCCGCGCGCTCGCCCGTGCGGTGATGGGCACCCCGGTGGCGATGCGGCGGCCGCAGGTGGGTACCGGACAGATGAGCGTGCACGTGCTCCCCCTGGGCTATTTCTGGCAGACCCGGCCCTACCGGCTGGTCCGCGAGGTGGATGGCTACCCCGTACCGCCGGTACCGGAAAACTACCAGGAGCTGGCCGGCCGGGTCCTCGACACCGCATCCCCGTACTCCGCGAACCTGGCTCCCTGGACGCGGCGGTTCCGCGCCGAGGGAGCCCTGGTCAACTACTACGGCCCGGGTGCGCAGATGGGCATGCACATCGACGCGGACGAAGCCGCCGACGCCCCGGTGGTCTCCCTGTCGATCGGGGACACCGCCGTCTTCCGCATGGGCAACACCGCAACCCGCAACCGGCCCTGGGTGGACACCGCCCTGCTGAGCGGGGATGCGATCGTCTTCGGCGGCCCGGCGCGCCGGGCGTACCACGGGGTACCGCACGTCACTGCGGGCACCGCCCCGGAGGGTTGCGGGCTCACGGAAGGCCGGATCAACCTCACGATCCGGCAGATGGTGCCCGGCCCCGGCTGACCGGTGCCACCGACACCCCAGTGGACTGCGCAGCTGCGCACGTCGTCCGCGGGCACGGCTACGGGGGTTAGAATCTCCTCCCGTGACGATATCGGCGCTACTGACCCTGACCGCTGTCTGGATCGCGGCCATCGCCTCTCCCGGCCCGGATCTGGTTCAGATCATCCGCGTGGGCACCCGCAGCCGCCGCGCCGGAATCTGGTGTGCGGTGGGCATCATGGTGGGCAACACCATCTGGATCATCGCGAGTCTCGCGGGCCTGTCCGCCCTGATCAATGCGGTCCCGCAGATCCTGCACGGGCTGCAGCTGGTGGGTGGCGCGTTCCTGGCCTGGATGGGATACGCCTCGGTCCGAGGTGGGGTGAACACCCGGCGGCAGGCCGCCACCGCGGTGGCGCAGGGGGAACCGGGTAGCGGCGACGGGAGCCGCGGCGGGACGGAGGCGGCGTCGATAAGCGATGACCTCCCGACGTGGCCGGCCCTGCGCACCGGCATCCTGACCAACCTGGCGAACCCGAAGGCCGTGCTCTTCTTCGGGGCGGTCTTCGCGCAGTTCATCCAGCCGGACATGGGGTTCGGGATCAGTGCCCTGCTCGCGGCCGTGCTCATCGTGATCGGGGTGGTGTGGTTCGTCGGCGTGGCCCTGGCGGTGCGCGGCCTGGCGACGCGGCTGCTGCGCAACAGCGCACTGATCGACATCATCGCGGGCGTGATCTTCCTGCTGCTGGCGGCGTTCATGATCTACGAGGGGCTGGTGGGCCTCATCCTCTGAGCAGACCGTCGGGTCGGGATGTCCGCGGCGGCGATAGACTGACGGCATGCAGATTGAGGACGTCGCGATCAGCGGCGAAAGCATCAAGCTCGGACAGTTCATCAAACTGGCGAACCTGGTGGAGACCGGAGGCGCGGCGAAGGCGGCCATCAGTGAGGGCACGGTCACCGTCAACGGTGCGGTGGACACCCGCCGCGGTGGCACCCTCGCCGTGGGTGACGTGGTGTGCGTCGGACAGCACTGCGCCCGGGTGGCCGCCGATGACGGCGCGGAGGACTACTTCGATGAGGCCACCGCCGATGATGACTTCGACCCGGAAAAGTGGAGGAACCTGTAATGCCCGCGTTTGAAGCAGTCGGCGGCATGCCGTACTGGATTGATCTCACGACCTCGGAGCCGGCGAAGTCCGCCCACTTCTATTCACAGCTGCTCGGCTGGGAGATCACGGAGGAGGTGGAGGGGTCCGATTACCGCATCGCCCGGGTTCAGGGGCTGCCCGTGGCCGGGTTCATCCGCCAGCCGGAGCAGGCCAGCTTCCCGGACACCTGGATCACCTATTTCCTCGCCGACAACCTGGATCAGCAGCTGGACAAGATCCGCGACCTGGGCGGCCGGGTGCTCGCCGAGCCTGCCGAGGTCCAGCTGGGTCGCATGGCGGTGCTGGTGGACACCGCCGGCGCCATGTTCGGCCTGATCGAACCGCGCGGCGAGGACGCCTTCATCGCCGCCGGCGAACCAGGCACTCCGGTCTGGCATGAGAACACCGTGGTCACCAGATACGACGAGACCGTGGAGTTCTACCGGGAACTCTTCGGCTGGATGGTCTCCACGATGGACGGCGGCCCCAACTTCCGGTACACCACCGCCCTGCAGGACGGGGCGGCCTTCGCCGGCATCTTCGGCGCCGAAGGCCAGTTCCCCCCGCAGGTACCCAGCTTCTGGCAGTCCTACCTCGGGGTGCCCGGCGTCGACGCCGCCGTGGCGAAGGCGCCGGAACTCGGCGGCGAGGTCATCCGGGAACCCTGGGACTCCGAGTTCGGGCGGATGGCGCTGATCTCCGACTCCACCGGTGCCACGGTCATGCTCTGTGAGATCGATGAGCCAGTCGAGGAAGGCGATGAGGCGGACCCGCTGCACAACATCGATCTCTCCCAGTTCCGGTAGGACCGGACGGTTGTTGTGGCGGGCTCCAGAGACCACGACGACGCCGCGTTGGAGCTGGATGACCTGACATCGCGGGTCCTGGACCTGGTGGACCAGGTGCCCGACGGAAAGGTCCTGAGTTACGGCGATGTGGCCGCCCGGGTGGGCACCGGTCCACGCCAGATCGGCCGGCTCATGGCCCGGTACGGGCACTTGACCGCCTGGTGGCGGGTGGTGCGTGCCGACGGCACGAGCGCGGTGTCCGACCGGGCCGCCGTCCACTGGGACGCGGAGGGGATCAGTCACCGGGGCGGCCGGGTGGATATGAAGTCCTGCCGCTGGGACCTGGGGTAGGGGACCCCGGCGCGGAAAACCTGGTAGAAGTCGGTGTAACCGGCGCCACACCGAGTGCCGGTACCGGTATCCGGCACCAGGAAAGAAGGACGGTCATGTCCGCCAAGATCAGGATCGCCGTGGTGGGTCTGGGAACCACCGGATCCATGGCCCTGTGGCGGCTGAGTCAGCTCCCCGGAGTGGAGGTCAGCGGATTCGAACAGTTCGGCCTCGGCCACGGTTACGGGGCCTACACCGGCGAGACGCGCCTGTTCCGCACCGCTTACCACGAAGGGGCGAAATACGTCCCCCTGCTGCTGCGAGCCCGGCAGCTGTGGCAGGAGCTCGGGGACACCACCGGCCGGGCCCTGCTCCACCCCTACGGCGTGCTCACGACCGGCCGGGAAAGCGACGCCCCCTTCCAGCGAATGCTCGAATCCGCCGCCGCCCACGGCCTGGCGCACCAGCGGCTGGACGCCGCGGAGCTGCGGCGCCGGTACGCGGGACTGGATGTCCGGGACGACGAGGCCGGGGTCCTGGATGAACTAGGTGGAGCGCTACGCCCGGAGCTGGCGGTACTCAGCGCCACGGAACAGGCGCAGCGTGGCGGCGCAGTCGTCCATGACCACGAACGGATACTCGCCATCACAGACAGCGAAGCCGGGGTACGGCTGAGCACGCAGCACCGGGAACTGGAAGTTGACCGGGTGGTCGTCACGGCCGGCAGCTGGATCGACCAGCTGGTCCCGCAGGTCGCCGACCTCGTGGAGGTGCGCAAGATGGTGCTCACGTGGTTCCTGCCGCGGACCTTCACCGACTTCGAGCCGTCACATCTGCCCTGCTTCATCCGGGACCGCGACGGCTTCCACATCTTCGGTGCCCCGAGCGTGGACGGCTACAGCGTGAAGATCGCCGGCATGGATATCTGGGGCGGCGCGGACGCTGACCGCGTGGAGAATGCCAACCTGCACCTGGACCCTGACCGGGTCTCGGCGTTCGGCTCCCGGGTGCACGAGTTGTTCCCGGGTGTCCAGCCCGAACCCAACCGATTCTCGGTCCACTTCGACGCGTTCACCGCAAGCCGCGATCCGATCATCGACAGGTTCGGCGATATTGTCGTGGTGACCGGACTGTCGGGCCACGGTTTCAAGTTGGCACCGGTGATCGGGGAACTGGCCCGTGACCTCGCCGTGGACGGGCAGGCTCCCGGCTACCACCCGGACTTCGCGGTCTCGGCCCATCACCCGATCGGGGCGGACCGAACCGGCTGACCGGGCGGGATCGCGCGGGGATCCGGTTGCCGCCCGGGTTCTTCTTGCGCATCCCGGCGGAGGAATTAACCTGGTCGCATGACCACACCGAGCCAGAACTCCGCACCGACCTCCAGCCGCGCCTGGGCCAGCACCTCCTTTGCCGCTCCACTGGAACCGGTGACCATCGAACGCCGGGCCCTGCGCACCGATGACGTGCGCATCGCCATCGAGTACGCGGGCATCTGCCACTCGGACATCCACACCATCCAGGGTGACTGGGGCGAGCGGCAGTACCCGCTGGTCCCGGGCCATGAGATCGTCGGCCGGGTGGAGGCCGTGGGCCACGGGGTGACCGGTGTCAAGCCCGGGGACCGCGTGGGAGTGGGTTGCTTCATCAACTCCTGCGGGGAGTGTGCGGCCTGTGGGGCGGGGGAGGAGAGCTACTGCGAGAACGGCCCGATCAACACCTACGGTGTCGAGGACCGCTACGCCGACGGCGAGTACTCCCAGGGCGGCTACTCCCAGGCCATCGTGGTGCAGGAGTCCTTCGTCGTCACCATCCCCGAGGAGCTGGACCCGGCGGCCGCCGCCCCGCTGCTGTGCGCCGGGATCACCACCTACTCCCCGCTGAAGAAGTGGGGCGCCGGACCGGGCAAGCGGGTGGCGATCGTCGGCATGGGCGGTCTGGGCCACGTGGGGGTGAAGATCGCCGCCGCCATGGGCGCGGAAGTCACCGTCTTCTCCCACTCCAGCCGCAAGCGGGAGGACGCCCTGCGTTTCGGCGCTGTCGAACACGTCTCGACCGCGGACCCCGACTTCGCAGAGCGGTACCGGAACCACTTCGACCTGATCCTCAACACCGTCTCCGTGGATCTGGACATCGACGTCTACCTGAACCTGCTGCGGCTCGACGGCGCCCTGGTCCTGCTCGGCCTCCCGGGCAAGCCCCTGGAGACGATGACCCGCACCTTCACCCAGAAGCGCCGCGTCCTCACCGGCTCCCTGGTCGGCGGCATCGCGGAGACCCAGGAGATGCTGGACTTCTGCGCCGGGCACGGGGTGTCCGCCGAGATCGAGCTCATCGACGTCGACCAGGTCAACGCGGCATACCAGCGCACTCTGGACGCGGACGTGCGCTACCGCTTCGTCATCGACGCGGCCACCATCTGACCTGCTCCGGCCGGCCCGGCGGCTGCGCCCGGTCGGGTGGCGGGTGTGGAAAGATGTGCCCTTGAGCGGTGAGAGCAGGCGGCGACATGCGCCCGGCCTGCCGACGCGGAGACGAGAGGCCGGAAGATGCAGCCCCACGAATACATCGACGCGACCCTGGAGGCGGTGGACACGCCCCGGCCGGAGCAGCTGTCCAAGCGTCGTAACCTGACCAGGATCACCTGGCCGAGCTGGCGTTACGCCTTAAAGCGGGTCTTCCGCGGCTTCTTCACGGACGGCGTCATCGACATGGGTGCCCTGCTCACCTTCTACACGGTGCTCTCGCTCGCCCCGGCGCTGCTGGTGATCTATTCGGCGATCACTCTCGTGCTGTCCGGGTACACCGAGGAGATCACCGGACAGGTGGAGCAGCTGCTCCAGCAGTCCCTGCCCGCCGAACACCGGCAGCCGGTCCTCGACCTGATTGACGCCGTCGCGGGCTCCGCCGCCGCCGGCACCATCGGCCTGGCCGTCGGTGTGGCTGTGGCCCTGTGGACCTCCTCGGCATATGTGCGGGCCTTCTCCCGCTGCGCCAACACCATCTTCGACCGCGCGGAAGGCCGGGGCTTTTTCCTGCAAACCGCGGCGATGGTGCTGGTCAACCTCTCGATGCTGGTCGGCGTGATCCTGATCCTGTTGTCCCTGGGACTCAATGAAGCCGTCGTGTCCGGACTGCTGGGCCCCGTGGCCGATCCGCTGGGACTGGGCACCGTCCTGGACTATCTCACCGGCACCTTCCTGCCGGTCTGGGCGTGGGTGAAGTGGCCGGTGATCCTCCTGGCACTGGTGGGGTTGGTCGCCATGCTCTACTACTTCACCCCGAACGTGCGTCCGCCCCGGTTCCGCTGGCTGAGTCTGGGGGCGGGCGTGGCGATCCTGGGCATCATCCTGGCAGCCGCGGCCCTGTACGCCTACTTCTCCTTCTTGCCGGTCTTCAGCGCCTATGGGGCGGTCGGCTCGGTGATGGCACTGTTGGTGGCGCTGTGGATCTTCAATATCGTGCTCCTGCTGGGGGTCAAGATCGACGCCGAGGTGGAACGCGCCCGCGAACTCCAGGCGGGGGTCCCCGCGGAACAGTACATCCAGCTGCCACCCCGATCGATCAAACGGGTGGTCAGGATGAAACTGGGGCAGGAGGAGCTCACCGCCGAAGGCCAGGAACTGCGACTGAGACACACAACCCCGCCCACGGGGCACGCCCCGGAAACCGCGGACGACGGCTCGGGTGCGGCGGATGGCGCCGCCGCGCGGGACACCGGAAACCGCACGCCCTGAAGGCAACGACATGTCCGGCCCACCGGCTAAGGTGAGTTCCATGAGGAAACTAGCCATCGCGCTGGCCACTGGCGCACTCGTCCTGTCCCTGGCACCGGCCGCGGGGGCGATCACCCTGGATGCCGGTGCCGTTCCCGACCGCACCCAGCTGACCCTGCAGCTCCAGAACGGCACGAAGGTGGCCACGCCCAACTCGGGTGAATCCCGCCCCGCATTATCGATGTCCAAGCTCTACCTGGGGCACTGGGTGCTCCACCACGGAGCACCCGAGGACAAGGCCCGGGTGGAGGAGATGATCCGGGTCTCGGACGACAACGCGGCCAGCCAGCTGGAGGCCAAGTACCCCGCCGCCATCCCGGACACGATCGCGGCGTTCGGGCTGCACCAGACCCACCACAACGGCTACTGGGGCAATACCACGACCAGCACCGATGATCTGACCCGGTTCCTCTCGGAGACCCGGGGTGACCCCGTGGCCGTGCCGCTGTTCCGGGGCATGGCCAACGCCGCCCCGGTGGCCGCCGACGGCTACGCCCAGGACTACGGCACCGCACAGATCCCCGGTGTGCAGGGCACGAAGTTCGGGTGGTCGGATGACCGCTCCATCAACGCCACCGCCTCCATCGGTCCCGGCTGGACCATCGCCGCCAACACCTACGGTCCGGCGGCCGCGAACACCGTCGACGTGCTCGGCGCCATCACCGGCGCCCCCGTCGCGCCCGGTGCTCCCGGCACCGGCTCGCCGGGCACCCATGAGCTGAATCTGGGTTCAATCTCGGTTCCGGCGATCACCGGGGCCCAGGTCAAGCAGCAGGTGGCCTGCCGGGATCCGCACAATCTGCGCCAGGTGATCCCCGATGACGTGCTGGTTCCCACCGCGATCACGGACGCGGTGCCGGCCTGCTAGCTAGCCCTTGAGGAACTCCGCGATATCGCGGATCCTGGTCCGGGCGACCTCCGGGGTGGAGAGCCGGTGGCGGGCGACGTACTCACGCACGGTGACCGCCGGGGCGTCGGCAAGCCCCTCCGGGTGGGCCGCGATCTCATCCTGCAGGGCCAACTGCACCAGGGTGCGCGGCCACTCGGCCGGGGCGGGGACGACATGGCTGCCACGGATCTGGTCGGGCAGTTTCGCCACGGAGTCCAGGTCCGGGAACGTCAGCACCAGGGCGTCGAACTGGGCGGCGGCCAGCGTCGCCAGTGCGGCACCGGAGGAGTAACCCCAGCCGGCGATGCGGCTGGCGTTGTGGTGCTGGGCGTAGCCGACGGCCTGGCGCACGCTGGCGAGCATGTCGTCCAGGTCATGCTCCGGGGCCAGCGGGTGGTCCAGATCGAGGATGATCGTGCCGGACAGCGCCGCGGCGGCCGCGACTTCCGGGCGCCACGAGAACTCGAGGGCGTCGCCGGAACCACGCCACCAGCCCCCGGAGTGCAGCGACACCGCCCAGGCTCCCGTGGGATCCGGGGGCGTGAACATCTGGGCGCCCAGCTCCGGGACGTCCGTGACCTCCACGTCCCTGGTGTAGGCCACGCCGGGCATGGAATGATCCACCGCGGAACCGAGCATCAGCATGGCGGCGTGGGTGGTGCGGTCGGGCAGCCGGGCGATGTAGGAGTCCGCCGGATCGGGGTCGCCGGCGCCCCCGGCCCACGGCGGGCGGAAATCGGGCAGTTCATAATGGGCGTCGATATAGGAGGCCAGCTGTTCGAGCTGTTCCTCCGGTGCCAGCTCCTGTTCGTGGCCACCGACCCGGAATTCATTGCGTTCATCATCGGTCCGGCCCTGTGCATGTTCAGTCATGACCCCAGCCTAGGTTCAACGCCGGGACCTTGCCGCGACCTTGCCGGGGTCTTGCCGCGGCCTTGCCGCGACCACCGCGAGAGTGCCCGTCGTCTCAGTGACGGCGGCCGGATCCGGCCATTACGCTGGAGGAGAGCAGAAAGCTGCTCGCCGGAGAAAACGAATCCTGAAAAACCTGAAGAAGGAGCCCCGCAGTGAGTGGAACCGCCCAGATTTATGATGCGCGCCTGGACCCGGACAAGGACTATATCGCGCGGACCTTCGGTGGTATCACCGAACAGCTGGGCTCCTACCGGCTCGTGGACGGCGACGGTGAGGTGGGCATTGAGTCCCTGGTCGGGCGGGACACCGACGGCCGGTTGATCCAGCTGCCGTTGAGCTACCGGGCTGAGCAGTACTCGGCGGACCAGACCCTGGTGGAGCTCGAACACAGCGTGCTCGGACACCGCTATGTCAGCAATGCCCTCGGGGACCCGGTGGCGGTCCGGGAGCTGATCCGCACCATCGTCACCGCCGACGACGGTGCCGCCTACAGCACCGGCGAGCAGCCCTACCTGGCGGTTCAGGGCTCGGGTTCGGCCTATGACGCTGATACGGAGGTGGGCCGGGTCACGCTCACCGAGGTGAGCCGGCAGAGTGCGCAGGGCATCGTGACCATCAACAACCGGGTCCGCTCCTTCGGGCTGCGGCTCCCGCGCACCCTCAAGGCCAAGAAGGGGGCGGGGGCGGACTATGACGCCACCCGCCTGTACCTCTCCGCCCCGGATCCGGAGCACCCGGGCACGCAGCTGCGGGTGGCCGAGCTGTTCTGGATGGACCTGCCGGTCTAGGGAACCGCTTCACGACGCCGCCGGGGTGCGGCGCCGCGGCCGCCGCGGCGCCGATGGTTCAAGCCAGCATGCCGAAGGCGAAGGCCACCAGCACCATGATGATGGAGAAGGCCCAGGCGATCGGGAAGGCGAACTTGATGTGCTTGCCCATGTTCGCCTGCGCCAGCCCGATGGCCAGCCACAGGGCCGGGGAGAAGGGGCTGACGAAGGTGCCGATGATGTTGCCGATGATCAGCGCGGCAGCCGCGCCCATTCCGCTGACGCCGTAGACGCCCGCCGCCTCCTGGACGATCGGGAGGATCGAGAAGTAGTAGGCGTCGGTGGAGGTCATCAGGTCCATCGGCACGCCGAGGAGCCCCACAATAACGTGAATGTAGGCGCCGACAGACTCCGGCATGATGGAAATCAGGCTCACCGCGATCTGCTCGAGCATGCCTGCGCCGTTGAGCACGCCCAGGAACATGGCGGCGGCGATGATGACGCCGGCCATGGACAGGGCGTTGGGGGCGTGGCGCTTGAGGGTCTGCGACTGCTGCTGGTTGCTGGGGAAGTTGACCAGCAGTGCCAGGGCGGTGCCGATGAGGAAGGCCGGGGCCGGGGGCAGGATGCCGGAGACCAGGCACACCAGCACCGCGAGGGAGAGCACGATGTTGAACACCGTGACCCATGTCGCCCTGCGGTAGATGTAGCCCTGTTCCTCCTGGTGCTCCCGCTGCCGGGTGGCGAAGTCCTCGGCGATCTGATTCACGTCCACGGTGCCCTGGCCGACGAACTCCGGCGACTGGCGCAGCTTGGCGATGCGCCGGGACTCCTTCCAGCCGAGCAGACCCGCCATGATGAACACCACGACGATCGAGGCGCCCTGGATGGGCAGCAGATGGTGCCAGATCTCCACCGGGTCCTGCGCGATGACGGAGGCGGCACGGCCGACGGGGCCGGCCCACGGCACCATGTTCATCACGCTGGCGGCGATCGCGACGATGGCCAGCAGCACGTAGCGGCTCATGTGCAGCGCCTTGTACAGCGGCAGCAGGGCGGGGATGGTCAGCAGGAAAGTGCTGGCCCCCGCGCCGTCCAGGTGGGCGACGATGCCGATGGCGGCGGTGCCGAGTGCGGCGAGGATGACGTTTCCTCTGGTGAGTCTGATCAACCCCTTGACCAGTGGGTTGAAGAGGCCGACATCCTGCATGATGCCGAAGTAGATGATGGCGAAGATGAACATCACCACGACGTTCATCACCGACTCCAGGCCGGTGCCGAAGAAGTCACCGATGGCAGTCAGTCCGTAGCCGGCGACGAGGGCGCCAGCCACCGGCACGAGGGTCATGACCACCATGGGGTTGGTGCGACCGCGGATCAGGATGCCCACCGTCACGGCGACGATGGCCAGCCCGATGATGGTCAGGGCGAGAGGGGATTGCATGGAAATCGTGTCCTGTGGGCGGGTCTCCGGTTCCGCCGGATGCGGCGGAACAGAAGACCTGCTGTGGGTTGCTGTGGGCGTTACTCAGCCAGACGCTGGGGAAAGGTTGTGGCCTGGCTGTCCGTGGACACCCTAGAGTGTGGTGGAACACTGCTGGTAACGAAGGGATCATTGCGTTCGGTTTGGCGCACATTCATCTTTCTGTGCAATCTGCTCAAGGAGGGTGTGGTGCTGGTCGGGGCGCGACCGAGGGGCGGTGGGCCTGGCGGGGGAAAGCCTATGATCCCAATCACCCAATCCGGCTAGAGTGGGCCGGGTACGCTTGGAAGGCAACCTTCCATGAGCGCTTCCTAGGAGAAACGGAGATCATGAGCGCCCCCTGCGACGCACCCAGTGACAGTCCCGGTCGATGTTGTCTGACCGGAAAGAGTGATCCGGCGGGAGGTGGACGATGACCCCCTGGCTGCTATTGCTGGCGCTGCTCGTGTTGATCGCGGCGAACTTCCTGTTTGTGGCCGTGGAGTTCGCCTACCTGACCGTCAACCGCAACGAGGTCCGGCAGCGTGAGGCGGAGGGGGACCCGACCGCCGCCGCCATTGAGCGCGAGCTGAAACGGACCTCCTCCAACCTCTCCGGTGCCCAGTTGGGCATCACGGTGTCCAGTCTGGTCGCGGGTTTTCTCACCGGCCCCTCCGTGGGCGCGCTGCTGACGGAGCTCTTCGGTCTGACCGGTCTGGCCCGGGGGGCGGCGATCGGTATCGCCGGTGCGCTCGCCTTCGTGCTCGTGACCATCCTCCAGATGGTCTTCGGCGAGCTGGTGCCCAAAAACTGGGCGATCGCCGAGCCGATGAAGGTCTCCCGCTTCGTGCTCTATCCGCAGCGGATCTTCATGTTCATCTTCGGATGGCTGGTCAGCTTCCTCAACAACGCCGCCAACTGGGTGCTGCGCCTGCTGGGGCTGACCCCCAGCGAAGAGGTGTCCAACGCGCGCACCGGTGAGGAGCTGCGCTCCATGGTCACCCGCTCCGGCGTGGAGGGCACCCTCGACGCCGGCACCGCCGAGCTGGTGGCCCGTTCCATTGAATTCGGGGAACAGACCGCTGCCGACGTGATGACCCCGCGTCCCCACGTCACCTTCCTGGATGAGCACAGCGTCCAGGAACTCATCGACGCCGCGACCGAGACCGGCCACTCCCGCTTCCCCGTCTCCGGCGAGAGCGTCGACGAGATCGTCGGCCTGGCACATTTCAAGCACGCCGTGGCGGTGCCCTTCGAACAGCGTTCGCAGACCCCGGTCCGGGACATCACCGTGCCCGCGACCGTCGTGTCGGACTCCATGACCCTGGATCCGCTGCTGCGGGAGCTGCGCACCGCGAATCTGCAACTGGCGGTGGTGGTGGATGAATACGGCGGCACCGCCGGAATAGTCACGCTGGAGGATCTGATCGAGGAGATCGTCGGTGAGATCGACGACGAACAGGACGAGAGCGAGCAGCGTTACAGCCGTCTACGGGACGGTGCGGTTCAGGTGTCCGGCCTGCTGCGCCCCGATGAACTCGGGGACCTGATGGACCTGGAGCTTCCCGAAGGCGAGGAGTCCGAGACCCTCGGCGGCCTCATCGCCGAGGAGATGGACCGGCTGCCGGAGGTCGGGGACGAGGTCCGGCTGGACGGGATCGACCACCAGCACCGTGATGAGGACAACCTGCCGACCATCACTGCGGTGATCCTGCAGGTGGCCACGATGGACAGCCACCGCGTGGACCAGATCCTCGTCGCCCGGGAGGACGGACACGACGCCATCGGCCCCATTGAGCCGGCCGACCCCTTTGCGGAGGAAGCCTGATGAGTACTGGATTAGCTCTGTTTCTGTTGATTGTCCTGCTCGCCGGCAACGCCTTCTTCGTCGCCGCCGAGTTCGCCATGGTCACCGCCCGCCGGGACCAGATCGAGCCCCGGGCCGCCGCCGGCAGCGGGGCCGCGAAGTGGGCATTGAAGGGCATCGAGGATGTCACGACGGCCCTGGCCGCGACCCAGCTGGGCATCACGGCCTGTTCGCTGCTGATCGGCGCGGTGGGTGAGCCGGCGATCGCCCACCTGATTGAGGTGCCGCTGATCTCGATGGGCGTGCCCGAGGGGTTGATTCACCCCATCGCTCTGGTCATCGCCCTGCTGATCGTCACCTACTTCCACATGGTGCTCGGTGAGATGGTGCCCAAGAACATCTCCATCGCCAAGCCCGCTGAATCCGCCATGCTCCTGGGACCGGTCCTGCATGTGTTCGTGGTTGTCTTCCGACCGCTGATCTGGTTCATGAACCACCTGGCGAACCTGGTGGTGCGCCACCTTTTCCGCGCCACCCCGAGGGATGAGGTGGCCAGCACCTTCACCAGTGAGGAGGTTGCCGGATTCGTGGCCGAGTCCGGGCGGGAGGGACTGCTGGACGAGGATGAGATTCATCTTCTGCAGGGGGCGCTCGGCTTCGAGTCGCTGACGGCCACCGACGTGGCCATCCCGGCCCGGGAGGTCCGCACCGTCCCGGCGGATGCGACGGTGGCGGAGGTGGAGGCGATCTGCGCGGACACCGGTTTCTCCCGCTTCCCGGTGCAGCAGCCGGACGGTGCCCTGAGCGGGTATGTCCACGTCAAGGACCTTCTGGAACTGGCCTCCCGGGAGCGTACCGCGAAGATCCCGGCCGCCGAGGTCCACGAGCTGATCCGCGTTCCCGCGGACGCGAAGCTGCGTCCGGTGGTCAGCCTCATGCAGCGCCACAACGCCCACCTCGCGTTGATCGAGGGGGAGGGCAACCAGGTCAATCAGGTGGCCGTCATCGCCCTGGAGGACGTGCTGGAGGAACTGGTCGGTGAGGTCACGGACGCGACCCGGGGCTAAAGGCCGCGCCTCGGTTAGGCCGCCGCGCGTCCCTGCTTCGCCACCTCGTGGCGCCCGTGCACCAGGTGATAGAGGACCGCGGCGATGACCGCCACAGCGGCCAGCAGCGCGTACATGGTGCCGTAACTGGTCGCCGACACGAGGATGCCGAGCACGATCGGTCCCACCCCGAGTCCGACGTCCATGAACAGCAGCATCGTGGAGATGCCGGTGCCGAGTTTGTCCGCCGGGACAGCGCTGACCGCGATCGCCTGGCAGGCCGGCATGAGGGTGCCGTAGCCCAGCCCGGTCAGCGCGCCGGCCAGGACGATCTGCCAGTCGGCGGTCGCGGCGGCGAGCAGTGCCAGGGCGAGAGCGAAGCTGACCAGCCCGAGGTACACCACCACGTTGTCGCCGTGGCGGTCCTGCACCCGGCCCAGCACGAAGCGCATCACCAGCATGGTCGCCGCGTAAGCGAGGAAGAACAGGCTGGCGCCGGTGACCACGTCGCGTTGCTCCGCGTAGGCGTTCAGGTAGGTGATCACTCCCGCGTAACACAGGCCGACGAGCAGCATGAAGGTACCGATCGGCACCACCGCCGGGTGTGCGATGTCGCGGAAGGAGAAACGCGGCGCAGGTGGTGTCCGGCCCTCCTGTCGGGCGGCGGAAGCGGCCGCCGCCGCTGCCTGGCGCTGTGCGGCCGGCTGCCGCAGGAACAGGCCGAGGACCAGGCCGAGAACCGCGGTCCCCAACGTGACCCAGAACAGGATGCCGTAGGTGAAGGACTGCACCAGGAACAGGCCCAGTGCCGGTCCGACCGCGGTGGCGAGGGTGGAGCCGAGAGCGTAGTAACCGGTGCCCTCGGCACGGCGCCGCGGGGGGATCGCGGCCTGCGCGATCGCCATAAGGGCGGTGCTGGCGAAGGCATAGCCGAAGCCGTGGAGCAGGCGCACCGCGATCAGCAGCGGCAGGGTTCCCGCCACCAGGTAGAGCGCACAGGCCACAGTCACGATGACGATGGCGGAGACCATGACCCGGCGCCGGCCCAGCACGTCCACGACGTAACCGGCGAACAGCCGGGCCACGGTGGCGCCGATGACGAAGGAGCTGGCGGCCAGGCCGCTGGCCGCGTCCGAGGCGGCGAACTCCTTGACCGCGTACAGCGCCACCGTGGTCACCAGCAGATAGAACAGCAGGTACTGGAAGAAGTTGACCAACCAGGCCAGCACGAAGGTGGGGGTGATCAGCGGCGGATCCGGCACGGCCGACGGGGATGGGGCGGCAGCTTCCGGGGATGGAGCAGCGTCGGAACTGGTGGAACGGGGCTGGTCCGATTCGGGGTGGGCCGTCACCGTGGTGCCTCCTGAGGGAACGGGGTGAATTTGTATAATGCAAATCGTACGCCTCCGTTCCGGGGGAAGGACAACCCAGCAGGATGAAGCCATGACTGACCGCCGTCTCGACGCCCTCGTGTACGAGCAGATGCTCCTGACCCGCCATGCGCTGCACGGGGTGGCGCCCTGGGCACGGCTCGACCCACTCGATCGCAGTGCCACAGTGCTGCTCGCCAGGTTGGCGGCGTCGGGCCCGATGACCGTGGCGCAACTGGCCGAGGCCTTCGAGCTGGATGTCTCCACCGTGCACCGGCAGGTCGCGGCGGCGATGAAGCACGGGCTGATCGAACGGATCGATGACCCCGACGGTGGGGTGGCGCGTAAGCACCGGCCGAGCGACCTGGGGCGGGAGCGGTTGACCACGGAGCTGGCCGGGCGGCGATCCTCCCTGGAGCGCGTGATGGCGGAGTGGTCGGACGAGGACCTGACCACGTTCGTGGCGCTGCTGCGCCGCTTCAACGAGGACGTCGAACAGGTCCGGGGCAGACCCTGGCCCCGGCGGGACTGACCCGCCTCCCGGAACCAGGGCCACCCGCGGTTCTCCACCGGAAGGGCCGCCGCTGTGATGTGATGATTGAAGTCATTTGAATCGTCGGGTTTTGCGAGGAAGCATGCAGATCGTCACCACCGCCATCGTTCCCATCCTCGTCGTGATGGCGCTGGGGTTCGTGCTCAAACGCCGCTGGCTGCCCAGCCCCGCGTTCTGGACGGGCATGGAACAGCTGACCTATTTCGTCCTCACCCCGGCGCTCTTCGTCACTGCGATAGCCTCGGTGGACCTGACCGCCGTTCCCTTCGGGTCCGTGGCCGCCGTCCTGGTCATCCCCATCCTCGTGGCCACGGCCCTCGTCCTGGTGCTCCGGCGATTGATGAAGGCCACGGGGCCGCAGATCACCTCCCTGGTGCAGGGGGCGGTGCGCTTCAACACCTACACCGGTCTGATCTTCGCGTCCGCGGTTGCCGGAGCCGAGGGGGTGGCGTTGTTCTCCCTGGCCGCCGCGATCGTCGTCCCCCTGGTCAATGTGGTCAGCGTGGCGGCGCTGACGGTCTACGGCGACAACGACGCGGAAATCCGGCCGGTCCCGATGGCCCGGCAGATCATCACCAACCCGCTGATCCTGGGGTGTGTGGTGGGCATCGCGTTCTCGCTGGCACCCTTCGAACTGCCCGCCTTCGCCGACGCCAGCCTCGGCATTGTGGCGGACGGCGCCCTGGTCATCGGCACCCTCGTCGTCGGCGCGGCACTGCAGTTCCGGATCAGCCGGCATGACATCGGCATGATCACCGTTGTCTCCGTGATCAAACTGGTGGCCCTGCCGCTGAGCGCATTCTTCCTGGCGCAGTGGCTGTCCATCGAGGGGGTCATGCTCGCGGCGATCGTCATCATCACGGCCCTGCCGCCGGCCCCGTCCTCCTACGTCCTGGCGGCCCGGATGGGCGGCGACGGCCAGCTGATGATCTCGATCACCGGGGTGCAGACCGTGCTGTCCCTGGTGACGCTGCCGTTACTGCTGACCCTGGTGTAACGCGTGTTCAGTCCGGCTGCGCCTGATAGCGAACCGGCCGGAGTGTGCCGTCGTCGCCGGTCAGGTGGGTCTGCGCACCGGGGATGATGTCGGTGTTGTGCGCGGCCACGGCAAGCCAGTCGTCCTCGCCGAACCGGGAGACCACGAAGGTGAACACCCCACGTCGGGTGCCGGCACGGCTGGTGGCGGACGCGTCCGGAACCCGCTGGCCGTCCACCCGCCAGCGGGCGTGCACCACGGCATGGCCCTCACCCAACATCCGGATCCGGGTCTTCTCGAAGACCATCGTGGTGTCCGGGAACATGTCCCGGAAACCGATGGCGTGGTTGTGGCGGATCTGCCGGTGTCCGCGCCACCAGAAGCCGACCACGTTGACGAAGTCCGCGTCCGTCGTGAACACCGCGGTCAGCTCCTCCGCCGACGCCCGGTTCCACGCCGCGCGGAAGCCTTCCGCGACCCCGCCGGGATCAGCGAATCCCACAGCGGCTACCAGATGGTCACCCGCTGCTCGGGCGCCAGATACATCGCGGAGTCCGCCGTGACCTCCGGGAAGGCCTCGTAGAACTCGTCGATGTTCGCCGCGATCTGGTTGCAGCGGAACTCGGCGGGGGAGTGCGGGTCGATCGCCAGGTACTGGGTGGCCAGCTCCGGACGGATGGCGGTGCGCCACACCCGGGCCCAGGAGAGGAAGAGCCGCTGGATGCCGTTGAACTCCCGGTCGGTCAGACCCGGGTCGGAGCCCTCGGCAGTGAACGTGGCCACCGGGGAGGTCTCGAAGGTCTGCCCCTGATCCGCCAGGTACTTCCGGTAGGCCACGACCGCGATGCCCAGGCCTCCCAGGTCGCCGATGTTCTCACCCAGAGTGAACTCGCCGTTGACGCCCTCGGTCTCCACGCCCCTGTCCTTGAGCACCGAGGGCACCAGACCGTTGAACTGCTCCACCAGCTTGTCCGTCAGCTTCTTGAACGCGGCACGATCCTCATCCGACCACCAGGACTGCAGGTTGCCGTCCCCGTCATACTGCGATCCCTGGTCATCGAAGCCGTGGCCGATCTCGTGACCGATGACGGCGCCGATCGCGCCGAAGTTCTCCGCGGCGTCGGCCTCTGGGGAGTAGAAGGGGGCGCGCAGGATCGCGGCGGGGAAGGTGATGTCATTGACCACCGGGTTGTAGAAGGCGTTGACGGTCTGCGGGGTGGCGAACCACTCGTCGCGGTCCGCCGGCTTGCCGACCTTGTTCAGTTCATAGTCATGGAGGAAGGCCGCGGCCGCCCGGACGTCGGCCACCAGGTCCGCGCCAGAGGCGCTCACCTCAAGTCCCTCGTAGCTGCGCCACTTGTCCGGGTAACCGATCTTCGCGCGGAACTTGTCCAGCTTCGCCAGCGCCCGCTCCCGGGTCTCCGGTGTCATCCAGGCCAGGTTGGTGATGCGCTCCCGGTAGGCCTCCGTCAGGTAGTCGACCAGCTGGAGCATGTCCTCCTTGGAGGATGCGGGGAAGTGCTCCGCCACGAAGATCTTGCCGATCTCATGGCCCACCAGCTGCTCGGCCAGGGCCACCCCGCGCTTCCACCGGTCCTTCTGCTCCGTGGCACCGGACAGGCGGGTGCCGTAGAACTCGAAGTTCCTGGCGCCCACCTCCTCCGGCAGCAGCCCGGCGCGGCTACGCAGGATGTGCCAGGTCGCCCACAGCTGCCAGTCCGCCAACCGGTCCTGGGTGAGCAGTCCCCCGATGTGTTCGACGGCCGAGGGCATCATGTTCACCAGCCGGCCCTCGCCGAGCTGCGCCCCGCGCAGCACGGTCTGGATGGCTCGGGGCAGCTCCGCCAGGGTGGTGGGGTTGTAGGTCTTCACGGCGTCGCGGGAAGCGACCACATCCCAGTGGCCGGCGGCGATCTCCGTCTCCAGCTCCACGATGCGGGCCGCGGCGATTTCCGGGTCCAGTCCCTGCAGGCGCCGGTCGGGCTGCAGGAAGGTCAGCATCTGCGCCACGTGCTCGCGGTAGGCGGCCAGCGTTTCCGCGTGCGCCTCCTCGCGGTAGTAGGCCTCGTCCGGCAGGCCGAGTCCGGACTGCACCAGATAGGCCACGGCCTCATCCCCGGACTCTGCCGCGGAGTCCTTCTCCACCCAGAAACCGACCGGGGCCCCCGCACCCACGCGGTCCAGCTCACCGAGCGCCGTGGCGAACTCGGTGATGTTGCTCACCGTCAGGCGATCGAGATCCGCGTCCAGAGGCGACATTCCGGCGGCGTTGATCGCCTCGGTGTCCATGAAGGAATCGAAGAGGGTGCCCGCGCGTCCGGAATCCGCCCGGACGATGGCGTGGACGTCCTCCTCCGCGTCGTCGCGAAGCTTGTGGAAGGTACCGTCCACACCGCGGTCGTCGGGAATGACATGGGACTTCAGCCAGGGGCCGTTGACATAGTGGTAAAGGTCGTTCATGCCGCCAGTCTAGGTGACTGTGACGGCCGTGGCGGCGTCTCCGGCCCGCGCTCAGGAAGTGGGGCGGGGCAGGTAACCTCGCAGATATGCCCCAGTACAGATTCAGCCCGACCCGAGCGGGAAGACACTGGTGGGCAGTGTTCGGTGTCGCAGCCGTGCTGCTGGCGCTGCCCGCCCTACTGAACCTGCTCGTCCCCGACAACGAGGACCGCGTCGATGAGGTTCGCCTGGGCCAGCTCGGCTATGACTGGGAGATCCCGCTGACTGACGCCGCCGGGGAGCCCGTGGCCTGCCGGAAATCCACCGACGTCATCAACGGCTACCTGTGGGACTGCGATGGCACCCTCGTCCGCTCCATGATCGTGGAAGGCAGCAACGACGAAGAGGAGACTCTACGCCGGATGATGCGGATGGAGTTCACCCAGTTTCCCCCGAGGGACATCCCCACCTTCCGGGAGGGGGAATCCCGCATGGTTCTCGACGACCGCTTCGGGGCCGTGGGCATGTCCCTGCCCGGCACCGGGGACCGGGAGAGTCAGTCCATGATCGCCATCATCTACGGCGGCACCGAGGTACCCGAGCTGGCCGACGCCGCCTGGTACCGCTTCACCGACGGGCAGCCGCTGCCCATGCCGGTGCTGATGCTGCTTGAGGGCATGTCCGATGGTGCCCCCTCCCCGGGCTCCCCCGAGGTACCGATGCTCGAGAACATCACGGAGGCGGTATGAGCCGGCTATTCCACATCACCCTCATCGTGCTGACGGTGCTGGGCGTACCGATCCTGCTGTTCTTCACCTTCAGTAACTTCCTGGTCTCCGGCATCGCCGCCGGGGTGGGCATGGTGTTCGCCGTGGTCTACACCGCGTTCTGGCTGGTGGTGCTGCGGGTCAACGCCGCCTGGCCCCGTGCCGGGTTCTGGTGGGTTATCGCCAGCATGCTCTGGGGTGCCGGGGTGTCCTTCCTGGTGGTGATGATCGCCGGCCTGCCCGTCCTGGAGCTGATGGACAAGTTGGGATGGACCTTCGTCACCGCCTCCTTCGGCGGGGCCTACCCGGAAGAGATCGTCAAGGCCCTCGGCGTGGCCGTCATCCTGCTGAGCTTCCGGCGCCTGAACCGGCCCTGGCACGGATTCCTCACGGGCGCGCTGATCGGGCTGGGTTTCGAGGTGGTCGAGAACCTGCTCTACGGCACCTTCGGGGCACTCATGAACCCGAACTCCGATCTGGCGGGTGTGCTGGGGATCTGGGCCCTGCGGGTCGTCGCGGGGCCGGGGCTGCACGTGATCTTCACGGCGCTGGCCGGGTGGGGCATCGGGCTGGCCCTGTTTCGCGCCGGCCGGTCGCTCTCGTGGCGCTGGACGGTGGCGGTGGCCTGGACACTGCTGGCCTTCGCCCTGCACTTCGCCTGGAACCTCATGTGGGAGAGCACCACGGCGCAGGTCATCGCCATGGTCGTGATCGCCCTCATCATGTACCCGGTGGCCATCTGGCTCTACGTCCACTGCCACCGCAGCGCGCGCAACGATGGCAGCCAGGTTGTCCTGCCCGGACTGCTGACCAATCTGACTGCCCTGCAGCATTATCGTGATCGGCATTCTTCCCCGCTGCCGGCGAATAGGACGGAACCGGGAGAGCCGGAAGCGTTCTCCGCCGTCGAGGACCCGGAGCGTCTCCGCGGGTGAAGCGGGTCCGGCCCCGGCGGAGTAGGGGAGCCAGGGGGTCCGCTGCTCTGCGGAGGCCTCGCCTCCGAAGGGGCCGGGAGCTCCGCGGGGGATGGCCACCCTCCCTGAGGTCCCGATCCTGCGGGAGGCAGACATCCGAAAGCCCCTCGAGGAACGGGAAATCAGTCATTCTTGCCGGGATGACTTCCCTGGGACGGGCTTGCCGGCAGAACCGCCGGGTTCTGAGCTCCGTTCCACCGAGGACAGTAATTTGCTGAGCGTAACGGAAGAGCCGACCCAGATCTGAGCAAAGGGGTAGTTCTCCCTCAGGTTGACACGTACCCAATGTGGGAAACAGGGGTGCTTGCGCCTGGGGTGGCCTGCTCCAGAGTTCGCCTCCGCTTGTGACTATCGGGATTCAATTACCGTTTTTGCACGTCAAGCGCGCTTTCGGTGAATCGTGGCTGAATTTGAAAGGGCTGGGAGAGCTGTTCCTGGTGGGGTGGGAGGTGCCGGAGGGAGGGCTGGAAATGCTTCAAGAGTCTCATGAAAGTGATTTCCGCATTCTTCTCGACCTGCGGAAATGCGGGAGATGATCTGCGCTCCATGAATGTTATTCGATTGTTACATACTATCTTTCGGGGCGGCGATAAGTGTTATTGATCTCTCCCGAAAGACCCTGTGAGCTGTTCGTTCGGGTGACACTGGGATGGGTGGGTGGGACCTTAATTCGCCTGAAATGGGATGACCAGAGGCTCAGATAAGCCTGAAAATCCGGCAAACAAAAGTTACCGTGTGGAGTCGACAGGGCCGGTGTTCAGCTGCCGGTCGCGTCAGTACCCACGTTGACTCTCGGCGATCAGATCCATCGTCTTGTGACCCGTAGCTTCCGAGACTGTGAAGGAATTTTCGATGCGCTCTTTCCGTAAGGCAGCCATTGCGGCCGCAACCGTCACTGCCCTGACCCTCGGCACCACCTCGGTCGCCGCCGCCCAGGAGACTGAGGATCCGACCGGCGGCACCACCACCTCCTCCAGTTCCAGCACGAATGACAATGATGCGGCGGACGGTGACGACGTCTCCGATGTTGATACCCCGGGCGAGGGCGACATCGAGATCATGGAGGGTTCCTCCATCCCGGCCAACGGCTCCAGCCGCCTGAACGACAACCTCAACGGCGACCAGGAGGCCGATGGCCGCGCGATCTTCGGCTCCTCCAAGGTGAACGAAGAGACCGGCGCCACCTTTGACGGTCAGCCGGCCTGGGCCAAGCTGCTCTACGGGCTTTCCATCACCGGTGCCATCGGCGCCCTGGTGGGCCTGGTCGTCGGCCCGATCCACAACTTCTTCGTCCACGGCCCGGGCGCGCTCTAAACCCCATAGATTCTCTGAAAGAAGGCACTTCAATGCGCAAGATCCGTAACGCAGCCATCGCCGGCGCCACCGCTCTGGCTCTGACCTTCGGTGGCGTCTCCGCCGCCACCGCCGAGGAGAACGACGGCGAGAACGTCAGCCTCTCCTCCCAGCTCAGCTCCGTTCCCACCGGCGGCTCTTCCGCCTTCGGCGACGCCAACGAGGCCGATGACCGCGGCACCGGCGAAGATGCCCTGGGTGAGGAAACCGATGACGAGGCCACTCCGGAGTGGCTCGGCAAGTGGCGTGATCTGACCACCCTCGCCGGCCTCGGCACCGTTCTCGGCGCCATCATCGGTGCCGTCAACTTCTTCCAGTTCCTGAACGCTCAGTAAGCTACGCACACCGATCCGGTTCTGACGCCGGGTCATCCGGGAATCTGTGGCGACGGACCCGACCTCCAGTGTCTCTGGGGGCGGGTCCGTTGTGGGCTTCCCGGGGTCGGTCACGCCGCCGGCGGCAAATTCAGCGGCACCCCGGCGGGTACGTATCATGGCCCGGTAATGGGGCGCGCGGTGCGGCGTGCGCTCGAGGGCGCGGGAAACGGAAGCGGGGAAGGGCGGGCATGACTCGACGGGCGAATGACCAGGTGCGGAGAGTCTGTGGGCTGGTCGGTGCGCTCGGTGTGCTTGTCCTGGTGGCGATCGCCGGAGTGTCCGTCACCGCCTGGTTTCTCTATCCACCGGAATCTGAAGCCCGCCCGGCGGATGCTGTTCTGGTGCTGGCCGGGGCGGATGACGGGCGGCACGAGTACGGCGCGGGACTCGTGGAGGACGGTATCGCCGATAACCTGGTGATCTCCAGCTGGAATGGCTCGGATTATGAGGTCGGGCGAGCGCACTGCGCTGGCCCGGAGCGTCCCGAGGGGGCACGGTCCCAGTGTATGAAGCCCAGCCCGGTTTCCACCGTGGGGGAGGCGCAGACTTTTGCGGACCTTGCCGCGGAGGAGGGCTGGACCAGTGCCGTGGTGGTGACTAACCGGCCGCACACCCGGCGGGTGCGCAGCGTTTTCGAGCGTTGTACCGACCTGGATATCCAGGTGGTCAACCATAACTGGGTCAGTAAATCCCGGATTCCCTATCACGTGGCCCGTGAGATCGGCGGCTACCTGAAATTCTGGGCCACCAGCCCCTGCTGACGTCTCCCGAGGCGAGCCAGGATGTGTAGATTTCCCTTCTGCGCACCCCGTGTGCTGTGAATCACAACATAAGTTTTCTGTACTTCCACGTCTCGTCTTCCAGCGTTTTGGGCTGGGCGGGCGATAGCTGTCCGCGCTTTTTCCGCAGCTGGGCTGCGCTTTCGGCGGACGTGTGGGATGGAGCGCCTATTTAGGCTGTAACCAGCTGAAACTCAGCTATGAAAGGTCGGGGAAAGTGTGACTATTGTTGCGAGTGTTACGCATGTGAAAGCCTGCTAGCCTTTCCAGCCATGGCAACCGGCATCCGAAAACTGTCCCGACGTATCCCTCTGGTCGCTGCCCCGGTGACCGCTCTCGCGCTGAGCGCGGGGCTGGTCACGGCGCCGTCGGCAAGTGCTCTTGGCTCGTCCTCGCTCAGCGGCGTGGACGTCTCCAGCTGGCAGCATCCTGAATCTGCCCCCATCAACTGGGCGGGGGTCTCCGGGGACGGACACCACTTCGCCGTCGTCAAGGCGACCGAGGGGATCGGGTACGTCAACCCGCACCTGCACGAGGATGCCGGGCAGGCGGCGGCTTCCGGCCTGGTCACCGGCACCTACCACCTGGGCCGGCCGGGAGAGAACGCCTCCCTGCAGGCTGCGGAGTACGCCGCGGCCCTGGCCTCGGTGCCCCAGACCACGATGCCGCCGGTCCTCGACATCGAATACCACGACGGACAGTCCCCGGAGCAGATGCAGGCCTGGGTGCGGGAATTCCTCGACCGCACCCAACAACTGACCGGACAGACCCCGGTCATCTACACCAACCGTTTCTTCTGGGAGGAGCATCTGGGCAACACCACGGAGTTCGCGGATCACCCGCTCTGGCTCGCCGCCTACCAGAACAATCCCCCCACGCAGATGCCCGGCGGCTGGACGCACATGTCCATCTGGCAGCACTCCGAAACCGGCCGGGTCAACGGGGTGAATGCTCCGGTGGACCTCAACCTGTTCAACGGCACGGCCGAGCAGTTCGACCAGTTCGTCACCGGCCAGCCCCTGGTTCCCGGCGATTTCCAGCTGCCGTCCTTCGGGGAGGGGGACGAGGACCTGTTGACCCAGTCCAACGTGGAACTGGTCGGCGTGGTCCTCGCGATCGCGGGCGGTCTCGTGGCCGCCGACGCCCTCGGCGTCACGGCAGGGGACCTGGGACTCAACCCCGCCGACACCGAGCACCTGGTTACGCTGGTCTCCCAGCTCCGGGACAGCGGGGAGCTGCCCGTGGCGGATCTGGCGCTGATGGCCGAAAACGGTGAGTACAGCATCGGCGACCTCATCCTCCTCCTGGAGAGCGCGCAGCAGCCCGGCATCTAAATACCCTGTCTCCGCGGACTGTGATGGGTAGCATCGGGCTCATGAGTGCCACCTTCCCGATCGGAAACCCCGCCAACCCCGACTGGTTCACCGGCGACGCCCACATGGCGTCCCTGGAGGAACCGGCCGAATTGCAGGCCGCCAACGTCACCTTCGCCGCCGGGGCGCGCACGAACTGGCACACCCACCAGGTGGGGCAGCTGATCGTGGTCGTCGACGGCGAGGGGATCTTCCAGGAGGAAGGGCAGCCGGCCCGGCGCATCGTCACCGGTGACACCGCCTGGGCCGGGCCCGGCGTGAACCACTGGCACGGTGCCACGGCCACCTCCGGCATGACCCATGTGGTGGCCAATCTCAAGGACGCGGTCGGCGATTTCGTGGCCTGGGGAAACCCTGTCACGGATGAAGAGTTCGCCGCCGCCAATCGCGGAATCTGAACAACCACGGAAAGTCAGGCCAGCGGGTTGTCCTCCGTCGGCCAGTTTTCCCGCGGCCCCCAGATTGTGCCGGAATCCAGGTGGGTGCTGCGGAACGGCCGCCAGTCACCGTGCAGGCACTGGTGCAGCTGGGCCGCGGAGTCCACGAAGCAGATGATCTCCAGCCAGGGTGGGGCGGATTCATCGTGGACGTCCGCCGGCTCGTGCGTGCGCCCGCAGACCACCAGGTGCGGTGGCCCGGCATCCGGGGTGAGGAGCAGATTCCCCCGGCTGGCCAGGTCGAAGAACAGTGCGCACTGCGCCCGATTAGCGGCCGCACCATGGACCTGGCCGTAGAAGGACCGCGCCCCCTCGCCCAACCAGGAGGCCTCGAAGGCCAACGTATCTCCGCCGACGGTGGGGAACCCGCCGCCGGTGATCCCGAGAAGCGCCGTCCCCGGACTCGGGATGAGGTTGTGGGCAGCCAGGATCTCCCGGATCGCGGGGAGGTTCGGGTCCTCCTCCAGCGGTATCAACCCCAGTGACATTCCCATGGCGGGGAGGGTAGCAGGTGCTGGGGCAGGACGGCTCAGCCAGATGCCGGAGACGCCTGGCAGACATACCCGGCAGGCTACGCCCGGTGCCCCGGATGCACGGAGAAATGACAAAACGGGGAGGGCCCCACCGGAACCCTCCCCGTTGTTGTCACCCCGGGACCACGTGTCTACTCGTCGATCATCATCTCACCCGGGGTCCACAACCCGGAGCGGGTGATCTCCTCGTAGTCGATCGTCGCATCCTGCGGAGCCTCGTCCTCGGAGTTGGTGCGGCGGGTGTACACCTCGATGGAGCCCCAGTCGCGGTGCCAGTCGTTGAGCATGTAGCTGGGCAGCTCAAAGGAGGAGTTCACGGCCTCCGCGGTACCCATCACGCCACCACCGGCGTAGTCCTGGAACGGGGTCAGCGTGACCTTGCCGCCGTGGTCCGGTGAGATCCGGTACTCCGGGATCTCGGCCACTCCGGCGTAGTGGTCGAAGGTGCGCTGGCAGGGGAACTGCAGTGCCACGGACCAGTCGAGCAGGCCCGGCTTCTCGGAGCCGACCACGTTATTGAGGGTGTCCAGGGTGGGCACCCGGGGCGGGGTGAAGGCCAGCCACTGTTCCGGATCCAGACTCGGGTCGGCGGCGGAGATCCGGACCACGTTGGCCTCTTCCGGTAGATCCTCCAGCGGCAGGCGCAGGTTGCGCCAGGACGGGGTGGGGCCGATGTCCAGCAGCTCGGCCTCGCCTTCGTTGGTGACCTCCCCGTTTTCATCCATGGTGCCGTACTCCAGCACCAGCTCCTGGCCGTCCTGCAGGACACCGTTGATGTCGTGGTGCTCGATCCGGCCGGCGGCCGAGACCACGATCAGCGGGGCGTCCTCGCTGTACTCGGGCAGTTCGTACCAGGAGCTGGTCAGCTCAGCGGGGTGCTGCGGGCCCTGGTGCCAGGAACCGGTGACCGGGACCTGCGTGTGGTCCAGACCGAAGGGCAGTCGGGCGGTGGAGCCGTTGATGCCTTCGTCATTGCGGGTACCGCCGGTGGTGCCGGTCTCCTGACCGGTGGCCTCGGCGCTGCCGCCGTCCGAGTCCACGGAGTCGGCGATCTGGCTTCCGCTGGAGGCGGAGACGCCTTCGGCGTTGATTGTCGTCGGGATGCCGTTGGCGGTGAAGCCGCGGCTGTCCTCGCCGTCCAGGGATTCACCGAAGTCGGTGCCGTCCGCGGTCTGGAGGAAGGAGTCATTGGAGTTGGTCTCCAGCATGGCGTCCGAGGCCAGTCCGCACTTGTCGCCGGCCAGCGACCGCAGGTTGCCCAGGCCGACGGAGTAGGCCGGGTACTGCTCCACGAAGCCCTTGGTCAGGGAAGCAAGGGAGAACAGCACCATCAGGCCGGAGACGACGGCCACCGGAGCGGACGCCACCCCCACCCAACGGGAGCGCTTCGCGCGCTCCGAGGCCGCGAGCTCAGCGACCTCGCCGCGCGCCTCGGCCCGGTCGACCCTGACGTCGGACACGAAGGACTGGACGACACCCAGCAGCAATACGGCCAGGGAAATGAACAGCACCACGGTCGAGGCCTCAATGCCGCCGACCTGAACGGTCTTGTCCCACCACGGAATGCTGAAGCTGGAGATGTACCACCAGCCGTTGTTGCCGGCCAGGGCGATGGCGAACACGAAGAGCACCGCGCCGATCAGCAGGGTGCGGATCCGGGAGGAGCGCAGGGCGATATAACTCAGCGCCACGGCGGCCAGAGCCGCCAACGCACCGGCGATACCGGCATAGACACCGAAGTGGTGGGTCCACTTGGTCGGGGTGAACGCCATGAAGAACATGGTGCCGAAGATGATCAGGATCAGCCGCATGGACGGACCGGTCGCAGACCCCGGCACCCGACGGTTGCGCAGGATCGAGGCGATGACCACCGCGAGGCAGAAGAACATCATCAGCACCGCGAAGCGGCGGGTCAGGGAGCCGTCGACGGTGGGTTCCAGCAGCGTCTGGTAGCGGACCCACTCCTCATACCAACTCAGCGCGGGCCCCTTGTCGGCGCGCACCCGGATGGCCTCCATGACGGTGGCCAGGGTCTGGTCGCCGAACACCCCGGTCAGGATCGCGGTACCCGCCGGGAGGAAGGGCGCGATCTGGGCGGCCACCGCTATGAAGACGGTGCCCTTCGAGGAATCGCGCGAGACACCCAGCAGCGGCAGGCGGCGGTTGACGATGCGGATCAGGCTGGACAGCGACGCCAGCAGCGCCGCCACCGCCATCAGGCCGGTGGGGCCGGCACCCAGGGACAGGGTGGCGATGATCGTGCCGACGGCCGCGGGGAAGAGGCGACCGGTGGCGATCGCGCGCTCGAACGACGCCCAGGTCAGCAGCGCGCCCATGGCGATGATCGGTTCCGGTCGGGTGCCGTTGTTGTAGGGCAGCCAGAACGCCAGGAACATGAAGGCGGCGGACCAGTAGGCCACCCGGCGGCCACTGATCTTGGTGCCCAGGCGGGGGATGATCTCCCGCGACAGCACGAACCAGATGACCAGGCCCGAGATCAACGCGGGCAGCCGCATCCAGATCGATGAGGTGGAGACGTGGGTCATCACCGCCAGCAGGTCATAGAAGGGCCAGCCGAAGGGGGATTCCGGCACGCCGAACCAGCGGTAGTAGTTGGCCATGTAGCCGGCGTTGTCGGACACCCGCGCCATGGTCAGGATGAACCCGTCATCGGAGGTGTTGGCACCGATGAAGTGCCAGAAGACCAGGATGGCGCCGACGATGCCGTCCAGCGGTTTCGGCTTCCACCACTGCTGCGGCAGGAAGCGGCGGCCGTGGCGGCCGTCGAGCTTGTCCATGCGGTGCAGGCACCACAGTGAGACCAGCAGCAGAACCAGGCCGCCGTACATCGCGAGGTACTTGATCACGGACGGCGAGGAGGTGAACCGGGAGTTGATCTCCACGTTGACGTCCAGCCCGGCGTCGGTCAGTGCCGCGAGGTTCTCCGGGGTGTCGTCGAGTTCGGTGTAGACGCCGGTGACCTGGGGGCGGACATCCTCGTCGACGGTGCCGGCGACCGGGTCGCCGTCCTCGTCCGTCACCCCGGGGATCTCGGCGGTGGTCTCCTCGCCGGTTGCGGAGAGCTCGAGCACGGCGTCGTCGGGAAGCGCTGCGTAGTCGTCGTCTGAGACCTCCAGAACGACGTTGTCCCGGACGGTGACCACCAGGCTGTCGCCGTAGTCGCGGACGAAGAGTCCGCGGCTGGTGGCGTCGGTGCTGTCCGGGGGCAGGGTACCGATCACCATGGACTGGCCGTCCCGCAGCGCATCAGCGGCGCTGAGCGGAATGCTGGCGTCGAACTCCTCCGGTGCGTAGGACACCAGCGGTGCGTTGACGCTGTTCAGACTGTCATTCTGCGGCCAGCTCAAGGAGGACTGGGTTTGGTTGACCGGCAGGAAGGGCAGTGCGACAAAGGACAGGAATCCCAGCACACCGGTGACGATGGCGAGGATCTTCAACCACTGTGGCGCAACTTTGAGGTTCGTTTGGGCGGTTTCCGACACAGTCGAAGAGTCTACGTCAGTGTTTTCAGTTCTCACGGGTCACCACCACGAAGGGGCCGATCTGAGTGGTATCCCACACGGAGCCGGCCTCAGTGAAGGGTTCGAGGTTGAAGTACACGGAGCTGTAGCGCACGTTCGGGGTGCTCGGGTAGATGTCCTCGGCGAGGTGGAACTTGCCGCCGAGTTCCGGCTCCTCCAGGTTCCCCCGCATGATGAAGACGTCCGGGCCCTGCCAGGGCGCGTTATCGAGGGCCGCGGTGAACGCCGCCGGGTCGGCGAGCTCATCCCAGGACTGTTCGGCCCAGGCCTCGATGGCGTCATTGCGCTTGCCGAACTCCCCCAGCGGGTTGGCGTAGTGGCTGGTGAAGGCCTGGAACCCGCGGTAGGGGTTATAGGCCAGGAAGTTGATCTCATCGGTCAGCACCACGGTTTCGGAGGGGTCGTGTCCGAAGGAGCGGATGTGCTCGTCGATCTCGCTGTAGAGGGAGCCGGCGTCCGGGGTGCGGCGGTCGCCGCGCTCTCCGTCGCCGTCGGTGTCCGTGTAGGCCTGATCGATGTGGTCCTGGTTGCGGTAGGGGATGTCCTGGGCGTACTTCAGGCCGGTGAACATCAGCAGGACCACCATCACGAGGGTGATGGTGCGCGAGAGCCGCGGGCTGAACCGGTCCGGGTAGAGCCGTTCCACCCCGATCAGGCGGATGTCCGCCAGCGCCAGGACACCCGCGGTGGTCAGCTGGAGCACGATCACCGTGGTCAGCCGGAACCCGAGCAGGGTGCTGCCTGCCAGGGTGGCGACCATGGAGGCCACCGCCCAGGCGTAGAAGATGGCCAGGCCGACGCCCATGGCGCGCAGGTCGAGATCGACGGCGCGGACCACCAGGAAGATCAGTCCCAGCAGACACAGGATGCCGATGACCGAGGGGGAGAGGAAGGGCACAGGGATCTCGGTGCCCTGCTGCGGCAGGAAGTGGGTGGCGGTGGCCCCGGACATCGGTTCACCGGACAGCACCGCATAGAAGAACGGACCCCAGAAGATCAGGGCGATGGCCACCGAGCAGACCCCGATGACGACCATGCGCAGGACCGGCTTCCACGAGCGCTCGGAGAAAGCGGCGAAGACGGCGGCGACGATGATGACGGACAGGGCGAGGACGCCGGTGTAGAGGGTGTACATCGAGGCGGATCCGCCCAGGTACAGGATGAGCGCGAGCATGGCGAAGCGGGAACCGCACACGGCCCGCCGCGCCAGGACCGTCGCCGCCGGAGTGCCTAGGGCGACGATGGCGGCGTAGGGCTCATCGGGGCTCATGACCAGCACCGCGCAGATGCTGACCAGGGCGATGCCGGTGGCCACGGCCAGGGAACCGGTCAACCGCTGCCAGACCGGCACGAGCAGGGCCGCGGCGGCGGCCATCGAGACCAGCGCCCAGGGCTGATAGACCGCCCAGCCCTCCATGCCCAGCAGGTTGGCCAGGCGGCCACCGAACCAGAACCAGCCGGCCGGGTAGTAGGTGGGCATGTCAATGTAGTTCATGTCCGACAGCGCCATGGTGTCGGTCATCCGGGTCAGGAACTGGGTGCGGAAACCCTGGTCCACCTGAATACCGTCCAGGTACAGCCGGGTCGACGACAACGGGATGGCGGTGGTGGTGACCACCAGTGCCGCCGGGGAGAGGTAACAGACCAGGTAGGTCAGGATGACCCGCCACCGGGGGCGGGTGACGCGCAGCTCCCCCGTGTCCGCAACGGTGGCCGCGGTGCTGCCGGCAGCGGCGGTGGAGAGCTTCTCCCGCCGCCGGGCGGTGCCGCGGTGTTCATCGAACAGCCAGAAGACCACCAGAGCGCCGACGGCGAGGAGCACGAGGAGCGTGCCGGCCGTGGCCAGCGCCTTGGTCACCATTGAGGTGGAGAAGGCGGGCAGGCTGGTGAAGGTGAGGACGTACCAGGCCAGCAGCGTGAACACCCCGCCACCGACCGCAGCGGCCACCATGGCGAACAACGTGGTGCGGCGGCTGAACAGGTCGGTGGTGTATTCCTCGGTGACGCCGGGGTCCGGGACATCCAGCGGATGTGGCTCCGATCCTCCGGCGGTGCTGGTGGTCGTTGTCATGAGTGGCATTCTCCCACAACCTTTCGGTTTACCCCGACGTATGTCGCCGGGGGCGGGGCAAGATCACATCTGCCCCATGCGTTACGCGTATATCGACGCCCCGGGCGTGCCGCGGCCACGAAAAACCGCCGCAGGCGGAAAGGAGGTGCTTTCCACCCGCGGCGGCGGGATTCATCCTCTTAGAAGGGCAGCTTGCGGAAGATCTGCCGGGGGATGAAGTTGAAGACGGTGGTCACCAGCTGGAAGGCCGGGTGGACGAAGATGATGTCCTTGCCGTCCAGCACCGCCTTCACGGTGGCCTCGGCGACGTCCTCACGGTCCACGGTCAGCGGCGCGGCCTTGGCCTCGGCGGACATCTTGGTGCGCACCTGGCCGGGGCGGACCACCAGCACGTTGGCGCCGGTGCCGCGGAGGGCCTCACCCAGTTGCGTGTAGAAGCCGTCGACACCCGCCTTGGAGGCGCCGTAGACGAAGTTGGAGCGGCGCACCCGCACGCCCGCCACGGAGGACAGGGCGATAATGGTGCCGTGGCCCTGCGCCTTGAAGCGCTGACCGAGCAGCACGCCGACCGACACCGGGCCGGTGTAGTTGATCTGGGCGGAGGCCACGGCCTTGTCGTGGTTCTGCCAGAGCTCCTCCTGATCACCCAGGGTGCCGAAGGCCACGACGGCGACGTCCACGTCACCCTTGGCGAATGCCCGGTCAATGAGCTCCGGGTGGGAATCGAAGTCGGTGGCGTCGAAGTCGAGCACCTCGACCTCGCTGGCGCCGGCGGACTCCATCTCGGCTACGGCGGCGTCGATACGCGGGGAGTCCTTCCGGGCGGCGAGGGTGACCTTGGCGGCACCGCGGGAGAGGAATTCGGCGACGATGCCGAGGCCGATCTCGGAGGTGCCACCGAGGAGCAGGATGTTCTGGGCCTGGCCCACTGCGTTCAGCATTTGTTGATTCAGCCCTTTCTAGTGGAGCTCGAGACGGCGGGACATGTCGGAGGCGAACACCCCGGTGGGGTCGATCTCATTGCGGGTCTTGAGCCAGCCCGCCAGGCCGGGGTACATCCGGTGGAAGTTCTCCGCGGAGGTGCGGGACTCCTTGGCCAGGTAGAGGCGGCCGCCGAACTCCATGACGCGGGAATCGAGGTTGTCCAGGAAGGAGTTCAGTCCCTTGCGGATCGGGAAGTCCACGCACACGTTCCAGCCGGCCATCGGGTAGGACAGCGGCGCGCGGTTGCCCTCGCCGAAGAGCTTGAACACGTTCAGTGCGGAATAGTGGCCGGAGCGCTGGATGTCGCGGATGATCTCCTTGAAGGGCTCGACGGCGTCCATCGGCACCACGAACTGGTACTGCAGGAAACCGGCCGGGCCGTAGCCGCGGTTCCACTCGCCGATCAGATCAAGCGGCTGATAGAACTGCGTCAGGTTGTTGATCTGGTTCCGGGCCGGCTTGCCCATGGCGTAGTAGAGCTCGCCGATGGTGTTCAGCGTCAGCTTGTTCATGGTCCAGGACGGGAAGATGTCCGGCACCGTCATCAGCTGGGGGGCGTTGAACTTCAGCGGGTCCTTGGCCAGCTTCGGGGCCAGCTCCTGGAGCTGATCCAGCGTGGCGAGGTTGCCGCGGGAGATGGTCGAGCGACCCAGCTTCGGCTCCGGGTTGATGGCGTCGAACCAGGCGGAGGAATAGGCGTAGTTGACCTCGGAGCCGTCCGAGTGGAAGGCGATGGTCTCCTCGAGGTTGTCGGTGCGGTCGGTGTCCGCGATGAAGTAGGCGGTCTCCGTCTTGGTCATGCGGATCTGGGCACGCAGGATGATGCCGGTGAGTCCCATGCCGCCGACGGTCGCCCAGAACAGGTCTCCGCTCGGATCGTCCTCGGAACCGTTCGGGGTCAGGTGCAGCACCCGGCCATCGGCCACGAGCAGTTCCATGGACACCACATGATCACCGAAGGAACCGTCCGAGTGGTGGTTCTTACCGTGGATGTCCGGGCCGATGGCACCACCGATGGTGACCTGACGGGTGCCCGGCAGGACCGGCACCCACAGTCCGTAGGGGAGGGCGGCCTTCATTAACTGATCCAGGGTGACGCCGGCGTCCACGTCGACGATCGCGGAATCCGGATCAATCGAGTGGATCTTGTTCAGCGCCGGCATGTCGATGACCAGGCCGCCGCCGTTCTGCGCGGGGTCACCGTAGGAGCGGCCCATGCCACGGGCGATCACGCCGCGGCGGGCATGCTGCGGCTTCGAGCTGTTTTCTTCGGCGACCTGCTTGACTGCCGTGATGATGGTCTCCACATCCGGGGTGGACAGGACCTGGGCAGTCGAGGGGGAGGTGCGCCCCCAGCCGGTCAGGGACTTCTCAGTGGTCTGCAGTTCCATCTTCCGATTCTTCTGTCGACGGACATATCCGACCGCGGCGTTGCAGCACGTAGACAGGCTGCTGCGCCGGGCGAATACCTGATACACCGGAGAACTCTACCCGCGCTCCCTGTGGATTCGATGCGCGCGCGCCGTGAATTCCTTGCCAGCCGGCCGCCCGTGATGGCCGCGGCGGGATCCGGCTGGAACTCCGCGGGACGTTTTCACGTCTTCGGCGGCCCGGGTCCTTTATATAGGGGACAGTTCCGGCGGCTTGCTGAGTGTCACCCGATGGGATGAGGGGCGTGGACCGGAGGGTAAGGTACGAATCCTTCGCGAAACTGCCCGGGAAGTTTCGTTCAGGTGTGTGGTCCCCGCCTTTCGGCTCAAAGTTAACCATAGCTTAACGAGTTATGAGGAAAACGCCCTCAGAGCTGAAAGTGGCGTGAATTTGAAACCGGATGAAACGTTTATTTGTCACCCGGCGATATGTAATGTTACGGTCTTTTTCAAGTGGCCTATATGCCTGCAGATTCAAAGCGTTACAGAGTCTGTCAAATTTATAATATGCAGACTAGTTCATGATGTTGGAATCGTGAAAATATGCCGTGAGCTGGGCTTGTATTGCCTCTTCTGTATGGTTTGCCCCCGGATGGGGGCAGTTTGTTCTGCTCGATAAAAATTAGGCTATTCCTGAGCTGGAACTAAAACTGCCGCCGTGAACACGCCTTTTGTTCCAGGTGAATAACAGTCAAACTGGCGTATTTTATTGTTCTGTATGGTCCTACTTGTCGAGTGTTCTGAGTGTCTGCAATACTCATAATCACCACACCGGCTAAAGGGGTCGGTGACAAGTGGAAGGTGAACATCATGTCCGATGTTATCCAGCAGATCATCTGGGCCATCGCCGATGTGTTCGACGAAATCTTCGACGGTCTCGGCGACGTTGTCGGCGGGGTCGGCGATTTCCTGGGCGGTCTGTCCTAGGTAGTTCCCTCTCAGGGGCTCACCTCGAAAGAGGTGGGCTTCCCCCTTGTCCCGATCCCGGCCTCATTGGTCGGTCGGTGTGAAAAATGAACCTCGTTCGGCGCACCTGCGCTGAACCCTGAACCTCGAAAGGGTTTTATCATGACCAACGTTTTCCAGACCATCATCGACGCTGTCTCCGGCGTTTTCGGTTCCATCTTCTCCGGCCTGAACTCCGTTGTGGGCAACGCTGGCGAGTTCCTGGGCAACCTGTCCTAAGGAACGGGCAGCGCGCCCTTGAGGCGTGCTGCCGCTGACTGGCCGTAGCTCTGCTGCGGACTGGCGAAATCAATAGAAGCATGTTCGGGCTTGAGCCCCCGGCTCGGCCCACCAATTTTGAGGAGCTTTATCATGGCTGACGTTATCCAGGAAGTTATCACCGCTATCTCCGGCGTCTTCGAGTCCATCTTCACCGGCCTTGAGAACGTTGTTAACGGCTTCGGCAACCTCTCCAGCGATGTCGCTGGCGAGGGCGAGCAGTAAAGGCTCCAGCTGCTCCTTGTGAGCGCTTGAGCAACTTTCGCTCCGGCACTTTCTTAAGTGTCGGAGCACTGTTTTTCCAGGTTGCCTGACACCAGGCAGGCCAGTACCCCGACCCGCACTACTGCGGACCGGGGTACTGGCTTTTTCTCATCGCCAAAGGCGAAACCCTCGGTGCTCGAAGAGCACCGAGGGTTTCGCGGGGCTGTCAGCGATGTGACAGCTCCAGAGGCTACTCGGCCCCAGTGGTGTCGTCGCCGTCAACGTTGCCCTCGCCAGCGACATCGCCGGAGAGGTTGGAGGACTGATCGACGATGCCGCTCAGGCCGTCGGTGATGGAGTTGACGACGCCCTCGATAGCGTTAATGATGTCCTGGATAACCTCGGTCATGATGGATCCTTTCGTAGGGGTTCAATATCCGGCTACAAGTGCCGGTGTATTACAGTGCTGCCTCCCGGCACGAAACAACGTCTCGTGTTGCCCGGAGGCGTACCGTCCCAACGGGCCGGCGTGCGCCACGGTACATAAAGATGTCACTTTTGTCCGTCGTCACGGAAAAGTATCGCCTGCCGCCCTGCCCGAAGCTGCGTCGGGTCCGGGCGAGCAGCTCCGTCTGTGATTCAGGACGTTCAGAAAATTCTTCGGGAATCCCACAACCCTTTTGTGTTCAAGCTTTCTCCACCGGCGGGGTGGGGCCCGTCTGGTCGGTGGGGTCCAGAGGGTGTTGGCCGTGAGCTCATATGCGTTGGAGGGGTAGGGGCGAAGGCCCTGTCTGCTCTTCGAGCGCTCCGGCAGCTTTCCTGTCCCGGATTCTCGGGAGGCGGAACAGAGGTCTCCCGGTATGCCGTTGCCGCGGCGCATATTTCCAATCTCCTTCATCCGAGAGCAATCTTTTAGCAGTGGTGACCTAAAACACAGGCCAAAATGCACGTAACAATGGCGGTAGGTCGGTCTGTGAGTCGACGTAGAGGCCGAGGACGTTGAAGGCGTTTTCGGGGAGTGTTGTTCAGCTTTCTGAATTTCCCTCGGTACTCCCGTGATCAAACGGTGACATTCCTCTTTCGCAGACGTACCGTGACTCCCATCGCCATGACGGCGTGATGGTTTTCGGTTCGTCCGGGTTGTCCGGGCGGTCTCGAAAATGGTCTTGCACCTCTCTGATCCACCTGGATCAGGGTCAAGCTATTGCGAAAGGAAGTTTTTCTCCATGAACGATGCTTTGCAGTCCATTATCGACTCTCTGGGTGGGACGCTCCAGCCTCTGCTCGACCAGTTCGGTCTTGATTCTTCATCCGATTTCCTCGACGGACTGTCCGGTGGAGAGGGGGATACCGGTGGTACTGAGACCGACGGAACCACCGTGGATGGCACCGAGACCGGTGGTACTGAGACCGACGGAACCACCGTGGATGGCACCGAGACCGACGGTACTGAAACCGACGGCACCGACACCGTGACCGGTGAGGAGACTGCCGCAGACGCCACTGTCTAAAGAGATTCGCCTGAACAGGTGAAGTACGACGCCCTCGGTTCCCAGCTGGGAACCGAGGGCGTCGTACTGCTTGCGCCGGCAGTTGCGGTGAACTGCGCCAGGACAACCCGAAAGCTACAGGTCGAAGATCTCCCGGATGCGCGGAGGCAACTCCTCCTGCGAAGTGATCGTGGGACCCTCATAAGCCTTGAGGAGGCGGTAGACCTCCACCCGGTCGGTGCTGTCGAGCAACGGCAGCTCCTGGGCGATCAGCCGGGTCATCGTGTCATCCAGGGGAAGCTGGGTCCGCTGGGCGGCAATGTGCTCCTCGCCCACACCGGCGGTGTTGAGGTTCTGGGGTTCTGTGGTCTTCTTGCCTCTGCCGAACATGGATCTGACGTTACCCCCAGGCATCGCTGCCACAGAATTTCACTTCATCTGCGTGGTGGAGTGCAGCCGCGACGGTGTCCGGGCGAACTACTACGCTGACTGACATGAGCTCGCAGACGGATTTCAATTCTCTTGATGACACTCTGGCTGGCCGGCTGGCGCAGGCCGGGATCGCCGGGGTCTCGCTGGCCCTGCCGGACTACATCCATTCCCGGCTCGGTCGGTTCCTGGCCAATGCCGTGATCGTCTCTGGCGGAGTGGGGCTGGTGGCCTACTTCAATTCCACTGATGAGGACCCGAACAATGATCCGGCGATCCTGGTGGACCGCATCCGCCAGGGAATCGGGGACATCGGGCAGGAAGCTGGTCCTGATTCCGACACCAGCCTCAGGGAGGCCGGCTCCCCGCTGAAAACCTGGCTGATCATCCTCGGGGCGCTTCTGGCCGCCGTCGCTGTCAGCCGCCTGGAAGCCAGCGGCCGGCGCTGGCTGGTGCGCAAGCTCGCCCAGCGGGGTGTCAAGCGGCCGAACACGATTCTGGGCGGCGTCGGTGCCGTGCTCACCTTCGCGTTCAGCGAGTACCTGCATCGCCAGCACCGGGCGGGACTGAAGGCGGCCCGCTCATGAGTACCCCGGACAACGCGCAGCAGCAGACTTCTCCGCAACTTCATCAGGTGGTCGCGGTCGTCGATAAGCAATCGGAGGACACCACCGTCCTGTGGCACGTGCAGACCCGCCCCGATGCCCCGGCCGGAGTGCTCAGTGGCTCCTGGATCCTGGGTGCCAACGAGGTCGCCCCGGAGCGGATGGGTGATCTGCTGCGCGACACCGTGGTGTTCCCGGTCGGGGAGACCACTCTCGCCGACGAGTGTCAGACGACAACTCTGCGGCAGATCCATGACGGGATCAAGGCTGCGGTCGCTGAGGTACGGGCGTACGCCAAGGCGGCGAAGGAGAACAACAAGAATTACGAAGCACCTCGGTTCGAGCCGGTTGTCCTGCCTGATCCGGGTGAACTCGCGGACAGTTTTCACGGCGAGGAATCCGCCCGCCACGCCTGGGCCCACGCCACCGCCCTGGCGGATCTGGTGGAGCAGTGGCATGCGGTGGAAAGCCAGCGGCGTAGCAGGAAATACCTGCAGGAACACTTCGGGGCGGAGATCCGCCCGCTGCCATTGACCGGATAAGTACGGGCAACCCGGTTGTTGATGTGTCGCTACCCTTGGGGGCATGACCCCACACCTCGCCCACGGCAACGTCGTCTCCTTGGCGTCGGTACGTGCGCGCAGGTCCCCGGTCCGTCCCCCGGAGCGTGAGCCGCGCACAGTAATCCTGCAGGTCTCGAACCTGCAGGCCGACCTTGAGGTGCACCGGCACATCGGCATCAATGATGCGCTGCACCTGGCGGACCTCCACGAAGTGATCGACATCTGCTTTTCCCCGGAGCCGACGGATCCGGTGCAGCACACCCCGTGGTGGTTCAGCCACGGGAACCGGCGCCTGGATAACACCGATGAAATCAACCTCTGGTTGCGCCATCCCGGTGAAACCCTCACCTACCACTGGGGGCTGTGGGAGATCCGGCTTTTTACCGTCGAGTCCTACCCACGGGACCGCGGGACCCCACGGGCCCTGTGCGTCGGCGGCTCCGGCGCTTTCGGTGCGGCGGAGTTCGACCTGGCCGGCGTCAACGCTGCGTTGACCGGAACCGACACGATCCGCAACGTGCTGGGCAGTACCCGGCGGGAGGTCCGCGATCTGATCCGGCGCAGCGAGATCTTCGATTTCGTTCCCCTGCTTCAGGCCCTGGATCTCTCGCGACCGACCGGGCTGCAGGAACCGGAGCGGCAGATGTGCGACAGCCTCCCGGTGGAGGATGACCAGGCCGCCCACGACGCGTTCTGGACCGTGGTGCTGGCCCTGGCGTGCCTGAGTGATGAACATCTCGCCGCGGAAGTTCTCCAGACCACGATGACCTCGCTCGGCTGGGTCAACGAGGACGGCAGCCCGATGACGGGCAAGGAGGTTCGGGCCCTGTGCACGCCCTCCCTGGTGAAACTCGCGGAAATCGGCGGTTACGGCCAGGATGCGCTGGCACCGGTGGACCGTCTGGAGATCTACCGGGAGCTGCTGCGGGCCTGACCCGGGGAGCGAGGCTTCCAGGAGACCGGAAGTTCGGGGACGGGTATTTTCAGGGTCTCGGGGTAGGCTCATGAGCCGTGGCTGACACCGATAAAGATACTGAGCACGCTTCCGGGGCCGAACAGGGCGACAACTCCATGTTCGTGTCCCCGGAACGCATGCAGCAGGAAGTTGCGGGGGGCGCCACGGAGTACACCGGCCCGTTGCCCTCCGCCGAGATGCTCGATGAAGACGCCGTCAGGCGGGCAGCGCGGCTCGCCCGCGCCCGCACCAGGGCCAGCGCGGCCGATTCCCGCATGGGCGTGGGCACCCAGGCCTTCCGCTTCATCATTTCCGGCGGCGTTTCCGCGATCTTCGACCTGGGGCTGACCTGGATCCTGCAGATGATCGTCGGCCTGGGTCCCACCGCCGCCCGCACCTTCGGCTTCATCCTGGGCACGCTCGTGGCCTACTTCATCAACCGCCGCTGGACCTTCCAGGCGGAGCCGTCCAAGCGCCGCTTCCTGGCGGTGGCTGCCCTGTATGCGGTGACCTACTTCGTCAACGTCGGTCTCCACCGCATCGGCTTCGAGATCTTCACTGACGCTCTGGGCTGGGCGGATTCGATCGCCATCGTGGTCGCGTATCTGATCGCCCAGACCACAGCCACCGTGGTCAACTTCATCGTGCAGCGCACGGTCATCTTCCGGGTGGTCTAGCTGTGCTGCCCGGGGTAGCGCCCGGGGCTAGAGCAGCTCCTGTGCCAGAACCGGGGCCAGCAGGTTCGCCGCCGCATGGGCGACCGCGCCCGGGAGGAAGGAATTGCTGCGGTGCCGCAGCCAGCCCAGCAGGAGGGCGCTGAGAAACTGCATGATGAGGATCGGCCAGGCCCGGAGATCCACCGCCAGCAGAATCAGGTGCGGCAACAGGAACACAGCCGCCTGCACCAGATTTCCCCGCAGCAGCCCCCACCGCTGTTGCAGCACCCCGGCGATCAGGCCGCGGAACAGCAGCTCCTCCATCACCGCCCGGAGCACCACCCCAGCTGCCACGGACACCGTGGAAGCCACCGGGAAAACCATGCCGGGGGAGTCGAGCGTGGCCACCGGCACGGCGGGAACCACCACCAGGAACAGGGCCAGCTGCACCGCCCCCAGCCCCACTGCCAGGACATAATCAGTAACCCTGCCGGGCGTGCATCCCAGGCGGTGCAGTGCGGTACGTAGCCCGAGCCGCCGCCGGTGAGATTGCACCACCAGGTAGATGAGTACAGGCAGTCCGTAGACGATTGCTTCGGTCACGTTCTGCAGATGCTATCGGAGTCCGCGGTAGGCGGAGAGCCGCCTGCCGTTCAGTTCTCCGGCCGGCTGAACTGCTCCTGCCGGCCCTGGCGGTGCAGCTTCAGCCACTCCAGAAATCCCTTCGGGTCCTTGCGCTGGACCAGAAAGAACCACGCGAAGCGGGCGTATTCCTGGGGCAGCAGCCTGCGCATGCCCGGCTGGCTCATCACATAACCGCGGTTGCGGTAGGTGAAGTAGCGCTTGCCCTCGTTGTCCGGGTACTGGGTGTGCATCTTCCCGCCCAGGATCGGTTTGAACTCCGCCGAACCGTCCGGGTGCAGGTACGCCGCGGTCAGGCAGGTGCCGAAGTTCAGCCCGGAGCGCACCAGACGACGGTGGTACTCCACCTCGTCGCCGCGGATGAACAGCCGGTAGTCCGGCACCCCGATGATTTCCATGGCACGGGCACTGATCAGCGCTCCGTTGAAGAGGCTGGCGATCCCGGGGAGGAAATCGCCCTCCAGTTCCACCAGACGACGCCGCCACACCAGGCCCTGGCGCAGGGGGAACGCGAGTGCTCCGGGGTCGTCGATATTGCAGACCACGGGGGAGACCTCGTGCAGGCGCTGGCGTTCAGCGACGTCGTAGAGCGTGGCCAGCACGTTCTCGTCGGCCGGGCGGCCGTCATCATCCGCGCACCAGACGGCCTCGGCACCGAGGCTGAGGGCGGTGAGGAAACCGTAGGCGAAGCCGCCGGCCCCGCCCAGGTTCGTTCGGGAGGGCAGATAGACCGCGCGCTCGCCGGCGAGTTCCACCAGCAGTTCCCGAACCGCCTGTTCATTGCCGTTGTCCACCACGATCACCCAGTCCACCGGGGTGGTCTGCCGGCAGACCTGCTCCAGGGAGGCACGCAGCAGTTCCACGCGCTTGTGGGTGACGATCACCGCTGCAGTTGAGTTGCCGCGGTGCAGGTGGGGCAGGTTCTTCGGATCCGGCATGGGCATCATTGTGCCACGCGCGGGGCGGAACGCCGGCTGCGGCGCACGTCAGCGGGCGAAGCGGCGCCGGATGGGGCGGAGTTTTCCGGAAGCGCTGGCACAGTTGTGTTCCAGATCATATGGTGGGGAAATACAACCGGCGAAGGAGTGAACACCCATGGCAGGCAACCAGGAAGAAGAGGACCGGCGACGACGCGTCGAACAGGCCGACCACAGCGGACGGATGGAAGGGCAGGTGCTCTCCGACGAGACGCGCCAGACCGCGATGGACTACGTCAGGGGAGCGATCGATTCCACGGAGCTCGTCAACCAGATCCGAGGCAGGTACGGCCATGACTGATCTGAAGGACCCCTACTACGACGATTCTGGGGAGGTGCTGCGCAACCTGGTCGGAGCCGCCACTCCAGCAGACCTGGCAGTGGCGGAGGCGGATCTGGTCTTCGCCCGTACCGTCCAACTGGATGCCGTGGAGCTGCCCGACACCCGAGACCTGGCGGAGCTGCAGGCCATCCACCGGCACCTCTTCCAGGATGTCTATCCCTGGGCGGGCGAAGTGCGCACGGTGGATATCCGGCGCAGTGAGGAAGGTTTCCTGCCCGTGGTGGCGCTGGACCGGGCAGCCGGCATCGCGGCGAGCGACCTGCACACCGATCACTACCTGCAGGGGCTGGACCGCGAGCGATTCGTCGCCCGACTGGCCCACCACTATGACCAGTTCAACTACATTCACCCGTTCCGGGAGGGCAATGGCCGCACCCAACGGGTGTTCTGGACCCGGGTGGCCGCAGCCGCCGGCTGGGAACTGGACTGGCGCAATGTCAGCGGCGAGGACAATGACCGCGTCTCCCGCATCGCGGCAGAGGAGCGGAACCTCACGCCCCTGGTGGAGATGCTGGAAAGGGTGGTCGTGGCTGAGCACCGGCCACAGCAGGGGCAGCCTTAACCGGGAGGGCGGCCCGCGGCTCCGCGGCGTCGTCAAGCACACAACAGCGGCGGTGACCCGCAGGTCACCGCCGCTGGTTCCGGGGGAGCTTAGTCCTTGTTCTCCCCCTCCATGCGCGCCATCAGGCGGCGGATGTGATCGGCGGCCTCTTTGCCCTCGTAGGCCTCGATGACCTCGTCCACCAGGCCGGTCTGGTGGACCTCGCCGTGATCGATCCACATGGCGGTATTGCACAGCTGGGCCAGGAAGTCATTGGAGTGGGAGGCGAACACCAGGATGCCGGAGCGCTCGACCATCTCCTGCAGGCGGGTGCGCGCCTTCGCCATGAACGCGGCGTCGACGGCACCGATGCCCTCATCCAGCAGGAGGATCTCCGGCTCGATGGAGGTGACCACGCCCAGGGCCAGGCGGATGCGCATGCCGGTGGAGTAGGTGCGCAGCGGCATGGACAGATACTCACCGAGCTCGGAGAATTCCGCGATCTCATCCATCTTCTGCTTCATCTGCTTGCGCGTCTGACCGAGGAACAGGCCACGGATGATGATGTTCTCGTACCCGGAGATCTCCGGGTCCATGCCCACGCCGAGGTCGAAGACGGGGGCGACCCGGCCCCGGATGTCTGCGGCCCCACGGGTGGGTTCGTAGATGCCGGACAGCAGGCGCAGCAGCGTGGACTTGCCGGCCCCGTTGTGGCCCACCAGGCCGACGCGGTCCCCCTCTCGCAGGTGCAGGTTGATGTCCTTGAGCGCTTCGACCACGACGGTGTTGTCCTTGTTGCGGCCGATGGCGCCGCCGGCCGCCCCCAGGAAGGCCTTCTTCATGGAGCGGGACTTCGCGTCGAAGATGGGAAAGTCCACGCAGGCGTTGTAGGTGTCGATGGAAACCATGTTGTTGCTAACTCCTCTGCAGACTTAAACCCAGTAGCTGACGCGGAAACGCCACTGCCGCATGGCCAGCAGCGCCAGCACCAGTCCGGCGGCCGTGAACGCGAGCACCACCCACCAGTGGTAGGCGGGCAGCTCAGCGCCGATCATCGGCGCACGCACGATCTCCAGGTAGTGGTAGAGCGGGTTGAGCTGCGCCAGGTTCGCCCGGGACTCCAAGCCCTGGATGTTGTCCTCCAGCGTGGAGGTCATCCACACGATCGGGGTGACGTAGAACAGCAGCTGGGTGCCGGCCTCCAGCAGCGGGGACACGTCACGGTAGCGGGTGGCCACGATGCCGAAGAACATCGCCACCCACACGCCGTTGATCACCAACAGCGCCATCGCCGGGATGACCAGCAGCACCTCCCACCCCAGGTCGCGGGGGAAGACGAGCATGAGGATCACCCAGATGACCAGGTTGTGGCAGAGGAAGAGCAGTTGCTTCCATACCAGGCGGTAGACATGCACCGACAACGCCGAGGGCAGCTGTTTGATCAGCCCCTCATTGTCGATAAAGATGTCCGAGCCTTCCTTGATGCAGCCGGAGATGAAGTTCCACATGATCAGGCCGACGGTGACGTGCGGCAGGAACTCGGCCAGGGGGATCTCGAAGAGCACCGAGTACAGCAGGCCCAGGGCAATGGCCATGACGCCGGTGGCGATGGTGATCCACAGCGGGCCGAGCACCGAGCGCCGGTAGCGCTGCTTGATGTCCTGCCAACCGAGGAGCAGCCACAATTCCCGCTGCTGGAATCCACGGACGAGATCGTCCCAGGCGGCCTTGAAGGTCGCCGACTCCGACCGGGGGACGGTGTCCGCCTCCACCTGCGTCATCCGCGCGAGGTCGTCCCTCAACTTCTGGGTATCTGCTTGTTCGTGCACGATCAACAGCCTAACCGCTGGAAGCGTCCAGCCCGATTCCCCCGCCCACGCCGGGTGCCGGGACCCCGTCGCAATGGCGGGGTTGACGCAGCGGGGGCGTTACAATGTCTCCCCGAATGGGGTTGACGCTGGACGAATATGTGTTCTGGCGGGGTCGGTGCAATGATGAGTGCAAAGCGGCATACTTGTATGAGAAATTTCGGGGTGTTAAGGAGATGAGGAATGGCCTATGACGTGGCTCGGGTCCGCGGGCTCTACGTCTCATTGAGCGACGGATGGACCTACCTGAACGCTCATGCCTGCCCACAGATCCCGGAGCGGGTCTCCGCCGCGGTCTCCCGCTCCTTCCGCATGTCCACCGCCTTGTCTGATATTGAACCGGCTTCCGGCACCCACTCCCGCGCGACCCGCGCCGGCCGGTTGGAGGGGGAATCTTACCTGGACGCCGCCCGGCTGGCCGTGTCCGACCTGGTGGGTGCGGCTCCGGAACAGGTGGTGCTGGGACCCAGCCTGCAGGTGCTCTACCACAGCCTCGCCCGGGCGATGCGCCCGATCCTGCGGCACAATCCCTCGGTGGTGTTGAGCCAGCTCGACAATCCGGTGCTGACCGACGCCTTCGCCAACGGCTCCACCGAGGTGCGCTGGGCACAGCCGGATCTGGCCACCGGCGCCCTGCCCGGTTTCCAGTACGCCGACCTCGTGGACGGCACCACGCGCCTGGTCAGCCTGTCCGCCGCCCATGAACTGCTCGGCACCGTGGCCCCGGTAGCGGAGATCGCGGACACCGTCCACGACCGCTCCCGCTCCTGGGTGCTGGTCGACGCCTCCGCGCTCGCCGCCTACCGTCCGCTCGAGGCCGACCAGTGGGGCGCGGACATCGTGGCGGTGGACCTGGCTGCGCTGGGTGGACCACAGCTTTCAGCCCTGATCTTCCGGGACACGCGGATGCTCAAGCGGCTGGACCCGCTGGTCCCCGGTTTTGACCCGGAGGACATCCGGAAGCTGGAGACACCCGTGTCCACCGGCCTGGCCGGAGGAGTGGCTGCCACCGTCGATCACCTGGCGGACCTGGTGGAGACGCGCGGCACCCGCCGCACCCGGCTCCAGAGCTCCATGACGCAGCTGCAGGAGTACCTGGAAAACCGCACCGCAGAGTTGATCACCTCCCTGAACACGCTGACCGCCGTGCACATCCTCGGTGTGACCGGGGAAGCCGCCGGCGGGGGCGTGCGTGACCGGATCCCCCGGTTGAGCTTCGCCGTACGTGACGTCCCCGCGGAAACCGTGCATCAGCGGTTGATCGACAACGGCCTGGTCACCAATATCTGCCCCCACACCCCGTTGCTGACCGAGATGGGCGTGGATGAGATCGGTGGTGCGGTGACCGTGGCCCTCGGACCCTTCAACACCTCCGTGGACGTGGACAACCTGACGCGCGTGGTGGCCTCGTTGGCTTAGGTTCTGCTGGGACACGGGGGACAGTTGACTGTCGGTATTTTCCGGCGGTTGGCCTAGTTCTGGAAAAGTTCGCCCCCGTATTCCCACGGAGTTTTCCAGTACTTGGCGATCCACTCGGCGAAAAACACGGGAACCTCATAGAGATCCGGCCGCCGGACAAGGTGGTGGCACGTCTCACTAGCGGGCGATAGGCTCGGGTCATCCCCGTGCCCTGCGGAAACCACCCTGGCCGCACCGTGGCGGGTGCCAGCCGGGGGTGCAGGGGCACGGATTGACCGTACCCGCGAGCGTTTGAAGGACCACGTGAAAGACATGGCCGAGCACACCCCGAAGAACCCGGAAAACCCGTTGCAGGTGGCCGTGGACACCGGTGGCACCTTCACCGACATCGGGGTGCGCCGCCCGGATGGTTCCCTGGCCGTGTGGAAGGTTCCCAGCACCCCGGACGCCCCGGATGAAGCTGTGATCAGCGGGCTCACCGGCGCGATGGAGCAGCAGAATGCCAGTCCCATCCAGATCACCCGGCTCGTCCACGGCACCACCGTGGCCACCAACACCGTGCTCACCCGGGACGGGGCGAAGGTGGGCTTGCTGACCACTGCCGGCTTCGGAGATGTGCTGGCCATCGCGCATCAGGCACGGCCCGCGCTTTATGACGCCGCCGTGCACCGCGTGCCCCCGCTGGTGCCTGCGGGACTGGTCACCGAGGTCGAAGAGCGGATGGCCGCCGACGGCACCGTGGTCACTGAACTGACTGATGCCGCGCTGGACCGCGCCGCCGAGCACATCCGGAAACTGGACCTGGACATCCTGGTCGTCTCATTCCTCAACGCCTACCTCAACCCGGAGCATGAGCAGCGGGCAGTCGAGCACCTGCGCGACGCAGCGGTGGCACCGCGGATCACCGCCGCCACCGCCATCACCGCGGAGATGCGGGAGTATGAGCGCACCTCCACCGCAGTGGTCAACGCCTACGTCCAGCCCAAGATCGCCGGCTACATGAGCAATCTGAACCAGGGCATCGAGGAGCTGCAGGTGCCCTCCAAGCTGTGGATCATGCAGTCCAACGGTGGTTTGCTCAGCCCCTCGTTGGCCAGCGAGCACTCCGCCCGGACCGTGCTTTCCGGCCTGGCCGGCGGGGTCGTCGGCGCGGCGAACTGGTCGCGCCTGCTGGGATTCGAGCAGGCGGTGAGCTTTGACATCGGCGGCACCAGCACCGATATCGCCCTGATCCGGAACGGCCAGCCGGATGAGACGATGGCCGGGGAGATCGACACCCTGCCGCTGCGGTTGCCGAGCGTGGATGTGCACACCATAGGTGCCGGTGGTGGGTCGATCGCCTGGCGGGATTCGGGCGGCGGACTGCGGGTCGGCCCGCACAGTGCCGGAGCCGTTCCCGGACCGATCAGTTATGGCCGGGGCGGTGAGGATCTGACGGTCACCGACGCCCATCTGGTGCTCGGTCGACTGGGCACCGGTCTCCTGGGCGGCCGTTTCGAACTCGACGTTGCCGCCGCCCGGGAGAAGATGACCGCCTGGGGCAAGGAACTCGGACTCGGCCCAGAGGAAACCGCCGAGGGAATCCTGGAGGTCATCGCCGCCACCATGGCCCGCGGCATCCGGAAGGTCAGTGTCGAACAGGGCGTGGATATCCGCGCCTGCCACCTGATCTCCTTCGGTGGGGCGGGCCCGCTCCACGGGGCCGACCTGGCCCGGGAACTGGGCATGCAGTCCGCGGTGATCCCACCGACCCCGGGCATCGCCTCGGCGGTCGGCATGCTGGACGCCCCGGTGCGCCACGACTTCGCCGCCCCGTTCGAAGCCACCGAGGACACCGGCACCGCCCACCTGGCAGAGGATTTCAAGCAGTTGGAGCGACAGGCTGAGGGTGAGATGGATGCCCCGGCCATCGACTTCACCCGGTTGGTGGACGCCCGCTACATCGGCCAGAGCTATGAACTGACTATTCCGTGGAACGGGGACTTCGCGGAGCAGCGCCGGGCCTTCGATGAGGCACACGCCGAGCGCTACGGTTTCCATGATCCGGATGCCCGGCTGGAGATCGTCGTGGTCCGGCTGGTGGCCACCGTCCCGCAGGACGATGTCGCGCAGCGCCGCTGGCAGGTGGCTGTCGAAGCCACACCCAAAGGGGAACGACCGGTGTTCATCGCCGGAAAGTGGCGGGACACGCCGCTCTATGACCGGGAGACCCTTCCCGCCGGGACCGTGATCGAGGGGCCGGCGATCATCGACCAGTTCGACTCCACCACCTATGTCCGCCCCGATCAGGACTGCCGCTGCGACGACTACGGCTTCCTGCACCTGAGCACGAGAGGATGAACCAGAAGATGGCCACTGAACTGAACGCCGTGGAGCTGGAGATCGCCCGCAACCGGCTGGAGTCCATCGCCGAGGAAGTGGGAACGGCCCTCATCCGGACGTCCTACTCCCCGAACATCAAGGACCGCCGGGACTGCTCCGCCGGTGTCTACGGCCCTGACGGGGAGTTGATCTCCCAGGCCGAGCACATTCCGCTGCACCTGGGGCTGATGCCCACCCTGATCAAGAACACCCTGGCGCAGTTCGGTGCGGAGCGGCTCCGGCCCGGCGATGTCCTGCTGACCAACAACCCCTACCTGGGTGGTTCCCACCTGCCGGACATGTGTGTGATCACCCCGGTGTTCCGGGAGGGGGAGATCACCGCGGTGATCGCCACGATGGCCCACCACGTGGACGTCGGCGGCCAGACACCGGGATCCATGTCCGCCCAGTCCGCGGAGATCTACCAGGAGGGCATCCGGGTCCCGCCGGTCCGCCTGTTCGCGGAAGGGGAGTTGCAGACCGAGCTACTGGAATTTCTGCTCACCAATATCCGCACCCGCGAAAAGACCCGCGGCGACCTGATGGCCCAGGTGGCGGCCAACCGGCTGGGGGAGCGGCGGGTGACTGAACTCATCGCGGAATGGGGTCTCACCGGATTCCACGACTCCTGCCGCGCTCTGGTGGACTACGGCGAGCGCCGCACCCGCGCCGCCATCAGCGAACTGCCGGACGGCACCGGCACCTTCACCGACTACCTCGAGCACACCGGTGCCCGGCCCGCCGAGCTTCCCATCGGGGCCACCGTGACCGTGCGCGGCGAGGAGATCGAGGTGGATCTGTCCCAGACCTGCAACCAGGTGCGCGGGGCGGTCAACTGCTCCTATGCCGTGGCGACGGCGTGCGTGGCCTATGTGGTCAAGACCCTGACAGATCCCACGCTGCCCTCGAACGCGGGGCTGACCGCCCCGATCACCGTCAAGACCCGGCCCGGCAGTCTGGTGTCCGCGGAATTCCCCGCGCCGGTGGCCCACGGCAATATCCAGACCGCGCAACGCATCGTCGACGCCGTGCTCGGTGCCTTCGATCAGTTCACCCAGGACCTGGTGCCGGCGGCGTCGAGTGGCTCAATGTCCATGGTCACCATCGGCGGTCTGGACCCGAACACCGGGAAATACTTCTCCTACGTGGAGACCTACGGCGGCGGGCAGGGAGCCTCCCCGCACCTGGCGGGGGCGTCTGCCACGCACACCCACATGACCAACACCCGAAACACCCCCTGCGAGGTCATCGAGCGCGAGTACCCGTTGCGGGTGGACACCTACCGGATCCTGCCGGAGACCGGTGGGGCGGGACAGCACCGCGGCGGGGACGGACTGGAACGTCGACTGCGGTTGACCGCCGGCTTCGCCACCGCCACGGCAGGCACCGAGCGGGTCAAGAACGGACCCTGGGGGTTGGCCGGCGGCGAAGCCGGTGTCCCCGCCCGGGTGCAGTGGCACGACGCGGAAGGGGACCACGACCTGGAGTCCATGAGTCGCGTGGACCTGCACGCCGGGGAGGCCATCTCGATCCGGACCGCTGGTGGCGGCGGCTACGGCGAGCCCGATTCCTAGAGTGACATCCTTCACTGCGGGGAACTGCGGCCGGGGTTGAAACAGGGGCGTGCCTGCGAAAGTGAGGGGAACCTGAGCGGTTGGATGCCCGACTGCTCGGGCATGACCAGTTCAACTCACACCACATCTGAGGCAGCCGGGGAGCGGGGCATTGAACCGAAACCACCCACCCCGCCCCGGACGTGCAGCGCCCACGGCATGATCCACCGGCTCCACACGATTGCCGGGCTCTTCGTCGCGCCGCTCCTGCTCGTCGCCGCGCTGACGGGACTGCTCTACTCGGTGGCGCCGACCCTGGAGCAGATCGTCTACCGCGACGTGCTCACGGCGGAATCGCCGGAGCAGAACTACCCGGTGGGCAGCCAGATCGAGATCGCGCAGCGGGTGAAACCGGACCTCAACTTCAGCGCCGTGGAGGTGCCCGAGCAACCCGGGCAGACCACCCGGGTGCTTTTCGACGACCCCTCGCTGCCCAGTTCCAGCTACCGGCAGGCGGTCTTCGTCGACCCCAGCAACCTGACGGTCACCGGTAACCTGGTCCAGTACGGCTCGGCCCAGGCGTTGCCGTTGCGCGCCTGGATTTCGGAGGGGCACCGGCGGCTCTGGCTGGGGGAACCGGGGCGGGTCTACTCGGAGACGGCGGCCTCCTGGCTGGGCATCCTGGCCCTGGCCGGTGCCTGGCTGTGGTGGAGGCGGAGACAGCGGCACAAGGGTAAGTCGACCACGGGGATGCGTAAACGTGCTCTGTCGTGGCATTCCGCGCTCGGGATCTGGTTGCTTCCCGGTTTCCTCTTCCTGACCGCGACAGGACTGACATGGTCATTGGTGGCTGGGGCGAACATCGGCGAGGTGCGCTCGCAGCTGAACTGGACCGAGCCCACGCCAGCGGTGACGGTGTCCGAGGGCAGTGGTGCTGAGTCTGCTGCGGGTACGCACGCCCACCACGGCCACGTCATGGAGCTGCCGGCAGAGCCGGTGGCCGTCTCCGAGGTGGATACCGTGATCTCCGCGGCACGGAGCGCAGGATTGACCGGCATGATCGACGTCAACGCTCCCACCGCGGAAGGTGGGGCCTGGACGGTCAAGGAATCCCGGCAGGCCTACAAGCTGGCCAATGATTCAGTCTCCGTGGATGGGGCCACGGGGGAGATCGTGGATCGGGTGGACTACAACGCGGACTGGCCGCTGGCCGCAAAACTGTCGAATTGGTTGATCCAACTGCACATGGGCACGCTCTTCGGGCCGATCAACCAGTTGGTGCTCGCGGTGATTGCAGTCGGGTTGATCGCGGTGATCTGCTTCGGCTACCGGATGTGGTGGTTGCGTGGTCGGGGCAATCGGCCGGGCCGACTACCCGCGGCCGGACAGTGGCGGCGCGTCCACCCGGCGGTGCTGGCCGGGATCGTGCTCTTTCTGCTGGCCTATGCGGTGGTGGCCCCGCTCTTCGGGATCAGCCTGGTGCTCTTCCTGCTGGTTGATGTTGTGTGGCAGCGGTTGCGGCGGCGGAAGCAGGGGGCTGGTGCTCGGCCCGGGGCTGGTGCTCGGGTGTCTGGAGCGGGACCGGAGTGAACGCTGGGACCTGGTCGAGGCGGCGATTGGTGACCGATGGCGGTGGAAAGCTCCGGTGGCGTGTCCGGGTGACAGCGAAGCCGAAGGAATTTGTTGATGTGGACCGCTAAAACAACACATTCCTTCGGCTGCAGCGTCACCCGGCGAGCCCTTCCACGTTCCAGCCGGACATCCACGCGGCTATCCGCCCAGAGGCCCGCCCGAAGATCCACCTGGACACGCCCCGGAGGCCCGGAGAGCAATGTCTCCGGTCGTCCCGCGGCACCGGTTAGTCAGCCACCTCAAGCACGATCTTGCCGGTGACTGCGCTGTCCTCCAGCAGCTGCAGGGCCTGGGCGGCCTCGGACAGCGGGAGGGTGCGGTCGATGTGGTGGGAGATGCGGCCGTCGGCCAGCATCGGCCAGATGTGCTCGATCGTGGAGGAGACGATGTTCGCCTTGTCGGCCAGGTCGCGGCCGCGCAGCGCGGTGGCGGAGAGATTGAGTCGCTTGGCCAGCATCAGTCCCATGTTCAACTCGCCCTTGCGGCCGCCCTGCAGTCCAATGGTGACCATGTGGCCGTCCTTGGCCAGCGCCTTGAGATTCTGGTTGAGATACTTCGCACCGATGATGTCCAGGATGACGTCGCACTGGTTCTTCAACCGCTCCGCGAAGTCCTCATCCTTGTAGTTGATGAGGATGTCGGCGCCGAGCTCCTTGCAGGTCTGCAACTTTTCGGCTGAACCAGCGGTGACTGCGACGGTGGCCCCCAGCGCCTTACCCATCTGGATGGCAAAGGTGCCGATCCCGCCGGCGCCACCGTGGATGAGGAAGGTCTGCCCTTCCTTGAGTCCGGCGAGCATGCCGATATTCGACCAGACGGTGCAGGCGACCTCCACGATGGAGGCGGCCTCCGTCAGGGAAAAACCCTCCGGGATGGGCATCAGCTGCCCTTCCGGCACGGCCACATACTCGCCGTACCCTCCGCCGGACAACAGGCAGGCGACTTCCTCGCCCGTTTCCCGGCCGGTGTTGCCCGGATCCTCGATAACACCCGCGCACTCCAGCCCGAGCACCTCGGAGGCTCCCGGCGGAACCGGGTAGTTGCCCTGAGACTGCAGGAGGTCAGCCCGGTTGACACCCGCCGCATGCACCTTGACCAGCACCTCCCCGTCCTTGAGCTCAGGGCTCTCGACGTCGCCGTAGATGACCTGTGCCTTGTCGTCTGTGTCGGTGGATTCGGAAACTGTGATTGCCTTCATGCCCACCAGGGTAGGGAAATTTCAGTGCCTGTGGGCAGTCAGGTAATCTGTGGGGGTTGGCGCCTGCAACCAGGGTTTCCCGGTGCGGGCGCGGCACCACCGGGAGGTGTGGCAGAGCGGCCGAATGCACTGGTCTTGAAAACCAGCGATGGGCAACCATCCGGGGGTTCAAATCCCCCCGCCTCCGCCAGGAACCCGCTCACCGAGGAAGACTTCGGTGGGCGGGTATTTGCTTCACCGCTCTGGGCGGCGGCCCCAGGCGTTGACACCGAAGTCCAGGTTGGCCAGGAGCCACAACAGATAGCCGGTGACGGCGAGGACACCGACCGCGACACCAACCAGGAACGAAGGCCGATAGCGGTAGCTGTGGTGGTGGAACATGTCGGCCCCGGCGGACAGGGCGGACAGAGCCACGAGGGACAGCAGGATCCGCACGAATACATTGAAGAGGAGAATCAACAGCCAGCTGAGGACTCCGCCGGTCACAACGCCGCGGAGGACCAGCACGGCACGTACCGCCGCGCTGTACCGCCGGGGAATCACAGGTACGTGGAGAGAATCCATTCCAGGGTGGATTCCCGGACGCCGAGCGCCAACAGGAACTGGAATACATCGAGGGTGGTCTGGGCGTAGGAGAGGGTGAAGCTCTCGAGGATGTCCATGACTGAAGTTTAAGGGTCAGGCGCCGGGGCCGGGGAGATTCCGCGTTCCGGGCTGCGCGCTATCCGGTGTTCCCGCGACGGTACAGGCCACTGCTTCGGCTGCCATTCTCGCTGGAGGGGTCATCTTCATCCGGGGATTCCTCGAAGCTGCCGGGACCTTCCGGGGCCTTTTCCGCCAGGCGGTCGATGTTCTTGATTTTGGCCAGCCAGATCTCGCGGGCCATCCGGATGGTGGGTTTGGCGGCGAAGAAGATGGAACCGATCAGGAAGCAGTAGGTTCCCGGAATCGTGGTCTGTTCGAAGAAGAACAGGACACTGCCGATGATGAACAGCAGCGCCGCCCCGAAGTCCGCCACCGTGTGCCCGATCTCGAAGAGCGCAAAGCGTCGGGCCTGCTCGGGTGTGATCTTCTGGTCGCGTGGGTCGAAAAGTCGTAGCTTCCCGGACATGGTTCCTCTTTCACTCGGTGGACGTCATTCTGGAGCACGTTGACGCGGCGTACATTCGATGTGCCTGTGTCCGAAACCTAACGCATCGCCGTTCGCTGCAGCACGGCCTCCGGTTCGGAAGATCACCGGAACTCCGGCGCGCAGAAGAAATTCCGCATATGCTCGGCCGCACGAACTGCTTCGTGAGAGCGAAAGAACTGCTTCCGCACCAGGATTGAGGTACTCATGTCCGTGCCAACGCAAACCCTTCCCCGTCAATTGGATCCGCAGCAGCTGGCTGAGAAATTCGCGGCCACCCGCGCCCTGACTGACCACCTGGTCTCCCGGCTGAGCCCGGAGGACCAGGTCCCGCAGTCGATGACCACCGCCAGTCCTGTTGCCTGGCACCGGGCTCACGTGACCTGGTTCTTCGAGGAGCTGGTCCTGGGGAGGGTGGACAATCCCGAGCACCGTTTCCTGTTCAACTCCTATTACGAGCAGATCGGGGACCGGCAGCCCCGCCCGCAGCGCGGCATGATCACGCGCCCCTCGGTCACCGAGATCACCGCCTACCGCGCGAATGTTGATGAGCGGGTGACGGAGGCGCTGAAGACCGGTGATCTGGACGAACGTGCCCTCGAACTGCTGGAGATGGGCTGCAGCCATGAGCAGCAGCACCAGGAACTGCTGCTCATGGACTTCAAGCACCTGCTCTCGTTGAACCCGACGGACCCCGTGTATCTGGAGCGTCCGCGTGATGACGCCGCGGAGGTGCCGTCGCTCGGCTGGATCCCGGTGCCCGAGGGCGTCGGGGAGATCGGTGCCGACGCCGCTGCCGGCTTCTCCTATGACAATGAACGGCCCCGCCACAGGACCTATCTGCCCGGCAGCATGGTGGCGGACCGGCAGGTGACCGTGGGGGAGTGGAAGGAATTCATGGCCGCCGGCGGCTACCGTCGCCCCGAGTTCTGGCTCTCCGACGGCTGGGCCACTCTCAAGGAAACCGGCTGGGAAGCCCCCGGCTACTGGCGCCGGGAAGAGGACGGCACGTGGACCACCTTCACGCTCTCCGGACGACGGCCGGTGGTGGACTCCGAGCCGGTCATGCACGTCTCCTACTACGAGGCCAACGCCTTCGCGGCCTGGGCCGGGCGGCGGCTGCCCACCGAGGCGGAGTGGGAGACGGCCTCGTCGGCCTGGAGTTACGGCGATGAGCTGGACCCGGACCGCTGTCACCCGAACAATGTCCGCCGCAACACCCTCGGCGGGGTGTGGGAATGGACCCAGAGTGCCTACCTTCCCTACCCGGGTTTCGAGCCTGAGGAAGGGGTGGCCAGTGAGTATAACGGCAAGTTCATGTCCGACCAGTACGTGCTGCGCGGCGGCTCCGCACTGACGCCGCGCGGGCACTCCCGGAAGACCTACCGTAACTTCTTCCCGGCGCCCGCCCGCTGGATGGCGGGCGGTCTCCGGTTGGCCGCGGATTCCCCCGGGGAGCCGCGATGAGTCCTGTTCTGACTGACCAGCTGGCCCTGGAAACTGACCTGCGCAATGGCCTGTGGAATGACCCGGCCACGCTCCCGCCGCGCTGGTTCTACGACGAACGCGGCAGTCGTCTCTTCGATGAAATCACCCGCCTGCCGGAGTACTACCCGACGCGGGCGGAAGCGGAGATCCTGACCGGATGCGTCGGGGAGGTGCTCGCCGCCAGCACCCCGGCAACTGTGCTGGAACTCGGCTCCGGCACTTCCACGAAGACCCGCCTGCTGCTGGACGCCTGGTCTGGTGAGCACCGTGAGTTCGTGCCCGTGGACGTCAGTGCCGAAGTCACCCATGAGAGCGCCGGGCAGCTGTCGCGGCGCTTTCCCGGGTTACGGGTCACTCCGGTGATCGCCGATTTCCACCATCTCCCGGAGACACTGCCGGGAGAGCCGGGTAGTCGACTGATGATCTTCCTCGGCGGCACCATCGGCAACTTCAGTGAGTTTGAGCGGCAGGAGTTTCTGGGCAAGCTGCGGCACCGCCTGGCCCCCGGCGACCGTCTGCTGGTGGGCCATGACCTGGTGAAGGACTCCGTCCGTCTGGAGCAGGCCTACGACGATGCCGCCGGGGTGACCGCGGAGTTCAACCTCAATGTCCTCGATGTGATCATCCGGACCGTGCCCACCATTGGCCTGGACCGCTGCGATTTCCGCCATGAGGCGCGCTGGAACGCTGGGGAACGGCGGATCGAGATGCACCTGGTGGCGCACCAGAATGTGCGCGTCGAGTTTCCGTCACTGGGGCGGTGCCGGGAATTCTCGGCGGGCCAGTCCATCATGACGGAGATTTCGCGGAAGTTCCTGCCCGGTGAATTGGCCGACGCCGCAGCTGCCGCAGGCTTCACTCATGAGCGGACCTGGAGTGATGAGGCCGGGGACTTCGCGGTGGATCTGTATCGGGGTTAGACAGGTTCCTGATGTTTAAGCGGGGCGCAGTTCCGGAAAACTCGGGCAAAGACTCAACTTCATTGTTAGCATGATCACATCAAGCTGTCAGCTGTCCTGTGAGCCTTCGTCTGAGGAGTCCCTCCATGAAGAACCCGGTGTCTCGAGGTGCCCGCGCGGTCGTCGCGGCCATCACCGCCTCTTTCCTGCTGCCCGTCACCGCAGCAGCGGTGCCTGTCCTTCCCGGTTCCAGCTCGCTATCCGCTGAGCTCAGTTCCGGAAAACCGGCGGTGCCTGAACCTTCCTGGGTGGGCAGTTGGTCAGCAGCTCAGACACCACCCGGGGAGGAAGGTACGGTATCCGGCGACGGGTTCACCGACACCACGCTCCGGCAGACGGCCCACCTGTCTATCGGTGGGGACAGCCTGCGGCTTCGGGTGAGTAATGAATATGGCGAGGAACCGCTCGAGATCGGTGCCGCCACGGTGGCGCCCGGAAGCGCGACGGGAGAGATTGACCCGGCGCAGGTGCAGGACGTGACTTTCGACCGCAACGAGTCGGTGACCATTCCGCCAGGAGAGGAATGGCTCTCTGATCCGCTTCATATGGGAGTGGAGCCGAATTCCAATCTCGTGGTGAGTCTCCATCTGCCTGGTCCGACTGGGCCGGCAACCACTCATCCGCTCGGAATGGCAACCTCTTACCGGGCTTCCGGGGACGCCACCGGAGCGGAAACCGCGGAATTCGAGGAATTGGACGATTCACGGTATTTCCTGAGCGGTGTGGACGTGAGCTCTGCAGCGCAGGGGTCGGTGGTGTTCTTCGGGGACTCCATCACTGACGGGCACTCCTCGACGGTCGATGCGAATCTCCGTTATCCGGACCAGGTGGCCGACCGGCTGTTGGAGCGTCCCGAAGAGCAGCAGTGCGGCGTCCTCAATTCGGGGATCAGCGGAAACCATCTCCTCCGTGATGACGGCACCAAGGGCGTGGCGGCCATGTCCCGCTTCGAGGAGGACGTACTGAATCAGCCTGGTGTCCACACAGTTGTGCTGCTGGAGGGTATCAACGACATCGGCAACAGCGAAGGGGAGGTAGAGCCGGAGGAACTGATCGAGGTCTATCGTCAGTTCATCGAGCAGGCCCATGACCATGGCATCCGGGTTGTCGGCGCCACGATGACCCCTTATGAAGACGCTGACTATTACACGGAAGCCGGGGAGGCGGACCGTCTGGCCGTCAATGAGTGGATCCGAAACTCGGGTGAGTTCGACGACATCGTCGATTATGAGGCTGCCGTCCGCGATCCGGAGCAGCCCAGCCGGCTGCTGCCGGAGTTTGATCCCGGTGACAAGCTCCACCCGAATGATCAGGGTTATGCAGCAATGGCGGAGCAGCTCAACCTCGAAACCATCTGCGCGAGCTGATCCTGGGGGTGCTGCTCAGTCGCCCTCATCCTCTACTGCCCGCACGTGCGCCCGCTCCCCTTGCCGGCCGAAGAGACTCAGGTATTCCACCGCTCCTTCCGCGGTGGCGCCGAACCAGTGCGGGGTGGAGGTGTCGAACTCCGCAGCCTCACCCGGGGTGAGGATCATGTCCCGGTCCCCCAGGATGAGGCGTAGCTTGCCGTTGAGTACGTAGACCCAGTCGTAGCCCTCGTGGGTGTGCATGTGCGGGCGCCCCGTGCCGCGGTCGGCTGGTTTGATGAATTTGTAGGCCTGGATGCCGCCGGGCCGTCTGGTCAGCGGGAGAACCACGGTGTCCCCGCCGACGGGCAACGGCCGCAGGTTGATGCGGGGGTCGCCGGTGGGCGGGGCGTCGACAAGCTCATCGAGTGTGACCCCGTACGCCCGGGCGAGCGGGAGCAGCTGCTCGAGGGTGGGGCGTCGCAGCCCCGACTCCAACCGGGAGAGGGTGGAGGCGGAGATGCCGGTCCGCTCGGCGAGTTCGGTCAGCGTGATGTCCCGGTGCTGGCGCAGCCGCTTGAGGCGGGGGCCCACGGCTTCGAGAGTGCGGTCGATATTGTCTTCCATGCCCACATATTGCCATTTAGCAAAATAGATTGCCAAGTAGGTGATGGCTGTCTACATTCGACTTCGTCCGAAAGAAGTCGAAGGGAGCTGGACATGTCAACAGAGAATGAATTGCGCGATGCCGTCGTGGTGGGCGGTGGGGCGGCCGGGTTGGGCGCGGCGCTCACCCTGGCCCGGGCACGTCGCAACGTGACGGTGATCGACGCCGGCCAGCCGCGCAATGCGCCCGCCGAAGGGGCGCACGGTTTGGTGGGGCAGGAGGGGATCAATCCCCTGGAGCTACTGGAGCGCGGCCGCCGGGAGGTGGCCGGTTACGGCGCGGAGGTCCGCAACGACGAGGTCACCGACGTGACCGGTGCCGTCGGAGATTTTGCGGTGGCGCTGCGCTCCGGGGAGGTACTCCATGCCCGCCGTCTGGTGATCGCAACCGGTCTGGTCGACGAGCTGCCGGAGATCCCGGGTCTGTGGGAGCAGTGGGGCCGCAATGTCGTGCACTGCCCCTACTGCCACGGATGGGAGGTGCGTGACCGGAAGATAGCCGTGCTGGGCACCGGGCCGATGATGGTCCACCAGACGCTGATGTTCCACCAGTTGAGCCGGGACATCACGTTGTTCAGCCGCGGTCTCGAGATCTCGGCGGAGGACCGGCGCACGCTCGATGCCCTGGGAATCCCGGTCATCTCCGAAGAAGTGACGGAGGTGATCTCCGAGGGAGACCGCCTGACCGGGGTGAAGCTTGCCGACGGCGCGGTCCACGCGGCCGAGGCCGTCGCGGTGGGGACCCGCATGGTCGCCCGGACGGGGGCCTTCGGCGGTATCGGCATCACTGCCAGCGAACACCCGATGGGCAGCTTCATTGCCACGGACGAGTTCGGCCGGGCAGAAGTGCCGGGAGTGTGGGTGGCCGGCAACGCCACCGACCTCGGTGCCCAGGTCGGTGCGGCCGCCGCAGCGGGAGTCAAGGCGGCGGCGCACCTGAACTACGACCTGATCAACGAAGACGCGGTGGCGGCGGTGGCGGCTGCTTCCGCCGTCGGCTAGTTTTCCTGATCGTGCAGGCTCTTGCCCTGGATGTTCTTGGGAACCAGGAGCACGGCGATGAGGGAGATCGCGGAGATCACCGCAATGTACACGCCGATGCTCAGGGAGGTCCCGGTGGCTCCGAGGAGCATTTCCGCGATCATCGGTGCGAAGGCGCCGCCGATGATGGACCCGATCGCGTAACCGATTGAGACACCGGACAGCCTCACGTGGGCGGGGAACATCTCGGCGTAGAGCGCCGGCTGCGGGCCGTAGGTCACGCCGAGGAGGGCGCCGAGGATCACCACGGCGATGCCGAAGAGCAGCGGGTTGGCGGTGTCGATCAGAAGCCAGGTGGGGATGGCCCACAGCACCATCGCGAGGTAGCCGAGAGCGAAGGTACGGCGGCGCCCCAGGCGGTCCGAGAGACCGCCGAAGTAGATGGTGGCGATGATCCAGGCCACAGCCGTCACCGAGGTCAACGCCAGAACCACCGGGCGGCTCATCCCCAGCTCGTCTGTCCCGTAGGACACGAAGAAGGCGATGGCGAGATAGCCCGCGGCATTGACGCCGGCGAAGATGAGGGCGGCGAGAATGACGGTCCTGGAGTGGTTGCGCAGCAGGGTCGACAGCGGGGCGGAGGCCTTCTGCTTCAGTTCCTCCATCTCGGAGAAGACCGGCGACTCCTCGACCAGCCGACGGATGAAGTAGCCGATACCGATCAGCACAATGCTGGACACGAAGGGCAGGCGCCATCCCCAGGCTTCAAACTGTTCCGGGGTCAGGGCGGTGGTGACCACGAGCATGAACAGGGTGGCCAGCAGCATTCCGGCCGGGACACCGACCTGGGGGAAGGAGCCGAAGAGGCCGCGTCGGGAGGTGGGGGCGTGCTCCACCGCGATCAGCGCGGCACCGCCCCATTCCCCGCCGGCGGAAATGCCCTGCAGAATGCGCAGCAGAACGAGCAGCAGCGGGGCGGCCATGCCGATCTGGGCGTAGGTGGGCAGCAGGCCCATCGCGACGGTGGCCCCGCCCATGCCGATGAGCGTGAGGACGAGGACCGGCTTCCGGCCGAGACGGTCACCGAGGTGACCGGCGATGATGGCGCCCAACGGGCGGAACAGGAAGCTGATTCCGAGCGAGGCCCAGGCGATGACCTGGGCCAACGTGGGGTTGGAGTTGCTGACGGGATTGAAGAACTGCGCGGCGAAGATGAGGCCGGCGGCTTGGGCGTAGATGAAGAAGTCGAACCACTCGATGGTGGTGCCGACCATCGCCCCGGCCAGTACCTTGCGGTGTTCCGGGGTGATCCGGGAATCGGTGGTCAGCTGGGCGGTGTCGACTGTGGCGCTGGTGGTGACGGTGTCATTGGTGGTCATCAGCGGGAACTTTCTGTGCAGGTGCATCCGTTCGATGCACGGGCAGGAAGATAACGGGCAGAGTGCTTGCGGGGAGGGCTGATTCGGGTGGCCACTGATGAAGGTGCGGGCACCGTGGTCGTTGAAGCGGGAAATGCCTGACGGGGAGGGGCACTCGGGAGCCGGTGTCAGATCGGCAGTCCGGAAAACGCCGCCGGAGAAAAGACTCAGGCACCTGGTGCCGGGGTTGACCGCCATTACGGCTGGCGGGGCGGCAGGGCGCAACGTGGGGAGCATGACGGCGGGCGGTGGAGCGTGCCTGCCGGTGTCCGGCGGCTCATACGGCGCGGATCCACCTCGGCCGTCGGAGCGGTGCAGTTGTGCGGGACAGACACATCGGGCGGGGTCGGTCGGGGTTCACGGGCACCGGCAGAACACTGCTGCCCAGTGCCTCCGGCTCTGGATCAGGCCTTCACCCGGTTATCCACCAGGCGCTTCGCCTTGCCGTCACCACTGTCCACGCGGTCACGGATCTCGATGTCCACGGACACACCGATGCGGTCCTTGATCTGCTTGCGCAGCTGGCGGTCTGAGGCGGCGATGTCCTCGGCGGCGAGCCCGGGGTTGTGCTCGACGAGGAGGGTCATGTGGTCCATGCGTCCCTTGGTGCTGAGCACGCACTGGTAACGCGGACGCAGGTTCTTGTCCTCCACGATCAGCTCCTCGAACTGACTGGGGAAACAATTGACGCCGCGGAGGATGATCATGTCGTCGTTGCGGGCGCTGATCTTCTCCAGTCGGCGCATGGAGAAGGCGGTGCCCGGCAGAATACGGGTCAGGTCGTGGGTGCGGTAACGGATGACCGGGAAAGCCTCCTTGGTCAGGGAGGAGATGACCAGCTCGCCGTATTGCCCGTCCGGTACCGGTTCACCGGTGGTCGGGTCGACGATCTCCGGGTAGAAGTGATCCTCCCAGATGGTCAGGCCGTCCTTGGTCTCCACGCTTTCCTGTGCCACGCCCGGGCCCATCACCTCGGAGAGTCCGTAGATGTCGGTGGCGTCGATGCCGAAACCTGCTTCGAGGTCAGCCCGCATGCCCTCCGTCCAGGGCTCCGCGCCGAAGACTCCCACCCGCAGGGAGGTTTCCCGTGGATCTTGACCGTTGGCGCGCATCCGGTCCAGCACGTTGAGCATGTAGGAAGGGGTGCCCAGAATAGCGTCGGGCTGGAAATCCTCCATGATCTGCAGCTGGCGTTCCGTCTGGCCGCCGGAGGTGGGGATGGCGGTCGCGCCGAGCTTCTCCACCCCGTAGTGGGCTCCCAGACCACCGGTGAACAAACCGTAACCGAACGTCACCTGGACCCGGTCGCCGGCGCGGATGCCGCCGGCCCGCAGGGAGCGTGCCACCAGGTCGGACCACATCTCGATGTCATTGCGGGTATAGCCGACGACGGTGGGGCGGCCCGTGGTTCCGGAGGAGGCGTGGATACGGGCGATCTGCTCGCGTGGCACCGCGAACATGCCGAAGGGGTATTCCCGCCGGAGCGTCTCCTTGTCCGTGCACGGGAACTTCGCGAAGTCCGAGAGCTCCCTGAAATCATCCGGGTGCACGCCCAGCTCGTCGAATGCCTTTCGGTAGTGCGGCACGTTGAAGTAGGCGTGGCGGAGCGTGCTCTTGGCCCGGGCGGTCTGCAGGGCAGTGATTTCGTCGCGGGAGGCGAACTCGATCCCCGTCTGCGGACCGTTGTGCGTGGAGTGGATTTCGGCGACGGAAGTCATCTGGGATTCCTTTCTGGCGGGACATCAGGGTTTCGGCGGCGGAGAGGAAACCCCGGTGAACATCGGCACGGAGATTGCTCACGGGAAGCCGGCGAAGCTGCAGGGAGCTGTAGCTGGGCTACTGCGCCGGGAGATTCCTGCGGTGGCCGGGAGGCCCTGAATTACTAACCGACCAATCGGTAAGTCGGTCTGTGGTGCAGATTACAGGGTGGAGCGGGTCATTGCCAGTGTCACGGAGAAATTTCCTCGTCACTGGCTCTTCGTTGTGGGGTATTCCCAGGTGGCTCGGGGTTTCCGTCAATGGGCCAAGTAGATCCGGGGGTGGTGGGGTCGGAGGTGCGGGACGCTCGGGCCCGGCGGGCGGGTGTGGGACGTGCCTGTTATTTGGACTCCAGGCCTTCGAAGACGAGCTTCGCGGTGACGTCGGCGAGAGTTTCGGGGGTCTGGGGGCCGTCGGGGCGGTACCATTCGACGATCGAGTTGATCATGCCGAAGGCCAGCCTGCCGACCAGTCCGGCATCGAGGTCGGTGCGGACGGCGCCCTCGTCCTGCGCCTGTTTGACGTGGTTGATCAGACGACGGGTGAGGGTTCTGCGGCGCTCCATGAGGTCCAGCTCCACCTCGGTGTTCCCGCGCAGGCGCAGGAGCAGGGTTACCCGCTCGGGGCCTTCGCAGAGCACCCTGACGGCACCGCGGACGACCAGTTCCAGGCGTTCGCGGGCACTGCCGTTGGCCTGGTCCGCTTCCTCCACGACTTCAGTCAGGGAGGTCAGTGCCCAGTTGGTGGCCTCCACCAGGATCTCTTCCTTGGAGGCGATGTGGTGGTAGATGGCGGACTTGCTCACGCCGAGCCGCTTGGCGAGGGTGCCCATTGAGGTGGCTTCATATCCCCGGGTGTTGAATTCGCGGACAGCTGCCCGGATCACGTCCATGCGGTCGTAGCCGGGGCGGCCCCGTCCCGGCTGTTTTGTCGGGGCGCTGGTGGGGTCGGTGATGGCCTGGGGCATGTTTTCTCCTGAACGGGTGTCTGGTGTGGGGTGTGTGGCCTGGATTGTGCCGGAAGTCCTCCGTGGTCGGGTTCCGGGGCGTACACTCCCCAACAATACCGTCCAACTGGTCGGTAATGAGCATTGCGGGAAAGGGAATGAAATGACACAGACATCAGTGAGCGTACTCGCCGACGGCGTGGCTGAGGGGGCGGAGTTTGCCCACGTGCGACAGATGTTCGACCGGGACGAGGCGTCGAAACGGCTCGGCATCACCATTACGGAGCTGGGTCTGGAGGAGGTTCGGGGGAACTTCACGATCCGTCCGGAGATGTGCAACGGGCACGGCACGGCACAGGGCGGAATGCTCTTCACTTTCGCGGACTCACTTTTCGCCGGCGCCTGCAATGCTCCCGGGCGGCCGGCCGTGGCGGCGCAGGTCAGCATCCACTACATCGCCCCTGCCCGGGAGGGGGATGTGGTGGAGGGGGTGGCGGTCACCCGTCAGTCCTGGGGGAGGAATGGGGTGACTGACGTGACCTTGACGTCCGGAGGCCGGGCCATCGCCGAGTTTCGTGGCACGTTCCGCGTCGTCAAGGCTGTCTAGGGGGTGAGGGTGCTTCCGGCCACCGGGAATTAGGGGATCCACCTGGCACTTTTCCGGGTCCGGGCGGGATCTGTTGACGTAGATCACAACGCCTGCATATACTGACCGGGCGTTCGGTTAGTAAATGTCCGGAGGGAAGATCTCCGGAAGGTCAGAGCCCGGCCAGTCCATGGCCCACCACCGAAACCACGAGGAGAATGACATGACCACCGCGACACCCACTCTGCAGACATCAGAGGATGAGGCAGGGCAGCGTCAGTTCGATTCGCTGATCGCCCAGGACGGCCGTATCGAGCCCAGTGACTGGATGCCGGCCGCCTACCGGAAGACGCTGACCCGGCAGATCTCGCAGCACGCCCACTCAGAGATCATCGGCATGCAGCCCGAGGCCAACTGGATCACGCGGGCGCCCTCGCTCAAGCGGAAGGCCATCCTCATGGCCAAGGTCCAGGACGAGGCCGGGCACGGCCTGTACCTGTACTCGGCAGCGGAGACGCTGGGAACCGACCGGGACACGTTGGTCGGGCAGCTGCTCAGCGGCAAGGCCAAGTACTCGTCAATCTTCAACTACCCGGCCCGCACCTGGGCGGATGTCGGTGCCATCGGATGGCTCGTGGATGGTGCCGCGATCGCCAACCAGGTGCCGCTCTGCCGGGCGTCCTACGCCCCCTACGGCCGCGCAATGGTCCGGGTCTGCAAGGAGGAGTCCTTCCACCAGCGCCAGGGCTGGGAGATCCTCTACGAGCTCGCCAACGGCACTGCGGCGCAGAAGCAGATGGCCCAGGAGGCGATTAACCGCTTCTACGGCCCGGCCCTGCAGATGTTCGGCCCACCGGACGATGATTCCCCGAACTCCCGGCAGTCGATGGAGTGGAACATCAAGCGCTTCAGCAATGACGAACTGCGCCAGCGTTTCGTCGACATGATCGTCCCCCAGGCCGAGGCGCTCGGTCTGCACTTCGAGGATCCGGACCTGAAGTGGAACGAGGAACGCGGCCACTATGACTTCGGCGAGCTCGACTGGGAGGAGTTCAAGTCCGTCATCAAGGGCAACGGCCCCTGCAACACGCAGCGGATGCAGCGCCGCCGCCAGGCCTTCGACGAAGGCGCCTGGGTGCGGGAGGCCGCCGCGGCCTTCGCCGAGAAGCACGAGTCCGCCGACACCCGACTCAGCGCCTGACAACCGACCAGAACCATCAAGGAGACAAGCTGATGTCCACCAAATCCTGGCCCATGTGGGAAGTCTTCGTCCGTACTTCCCGTGGTCTCTCCCACGTCCACGCCGGCTCGCTGCATGCCGCTGACGCCACCATGGCGCTGCGCCACGCCCGGGACCTGTACACCCGCCGCAACGAGGGTTCCTCGGTCTGGGTCGTCCCCTCCGAGACAGTCGTCGCCTCCGACCCGGACTCCAAAGGCGGCTTCTTCGAATCCTCCCAGGGCAAGAGCTACCGGCACGCCACCTACTACGACAAATCTGAAGGGGTGCCGCACCTGTGAGCAGCTTCGCTACCGCGGATTCCGCCACCCGCATTTCGCAGGGGGACGCGATCACCGCAGAAGACATCCAGAACACCGGTGCCGTGGCCACCGGGGACGCCGCCACCTACGCCATGATGCTCGGTGATGACGCCCTGATCCTCGCCCAACGGTTGGGGTGGTGGATCTCCCGGGCCCCCGAGATGGAAGAGGACATCGCGCTCGGCAACATCGCCCTCGACCTGGTCGGGCACGCCCGTTTCCTCTACAGCTACGCCGGTACCGCCTGGGACAAGACCGAGGATGACCTCGCCTACTTCCGGGATGAGGAGGAGTTCCGCTCCAGCCGCCTGGTGGAGCAGGAGAACGGCGACTTCGGCCACACGATCGCCCGCCAACTGCTGTTCGCCAACTACCAGTTGCTCCTGTACCGAGCGCTGTGCGCATCCACCGACGAAACCCTGGCCGCCATCGCCGCCAAGGCCGTCAAGGAAGTCGAATACCACGTCGATCACGCCATCCAGTGGACCCTCCGCCTGGGCCTGGGGACCGAGGAGTCCAACCGCCGGATGGCCGAGGGCCTGGCGAACATGTGGCCCTACCTGGGCGAGATCTTCGAGGATCTGCCGGTGCACGAGCGCCTCGCCGCCACCGGCGCGGGAGTCCTGCCCTCCGGCCTGCGCGCCGGGTTCGATGAGCGCATCACCCACATTCTGCAGGAATCCGGGCTCGAGATCCCGACGGCACCGCAGGCCCGCAGCGGTCAGCGTACCGGTTGCTTCAGCGAATACCGCGGCTTCATTCTCGCGGAAATGCAGTCCCTGGCCCGCCGTCACCCTGGCGCCACCTGGTGACCCGGCAGTTCTGACCTTGTACCCGCCCGCTCTGTTCCACAAGGAGGCTTTCCGTGTCCGCCACTGAAACCGTTCCGCATCCGCTGCGTCCCACCGGGGTGGAAGCCGCCCAGATCTGGGATCTGGCGGCCACCGTCCCCGACCCGGAGATCCCGGTGATCTCCATCGCGGACCTGGGCATCCTCCGCAAGGCGGAACTCGTGGATGGCCGGGCCGTGGTCACCATCACCCCGACCTACTCCGGATGCCCCGCAATGGACCGCATCACCAGCGACGTCACCGAGGCCCTCGCAGCGGCCGGCTATGACGACGCCCGGGTCGAGCTCGTGCTGACCCCGGCCTGGAGCACGGACTGGATCACCGAACTCGGCCGCGATCAGTTGCGCGAGTACGGCATCGCACCGCCCGTGCGGTCCACCCGGGAAGAGCAGGGGCCGGTGCGGCTCACCCTGCTCCGTCCGGAGCAGATCGCCTGCCCGCAGTGCGGTTCCACCAATACCCGAAAGCTCAGCCACTTCGGCTCGACGTCCTGCAAGTCCCTCTACAACTGCCAGGACTGCCTCGAGCCCTTCGACTACTTCAAGGTGCACTGATGACTACCCCAACCAAGCAAAAGGCAAAGTTCAATGCGCTGCGGGTCGCCGAGATCCGTCGGCTGACGGATGACGCGGTCGAGGTGAGCTTCGAGGTTCCTGAGGAGCTGCGCGAAGACTATGACTACCTGCCGGGCCAGTACGTCGCCCTGCGCGCTCAGATCGGTGGCCGGGAAGTCCGCCGTTCCTACTCGATCTGCGACGTCCCGAGCGGCGGCCTGATCCGGGTCGCCATCAAGAAGAACCTCGGCGGCGCGTTCTCCACCTGGGCGAACGAGGAGCTGACCGTCGGAACGACGATCGAGGTGATGAACCCACAGGGTGCCTTCACCCCGAAGACCCATGTGACCTCGCTCAATGACGCAGACGAGATTGTCGAAGAGGAGCTCGCCGGCCTCACCGCACCACACCTGGTGGCCATCGCCGCCGGCTCCGGAATCACCCCGATCATGTCGATCGCCCAGGCGGTGCTGGACACCAGCACGGACGCCACCTTCGAACTGGTCTACGCCAACAAGGGCGGCGGGGACGTCATGTTCGCCGAGAAGATCGGTGATCTGAAGGACAAATACCCGGCCCGTTTCGCGGTCCACCACATCCTCTCGCGGGAACAGCGCGTCAACCCGTTGTTCTCCGGCCGCATCGACGATGAGAAGCTCTCGCTCCTGCTCGACCGGGTCATCCAGACCGACCAGGTCCGCGAGTGGTTCCTCTGCGGCCCGTTCGAACTGGTGCAGTTGTGCCGGGACGAACTGGACGGCAAGGGAGTGGACAGCAGGAACATCCGGTTCGAACTGTTCTCCACCGGCAAGCCCTCCGAGGGCCCCCAGCAGGGCAACACCGGCCGGCCGGTGACGGCTGACCCGAAGGGCAAGAACGTCACCGTCTCCTTCACCCTCGACGGCCTCTCCGGAGAAGTCGAGTCCCCGGTCAGCGCCAACGAGACCATCCTGAACGCGGCCCTGCGCACCCGGCCAGACGTCCCCTTCGCCTGTGCCGGCGGCGTGTGCGGCACCTGCCGCGCCAAGGTGATCGAAGGCGAATACGAGATGGATGAAAACTACGCCCTGGAAGCCGATGAAGTGGCGAAGGGATACGTCCTGACCTGCCAGACCCGCGCCAAGAGCGACAGGATCGTCGTCGACTACGACGCCTGACCAGCCCTTCGGTCCCACCCCCTGAACCTGGTTCGGGAGACGAGAAAAGGATCTCGCCATGATTGACCTGCACATTGAAGACGACACCGCAGAAGTGGTGCTGAACAACCCGAGGGCCATGAACGCCCTGGGGGAGGCGGACCTGGCGCAGCTGCACCAGGCCTATCACGAGGCCGAGTCCCGCGGCGTGCGCGCCCTGATCCTGCGTGGTGAGGGCAAGGGGTTTTCCGCCGGGCGCAACATCAAGGGACTGGATCCGTCGGATGATGACGCCACGGATTACCTGGCCAACAAGGTCACCCCGGTGCTGAAGGCGATGAGTGAGTTCCCGGCCCCGACCTTCGCGGCCGTGCACGGGCCCTGTCTCGGCGTCGGGCTCGGCCTGGCAATCGCCACCGACATCGTCTACGTCGCTGAGAACGCCAAGTTCGGCTCCCCCTTCGCAAATCTGGGTGCCACCCTCGACTCCGGTGGACACGCCCTGTTCCTGGAACGGCTCGGCGCCCACCGCGCGATGGACCTCATCGTCACCGGTGATCTGATGTCAGGGGCGGAAGCCGTCGCCGCCGGGTTGTTCTCCCGGGCGGTCCCGGCCGAGGAGCTGCTGGACTTCACCCGCGAACGCGCCCGCCGGGCCGCCCAGGGAGCCACCCAGGCGTACCTGGTCAGCCGCAGACTCCTCCATGACATCCGGGACAACGGCACCGGGCTGTGGGATTCGGTGCACGCCGAGAACGTCGCCCAGGGGCAGTTGTGCTCCTCGGCTGACTACGCGGAGGGCTTCGCCGCCTTCAACGAGAAGCGCGCTCCGGTCTTCGCCGGACGTTGACCACCGACGGCACCCGCCACCGGACCGCAGTCCCCGCCCCGATCCAGGCCGCTCAACGCAGGAGAACAACACTTCCATGAATACCCCCAATGCATACCTCGTCTCCGGGTTACGGACCCCGGTGGGCCGCTACGGCGGTGCCCTGTCCTCGGTGCGTCCCGATGATCTGGCCGCCCTGACCATCAGGGCCGTGGTCGAAGATTCCGGGATCAACCCGTCCGTGGTGGACGAGGTCATCCTGGGCAACGCCAACGGCGCCGGTGAGGAGAACCGCAATGTCGCCCGCATGGCGTGGTTGCTCAACGATTACCCGGACACCGTCCCCGGCATCACCGTCAACCGGCTGTGCGCCTCGGGCATGTCCGCGATCACCCTGGCGGCGAACATGGTCAAGTCCGGGGAGGCAGATGTCGTCATCGCCGGCGGGGTGGAATCCATGAGCCGGGCCCCCTGGGTCCAGGAGAAGCCGACGAAGCCCTTCGCCAAGCCGGGCGAGATCTTCGACACGTCCATCGGCTGGCGTTTCACCAACCCGGCCTTCCGGGAACGGGACAAGGCCACCTACTCCATGCCGGAGACGGCGGAGGAGGTCGCCCGCGTCAAGGGCATCAGCCGCGCCGCCGCCGACGCATTCGCCGTGGAGTCCCAGGACCGGGCCATCGCCGCCATGGAGGCGGGACGTTTCGACACCGAGATCGTCCCGGTGGAGGTGCGGGACCGCAAGGGCAATGTCACCGTCGTCGACACCGATGAAGGACCGCGTCCCGGCACCACCGCCGAGGTGCTGGCCAGGCTGCGGCCTGTGGTCAAGGGTGGGGAAGTGGTCACCGCGGGTAACGCCTCCTCACTCAATGACGGTGCCTCCGCCATCCTCGTCGTCTCTGAGCGGGCCGCGGAGAAGTACGGACTCAAGACCCGGGCCCGGGTGATTGCCGGAGCCAACGCCGGCGTCGCCCCCGAGATCATGGGGATGGGCCCGGTACCGGCCACCCGGAAGGTGCTCGAACGCGCGGACTGGGACGTCGCCGAGCTGGACGCCGTCGAACTGAACGAGGCCTTCGCCACCCAGTCCCTGGCCTGCCTCCGGGAGCTGGGCCTGGATCCTTCGAAGGTCAACGCCTGGGGCGGTGCCATCGCATTGGGTCATCCGCTGGGGTCCTCGGGCTCCCGCATCACCATCACCCTGCTCAACCGGCTGGAACAGGAAGACGGCACCCGCGGTGTCGCCACCCTGTGCGTCGGCGTGGGGCAGGGTTCCGCCATCGCCATCGAGAGGGTTTGACACCGTGACTATTGCGACCACCGACCTGGAACTACCGGACACCCGCGACTTCACCGCTCTGACGGTCACCGAGCACGAGGACCGGGTGATCGTCGAGCTGACTCGCCCCGAGGTGCGCAACGCCATCGATGAGACGATGGTCGCGGAGCTCCACGCGATCTGCGCCCACCTGGAGAGCTACCCGAAGATCCTGATCATCACCGGGTGTGAAGCCAACGGCAAGGGCATCTTCGCCTCCGGGGCGGACATCGGCCAGCTGCGCGAGCGCCGCCGCGAGGACGCGTTGCGCGGCATCAACAACACCATCTTCAATCGCATCGCCCAGCTTCCCCTGCCGGTCATCGCGGCGATCGACGGCTACGCCCTGGGCGGGGGCCTGGAACTGGCGCTGGCGGCGGACTTCCGGGTCGCCACCCCCGCCGCCAAATTCGGTCAGCCGGAGGCGAACCTCGGCATCATCGCCGCGGCGGGCGGCATGTGGCGGCTGAAGGAACTGGTGGGGGAGGCCCTGGCCAAGGAGATCCTGCTGGCCGGCAGGACACTCACCGGTGAGGAGGCCCTGGCGGCTCACCTGGTCACCGAGGTGACGGAGCCCAGCGGGCTGCTGACAGTGGCCAGGGAGCTGGCGGACCGGATCGCCAGGCTGGATCCGCTGGCCGTGCGCATCAGCAAGCAGGTGATGGCCATGCCGCCGTCCGCCCACCCGGCGGTGGACAACATCGCCCAGGCCGTCCTCTTTGAATCCGAGGCGAAGTTCGACCGCATGCAGACCTTCCTCGACCGCAAGAAGAACAAGTAGAAGGAGACGACAATGACCGTTTCACAGACTGCCCCGGAAACCACCGCCACCGGCGTGCCGACGACCGTCGGGGTACTCGGCGGCGGCCGCATGGGAGCGGGCATCGCCCACTCCTTCCTCGCCGCCGGAGCGCACGTCACCGTCGTGGACATCAACGACGTCGCGGTCGAGGCCGCGCGGGAACGCATCATCCACGACATCGAGGGATCCCTCAAGCGAGGTGCCGACGGCACTGTCGGGGAGTGGCTCGACCGCCTGTCCCTGGCCACCGACGCCGCGGCGTTCACTGGTCTGCCGCTGGTGGTGGAGGCCGTGCCAGAGTCCCTGGAACTGAAGGCGGATTCCTTCGCCCAGATCGCCGCAGCCTCCCCGGACGCGGTCATCGCCACCAACACCTCCTCGCTCCCGGTCTCCGATCTCGCCGCCACCGTGGACAACCCGGTCATCGGGCTGCACTTCTTCAACCCGGTGCCGGCCTCCAAGCTGGTGGAGATCGTAGTCGCGGACAGCACGCCGGAGGACCTGGTGGATGTCGCGCGTGGCTGGGTCGCCGGGCTGGGCAAGACCCCGATCGTGGTCAAGGACGCCCCCGGTTTCGCATCCTCGCGCCTGGGGGTGGCCATCGCCCTGGAAGCGATCCGCATGGTCGAGGACGGCGTGGCCTCAGCGGAAGACATCGACAACGCCATGGTGCTCGGCTACAAGTTCCCGGTTGGCCCGCTGAAGCTGACCGACATCGTGGGACTGGACGTGCGCCTGGGAATCTCGGAGTACCTGGCCTCCACCCTCGGCGACCACTTCACCCCGCCGCAGCTCATGCGGGACATGGTGGCCCGGGGCGAGCTCGGCCGGAAGTCCGGCAAGGGGTTCTACGACTACAGCTAACCGCGCTTCTCGACGATCGCGTTGGTGATCCGTGCGGTGCACAGCCGCCGTCCCGCCTGATCCACCAGCACCACCTCGTGGCTGGTCAGCGTCTTACCCAGGCGGATGGCCGTGGCGGTGGCGGTGACGTGGCCCTCCCGGCTGGAGACGTGGTGCGTGGCGTTGATGTCCACGCCGACCGCCACCTTGCCCATCGTTGAGGCGTGGATGACCGCCGCCCAACTCCCCACCGCCTCGGCGAGGGCGACCATTCCACCCCCGTGCAATAAGCCGAGGGACTGCCGATTGCCGGCGATGGGCATGGTGGCCACGACCCGCTCCGCGGACTGCTCCACCACCTCCACGCCCATCTTGCGGTCGAGTTCTCCCAGTTCAATTTTCCAGGGCTCCACGTTGATCACCTTTCTGAAAGAGCTGCAGAAAATGCAGCCATGATTATACTGGCATCCAAATACTAACCGTCCGGTCGGTAGTTAAATGAAATTCCGCTCCACTCGATGAAAGGAACACCCGATGACCACCCGTAACAGCAGCATCACCTCCCTGATCTCCGAGGCCGGCAGCGGCGGCGCCACGCCTCCGGTTGCCCGGGACACCCTGGTTCCCAGCTTCCTCGCCGGGAAGTGGGTGACCCCGGACAACCCGGACCGGGTGGTGGAGGTCGCAGACTCCTCCACCGGTGAGACCGTCGCCCGGGTCTCCACCGACGGCCTCGACATCGCCGGCGCCGTCGAATACGGACGCACGGTCGGACAGGCCGGGCTGGCGGCACTGACCATCCACGAGCGCGCCCTGAAGATCAAGGAATTGGCCCTTTACCTCCAGGAACACAAGGAAGCTCTCTATGAGCAGGCGTTCAAGGCCGGGGCCAATAAGCGGGACAACTTCGTCGACATCGACGGCGGCATCTCCACACTGTTCACCTTCTCCTCCAAGGGGCGCCGTGAGCTGCCGAACTCGAAGGTGATCGTCGACGGTGCCACCGAGGTGCTGTCCAAGGACAACAGCTTTCTGGGCACCCACATCTACACCTCCCTGCCGGGAGTGGCCGTGCAGATCAACGCCTTCAACTTCCCGGTCTGGGGCATGCTCGAGAAGTTCGCCCCGGCCTTCATCGCCGGTGTCCCCACCATCGTCAAGCCGGCTACCCCGACCGGCTACATCACCGCCGCCTGCGTGGAACTGATGGTTACCTCCGGCATTCTTCCGGAGGGCTCCATCCAGCTGATTTCCGGCTCCGCCCGAGACCTGCTCGATCACCTCAACTACTGCGACCACGTCGCCTTCACCGGTTCCGCCGGCACGGCGGCGAAGCTCCGCGCCCACGACAACGTGCAGCGGGAGGGCGTGCGCTTCACCTCCGAGGCGGACTCCCTCAACGCCGCGATCCTCGGGGCGGACGCCACCGAGGGGACCCCGGAGTTCGACGCCTTCATCAAGACCCTGTTCGTGGAGATGACCTCCAAGGCCGGGCAGAAGTGCACCGCCGTGCGCCGCGCGATCGTCCCCGCCCCGCTGGTTGACGCCGTCGCCAAGGCGCTGTCCGAGCGGCTCGACGCCAAGGTCGTCCCCGGTGATCCCCGTGAGAAGGGCACCACCATGGGGCCGCTGGTCTCCGTCGAGCAGCGGGACGACGTCGCCGCGGCCGTCGAGACGCTGGTTGCCGCCGGGGGTGAGATCGTCCACGGCGGCGCCGACAAGCTGGAGGGCGCCTTCTTTGCGCCCACCATCCTCACCTTCGCCGACGCGGACACGGAGGCGGTCCATGACACCGAGGCCTTCGGGCCGGTCGTGTCCATCCTCGGCTACTCCGACACCGACGACGCCATCCGGCTGGCCGCCCGCGGCCGCGGCTCCCTGGTGGCCTCGGTGATCACCCATGACCCGGAACTGACCGCCCACTTCGCCACCGGTATCGCCGCCCACCACGGGCGCCTGCACTTCCTGGACCGCGACGACGCGAAGACCTCCACCGGCCACGGATCCCCGCTGCCGCACCTGATCCACGGCGGCCCGGGCCGCGCCGGCGGCGGCGAGGAGCTCGGCGGTGTGCGCGGTATCAAGCACTACATGCAGCGCACCGCCATCCAGGGCAGCGCCGATCACCTGACCGCCATCACCGGGCAGTGGCACCGCGGTGCCCGGGTGCAGCGGGTCACCCGAGCTGAGGTGGCGGCCGGAACCGGTACCCACCCGTTCCGTAAGGACCTGGCCACCCTGCAGATCGGTGACCAGTTCGCCTCAGACCTGCGCAAGGTCACGCTGGAGGAGATCCTCGAATTCGCTGAGAAGACCGGCGACACCTTCTACGCCCACGTGAATGAGGAGGCGGCCACGGCCAACCCCTTCTTCCCGCGCCGCGTCGCCCACGGCTACCTGCTGGTTTCCTGGGCGGCCGGGCTGTTCGTGGAGCCGGAGCCGGGCCCGGTCCTGGCCAATTACGGTCTGGAGAACCTGCGCTTCATCGAACCGGTCACCTACGATGACTCCATCCGTGTGGAGCTGACCGCCAAGCGGATCACTCCCCGCGTGACCGACGAGTACGGCGAGGTCTGCTGGGACGCCGCCCTGTACAACCAGAACGACGAACTCGTGGCCAGCTATGACGTCCTCACCCTCGCGGAGAAGGTGGAGACGCTCTACGTGAAGTAGCCCGTCTGCACGATGACCGCCGGCCCCGCCCTCTTCCTGAGGGCGGGGCCGAAGGCGGTGGGATGGAAATCAGTCAGTGCGGGGCGACGGGCTCATGGCGGGTTGATCTTCCTGTTCTCCGCGACACCAGGGGCCCCTGCCCGCGAGCTCGTCCAGGATGCACGTGGCTGTGGGCTGTCACTGCCATCCGTTCTCCCGCAACTGCCCGGGGCGGGAGCAGCCGCTCACGTCCGACTCCAGCAGCTGGGGCGCTACCTCTTCGAGCTCAGCAGACCCGTCAGCGGGCCGAGCAGCCAGTTGACGATCGCCATGATGATCGCGCCCCAGAAGGCGTCCAGGAAGGTCTCGATGGACAGTCCCAGGCCCAGTGCCTGCGAGATCCATTCTGCGAGCAGGAATATCGCCGCATTGATGACCAGGGCGAACAATCCGAGGGTGATGAGGGTGATTGGCAGTCCGATCACCTGTAGGACGGGCCTGACCAGCATATTCAGCACCACGATCACCGCGGCGACGCCGAGGAAGACCAGGAGGCGGTCATAGCTGCCGTCGCCGGCGAGTATGACGTCCGGGGTGGCGATGGACACGCCGTCGATGAGCAGCGTGACCACCCACAGGGCGACGGCGGTGCCGAGGGCCCGGATGAACAGGTTCCACAATCCGGAGAGCATGGTCTGATCCTAACAATCCCGGCGGCGAATCCGCTGCCGGGAAGCTGTGGGGAGGGCGGGAATGTCGGTTCCCCGGGCGGAGGCCGGCAACCGTGGTTGTCGGCGAGATCACCGTGGCCGAGTCCGGTGAGGAGTCTCGCAAATGTTGCAGAGAGTGCAAATATGCAGTTAGTGTATCCCCATATGGAAAATTCGGATGAGTCCTGGAACGTGGTGAGCCTGCGGGAGCGCAAGAAGCTGGAGACGCGCCGTAACATCCGCCAGGTGGCACTGGATCTGGCGCTGCAGTCGGGGATGGCAAACTTGACGGTGGAGGCCATCGCCGAGGCCGCCGAGGTGTCGCCGCGGACCTTCTTCAACTATTTCTCCTGCAAGGAGGATGCCTTGGTCACGGACACCGCGGCGACGGTCGCTGAGCTGCGGCCCCTCATCGTGAACCGGCCGTTGGACGAGACTCCGTTGCAGTCCCTGCAGGCGGTGCTGACGGAGGCCGACCCGTTGTCACTGACGAAGGCGAACCGGGAACGGGCGCTGGCCCGGCAGCGGCTGGTGCAGGACAATCCGGCGCTGATGTCGCGGCAGCTGGCGCAGTACTCGACCATGGAACGGGAACTGACCGGCGTCTTCGCCGACCGTTTCGGCGTGGACCGCGACGATGATCTCCGGCCGGCGCTGGTGGCGGCCGTCGCGGTGGGCATCATCCGGGTCGCGCTGCGCCGCTGGACGGCGGGCGGAACCGAGTCACTGAGCAATGTGCTCCGTTCCGTCTTCGACCTGGTCGACGAGGGTGCGCTGACGACGCCGCCCAGCGCCCGCTGACAGCCACGCCGACTCCCCGAACACCACTGACCCCAATTCCCCGGCCTTCGGCCGGGCAGCAACGCAAACGAGAGAAGGTCCTTCATGGCGAATGAGTCCACCATCCCGGCCTCCGGTGACTCCCCGGCGGGAGCTTCCGGGGAGCAGGAGACACCGGTCTACCAGAACCCGGTAGAGCGCAACGTCCTCATGGGCGTGCTGCTGGCCGGCGCCTTCGTGATGATCCTGAACCAGACCCTGCTGAACACCGCGCTGCCGGCGTTCATGGCTGATTTCGGTATCACCGCCAGTGACGCGCAATGGGTGACCACCCTGTTCATGCTGGTCAACGGCATCATGATCCCGGTCACGGCCTTCCTGATCCAGAAGTTCAGCACGCGGGCGATGTTCCTGACCGCGATGGGGCTGTTCATAACCGGCACGATCGTCGCGGCCGTGGCGCCGGTCTACCTGGTCCTGCTCCTCGGCCGTGTCCTCCAGGCCGCCGCCGGCGGCATGATCATGCCGCTCCTGCAGACCATTCTCTTCGCCATCTTCCCGCGGGACCGGCGCGGTTCCGCCATGGGTATGTTCGGCCTGATCATCGGATTCGCACCGGCCATCGGGCCCAGCCTGTCCGGTTGGATCGTCGACCACTTCCCCTGGCAGACGCTGTTCCTGATGATGCTGCCGATCGCCGTCATCGCCATGGTGATCGCCTTCTTCCTGCTGAAGAACGTCACCGAGAACACCGACCCGAAGCTGGACATCCTGTCGATCATCCTCTCCTCCCTCGGTTTCGGCGGTCTCCTCTTCGGCTTCAGCTCCGCCGGTACGGCGGGCTGGTCGAGCGCCGAGGTCGTCATCTCCCTGGTGGTCGGCGTGATCGCGCTGGTCCTGTTCGTCTGGCGGCAGTTGAAGCTGGACCAGCCCATGTTGGAACTGCGCGTGCTCCGGATCCCCATGTTCACGCTCAACACGGTGCTGGGCATGGTCATGTTCATCGCGATGGTCGGCGGCATGCTCATCCTGCCGCTGTACATGCAGAACATGGCGGACTTCACCGCCATGGAATCCGGCCTGGCCCTGTTGCCGGGGGCGATCATCATGGGACTGATGTCCCCGGTCACCGGCCGTCTCTTCGACCGCTTCGGCGGGAAGTGGCTCGCCGCGGTGGGATTCATCCTGCTGACCGCCACCTCGCTGCTCTTCGCCCGGCTGAGCGCGGACACCTCCTTCGTCTACATCGCCGCGGTGAACGCGGTGCGCATGGTCGGTGCCGCGATGGTCATGATGCCGGTGACCACGGCCGCCCTGAACCAGCTGCCCCAGACACTCGTTCCGCACGGCACCGCGGTCAACAACACGTTGCGCCAGGTCGCCGGTTCCGTCGGCACCGCGGTGCTGGTCACCGTGATGACGGTGACCACCCGAGATCCCGCGGAATACGGGGTCGAGGGAATGGTGCACGGCGCCAACGTCGCCTTCCTGGTCAGCGCCTTCATCAGCGCCGCCGGACTGATCGGTGCCTTCTTCATCACCAACTCCCACGGTGAGGAGACCGGCGAGAACCGGCTGGAGCAGATTCACCCGAAGAATTAGGGGGCTGTCAGCTCTGCCGGTCCAGCCAGGCGTCGATGCCGCCCGCCAGGCTGAGCGGGCCGGTGACCCCGGCTTCCCGCAGCGCTCGCACGGCCGTCGCGGAGCGCACCCCACCGGCGCAGTAGACCACCACCGGGTTCTGCCCGGCCCCGGTGATCTCCGCCGGCACCACGCCGTTCCCGGTGATCTCCGCCAGTGGCACGTTCACCGCGCCGGGGATGTGGAAGGTGGTGAATTCCCCGGGCTCGCGGACGTCGATGAGCACCGCACCATCCGGCACGACGAGGATCTCCGGCACCGCAGCGGCCTCTGTCGGGGCAGGTGGCTCGGCGGTGTCGGGGCCGTCGGCACGCAGTTTTTCCGCCGTCGCGGGATCGCCGACCACCGGAATGTACTCCCACCGGCCCGCCAGTGAGGAGAAGTAGCCGAGGGTGCCCACCAGCGGTTCGCCGATGCCGGTGAGCAGCTTGAGCGCCTCCATCGCCATGGCGGACCCGATGATGCCCACCAGCGGCCCGAGCACGCCCGCCTGGGAACAGCTGGGCACACTCCCGGGCGGCGGCGGGGTGGGGAAGAGGTCCTCGTACACCGGTCCGCGATCGGCCCAGAACACCGAGAGCTGCGCCTCGAACCCCAGGATGGACGCCCACACGTGCGGGATGCGCAGCTGTGCACAGGCCGCGGAGGCGACGTGCCGTGTGGCGAAATTATCGGTGCCGTCCAGCACCACGTCCGCGCCGTCGAGGACCTGCAGGGCATTGTCCCAGGTCAGTCGCTCCACAACGGTGTCAACCCGGATGGACGGGTTCAACTCCAGCATCTCCCGGCGCGCCGATTCCGCTTTGGCCTCCCCCACGGCGTCGGTGGTGTGGATGACCTGGCGGTGCAGGTTGGACAGGTCCACGACGTCATCGTCGATCAGGGTGATCCGTCCGACGCCGGCGCCGGCGAGGTAGAGCAGCGCGGGGGAGCCGAGGCCGCCCGCTCCGATGACGGCCACGTGGGCGTCGAGCAGTTTGCGTTGCCCCTCGGCCCCGAAACCGCCGAGGCTGAGTTGGCGGCGGTAGCGCGCGATCTCCCGGTTGCTCAGATCCGTCATTCCAACCCCACCCACTGCGTGGAGCCGTCCGTCAGGAGCTGTTCCTTCCAGATCGGCACCTCGGCCTTGACGCGGTCCGCCAGTTCCGACGCCGCGGCGAAGGCGTGTCCGCGGTGGGCCGCGGCAGCCAGCACGACGAACGCGAGGCCCCCGATCCGCAGATCCCCGGTGCGGTGTGCGGTCCACAGGCGGGTCTGCGGGTGCTTCTCGACGACCTCTCCGGCAACCGCCGCGATCCGCTCCGCCGCCGTGGGATGCGCGGAGTAGGACAGCTGTGTCACCCGCTGACCGCCGTCGTGGTCCCGCACCACGCCCTCGAAGGTGACCAGTGCCCCCATGGCCTCGGTCAGGGTCTCCCGGCGCGCAGCCGCCAGCAGCTCCTCAATGGGGGCGGCGGTCATCAGGGCACCGATGACGGTGCCGGTCTGCTCGGCGACATAGGCCGGATCAGTGCTCATGGCTTCCCTCCAGTTGTTCGACGATGTGGTTGAGGATCGGACGCAGGGTGGTCACCCCGTCCTTCACCCCGCCGGTGGAACCGGGCAGGGTCATTACGAAGGTGCGCCCGGTGATGCCTGCGACGGCGCGGGAAAGCACCGCGGTGGCGATGTTCTCCCGCCCCGTGGCCCAGAAGGCGTGGACGATGCCGGGCAACTCCTTGTCCAGGTGGGGCGTGATGAGTTCCACGGTGTTGTCGTCGGCGGTGATCCCGGTTCCCCCGGAGGTCAGCACCACGTCCGGCAGTGCCGTGGGCTCACTGAAGAGCTCGCTGAGGGCGGACGGCAGCTCGGCGTCGGCCACCACGGTGGCGTCCGGGGTGGAAAACCCCAGTTCGCGGAGGAACTCCACGGCAATGGGGCCGGAGCGGTCGGGGTAGTCCCCGGCCGCGGCGCGGGTGGAGGCGACCAGGACCAGGGCGGTGCGTTCGGACACGGAAAACTCCTCAGAGCGGGTAGACGGTGACGGTATCCCCGGCGGCCAGCCGGGCCCGCGCGGGCACCCGGATCAGGCAGGTGGCTCCGACGGCCCGGGCCAGCAGGTGGGAGCCCGCACCCGGTAACGGGGAGGCCACCACGCGGGTGTCGACGACCCGGTGGGTGCCGCGGCGCAGCTGCTCGCGGTCGTCGTCGAGTCCCGCCACGGCCTCGTCCAGCACAGCTGTGACAGGGGCCGGCGGGTGACCCAGGAGGGACGCCACGAACAGCCGGAAGCTGGCCAGGGTGGAGATGGGGTTGCCGGGCAGGCAGATCACCGGCGTGTCCGCGAGAAGCGCCATGCCCTGCGGGCCACCCGGTTGCTGGTCCACGTGGCCGAACCACGCCCGCGGCTGGTCCTCGAGCACCTGCCGGAAGACCTCGAACTTGCCCTGGCTGATCCCGCCCGAGGTGATCACCGCGGTGGGCTGTTTGTCGGCCACCTGCTCGTGGAGGAAGCCGCGCAATTGCCCGGCATCGTCACCGGTGTGCAGGGTGCTGACCACCTCGATGCCGTAACGGGCGCACAGCGCGCGCAGCATCGGGGCGTTGGCGTCGGGGATGGTGGCCTTGCCGGGTGTCCCGATTTCCGCGCCGCCGGTGCAGATCATCACGCGGGCGGGTGCTGCCACCTCCACCTCAAGGATCGACTGGCTGGCCAGCAACCCGACATCCAGGGCGCTGAGTAGATGCCCGGCGGGGAGGAGTTCCGTGCCGGCGGTGATGTCTGAGCCGGCACGCCGGATGAACTTTCCCGGCGAGGTGGCGGGCAGCTCCACCGTCTCGCCCTCGGCCAGGAACCGCGCCGGAGAGCAGGCTTCCACCGGCACGATGGCGCCGGTGCCCCGCGGGAGCTTCGCCCCGGTCATGATCGGGGCGGCCAGATTCCCCAGACCGGCAGGATAGAGCTCGTCCGGGTCCTGCCCGGCCGGGATGGTCGGACCCACCGGCAGCCGCGCCGCCTTCTGGTACGACTGTGCTTCCGGCAGGGCGTAGCCGTCCATCTGGGAGTTGTCGAAGCGCGGCGAGTCCGCTGCGGCCATGACCGGGGCGGCCAGGCGGTGGCCCGGGGCGTCGATAAGCGGGAGGTGGACGCTGCCGCGGGCGGGCAGCAGTTCCCGCAGGGCCGCCAGGTGATCCTCGGGTGTGCGCATCAGTGGCCTAACCTCCTTGTCCTATCGCCCCACGTTACCTGTGTCATCTGGACAACCGCAGGCGATGGCGGCATGCTGGGGGAAGAACCGGGCTATGGGAGGGAATTGACGTGGAGATCCACTATTTCGCCGCGGCGCGGGCGGCGCGGGGCACGGGGCAGGAGACGGTCGCGGACGTGCCGGACACGCTCGCTGACCTGCTGGACCAATTGAGCGCCGAACACACCGGCACCACCGACGCCGGCATGAACCTCGGGGAGGTCTTCGAACGCTGCAGCTTCCTGGTGGACGGCGCCCGTGCGGGGCAGGGCCAGCGTCTGGCCGGGGTGCAGCGCGTGGATGTCCTGCCGCCCTTCGCCGGGGGCTGATCTACAGTCGCGGCTGCAGCTTCTCCCAGGCAGCCAGGAAAACGTCGTTCTCTTCCGGAGTGGTCACCGTGACGCGCAGCCCCTCCGGGAAGGCGCGTGCCAGCACGCCCTCCGCCATCAGCGATTCCGCGACCGGCGCCGCATGCGCCGTGGGCAGCCAGATGAAGTTGGCCTGTGAATGGCGGGCGCCCACGGCGTCGGCCACCCGGTCACGGTCCGCCACGACGATCTCCGTGCGCTCCAGCAGTTCATCGGCGGCCGCCAGCGAGGCCAGGGCGCCCGCCTGGGCGACCGAGCTGACGGCGAAGGGGATCGCGACCTTGTTCAGGGCGGCTATGACCTCCGGTTGGCCGAAGGCGTAACCCACCCGCACCCCCGCCAGGCCATAGGCCTTGGAGAAGGTCCGCAGCCCCACAAGGTTGGGGTAGTGGGCGATTTCCTCCGGAGCCAGCGGAGTGTCCTCGGTGCGGTGGTATTCAATGTAGGCCTCATCCAGGCCCACCAGGACGTTCTCCGGAACCCGGGCCATGAAGTCCGCGAACTCCTGCCGTGTGATTGCGGCCCCCGAGGGGTTGTTCGGGCTGCAGAGGAAGATCACGCGGGTGCGCTCGGTGATGGCGTCGGCCATCGCCGCAGAGTCGTGCCGGCCGTCTTCGGTCAGCGGGACCGCCACCGGGGTGGCGCCGACGACCCGGGCGAAGATCGGGTACGCCTCGAAGCTGCGCCACGGAAACAGCACCTCATCACCGGGGCCAGCGGCGATCTGCACCAGCTGCTGGCACAGCGCGGAGGAACCGTTGCCCACGGCCACCTGCTCCGGATTGAGCTCAAGATGTTCGGCTAAGGCGGTGCGCAGCTGCACGGCGCCCATGTCCGGGTAGCGGTTCACTCCCTGCGCGGCTTCCGCCATCGCCTCCCGGGCCGCCGCGAGCGGCGGATGGGCCACCTCATTGGAGGACAGCTTCACCGCGTCGGGAAGTACTTTTCCGGGAACATAGGCGGGCAGGTCGGCGAGATCAGCGCGAAACAGGGAACTCATGGGCACCAGCCTATACCGGCGATTTATACGCAGGTGACGACGACCCGGAAGGCGGCGTGCCAGCCGGTTTGGTGTGGCGCGAGAGAAATGGCTAAGATGTTTTGAGGTTTCATGACACGCCGTTCGGTGTGCTGAGATCAATGGAGACGTGCCAGAGCGGCCGATTGGGGCTCACTGCTAATGAGTTGTCCTCTTAACGGGGGACCGGAGGTTCAAATCCTCTCGTCTCCGCCACAGCTTTGAACACGATGCCCTGCAGGAATCTGCTGGGTGGGACGCCGCCGGAATTTGGTTTCCGGATGCGAGTGGGACTAGGCTGAGCGCAGTGCAAACCCGCTGGGTTTACATTCTGCGCCCGTAGCTCAACGGATAGAGCATCTGACTACGGATCAGAAGGTTGGGGGTTCGAATCCCTCCGGGCGCACCACTGGACACCCCCGGCTGAAACTTCGAGTTTCAGCCGGGGGTATCCGCTTGTGTGATGTCCGGCTGCTGGGGGTTGTCGGGTAGGTCACGGCTACTGCCGGTTTGTAGCTTCCTGGGTGAGGTATTGGGCGGTTTCCCGCTACCTACCCGACAGTCCCCGCGCAGCCACTCTGGTTCTGCGCCGCGATATCCGGGATCCCTGGGTAGCATCCCGACAGGTAGTGTCATGGGCTGGCCGGATATTCGTCCGCCCAGGAGACTTCGGAGGTGTAGCCGTGGCTGAGACGACGATCGATCAGCTGGAGAAGATCATCCGTTCCAGGGATGAGATCCCCGCGGAACGTGCGCAGGAACTGTCTCGGATGTTGGATGCGCCTCCCATCCAGGAGGTCGTCGCCCTCGTGGAGCGCTCCGAGAACATCCGGGCAGCTGTCATTCTGCGGTTGCTCAGCCGGGAGCGGTCCATCGCGGTATTCGACGCCCTGGACGCAGGCCACCAGGCCGACCTGATCGGGGCACTGCAGAGCGGTGAGGTCTACGACTTCTTCGGTGAGCTCGACCCCGATGACCGGGTCTCCCTGCTGGACGAGCTGCCGGCGGAGATCGCCGATCAACTGCTGCGCAACCTCGACCCCACCGAACGCGACATCACCGGTGTCGTGCTCGGTTACCCGAAGGGGTCGATCGGTCGCCGTATGTCCCCGGAAGTGCCGATCCTCCATCCGGAGATGACAGTGGTGGATACCCTGCGTTATCTGCGCGCGGAGTCCGGGGACCTGGAGACGATCTACCTGCTGCCGGTCATCGGGCACGACCGGAAACTGCTCGGGGTACTCTCCCTGCGCGCATTGTTCCGGGCCGAAGACGGACAGCGGCTCGAGGAACTGATGAACAAGCCGATCTTCGCCAACTCCCATGACGATGCGGAGGAGACGGTGCGCTGGTTCATGCCGCTCGACCTGTTGGCCATGCCGATCGTCGATGACAGTCACCGGCTCGTGGGCATCCTCACCTTCGATGACGCCCAGGACATCCTCCAGGAGGCCGATGACGAGGACACGGCCCGCTCGGGCGGCCACGAGCCGCTGCAGCAGCCCTACCTGTCCACGCCGCTGGTCAAGGTCGTGCGTTCGAGGGTCGTCTGGCTGCTGGTGCTCGCGGTGTCGGCGCTGCTGACGGTCCAGGTGCTCGACACCTTCGAGGACACCCTCGCCGCCGCGGTGGTGCTCTCGCTGTTCATCCCGCTGCTGACCGGCACCGGCGGCAACACCGGCAACCAGGCCGCCACCACTGTCACCCGCGCCCTGGCGCTCGGCGATGTCCGCAAACGCGACGTCGGCAGGGTGATGTGGCGGGAGCTGCGGGTCGGGCTGATCCTGGGCTCCCTGCTGGGTGTGCTCGGTTTCCTGGGTGCCTGGGCGGTCTACGGTTTGCCGATCGGCCTGGTCATCGGGCTGACCCTGCTGGCCGTGTGCATGATGTCGGCGACGGTGGGTGGCGCGATGCCGATCGTCGCCAAGGCGGTGGGCGCGGATCCGGCGGTCTTCTCGAATCCCTTTATCTCCACGTTCTGTGACGCCACCGGTCTGATCATCTACTTCCTCATTGCGAAGTCGGTCCTGGGATTGTGATGTGGTGAGGCCTCGGGCGGCAACCAGCGGGGTTCTTCGGGGGACGTGAGAAACCCGCGGAATGTCGGGGGAGACCCTGCTAAAAGTGTGAAGTCAGAAATTAGCAGGTCGGTAGGTGTTGTTTTCCAAGGTGGGGGTAGATCCCCGTAACAGATCTGTATAGCGGCTAACAAAATAAGTGGAATCAAGTTAAGATTTCGTGAACCTGGTTACACTTGTCACCTCCAGTGCGCACCCGCACCGGAAGGCGGGGAACCGGGGATGCCCGATACCCATCACGTGCCACCCCTGCCTGCGGAGCAGAACCTGCTGCCGCGGGGACCATGGCGCGAAGTGTTTTGGAAGCGACTCTCATGAGCACACCACAGATCAAGGAAAGTAACGCCGAGGCTCCCGGCGAGGACTCCAAGGGCGGTGAACAGCGCGGCTGGCGCCGCCAGGCGACCGGCATCTTCGTCGGCCTGATCCTTGCCGCACTGGTCTACCTCTTCTTCCCGGCGTCCGCCGTGGAAACCGTCATGCAGTCCGCCGGTGTGGATCCGGAGACCGAGTACACCCATCATGCCCTGCGGATGACGGCCGCCGTGACCGTGCTCATGGGTGCCTGGTGGATGACCGAGGCCATCCCGCTGGCGGCCACCGCGCTGATCCCCATCGCGGTGTTCCCGATCTCCCAGGTCGCCTCCTTCAGTGAAGTCGGCTCGCCGTACGCCAGCTCGACGATCTTCCTGTTCATGGGCGGCTTCCTGCTCGCGCTCGGCCTGCAGCGCTGGAACCTGCACCGTCGCCTTGCGCTCGCGGTCCTGCTGACCGTCGGTACCAGCCCGAAACGGCTGATGCTCGGCTTCATGATCGCCACCGGATTCCTGTCCATGTGGGTCTCCAACACCGCGACGGCGGTGGTCATGCTGCCGATCGGCATGTCCGTGCTGCAGCTGACCGCAGAGACCGTCGGTGGCATGAAGAAGCAGGCGAAATTCGCCACCGGCCTGATGCTGGCGATCGCCTACTCCGCCTCCATCGGTTCGCTCGGCACGCTGATCGGTACCCCGCCGAACGCGCTGCTGGCCGGTTACATGGAGACCTCCCACGGCATCACCATCGGTTTCGGCCAGTGGATGATGCTCGGTGTCCCCCTTGCGGTGGTGTTCATGGTCATCGCCTGGTTGGTCCTGATCACCGTGTTCAAGCCGGAGATGAAGGAGATCCCGGGTGGCCGGGAGCTGATCAAGGAGGAGAACTCGAAGCTCGGCCCCTGGACGGGACCGCAGGTCATGGTCGGCATCATCTTCGTGCTCGCCGCCCTCTGCTGGGTGTTCGTCCCGCTGATCCTTGACTGGATCGGCTCCGAGATGGTCTACGATGACGCGATCATCGGTATCATCGCAGGTCTGCTGCTGTTCACCATTCCGGCGGACGTGAAGACCGGCAAGCGGCTGTTGGACTGGAAGACCGCCAACGAACTGCCCTGGGACGTGCTGCTGCTCTTCGGCGGTGGCCTCTCCTTGTCCGCGATGTTCACCGCCTCCGGCCTGTCCCTGTGGATCGGTGAGGTGGCGAAGGGGCTCGGAGCTCTGCCGATCTTCCTGCTGATCGCCGCCGTCGCAACGCTCGTGCTCTTCCTCACCGAGTTCACCTCGAACACCGCTACCGCTGCGACCTTCCTGCCGATCATGGGCGGCGTGGCCGTGGGCATCGGCCTCACCGCCGGTGGCGAGCAGAACGTGATGCTGCTGACGATCCCGGTTGCTCTGGCAGCCACCTGTGCCTTCATGCTGCCGGTGGCCACCCCTCCCAACGCCATCGCCTTCGGCTCCGGTTATGTCCGGATCGGCGACATGATCAAGGGCGGTATCTGGCTGAACCTGATCGGGCTCGTCCTGATCACCCTGTTCGCGTACCTTGTGGCGATCCCCCTGTTCGGCATAGTGCTGTAGGGGTCCTGCCCCGCGTCCGCCTCCGGCGGCGTGCCGCACCTCGATGAGCGGCACCGCCGGCACCTGAAGCTTGACCGCCGCTCCAATGGCACCTCCACCACGGGGCGGCGGTCATTTTTCCCGTTGCTGCACCACGGAGTGGGGTGGTCTGGTTGTTCCGGAGGTTTTCGGGCCAGCCACCTGCGGTTTTGTTTAGTGTGAGGGCCATCGGGTAGAGTAATGCCTCGTTGCAAAGCAGAAGCTTTTCAATCACTGCGCCCGTAGCTCAACGGATAGAGCATCTGACTACGGATCAGAAGGTTGGGGGTTCGAATCCCTCCGGGCGCACCATTGAAACCTCAGGTAAACCCATGGTTTACCTGGGGTTTCGTTGTTGCCGGAGCCCGCTGGCGCCCCGGGGTGCGCCGCCGCGAACACGGCGTGGCCGACCGGCTAGAACACCTCGATTCGGGCACCCAGCGATTCCGCCTGCTCCAGCATCCTGACCCAGTCGGGCCCGCCGGGATTCAGGCGCAGGACCGGCCGGCCGCTGATGGGGGAGGGGCTGACGGAGTCGCCCTGGCGTCCCTGTCCGGAGCGGGCCTCGTAACGGATGCGGGAGCGGTAGCCGTTGTCTGCCAGCTCCTCGATGTTCGGCGGTGTCTCCGTCAGGTGGGCGCGGGCGTCGGTCAGCAGGGCGATCGTCTCATCCAGGGCCACGAGCAGCGCCTCGGAGTTGGTCTCGCACATGGCGCGCACGAGGGACGGGGAGCTGGCGGCCACCCGGGTGGAGTCCCGGAAGCTGCCGGCTGCCAGGGAGAGGCTCAGTGCCCCGCCGTTGTCGCCGACGATCGCGAGGGCCTCGGCCAGCAGGTGGGGCAGGTGGGACACCCGGGCCACGGCGGCGTCGTGCACGTCTACCCGGGCCGGAATGACCTCGGCGCCGGTGATCTTGGCCATCCGCACCACGTCGGTCCAGAGGGCGATCCAGTCATTGCCGGGGCCGTTCGGGGCGTCGTTCGCATGGTCGAAGGTGACCACCCAGGCGGCGCGCTTGAAAAGGCCCGTCCGGGAGGCCTTCCAGCCGCTTTCCGCCGTGCCGGACATGGGGTGGCTGCCCACGTAGCGGTCCTCCAGTCCGGCCTGCTTGACCAGTTCGTACACCTCGGTCTTGACGGAGACGACGTCGGTGATCCCGCACGAGGGGGCGTGCTCGGTGATGGCCGCGAGCATCGCGCCGACCGCCGGCATCGGGGTGGCGATGACCAGCAGGGCCTTCTCCTGCTCTGCGCGCTGCAGCGTCTCCGTCAGGTCTGAGCTGACGTCGAACCCTTCCGTGCGGGCACTCTTGGTGCCGGAGGGGGAGCGATTATAGCCGAAGGCGGGGTGGCCGTGCGCGGACAGGTCGCGGAGCAGGGAGCCCCCGATGAGTCCGAGGCCGAGCATGCAGACGGGGCGGGAAATGTCTCGAGAAGTCACCTGACAAGTGTGGCACAGAAAGACTACGGTTACCTGGTATGAACGCCGATGAGTACGGTGACAGCTTCGCCGTGACGGTTACTCTGACGGATGGTGCCTGGCACGTCCGTTCCTTTGACGATGACTTTGACGGCCTGCAGACCTCGGTACGGGCCGTGCGCTCCCTCCGCAGTGAGGGGCCGGCGTTTGCCCTGCTGAACGTCGAGGACGATTACTTCGTCATCGTCCGCCCCGCCCCGGACGGGGTGCGCGTCCTGCTCTCGGACGCCACCGCGGCCGTGGAGGATGACTTCGCCGCCGAGGCGCTCGACGAGATCAACGTCGAGATCCCCGACATCGACCCCGATGAGCTCGACCAGGTTGATCCCTGGGCCGAGGGCGATTTCGACATCCTCGCTGATCTCGGCCTGGCGGAGGAGGTGCTCGGCGTGATCTGTGACGATGAGACGCTCTGGCCCACCGAGCAACTGATCCGGATTGCGGAGGAACTCGATTTCCTCGATGAGCTCGCCGACGCCGCGGACCTTGACCTCGACTAGCGTGCCCGCCCTGCCCCGCCCCCTCGGCGAGCTCCACGCCGAGGCCATGATCCGCCGAGCCATGGGCATCGCCGCCACCACCCCGCGTGGCGACGTCCCGGTCGGTGCCGTCGTCTACGCCCCCGACGGCCGGGAGCTCGCCACCGCCACCAACCGGCGGGAGACGGATGGCGATCCCACCGCCCACGCGGAGGTGCTCGCCATCCGTGAGGCGGTCCGTCTATACGGCGACGGCTGGCGGTTGACTGACTGCACGCTCGCCGTCACCCTCGAACCCTGTGCCATGTGTGCCGGCGCTCTCGTGGGGGCCAGGGTGGGCAGGCTGGTCTTCGGCGCCTGGGAACCGAAGACCGGTGCCGTCGGTTCGGTGTTTGATGTCGTGCGCGACCCCAGCGTGCTGCACCGCCCGCAGGTCCGGGCGGGCGTGCTGGAGCAGGAGTGCGCGGAGCAGTTGATCACCTTCTTCGAAACCTTGCGTTGAGCCGTGCATCCTTGTCGTTGACTGTGCGTTTGATAACGATTCAGTGACGCCTCCCACAGTGTTGTTGAGATGATTAAAGTGGGCGGCATAGCCACCGAACAGCGGGAGGATGTCCCAGATGGCCGACGCTGAGAAGCCCGGCCGGGTGCATCTCAGCCACACTGACAACGATGAAGGTTCGGCGGCAGCGACTAACACGAAAGGGTGAGTTTCATGGGTGAGTTCCAGGACAAGGCAGAGGGTCTCAAGGGCAAGGCCAAGGAGGCCGTCGGCGACGCAACCGACAACAGGGACCTGGAGAACGAGGGTAAGGGTGAGCAGGTCAAGTCCGACATCAAGGACAAGGCCCGCGAAGTCGGCGACAAGGCCAAGGAAGCCCTCGGTTCTCTGAAGGACGACGACAAGTAGGCCCCGAATTTGGTCGCCGGACAGTGCTTCCGTTAATCTAGTCGACGGTGGCGTGTCCGAGCGGCCGAAGGTGATCGACTCGAAATCGATTGTCGGGTAACTCCCGACCGGGGGTTCAAATCCCCCCGCCACCGCCACAGAAGATCCCGCACCCCTTTCAGGGTGCGGGATCTTTCGTCGTTGTCCGCCGGGAGCAGGTTCCGCCCGCCCGGGGCGGGGCGTCGCAAAGCTGGTGGCCGGCTCAGGGGGCGGGATCGGACCAACCTGGGTTCTCCCGCAACTCCCCGCGAGGTTTTGCTGATAGTGTCTACAACCTGATTAAAAGGTGTTCTCAGCTCACGCCTGTAGACTGACTTCCTGCTACTTTCCGTCCTATCCGCAGGAGTACCCCCACGTGGCGAAATGGTTGTTCAGGCTGGGCCGCTGGTCCTTCCACCGCAAGTGGATCGTCATATCGACCTGGCTGGTGATTTTCGCCGGGGTGGCGGCAGGTGCGCTGAGCATCATGAAACCGTTCACCACCGAGTTCGCGATCTCCGGTACCCCGTCGATCGACGCGATCGAGAACCTGGAGGAGAAGTTCCCGGGACAGGGGGACGTGGTCAACGCCGCGAGCGTGAACCTGGTGTTCCAGGCTCCGGAGGGGGAGACCCTCGATGAGCCGCAGAACATGGCGGCCATCGATGACGTGATCGGTTACATCGAGACCAATCTCGAGGATCTGACCGGCACGGAGCGCTTCGGCAACCCGGTGGAGGTGTCGCCCGCACTGCAGGAGATGGTGATCGACACCGCCACGGAATCGGGCCTGCCCCGGGAAGTGGCGGAGCAGGACGCAGAGAACCTGAAGATGCTCACCGACGACGGTGCCCTCGGCTACACCACCTTCACCTTCGACGTGCCCTCCGCCCAGAGCGTGACGGAGGAACACCGGGATGTGGTCAATGCCGCGATGGATCTCGGGCGCGAGCAGGGCCTGACGGTGGAAGCGGGCGGCGCCGGCTTCGGTGATCCCATCGCGATCAAGACCACCAGTGAGATCATCGGTCTGGTCGTCGCGTTCTTCGTGCTGATCTTCACCTTCGGCTCGTTGATTGCCGCCGGCTTACCCCTGATCACCGCTGTGATCGGGGTGGGCATCGGTGCGCTGGCGATCATCGGTGCCACCGCATTCACCGAGCTCAACAACATCACCCCCGTGCTGGCCGTGATGATCGGGTTGGCCGTGGGCATCGACTACGCCCTGTTCATCCTGTCCAGATACCGTTCGGAACGGACCCGGATGCCCGCCGATCAGGCGGCCGGGATGGCGGTCGGCACGGCGGGATCGGCGGTCCTGTTCGCCGGTACGACGGTGATCATCGCGCTGGCCGCGCTCGCGATCGTCAACATCGAGTTCCTCACCGCCATGGGGCTGTCCGCGGCGTTCACCGTGTTCGTCTCGGTGCTGGTGGCGCTGACGTTCATCCCGGCGCTGCTGGGGGTCTTCGGTGAGCGCACCTTCGGTGGCCGCATCCCGGGAATCGCCGGAAACCCCCGCAAGAAGGGGCCGAGGATACGTACGAAGGAGACGATGGGACACCGCTGGGTGCGGTTCGTGCACAAGGTGCCCGCCCTGGTGATGGCCGTGGTGGTGCTCGGCCTGGGCGCCCTGTCCGCCCCGGTGATGGACCTGGAGATGGCGCTGCCCTCGGACGCCACGTCCAACCTGGACACCACCCAGCGCAAGTCCGCCGACCTGATGGCGGAGGGCTTCGGGGAGGGCGTGAACGGGCCCTTCCTGGTGATCCTCAACGCAGATGACGTGGACCCGGAGGCGGGGGCGCTCCAGCCGCTGATGCGGGCCCAGGAGGATCTCGCGGAGCAGGCCGGGGAACCCTTCGACCCCGAACAGGGAGCGGCGATGAGTTCCTTCCTGTACACCACCCAGGCGTTGAACGGGATGACCGACGTCAAGCACGCCCAGATCATCGCGACCAGTGAGGACGGCCGGGGCGCACAGCTGATGGTCTCGCCCTACACGGGTCCCGACGACCACGAGACGACGGCCGTGGCCGAGGCCCTGCGTGCCCAGGGGCAGGAGATCGAGGACGCCACCGGTCTGGAGGTCGGACTGACCGGCCTGACGGCGGTGCAGATGGACATCACGGAGCGGCTGGCCGGTGCCATGCCGCTGTACCTCGCCGTGGTGGTGGGGCTGGCGATCGTGCTGCTCCTGCTGGTGTTCCGCTCCATCATGGTGCCCGTGGTCGCCGGCCTGGGCTTCCTGCTCTCCGTCGGAGCGGCCTTCGGCGTGACCGTGCTGGTCTGGCAGGAGGGCGTGCTGGGCCTGGTCAACACGCCTGGCCCACTGATCTCCTTCATGCCGATCTTCCTGATCGGCGTGACTTTCGGCCTGGCCATGGATTACCAGGTCTTCCTGGTCACCCGCATGCGCGAGCACTACACGCGCTCCGGCGGGGTGGACCGGCCGGAATCGAAGTACAACGCGGTGGAGGAGTCGGTGATCGAGGGCTTCTCCTCCGGTGCCCGCGTGGTCACGGCCGCTGCGTTGATCATGATCGCCGTCTTCGTCGCCTTCATCGACCAGCCGCTACCGTTCATCCAGATCTTCGGCTTCGCCCTGGGCGTGGGCGTGTTCTTCGACGCCTTCTTCATACGTATGGGGCTGGTGCCGGCCACCATGTTCCTCATGGGGCGGGCCACCTGGTGGATGCCCCGCTGGCTGGACCGCGTCCTCCCGCAACTCGACGTCGAGGGGGCCGCGCTCGAGGAGGAGTTTGAGCGCGAGCAGTCCCGGCGGGCGCGTGCCGACGACCGCGGTGGTTCCACCCGGCCCGCCCGCGGCGGCGGCAACGCGAACACGGATGAGATGCCGGTGGTGCGGTAGCCCCCGTTTAGACTGGTCGGCATGACCACCGCCTCATCATCCCCGGACCTGTCCTTCACCGTGGGCACCCGCCTCGAACAGGACGGGCCGGGAAAGCACGGCCGCACCGGTGTGATTCACACGCCGCACGGCGACATCGCCACCCCCGCCTTCATCCCGGTGGCCACCAAGGCCACCGTCAAGACGCTGACCCCGGAACAGATCCGCGAGACCGGCGCGCAGGCGATCCTCTCGAACGCCTACCACCTCTACCTGCAGCCCGGGCACGACATCATCGACGAGGCCGGTGGCGTCGGTGCCTTCGAGAACTGGCGGGGGCCGACCTACACCGACTCCGGTGGCTTCCAGGTGATGAGCCTGGGCTCCGGCTTCAAGAAGGTCCTGGCCATGGACATCTCGAACCTCACGGAATCCGACATCAAAGCGGCGAAGAAGGAACGCAAGGCGCTGGTGGATGAGGATGGCGTGGACTTCAAGTCCGTCATCGACGGTTCCAGGCACCGCTTCACACCGGAAAAGTCCATGCAGATCCAGCACGGGCTCGGTGCTGACATCATGTTCGCCTTCGATGAGCTCACCACTCTGGTGGACAGCTACGACTACCAGCGGGAATCCGTCGAGCGCACCACCCGCTGGGCGGAGCGCTGCCTGCTGGAGCATGAACGTCTGACACGTGCCCGCGTCGGCAAGCCCCTGCAGTCCCTGTGGGGCGTGGTGCAGGGGGCGCAGTACGAGGATCTGCGCCGGCACGCGACGCGTCGGCTGGTGGAACTGGATCGCGTGGCAGTTTCCGAGGGGCGTCGGGGCTTCGGCGGCTTCGGCATCGGCGGGGCCCTGGAGAAGGAGAACCTGGGCACGATCGTCGGCTGGTGCAATGATGAGCTGCCGGAGGACAAACCGCGCCATCTGCTGGGGATCTCCGAACCCGATGACCTGTTCACCGCCATCGAGGCCGGCGCGGACACCTTCGACTGCGTGGCACCGACCCGCCTCGGCCGCCGGGGAGGGGTGTACACCCTGGACGGCCGGATGAATTTGACCGGCGCCCGCTTCAAGCGGGACTTCAGCGGCATCGACGAGGAGTTCGGCGGCTACGTCTCCGAGAACTACTCCCGGGCCTACATCCACCACCTGCTCAAGGCCAAGGAGTTCCTCGCCGGCACGCTGTGCACCATGCACAACCTGTTGTTCATGATCAAGCTGGTGGACAACGCCCGTGCCGCCATCGAGGACGGTTCCTATGAGGCCTACCGCGATGAATTCCTGGGCCGCTACTACGCGGGGAAGAAGCCTGCCGATCAGCCACAGAGCCTGCACCGGAGAACACCGCGTGCTTAGCTGAGGGGCGTGCCACAGGGGGAGAGGTTGATCCTGACTACCGGGTTGAGTTTTAGCGCCGCGGAGGAGGTCAGGAGGCGGTTTCGTGACGGGGAACTCGTGAAGCTGGGGCAGGGTGTCTACTGCTCCGCCAGATTCTATTCCAGGGCGAAACCGTGGGAACGGTACAAAACTGACTGCCTCGCGGCAGCTGTGGCACGGCCGACAATGACCCTGGTGGGAAAATCCGCCGCTGCCGTATGGGGGTTTCCCCTGGGCCGGATCCCCAGGCAGGTGGAGATGGCCCGCGCTGATGGACGAGGTGGAAGCGCAGCGGCGCAGATTCAGCTCCGCGTACTGGCACTGATCCCGGAGGACCCGCTCTGTCAGTTGCGGAAGCCGTACCACCGGGGGCGGGTGACCGGGCACAAGCAGACGTTGATCGACACGGCACGTTGGCACGGCGTCAGCGACGCAGTGGTAGCGATGGACTACTGCCTGCACCAGCAGATCGTGACGAAACAGCAACTCAAAAGCATTCTTGACACCTACCAAGGATTCCGCGGCCGGAAATTTTCGGCCCAGGCAGTTCAGCTTTCGCATGCGGCCACCGAGAGTCCGCGGGAGTCGATGATCAGGGTGCGGATCTGGGAATGTGGACTTCCTGCGCCGCATGTCCAAGCGACGCTGCGTAATGAACGAGGTGAGTTCATCGGCCGAGCCGACCTTTTCTACCCTGAGTTCTCGCTCGCGATCGAGTATGACGGTGAGGCCAAATACACCGGGGCATTCGGGATTTCACCGGAGGGCGCGATGTACGACGAAATGCGGCGACAGCGGGAATTGCTGGCAGCCGGCATCCGGCTGATACGTGTCGACCGGGAAAATTACCGCGACCAGACGTGGCTGTGGAATCTCCGACGGGAAATAGAGGTTGGCACGCGTGCGGCGAACCCGTTTCCCCGCTCGCAATGGACCTCCGAAGGTGTGGCCTGGTAGCTGGTCCGCGATTTCTGCAAGGCATACGTAAGTTAGCGTCCGAAACGGCCGGAATCCGAGGAATTCCGAGCACAACTTACGTATGCCTTGCAGTGGCGGTGTCCGGAACGGGAGACATCCCCGGGGACAGAGAGAACTAGCCGGGATCAGCGACAGCGGGAGCGCTACACCGCGGCCCCATAGCCCTCGCTCCGCTTCACCCACCCGATCACCGCGTAGGTCACGGGCAGCAGCACGACTTCGATCAAGGTCTTCCACAGGAAGCCGGCCACCACGTAGTTCACCAGCCCGCTGAACGTCGAGATCCCGATCACCGGCGCTGCGATCACACAGAACAGCAGGGTGTCGCCGAATTCCCCCACCACGGTCGAGCCGAGGAGCCGTGCCCACAATGATTTCTCGCCGGTGCGCTTCTTAATGGCCACCAGCACGTAGGAGTTCAGCAGCTGGCCCACGAGATAGCCGGCCAGAGAGGCCAACACGATCTGCGGCACCAGGCCCAGGACCGCGGAGAACTCGGCCTGCCCCTCGTAGAAGGACGCCTCCGGCAGCCAGATCGCCACATAGAACGCCACCACGGCCAGCACCGTGACCGCGAATCCGGTCCAGATGGCGCGCCGGGTGGCCTTGAAGCCGTAGCATTCGGCGAGCACATCGCCTACCACGTAGGCCAGCGGAAAGAGGAAGAAGGCGCCGTCGGTGATCAACGGCCCGATCTCCACGCCCTTGGTGGCCGTGATGTTGGAGATGAGGAAGACCGCGACGAACAGCGCGACGAAGGTGGGGTAAAAGGACTTTTGTACGGGGATGAACTGGGCTTTACCGGACGCTGCCCCAGTAAAAGCGGCGGCGCCCTGCCCAGACCCGTGATCTGGTGTATTGGTCACCCGGATATCCTGCCATACCCTGGAGGCCATGCCCTCCCCGAAAGCCGGCGCCGGCCGCTACGCGCCCTCCCCCAGCGGCGATCTCCACTTCGGCAATCTGCGGACCGCGCTGTTGGCCTGGCTCTTCGCCCGTCACACCGGCCGTGCCTTCCACATGCGTGTGGAGGACATTGACACCCAGCGTTCCTCGCTGGAATCGGCCCATCGGCAACTGGAGGATCTCAAGACCCTGGGCGTTGACTGGGACGGCCCTGTCACCTACCAGTCCGACAACACCGACCGGTACGAGGCGGCGCTGAACCGGCTCCCCACCTTCGAGTGCTACTGCTCACGCCGGGACATCCAGGAGGCCTCGAGCGCCCCGCACGCCGTCCCCGGCCACTACCCGGGCACCTGCCGGAATCTCAGCGAATCCGAACGCCGGCGTAAACGCGAAGAACTCGAACAGCAGAACCGGGTCCCCGCCATCCGGCTCCGGGCGGACACGGACCACTTCACCGTCCACGACCACTATCTGGGTGAGTACACCGGCGACGTCGACGATTTCATCCTGCGCCGCGGTGGACAGCAACCGGACTGGGCCTACAACCTCGCGGTCGTCGTCGATGACGGCGCCCAGGGCGTCGACCAGGTTGTCCGCGGCGATGACCTGCTCTCTTCCGCCCCGCGCCAGGCCTACCTGGCCACTCTCCTCGAGACCGCCGTGCCCGGGTACGTCCACGTCCCGCTCGTCCTCAACACCGAGGGCAGGCGGCTGGCCAAACGCGACGGCGCCGTCACCCTCCGCGAGATGCTTGCCGACGCCCCGGTCTCCGCGGTCGTCGCCAAGCTCGCGGCGTCGCTGGGCTACTCCGGGATCAGTACCCCGGCGCAACTGCTGGAACAGTTCGATCCGGAGACGCTTCCGCGTGAACCGTTCGAGTGGCAGGGCTGATTCGAACGTCTGCATGTCCGGGTCACCGGATAAGGTGCGCCCTGAATCCGTTCCACAGCATTCAGGAGGGGCAATGCCCGCAGAAGTAAGTGCCACCACCGCCTGGCAGTTTCAGGCCGAGGTACCGGTGCCGCAGGACATCGGGCCATTGCTCGTGCCCGGTGAAGTTCCCGTCGCGGCCTACAAGACCTTCCGTGACTCGGCCGTGTTCACCGACCGGCGCCTGATCGTCCGCGACTCCCAGGGGCTGACCGGGAAGAAGGTCGAGCTCTATTCGCTGCCGTACAAGTCCATCGACATGTGGTCCTCGGAGAACGCCGGCCGCATCGACTTCAACGCGGAGCTTGAACTCTGGACCCGGGCCGGGCACATCAAGATCAAACTGGGGCGGCAGGTCGATGTCCGGCGTCTCGACGCCCTGATCGCCACTGCGGTACTCGGCTCGCTCACCCCGCACTGACGGACACCATCCGGCCACAGCTTCACAACGATTCCGGCAGAAAGGGCCGGTTCGGCCTCGCCTGCGCTATTGCTTGAAAGACCCCACCACTTCCCGGAGGACGGTCATGCACAATAGTCGACTGGTACTGAGCGTGGTTTCCGGCCTGGGCGTGCTGCTGGTGGCATGCAGCGGGGGAGGGGACAATGCGGAGCCGGTGGTGCGCTCCAGCGCCGAGGTGGCTACCGCGGTGGACACCAACCCGGTCACCACTACGGCGCCCACCACCGCCCTGCCGGGTACACCGGAAAGCCCGTCGGGGACTGTGGAAGAACCAGTAGGAGATGTGCTCGCCGTTCTCACGGCCGTCGACCCCGCCCCGTTCCACGGACAGGACCCCGGCTCTCTGGCGGGATACCGTTTCGTCTCGCCCACCGGCAACATCAACTGCCATATCGCCACCATTCCGGCGGCCTGCCACGTGCGGGAGCACGCCCCCTGGCCAGATGTGGAGCGCCGGGCGGACGGGATCAGCGCCGCCGGGTCGAGCACGGTCGGATGGATGGGAGAGATGGACTTGACCGGTCGGCCGATGCATTGGCGTCAGCAGGGGACGTTTCCGGTGACCGGGGTGGGCATTCCCCTGGAGTACGGCCAGCAGATCACGGTGAGCCGCACCATTGAGGGCGTGAGCTCCCAACTCACCTGCGGGTCCCGGTTTTCGGGCATGACCTGCATCATCAATGAGGGGGAGCACGGTTTCACGGTGAGTAGGGAGAACTACGAGAGTTGGTGACCCTGGAGCGGGACCACCGCCGGGGAGAGGGTTCGCGCGGTTTCCGTAACCTTGGTCAACGCCTGCTCCACCAACAGGTTGTCGCTGCTGCCGCGCCGGGTGGCCGCGAGGATGCGCCGGGCGGGCGTCGGTTCGCCCTGCAGCGGCACCCGGGCGACCGGCCAGTGCGGATGCAGCCGGGCGAGCCGGGGCACCAGCATGATGCCGAAACCGTGGGACACCAGGGCGGTGCCGGTTTCCCACTCATCCGCCCAGTGGGCGATGTCGGGTGAGAACCCGGCTGAGGTGCATGCTGCGACCACCAGGTGGTGGTAGGCGCTGCCGAGCCGGCCGACGATCCACGCTTCGTCGGCGGCGTCCGCGAGGTCCACGCGATCCCGGCCGGCGAAGGCGTGTGCGGCGGGGACGATCAGATCCAGCGGGTCGGCCAGGAGGGGACGCTGCTCGAATCTCGGGTCAGTGGACGGGGGAGTGGCGGAGGTGGCGGTGACCAGGGCCAGGTCAGCTTCCTCGGAGAGCAGCAGGTCGAAGCAGCGCGGGTTCGGCCTCGACGACGCGGACCGTCAGGTGCGGGTTGGTGTCGCGCACCAGTGCCGCAGCCTGGGGAAGCAGTTGACTCGCGGCCGTGGAGAAGGCGCAGAGGGTGAACTGCCCGCCGGCGTGCCCGCTCGCCTCCAACACGTCATTCCGAGCTTGCTCCACCTGGGAAAACAGGGTGTCAGCGTGCTGGAGCAGGACGTGGGCGGCGGCGGACAGGCGGATGCCGCGGCCGGACTGCACGAGCAGCTCGGTTCCCAGCTCATCGGCCAGCTGGCGGATCTGGTAGGAGACGGCGGAGGGGGTGTAGTGCAGGGCTTGGGCGGCAGCGGTGACGGTGCCGTGATGGTTGATCATCTGCAGCACTCGGAGACGGGGATCGATCATGCAAAATATTTTAACGGTTCATCCCGAAACTCTTCGCTTCTGCTTATTAGTTTCCGTGGGCACTATAGAGGTATGAGGCAAAGAGTTCAGGGGGTCGCACTCCGGGAGTGGGTGCTTTCGACCGGGTTGAAGTCATTATTTTCCTATCGTCCCAGCCGGGCGGCGTACACCGCCGGCTATCTGATGGTGGTGCTCACCATCGGCGCTTATCTGCCGACTCCGCTGTATCCCGTTTATCAGGCGCAGCTCGGTTTCAGTGATCTGGCACTGACACTGGTGTACTCAGTATTCCCGTTGGTCAGTGCTGTCGCCCTGCTGCTGTTCGGGCCGGCCTCGGACATGGTCGGCCGACGTGCGGTGCTCCGGATTGCCGTTCTGCTGGGGGCGCTGGGGTCCCTCAGCTTTCTGGCGGCCGACGGCCTGGCGTGGCTCTTTCTCGGGAGGGCGCTGCAGGGGGTCGCGCTGGGTGCTGCCACCGGGGCGGCGACGGCGCTGATCGTCGATCAGGCTCCGATCCGGCACCGGCGGTGGACCTCGGCCCTGGCCACCGTCGCATTCCTGGCGGGTACCGCGCTGGGCCCCGTCCTCGGCGGCGCGCTGGCGCAGTATCTGCCGGCACCCGGGGTGGTCCCGTATGTGTTGCACCTGTTGACCCTGGTGCTCGGCTGGCAGTTGGCCTCCCGATTGAGTTCTGCGACCCCCGCCGCCGGACGTCTGGCGGGGTGGCGGCTGAGCCTGCCCCGGATCCCGGCGGCGATCAAGACCCCCTTCCACTTTTCGGCGGTGGTGGGTTTCCTCGCCTGGACCGTGGTCGGTATCTTCCTGTCCACCGTTCCCAGTGTGCTGGAGCGTTCTGCCGGCATCACGAATGTGGCCACCATCGGATCGATTCTTGCGGCGTTGTTGGCCTTCGCGATGGCGATGCAACCCCTGATCCCGTTGCTGGATGCGCGGCGCGCGCAGATCATGGGTCTGATCGGACTGCTGCTCAGTCTGGTCGTGCTCGGGATGCAGCTGGGGGCGTCGTTGCTGCTCACGCTGCTGTCAGCGGCGATAGCCGGTTGCGGCGTGGGGTTGGCCTACGGGGGCTCGGCCGCAGAAGTTGACGCGATCACCGCGCCGGAGCAACGGGGCGGGGTCAACGCCGCCCTTTACCTGGCCTATTACCTGGGATCCGGTGTTCCCGCCGTGGTGTTGGGGCTACTGTCGCTGCGGGTCGGGATGACTGATGCGCTCGCCGTGCTGGTGGCCATCATCGCGGTTGCAACCGGGGGAGCCTGGTACATCTCCCGGTTCGTGCCGCGAGCCCATCAGGTGGACACCATGCTGTGACAGCATTCAAGGCTGGCGGGGACTCCGCTGCCGAGCTCGGCATGGGCGCTCGGTCGGAGAGCCCGGCCGGGTGCGGAAAATGCAATGCAAAAGCGATTAAGCCCCGGTCTTGTGGTCCGGGGCTTAATCGTGGCGGAGGATGTGGGATTTGAACCCACGAGGGTCGTGAAACCCGCACGCGTTCCAGGCGTGTGACATAGGCCGCTAGTCGAATCCTCCAGCGTGAAAACGGTGACGGTATCGCCGCCGCGTTCTCCAGAAACAGTACACAACGCTTTTGGGAATCACCAAATCGCATTCTCGGGGCGACTGGGCCGGGGAGTTTCGGGTCTTCCAGGGGCCGGGGGCATTGTCCGGAAGTGGGACAGTCCTGCGGTCTGGAGCCGTCGTCACCATGGGGTTGGCTCTCCGTGTCCCGGATGCGCTATTATCTTGAGCAGGATCCCGTGCGGCGTCTATCTTGTGAACTCCCCCAGGGCAGGAATGCAGCAAGGGTCAACGAGCTCTAACGGGTGCGCGGGATCCCCTAGACTTCTTCAGCGTCTAGAGTGGAAGCCGACATGTCGAGCACTTGCTGCACCATGGAAGGTAGGCCCACGTGACGCTCAATGATCTGGATCAGGACGCCCTCGCAGAGTTCGCGGCGCAGATCCGCGCCGAATACGAAGACCTCAAGGCGAAGAACCTCAAGCTCAATCTGACCCGCGGCAAGCCGTCGGCAGAACAGTTGGACATCAACAATGAGCTGTTGCATCTGCCGGGGGAGAACTTCCGTACCCAGGATGGCACTGACGTCCGCAACTACGGCAACCTCAAGGGCATCATCGATATCCGCCAGATCTGGGCCGAGCTGCTGGGGCTACCCACCGAGCTGGTCTACGCCGGGGATTCGTCCAGCCTGAACATCATGTTCGACCTGATTTCCTGGTCCTACATCTTCGGCAACAACGATTCTCCGCGCCCCTGGATGGACGAGGAGAAGATCAAGTGGATCTGCCCTGTTCCGGGGTATGACCGCCACTTCACCATCACGGAGCACTTCGGCTTCGAGATGATCACCGTGCCCATGCTCGACGACGGCCCGGACATGGACGCCGTGCGCGAACTCGCGCTCGACCCGCTGGTCAAGGGGATGTGGACCGTCCCGGTCTTCGGCAACCCCACCGGTGTCACCTTCTCGGAGCAGATCTGCCGCGAACTCGCGGAGATGGAGACGGGCGCCCCGGACTTCCGCATAGTGTGGGACAACGCCTACGCGGTGCACACCCTGGGGGAGGAGTTCCCGGAGGTCCACAACGTCATCAAGATGGCCGACGCGGCGGGGAACCCGAACCGCTTCTGGTTCATGTCCTCGACCTCGAAGATCACCTTCGCCGGTTCGGGCGTGGCTTTCTTCGCCTCCTCGCCGGAGAACCTCGCCTGGTACGTCTCCCATGCCAGTGTCCGCGGTATCGGGCCGAACAAGCTGAACCAGCTGGCTCACGCCCAGCACTTCGGCACGGCCGAGGGCGTGCGGGCGATCATGCGCAAGCACGCGGCGTCGGTCGCGCCGAAGTTCGACGCCGTCCTGGACATCCTCGATGAGCGGCTGGGTGGACAGGGCGTGGCCACCTGGACCAGACCGGAGGGGGGTTATTTCATCTCCCTCGACGTCGTCGACGGCACCGCCGCCCGCGTCGTGGAGCTGGCGAAGAACGCCGGTATCGCCCTGACGGAGGCGGGCTCGTCCTTCCCGCTGCACCAGGATCCGAACAACCGCAACCTCCGGCTCGCTCCGACGCTGCCGCCGAAGGAAGAGGTGGAGGTCGCCATGGATGGCGTGGCCACCTGCGTGCTGCTCGCGGCCGTGGAGAAGCTCGGGGCCTGAGCCCCGCCCGCCGGACAAGCATCGACCACCGAAGGGGTATGAGGTGAACCTGGACGAAGCTGCCTACTGGGTCAATTCCCTGTTCCCTGCGGAACTGGAGTTCCACCGCGTCGATGATTTCCACATCGGCTGCGCGGATCTCGGACAGGAACAGCAGCTGGCCTGCACCGCTGACTTCGGTCGCGTGGACACGGGTCTGACAACCACCGAGAACGGCCTGGACTTCGAGGTCCGCAGTGAGCTGTTCACCATCGGCAAGGTGACCGAGCGGCAGGCCGCCGGGGTGCTCGGAGCTGCCGCGGGCTACCTGCGCAGCGCCGCCGGCAAGACTCCCGCCCAGCCGGGCGTGCTGCTGCCGAGCGTGAACATCCTGGCGGGTCTCGGCCCGGAGTTCACCGTCCACCACGGGCTGCTCTCGGTGCCCTATGTCTGGGGGCCGGAGGTCCCCCGGCTGACGGAGCAGGCCGGCGACGTGAACGGCGAGAACACCGGCGCTCGCGGCCGGTTGACGGTCATGCTGCAGCTCATCATGCTCACCGACGCGGAACGCGATTACGCCGCCGCCTACGGCATCGGGGAACTGCAGCAGGAGTTGGCCCGCAACGACGTCGATCTGCTGGACTGGCGGCGTTAGTCACGCCTGCTGGCCGTCTTCCGGGATGTCCGGGGGCGGAGGTAGGCTCAGGGGCGTGGCTCTGTATCGGAAATATCGTCCCGCGTCCTTCGCCGAGGTCGTCGGCCAGGAGCAGGTGACCCGCCCTTTGTCGGTGGCCCTGGACTCCGGCCGGATCAATCACGCCTACCTGTTCTCCGGGCCGCGCGGTTGCGGCAAGACCTCCTCGGCGCGCATTCTCGCGCGTTCCCTGAACTGCGTGGAAGGTCCCACCTCCACGCCGTGCGGGGTGTGCAACTCGTGTGTCTCACTGGCCCCCGGCGGCCCCGGCAACCTTGACGTCACGGAACTGGATGCCGCCAGCCACAACGGCGTGGAGGACATGCGGGAGCTGCGCGACAAGGCGCACTACGCCCCCGCGGAGTCCCGCTACCGTGTCTTCATCATCGATGAGGCGCACATGATCTCCCCGCAGGGCTTCAACGCCATGCTCAAGATCGTGGAGGAGCCGCCGGAGCACCTCATCTTCATCTTCGCCACCACGGAGCCGGAAAAGGTCATCGGCACCATCCGCTCGCGCACCCACCACTATCCGTTCCGCCTGCTCACCCCGGGGGACATGCGGGGACTGCTGCAGCGCACCGCAGCGGCCGAGGACGTGCAGATCGACGACGCCGTCTATCCCCTCGTCATCGAGGCGGGTGGCGGCTCACCGCGTGACTCCCTCTCGATCCTCGACCAGCTCGTCGCCGGCTCCGGTCCGGGCGGGGTCAACTATGAGGACGCCCTGGGTCTGCTCGGGGTCACGGACCTGAAGCTCATCGACGCCGCGATCGATGCGCTGGCCGCCAACGACAGCGCCGCGCTGTTCCGGGTCGTCGATGACGTCATCGAGGCCGGGCACGAACCCCGCCGCTTTGTCACCGACCTGCTCAGCCGACTGCGCGACCTGATGGTCCTGCAGTCCGTGCCCGAGGCCATCGACATGGGACTGGTGTCGGCCCCGACGGCTCGCGCGCAGATCCTGCAGGATGAGGCCGCCAAGTTCTCCGGCGCTCAGCTGGCCTCGTTGGCCGCGCAGGTCAATGACCGGGTCTCGGACATGCGGGGGGCTACCGCGCCCCGGCTGCTCCTGGAGATCCTGTGCGCACACCTGCTGCTGCCGAGTGCCGCTGCGCCCGCACCGGGCGGGGGAGTGGTCCCGGCGGCTCCGGCCAACACCCCGGCCGCACAGGCCACCTCCGCGGCCAACGCCAACCAGGAGGTGCCCCAGAAACCGGTCTACGAACGGCCTTCGCAGCGCCGTGCCCGGGAAGCTGCGGAACAGGTCAGCGAAAAGGCCGCTGAGCAGACCGCGACTCAACAGCCCCAGCAGCCGAAGCCCGAACCCGTCCCAGAGGCACCCCGCCAGGTTCAGCAGGCCCCCTCAAACGTTCCGCAGCAGTCCCAGCAGCCAGCTCCGCAGCAGCAGCCGGGGCGGCAGGAAACCCCGGGTTCCACTCCCGACCCCGTCCGGCAGCAGTCACCGCAATCCAGGCCCCAGCAGCCGGAGGAGTCCCGGGAACCGACGCGCGCGTTCGCCGAGGTCCCCGCCCAGCCGCCGGCGGCACCGCAACCCGGGGAGGCGAGCGAGGCAGGCGGCGTCGACACCGACGCGGTCCTGGCGCAGATCCGCTCAAACTGGGCGAAGCTGCGTGGGGAAGTCGGCCGTCGGAACAAGATCGCGGAGATCATGCTCACCGAGGCGCGCATCCTGGGTATCCGGGAGGACACCCTCGTGCTCGGGCACAACACCGGCGCCCTGGCAGAGCGGCTCAATGAAAAGTCCAAGAATGACGTCATCGTTGCGGTGCTCAAGGATGAGATGGGGCTGAACCTGCAGGTCAACTGCGTGGTGGGCACCAACCCGGAAACGGTCGGTTTTCCGCCGCCGGGACCGCGCCAGAGCACCTGGAACCCGACGGCCGCCCCGTCCCAGAACGCGCCGGCCCCGGGCCAGCGGCAGTCACACCCGGGAGCCAGCTCCAGGGAGTCCGCGGACTCCGGTGAGGAGTCGGCGTCGCCGGCCCCGGCCGCTGAACCCCGACACCACCAGACTCCTCCGCAGCGCCCCGACACGGCCGCCACCGGTGATTGGGGAGCCCCGGCACCGCTGGGCGGGAACTCGAACCAGCAGCCGGCGGCGTCGGAAGGCGGCGCCTGGGGCAACCCGGCACCGCTGAGCGGTACCCCAGCCGGGCAGACGCGTGCCTCCGTCGCCCCTCCGGCTCCGCCCCAGGAGCCGGAGCGGCCGCGCCGCTGGGAGCAGGCGGCGGCACGGGGCAACGCGAAGATGCAGGAGCGTGCCCAGCGCCCGGAGTTCTCCGGTGGGGTGCCACTGCCGCCGGAACCTGATGATCCCGATGACCCCTACGGTTACCCGCCCGATGAGGGGATTCCGGACCGCTCGGTGCCAGTCCGCGCGCCGCAGCAGGCACCCCAGCAGCAGCGCCAGGCGCCGCAGCCTTCGCCGGCGGTCGTCCCGCCGCCGACTCCGGATGGTCAGCTTTCCCAGGTTGCCGCGCCGACGCCCCCGGCCGCGCCCGTCAATCCCGAGGACGCGCGCAATGCGGAAGAAGAGGAGATGGTGGCGGCCTCGCTGGAACCGGGGCAGCTGGACCGCCGTGACGCACAGGCCATCGCGATGGAGTTGCTGGCCAATGAGTTAGGCGCACGTCCACTGTGAACCGGTAGACTGCAGAAGCGAATTGAACTCCATCTGAAAGGCTCGTTATGTCCCAGCCGGATATGTCCCAGATCCTCGCCCAAGCCCAGGAGATGCAGACCAAGCTGCAGGAAGCACAGCAGGAGATCCTCGCGTCCACGGTCACCGGCGAGGCCGGCAACGGCCTGGTCACGGTGGCCATGGACGGCGGCGGAAACATCTCCGACGTCAAGATCGACCCGCAGGTGGTCGACCCGGAGGACGTGGAGACCCTGCAGGACCTCATCACCGGTGCGTTCCAGGACGCCCACCAGAAGGTTGCTGAGCTCGCCGAGACCAAGATGGGCCCGATTTCCCAGGGCTTCGGCAATGATCAGATCGGTGGCCTGCTGGGCTAGATCCCCGCATCATCGGCCGCACCCCGCACCGTCCAGTCCGGTGCGGTGGTGTGGCTGTTTTGACGCTCGTCTTAAGCTGTAGGGAGTTTTACTTCACCGCATGATCTACCAAAGGATGATGGCACCCACGTGTTTGAAGGACCCCTCCAGGACCTGATCGACGAGCTTTCCCGCCTGCCCGGTGTCGGCCCGAAAAGCGCGCAGCGCATCGCCTTCCACCTCCTGCAGGTCGAGCCGGAGGACGTCAACCGGCTGATCGGTGCCCTGGGTGCCGTCCGCGACGGGGTGACTTTCTGCCGGATCTGCTGCAACATCTCCCGCTCCGACGTCTGTCGCATCTGCGCCGACTCCGGCCGTGACCGCGGCACGATCTGCGTGATCGAGGAGCCGAAGGACATCCAGGTCATCGAGCGCACCGGCGAGTTCAACGGGCGTTACCACGTGCTCGGCGGGGCGCTTGACCCGCTGGCGAACGTCGGGCCGAAGGATCTGACCATCTCCACTCTGCTGCAGCGTATCGGTGGGGTGCTGCCGGACCGGGAGCTCGCCGACTCCACCAAGGACACTCCGCTTTATGACGACGCCCCGGAGATCACCGAGGTCATCCTCGCCACCGATCCCAACACCGAGGGCGAAGCCACCGCCTCCTACCTGGGGCGCCTGCTCAAGGACTTCCCGGACCTGACCATTTCCAGGTTGGCATCCGGCATGCCGCTCGGCGGTGACCTGGAATTCGTGGACGAACTGACCCTGTCGCGTGCGCTGAGCGGGCGACTGAAACTTTAAGACCTTGAGTTATAACGAATGTGCACTGTGGTGGCCAACACATAAACCGGGATTTATGCTGACGGTACGGGATCAACGACGGTTCGGATGCCAGGTCCAGACAGTTTAAGACGCGCGGTTGGTATCCGGTGGTTGATCCACTCACCGATCTGACCGATTCCGCGGTCGGCTGAGACAACGAGGAGTCACCATGACTGAACGTTCATCCCTCAGCGCACACTCACCCGCCAACGAGCGCTCCGGGCGCTCCCTGCTCCAGATCATCTCGCTCATCTACGGCGTCGTCTTCCTGCTGGTCGGTGTCGCCGGATTCATCCCGGGCCTGACCCAGAACGTGGGCGAGCTGCAGTTCGCCGGCCATGAGGGCCATGCGATGCTGCTGGGCATCTTTCACGTGTCCATCCTCCACAACATCGTCCACCTGCTCTTCGGTGTCGCGGGCGTAGCCCTGGCCCGCACGCCCGCCAGTGCCCGCCACTTCCTGCTGTGGGGCGGCATCATCTATCTGCTGCTGTTCCTCTACGGTCTGTTCATCGACTACGATTCCGCAGCGAACTTCGTCCCCCTCAGCGACGCCAACAACTGGCTCCACCTCGGCCTCGGCGTCACCATGGTGGCCCTGTCCTTCCTTCCCGGCAGGACCCGTTCGACCCGGGACACATCGACCACCGTTTAGGAGCTGTCACCCGGAAGGCGCTTTCCGGACTCTGTCTGCTGGTCTCCCGTCCCAGCTGCCGGGGCGGGAATCTGATTACACGCGGTCCTGGGCCAGCCCGCCCATGACATGAGAAGGAGAACGCACCATGACCGAATCCCATGATCCGAACAACAGCTCCGACGTCACCGTCATCCTCACCATCGATCACCGGGAGATGCTCGAATTATTCGGGCGGATCCACACCACCACAGATCCGGAGGAGCGCCGCGACCTGGCCGATGCGGGCACCGCTGAAGTCATGCGCCACTCCGTGGCCGAGGAAATGTTCGTCTACCCCGAGATGGAAAAGCACCTTCCCAACGGCAGCGAGGAGGTGGAGCACGACAAGAAGGAACACGATGAACTCGTGCAGGCGATGAAGAAGCTGGAGGGCCTCGAAGCCACGGATCCGGCTTTCCTGGATCAGGTCTCCGAGGTGGAGAAGCTTCTCGACCACCACGCCCACGACGAGGAGGACGAGCAGTTCCCGAAGCTGCGGCAGCATTTCGACCAGGACAAGCTCAACGAGATGGGGGAGAAGGTGCAGCAGGCCAAGAAGGTCGCACCCACCCGGCCGCATCCGTCGGCCCCGCACTCCGAGCTCTTCCACAAGACCGTCGGCGCAGGCGTCGGCATGGTGGACCGGCTCCGCGACAAGCTGATGGGGCGAGAGACCAACTCATAGACCTCCCATCAGACCTGACCCGGTCACCGCGCTCCGTTGGAATGACCGGAGGCGTGGAAAAATATGTCGTGATCGTCGCGGAACTGCGCTGAACCAGTGGTCCTGAGGGCAATCACGACATATTTTTCCGGTGGTCAAGGACCACCACCACTGCGAGCTACTTCAGACGCTCCGCGCGCAGCTGGTTCACTGCCTGGATCTCGAGCGGTTCCAGCTCCGTGAGGGAGATCCCCATGGCCCGGGCCAACAGCAGATCGGCCAACTGCGGGTTGCGGGCCAGCGCCGGCCCGTGCATGTAGGTGGCGATCACGCTGCCCTGCACGGCCCCTTCAGCGTTCTTCTGTTTGGAGTCGTCGGCGATATCGGTGGCGTTGTAGGAGTCAGTGTTGCCGGTGCCCCGGGTCAACCGGCCCAGGGGTGAAGCGTCCCCGCCGAGCAGGGTGGCGCCCAGGTGGTTCTCAAAGCCGCTGAGCGGTTCCGTCAAGTCGGCCGTGATGCCCGCCCGGGTGGGCGTGGACTGCACTTCGCCGATGGCACGGTCATCGAGGGTGACCGTCGTGGCGTCGATCAGCCCCACGCCGTCGACCACCCGGCCACCGGCGCGGAAGGAATCACTCAGAACCTGGAGGCCGGCGCAGATAGCGAAGATCGGGCGGCCGGCGTTCGCCGCGTGGACCAGGCCCCTATCGCGGAGCAGATGCTCGGCGGCCAGCACCTGGGCGGTGTCCTCGCCACCGCCGATGGTGTAGAGGTCCAGTCCGGTGGGGACGGGGTCCCCCAGCTTCACGGTTCTGATCTCGGCGGAGAAGCCGCGCATCCGGGCCCGCTGCCGCAGCACCAGGGCGTTACCGTCATCGCCGTAGGTGCCCAGGACGTCGGGGAGGATCAGCCCGATGGTCAGCTCAGTCATTCGAATTCTCCTTCTCGAGGGCCTTCTTCAGGTCCCGGAACGCCGTGTAGTTGGCCAGCACCTCGACGCGCCCGGTGGGGCAGGCGCGGATTGCGGCGACGGGATCGGGGAGGTGCTGGTGCTCCACCGAGGCGTAGGTCAGCCGGACCGTCAGATCAGTTCCCCGTTCACCCGCGGCCTTGACCGGCAGGGACTCGAAGTCCTCGAAGCGCACGTCCCACAACCAGGACAGGTCCTCGCCGTCGGCGACCTGGCCGTTGACGGCGATCACCAGTCCGTCGGCCTCCCGGTCGATCATGGACAGGGCCTCCTGCCAGCCGGCCGGGTTCTTGGCCAGCAGCAGGTGCACGTCCCGCCCCTCGAAGTGGACGGTGGAGTAGCGTCCGGCCACGTTGTCCACATTCTCGGCGGCGGAGACCGCGGCGTCGAAGGGGACGTCGAAGCCGGCCACAGCCGCTGCGATGGCCTGGGCCGCGTTGCCCCGGTTGGCGCGGCCCGGCAGGTTCAGCTCCAGCTGGGTGGAACCGGCCGGGGACCGCAGGCCGTCGTCTGTGACCACCCAGGTGGGCTCCGGGCGCCGGAATTCCCGGCCGTCGCGCAGCTTCTTCATGGCGTACCAGTCATCGCCATCACGGACGATGTGGCTCTCGGTGCGCGGGCAGGTCACGGAATCACCGACCCAGCCGGCTCCGGCGGAGACCCAGAGGACATTGTCGTGGTCATAGGCGACTGAGGTCATCAGCACGTCATCGCAGTTGGCCACCACCAGCATGCCGGGGTGGGCGTTCACGCAGTCCCGCAGGGCACGTTCGATCTTGTTGATCTCCCCCACGCGGTCCAGCTGGTCCCGGGTGAGGTTCAGCAGGATGAGCAGCTGGGGGTCGAGCCGCTCAGCGACCCTGGGCACGTGCAGCTCATCGACCTCCAGGACCACGTGGCTGGCGGACTTCCCGGCCATGAGGGCGGAGATGATGCCGGCGTCCATGTTGTCGCCACCCTCGTTGGTGGCGACAACATGACGTGAGCGCACCGCCGCGGCGAGCATGCGGGTGGTGGTGGACTTGCCGTTGGTGCCGGTCACCAGTGCTGTGGGGCGACGGGCGCCGAGCTGTTCCATGATGGACGGGTCGATGGCGTTGGCGATCAGGCCGCCGATCATGCCGCCGGCACCCCGGCCCGTCAGCCGGGAGGCGGTGGTGGCCAGTTTCGCCGCCGTGACCGCGGCCCGGGAGCGCAGCCGACGGAAGACGGAGGAAGGTTCAGAACTCATGGGTTCAGCCTAGTCGCTGCCCCTGGCATGGAACGGGAGCGCCGGGCGGACAGCCGGTGGACCATTTCCGGCGGGTCACTATCGGGGGCCTTGGGCCCGGGATATACTTGTCTCGGCGGTGAACTCGACCATCCACTGTCGGTGGTCTCGCCCCATCTCGATCCGGGTTCAACGAAAGGGACCAGCCGCGTGCGCCGAGAACCGGTGGCGTTTCGAACAGGAAAGAGGTCCGCCCGACGAAGTTCCGGGGTGGCCCTGGCGGTCCTTTTGATCCTGATCATTAGTGTGACCATCGGGGTCGCGCTTTTCCGCCCCGGGCCCGGCATCACCACGGACTGCACCGCATACGGCATTCCGGCTGATGATCCACGCGCGGCGGCCCCGGAGATCCAGCTGGTCACTGACGAGGACTCGCCGTCTCCCAGGGCGAAGGACCCCACCACGCGCCGGCCCTGGCGTGAGAACTGGGGAGGCAGCGTGGACGGGGTGATTCTGGGCGAACGGCACCGGGCCGGGGACATTCGCAGCCGGTACCACGTGTTCACCCGCGGCATTGACTTCTCTGAGCCGGTGGGGCTGCTGGTGCGGCTGCACGGCGACGGCGCCGAGGAGTACCACCACCCGGATGGGTTGAGCAATTGCCTGGCGGTGGTCGCCAGCTCCCACAATCTGATCACCCTGGTCCCGCGCTCCCCGGACCTGGTGACCGGGACCTGGTGGGAGGACCTGCCGAGGACGCTGCCCTGGCTCACGGACCTGGTCCGGGAAGTCAGCCGTGACTATGAGGTGGACACCGGGCGGATCTGGTGGATGGGATATTCCGGCGGAGCCGAGATGCTCAGTTACGGCGTGATTCCGACCGCCCCCGAACTGGTCTCGGGAGGGGCGGTGCTGTTGGGCGGAGGCGGTGCGCCCACTGCGCTGGAGCTGACGGTGCCGGCGGAACTGCGGGAGACCATGCAGTTGTCCTGGGTCACGGGCCGCCGCGATGACGGTACGGACCCGCGCGAACCATTCGACGCCATCGAAGCGGCGACGGAGGGGGCGGCCTGGTACCGCGACAACGGCTTCACCGGGGTCAGCACCGAATTTCCCGCGGAGCATGACCACTTCACCCTGCCGCAGGTGGGCATCATGGCCGAGCATCTCGACAGGGACGCTGCCGACAGCTAGTTACCGGTGTTCTCGAGGGGCCATTGCAGAACCTGCACCGTCCTCCTCAGGGGGAGGGGGGAGGGTTTTACACCCGTTTTGGGGAATTAATCTACGTAGTACGTATTACCACTAATTCCGCCATTGATGCGATCATGTTCTTTCAGATTTCCAGGCAAAAGGACATTGTACAGCTCAGGAAATTGGTGATTCCATAGTTTGGGCCTGATTTAATGCTACTTAAATTAAATAGTACTTTTTGGAAACTAGTGCCCCCAAATTAAGGGCTGTTTTAAGTTTCCCTGAGGCTTATGCTTCCGGTGATGGTGATTTGTTCGCCATAAGGTGTTTTGTTCAGCGGCTATGAGTTTTCCCTGAGGGTTGGGGGAGCGGTCAAGATCGGCGGTCACCTGACGTGCCGTTCGAAAATGACCGTCAACGTTGATCGGTAAATTGCCCATAATTTCCGAACAGCTTCCTTAATTGTCTCTCCTCTTTCAGGTTCTAAATACGTCCGCTAATTCACCTTAAATAACATCCGTTGTTTTCCAGGAGAATGCGTGAACTCCGAAGATAATCTCAGTCTTCCCAGCCCTCATGATCACCCTCGCCTAGCGGTTTACGGGGTCGAGGACCCGCCCGCAGAGCGGACCCTGCTCGACATCGTCCGCCAAACCACAGCGGACCACCCCGATGCCATCGCGATCGAAGGGTTCGACGCCTCGATCACCTACCGCGATCTGGAGACCCTGATCGCCCGGGAGGTCGAGCGGCTCCACGACAGCGGAATCGGCCGCGGCGACCGCATCGGAATCCGGGTACCTTCCGGCACAACAGACCTCTATGTGGCGATCCTGGCCACCATGTTCGCCGGGGCCGCCTATGTGCCGGTCGACTGGGATGACCTGGACTCCCGCGCGGCAACCGTGTGGGAGGAGGCCGAGGTCGCGGCCGTCTACGGCGAGGACCTCATGCTGGAGCTGCGCCGGGAGACCGCCAACCCAGACACCGGTGAGGCGACCCTCGACAACGATGCCTGGATCATCTTCACCTCCGGGACCACCGGGAAGCCCAAGGGCGTGGCCATTAGTCACCGCTCGGCAGCTGCCCTGGTCGACGCCGAGTACCTGACCTACCTGGTTGACGCCCCGCTGGGGCCGGATGACCGGGTGATGGGTGGGTTGTCCGTCGCCTTCGACGCTTCCTGTGAGGAAATGTGGCTGGCCTGGCGCAACGGCGCCACCCTGGTGACGGCACCGCGCGACGTCGTGCGCTCCGGTGACGCCCTGGGGCAGTGGATCGTCGACAACCGCATCACCGCCGTATCCACCGTGCCGACCCTGGCCGCGATGTGGGACCCGGCGTATCTGCAGAACATCCGCCTGCTGATCTTCGGCGGGGAGGCCTGCCCGATCGGGCTGGTGCAGAAGCTCGCCGCGCCGGGCCGCGAGGTCTGGAACACCTACGGCCCGACTGAGGCCACGGTGATCGGTTCCGCGGAGCTGATGAGCGTGGAACCGCCGGTGCGCATCGGCCGTCCCATCTCCGGCTGGGCGCTGACGGTCGTCGACACTGACGGGGTTCCCGTCGCGTGGGGCGAAACCGGTGAGCTCATCATCGGCGGCGTCGGGCTGGGCCGCTACCTGGATCTGGAGAAGGACGCTGAGAAGTACGCCCCGCTGCCGGCTCTGGGATGGGACCGTGCCTACCGCACCGGTGACCTGGTCCAGGCGGAGCAGGCGGGCCTGATCTTCGCCGGGCGCGTCGACGACCAGATCAAGATCGGTGGTCGCCGTCTCGAGCTCGGTGAAGTGGACGGGTATCTCTGTGAGCTGCCCGGGGTGAGCGCCGGCGCCGCCGCAGTCCACAAGACCGCCGGTGGCAACGACGTCCTGGTCGGTTACCTGTCCGGTGAGGACCCGGACGCCATCGACCTGGACACCGCACGGGTGCTGCTGGCCCGGAAGATGCCCGGTGGCATCGTGCCGGTCCTGGGGGTGCTTCCCGAGTTACCGATGAAGACCTCCGGCAAGGTGGATCGCAAGGCGCTGCCCTGGCCCCTGCCGAACAACGCGGATGACGCCGCCGAACTTCCCGCGGAGCTGCGGTCCCTGGCGGAACTCTGGGAGGAGCAGCTGGGGCCGGTGCCCATGGCCACGGACAGCGACTTCTTCAAGCTGGGCGGCGGCTCGGTCGCAATCGCTCGGCTGGCAGCCCGGATCCGGGAGAACTGCCCGGCCGCGGAGATCGGACAGCTCTACGCCCACCCCACCCTGCAGCAGATGTCGGATTACCTGGCTGACCTGGGCACCACCCACGAGGAACGCCCGCTGCCGCGCCCGATCCCGCGGGCGGCCGGGGTGTTCCAGGCCTCCTTCGTCGGCGCCCTCTACCTGTTCAACGCCCTGCGTTATGTGGTCGGCGCGCTGGTGGCGATCTGGCTGCTGGGCACCTTCTTCGACGCCGGCTGGGTTCCCTCGCTGCCGGCGGTCCCGGTCCTGATCTCCTGGATCGTGTTCTACTCGCTGCCGGGCAAGGTGCTGCTCACCGCAGCCGGCGTCCGGGCGTTGACGGTCGGCCTGCAACCGGGCCGCTACCTGCGGGGTGGGTGGACGCACCTGCGGGTCTGGGCCGCCCAGCGTCTGCTGACCTTCATGCAGCTGGAGAACCTCAACGGCACTCCCATGGCCCCGGCCATGCACCGGCTGCTCGGTAACCGGGTGGGACGGGACTCCCACCTCGGCCACAACCCACCCGTGACCGGCCTGGTCACCATCGGGGCAGACGTCACCGTGGAACACGAGGTGGACCTGGAAGGTTACTGGCTCGACGGCGACACCTTCATCGTCGGCCGCATCGACATCGCCGACGGCGCGCGGGTCGGGGTCCGGACCCTGGTCTCCCCGGGAGTGTCCATCGGCCGTGGGGCGGAGGTCCTGCCCGGTTCCCATGTGGACCGTGACGTTCCCGCCGCCGAGCTCTGGGGCGGGTCACCGCTGGTCTCCTACGGCACGGCCGGGGAATCCTGGCCAGAGGGCAATCCGGAGCAGCTGCGCCGCACCACCGGCCAGTCCTGCTACCGCTCCATGGGGGCGGTCCGGTCCTGGCTGACCTACACCGGCGGCCTGCTGGTGCTGCGCCTGCTGCAGGCCCTGGCCCTGCTGCCGGGATTCATGATCGTCTTCCCGCAGGTCAGGGATCTGGAGTTCTATGAGCATGTCTTCCCGGTGCTGGCCGTCTGGGTGCCGGTGTTCACCATTCTGATGGTGTTGACCTGGCTGGCCGGGGTCGTGGTCGTGGTTCGCATCACCGCCCTGTTCATCGTGCCCGGGTACTATCCGCGGGACAGTTTCACCGGCTTCGCCGTGTGGTTGACCCACATCCTGATGCAACGCACCCTGATCTCGACCTACCCGATCTACGCCTCCAGCTTCACGCCGACCTGGCTCCGTCTGCTGGGGGCCCGGGTGGGCAGGGACGTGGAGATCTCCACCGTCGAGACCATCCCGCACCTGACCTGGATCCGCAACCGTAGTTTCCTCGCGGACCACGCCCTGGCCAGCTCCACCCGCATGCGCGGTTCCTGGCTGCACATCGGTACCACCGTCATCGGTGAAGGCAGCTTCGTGGGCAATTCCGGCATCGTCGGACCGGACCGCGATGTCGCCGACAACTCCTTGGTCGCGGTGCTCTCCTCGGTCCCGCACCGCCCCAGGGCCGGTACCTCCTGGCTGGGCCGGACCCCGACCCTGATTCCGCGGCAGGAGATCGCCGGGGACACCGCCCGCACCTACCAGCCTCCGCTGCACCTGAAGATCACGCGCGTGGTGGTCGAGTCCGGCCGCATCCTGCCGGCGATGATCAACAACTGGCTCGACCTCGTCGTGGTCTACGTGCTCGCCGGCATCTACATGCAGCAGCTGTTCGCTGGCGCCCCACGGCTGCAGGCACTGCTCGTGGTCACCCTGGCCTCCTGGCCGGTGCTGGTGGTGGCGGGCACCCTGGCCGCCCTGATCCCGGTGCTGGTCAAGTGGATGCTCGTCGGCAACTTCCGCGAGCAGCAGAAACCGCTGTTCTCCAGCTTCGTCTGGCGCGGGGAACTGGTGGATGTGTTCGTGGAGAGCCTCGCCATCCCGGGCGTGGTGCGGATGAGCCTGGGCTCCCCGCTCTTCAACCTCTGGTCCCGGATGATGGGCGCGAAGATCGGCACCAGCGTCTGGTGCGAGACCTGGTGGCTACCCGAGTACGACCTCGTCCGGATCGAGGACCGGGTGTCGGTCAACCGGGGCACCGTGCTCCAGACCCACCTCTTCCACGACCGCGTGATGACGATGGAGTCGGTGACCATGGACACCGGTTCCACGCTCGGCCCGAACAGTTTCGTCCTGCCCGGCGGCCGGGTCGGCGAACGCTCCACCATCGGACCCGGCTCCCTGATCCAGCGCCAGGAGCAGCTGCCCGGCGACAGCCTCTGGCAGGGCAACCCGGTCCGGCACGTGGCCGCCATCTCCGGCGCCACCAGTGATACCGCGGCCTCCCCGGTAACTGGTCAGCACCGGGCAGCCGTACCCCGTATGGAGGATGCCGGGTCCCTGGCCCTGCTCCTCGACACCGAGACTGACCTGGCGGAACCCGTGAAGCCTGCGGCAGCAACGGGCCTGACCCTGGGAGAGAAACAATGACACAGCATCTGAACAACTCCGGTACCGAACTGGAGCCCTACGGCGGCGTACCCGAGGGTGACGTGCCCACCGGTTCCCGCCCCGAGCCCGGCCCCAGTGCCCAGCGCCGGGCCTGGACCGGCAAGGAACTGGACGGTGAACCCGTGCTGCTGGACCCCACCCGGGACAGTTCCCGGGAGTTCGGCGCCAGCCGACAGCTCGAGGGCAAGCGGATGGTGGGCCTGGACGTCGCCCGTGGCCTGGCCCTGCTGGGCATGGTCGCCGTGCACACCCTGCCCAGCTGGAACCAGGACACCGAGGAATCCACCCTGGTGTGGTGGTTGGCCGCGGGTAATGCGGCGGCCCTGTTCGCGGTCCTCGCAGGCGTCGGCCTGGCCCTGATCTCCGGTGGTCATGCGCAGGTGCCGGGGCGGCGGATCCCGGGGCAGCGCGGCAAACTCATCGTCCGGGCCGCGATGGTCTTCGGCATCGGTCTGGCCGTCAACCAGATCATCGACCCACCGGTCTACAACATCCTGCCCTACTACGGTCTGCTCTTCCTGATGGCGGTGCCCTTCCTCGGGGTGCGCAAACGGACGCTGGCGATGTGGGCGGTGGGCGTGACGGTCCTCGCTCCACTGGTGGCTTACTTCGTCCGGGGCGCCGAGCTGTTCTCCCCCCTGGAGGTCATTCAGCTGAGTGACCTGACAGCACAGCCGTTGGCGGTAGTGGAGACCCTGCTGTTCACCGGCAACTATCCCACGGCCACCTGGTTCGTCTATGTCCTGGTCGGTCTGCTCGTGGGACGTCTGGCACTCGGCCGCATCGCGGTGCAGCTCAACCTGCTCGGCTACGGGATCCTGCTTGCCCTGCTCGGGCAGGGGGCCTCCTACCTGTCCATCTGGTACCTCGGCGGGTGGGAACGGATGCTCTACTCCCACGTCGACGTCACCATGTGGGATGTGCTCAGCGCCATCTACCGCGGCGCCGAGGACAGCGATCTGCCCACCACCTCCCTGGCCTGGCTGACGGTCGCCTCCCCGCACACCAACACCCCGTTCTCACTGGTGCACACCATGGGCCTGGCCCTGGCAGTGCTCGGCGCCACTCTGCTGCTCTGCCGGGTCATCCGCAGTGTCCTCACCCCGCTGGCCCGGCTCGGCAGCATGACGCTGACCCTGTACGTGGGGCACCTGGCCTTCCTGTCCCTGGGCTTCTTCGAGGGTGCGGCATGGCTGTGGTTTATCGTGCAGCTCGTGGCTGGCACCGCCTTCGCCTACGGCTGGTCCCTGATGAACCGGCAGGGCCCACTGGAACTGCTCGTGGCCAAGGCCAGTGACATCCCCACCCGCCTCATTCCGCAGCCGGCCCCGGGCACCGTCCCGAGACAGGCCCGAGCCAGCCGAATCGGCGATCCGCCCAGCCTGGCGGAGGGCCGCCACCGGCGAAACGACGGCTCCGCCGCCCCGGGTGTCCCGGAACGGCGGGACTAAGTCCCCACGGGTGCTCAGCCCCGCCAGGCGACGGCGAGCTCAACCCGCCGGGGCCGGGGGAGCGTCAGCTGAGCCACCTGAACCCCCGGCGGCCCCAGCGGACGGCGTCGGCTTCCGGTACGGTCCCGGGCGGGATCGCGGTTCAACCCTGTCCCCAACGCCTTGAGTCCGGCCTCCTTGCGGGTCCAAGCGGCAGTCACGGCCCGGGCCTGCAGGGGGCCGGGCAGCCGCGACAGCCGCCGCTGGTCGGACTCGTGCAAGGTGGCCAGTAATAACCGCGCCTCCGCGGGGGTCTGCAGGTCCTCCACGTCCACCCCCACCCCTTCCGGGCTGATCGCCACCGCGATCAGCCCGGAACTGCGGGACAGGGAAAATTGCGGCACCGGGACAATCTCCCCGGCGGTCCGCAGGTGCAGGCGACCGGCAGCGCGGGTGAACACCAGCGCCGAGTCCGCCACCCGGAGCCGTTCGGCCAGCAGCCGCCGCAGCAGCAGGTGGGACGCCAGCCGCAGCTGCTGGGTCGCCGGCGCGGCGGGGCGGGTGGCCTGACGCAGCTCGGCCTCGCCCAGGTGCCGCACCCCGCCGTCCAACAGGGGCAGCGCCGCTGCCACGGGCACGGCATGCACGCTCAGCTCCCCGGGCGGCGGCGCCGGGGTCCGCCAGAACCGGCGGGGCAGCGGCACACGGTAGCCGTCGAGGTCCATGGCGGGTCAGCTCTCGCGCCGGCCTCCGCCGCTGACCTGACGCACGGCGGCCATGAACTCGGTGTCGGAGAGCAGGGGGATACCCTTGCGCTGAGCGTGCATCGCCTTGCCCGTCAACTCCCGGGTCTGGTTGCACACCACCACCGACGTCTGCCGGGTCAGCTTCTCGGAGTAGGCCAACTCCTCCCGCAGACACGCGGCGATGATCTCGTCCGGATCCATCTCGATCTCGGGGGCGACCACCACCTCCATGCCCTTGCGCAGAGGATGTCCCGGCACGTACGGGCCGGGATTGTCGAGGGGCCGGGGGGCCTCCACGGCGTCGACCCGCACCGTCGTGCGCTGCAGCCCGAACTGGTCGGCCCGCAGCTGTTGCGGTGAGCGGCTGGCCACCTCCCCACGCTCCCGCTGGAGCAGGTGAATATCCACGATCAGTTCGGTGATCTCCCGCGTGACCTCAGCTTCCTCGCGGCAGGCCCGCTCCACCGACGCCACCGGTGACGGCGCCTCCAGGTGCAGCGCCGCCGCCAGACCGGCCGGGCGGGTGTCCGCCAGCTGCACCCCCTGGCGCCGCGCGGTGGCCAGGGTGTCCACGACCGCGGCGGGGCGCGGCACATGCCCCACCCGGTGACGACGCCGCCGGGACCGGCCCCGCCGCTTCGAACGGTTGGCCCGCGCGGCGGCATTCATCGCACGCCGGGCCTCGGCGACGAGGAACCCCCAGGTCTGGGACGCGTCGTGGACCACTAGGGTGCGGTCGTCGAGCAACCGGCCGAGCGGCTTGAGTACCTGGGAAAAGGTCTTGCCCGCGGCGATCTCCCCGGGCTGCAGGCCGTGCAGGTGGAACGGTCCCGGATTCTCCCCGGGGTTGAGCACCGCATGGAAGTCCTCGCCGATCTCACCGGCGTCGTTGAACGTCACCGCATCGACCGCGATCACCCGCGACGTCGCCGGATGAATTCCGGAGGTCAGCAGGTGGACCGCAACATAGGGAAACGCCGCCACGGCCGCCTGCCGCCGCCGGGCGCGCTCCTGCCGTTCGGCGTCGCGTTGGGCCTCCCGCTCGGCGGCCTGCGGGGATTCGGCGGCATCACCGTGGGCTGCGGAGCTGACTTGCTGGTTCATTGTTCCGAGTCTAGTTCGCCGCGGCATTCCCGCAGACACTCCCCGGCCGTGCCGTGTCTGCGCAGGGGTGCAGCCCGCTTCACGACGCCGTGGTGTCCGGCGCCGCCACCCCACACGGGCGTGGTGGGCGCCGAGAACCTCGCAATCTGTGAGTGGCGGCACTACCGTGCACAGCATGGAGACCACGAACGCACCAGAAACCGGTAACGGCGCCCGCCCACAGGTGGTCGCCCTGAGCTCCGCGGAGGACGCCTGGTTGGAGAACCTCATGGCCACCGCGGAGGCCAAGGGTTACCTCGACAGCATCGACACCCTTTCCGACGCCTTCGAGGAGGCCCGGGAGGAGTGGTCCAGCCAGCCCCAGCACTCCCGTCCGGAGCCGGGGAAGATCATCCACCTCTACGCCGTGGCCTTCGGCCAGCAACTGGCGATGGACCACGACCTGGACTGGGCTGGCCTGCGGAAGTCCGACACCATTGAGATCGTGCTGTGGGACCCGGAGGGAGAAGTGACCCTGCTGCCGATCAGCATGGTGGAGAAGCGCTGGCATGATCCGGCGGTACGTTCCCTCCGGGACCTCTATGACCAGTCCGTGGCGTCCCTGACCGCCGGGCAGTAGACCGGACCGCAGCGCAGGACGACAAACCGCACAGCCGGTCCCGTTCCATGGTGGAACGGGACCGGCTGTGCCATTCTCCGGGTGAGGAGTCTCCGGTTTAGACGCCGCCGCCCAGTCGGGAGGGTTCCAGCGCCAGGGAACGGTTGATCGCGGAGGTCACGGCCTTCAGTGAGGCGTAGGTGATGGAGCCGGCGATGCCCACGCCCCAGGAGGCGGAGCCGTTGACCTCGGCGAAGACATAGGCCGCTGCCTCGGCATCATCACCGGAGCTCCGGGAGTGCTGGGAGTAGTCCTGCACCTCGACGTCGATGTCGACCTTCTCCAGGGCATTGGCGAAGCCGGCGACCGGACCATTGCCCTCACCGGTGACGGTGATCTCTTCCCCGCGGACGGTGACGTGGGCGGTGACCTTGGAGACATCCTCCTCGGTTTCCGCGTTGTCCACCTTCACCGAGATCAGCTCGATGGTCTCGGAGCGGTCCAGGTACTCGGTGGCGAAGATGTCCCACATGTTCTTGGAGTTGACCTCGCCGCCCTCCGAATCCGTGACGGCCTGGACGACGCCGGAGAACTCCACCTGCATCTGCCGTGGCAGGTTCAGGCCGTGATCGGTCTTCATGATGTAGGTGACGCCGCCCTTGCCGGACTGGGAGTTCACGCGGATCACGGCTTCGTAATCACGGCCGACGTCCTTCGGGTCGATCGGCAGGTAGGGTACCTCCCACGTGGTGCCCTGCAGCTCATCCCAGGTGACCTCGGTGTTGTTCGCGCCGGGCTTGACCTGGGCGGCCATGGCGTCCAGTCCCTTGTTGACGGCATCCTGGTGGGAGCCGGAGAAGGCGGTGAACACCAGCTCGCCGCCGTAGGGGTGGCGCTCGGGGACCCGCAGCTGGTTGCAGTACTCGACGGTCTGCCGGATCTTGTTGATGTCGGAGAAGTCGATCTGCGGGTCCACTCCCTGGGTCAGCATGTTCAGTCCCAGGGTCACCAGGTCCACGTTGCCGGTGCGCTCGCCGTTGCCGAACAGGCAGCCCTCGATGCGGTCCGCTCCGGCCAGGTAACCCAGCTCCGCGGCGGCCACACCTTCGCCGCGGTCATTGTGGGGGTGCAGCGACAGGATGATGGCGTCGCGCTTTTTGAAGTTGCGGTGCATCCACTCGATGGAGTCCGCGTAGACGTTGGGGGTGATCATCTCCACCGTGGACGGCAGGTTGATGATCATCGGGTTCTCGGGCGTGGCCTCCATGATGTCGACCACGGCGTCACAGACCTCCAGAGCGAAGTCCAGCTCGGTGCCGGTGAAGGATTCCGGGGAGTACTGCCAGCGCCAGTTGGTGTGCGGGTAGTCCTCGGCGACGGTCTTGATCAACTCGGCGGCGTCGGTGGCCAGCTTCTTGATCGCCGGCTTGTCCTTGCGGAAGACGACGCGACGCTGCAGTTCAGAGGTGGAGTTGTAGAAGTGGACGATGACGTTCGGGGCGCCTTCACAGGCCTCGAAGGTCCGGCGGATCAGGTGCTCACGGGCCTGCACCAGTACCTGGATGGTGACGTCCTCGGGGATCATGTTCTTCTCGATGATCTCCCGGACGAAGTCGAAGTCCGTCTGGGAGGCCGACGGGAAGCCGACCTCGATCTCCTTGTAGCCCATGTTCACCAGCAGCTCGAACATGCGGCGCTTGCGCTCCGGCGACATCGGGTCGATCAGGGCCTGGTTGCCGTCACGCAGGTCCACCGCGCACCACTGCGGGGCAACGGTGATCTTCTTGTCGGGCCAGGTGCGGTCCGGCAGGGTGATGTCCTCGACCTCTTCGGCGAACGGCAGGTAGCGGTCCACCGGCATGGCGGAGTTACGCTGCTTGTTCCAGGCGGGCTGCCCCTCGCGGCGCGGGCCGGACGGAGTGCGGATCTCAGAGGGAGCGGAGATAAAAGAATCGTTGGGAGACATAGCGGTTAATCATCCTTCGTGAAGTTGCGGCTACAAAACGACTGTAGCGCTGCTGCGGGTCCACGACCGGCGACACCAAACTCCGCGACGGGGTGCCGGCCGTGTTTTTCGACCTACTGGGACCCGCCGCGGCGAAGAAGAAGGAGAGCTCGCTGCGTCATGTGGCACAGCCTACAACATGAAATGGGGTGCGTGTCGAGGGCGGGGAGGGTGCAGGGGCGGGTTAGCCGGTTGGCTACTCGGCAGGGACCGTGCTCACCGTGCGGTACCGGCGGAGCGGGGCCACCGCGGCGTCGATAAGCGGGGGTGTCAGACGCTGCGCCGGGAGAGGATGACGGTGGAGATGATCATCGCGATCAGTGCCAGCCCCATGCTGAGCCAGCCGAGAGTGGTGTCCACGGTGAACTTCTCCCCGAGCACCAGGTAGCCGAGGGTGAAGGCGACGAGGGGTTCGGTGATGGTCATGGCGGGCAGTGAGGTTCGCAGCGCACCGGCGTTGAAGGAGTACTGCTGGACGATGGTGCCGAGTGTGGCGCCGAGGATCAGCCCCCAGAGTTCCCAGTTGAAGATCAGGCCGGGGATCCCGTCCTGAATGAAGATGTCCACCACGGACTTCGAGATCACCGCCACATAGCCGAAGAGGGCGCCGGTGACGATGCCCAGCAGCAGGGCCTTCTGGTTGCGGGGGCGGTACTGCGCTACCCGGTCGATGAGAATCATCAGCACTGCACCGATGATCAAGGCCGGCAGCCAGCGACCGAGGGGCGGTTGCGGGTCACCGGCGGCGGGCCGGCCGAGGATGACCAGGACCCCCACGGCCACAGTCAGGATCGCGGCCCACGCCATCTCCCGCGGGTTGATGTGGCGTTTGTCGTACCAGGCGGCCAGCGGCAGGGTGAACATCAGCGACAGCACCAGAATCGGCTGAACCACGAGCAGGGTACCGAAGCCCAAGGCGATGACTTGCAGGCCGTAGCCGATCAAGGCGGTGCCGGTGCCTGCCCACCACAGGGGGCGGGAAATCGCGGCCCACAGGGGAGAGCCTTTGATGGTCCCGTCATCGGGTGCGGAACCTGCGATGCGGTGTCGCACGACCGTCCCCCACGCAATGGTCAACGCGGAGGAGAGTGCGAAAAGCACGGCAATGAAGTTCGAAGGCACTGTGGGGATTCTAGTGCAGGTACCCCCGTTTGCCGGGTCTTCACACCCGCGCCCCAGCCGCAGGGTTGGGACGATAATATGGTTTCGGTAAAGATAACCGACACGAAAGGCGGCCCGCCGGTGGCACTGGTCGTACAGAAGTATGGCGGTTCCTCGCTGGAGAGCGCGGAACGGATCCGTAATGTAGCGGAACGGATCGTCGCCACCAAGAAACAGGGCAATGATGTGGTGGTCGTCTGCTCCGCAATGGGGGACACCACCGATGAGCTGCTGGAGCTCGCGGCAGCCGTGAACCCGGTTCCGCCGGCACGTGAGATGGACATGTTGCTCACCGCCGGTGAGCGCATCTCCAATGCGCTGGTGGCCATGGCGATCGAGTCCCTGGGAGCGCAGGCACAGTCCTTCACCGGTTCCCAGGCCGGGGTGCTGACCACCGAGCGGCACGGCAACGCCCGCATCATCGACGTCACCCCGGGGCGGGTGCAGGAGGCCCTGGATGAGGGCAAGGTCTGCATCGTCGCCGGGTTCCAGGGCGTGAACAAGGACACCCGAGACGTCACCACGCTCGGACGCGGCGGTTCCGACACCACCGCGGTGGCTCTCGCTGCGGCGCTGAACGCCGACGTCTGTGAGATCTACTCCGATGTCGACGGCGTGTACACCGCCGATCCGCGCATCGTGCCCAACGCCAAGAAGCTGGAGAAGCTCTGCTTCGAGGAGATGCTCGAGCTCGCAGCCGTGGGATCGAAGATCCTGGTGCTGCGCAGCGTTGAGTACGCGCGCGCATTCAACGTGCCCCTGCGCGTCCGATCGTCTTATAGCAACGACCCCGGCACCCTCGTGTCCGGTTCAATGGAGGATATTCCCGTGGAAGAAGCAGTCCTGACCGGTGTAGCCACCGACAAGTCCGAGGCCAAGATCGCCGTCCTCGGCATCACCGATGAGCCGGGGGAGGCCGCCAAGGTCTTCCGGGCGCTGGCCGACGCCGAGATCAACATCGACATGGTGCTCCAGAACGTCTCCTCCCTGAAGGACAACACCACCGACATCACCTTCACCTGCCCGCGTTCCGACGGTCCCCGCGCCGTTGAGCTGCTCAAGGGACTGCAGCAGAAGCAGGGCTGGAACAACGTCCTCTACGACGACCAGATCGGCAAGGTCTCCCTGGTCGGCGCCGGGATGAAGTCCCACCCCGGCGTGACCGCTGAATTCAGTGAGGCACTGCGCGACGCCGGCATCAACATCGAGATGTTCACCACCTCGGAGATCCGCATCACCGCGGTCATCCGCGAGGCCGGCCTCGATGAGGCCACCCGCGTGCTGCACGAGAAGTTCCAGCTGGGCGGCGAGGAAGAGGCCGTCGTCTACGCCGGCACCGGCCGGTAGTTTTCCGGACCCACGCCGGGTCCACCCCTGATCATCGAAGGGGTGGGGCCGGCGTTCGCGTTGTCCGGAGAACTGTGGCGGTGTTCGCGGGGAGCGGGCGGATCTGCAACTCATACGTAAGTTACCGTCGAAATCTGCGGATTCCGGTCGGTTTTTGGCCGCAACTTACGTATGCCTTGCGCTACCGCTGGTCCAGGGTGCGGCAGGAGGGGACGTTCTGCCTCCGGACGTCGAGGTTCCGAAAGTAGCCCGAAAGGGTACCTGCCGGTCCCCCGGCATTGAGTTGCCCCAGCAAGTGCGTAGAATCAACGGAGAAATCCACGATCTCATGAAAGGGCAACGTCTGATGACCACTGTCGCAGTCGTCGGTGCCACCGGCCAGGTCGGTCGCGTGATGCGTACTCTCCTCGAGGAGCGTAACTTCCCGGCCGACAAGTTCCGCTTCTTCGCTTCCCCCCGTTCCGCCGGAACCTCCCTGACTTTCCGCGGACAGGAGATTGAGGTTGAGGATCTGACCAAGATCACCGAGGAATCCGTCGCCGACGTGGACGTCGCGTTGTTCTCCGCGGGTGGCTCCACCTCCCGGGAGTGGGCCCCCGTCTTCGCTGCCGCAGGGGCGACCGTGGTGGACAACTCCTCCGCCTGGCGCAAGGATGACGAGGTGCCGCTGGTCGTGTCCGAGGTCAACCCCGCTCAGACGAAGAACCTGGTCAAGGGGATCATCGCCAACCCGAACTGCACCACCATGGCTGCCATGCCGGTGCTGCGCGTGCTGCACGAGGAGGCCGGCCTCAACCGCCTCAACATCTCCTCCTACCAGGCGGTCTCCGGCTCCGGGCTGGCCGGCGTGGAGGCTCTGGCCAAGCAGGCCGCAGAGATCGGTGAGCACAACGTCGACCTGGTCAACGACGGCTCCCTCATGCCCACCGATGAGCTGGGTCCCTACGTCGCCCCGATCGCCTTCAACGCCCTGCCGCTGGCCGGCAACGTCGTTGACGACGGTTCCGAGGAGACCGACGAGGAGCAGAAGCTGCGCAACGAGTCCCGCAAGATCCTGGGACTTCCGGACCTGAAGGTCTCCGGCACCTGCGTGCGTGTACCGGTCTTCACCGGCCACACCCTAACCATCCACGCCGGGTTCGACAATGCGATCACTCCCGAGCGCGCCCGCGAGCTGCTCGCCGACGCCCCGGGCGTCGCCGTGGTGGACGTGCCGACGCCGCTGGCCGCCACCGGCCGCGATGAGTCGCTGGTCGGCCGCATCCGCCAGGATCAGACCGTCGACGACAACAAGGGACTGGTCTTCGTGGTCTCCGGCGATAACCTGCGCAAGGGCGCTGCCCTGAACACGATCCAGATCGCGGAGCTGCTGGTGTAGTTCTCCTTCCCCTCCTGAACCGCCCCCACGTGTGTGGGGGCGGTTTTTGCGTGGTTTTCAGGGCATCGGCTGGGAGTTGAGGGAAAACTTGCGCGGGCTCCTCCGGTGTTGAAGGTGGCGCCAGGACCACAGTCTGGAATCGTGTGGCGTGTTCTTCCGGAGACGCCGCTGATCCGCTACTTCTCCCCGCGCTTCTCCGTGCGGTTGGTGGCCTCGATCAGATCCTTGCGTGCCCGGGCCACGCGGGAGCGGATCGTGCCTACGCGCACGCCCGCGATCTTGGCTGCCTCGTCATAGGTGTAGCCGAGCACCTGGGTGAGGATGAGGGCTTCGCGGCGTTCGCCGGGCAGGGCGTCGATAAGCGTGCGGACGTCGATCCATTCGGACCAGGAAGAGGAACGGTCCCGGGGAGCGGCCATGGTGTCCGCCACGTCCTCGTATTCGGTGGCGGATTTCCGGGGGCGGGCCATGTCGTGCCGGATATTATCCACCCAGACCCGCCGGGCCAGGGAGAGCAGCCAGGTCCTCGCGGAGGAGCGGGCGGCGAAGCGGGGCAGGGCCCCCATCACCCGTAGGTAGGTCTCCTGGGTGAGATCGTCGGCGATGTCCCGGCCGCCGAGATGGGCCAGGAGACGCCAGACATCGTCCTGGGTGGACCTGATGAACTCGGTGAGCGCGACACGGTCACCGCGACCGGCGGCCAGCGCTAGCTCGGTGACCCTGTCATCATCGCGCTCCGAGTGTTGTCCCACGACAGTCGAGAATACCAGGCCAATGGGTCTTCCCAGGTCAGCCACCATGCAAGAGACGAGCTTCCGGGGTAGAAAAGAAGGCGTGACAGTTGCACGACTCACAAAATCTATGTAAGCTATCAATCAGACTTCATCCATAAGCCAAGACTTTCAAGAGGAGATAGCAGTGACTAATGACAACTCTGCAGTCGATCAGGTTCTGAATCGGGGCCTCGTCCAGCCCGAGCATGGCTTGACCCACCGTCACAACGGTGCACCGGTTCCCTCGGAGAACCACTCGGTGACCCAGGGTCAGCAGGGTGCCACCATCCTCAATGACATTCACCTCATTGAGAAGCTGGCCCACTTCAACCGGGAGAACGTCCCGGAGCGCATCCCGCACGCCAAGGGCAACGGTGCCTTCGGTGAGCTGCACATCACCGAGGACGTGTCCCAGTACACCAAGGCTGACCTCTTCCAACCCGGCAAGGTCACCCCGATGGGTATCCGTTTCTCCACCGTCGCCGGTGAGAAGGGCTCTCCCGACACCTGGCGCGACGTTCACGGCTTCGCCATGCGCTTCTACACCGAAGAGGGCAACTACGACATCGTCGGCAACAACACGCCGATCTTCTTCGTCCGTGACGCCATCAAGTTCCCGGACTTCATCCACTCCCAGCGCCGCACCGGCGCCTCCGGTCTGCGTGACGCCGACATGCAGTGGGATTTCTGGACCCGCACGCCGGAGTCCGCGCACCAGGTGACCTACCTCATGGGAGACCGCGGCACCCCGCGCACCCAGCGTGAGATGAACGGTTACGGCTCGCACACCTTCCAGTGGATCAACAAGGACGGCGAGGCGTTCTGGGTGAAGTACCACTTCATCTCCCGCCAGGGAGTCCACAACTGGACCGACGCCGAGGCCGAGGAAATGGCGGGCAAGGACGCCGACTTCCACCGCAAGGATCTCTTCGAGGCCATCGAACGCGGCGATTACCCGATCTGGGACGTCAAGGTCCAGATCATGCCGGCCAAGGACGCCGAGACCTACCGCTTCAACCCCTTCGACCTGACCAAGACCTGGTCCAAGGAGGACTACCCGCGGATCGACGTCGGCTACTTCGTCCTGAACCGCAACCCGATCAACTTCCACTCCCAGATTGAGCAGATCGCCCTGGACCCGGGCAACCTGGTTCCCGGCGTCGGAATCTCCCCGGACAAGATGCTGCAGGCACGCGTGTTCGCCTACGCCGACCAGCAGCGTTACCGCATCGGGCCGAACTACCGTCAGCTCCCCGTCAACCAGCCCCTGCACCCGGTGAACACCTACTCGCACGAGGGCAGCATGAACTTCCTGTTCAATGACGAGGAGCAGCCGACCTACTCACCGAACCGCCACAGCAAGGGGCAGGGCTACCTGGACAACGGCCAGAACTCCTCCTCGGGGGAGACCCTGGGCCGGGCTGACGATGTCTACGTCGCACCGGACTCCCACGGCAACGACCTGGTTCGTGCCGCCTACGTCGAGCACCCGGAGGACGGTGACTTTGTCCAGCCCGGCACCCTCTACCGTGAGGTGCTCGATGACGAGGCAAAGGAACGTCTGGCCGGCAACATCTCCCGTGCCATGGTCGGCGTGACCCCCGAGGTCGAGGAGCGCGTCTACTGGTATTGGACCCAGGTCGACGAGAACCTCGGCAAGCGCGTCAAGGAGCTGTTCACCGAGCTCAAGGCCGAGCGCGAGCCGCACGACCCGGAGTCCGGCACCACCTCGACCAAGTAGTCAGTACCCGCCCAGCCACAACCCGCCGTCAGGCGCCTGGAGAACTTCCAGGCCCGACGGCCCTGATTGGCCCGGTCCATCACCTCGCAGCCCCGTAGGTGGAGGACCGGGCCTTCGGTATTTCTCCCACCACAACAGCGGACGGGGTGGCGCTCGCCGCAGAATGCGGGGAGTGCCACCGGGTTTCCCGCTGCAGCTTACTCCCGGGTATCCGGAAGAAGACCGACCTGACGACGGTATCTTCGTTACCCTGGGGCGTGACAGTCGACACATATACCACGGAGGAGAAATACCATGGCAGAAAAGCTCTACACCGCATCCGTTACGTCCACCGGTGGCGGCCGCGACGGCCACGTGGAAGGCGACGGCAACATCGATTTTGACGTCCGTCCCCCGAAGGAGATGGGTGGCGATGGCGCCGGGGTGAACCCGGAAGCCCTGATCGCCGCAGCCTGGTCCGCATGTTTCAATGGCGCGCTTCAGCTGATCATGAAGAACCATGACGTTGATGTCTCCGCCCATCAGCCAGAGGTCACCGCGGACTTCAGCATCAACAAGGACCCCTCCGGCGAGGGATTCCGGCTCTCCGGGGTGATCAAGGCCAAGTTCAAGAATCAGGAGCAGATCGACAACGCCGCCAGCCTGGTTCAGGAGGCACACGAGTTCTGCCCGGTCTCGAAGGCCCTGCGTGGGGAGGCAGACATCGAGGCGGGACTGGGCTAAACCACAGTCCTCTCGCCAGCAGACCCGGGGATCGCGAAAACCTGGACCACCGACCCTCCGGCACCTGATGCGACACCAGCACGGTACCGGAGGGTTTCGGCGTGGTGGCCTCTCGGAGAGGGCATCACGCTGCCGCGGGGCTGGCGCAGGGGAAAACAATCCCCGTCTCAGCCGGTGCTGGCCGAGTCGGGGAGATCTGCGGGTGCTGCGCAGTTGAGGTAACCAGCTCAGAGGGAGGACGTGAGCACGCTGGACCCCAGGCCCAGAGCGGAGCTGCCGAGATTGAGGACGGAGCTACCCACGCCCAGGGCGAGCCAGGCGGTGACCACCTGCAGGCCGGCTTCGGCCTGATCAGAGGGCAGGCCCGGCACAAAGTTCTGGACACTGTTGACGAACTCCTGCGGGATCTCGATCTGGGAGCTCGGGTAGGGTGCGCTGACCTGGGCGTTCGCGGTGGCGGTGGTGCCTCCGAGGACAAGTGCACTGGTCAGGGCGACGGCAGCAAGAGACTTGAGACGCATACGGATCCTTTGGTTGCGCAGGATGGCGGAGAAAATGTGACGCGCGGCATGAAAGTGCGCTGCCTGACTGATGCTACCTAAGCTGATGAGTCCGCGGCCGAAGTTCACAGTGCTCCTACCCGACCGAGGTCAGTCGAACGGGTGGTACAGACGGACCTGCTGGTCTAACTGAAGAACGCGTTCTTCTCTGACACGGTGATCAGGGGATACGGAACTGGCGACCGCGCCCCGTACCGGCAGCGCCCACCACGGAAAATCCCGGCGCAGACGTGAGCCCGGCACGGGAACCCCGGGGACCAGTCAGAAGTTCGCGGGCTCGGAACCGTCTTCAGTGGACTCGCCGGCCTTCACGTCGACGACCGTCACCCCGTAGATGGAGCGCCCGATGACGAAGCTGCCCACCGCGGCGATGATCCACACCGCGGCGATCGCGATGATCGCGCGCACCAGGTTGTTGGCGTCGAAGCCGGAGGTGGTCCAGTCCCTGATCAGCTTGGCCACGATCAGGATCGGAACGGCGCAGCTGACCGTGGTGCCCAGCAGGTTCACCCGGGTCAACGCGTCCGGGGCCCGCCAGATCGAGGACGTCGTGGCAGCGGTGAACACGGTGGCGATGATGACAAGGATGGCCACGATGATTTCAGAGATGGTCACTGGGCTACCTTCTTCCCTTGGAGATCATGCGGGCCATGGAGATGGTCGGCAGGACACCGGCCACCAGCGCCGCCAGAATCACGATCTCATAGGCGATGGAGGTCTGATTGTCCATGCTCCAGACCAGGAAGATCGCGATCATCGTATAGAACACCACGTCAGAGACCACCGTGCGGGTCAGGAAGTCCCTCGCGCGGAAGATCAGCACCATGCTCGCCAACAGGCAGATCAGCATGATTACGCCGGCAGCCACCAGGATCATCTGGAATGCGGTCATGGACGGTCATCCACCTTCCGGTCAGTGGGAGGATCTGGGTAGGAATAGTAGCGCTCGCCAAGCGTGGTCGTCGGTCCCTGCCCGGGGACACCGTGGTCAATCGGGCGGACCGCCGGGACCAGACGGTTCTCCATGTCAGCCAGGGACTCGATCACCTCCACGGGATCCGTTCCCTGCACCGCCTGCACGAGCAGGATCCGGGGGTCACCCTCCCGGACCGGATCACGGAAGCCCATCGACAGCGTTCCCGGGGTCATGGTGATCGAGGTGGAGAACCAGAAGATCTGCCAATCGCCGGTCACACGCAGCGGATAGTGGATCACTACCGGGTGGATTCCGGCGTCGCGGCGGAACGCCGCCATGACCAGACCCCAGCCGCTGACGAAGATCTCCTTGATCAACCAGGGGATGTAGATCAGTACATGCATGGGTTAATTTCCTCCCTGCAGGTCGGACATGTCGGGCACCCCGACAGGGTCCTCGCCCAGAATGGACTGCTGGTAGCCCTCGACGTCCAGGAGTCCTTCGGTGGCGGTCAGCACGGCGTCGATGAGTGGTCCGGCAAAGACGAACATGGCCACCGAGACCACGATCAGAGTGGCGGCTGGGGCGATCAGGGAGCCGCGGACCCGCAGGGTGTCCGGAACTCCCTGCATCGGGCGGCCCCAGAAGACGGTGCGCCAGACCCGGAGCATGGCCAGGAGGGCCGCGAAACTGGCGATGATGATCGCCGCGATGACGACCCAGGAGCGCCAGTCCCCGGCACGGGCAGCCTCCATCACGATGAAGACCTTGCCCCAGAGCCCGGAGAACGGTGGGAAACCGACCACCGAGAAGGCGCCGGCGGCGAAGACCGCTGCCACGAGGGGATCGCGCCGGGCGAGTCCGGAGAGTTTCCGCAGCACCCCGGTGCCGTAAGTTTCCTCGATCGCGCCGGAGCTCAGTACCAGAGCACCCACGGTGATCATGTGGTGCAGCGCGTAGAGTAGCCCGGCGGCCAGCGCCCGCTGCGGATCCCCGGTAGTGAACGCGAGCATGACCAGGATGAACGGCATGCCGTTGACCATCTGATAGGCCAGCACACGGCGGATCGAGTTCTCGGCCAGTCCGGCGAAACCGCCGATCATCATGGAGATCACCATGACCACGATGATCAGCAGGTTCCAGCGTTCATCCAGATCGAAGATCATGACGTAGATGCGGAAGAGCATGTACACGGCGACCTTGGTGTGCAGGGCGGAGAACAACCCCATCACAGCCGCGGAGGTGCCCGGGTAGGTGCGCGGCAACCAGGTGTGCACCGGGAAGACGCCGGCCTTGGTGGCGATCGCGACGATCACCATGCCCATGGCCACGACCGCCGGGCCGTTGCCCGCAGCCACACCCTGCAGGGCGGCGATGTTCACGCTGCCGGTCACGCCGTAGACGAAACCGACACCGGCCACCAGCAGGGTGGATGCCGCGAGGTTGACCAGCACGAAGGTGCGGCCGACGGCCAGCCGGGCGCCGGTGCCCGTCATTGCGATCAACCCGTAGGAGGGCAGCAGCATGACCTCGATGAACACGAAGAAGTTGAACAGGTCCGCGGTCAACAGCGCGCCGTTGACGCCGGTGACCAGCATCAGCGTCAGTGCTGGGTAGTAGCGGGACCGGGTTTCGCCGGCCGCGGTGGCGAACCAGTTGGCCACCACCGCCACCAGCCCGGTGGTGATGATCATGATGGCCGAGAATTCATCCGCGGCGAAGGGGATCGCTACTCCACCCTGGAACAGGCCGACGTTGTGGCCCATCGTGCCGTGTTCGGCGGTGTAGGTGAACAACCAGACACCGGCGAGCACACTGGCGGCGGGGACGGCGAGGTGGAGCAGATCGCGGACCCATTTCCAGGGCGCCATGACGGCCAGCGCCGACGACACCAGGGGAACGGCCACGAAAAGGGGCAGCAGGGTAACCATCAGCGGCGGCTCTCCTTCTGGGTGGTCTTGAGCTCGCCGGCCCGGCCACGGGCGCGTTCACCGGCGACGAAATCCGCGGCGGACTGGTTGGCCCGGCCGAGCGTGCTGAACGGGGAATCGTGGAGCTCGGTGTCTCCGGTGTCCCGGTTGCCGCCACCGGCGATCGGGTCGGTGACCTCGGTGTCGTCGGTGCGTCCGAGCGCCGCCATGGTCAACAGGATCGTGGCGGTCGCCATCGCGATGACGATGGCGGTGAGCACGAAGGCCTGGGGCAGGGGGTCAGCGGCATCGGCCACGTCCGACCGGTCCGGAAAGGCCTCTCCGCGCCAGGCGCCCACCCCAGCGGCCAGCAGAATCAGGTTGGAGGCGTGGCCGAGCAGCTGCATGCCGAGCACGACGCGGACCATGCCGCGTTGCTGAATGAGGAAGACTGCGCCGGTGACCAGCACCGCGATAGTCAGTGCCATGATCATCGTCCGGTCTCCTTCCGGTTGGTGTCGGTGGAGGCGTCGCCTTGTTCAAGCACTGTGACAGCCCCCTGCTCATGGGTGTTGCCCCGCTGGCGGTCCGGGCCGTCATCGCCGGGGTCGGGGTTCGGTTCGATCGGATCCGGGAACGGTTCGACAACCTCGTCCTCGCCGATGTACGGCGCCGGGGTGCCCGGCAGCGGCCCGTCGGTACGGGCATAATCGAGTTCCGCGACGGATCCGGCGCCCGGTTTGAGATAGCCGCCCAGGGCATTGACCGCGGAGGTCAGCATGCCGAGCACCGCGAGGTAGATGCCACCGTCGAAGATGAGCGACGTCGTCCAGTGCTGGCCGAAGGCGTCGGCGTAGAGCGGCTTGAGGAAACCACCCTCGAAGTAGCCGACGAAACCGGCCGCCAGCGCGACCACGATGCCGATGCCGGTCAGCCAGTAGGGGGTGGACGGGCGGAAGACGATGCTGTCGCGGCCCCGACTGACGTAGGCGAACATGATGGCGGTGCCGGCGACCAGGGCGGCGACGAAGCCGCCACCCGGGTCCGCGTGGCCCCGCATGAAGATCAGCACGCTGAGCACCCCGAGCACCGGGAGGACCAGCTGGAAGCCCTTCTTCAGGGGCAGAGAGTTCAGCTGGGACTGGCCGAAGGGGCGCGGGCGGGTGCCACGGGTGAACTGCATCCGCGGGATGGAGGCGGCCACGGCACCGATCACGATTGCGGCCATGCCCAGCACCGAGAGCTCACCCAGGGTATCCAGGGCACGGAACTCGACGATGATCGTCGCCACGATATTGTTCCCGCCCGTGATTTCGGGGGCGTTGTCCAGGTACCACTCGGCGATGTCGGAACGGTCATGCCGGCCCAGCAGAGTGAACACCGCGAGGAAGGCGGTGGCACCGGCCAACAGGGCGATGATCAGGGAGCGGATGGTGCGGGACCGGGAAACTCTGGGGAAGCTGGCCGGCTGATGGCGCACCACCATCATGATGATCACCACCACCAGGGCCTCGACCAGGAACTGGGTCAGCGCCACATCCGGTGCGCCCAGCAGCAGGATCTGCAGAGTCATGCCCACGCCAGCGGTACCGATCAGCACGGCACCGGTGATGCGGTTGCGGCTGAAGATCAGTCCGATGACGGAGAACAGGATGATGAGGAAGGGGCCGAGGTCCTGCCAGTTGTCCAGCCCCGCAGCGCGCGGCGCCAGCGGAATTCCGTCCACACCGGTCGTGCCGAACAAGGTGACCAGCATGAGCGCGATCAGGCACAGGAACGGCCAGATCAGATGGCGCGACGGGTTGAGGGAGTTGGCCATGCCGGCCAGGACACGCCCCAGGGCAGCGGCCGCGGTGGTCACCCCATGGAGGGCACCATTGCCGTTGAAGGGCAGCAGGTGGCGGGATTCCAGTGCCGGCCAGAGACGGTGGCGGTAGACCACGCCGAGCACACCGATGGCGATCGCCACCAGGGAAATCACCAGCGGGACGGTAATGCCGTGCCACAACGCCAGATGGGTCTCTGCCTGTCCGCCGATCGAGGCCACGATGGAGTCGACCGGGCCGTCGAAGATCCCCAACAGGAAACCCAGTGGCAGCGAGAGCACACCGGGCAGGGCAGCCGGAAGCCAGAGCGACACCGGGGCCTCGTGGACCTCCTGGTTTGCGGGGCCGTTGTCGTCGGTGGTGCCGTCGAGGAAGGCGCCGAAGATGAACTTGGCGGAGTAGCTGAAGGTCAGTAGGGCACCGAAGCCGCCGATAATCAGCAGCACCCAGGTGGCGGCGTCACCGATCGGGGCGTCCTGGAACGCGGTGAGCATGCCTTCCTTGGAGACGAAGCCCAGCATCGGTGGGATCGGAGCCATGGACAACGCACCGATGAGTGCGGAACCGAAGGTCCACGGCATCTTCTTCCAGATCACACCCAGACGGCGGATGTCGCGGGAGCCGGTTTCATGGTCGATCACGCCGATCAGCATGAACAGGGAGGACTTGAACAGTGCATGTGCGATCGTGTGCACGACGGCGGCAGCCAATGCGAAGGGCGTGCCCACGCCGATGGTGGCCACGATCCAACCGAGATGGCTGACGGTGGAGTAGGCGGTCAGCTTCTTCAGATCGGTCTTCTGCAGGGCGAACAGCGCGGAGGTCACGGCGGTGGCCATGCCGGCCACGATGAGCAGCCAGTTCCACACGGCGACGTCGTGGAAGACCGCGGAGAACCGCAGCAGCAGGTAGATACCGGCCTTGACCACGGCGGCGGCGTGCAGGAACGCCGAAACCGGAGTGGCCGCGGCCATCGCCTCCGGCAGCCAGAAGTGGAAGGGCAGCTGGGCGGATTTCGTGAACGCGGAAACGGCGATGAGGACGGCGACCAACGCTGTCAGGCCGGGGCGCTGCGCCCAGACGTCACTTTCCAGGATGCCCTGCAGGGAGGTGGTGCCGGCCTGGGTGGCTGCCACCGCCAGGGCTGCCAGCAGCGTCAGGCCACCGATGAAGGTGAGCACCAGGGTGCGGACGGAGCCGGCTTCGCCCGCGGAACCCGAGCGCGCGATCAGCAGGAAGGAGGCGATGGACACCAGCTCCCAGCCGATGAACAGCACCACCACATCGTCGGCGAGCACCAGCAGCAGAATGGCCAGCGTAAAAGCCGTCATGATCGTGTAGAAGCTGGTGTTGCCCTGTCGTTTCGGCAGGTAGGCCGCCGAGTAGACGAACACCACCGCGCCGATGACCAGTGCGAGCAGGGCGAAGAAGGCGCCCAAGGCGTCGGCCCGCAGGGAGAGGGAGACGTCTGTCCCGGCCGCGAGGAAATCGCGTATCCAGACGAACTCCCAGGTCACTGGCTGGCCGTCCAGGATCTCCGGAAGCCTTGTGCCCAGGACCGTCGCCGCGGCCACGAACACCGCGGCCAGCGGCCACCCCGCCTTCCGGTCCATCAGGCGCACCAGCAGCGGGGAAAGGACCACCGCGGCCCCGGCCAGGGCCATCACAATCGGTAGCGTCACGCGTCGATCACTCTCCCAAGGGAGTAAAAACTTCAGAATAGGCGGGTGTTAAGACCAGTTAAGGTTAGCAGGCGAAACACGGTGCGCCTCCCGAGGGGGAGTGGCCCCGATCGATAAGTTGCAGGGGTATGAGCTCCCTCCGGTTCCGCCTAATCGCTTTGCTCGCCGTCGTTCCCCTGATCCTCGGGGCGGTGTATCTCGCCGTCGCCGGACCCGGCCTGGAGCGTTCCTGGTCCGACGCCGCGCACCCGGCCGGAGCCCCCGTCGCGCAGGGGCCGGCGGGGATCGACCCCGCTGAACTTGTCGACGCCCGCCGCGCCGCCAGCGAGGCCGGCACCCAGGCCGGCTTCCTGACCACCGGTACCGATGAACTCACGAGTGGTACCGGGCAGCTCCGCGACGGCGCGGGGGATCTGGCCGCGGGTACCGAGGAGGCGAAGGCCGGGGCGCAGGAACTCCATAACGGCCTGGTGCAGCTGCAGGCGGCCACCGGCCAGCTGGGTGATGGTGCGACCCAGGTCGCGGACGGGGTGGGCAGCGCCGTCGACCAGATCGTCGGGCTCGGCGCCGTGCAGGGGCAGATCCTCACCGCCCTCGACGACATCGACGGGAAGCTGGCGGATTCCCGGGACCCCCAGGTCGGTAAGTTGCGACGGGACCTCGCTGGCTTCCGGGGCCAGGTCGAAGCTGTCGACCTGACGGGTGGGATCACTGATCAGCTCACCGAACTCAAGGAAGGCTCCCGCGAGATCGCCAACCAGCTCGCGGTTCCCGGCTATGGCTTCCATGACGGCATCTATTCCGCCACTGACGGCGCACGTCAGCTCAATGAGGGGCTGGGTGCCTTGCAGGGCGGGGTCGGCGAGGCAGTCGACGGAGTCAGTCAGCTCGATGACGGTGCCCAGCGGATCGATCAGATGGCCGAGACCAACAAAGATCAGCTGAACACCATTCAGCGCAGTCTGCCCGCTGTGCAGGCGCCCGCCCAGGGGGAGGGGGTCCAGGCGGCCGCTGAATCGGAGATCACCGGCCAACTGGCACCGATGTACGCGCTGCTGATCGGGGCGTTGGCCGCGCTCGGCGGAGTGGCGGCAGCCTATATCGGCCGTGGCCGGTGGCTCGATCTCCTACTCGGCGGCGTCGGTGTCGTGGTGTTGAGTGGGGTGCTCTTCGGCCTGCTCAGTCAGGGGGTCGAAGCGGTGGGCGTCGCGGCCGGCGTGGCGGTACTGGCCCTGATGACCGCGGCGTCGGCCGGGTTGACGCTGCTCGCCCGCTGCGTGGCCGGGGATCGTTGGGGAGCCGTGTTCACGATGGTCTGGTCGATCGTCCAGGTTGGGCTGGTGGGCTGGGTGTGGCAGACGGCTTCTCGGACGGAGGTCGCGGCGGCCTGGGAAGTCATCGTCGCGCTGACCCCGCTGCACTACGTGACCGGGGCCCTGTCAGCGGTCGGCAATGCGGGGGCCCCACAACTCGTTTGGCTCGGTGCCGGGGTGCTCGCTGCGGTTGCGGTGCTCGCCTTTGCGGCGGTGGGGCTGGGACGGCGGAACGCTGTGACTGAGCTGGGCCAGGGGCGGGACCGGCTCCGGTGACGGGATGACGTGTGGTCAGTCTCAATGACGGTTCAGTCTGCCCCAGCTGAGCCGCATCCGGAGCTTTGTTGAGAATGAACCCTCTCGGCGGCCGATTTCCCGGCGCCCGTAGTTTCCGGAGTCCCGGGCGGGCAAAGCGAAATACCCTCCGACTCAAACCTGAGTCGGAGGGTATTTCCGTGGTCGGGATAACAGGATTTGAACCTGCGACCTCCTCGTCCCGAACGAGGCGCGCTACCAAGCTGCGCCATATCCCGTGGCACTTGCACTACTGTAGCCGACAACCTCCTCAGGAAACAAAACAGCAGGTCAGTTCGGAAAACTCCCGTTACTCCGGCCGCTCAGTGATTCGGAGCAGGGTGGCGGAGGGGCGGCACCAGAGGCGGACCGGGGCGAACTTGGAGGTTCCCAGGCCGTTGGACACGTGCATCTTCATCCCGTGGAAATCGTGGAGCCCGGAGGCTCGCTCACGGTCGATGCCGGAGTTGGTCACGATCGGTGAGCCATTCGGCAGACAGATCTGCCCGCCGTGCGTGTGGCCCGAGAGGGAGAGTTGGTAACCGTCTGCGGCGAACCGGGAGAGCACGCGGGGTTCGGGAGAGTGCAGCAGCGCCAGAGACAGGTCGGAGTCCACATTCGGGGCACCGGCGATCTCTTCGTAGTCATCCAGGTCGTGGTGTGGGTCATCGACGCCGGCGGCGGCAATGCGCACCGGGCCCACCTGGAATTCGTGGCGTGCCTGGTTGGCGTCGAGCCAGCCACGTTCGAGGAAGGCGGCACGCATCCCCTGCCAGGGCAACTCCACGGTGCTGGGAGTGCGCTTCTTCTTGAACATATAAGACAACGGGTTGGAGAACCTCGGGGCGAAGTAGTCATTGGTGCCGAAGACGAACAGCCCCGGCCGGTCGAGCAGGGGGCCGAGGGCGCGCAGGACATCCGGTACGGCGTGTTCATCGGAGAGGTTGTCACCGGTGTTGATCACCAGGTCCGGGTTCAACACGTCGAGAGCTGACACCCACGCCTGCTTGGTCCGCTGCTGCGGGATCATATGCAGATCCGAAACATGGAGGATCCGGAACTCCGGGACGCCGCGCAGTGTGCCGGGGGCGAGCAGTTCGACGGTGAGGTCCTTCAGCTCGAAGCGGTTCAGTTCGCTGTGACCCCAGGCTGCCAGTGCGGTACCGCCGACTGCTCCCAGGCCCAGCGCTGCGGCGGACGTGGTCAAGATTCGCTTCGTCATAGAGTGCACTCATCAAGACTACCTGCGGAGTATCGTGGGCAAGCATGAGTGAGCTGAAGACCCAGATCCGTGATGACCTGAAGACCGCCATGAAGGCCCGAGAGAAGGAACGCACCGGCACCATCCGCATGCTGTTGGCTGCGATCCAGGCAGAGGAAACCACTGGAACCAAGCACGAACTGACTGATGATGACGTCCTGAAGGTCATCGCCCGGGAGATCAAGAAGCGCCGCGAATCCGCTGAGGTTTACCGGGAGAATGACCGCCCGGAGTTGGCCGACGCTGAGCTGGCTGAGGTGGAGGTCCTGACTGCCTATCAGCCGAAGCAGCTGGATGACGCCGGGGTCGCTGACCTGGTCAAGGTGGCCATCGCCGAGGTCGCCGCAGACGAGGGGGAGCCGGTGACCATGAAGCAGATGGGCCAGGTCATGAAGCTGGCCACGGAAAAAGCCGCTGGCCGGGTCGACGGCAAGCGGCTTTCAGCGCAGGTCAAGGCCGAATTGCAGGCCTAGTAGTTCCGCAGACCGGCGACACGTCAGATGCCGAAGGCGTCTCTGAGGTCGCGGGTGAAGTTGTCAATGTCTTCCTGGGTCACGTCCGGGAGGACCGGAGCGGGCGGTGGCGCAGGAGCGTCGCCGTCCGCTCCACCGTTACCACCACCGCCGGGGCCGGCGGGCGGGGCGTCGTCACCCGCCCCACCGCCGCCCGGCGCCGGAGTCACGGCCGAGGCGTCGGAAGCGACACCGGGCTCGCCGGCCATGCCGGCGCTGCGCTCCGGCAGAGTGCCGGACGTGGCTTCCGGGACCTGGTTGGCGATGCCGAACCAGGTTCGGGCGGGCTCCAGCCCTCCGTAAAGGCCACCGCTGGCACACTGCTGCACCGGAGAGGTGCACAGCGGCATCGTGTTGGTGCCGTCATTGTAGATGTAGGGGGCGGCGGCGAAGTTCGAGTTGAAACCGAGGAACGCGGAGGACTGGTGGGACTCCGTGGTGCCGGTCTTGGCCGCCACCGGAGAGGTCCACCCGGCGGACTGTGCGGCAGCCTGGGCCGTACCGATCCGGGCGTCCTGGCTCATGCCGAGGGACAGGGTGTCGGCGGTACTTTCGTCAATGACCTGCTCGCAGTCGGGGCGTTCCAGGTGCACCTCTTCGCCGTCGCGGTTGGTGATCGAATCGATCGGGTTCGGCTCGCACCACCGGCCAGAGGAAGCCAGCGTGGCACCGACGTTGGAGAGCTCGAGCGGGTTCACGGCCGTCGGCCCCAGGGTGTAGGACCCCAGGTTCGCCTCCTTCATGTAGTCGGCGATGGAGTAGTCGTCGTTGTAGCTGCCGGGTTCCTCGTAGGTGCGCAGCCCGAGCTTGACGGACATGTCCACGACCGGGGCGACCCCGACCCGCTCAATCATCTCCACGAAGGTGGTGTTGGGGGAGTGCGCCAGTGCCTCAGTCAGTGTCATCTGGGGCTGATAACTGCCGGCGTTCTCCACGCAGTAGGTGTTGGCCGGGCAGTTGTCGGCGCCGCCGGAGCCCATGCCCCGCGCCTCGTAGCGGGTGGGTACGTTCAGTGTGGTCTCCAGACCCATGCCCTGTTCGATGGCTGCGGCGGCGGTGAAGATCTTGAACACGGAACCGGCGCCGTTGCCGATCAGGGAGGTCGGCTGGGGGAGCATCGTCTCCCCGGCCTCCAGATCCAGGCCGTAGTCCCGGGAGGAGGTCATCGCGAGAATGTCACGGGAGTTCTGCCCCGGTTCCACGACATTGACCACCCCGGCCACTCCCGGGGTGTCCGGGTTGACGTTCGCGGCTATCGTCTCGTGGGCGGCATCCTGGACCTGAGGGTCCAGGGTGGTCTGGATGGTGTATCCGCCCCGAGCCAACTCCTCGCGGGGCACCCCCTTGGAATCAAGGTAGGTCAGCGCGTAATCGCAGAAGAATCCCCGGTCGTCGGCGCCGATGCAGCCGTTGGGCAGCGTATTGGGGGATTCCAGGACCCCCAGCGGCTCATTCTTGTAGGCGTCCGCATCCGCCTGGCTGATGACGCCTGTCTCAGCCATGGACTGCAGGACGTCGTTGCGGCGGACGGTGACCCCTTCTTCGTTGGTGTACGGGTTCAGGGCCGAGGAAGATTGGGGGATGCCCGCGAGCATTGCGGCCTGCGGCACGCTCAGTTCCGAAGCCGGGATACCGAAGTAGGTCTGGGCTGCAACCTCGATGCCGAAGGCACCGTTGCCGAAGGGGACCAGGTTCAGATACCGGGTCAGAATCTCATCCTTGCTCAGCAGCTTGTCCAGCTCGGACGCCATGCGCATCTCACGCAGTTTGCGGGGGATCGAAGTCTCGATTGCCGCGGCCTGCTCTTCTTCGGTATCGGCATCCACCAGCAGCAGATAGTTCTTGACGTACTGCTGGTTGAGGGTGGAGGCGCCCTGGGCCACCCCACCGGAAACCAGGTTTGTCACCGCAGCGCGGGCGGTGCCCTGCAGGTCCACGCCCTCGTGCTCATAAAAGCGGCGGTCCTCGATGGCGACTATCGCGTCCTTCATCGGTTGGGAGATCTCCTCGCCGGAGACCGGCACCCGACGCTGTTCGAAGACCCACGCCATGGGAGTGCCCTCGGCGTCGGTCATCGTCGTGATCGTCGGGGTCGCCCCCTCGGTCATGTCTGAGAGGTTCGACTGCATGGTCTCGTTGGTACGGGCGATCGCCACCCCCGAAACCCCCGCAAGCGGGGCGAGGGCCAAAGCACCGACGAGGGCCGCGGCAAGGGTCGCGGCCAGCACATTTCTGAGCGAAGTTGAGACTGGCACCCTTTTACCCTACGCAGAACCTCTCGCGCAGGGGAACCCGGCATTCCCCCTTTTTGTGTGACGTCCTCGACATCGTGTTAATCCTGTGAATACACTCATATTCATAAAGGGAAAGTTACTGATTACGTTCCACACGACGGAGGTAGAGATGACAATGTCGCTCAAACGTGACCAACGGCATGATTCCCTCGTGCGAAACGGCGATGAGTGTCCCGGATTAGCGGGCGGAAACGTCGATCGCGGAGAATGGGTTACCAAAGCGAAATGCCGCGAAGGTGACCCGGACGCCTTGTTCGTCCGCGGCGCAGAGCAGCGGAAGGCCGCAGCCATCTGCCGGCACTGCCCGGTTCTCGAACACTGCCGGGCCGACGCACTGGATAACCGCGTCGAATTCGGGGTGTGGGGTGGACTCACGGAACGTCAACGGCGCGCGCTACTGCGTAAGAACCCCGAGGTGGAGAACTGGGCCAGCTACCTGGCCGCCGGTGGAGAGCTCAGCGGCATCTGACTGCCTTCCCGCCGGCGGGCGCAGCAGGTGGGGATGTGCGGCTGACGGGGCGTGACTCGCCACGTAGTGTGGGTTCCATGACTAAATGGGAATACGCCACCGTGCCGCTGTTGTCGCACGCCACCAAGCAGATTCTGGACACCTGGGGAGAGGACGGCTGGGAGCTGGTCGCCGTCGTCCCGGGGCCTAACCCGGACAACACCGTCGCCTACCTCAAGCGGGAGGCTCAGTAATGACCAAGGTCAGCGACCGGCTCCGGGAACTGGGTATCACCCTGCCGGAGGTTGCCGCGCCGGTGGCCGCTTACGTGCCTGCCGTGCAGGTGGGTAACCAGGTGTGGACCTCCGGGCAGCTGCCGTTCACCGGGGGGCAGCTGCCCGCCACCGGCAAGGTCGGTGCGGAAGTGGACGAGGCCGCCGCACAGGAGTTCGCGCGCACTGCGGCGCTCAATGCGCTCGCTGCCGTGAATGCGCTGGTCGGCATCGACAAGGTCACCCGGGTGCTCAAGATCGTGGGTTTTGTCGCTTCCGCAGACGGCTTCGGTGGGCAGCCCGGCGTGATCAACGGAGCCTCCAACCTCATGGCCGAGGTATTCGGGGAGGCGGGGGCGCATGCCCGATCCGCCGTTGGAGTGGCGGAACTGCCGCTGAATTCCCCTGTTGAGGTGGAGCTGGTCGTCGAGATCTCCGCTTAGGGATTCCAGTTCTGCGTAATCGGTTGCGGCGGCTAGAGTGGAATGCATGGAGCATCCTGCTTACAGCCAGCTTCGGCCGGTGACTGAATCCGCGTCAGTAGTTCTGTGCCCCAACCCCGGCTACGGCTCCCTGGAGGGGACCAACTCCTGGGTCATCCGGGCACCGGAGGACGAGAAGAGCATCGTCATTGATCCGGGCCCGGAGGATGAGGGGCATCTCAATGTCCTGCACTCCAAGGCCCAGGAAGTCGGTCTGACGCTGCTGACGCACCGCCATCACGATCACGCTGATGGCGCTTCCCGCTTCCGTCAGTTGACGGGCGCACCGGTCCGCGCCTTCGACGCCCGTTACTGCGAGGCGGGGGGCGCGAAGCTGCGGCACGGGGAGATCATTAACCTGGATGGCGTCACGCCGCAGATCGAGGTGGTGCACACCCCCGGCCACACCGCGGACAGCACCAGCTTCTTCATCTGGGGCGGCGAGCCCCACAACTCCGTCCTGGAGGGCATCGTCACCGGTGACACCATCGCCGGTCGACACACCACCATGATCTCCGAAACGGATGGTGATCTGGCTGATTATCTCGCCACCCTGCAGCTCTTGGAGGAGCGCGGCCGGGACATCCCGCTGCTCCCCGGACACGGGCCCGAAGGAAAGGACGTGGCCGCCTTCGCCCGCAAGTACATTGAGCGCCGGGAGTACCGGCTGAAGCAGATCCGGGAGATCTGGGCCGAACGGGGCCGGGACATCGAGGTCGGGGACCTGGTCAACCAGATGTACGACGACGTGGACCCGGTGCTGCGGGGAGCAGCCGAACAGTCCACCCGCGTGGCGCTGCGCTACCTGGCTGACCGCGACAAGTAGCCGCAACCACCTTCCGCATCGTCTGGGGTGTGGGTGGTCCGGATGCGGCCCCTCCCACGTCCCTGGATAGCTGAAACGCCGCCACCAGCCGGCCCATGGACCGGCTGGTGGCGGCGTCGGGCTTTCCGGCGCGCGGCCAGATGTTAGCGGGCGCGCTTGGCCAGGTGCTCGGTATCGACGATCAGCACCGACTTGCCCTCCAGGCGGATCCAGCCGCGGTGGGCGAAGGTGGCCAGGGCCTTGTTCACGGTTTCCCGGGACGCGCCGACCAGCTGCGCGATCTCTTCCTGGGTGAGGTCGTGGTTGACGCGCAGGGCCCCGCCTTCCTGGGCGCCGAAGCGGTTCGCCAACTGCAGCAGCGTCTTGGCCACCCGGCCGGGGACATCGGTGAAGATGAGGTCGGCCAGGGAGGCGTTGGTGCGGCGCAGACGACGGGCCAGCACCCGCAGCAGCTGCTGTGCGATCGCCGGGTGGTCGCCGACCCAGGTTCGCAGCATCTCGGAGTTCATGGTCGCCGCGTGCACCTCGGTGACACAGACGGCGGAAGAGGTGCGGGGGCCCGGATCGAAGATGGACAGTTCACCGAACATGTCGGACGGACCCATGACGGTCAGGAGGTTTTCGCGGCCGTCGGGGGCGTGCCTGGCCAGCTTCACCTTGCCGGAGGTGATGATGTAGAGCCGGTCACCCGGCTCACCTTCCTCAAAGATCGTTGTTCCCCGAGGAAAGCGGACAGTTTCCATGTCCTTGATCAGGTTATCAACGGCTCCGGCGTCCACGCCCTGGAAAATTCCAGCGCGGGACAAAATCTCCTGTACACCTTCCACGTGCATCTCCTTGGGGTACGTGTGCAATGCGATCTCCGACCGTTGGGATTCGATCTAACTGTTTCTCGCGACCGGGTGTGGCCGCAGCTTTCGAGGAAGTCGGAACTCGTCTGCACTGCAAGCTGTCTTTGGTACCAACTGTACCGTGGAATCGGTCACTTTATCATTTAAAGTTCCGAATTATCACACTGGGAGCGATCCGAGGATCTAGTATGACTAGCACCCCACATTACCCCGCATGAGAATTTTCGCTGATGTCGGTATGGCGATCCTGCAGGACCCGGCCTTCTATGCGTTCCATCTGCATGGCGAAAGCCGCGAGGATCACCGGGACGAGCACCACGAGTAATGCGGACATGTCCCCCAGAGTAGCAACTGCCTCTGGCTAATAAAAACACCTGTGTACAGTGCTTATGCCGGTCCTGGCTGAGGTCGGTCCGGGCGATGGGTTCGGGAAATGTCCGGTCCGCTGGCTAAAGTAGGGAACATGTCCCAGTCCGAAGGCTCCCTCACACGGCGCACCACGCCGGCTGACCGTCCCCGGATCGGGTCTCACCTCGCCGCCAAGGGGAAAGAGACCTACCTCGGTCGAAAACGGCGCGCCCGCCGGATCAACCGCACCCTGGCCGTCGGACATCCGGACGCCCACTGCGAACTGGACTTCTCCAACCCGCTTGAGTTGACCGTGGCCACGGTCCTGTCCGCCCAGTGCACTGATGTGCGAGTCAACCAGGTTACGCCGGCGTTGTTCGCCCGCTTTCCCACCGCCGACGCATACGCCACCGCGCGCCAGGCGGAGCTGGAGGAATACATTCGTCCCACCGGCTTCTACCGGGCGAAGGCGCGCAACCTGATCGCGATGGGGCAGCGGCTGGTCACGGATTTCGGCGGTGAGATTCCGCGGGAGCTGGATGATCTGGTGAGCCTGCCGGGAGTCGGACGGAAGACCGCACACGTCGTCCGCGGCAATGCCTTCGACATCCCGGGACTCACCGTGGACACCCACTTCGGCCGCCTGGTCAGCCGTCTGATGCTCAGTGACCAGACCGATCCGGTGAAGGTGGAGTTCGCCATCGCCGACCTGATCGAGAAACCGGAGTGGACGATGTTCTCCCACCGGATGATCTTCCACGGACGGCGCGTCTGCCACAGCCGGAAGGCCGCCTGTGGGGCCTGCTTCCTGGCCGCGGACTGCCCGTCCTTCGGAGTCGCCGGCCCCGTGGATCCGATGACGGCCGCTGAGCTGGTCAAGGGCGACACCCGGGAGCATCTCCTGGACTTAGCTGGAGTGTGAGACATGAGATCCAGCATGAAGTGGTACGCGGTCGGTGTCGTCGTGGTGACCCTCCTCGTGGTGCTGGCCGTACCGGCGATGCTGCGCAGCGTCAACGAGGATGCTGCTTCGCCGCCTGCCTCCACGACGCCGTCACCGGCACCGGAGTCGGCTCCGGAACCGTCTGCTGCACCAGTGGCCGGGGCGGACCGCCCAGACTGTCGTGCGAGCGGGGTCGCCGGGGTGGATCTGCCCTGTCTGGGCGGGGGCAACGGTGCCACCGCCGCGGACACGCAGCCGGCGGGCACGGAGGCCAGCGTCGTGAACCTCTGGGCGTGGTGGTGTGGGCCGTGCCGGGACGAGCTGCCGATTCTCGAGGAGTTCGCGGACGCCCATCCGGAATATGACGTCGTGGGAGTTCACGCCGACGCCCACCCGGACAACGGGATCGCCCTGCTGGAGGACCTGGACGTGGCACTGCCCAGCTACCAGGACAATGACAATCTCTTCGCCGGGACGCTCGGGCTGCCGGCGGTCGTGCCCATCACCCTGGTCGTCGTCGACGGTGAACAGGTGGCGATGTTCCCGCAGCCCTTTAAAACGGTTGCGGAACTGGAAGCCGCGGTATCGGAGGCGGTCGCGTGACCCTGCCAGGCGGATTCGAGCCCGACCAGCCCGGAGAAAATATCGCTCTCAGCCCGGAAAAGGCCCCCCTGTGGATGGGGAAGCTACTGGAGAGCATTGACGCCGGACGTTTCAGCAGCGGTCTACGCACCGGTGAACTACACCGGTCCACCCGCGTCGACCAGAATCGCCGGGCTGCGGTGCTGATGCTCTTTTCCGGGGCGGAAACTTCCTTGGAGCTGCCCAACGACGCCGCGGTGCTGCTGACCCACCGCTCGCCCAGGATGCGTTCGCACTCCGGGCAGATCGCATTCCCGGGCGGCCGCGTCGACGCCACCGACCGCAACACGGTGGACTGCGCGTTGCGGGAGGCCTGGGAGGAAACAGGGTTGGACCGCCAGACACTGACTCCCGTCGCGGAGCTGGAGGAGGTGCACATCCGGGCCTCCGGATACCCCGTGCATCCGATTCTCGGGCACTGGCATTCTCCGTCTCCGGTAGCCGTGGTCAGCCCGGCGGAAGCCGATGAGGTCTTCCCCGTCCCGGTCTTCGAGCTGATCGACCCCGCCAACCGCATGATGGTGCAATGGGGGACGTGGCGGGGTCCGGCGTTCAAGGTCAACGGTTATGTGGTCTGGGGATTCACCGGCGGCCTGTTGTCCGCGGTGCTGCACCATGCTGGCTGGGAGGAACCCTGGGACCGCGACACGGCCGTGGATCTGCGCACTGCCCTGGCCTCCTCACGCAATAATGAAAGTCCTAAATAGGTGAAATTCCCTCACTTTCCGAACCCGAACTGGAGCACCGTGTGACTGCGAGTCTGATTGTCGACGCAATTCTGGTGCTCGCTGTCGTCTTGGCGATGTTCAGTGGCTGGCGCGCCGGGGCGTTCTCCTCCGTGCTCAGCACCATCGGCGTGGTGGCCGGACTCATCTGTGGTGCGGCGCTGGCCCCGCTGGTGATGCAGCTGGCGGAATCAACTCCGCTGCGCGTTCTCCTGGCACTGGTCACGATCATCCTGCTGGTGGGTGTCGGCAACCTGGTGGGGGGAATGATCGGCACGACATTACGGGACCGGATGCGTTTCCGGTCCTCGATGAAGATCGATTCCGGCATCGGAGCCGTGTTTCAGGGCCTGGTGACGCTGCTGGTTGCCTGGTTGGTGGCTCTGCCCCTGGCCTCCGGTGTCGGCGGCGCGATCGGTGACGGCATCCGCAACTCCACGATCCTGGGCTACGTGGACCGGGTGACTCCGTCCCAGCTGAATCAGGTGCCGACCCAGATCTCCGCGCTGCTCAACGATTCCGAGATCCCGTTGATCGGATCGCCCTTCCAGCAGAGCGCCTCCCCGGACGTGGAGGCCCCGCGGATCGACGTCGCCAATCGGGAGCTGGTGGATCAGATGCGACCGTCGGTGGTGCACGTGCTGGGTGACGCCCGCGTCTGCAGCCGTCGGCTGATGGGCACCGGTTTCGTCACAGAATCCGACTACGTGCTCACCAACGCTCATGTGGTCGCCGGCACGGAGAGCGTGCGCCTGGACACTGTCCTGGGGCTGCGGGAGGCCGAGGTGGTCTACTACAACCCTGAGATCGATATCGCCGTGCTCCACAGCCCGGGTCTGGATCTGCCGTCCCTGGACTGGGCGGAACAGCCCGCTGACACCGGCGATGACGCCATCGTCATGGGATTCCCGGAATCCAGCCCCTTCGAGGCCGCGCCGGCGCGCATCCGGGATCAGATCACCATCGCGGGACCGGACATCTATGCGGAAGGCCGAGTGGAACGTGACGCCTACACCATCCGCGGGGCAATCCGACAGGGTAATTCCGGTGGACCGATGACGGATGCGGAGGGGGATGTGCTGGGCATGATCTTCGGCGCTTCCGTGGACTCCTCCGACACCGGCTACGCGCTGACGGCGGATGAGGTGCTCGAGCAGGTCGGCGACATCACCGAGTTGACCGAACCAGTGGACACCCAGTCGTGCGTGGTGCGCTGAGTACCCGACCCGGGGATGTGTAACGACGCCGCAGGGCGTCCCCGTCCAGGGCTCTCACGCCTCCCGGGCCAGGAAGTCCAGGACAGTGGTCACGAAGCCCGTCGGATTCTCCAGGTGGGGGAGATTGCGGGCGTGCGGTACCGCCACCTGCTCGACCGTGACTCCAGCTGTCACGCGGTCGCGGGAGCGGCGGGCCAGATGCGGCCAGGCGCCGTGCTCCTGGTAGAGCAGGAGGGTCGGTGCCACCACCTGTTCCCGCAACCAGGCCAGGGGCAGCGAGGTCAGTAGCAGCCGGTTGTTGCGGACGACGGCTGGCCCGGTGCTGCTGATCCCCGCGGCCGTCACCCGCAGATTGATCTCCTCCCGGAAGTGCGTGCTCCGGTGGTAGGAGCTGGTGGTGTTCAGCCGAAGTTGCCGCCGGTACATCGCTGGCGCCCAGCGCTGCAGCCGCTTGATGCCGGCGGACGGCAGGCGGCACAGCAGGCTGCGCGTGAGCAACCACGGGTACAGCCAGGGGCGACTGGCGATCGCGCGGCGCAGGTCCACCGGGTGAGCTGCGGCCACCGCCACCAGGGCGCGGACCCGCTCCGGTTCACTGGTTGCCAGGGTCCACGCGACAGACCCGCCCGTGTCGCTGCCGACGACCACCGCTGAGCCGTGGCCGAGCGCCCGGATCAACCCCGAGACGTCACCTACCGCATTGCGGATGTCGTAGCCGTAACTGGACGGAGGCTTATCGGACATGCCGTAGCCGCGGGCGTCCACCGCCGCCACGTGGTACCCGGCGGCTGCGAGGGGCGCGATGACCTCCCGGTAATCGAACCATCCTGCGAAGGAGCCGTGCAGGAGCAGCAACAACGGATTCGCCGGGTCGCCGGCGGTTACCGCATGGAGCCGAATTCCCCTGGTGTGGATGTGTTCGTGCCGGAACGGGCCGTCCAGGGCGACGACTGACGGGGAGAGGTCACTCCGGAAAAGGCGGCTACTGCGGACGGGGGCAAACGGCACGGGCGGACTCCTGAGCTATGAAAAACCGCCCCGGGGCCGAGTGGTACAGCTTGGCGGCGCAGCGGGACGGCAACGGGTGATGGCAGGGTTAGCTGAACATTCCCCGGTCACGGGCTTCCAGCTTCTTGGTGGCCTTGCCGGGAACCAGGCTCTTGAGCTCATTGACGGAGTCAATTGTTCTCTTGGGGGCCCCGATCTTCTTCACCTTGCGCCAGCCGAACAGGGCCAGGGCCCCGGCGAGGACGACCATCACCAGGAACACGATCAGGAATGACGCCCACGGCTCCAGCCAGATCGACAGCAGGGCGGCGACGAAGAAGAAAAAGAAGAAGGAGCTGTACAACGCAATCACGCCGGCGACGCCGAACAGACCGCCGCCGATCGCGCCCTTCTTCGCCTCGCCAGCGAGCTCTGTCTTGGCCAGCTCAAGCTCTGCGCGGAACAGACTGGACATCTGCGCGGTGGCATCGCTGACCAGGTTGCCGACCGAACCCTGCCCCGCGGCACGGGTATCAACGTCGTTCAACGGAATCGAATTGACCTTGGCGGAGAAATCCTCGGTGCCGTCGGTAAAAAGGCCGTTCTGATTGCTCACGATGTTCTTTCCTCCAGGGGTCGACAGATAGGACCGGGGTTGGGCGCACTGACGTCGTGGACATCAGTCTGGGACATCAATATCCCCAATGGTGCCACGGAATTGACGTGCGTGCGTGTCCGACGACCCGTTTAGTTGATGGTTTCCTGAGCACCAGCCTAGTTGATGGAGCTGGAAGTGACCGCTTCCGCCCTGATCCGCTGACGCCGTTTTCCGGCCGGTGTGCCCGGGGTGCTGGTGGTCCCGAGAGGTTCCGGGACATCGGTGCCGCCCGGGGCAGGCCGCGACTGGGGATCTCGGTATCTGCTACCGCGCCCATCGACAGGCCTTCCAACCCGTCGGTGGGGCAGGCGCTCAGCTGCCGGGGACGGGGCGTCGACGTCCTGTTCCGTGGCCCCGATGCGATCGGCGGTCTCGTCGCCGACGGCCGGGTCGACGCAGTAGGTATTCGCCTGCGGCTATACGGCTTCGGATAGTCGGTGGGTGTTGCAGGGCAGGGGGAACCTGTTAAGCAGAGCCACGGCTGGTGGCGCGCTTGGCCCACCACAGGCCGCCGACGGTGACCGCCGCCAGGCCGGCCAGCACGCTCGTGCCGATCGTGACCTCACGAGCGGTCGGCGGCTGGAAGAGGGGCACCGGATTCCGGAAGGAGAGAATGTCCCAGCTGTTTTCCAGGGCGCTCTTCTTCATCTGCCGGTCCGGATTGACTGCCGCGGGATTACCGACAGTCTCCAGCATGGGGATGTCGGTGGCCGAATCGGAGTAGGCGTAGCTGGCCGTGAGGTCGTAGCCGTGTTCTGCGGCGAGCCGACGCATAGCCTCCGCCTTGGCCGGTCCCTTGCAGTAGAAGCTGACCTCACCAGTGAACTTGCCGTCCAGAACCGCCAGCTCGGTGCCGACGACGGTGTCCACCCCTAACTCCGCGGCGATCAACTCGACCAACAGGGTGGCAGACGCGGAGATGATGATGACGTCGTGTCCGGCGGCCCGGTGCGATTCGATCAACTCCCGGGCCTCGGCGTAGATCGTCGGGGTGACCACGGTGTGCAGCGCCTGGGAGGCGATCTCCCGCACCTGGGCAACGTCCCAACCGGCCACCATGTCGGCCAACTGATCCCGGGAGGTGTCCATCTGCTCACCGGAGTGGCCGCCCAGCATGAACGAGGCCTTGGCCAGGTAGAGTTCGATCGCCTCACTGGCGGAGATCAGACCGTTGTGCAGGAACTCCCGGCCGAAAGCATGGGCTGAAGATGTGGCGATGACGGTTTTGTCCAGGTCGAAGAAGGCGGCCACCTGAGGCGGGGTGGCGGGTTCTTCGGGGTGGTGCTGGGCGTTCACGTCGGTCAGTCTAGTGCGGGAAGCTGCGGCCGCATAGGGACTGTTGTGAAAATTGTGATTACTGTTGCTCACGATCTTCAGTTGCCGTTCCATCGGGTTCCGCCTTTTGCAGGGTCAGGGTCTTCAATGGGATTATCTCGGCTCATCGACGAGACGTTACGAAGCGGTAACAACTTATGGGGCGACGTAGAGTCCTGCGGCTACAGGGAGTCCTGGGTGGGTGTCCACTCTTCGATCGGTGGGACGCCGTGTGCCGGTCACTGACCGGCGGCCGAAAACGGATACGAAATTTTGTGCGAAAAGTATTGTCAAGGCACCTGCGGTGTGCAATAATGCTGCTTGCAAGGCCCCGATATACAGTGTGGCCTGCCCCGGCTCGCCCCCCGAGGCCGGGTTAGACGGCCCGCGCACACCCCCCCCGAGGCGCGGGCCGTCCTTTTATGCCCGGGCCTCCCCATCTTCACCGATTTGGAGCGTCTCCGCGACACGGAGCTGAAGTTTGTCCACAGCTGGGTGATGATGGGTCTACAACTTTCGGGTTTATCCACAGTCTGCTGGCCGGGTGATTGTCGGAATTGCGTCAGACTACGAGGGTGTGGGGCATGACCTCGGAAACTGCCACCATCCTCGTAGCCGTCGCTGATCCGGTGCTCCACCCGGAGGCACTCCACGTCGCCGCCGCCACTGGGAGGCGGGTCATCGACACCACCGACCCCGGAGAGATCGCCCGTCATCATTCTCGGGTTGACGCGGTACTCATTGATGCGGAAGGAGCTGCCACGGTTGCGGGGCTTCCCCGACGGCGACAGGTCTATTTTCTCGTGGCTGATCCCGGCCCTGTGGATTGGCAGGCGGCCCTGGAGGCCCAGGCCGAACAGGCACTGGTGATCCCGGCTCAGGCCGCAGAGCTCTTGAAATTACTCGGACGAGAGGGATCTCCCCTTGCGGGTGGGGGAGAGGTGGTCGGCGTGGCCGGCGCCGCCGGCGGGGCAGGTACCAGCACCTTCGCTGCAACCCTGGTTCGGGCCGCAGGGGCCGGACGTACCCCCGCTCTCATTGATGCTGATCCCTCCGCTGGTGGCTTGGACCTGCTGCTCGGGTTGGAGGACGCGACGGGAGCCCGGTGGCCCGACCTGCGTTTCGGCACGGGGGCCGTCTCAGCCGAGGACCTACGGGCAGCGCTTCCCACCACCAGTGACCAGATCGCTGTACTGACGGGCGCCCGTGCGACTGTGCCCGATCCCTACCGCCTATCAGCGGCAGAACTCGGGGCGGCGTTGCGCAGTTTCCGGGCCGCGGCAGGTCTGTGCGTGGTGGATCTGCCTGGCGGGAACCTCACTGAGGATGTGGTCGAGCACTGCGACCGTCTGGTTCTGCTGGTGCCTGCGGAGGTGCGTCCCGTCGCGGCGGCGGCGCAGGCGATAAACCGATGGCGGGCACGGCAGGTTGAGACTCTTCTGGTGGTTCGCCATCGCGGCTGGTCGGGGCTGTCCCCGGCAGATATCGAGAAGATCACCCGGAGTGAGGTCATCGCCGAAATCGGTACCGTCGCGCGGCTGCCCAAGCAGATCGAGATGCTGGGACTGCCCCACAACCTGCCCAAGCCCCTGCTGGTGGCGGCGCAGGCGGTGCTTGCGGAAACCCGTTCCGCCGCCGTCGGGAGTGCAGCGTAATGGCGACTGACACAGAACTGCTGGAGAAGATCCAGCGCCGCATGGTCGAGGAGACGGACCGTCCGGATGCCGCTGCCACTGCCCGCATCGTGCGCGAGGAAGCCGGGGTGATCAGTGATGTCGACGTACTCGCGATCTTGCGCAAGTTACGGCACGATTCCACAGGCATCGGTCCGCTGGAGCCGCTTCTCCTGTTGGACGGAGTCACGGACATCGTGGTCAATGGGCCGGAACAGGTCTGGTTTGACAGGGGCCAGGGACTGGAGCAGGCGGACCTGCGCTTTGATGCTGACGCAGATGTGCGGCGGTTGGCCACCCGGCTGGTGGTGGCCTGCGGTGGCCGGCTCGATGATGCCCAGCCCTTCGCCGACGGGAGACTCCGGCGCTCTGACGGTAGTCAGATCCGTATTCACGCACTCCTGAGTCCTCCGGCGGACGGGGGAACCTGCCTGAGCCTGCGGGTACTGCGGCAGGCGGTGACCACCCTGGAGCAATTGGTGGAGTCCGGCACGTTGAGCTGCGAGCTGGCGGAACTGCTGCAGATTATGGTGTCCCGGCGCATAGCCTTTCTGGTTACAGGCGGAACCGGTACCGGAAAAACCACCCTGCTTGCTGCCCTCTTGGCGGCGGTTCCCGGACACGAGCGGATCCTGTGCATTGAAGACACCGCGGAGCTGCAACCCATTCATCCGCATGTGGTGTCGCTGGTGGCCCGCTCCAGCAACATTGAGGGTAGGGGCGCGATCTCCCTGGCAGACCTGCTGCGGCAGGCCCTGCGGATGCGTCCCGATCGGATCGTGGTGGGCGAGATCCGCGGTGGGGAGGTGGTGGATCTCCTGGCGGCGCTCAACACCGGTCACGATGGTGGCGCGGGGACCGTGCACGCGAATTCCCTGCAGGAGATTCCGGCCCGTATGGAGGCGCTGGCCGCGCTCGGCGGACTGGACCGGCATGCCCTGCACTCCCAGCTCGCGGCGGCGGTGAAGGTGGTGCTCGGTATGCGGCGGACCGCTCAGGGCCGACAGCTCCACCAGCTCGGCCTGCTCCACGGAAACCCGGTGGAGGTCTCGGTGATCTGGGATGCTGATCACGGCTCCCGCCCCGGGTTCGAGGATTTTCGCAGGCGGGTCAGCTCATGATTCCGTTGCTTCTGCTTGCGCTCAGCTTCGCCTTGCCCGGGCCCCGTCCGGCAGGCCGTCTCGTTTCCGGCGGTGCCCCCGGCCGACAGCTGCGCCGCTCCCCGGTGAGCATGACCTTGTTCGTTCTCACTGCTGGGTTGGCTGGCCTGATCTTTCTGTTGCACGGTCAGCTCAGCACCGCGTTGGCCGGTGGGATCGCAGTTAGCACTGCGGTAGTCACGCTCCGACAGTTGCGCAATGATCAGCTCGCCCGCAGACGATCCACCGCTACTGCGGCGTTTCTCGGCCACCTGCTCGGTGAACTCCGTGCCGGGACGGGCATGCCACAGGCTCTGGGGGCAGCGGCCGCAGCCGTGACGGAGGAGGCACCGACTGAGTTCCGACGCCTCGTCGAGGTCACTGCCGCCCGCACCCAGGCTGGTGGTGCGGGCGCCGAGGTGCTCCTTGATGCAGCAGACTCCGCTCCGGAGCTGGCCGACACCGCCCAGTTGTGGCGCACTGCTGAACACCATGGGATCCCCCTGACTCCGTTGATCGAGCAGGCACAGTCCCGCTTAGACACCCGCGCCCGGCATCGGGCCGCCACCAGCGCGTCGCTGCAGGGACCACAGGCCACAGCCGTCGTGCTCACCCTGCTGCCGGTCGCCGGGATCCTGATGGGAACGGCAATGGGGGCGGATCCATTGGGGTTGCTCTTCGGTGGCGGACTGGGCGGGATGCTGTTGGTTCTCGGGGTGGGGCTGAGTTGCAGTGGGTTTCTCTGGTCCCGCCGGATCATCACGGGAGCCACCCGATGAAGGAGCTGTTGTCGTTGCTGTTCAGTCCCGCCACCCTGGTCCTGTTGTCCATGGCTCTCATGATCGTCCCGCCCGCCCCCGCCGGAAGAGCCCTCGGGGAAGATGGGGTCGCCGTCTCCGACGGACCCAAACGACCCCGCGACGGCCCCGGCCGTGGCGGTGCCGGGACCCGGCTGTGCCGATGGCTGGGGCGCATCTGGCCCTCAGCGCTGAGCAGCGGAGGCGGCCGGATCGACCGGCTGGCCGTGGCCGCCGACATCGCCTTGTTCGCTGCCTGTGTGCGGGCCGGACTGTCCCCGGGTACTGCTGCGGGGGCAGTGGCCGGGAGCACGTCAGATGAGTCAGCCGGAGCGTGGAGCGATGTCGCCAGGCTATTGGCGGTCGGTGTGGACCCGGCGCGGGCCTGGCACCGGATGAACGGGGTTCCCGGGCTGGCGGAGCTATCTGGCATCACCCGGCTGTCCCACCGCTCAGGAGCGGCGATCGCCACCGGTTGCGAACGTGTCGCTGACACATTGCGTACCGAGGCAACCGACAGCGCACACGCCGCAGCTGAACGCGCCGGGGTCTACATTGCTCTACCGCTAGCCGTCTGCTTTCTTCCCGGTTTCATCGTCCTGGGCCTGGCCCCGGTCGTGATCAGCCTGGGACTGGAGCTGCTCGGCTAGTTCGTGGGAGCTGTCCCTTCTGTCCCTTCGACACGTCACGGCGGACGTTTTCCGCCGCAACAGAAAAACTCCTCACACCCTACTTCTCAACAAGGAGACCATCATGTACCTTTCCATTCTGACCAGCAACCTTCTTCGCCGTGGCCGTACTGCGGTAGTCCCCCTGCACAACGACAAGGGGATGTCCACGGTCGAGTACGCCATGGGGTCGCTTGCCGCGGCAGCGCTGGCCGCTGTCTTGTATGCGGTGATCAACGGGGGCGCAGTGGTCGATGCCATTGAATCGATCATCACCGATGCCCTGAGTGACACCCCGTGAGCGGCCGGACAGACTGATGCAGCTCCGGAAGCACCGTCAATGGCGTGGCCTGTTCGCCGATGATCGCGGTTCGGTCACCGTCGAGGCCGCACTGGCCCTGACGAGTCTGGTGATCGTCTGTGCCGGCATGGTCGCGGCGATTGCGACGCTGGCAGCCCAGGTAGCCGCCGTCGACGCCGCGGGAGCGGCTGCCCGTTCCCACGCCATCGGGGTCATCTACCACCCGCCGCGGGGAGACATCCGGCTCAGCACCTCAGCTGGCCTGGTGACCGCCACCGCCGAAGTTCCCGGGGTGGTCGGGACCATGCGGGCGACCGCCGTCTTCCCGGTGGAGACCCCGGAGGCCCGAGAATGATTCCGCGGCTGCTTGGGCGTATGACGGGTGTGCTGCGGGAGGACCGGGGCTATGCCACCGTTGTCTCGGTGGGCATCATCATTGCTCTGGTCAGCCTCGCCGGGGTGGTGGCGGTTGCCACCACGCTGGTCGTGGCGACGCATCGTGCCCAAATGGCCGCTGATCTCGCGGCGGTGGCCGGGGCCGGGGCCAGGGCGTACGGTCATCCTGCCTGTACGGCTGCCGGGGAAACCGCGGTGCTGAACCAGGCTCAACTGGTGGACTGCGCGGTTTCGGGTCCTGATGTGACAGTGACGGTCTCAGTCACCGGCCGCAGCGCGGAGGCGAAGGCCGGACCACTCTGAAACCGGTCTCAGGACGGTTCGGGAAACTCGCTGAGCATGGTCACCATGGCCCCCAGAAGCTTGAGGGCACCGGACTTGTTCAGCGGGTTGTTGCCGTTGCCGCACTTGGGTGACTGCACGCAGGACGGGCAGCCGGATTCACAACCGCAGGAGCGCACTGTCTCAAAGGTGGCGGTGATCCACTCCCGGAACCTGCTGAAACCGGTGTCAGCGAAGCCGGCACCGCCCGGATGCCCGTCATAGACGAAGACGGTGGGCAGGGCGGTGTCGATGTGGAGTGCGGTGGAGACCCCGCCGATGTCCCACCGGTCGCAGGTGGCCAACAGCGGCAGCAACCCGATCGCGGCGTGTTCGGCGGCGTGCAGCGCACCGGGGACATCCGCCGGAGGGATTCCCATGGCCGTCAGTGCTGCCGGATCGATCGTGTAGGCCACGGCTCTGGTCACCAGCGTCTGCGGCGGCATCTGCAGCGGCACCGACTCCAGCACGGTGCCATCGGGCAGCTTGACCACATACCCGGTCACCCGGTCCGTGACCTCCACGTCCACATTGGCCACCCACAGCCCGGGGGAGGGGTTGGCGATCTCCTCCGGTGCGGGATCCGAGACCATCCGGATGTCAGTCTCACTGCGCGCGTAGGTGGTGTACTCCGGAATGTCGGGGCGTGCCAGAGCCACCAGGTCCTCGAAGTCGAGTTCGTCGATGACGAAGGACTCGCCCTGGTGGAGGTACACCGCGCCGGGGTGTACCTGGGCTGCTGCGCGCGCTGAGTCGATGGTGCCCAACAGCCGGCCGTCGGTCAGGTCCACGATCATGACCTCGTCACCCGAACCGCCCCGCAGGCTGACGCTGGTGTGCGCGGTGTCCGGGGTGGGCAGGTCGTCGCTGTCATTCGGCCGTTCCACGGCGAACCAGCCGCGCGGCCGCCGTCGCAGCAGACCCAGTTCCGTGAGTTCGGCGACCACCTCCGCGGCGTCGAGGGCGGCGACGTCGTCCTCGCTCAGCGGCTTCTCCACCGCCGCGCAGTAGACGTGGCCGCGCAGCACGTAGGGATTACGGGGATTGAACACGGTCCTTTCCACGGGCCGTCCCAGCAGGGCGTCGGGATGGTGCACCAGATAGGTGTCCATCGGCTCATCGCGGGCGATCATGACCACGAGGGAACCCTGGCCGCGACGCCCGGCCCGGCCGGCCTGTTGCCAGAACGAGGCCACCGTGCCGGGGAACCCGGCGGTGACCACCGCATCCAGCCCGCCGACGTCGATACCCAGCTCCAGGGCGTTGGTGGTGGCCACTCCGAGCAGTTCACCTTCGTCGAGTTGCCGCTCCAGCCGACGGCGGTCCTCCGCCAGGTAACCCGCGCGGTAGGAGGCCACCCGGTCAGCGAAATCGGGACGCCCCAGCAGGGCCAGCTCCTCCGCCGTGCGCATGGCCACGACCTCGGCTTGTCTGCGTGACCGGACGAAGGTCAGGGTGCGGGCTCCGGCGGTGACGATGGCGGCCATGATGTCAGCGGCCTCGGTGCTGGCCGCCCGACGCACCGGGGCGCCGTTTTCGCCTTCGACGCCCTCAAGGAAACCGGGCTCCCACAGCATGACGGTGCGGGCTCCGGTGGGAGCGCCGTCCTCGGTGACCGCGGAGACGGGTTGGCCCAGTAGGTTCCGGGCGTGGTCCGCGGGCGCGTTGGAGGTGGCGGACGCCAGGATGACGGTGGGCCGGGCCCCGTAATGTTCGGCGATGCGCAGCAGCCGCCGGAGCACGAGGGCGATATTTGCCCCGAACACCCCGCGGTAGGTGTGGCACTCGTCGATGACCAGATACTTCAGGTGGCGGAGCACCCGTGCCCACCGCTGATGGTTGGCGAGCACGGACACGTGCAGCATGTCCGGGGTGGAAAACACCAGGCGCGCGTTATCTCGGATGCCGGCCCGCGCCTCCGTGGGGGTGTCGCCGTCATAGGGGGCGGGGTGGATGCCACCCAGCCCGGGTACCTCCCGGCACAGTCGGCTCGCGGCGGCGAGCTGATCCGACCCCAGCGCCTTTGTCGGTGTCAGGTAGAGAGCGCAGGCCGTGCCGTCGGTGGCGAGATCGGACAGGATGGGCAGCTGATAGCCCAGAGACTTCCCCGAGGAGGTACCTGTGGCCAACACCACATTGGTGCCTTGATGGGCCAAATTGGCGCAGGCTGCCTGATGGATGAATAGACGGGTGATCCCCTCGTCCTCGAGGTGCTGACGCAACGGGGGATGCACCCACCTGGGCCAGTCAGCGTAGCGGGCCGGACGAGGGGGCAGGGTGGTGTGAAACGTGCAGGTAGAGCTGGAAAACCGATGGCGGATGGCGGAGCTGAGTTCCTCGCCCAGCGCGTTGATGGCGGGGCGCCGCGAGGCTTCGGTGGCACGTTGCGTGGCCGTGGGATCTGGCCCGGAAGCAGGGGCGCTGGACACCAAATTTCACCCCTTTTTGTGTGGGCCTGGAAGCGGTATTTCGGGAAACTTTAGCTGAAGACTATCGCGACGTGCGAAAACGTGACACACTGAGCCTTGGTCGCGGTTTCTGCGCGCAGTGTCTAGGCGCTCGCAAGGGATGTTGACGCGGGCGCCCAGTTGAACTCACACTGTGCATGAAACTGCATAGTTGGGGGATACCTGGGGGTTCCGATATTCCGACCCGGTGATTCCAGCAATTCGGTCTCGCCGTTATCTCTCCAGGAAAGTAAAGGTAAGAAGAATGGCACAGGGAACTGTGAAGTGGTTCAACGCGGAGAAGGGCTTCGGCTTCATTGCTCCGGAGGATGGATCCGCCGACGTTTTCGTCCACTACTCCGAGATCCAGGGCAGCGGCTTCCGCACCCTCGAGGAGAACCAGCAGGTTGAGTTCGAGATCGGCGAGGGCGCTAAGGGCCCGCAGGCCCAGCAGGTCCGCGCGCTGTAATCTCGTGGGTTTCGGCCCACTCAGCTGACGAGAACGCCGTCCCCGCACACCAGCGGTGGGCGGTGTTTTTTGCGTTCCAGCGGACGGATTCGAGGGATGCTGTCAGGACACGTCTGCGCGTCTCACCAGGGGTAGGGTCCCTCCCGTGGCCGATTCAGGAACGGTCGCTCCGCCGTTCCCAACGCTGGTACAGCTTCTGCAGGACCAGGCCGAAGGCCGTGCCGAAGATGACTCCTGCCACCAACCCGATCAGGGGTTGATCCTGGAACAGCCAGCCACCCAGGTATCCCAGCACGGTGGCCTGGCTGGCCCAGAGAAACACCCCGATGGTGTCCCAGAAGAAGAAACGCCGCCAGGAGTATCCGATGGACCCCAGGATGATGGTCACACACCACCGGGCCCAGGGGATGAACCGGGCGATGATGATCGTGGCGACATCGTGCCGGTTGAGATTGCGCCGGCCCCACTCCAGGGCCTTGCCCCGCTTGGAGTTGCCGGGGATCCGCTGGACGATGCCGACCAGCCGGGTGCCGAAGAAATAGCAGAGATTATCGCCGACGATCGCGCCGGCGGCGGCGACCAACACGACCAGCACCAGACTCGGCGTCCCCCGGGATCCCGACCAGGCGCCCGCCAAGGTGATGATCGTTTCGCTCGGAACCAGCGGGAAGAGACTGTCGATCACGACGACGATCCACAGCACCGGGTAGAAAGCTGCGGCTGTCATGAGGGTCTCGACCCACGACACGAGCTGGTCGATCACCTGCGTCCTCCGCATCTTTGGCTGTTGCGGGACGATTCTAATGGTCCCGCAACAGCTCCGCTGGGCGGCCGTGGCGGGGAGTGGGGTGGAGTGGATGCCGTTCCTCTCCGGGGGAGAACCATTAAATACTGTGTACGGTGTATTCCTGAAAGACGTGTGGGGTAGTGTTCGCTGAAATGACGTCATCGCGATAACGTTCGGTGACAAGATTGTTTCCAGTTTCAGTTTCAAGGACTGCCAGCACCAGCACGTAGGCAGAATCAGTAACACGAGAGGGATGTAACCCCGGTGGCAGAAGACAAGGGCAGCGGCACCGACGTCAAACGACTTGTGATCGTGGAGTCGGCGACGAAGGCAAAGAAGATCCAGCGCTACCTGGGGAACAGTTACATCGTTGAAGCCTCAGTCGGCCATATCCGTGACCTGCCCCGAGGTGCTGCGGACGTGCCGGCCAAGTACAAGAAAGAGTCCTGGGCCCGTCTCGGCGTGGACACCGACCACGGCTTCTCGCCGTTGTACGTGGTGAGCCCGGACAAGAAGAAGAAAGTCGCTGACCTGCGTGCGAAGCTGAAGCAGGTCGATGAGCTCCTGCTCGCGACAGACCCCGACCGTGAGGGCGAGGCGATCGCCTGGCACCTGCTGGAGGTCCTCAATCCGAAGGTTCCGGTGCGGCGCATGGTCTTCCACGAGATCACCGAATCCGCCATCAGGGAGGCCGCCGAGAACACCCGTGAGCTCGACCAGAGCCTGGTGGACGCCCAGGAGACCCGGCGCATCCTCGACCGGCTCTACGGTTATGAGATCTCCCCGGTGCTGTGGAAGAAGGTCATGCCCCGGCTCTCCGCCGGCCGCGTGCAGTCCGTGGCCACCCGGGTCATCGTCGAACGGGAACGCGAGCGCATGGCGTTCATCTCCGCCGAGTACTGGGACATCGTCGCGGAGCTGGACACCGGCGACACTGCCGCGAACCAGGAGAACCCCCGGACCTTCAAGGCGAAGCTGGCCACTATCGACGGTCGCCGCATCGCCCAGGGCCGCGATTTCAGCGACCGTGGAGAGCTGACCGCCGATGTGGTGGTCGTGGACAAGCAGCGTGCGGAAACGCTCGCGGCGAACCTGCAGGGCGAGGCGATGAGCGTCGCCAATGTCGAGGAAAAGCCGTACACCCGGCGCCCCTACGCCCCCTTCATGACCTCGACCCTGCAGCAGGAGGCCGGCCGCAAACTGCACTTCACCTCGGAGCGTACGATGCGCATCGCGCAGCGGCTCTACGAAAACGGCCACATCACCTATATGCGTACCGACTCGACCTCGCTGTCCCCGTCGGGCATCCAAGCGGCCCGGGATCAGGCGCTCGAGCTCTACGGCCAGGCCTTCGTCGCTGATTCGCCGCGCCGTTACGACCGCAAGGTGAAGAACTCGCAGGAGGCGCACGAGGCGATCCGTCCCGCAGGCGAGACCTTCGCAACCCCGGGTCAGCTCCACGGACAGCTCGACGCGGAGGAGTACAAGCTCTACGAACTGATCTGGCAGCGCACCGTCGCCTCCCAGATGTCGGACGCCAAGGGCACCTCGATGAAGGTCACCGTCGCCGGTACCGCCAACTCCGGCGAGACCGTGGAATTCAACGCCACGGGCCGCACCATCACCTTCCCCGGCTTTCTGCGTGCCTACGTGGAGACCACCCGTAGTTCCGACGGTCGGGACATCGCCGACAACGCCGAGAACCGGCTGCCCACCCTGAGCACGGGTGACGATCTGAGCGTCAACGACCTGGAAGCGGCCGGCCACTCGACGAACCCGCCGGCCCGGTTCACTGAGGCCAGCCTGGTCAAGAAGATGGAGGACCTGGGTATCGGCCGTCCGTCGACGTACGCGTCGATCATCAAGACGATCCAGGACCGCGGTTATGTCGTGCCGCGGGGCAACGCCCTAGTGCCCAGCTGGGTGGCCTTCGCAGTGGTCGGCCTGCTCGAGCAGAACTTCGAGGACCTGGTGGACTACGACTTCACCTCCTCGATGGAGGACGAACTCGACATTATCGCCAGCGGCGACAAGGACCGCACCGAATGGCTGACCGGCTTCTACTTCGGCAACGCCGAAGCCTCCGACGCCAAGGCTGAGTCCGTCGCCAGGGAGGGCGGGCTGAAGAACCTCATCGGCGACAATCTGGAGCACATCGACGCCCGCGCGGTGAACTCGCTGCACCTCTTCGACGACGAGGAGGGCCGCGCCGTCAACGTCCGTGTCGGCCGTTACGGCCCCTACATCGAGCGCAAGGTGGGGGAGAAGGACGGCGAGCCGGAGTACCAGCGCGCCAACCTCTCCGAGTCGACCACCCCCGATGAACTGACCCTGGAGATCGCCGAGAAGCTGTTCGCCACGCCGCAGGGTGGGCGGGAGCTGGGGGAAAACCCCGCCAACGGCCGGATGGTCGTGGCCAAGGAGGGGCGCTACGGGCCGTACGTCACCGAACAGGTGCGGGAGGATGAACGGGACCGCGCCGCCGCTGAGGCGGAGAAGGTCGTCGCCGCGGAGCGCGAGGCGGAGGACCGGCAGCGCGCCGAGGAAGGCAAGCGAAAGAAGAACTGGGACACCAAGACCGCCGCCAGCCAGAAGGAAAAGCGGATCAACCAGCTGATCGAGGAGTCCCTCAAGCCGGCCACGGCGTCGTTGTTCGAGAGCATGCAACCCGCGGAGGTGACCCTCGAGCAGGCCCTCCAGCTGCTGTCGCTGCCCCGGGAGGTGGGCATGGATCCCGCGGACAATGAGATGATCACGGCCCAGAACGGGCGCTACGGTCCCTACCTGAAGAAGGGCACCGACTCCCGGTCCCTGGCGAATGAGGAACAGATCTTCACGATCACCCTCGATGAAGCACGGCGCATCTACGCGGAGCCGAAGCGCCGCGGCCGCGCCGCCGCGAAACCGCCGCTGAAGATGCTCGGCGACAATGATGTCTCCGGTAAGCCGATGACCGTCAAGGACGGCCGGTTCGGCCCCTATGTCACCGACGGTGACACGAACGCCTCGCTGCGCAAGGGGGATGTGCCGGAGAAGCTCACCGACGCCCGCGCCAATGAACTGCTCTCTGAGCGTCGCGCCAAGGAAGCCGCCGATGGCGGCACAAAGAAGACGGTCACGAAGTCGCCGGCCAAGAAAACCACCAAGAAAACTACGGCTAAGAAGACGACCAAGAAGACCACGAAGAAAACCACGAAGAAGACCACTGCCAAGAAGCCACCGCAGACCACCACGCGTGTGGTCAAGGCGGGCACCCGGAAGAAGTAGGCGGCGGGTGTGAACAGGCACGGGATCGCCAGCGAGTTCCTCAGCCGGACGAAACGGGGTACCGAGGCTCTGCTGGCCTCCGTCACCGCTGCCCGCGGTGAACCGGAGCGCGCCGGCTACCTGGCTGCCGGAGTGGCGGCAGGCATTGCCCGTGGTGTGGGGAGGTCGTGTGCGTCGACGCCACTGCGGCTGATCCTGCCGCCGCTGCTGGCCGGAACGGTGCTGCGGAGTACCAGAGCTCCTCGGGACAAGGTGGTTCTGCTCGCCGGATTGGGGGCCGGCTGGGTGGGGGAGACGGAAAAGTGCCGCACCCAGTTCCAGCCTTCTGCACTGGGGATCGCGGCGGTGGCCGGCCAACACCTGGCGTATGCCACGTCACTGATGCGCCGCGGTGCCCGGCTCTCGCGCGTCAGCGCAGGTTCACGGCTGGTGGTGTGGGTCAGCGGGGTCGGAGTAGCGGCTTACCGTCGAAAAGGTGGGGTGCCGCTGGTTCCCGCAGCCGCCACTGCGGGCCTGCTCGCCGCCACGACCTCCGCGCTGGCGGAGGACCGTGCCCTGCAGAATGGCCCGGTCACCCGACAGGGGGTGGATCACGGAGCCAACCTGGTGCTGGCGTCTGAGGGCCTGACCCTGGTGCGGGCGGTGGTCGGCCCACGGCAGGGGGTGGCAGGTCAGGCGCTGGACGCAGGCATCACCGTGAGTGCCGTGATCGGCCATCTGCTGTTGGTGGATGCCCTGATGCGCGGTTGAGCCGGTGCCCGCTCAAGCCACCCACGTGCCCTGTCCTCCGGCTTCTCCGAAGGGGGACAGGTCGGCGGAGCGGGTGATCAGCTCCTGACGCTGGGCGTACGGGACCGCGGTGACGGAGCCATCGCGGGAACGCAGCAGCAGCCCGATGCCGTGCCGGAACGTCGGGGAGTACAGAGCCGTGGGGGTCATGGGGGAAGGATCCCAGCCCGGGGCGGGAAGGGAAAGCGGTGCTCCGCTCACCCTGTGGAGAACGGGAGGCAGGCACCTGGTTATCCACAGGCAGGCGGTGGGAGTCGAGCGCCCGGAACTCACGCAGAGTCCGTTACCGGCGACGTGCTGACGCCCCCGCCCCGCCCCAGTCGCTGCCATCTCCGCAGTTCACGGAGCTTTCGTGGCGCTTCTGCGGGACTAGCAGCCACACTGGAGCAGGAACGACAGAACCGACCTCCCAGCGCGGCAGGGGCTGTTCCCGGCGCTGGCCGCTACCGAGGAGTAACCCCGTCATGACTGATCTGTCCGCCGTCGCCCTGGTCTGTAGTCTCAACCCTTCACCGACACCCTCCAGCAGTGAGTTGATGGCCAGTCATGTGCTGGCCGAGCTCGAGAAACACGGGGTGTCCACCTCGTCTGTCCGCGTCGCAGACCACGACGTCAAACCCGGGGTGCAGATCGACATGGGGCAGGGAGACCACTGGCCGGCGTTACGCCAGCGGGTGTTGTCCGCCGACATCCTGGTGCTGGCCACCCCGATCTGGATGGGCCATCCCGCCAGCATCGCCCAACGGGTGGTCGAACGTCTCGACGCCGATCTTGCCGAGACCGATGACCGGGGCCGGCCGATCATGTACGACAAGGCCGCGATCGTGGCCGTGGTGGGTAACGAGGACGGTGCACACAAGGTCATCGCCGACATGACGCAGGCGCTCAGTGACATCGGGTTCTCCATCCCCGCGCAGGGTGGAACCTACTGGGTGGGGGAGGCGATGCAGTCCGTCGACTACAAGGACCTGGACGAGGTGCCGGCACCCGTCGCATCCACCACCGCCGGCGCGGCCCGCAATGCGGCCCACCTGGCACGACTGCTGCGGGCAGAGCCCTATCCGACAGCCGGGGAATAACTGCCCGATGCCTCGCGTCCGATGAGCTACACCACCCCGAGCACTGCGCTTCCTGCCCGGTGGCCTAGTCTGAGCGCATCGTCTTGTACCGTCCTCGTCTATCCCGTCGGACCACCCCCGCCGACGTGACTGATGACCGACCACGGGGCCGCAGGTAGCGGCCATATCACGGGAAAGCTCAGACACTCAGCTCATGCAGGATTGGCAGGTCCTCACCCTCACAGCGGCGATCATTCTCGGCGTCGTGCTTCTCATTCTCAAAGGTCGGCTCCACCCGGCCATCTCCCTGGTCATCGGGGCGCTGACCCTCGGGTTGACGACGGGGCTCGGAGTGGAGGAAACCACCGAGACGGTGATGCGTGGTTTCGGTGACATCCTCTACGAGGTCGGTCTGTTGATCTCGTGGGGAGTGCTCACCGGCGCTCTGCTGCACGCCACCGGGGCCATCACCCGTCTCGTGAATTCCCTGCTGCGTGTTTTCGGGGCCAAGGGCGTACCGTTCGCCCTCGCACTTTCCCACGGCACCGTGCTGCAGTCCATCTTCCCGGACGTCATGCTCGTGATGAGCGCCCCGTTGGTCCGCCGCATGGTGCCTTTCATGGGCAGGAACGGCCGGGCGAAGCTGGCCAGCGCCATGGCACTGGGCATTGAGGTCGGGGTGGTGCTGGTCGTGCCGGGCGTCGGCGCGCTGGCACTCGCCGGGGTCATGGGGATTTCCCTGGGCAAGATGCTGATTTTCGGTCTGCTCGTCGGCGTGGCCACGATGGTGATCACCCAGCTCATCATGTCCTTCGCCTTTGACCGGGGCTTCTGGAACCCCGACCTGGACGAGGCCTTCCCCGCTGGTTCCGCAACCGACACCCCGCCGGAGACCGTCCCGGACGATGCGGGCGACGTGGCGACGAAGACCGGCACGAAAGCGCCGCTGCGGGAGCTGCCGCTGGGTCTGCTGTTCAGTCCGATGCTGCTTGCCCTGGTGTTGATGGCCACCGGAGCTGTGCTGGAGATCGCCGAGGTCAGCCACCCGGTCATGGACTTCCTGGCCACACCCGTGGTAGCACTGCTCATCGGCCTACTGGGCACCTTCGTGCTGGCCTGGCGTGCCTTGGGCATCGCAGGCACTGAAGAGGCACTCGGCAACGGTTTCCGGGAGGCCGGCCTCATCCTGATCCTCACCGGTGCCGGTGGCTCCCTGGCGGAGATGGTCTCCCAGTCGGGGCTGGGGGACATCCTCGGCAAGTTCTTCTCCGCCAACTCGGCGGTGCCCCTGTTGACGGTGTGGGCCATCGCCGCAGTGCTGCACGTGGCGGTCGGTTCCATCGTGATCTCCTCGATCACGGCGGCGGGGTTGCTGGCCCCGGTCGCCGCCCAGATCGGCTTGGATCCGGTGCTGATCGCCCTGGCGGCGGGTGCCGGTTCGATGTTCCTGGTGCACGTCACCTCGAACACCTTCTGGCTACTGCAGTCCCTGCTGGGGCAGACCACCCGCGGGGCATTCAAGACGGTGACCATCGGCATTTCAGTGGCCTCGGTGGTGGCGCTGGGGCTCACGCTGCTACTGGCATTGTTCTTCTAGACGGCGCGCCCGGGGCCACGACGGCAGCGACCACTCCCGCAGCTCCGGACTTCAGGAGAACACGCTGAGCAGGTACACCACGAACACCATCAGGTGCGCCGCGCCGTGCATGGCCGTGACCTTTTTGCCGGCGAAGGTCGCCACCGACAACAGCAGGGTGATCAGCAACAGCGCCAGGTTGGTCGGGCTTTCCGCGAAGATCACGTGCTGATCGGTCAGGATCGCGATGATCAGCACCGAGGGGATGGTCAGCCCCACCGTGGACACCAGGGCACCGTGGGTCAGGTTGCTCACCCGTTGGATCTCGTTGGTCAGAGCGGCCCGGATGGTGGTGATGGTCTCCGGGAGGAAGACGATCGCGGCGATGATGATGCCGGACAGCGCAACGGGTGCACCGACCCGGTCGAGGGCGACGTCGAGAAGCGCGGCCATGTTGTGGCTGAGCAGCACAATCGGCAGCACCATCGCCAATAGCAGCCCCATGCGGGTGAACACCTCCACGCGGTGCTCGGCGATCACCCGGGTCACTCGCGGCCGCTGGTCGCCTCCGGTCTCGGCGGTCGCCACATAAGCGACCTCCTGGAAGTCGGCCTGTTGGGCGCCCATCTGCCGGTAGAGGAAGAAGGCGTAGATGGCGATCGTCAGGGTGATGATCGGAACCTCCTGGAAGGTGGTGAAGGCGCCGTCCTGCCCCAGGAAGGCAGGCATGGCGAAGGCCACCGACGACAGCACGATGATCATCGCCAGATAAGCGGAGGTGCCGGTGCGGTTGTGCGCCATATCGCCGTGTTTCATGCCCCCGATGAGCAGCGCGAGCCCGACCACCAGGTTCAGGATGATCATGCTCACGGCCATGACGGAATCGCGGGCGATGGTGGTGTGGTCACCGGGGCCGAGCAGCACCGCGGAGATCAGGATGACCTCGATCGCGACGACGGACAGGGTGAGCACGAGGGTGCCGTAGGGGTCACCCAGCCGGTGGGCCAGCCCCTCGGCCTGTTCCATCACGCCGAAGGCACAGACCAGGATCACCGCGATGATGGCGGCCAGTAGCCCCCAGATCACCGGGGTGGGCAGCTCACCGGAGAGCTGGCCGGCGAAAAAACTCAGCAGCAGGAAGGCAGCCCAGCCGAGCACCAGCTGGGCGATCACCGGGCGGGTGACAAAACTCCGGACGGCGGGGGAGGGTGCCACAGAAGATGACATGAGATCAACGGTCCTGATCCCGGGGCCGTCCCCGCTGGGGTGTGATCGCGCCGGGTCGTCCCGGAGCTCGCGTTCTTCATCCGTAGACTACCCACGCAGGTCCGCTCCGGCAAACATGGTTGTTCAGTCGAGCCACCGTCGCTGGAGTGGTTTCAGCAGGGGAATCACCTGCTTGGCCACCATTCCGATCAGGAGGGCGGCGGCGACGGTCCCCTCCCGGACGCCGACGAGTTCGTGGAGGGCCATCGCCGATAGGACAGCTGCGCTCAGCACCAGCAGGGAGTCAAAGACCATCTTGGCGTAACCGAAGACCAGATACCGACGGGCGCCGAGCCACCGGGTGAGCTCATTCGTGATCGTCAGGACCAGGGCGTCACCGGAGAGCATGACGGTCTGCGACGTCACCGAACAGGCCACGCCGATGCCCACGCAGGTGATACCGATCAGGCCCAGTACCCACTGCTGCCAGTAGGCCGAGTAACTGAGGTCACGCAGCAACCACACCGCGACGTCGTTGAGCAGTCCGAAGAGCAGCACCACCGGAAGCTGGAGCACCTGCAGCGGGGGAAAGCGGCGTCGTAGGATCAGCACCTGTGCGAGAAGGAACGCCGCGTTCATGAGGATGGTGTGGGTGCCCAGAGTCAGGGGCGTGGTCAGGCTGAGCACATAGGGCAGGCTTGAGATGGAGGTGGTCCCCAGATCACTGCGCACCGCGAACGCGATCCCGAAGGCCATGACCGTCAGCCCCGCCAGGAGCAGCAGGTAACGACGGAACAGGTGCGGCTGACCCCTGGTGTTCTCCATCGCCGCCCCTTTCCGGTTTCCGGACGGCGGTTTGTCCGGCGCCCCGTTGTCAGGGTAGCGGTATCAGGGGCCCGGTCACCGCCAGGTTGCCCCATCGGCCACGACCCTGGATCCCGCGGTCCAGGAGGGCCGTCTGTACTGTCCTGGACGCCGGGTTTCCCGGTTCGCACCGTCTTCCCGTCAACCGCAGTTTCCGCCTGCCGATGGAAGCTCAGGGGGCGTACTATGATCGGGTCCACCATAGTCAAGGGAGCATGACATGCCGGAATGGCTGCTGGCTGGAGGCACCGGTCTGATCGGTGGTGCCGCCCTGCTGCTGGGCGCCCTCATCGCCTGGTTCATCCGGGTGCCGTCGCGGGTGGTGGCGGTGGTGATGGCATTCGGCTCCGGGGTGCTGATCTCCGCACTGTCCTTCGAACTCGTCGAGGAGGCTGTCAGCCAGGGTGGTCTTCTCGCCACCTCCCTGGGATTTTTGGTGGGAGCCGTCGTCTACGTCGGGCTGAACCTACTTCTCGCGCGACGCGGGGCCCGGCACCGCAAACGCTCCGGCAAGCAGCAGCCCTCGGATTCCGGTGGCGGAGTGGCGATCGCGATCGGGGCATTGATCGATGGCGTTCCGGAGTCCATGGTCCTGGGTCTGGGATTCGTGGGCGGCGGCGGTCTCAGTCTCCCGATGCTGGCGGCAGTGTTCATCTCGAACGTTCCGGAGGGGCTGTCCAGCACGGCGGGAATGAAGAACGCCGGCCGGGGGCCAGGATATGTCTTGGGGATCTGGGGCGGGATGGCGGTGGTCTCCGGGCTTGCTGCCCTGGCCGGCTACCTGCTTCTCGACGGGGCGTCGCCAGCCGTACTCGGCTTCGTCAATGCCCTGGCTGCGGGTGCGATCCTCGCCATGATCTGCGACACGATGATCCCGGAGGCCTTCGAGAAGGCGTCCCTGTATGCCGGATTGATCGCGACCCTCGGCTTTCTGGCGGCCTTCAGCCTGCACGCGATGGGGTGATCACAGGTTGGCGAGCGCGTAGTCCGCTTCGGCGACGGTGAACTGCTCGCCGTATTCGGAGGTCAGCTGGTCGTGGATCGCGGCGGGGGACATGTCCATGTTGTCCTGGTAGCTGCGGGCCGACGCCAGGGCGTTGGCGTTCCAGTCGGCCTGGACGTTGTCGATCGCGTACTGCGCGGCCGCTGCGGAGAACTGTCCGCCATATTCTGAGGTGAGTTGGTCGTGGAGCCCTGCCTTGGACATGTTCATGATCGCGTCGTAGGATTTCGCCTCCCGCAGCGCGGAGCGGTATTCGGTGGGTACGTCGGCTTCGGCACCTGCAATCGCATCGCTGTCGGTGCTGGAGGAGTCCGCGACAACCTCGGTCACGGTCGGGCTCGGGGGCGCAGCCGGCTCGGTGCTGGGGGAGTCCGCGGCAGTCTGCGTGGTGGTGGCGCTGGTGCTGGCTGCGGTGGTGATCTCATCCTTGGGCCCGCCGCCCATGTTGGCTACCACGCTGAGCACGATCACGGCCCCGAGGGCACCGCCACCCCACTTCAGGAGCCGGTGCTTCTTCTTCGGGCGGGCCGCTCGGGGATCGGTGGGCAGGCCCGGGGTGGTCGGCGGGAACTGGGAGGTCGGGGTGTTCGGGTCGAGCGGATGCTGGTGGGGCTGGGGTGCGGGCATGGGTGCGGCTCCTCGGGGCTGGGTGAATCAAAGACAACCTGAGAATAGAAAGAGCACCGGACATCAAAGATTAAAAACCAGCCACCCACTGACACATCTGTTCTAAGGAAATTAATACCTTCTATAATTCCCGACAGTATTGCTGCCGCTGCGGGCAGGGCTGTTGGGGGTCCAGCCCAGGCGCCGCTGAAGATGCCCCGTTCTGGGCGCGGGGCCAGCAGGTCGCACCGGAAAACGTGGGGCAGGAGCACCGGGAGCGAACCTCAGGAACGGTCCGCCAGAGTGGGGCGGATCGGACGGGCGAGCTGGGTCATCTCGCCGCGGCCCCGGAGCTCGACCGATTTCATCACGGTCCAGCGGGCGCGCTCAGCTTCATTGGCACTGCGCAGTGTCGCGGCATTGGTGAGCACCCGTCCCGGGGTGTCCTTGGACAGGTCGGTCAGGCGGGCCGCGGTGTTCACGGCGTCGCCGATCACGGTGTACTCGAACCGGTCGTGGCCACCGATGTGTCCGGCGACCACGTGACCGGCCGCCACGCCGATGCCGGCCTGCAACTCCAGGTCCTTGAGCTCCTGCCGCATTTCGCGGGCGGCCTGGAGGGCATGGGAGGTGGAGTCGGCCAGGGTGATCGGGGCACCGAAGACGGCGAGCGCGGCATCGCCCTGGAACTTGTTGATGATGCCCTTGTTGCGGTGCACGACGTCCACCACGCGATTGAAGAACTTGTTCAGTTCCTCGACGACTTCCTCCGGTGTGTGGTTGACGGCGAAGGTGGTCGAGCCGATCACGTCGATGAACAGCACCGCCACCTTGCGGTCCTCGCCGCCCAGCGTCGGACGTTCCTCCAGGGCCCGCTGGGCAACCTCAGTGCCCACGTAGCGGCCGAAGATGTCGCGGACCCGCTGGCGCTCCTTCAGCCCCCGCATCATCTCGTTGAAGCCGGCCTGGAGCACGCCGATCTCGGAGCCGTCGTAGATGTCCACCTGGGCGTTGGAGTCCCCGCGGCGCACCCGGTTGATGGCGTCCTGCAGTTCGTGGATCGGGTCCACCACGTTCATGATCGCGAAGCTGATGCCGACGAAGCCGGTGAGCAGGGCGGCGGTGGCCAGCACCGTTATCCCGGGCAGGATCTCGTAGGGGTCATCACTGAAGAATCCCAGACGCTGTCCCAGCAGCATCAGCAGAATGCCGATGATCGGCATGGCGGAAGTCATGATCCAGATCAGCCGCAACCGCTGCTTGATGGGTGGTTCCAGGGTGGAATCCTCGAACCTGCGGGCCAGCGCAGCCGCAGCCACCGGACGGACCAGTCGTTCGGCCTCCAGGTAGGTGATGAGCATCATCACCGCCCCCGCCAACAGGATGCCGACGCCCAGTACCAGGGCTAATCGACCGGAGAAGGACATGGCGATGAACGCCGCGATCGCCAGCCCGATCAACCAGACCACGCCGGCCACGGCGGCCTGGTACATGGGGATCCGCATCACCAGGTTGCGGACCATGTTCGGGTCATGCTCGTCCGGATGGCGCTGCCAGTCCAGCACCGGCCGGAACATCAGGAACGTCACCGCGGCACCGACGAGCACCGCGAAGATCAGATAGCCGATTCCGATCGCCGTCACGTACGGCACGTCCGTCTCAAAGCTGTCCAGTTCCGGCATCGGGATGAACCAGCGGACGAACAGCATGATCGCGAGCGCCCCGAGAACATTGGAGCCGAGCACGGTAGCGGCGTACAGGGGCCAGGATGTGCCCCACAGCCAGTTCAGTGCTCTCCACAGTCGACGCATGACCAACACTTTAGTGGCTTCTGTCAGTGCAGGCTCCATACCCAGATAGACTCAGTGCCGTGAGTGCCCCATCCCGTCCCGAAAGTGTCTCTGAACGGCTCGCGGACCTGCCCGCGGTGCGTAAATCGCTTATCGACGCCGCGTTCGCCGCCCGCGCCCGGGTGCGCGGCGTCCCGGCGCGGGAGTACGGGGTCGAGGACAGTGCCATGACCCACTCCTGGCTTTTTACGGGCCCGCCGGGCTCCGGACGGTCCAACGCGGCCGTCGCGCTGGCCGCTGCCCTGGTGTGCACGGACCCGGAGGAACCCGGATGCGGGCGCTGCGAGGACTGCCGCGCGGTATTCAACGATTCCCACACGGATGTCGTGCACATCGTGCCGCAGGAGCTGACCATCTCCGTGAAATCGATGGAGCAGCTGATCCGTGACGCCGCGAGCATGCCCACCGTCTCCCCCTGGCGCGTGGTGGTGCTCGAGGATGCTGACCGCCTCTCTGACGGGGCGGCCAACTCACTGCTCAAGACGGTGGAGGAGCCGCCACCCCACACCATCATCGTGCTGTGCGCGCCGTCCACTGATCCCGAGGACTTCTCCGTGACGCTGCGCTCGCGCTGCCGCCACGTCTACGTCAAGACCCCCTCGCGTGATGAGATCACCCGGATCCTCGTGGAGGAGGAGAACGCCTCCGAGACCGATGCCCAACTGGCGGCCTCGGCCTCCCTACGGCACATCGGGCGGGCACGGAAGCTGGTCAATTCGCGGGAGGCGCAGAAACGGCGCACCGAGATCCTCAACCTCGCCGAGCTGGTCTTTCACGGCGACCAGGCTTTCCAGGCGGTCAGCAAGTTCGTCGACCCGGTGAAGAAACAGGCCAAGGAAGCACTCTCCGAGATCAACGACACCGAACTGAAGAAGCTGGAGGCCTCCCTCGGGGCCGGCGGCAAGGGAAAGGGCACGCAGAAGCTGGCACGTGGCCTCAAGGGTCAGGTCAAGGACCTGGAGAAGCAGCAGAAACTCCGGGAGACCCGGCAGGTACGGGATATCCTCGACCTGTCCCTTCTGGACTTTTCCAGCCTCTACCGGGATGCGCTCATGCTTTCGGTAGGAGCGGACGTGGAACTGACCCACCCGGACTACCGGGGTCTGGCCGCCGACCTGGCTGAGAAGATTCCGGAGGCGGGTCTGGTGCAGTGCCTGGACGCCATCGCCCACTGTCGGGAACAGCTGGGGCAGAACGTTCCGCCGAAAGTCGCTTTCGACGGCATGGTCGGCCGGATCCGCAAGGCCGCCAAGGCCTCGTGATCGCGCCGTCGACCAGCTCAGCAGCGGGCTCGGGGGCGGGCGATTTTTTCCGGCATGAGGGCTTGAGGTAAGCTCCAGATCTGGTAATTATGCCGCGGTTCCAGCGGCGATTCCCGCCGCCTTAGCTCAGTCGGTAGAGCGTCTCACTCGTAATGAGAAGGTCGCGAGTTCGATTCTCGCAGGCGGCTCCGCACAGAAATGCCCCCTTACCTGCAACAACGGGTGAGGGGGTGTTTCCGTTTCAACGGCTCGACGGCCACCGCGCACGGTTTTGACTACATTTTGACTTCAACCCGCGGCTATCGGGAGCGTGTGTGAAGCTGGTCCAGGGCGTCGGCCACCTCGTCTAGATCGTCCGGGAACAAGTCGCTGTAGATGTTCAGGGTGACCGCAGCTGACTCATGGCCCAACAGTTTCTGTACCGCCAGGACGTTCGCCCCTGCGCTAATCGACAGGCTGGCGCACGTGTGCCGCAGGGCGTGGGGTGTGAGCGTCGGTAACCTCTGCCCGTCCTCATTCGCTGCCTGCCATGCCGCCTGAGCGTCTTTCAGCCCCGGCTTGAAGGTCCGGTCCCGATAGTTGTCAGCATCAAGCCTGTGGCCGTCTGGGGACGTGAACAGCGGGGCATCATGCGGCCGCCCGTCCGCCAGCCCGTCGATCATCGACGCCACGAACTTCGGCACCGGCACGCGCCGTTGCTCATACGTTTTCGTCGGCCCAATCTCGCCCGGCCCCTTCACCGCCTTAGTGATGGATAGCCGGCGGGCCGTCCGGTCATAGTCCTCGACAAGGAGCGCGGTGGCCTCATTGATCCGCGGCCCGCAGTAGGCCAGCACGTAGATCAACGTGCGGTACTGGTCCCCGTCCATGCCGTCCGCCAGGGCGTCGACCTGAGCGACGGTGAGATACGGTCGCCGCGCCCTGGTCTCACGCTTGACCTGAATCTTGACCGCCGGATTCGTCTTGATCTTCCGTTCCTCGACGGCCACCTCGAGGATGGACCGGAGGACATGCACGGCCCGGAGCACGGTGTCACGCCCCTTGGACTCTTGGAGTTCGACCACCCATTTACGGATCTCAGGTGTGGTGATCTTCCCCACGGGCCAGTTGCCCCACTTCGGCTGTACGTGCACCTTCCATGATGATGCATTGTTGCGCCGAGAGCGTGGGGCTAACTGTTTCTGCCCGTGCTCCCACGCAGGATGCAGCTGGGAGACGGTGATCGTCCCGGCGGTGGGGGAGATGAACGTGCCGTCCGCTTTCGAGGTCTCGACCTGGGCCGCAAAAAGTTCGGCGTCTTTCTTCCGCTTAAATCCCCGCTTAGTCGTCGGCCGGCGGTCCGGGGTGCGGTACTGGACCTTGTACCGGCGGCCGGCCTTAGTCTCGTACGGCTCAATGGTCGCCACGAGATAGTTCTTCCGAATACTTCTTTATGTCATCGAGAAGGGCATCTAGGTGCCATGCAGGCAGGGAGCGAGTTAATTTTTCAAGCGCTTGATCTGATCCGTAGGGCTCGGCATAGGTCTCCGGAATTGTTGCCTTAGTCAGCCATTGCCAGACCTCAAAAGCGCTCACTGTCTTCATGCCGGTGACCGTTGCATCTTCGTTGCCGGTGTTTGTCGCGGGCATGAGTAGGTAGTTCGGGACGGTTCCGAGGACTACGGCGAGGGCGGCTAGATCGTCTACGTCAACTTTGCGTTCACCGGCTTCAATTCGTCGGAGCCCTAAGGGTGGGATGGGGTTTCCGACAGCTTCAAGACGCCGTGAGAGTTCCGCAAAAGTCAGGTGTTGGGCTTCTCGTAACCGCTGAATGTTGTCTCGGACGGCCTGACCAGTGGGGCCAAGGGTCATTTTCTTTCCTGCCATGCATTCACGGTACGCGATCAAAGATGAAGATTGCACGCTCATATTGCTCAATATTGAAACAGGGTGTATAACTGATCTTGGAAGCGATCAAGATGATCTTTATGAAGATCAGTATCGGACCAAGAGGAGTAACTATGAGCGCACCGCTCACCATTGAGGACATGATCGCCCGGTATCCGGGCACCTCCCGCCAGACCTGGGCGCAGGCACGCTACGAGGGGAAGGGGCCGGCCTTCTTCAAGATCGGCCGCAAAGTTTTCTACCGGCCGGATGACGTGAAGGCCTGGGAAGACTCGCAGGTCCGCACCCGCACCGACGAGGAGGTCTCCGCATGATGCCCGTAGATTTCGCCACTTGCCCCCGCTGCAACACCATCAACGACCTGACCGGCCCGCACAACTTCTACTGCGATAACTGCGGTGCCGACCTCGCAGACGAGACCTCGGACGTTGACCTCGAGGACATGGCCGTCGATGGCGGCGGCAACTTCGGCTGGGAGTGTCCGAACTGCGGTGCCGTCGCCGTCGGTTATGCCGACGACGAGGATGACGACTACCTGTGTTCCTGCGGGCACGACGTGCGCGAGACCGTCGAGGACGACGAGGTTCCCGTCCCGAACATCTACGTCGACGGGGTGCCGGTGCCTGGCGCCCTCGACGCCGCCGGCCGCCTGGTCCCCGCGTCCACCCTCAACGACGAGGACGACGAGCGCGCCGGGCACACTCCCACGGATTCCCTGATCTACCTCGTCCGTGCGGTCAACGGCTTGATCGACCTGGCCGTCGATGACATCCACGGCGTGTACGCCGACACCATCACCGACACCGAGGATCTTCCCGAGCACCTGTCCGACGCCGTCTCCGCGCTCGAGACCGCCGCCCGCATCATCCAGCACGAGGCCACCTTGCACGGCGCGTACCGTCGCCGCTCCTACGACAACGGTGTTCCCACCAGTGGTGTGCGGAAGGAACCGCACCTGGAACCGCAGGACAACGGCACGCACCGCATGGTGTTCACCGATGTTCACTACGACCTGTACCCCGACGGCGTGGCCTTCCACCCGATTTCCCGTGACTACAAGGAGACCGCATAACCATGACCACCATCAACGAAAAGACCCCCGCGCCGGGTGCCACCGGCAACGAGGGCAACGAGCAGATTTCTCAGACCAACTCTGTCACCACAGCGTACCTGAGCTACCCCAAGGACAACACCGGGCATACCTACGGCACCTGGTCTGATACTGACCTCAAGATCGAGGATCACATCACCCTCATCATCCCGATCGAGGACGCCCAATTGATCTACGCCGACGGTAGCCGGCTGGTGCGAATCAATAAGGAGTGTGTCCTCGCGCAGTCCAAGGAAGCCCGGAAGCTTCGGGAGGAAAAGCGGGCGAAGCAGCGGGAAGCGGTCAAACGTCAGATCACTGCGGAAGTCGAAGAGGAGTTCCGGGACCAGCTAGCCGACCTCGATGACCAGTACACCGAGCTGTACAAGCAGATCGACGCGCAGGCGGAAGCCCGGTTTCACGCCGAGCGCCCGGAGGTGGACCTGTGACCATTTCTGACCTGCTCGACCAGGCCGACGCCGTACTCATCCATGATGCCGAAGACCTACTAGACCGTCTCATCTTCTAATCGAGACAGCCCTACTGAGACAGACTCCACCGGCTCACGACCGGAGTAGGGCGCGACTCCTGAAAAAGGGAGAATCCCCGACCAGCGGGGCAGCTGGCCGGGGATATGGAAGGGCAGATGAAGACCAAATTTCATCCTAGCCCACCAGGTGGCCGAGAGATCGGCATGAGTAGACAAACATCATGATTGAAGGGCGAAGGTGAATGACCAACTCCTATGAGCGGTTCATACAAGCCGCGCAGGACCAGGGCCTTACCGTCCGGGAAACCACCGCCGGCAAACAAGCCAGCATCCAAACACCGGGACATTCGGGGAGGGACCAGGGCACCAGTGTCACCTACAACGGCGACCGGGTTTTGGTGTTCTGCCACAACGGGGAAGTTGAAGACGTCCTCGATCACCTGGGCATGACCCACCGCGATTTGTTCGATGATCCTAAAGGCTCGACCTACAACTACCCGGACGGCCGGATCGTGTTCCGTAGCGTCGCGAAGAAGTTTCGCCAGGACGGCAACAAGCAGGGCACGTCCTTGTTCGGTGTGGGCTCCCTCGCACAGCCGGGGCCGGTGTACATCTGCGAAGGGGAAAACGATGTTCTGACCGCAATCAACGTGTGTGAGGTTGCCGCGGTCTCACAGTCCGGCGGATCCAACAACAGTCCGTCTAAGGCTGATTGGACTGTGCTTGCTGGCCGAGATGTGGTGATCGTCCGGGACAACGACCAGCCCGGCCATAAGCGGGCTGAGAAGGTACGGGCCTACCTCGACTCCCTTACCGAGTCCCCGGCGTCGGTTCAAGTGGTGGACGTCGCCGCAGGGAAAGACCTGTCAGACCACGTGGCCGCCGGCCGAGGACTCGATGAGATGATCCCCGCCCCCACGGTCACCCCGGGCCGGTTCATCACCCTCGAGTCCTTCGCCGGCATGGACTGGGATGTGCCTACTTGGGCCTGGGAGCCGGAAGTCAACGGTAATCCCCACGGTGCTATCCCCGTAGGCTCCGTAGCCCTGTTCGCTGGCCGTCCGGGTGCTGGTAAGTCTTCCGCTGGCCGCCACTTCGCCGCGATGATCAGCCGCGGCATTCTCCCCGGCTGCTGGTCTGGCACCCCGCACTCTGTCGCGTACATCGCCGGGGAAGAGTCCCTGAAGTACAACGTCATCCCCAGCCTTGTCGCTTCCGGGGCCGACATGGGAAAGATCCTTCACCCTCAGGTGAACTTCACCGCCCCGGACGGGGAAACGGAAGTTGTCGCCCTGGTCCCCGAGAAGGACATGCGAGACCTCACGGCAAGCCTGAAATCTAAAGGCGTGAAGCTGGTCATCGTTGACCCGCTCATGGAGTTCATGGGCACTGATGCCGACGTGTACAAGAACAATGAAGTACGTGCCAAGCTCAAGCCCTGGTCGCAACTCGCTGAAGACATTGACGGTGTGGTCATAGCCATTACCCACCTGAACAAGTCCGGCAATGGTGACGTGGTGGCCGGTATCAACGGATCATCCGCGTTCGGCGAAGTCGCCCGTGCTGTCTTCGGTTTCGCAAAGGACCCGGAGAGTGAAGAGGGCGACCGGATCATGAGTCAGGAGAAAAACTCCATCGGTACCGAGGGGGCAGCATGGGTCTACCGGATTGAAAGTCGGCAGATCACCAACGCCGAGGGGAAGGCCGGAGACTTCGGAACTTTCGTGATGGTGGGAGATTCCGACCGGACGGTGGGAGAGGTTCTGCGCGATACCTCAATGGGTTTCGCCGGTGAATCTGGCGGCGGTGTTAAGCCTTTCGTCCTGGCCCTGCTCGAGGGCGAAGGTGGGGTGGCTCCGGCCGCGAAGATTAAGAGCGAAGTTACTGAAGCCGGCTACTCATGGAAGACGGTTCAGAACAATCGCGGCAAGTGGGGTATCGCTACCCGCAAGGCTGAATCCGGATGGGTGTGGGAGCTGGAGTCAACACCGAAGAATCTGGGGTTCACTCCGGTACCCAAGGTCCCGGAAGACAATAAAGGTCCTCACATGCGGGATCTCGGGATCTTGGGATCTTCAATGGTCACAGGCGTAAATCAAGGTCCCGAGGGGGCAAGGTCCCAAGGTCCCGTACACAAGGAGGAGCCGGGACCTTCCCCGAAATATCCTCCTGAAGTTACTTTCCGGCAGCCGAAGCTCTCCGGTGACACCGAGCTCGAGGACATGGTCATCGGTTCCCTCCACGCCGAATACCCCATGGGGATGAAGACGGTGGAACAGTCCGTTACTCCCCGCTACCGAGACCAGGTGCCGGCCGTCCTCGACAAGCTCGTCACTGACGGGCTCGTCATCCGGGACGACAAAGGCCGCTACACACTCAACTCAGTAAAGGACACCGCAGCATGAGCCCGAAGAGATACCCCTTCACCCACGTCCGCCTCGGCGACCTGGCCGGTAACCGCTAACCACGAAAGGCAACAGCATGATCATCAAAGCGAGAGCAGTTAAGCACCGGAAGCGGTGGGAGGACGTCACCGCCCAGGTCTCCCGCTACCGCGACGGCAACCGCCCCAAGATCAAGATCACGCTCAGCAACGGCACCGTCGTTGAACTCCGCACACCAGCCGCCATTGAGCTCATCAATCAGGTCGCGGACAAACTTGAGGGGGACGCCGCGTGATCGTCTACACCGTCCCGGTGGTCGTCCTCCACGGCGCCACGCTGATCGCCGCGCACCGCCTGGCCGCCGCCGGCGCCCGCCGCCACAACAGCGTCGGCATTCCCCTGCGGACTCATGAGCGCGAACTACTGACCGAACTGACCACCGCCAGCAACGACACCCGCGCCCTGGCACAACGACAACAACGACAGGCCGCGCCGGGCTCCCCGGCAGACTCACCCATGACGGCCGAGGAGCTCGCACAACAGCGCGGGGTCAGCGTCCGCACCATCCAGCGCCACGCAGCAGACTACGGCGGATGGAAGCACAACGGCCGGTGGCTATTCCCCGCCGACCTCCGAGACAGAAAGGCAACAACGTGACCCACGATCTTGAAGACCACGACGGTTTCTGGTCCGTCCTCGGCGCGACCGCAGCCACCCCCGGCAGCGTCGCCTACTACAGCAACGGCGACGCCATCCCGGTCACCGCACTGCTCATGGTCGAGCACGTCCAGCGCCCCACCGACTACCCGGCCGAGTGGGCCGCGGAAGACGGTCTCGCAATCGGCAGCGGCCGGATCAAGGCAGTCGCCGCGGTGATGGACCAACAGGGCGAAGTCGTTCCCGCCAGCTCCCTGCCCGGCTTCACCGGCATTGAGCACGTCCACCCGGCGAACGTCATGGGAGGGAAGTAACCGTGGCCGAGCAGAACACCGACGCCGCCGAGTGGCAGGCCGAGGGCCAGGACACCGAGCAGGGCCAGGGCATCACCCCGGCCGCGCCGGGCTCCCCGGAACAGTCGGCAGGTGAGACACCGGACCCTAATGAGACACCCGGACAGGGCCAGGACGACGAGCAGGACTCCCCGGAGGTCGCCGAGCTTAAGCAACAGCTCGCAGAGTCCCGCGCCCTCAACGCCGTCCACGCCTGGGAGGGTGCCTACCGGGAAGCGTTCGAGCAGTCCGGCCTACCGGACACTGCCGACGAGATTGTCCGCGGTCTCCTCGACGGTGCCACTCCGGAGCAGGTAGGCCCGACCATCGAGAAGCTCGCACAGTTCGCGCAGGCAACCCAGCCCGCCCCCGTCGCTTCCCAACGCCCGGTGGAGAGCATGACCCCCGGCACCGGCCGGCCCCGCGACAACGGCGGCGCCACCGGCTGGTCCCGCGACCTCCTCAACAGCAACTAGCAGAAAGGCAAAGATATGAGTTCCGAAATTTTCCAGGCACAGCTACTCGGCGGTGGCAGCGACGACGGCACCCCGAAGGGCTCCAAGTTCTTCGACGCCACCACCGTCAACGAACTGATCGTCAAGCCCGTCATCGAGCAGTCCGTCGCCATGCAGGTCAGCACCGTCCTCCGCCCCACCGCAGGCGCACGAGTGGAAATCCCACTCATCCTCAACGACGGCGACGGCGAACCCGGCTGGGTTCCCGCCGGTGGTGAAGTCCCCCTCAACGCCGCCCCGGACGCCGGCTTCCTCCTCCTCGATCACCACAAGCTCGCAGCCCGCGGTGAAGTCCCGTGGGAGCACATGGACGACGTGGCCCACGACGTGACCAACATCTACGGTCAGGGACTGGTCAACAAGCTCATCCGCACCATTGACGATGCATTCTTCTCCCCGGCCGGCAAGCACCCCATCCACGGTGTCGGCAAGCTCAAGGGAATCAATGAGATGACCGCCACCGGACTGGCGAACACCGACACCTTCCTCGACGCCCTCGAGCACGCCGAGAACCACGACACCAAGGTCACCAGCTTCGTCATGTCGCCGGCCACCAAGACCGCCATCGCCAAGCTCAAGAAGGCAACCGGCAGTGAGGAGAACCTCCTCGGCGTCAACGACGCGCCGGGCTCCAACACCATCTCCGGTGTGCCGCTACTGTCCACCCGCCGAGTCCCCGACAACATCATCTGGGCTCTCCCGGCCGACCGCCTGGTCGTGTCCATGCGGCAGAACGCCACCCTCACCCTGGACCGAACCGCCGGCTTCGAGCGCATGACCGCCGGCCTGCTCGCCAGCACCCGCGTCGGCATGGGCTGCATCGAGCCCGCAGCCGTCACCAAGATCACCATCGACGCCGCAGCCTAGGTTCCCTCCTCAACCTGGACATGACATGACCCGAAGACCCTGTGAATGCGTGAGTGTTCGCAGGGTCTCGGCATAGATAGGAGCAGCATGAGCGACCGTAAGCCCTGGTCTTCCCAAGGCCCACGCAAGCGCCCACCGGAGTGGTTCAAGACCAAAGCACAGGCCGAGAAGCGCCTACCGAAATACTGCGCAGTATGCGGCGACCCCCGCGCCCTGGAGCTCGACCACATCATCCCCGTCGCCGAGGGCGGTGAACACACCCTGCACAACGTCCAATGGCTGTGCCCGCCGCACCACGAGGAGAAGTCAGAGCAAGAGAAGCTGAGGGGCAACAAGCGCCGCGCAGCACGCCGCAAACTGCCCGTACAGAAGCACCCGGGGCTGATATGAAGTGCAAAACAGTGCAATAGGGGTGGGCTATGTCCCTCGATCTACCTTTTGCCCAACTCGTCAAACAATGTGCGGCGGAAAGTCGGTAAATCAATATGTCGCGGGGTGGCAGTGTGAAACCGTCTATAGGCTGGGTTTATCGCCATATTTTCAGTGAAGTTCCACACATTTTAGGAGGGCTAAATGCCTGCTCGTAGGAAGCCGATTCATCAGAAGGTGGACCATCGTGAGCGTGATCGGCCGCTCGACCAGGGCGGGGAGGTCATTCACCTGCCGACTCGCGGGGTGGTGAAGGTGCCACCGGCCCGGCGTCACTGGCACAGGGTGGCGAAGGATTGGTACAAGTCGCTGAATCAGTCTGGTCAGGTGGGGGCTTATGAGCCGAGTGACTGGGCTGCTGCGCAGTTGGTGGCCGAACAGATGAGCCGGCTACTGAAGGACGCTGAGGAGTCTGGTCAGCCGATTCGGGCGGCGCATTTTGAGACGGTGTGGAATGCGATGGGTGATCTGCTCACGACTGAGACGGCTCGGCGTAAGGCGCGGGTGGAGCTGAAGCGTGATGGTCAGGTGGTGGACCCGGAGCAGGCTGAGGTGGATTCGATGGTCGCGGATTACGTGAACATGTTCAAGGACGATGATTCGTCGTAGTTTCGCGCTCGAGGGGTGGGGCGGTGAAGTCTCATCCTCGATTTTTTCGCGGGGGTGCTCAGGGTTTCGGGGTGCTCTCGCGCCCGCGCACGCGGGGGGAGATGTCCATTTTGTAACGCCGTTACTTTCTGGACATCTCTCGCGCCCGCGCCCGCGTGGGGGTGACTACTTTTTGACTACCACCCGCGCTAATCCGCCGATATTCAGCCAACCTCGAAAACAGTTAAACCGCTGGCAGATGACCTACTCGCCCCGGCGTAGCCCTCATTCGTCTTTCTCGTAATGAGAAGGTCGCGAGTTCGATTCTCGCAGGCGGCTCCAATGAAGAAGCAGGTCAGCCCCACATTCCGCTATCGGAAGGTGGGGCTGACTTTTTGGTGAGTACACTCTGGGTACACTATGCGCTCTTAAACCGCTGATTCATCCTCTGGGCTACCGAATCAAGATCTGACTCGTAGAGATGGCCGTACACATCCAGCGTCATGTCGGCGGAAGCATGACCAAGCATCCTCTGGATCACTTTGATATTTGCCCCAGAGGAGATGGCAAGGGACGCCGCAGTGTGCCTCAGGTCATGGACGGTGACTGGCGGGAGCGGAGTACCGAGGATTTCGCCGGCTTCCTTTACTGCACCAAGGAAGACTCTTCTTCGGAAGTTCTCGTTGCGTATGGGATACCCCTCAACGGTAGTGAACACCAGGTCGGTAGGATCCTTGTGCCTCATTGAGTGTTCAAGATCGTCTCTGAGGAAGGCCGGGAAAAGTACTGTGCGAGAAGCATGCGATTTCGGGGACTTCTCGATTAGGCCGTGTTACGAAAATCCGGTGAGTGAGACCGGCGTGGCATAAACAGCAACGAGGGTTTCCCCGCGCACGGTGTTGGTGTCTAATCATCAACGCACACAAGGAAACCCTCGTTGCCAACCCTACCGCCCTCGGCACGGCAGGACCTCACCGACGCCGAATGGAATCTCCTCGCCCCCCATTGCTTCCCACCCCATCACGGAGGGGACGACCACGCACCTGGAACTTAAGGTCCCTGGTCGACGGCATCTTCTTTAGGATCTGTACCGGTTGCCCGTGGCGGGATGTCCATGAGCACTATGGCCCCTGGTGGCGGGCCTATGACCTCTTCGTTCGTCTCCAGGCGACAGGTGTGTGGGAGACCATTCACACCCGGCTGCTCGCCCATGCCCAGCCACGTCGGAAAACTCTCCTGGGAAGTCAGCGTCGACTCCACCACCAGCCGCGGCCATGTCCACGCCGCCGGCGCCCGGAAAGACAGTCCCACCCGGCATCCAGGGGAGCCTGCCGATCACGGTTTCGGCCGGTCGCGGGGCGGGTGGTCAACGAAGATTCATGTGGCGATCAACGCCGACTGCGGGGTGATGTCGTTTGTGATCACCCCAGGTCAGGCAGGAGATGGCCCGCAGATGGTGCCGGTGTTAGACAAGATCTGGGTCCCTACCGGCAACCGTGGCCGCCCGCGGCGACGACCCGACCGCGTGCTGGCAGACAAGGCCTACTCATCGCGGGCCAACCGGGCCTGGCTGCGGGCCAGGCGGATCCACACGACGATCTCCCAGCCGAAGGACCAGATCGCCCACCGCCGTCGCAGGGGATCAGCCGGTGGCCGACCCCCTGCCTTCGATACCGCAGCCTACCAGCGTCGTAATGCCGTAGAGCGGGGCATCAACCGGATCAAACAGCACCGCGGATGCGCCACGCGCTTCGACAAGTTAGCGGTGCACTTCGCAGCGACTGTTCAGCTAGCAACTATCCGGTACTGGCTGAAACGACTTTCGTAACACAACCTAATAGTGCTTTGTTAGCTCTTGTGGGCAGGTGAGCTGAGGCGTAAATTCATATCATGAGCAGGAACAATACCACCGCCACTCATGATGACCTCGCGGACTTCATCACCGAGGTTTTCGCCTCCCTGACC
>NZ_JBNILW010000004.1:0-216500 GCF_050107895.1 Corynebacterium halotolerans | reverse complement strand
GTGGCCAGGTGCACCATGACGTGCTGCATCACCGCAGTGAGGGTGCGTTGGCGCTTGTGGTAGCCGGACTGCTGGGGCAGATACGGGAAGATGCTGGTCAGATGCTTGTGGGCGTATCTGACGAAGCCTCGTTCCGAGGTGAAGCCGAGCAGGGCTTCCATGATCGCCAGGACGATCAGTTCCGCGTCGCTGATCTGGGGTGGGAATCCGGAGGGCGGCCGGACGGGCAGGAGATCGGGGTGGGTGTTGAGGTAGTCGTCGGTGGCGACGTACAGTGCTGTTGCGAGAGTGTTGAGATCGTTGTCCACAACTTCGATTCTTCAACACTCTCGCTTTGTCTTATGAGCAGCGACTCTCCCTGGAATCAATCATCTAGCCCTCGACAGGCGGCCCCGGGGCCAGAGGTCAGCCCTTCTTGATGGTGATCTGCCAGGAGGCCTCGCCCAGCTCACGGAAGTCGGTCACCTCGTGGCCGTCATCGACGGCCCACTGCGGAATGGTTTCGGTGCCCTGGGTGCAGTCAAAGTCGATGACCAGGTGTTCGCCAGCCTCGAGGTTCTTCATGACGTCCTTGGCCTCGATCAACGGGAAAGGGCAGACCGCACCCATCGAGTCGAGCGCATAGTAGCCGTCACCCAGATCCCGTGCCTTGTCCTGGGCCACGTTATTCTGCTTGAGCTTGATGCCCACCCCGACCGGCGCCACCGCCATACCGAAGGCGGCCGGGGCAGCGGCGTCCTGGGAGCGGGAATCTCCCGTGGGGAGAACGGAGTCCTCGGCGGAGACCACGTCGTGATCCACACTGTCACCGGTGGTGTAGGTGTCCGGAGCAGTGGTCTGCTTCGTGCCGGCGGGCTTGAGCCAGAACTTCGCCCCCACACCGACACCCAGCGCGATGAACAGCAGGGCCACCCAGCCCTGGAAGCTGAACAGACTGGTCTCGACCATGCCGTTGCCGACGGTGCAGCCGCCGGCCAGCGCGGCACCCACGCCCATCATGATTCCGCCCCAGACGGCACGGACTGCAGTCTTGCCCTCCGGCACGCGGATCCGGAACTCCCCCGTGGCCTTGGCCGCGATGAACGCCCCCACCAACAGTCCGAGGACCAGCATGACACCCCAGTCGATATAACCGGTATCGCCACTGACGCTGTAGTTCAGGACATTCGAGGTCGGGGTGGTGATGCCCAGGCCGGAGTTACGGCCGGCGGCAGCCGACAACGGCCAGGCGATGACACCGATCAGCCCGATCAGGGCACCGGCGGTATAGATGTGGAGGGGCTTCTTCCAGGTCGGCTGGTTCCCCAGCCGGGCGATCTTCGGCTTCTTGGCATCACGGGCCAGGAAGTGCCGCGCCAGGACAATCGTCAGCGCGGACAGTGCAATGGCAAACCACCACGGCGAGATCCCCAGGGCCTCCGGCACCGTGGTCAGGCCGGTGTCCCAGCTCTTCATCCAACCGTTGAACCCACTGAGCATGCCCGTCTTCATTGCCGCAGCGGAAACCGCGTACATGGCCAGGGCGACCCAGGAACCGACCAGACCTTCAGCTGAGCGGTACCAGGTGCCGGAGGCGCAGCCACCGGCCAGGATGATGCCCAATCCGAACAGGAAGCCGCCCACGATGACGGCGGCGGGTGCGAAAGTGCTGTAGTCAGGTGCGATGACACCGGTGGAGGTCAGTGCGGCGAGACCGACCGCATGGACGGAGATCACGATCAGCAGCGCGACGAAGGTCCGCCAGGAGCGTTGCATGAAGATGTCACGCAACATACCGGTCACGCAGAACCGGCCGCGCTGCATCACGATGCCGAGAACGGCGCCGACCGCTAGTCCGGTGAGAATCATAAGAGGACCTGCCTTAAAGACGTGGAGATTCAGGGGTCAATCTGTCAACGGCTTCAAACTGTAGCCGTTACAGACCACGTTGTCTAGAGTGAATGAACCGAGCGTTTTATCCGGGACGGTCGGCGGGGTCCAGACTCTGCCGGGCGCTGCGCTTCACTTCCACCCGGAACGGAACTCAGGTCCGTGATACGCCTTACCCTGTCCTGTCTCCTGACCTGAATCTCACGGCCCGACCCACCGGCGGGAAACTGGGGGTGACTTAAGATGGGGACCACCATCGCTGCCCCAGCAGGGCGGCGGCACCTGCGTTCACTGAGCCCGAACCGACCGGTCGAGCCCGACGTCAGGACCATGCGATCACCGGATCATCATCCAGACAAGGGAGAGCCTTCTTGAACGAACCACGGCCGGAGGAACCATCCGACGACGTCACCCGAGTACCGTCACCCGCCATCGAGCTGGACAACACCCCTGCTGAACCGGTCCCCGCCAGGCCGAACGCCTGGCAGCTGCTGACTGCGTTCCACAGTTCTGCGCCCCGGTGGCCGGGTGCGCTGCGTGCCGCTCTCTCCCTCACGCTCCCGGGACTGGTCGCCCTGTTGCTGGGCTTCGAGAACGAGATGATGTTGATCGCCGCCGGCGGTTTCACCGTCATCTACGGCGAAGGCCACCCCTACCGCGCCCGCTGGAAGGTGATGTTGACCGCCGGCATCATGATTGCCCTCGCCGCCACCGGTGGCGCCTTCGTGGGCGACTACATGTGGCAGGCCCTGGACGGGGGCGGCACCCACTGGTGGCTGCTGCTGTCCGCCGGCTACACCGCCGTTCTCGCAACGGCGGGTGCCTACGTGCAGAATGCCCTCCGACTCTCCCCTCCCGGTGGTTTCTTCATCGTCATGGTCGCCGGCGGCTCCACCATGGTCTCCCAGCTGGGGCTCTCCCCGATCGACGTCGGCCTCTGGGCCCTGGTCGGTGTGGCCTCCGCGCTCATCGTCGGGGTGTTCCCCGCCCTGTTCCGTCCCCGCCACCCGCAGGAGCAGGCGGTGGCCACGCTGGAGAGGGCCGTGGAGGAATTCGTCGCTGCCCCGAAACCGGCGATAGCGAAGAACCATCAGGCGGAAACCGCCCTGTCCGGTGCCTGGTCCGCCCTCTCTGACGCCCGGGCGATCCGCGGGGGCCACCTGGTCGACGAGAAACAGAAGGATCTGGTTGATCGCGCCAAGACCGCACAGAGCCGTCTGGTCCACGCCTCCAGCACTATCCCGGGGGACGCAGCTGCCGAGGCGCTGACGGACACCCCGAACTACGTCGACCTCTCCCGCACCGTGATTCCGCTGTCCCGGCCGACCGTGATGTTCCGGCTGTACCGTTCGCTACATCTCTACAGTCACGCCACCCTGACTGCGAGCAAGGTGGGACTGGCCACCATATTTGCCGGCGTGGTGGGCATCGCGCTCGGGTACGACCGCCCGGACTGGGCGGTCGTCTCCGCGCTGCTGATGCTGCAGTGGGGACCGGACCGCACGCCGGGCACGATCCGCGGCATCCACCGTGTCATCGGGTCCCTGATCGGTATCTGGTTGTTCGCCCTGTTCCACATCCTCGGGATCAACGGGCTGACCCTGTTGATCGCCTTGGCCATCTGCCAGTTCGGCGCCGAATTCTTTGTCACCCGGAACTACGCCTTCACGGTCATCTTCACCACGCCATTGGCGCTGTTGATGGGGGATTCCCTGACCAACCCACTCAATGAGGTCATCGTCGGCCGCACCGTGGAAGTGCTCGTCTCCATCGTCGGCGGCATGCTCGTCCTGTGGCTGTGGCAGCGTAATGCCGAACCGGTGCGCCACGAGCGTCAGGTACGCCGCGCCTTCACCGCCATGGGTGAGGCCATCGGTGCCTTACTGACCACGAAACCGACGTCTACCACGGTGCTCACTGAGCTACGGGACCTGCAGTACGAACTACTGGGCGAACGGCGTGCAGCCCAGACCCTCGCAAACAACAAGCCCGAGGTCGCCGAACAGCGGTGCGAGACGCACTTGGCCGTCCAACTGGCGGGATACAGCATCGTGGACTACGCCACCGCAAATTCCCACCGTGGCTTCACCGTGGAAGAAATCGCGGAGCTGGCCCGGCGGGTACGGACCGCCCAGGAATACGCCTAAAACAGGAGGTCCTGGACCTCCTCCTGGCGGACCGGACGCAATCCCCAGGCGTCCAGCCCCACGTCCACCTGTCCCTCTGCCACCTGCGGCACCGCAGAATGCAGGTGACCGTGCACGAGCAGCGGAACCTCCAGCCGCAACTCGTCGAAGCGCGAGGCCATGCCCTCATGATCCTGGCCCTGCCGCGGGAAATGGCTGAGCCAGACCTCTCGGCCCTGCCACCGCAGCTTCTGATAGGCCTGCACCGATTCAAAGACCTCCAGAAACACCCCCTGCCGTCGGAACGCCGACTTATGGAGAGGGTGACAGGAATCATGGTTGCCGGCGATCAGGTGCTTCTCGATCCCGGGCAGGTACTCGGCGAGCAGGTCCAGGGCGCGTTGTTCCACCGTCTTGTCACCGACGCTCAGATCCCCGAGCACCCACAGCCGGTCCCCGGGGCGCAGTGCCGCTGCCAGGTTCTCCAGCACGGTTTCATCGTGTCGGGCGGTCCCGGAAAATCCGCGGAGCCCAGCGACCAGCCGATGGCCGAGATGCAGGTCAGACGTGAACCAGACACTCACTGACCCGCGGCCGCCTGTTTCAGCGCCTGCAGAAACATGGGGATCGGCTGGGCGCCGGAGACCGCCAATCGACGGTCGAAAACGAAGAAGGGCACGCCCTGTACACCGATGCGGTGAGCGAGGTCGATGTCCTCCTGCACGGCGTCGTCGTATTCTTTCGAGGCGAGCACGCGATCCACCTCGACCCGGTCAAGGCCGACCTCAGCCGCGATGTCACGCAGCAGAGTATGATCGGCGATGTTCTTGCCCTCGGTGAAGAAGCCTCGTTTGAGGGTGTTGTCCCAGGCTGGACCGACGCCCTTCTCATGAGCCAGTTTGCCCACCCGGTGAGCATCCCGGGTGTTGGCGAGCACCGCGTCGCGCCAGTTGAAGTTCAGTCCGGCATTCTTGGCCCGTCCCTCCAACCCTTCGATGTTTTCGGCGGCGGCTTCTTGGCTGACCCGCTTCTTTTCCGCCAGCTGTTCCACCATGGTGCCCCGGGGTTCGGTGGGCGCATCCGGGTCCAGCTCAAAGCTGCGCCAGACGATCTCCACATCGTCCCGCCCCTCAAACTGCTCCAGGGCAAGTGCGAGATGCCGCTCCCCGATCGTGCAGAACGGGCAGACATAATCAGACCAGATATCAATTCTCATAGCTATCCTTTCAACGCCAACAAGCGGAGGTTGTTCCTCCAGCTTCCCACCGGTGGACCTCACGCGCAGGTCCCGCCTCAGGCAGCGGTACCTCCGCGGCCAACATCCGACCGAGGTAGGAATTGCAAAGTCCTTGGTCTCCCAGAATAATTGACCCTTTATCCGACAACCCTGAAGGAAGAATCATGCCAGATACATCTGGTCAGTCCTCCAGCAAGACCGACTCCCCCGAGAGTTCTGAGGAACCTGAAAATTCGCGGGCGTCCCTGTCCCCCAACCCCGGGGCAACCAGTCCCCGGCGCACCCCCACCGTCAAAGACCCCACGCCCTCGACCAGCTCGCAGTACCCCCACGACCTGCACCCCGGCCTGGTTCCGGGGATCGGGGTGGACGAGCAGCGCAACCGCTTTGGGGTGGACTGGGTCGTCTTCGCCGTTGCAGCGGTCCTGATTATCGCGTTCATCACCTGGGGCGTGAGCAACCCGGCCAGCGTGGGTGCGGTGTCTGCGACGGCCTTCGACTGGGCAATGACGAACGCCAGCTGGCTGCTGAACATCGTCATGATTCTCGGCCTGTTGGTCATGGTGATCATCGGATTCAGCCGATTCGGCCGGATCAGGCTGGGCAAGGACGACGAGTCCCCGCAATTCTCCCGGTTCTCCTGGATCGCCATGATGTTCGGCGCCGGCATCGGCGTGGGCATCTTCTTCTTCGGACCCTCTGAGCCGTTGGCATATTTCCTGTCACCACCGCCGAACACCGTGGCGGCCGGCACCCCGGCAGCCCTGCACCAGGCGGTGGCCCAGGCCAACTTCCACTGGGGTCTTGCGGCATGGGCTCTGTATGCGCTGGTCGGCGGAGCCATCGCGTACTCCACCTACCGACGGGGACGCGTCACCCTGATCAGTTCTGTCTTCCAGCCCCTGTTCGGCACCAAGCAGATCGACGGCCCCCTGGGCCGGGTCATCGACATCCTCGCGATCATCGCCACCCTCTTCGGCACGGCGGCCACCCTCGGGCTGTCCGCCACCCAGATCGGCACCGGCATAGAGATCGTCTCCGGGATCGGCCCCATGGGCAACAACATCCTGCTGATCATCATCGCGGTGCTGACCATCGCCGTCATCGTCAGTGCCGTCTCCGGCGTGGCGCGGGGCATCCGGTACCTGTCCAATATCAATGTCAGCCTGACACTGGCCCTGGTGGCCTTCGTGTTCCTGACCGGCCCCACGCTCTTCCTGCTCAACCTCATCCCCTCGGGCATCCTCGTCTACATCGATGAACTGCTGCCGATGATGAGCAAGTCGCTGTCCTGGGGCCAGGACACCGTGGACTTCCAGGCAGGCTGGACGGCCTTCTACTGGGCCTGGTGGATCGCCTGGACCCCGTTCGTGGGCATGTTCATCGCGCGCATCTCCCGCGGCCGCACCCTGCGGGAGTTCGCCCTGGCCACCCTCGCCGTGCCCACCATGATCATCATCCTGGCTTTCACCGTCTTCGGCGGCGCGGCCATCTGGCTGAACATGCAGGGTACTGCGGGCTTCGACGGTACCGCCACCTCCGAGAACGTCCTGTTCTCCCTCTTCGACAACCTGCCACTCAACCAGATCACGCCATTCATCCTGATCCTGGTGCTCGCGATCTTCTTCATCACCTCCGCGGACTCCGCTTCCGTGGTCATGGGCACCATGTCCTCCAAGGGCGATCCGGCCCCGAAGAAGTACCTGGTGGTGTTCTGGGCACTGTGCATGATGGGCATCGCCGTGGTCATGCTGCTGGCCGGTGGTGAGGACACCCTGTCCGCACTGCAGAACCTGACCATCTTGATCGCGCTTCCCTTCTCCGTGGTGCTGCTGCTGATGATCGTCGCCTTCCTGCGCGATCTGAGTACGGACCCCGCGGCGATCCGCCGGCAGTACGCCAAGACCGCCGTCGCCAATGCGGTCATCCGTGGCCTGGAGGAACACGGCGACGACTTCGAGCTGGCCGTCTCCCTGGCTGAGGAGGGCCGCGGTGCGGGCCATGACTTCGATTCGACGTCCGTGAAGGTCACCGAGTGGTACCAGCGCACGGACGAGGACGGCAACAAGGTCGACTATGACTACGAGTCCGGCGAGTGGGCCGACGGCTGGACTCCGGGGCCGGACGATGCCCCCGATGCCCCCGATACCGACGGTACCGACGGTGCGGGGAAACCCGGCTCCTGAGTGAGGCGGCGTCCCGCCATCCCCAGCTCCCCCTTCCGAAACTCGGACGGGGGAGCTTTTCGTACGTCATCACACTGCCAAAACCGCCTCGATCCTTTACAGGGAGCTGAAAATCATTAGAATGTGACTTAGGTTACTGTTTCAGCTCAACTGGCAAGGAGCTCCGCCACCTAGATCCCGCGAGGGGGATGATCGCGATGACCACCGCCATCTTCAACAGTGTTCAGGCCAGAATCGAAGAGGAGCCTGATCCGGTGCGTCGGGCCCGTATCGGGCAGTTCATCCTGGAGGTCATCCGGCACATGCCGCAATTGACCGTCTCCCAGGCGGCCAGCACAGCGCTGCAGATCATCGACGTCGTCAACCTCCACCGCTATGAGGGCTTCGGGGCCATCACCCAGATGGTGCAGAACATCCAGCTCCGTCCGGCGATGGAGTGGCACGCCTTCGGCTACGGGGCGAAACCTGAAGCCACGGAGATCGTGCTCGACGTGCCCACGGAGAACCCCGGCACCCCACCGGTTCCCCCGAAGCACGAGGTCTACTACCTGGTTGAGGACACCGTGCGAACCAACCGCGGAACCGACAGACCCAACCCGCCGATCCACCTGCCGAGTTACCGCGACACCACCACCGCGTGGCGGAAGCGCCTGGGATACGCCACCCAGCCGAACCTGTCCTACATGGAGTTCGGGGCCGGACGTCCCATCCGCCGCATCGAAATGCTGGGAAACCTCTGGAAGATCGGCGCGGTAGCGACCTGGGAGCGGGACTGGGAGGGCGAGACCTCCTGGTGCCTCATCGAGCATCCGCCGGAAACCGGGGACGTCCCCTTCCCCATGATGAGTGAGCTGGACTGCTGGTATCACCTGCGCATCCACCATGAGATCGGGCGTGACGGTTTCGCGGAGATCGCCCGGTGCCTGGGTGAGATCTTCACCGGTTACGTGCAGCGGCTATGGGAGGACGAGCCGGAACGTAAGGCCGGTGAGTTGCGTGGTCCGGAGTCGGAGGCAGCGGGGTATATCGCCCTGGAACGGTTGTGGGTACCCATGCGCGGCCGCCGCACCTCCTGGTACCGGGATTACACGGCCGGAGAGCCCGCACCGGCGGAATTCCGGTGGGACGCCGTGATTGCCGCCGCCGAGCAGATCGAGGATCTGCTGCGCGGGGACACGGAGCCCGTCACCGCCGCCTGAGCCGGGCCGGGCCAGCGGGTCGGGTATCCTCAGCAGGCATGCGAGACGCGCCCCAGACCGAACTGAACCTTGTCCTGATTGACAATCACGACAGTTTCACCGGGATTCTCGCCCACCTGATACATGCGGCCACGGGAACTCTCCCGCGGATCCTCCCGAACGATGATCCGGAGCTGAGTCTCTCGTTGCTCAGTACCCAGGACGCGGTGATCATCTCCCCCGGCCCCGGCAGCCCCCATGACCCGGAGGATCTGGGAGCGTCGGCGCTGGCGCTTTCACAGCGCGACGTCCCGGTGCTCGGTATCTGTCTGGGTATGCAGGCCATCGCCGTATCCGCAGGGGGCAGGGTGGAACGCGCACCGTTTCCGGTCCACGGCCGCACCAGCACCATCGAGGGCTTTGCCGGTCTGGAAGGTCCCTTCCAGGTCACCCGCTACCACTCCCTCGCCGTCGACCCGGCCAGTCTCCCGGAAAACGTGACCGTCACCTCCCTCGCCGAGGACGGAACGATCATGGCGCTCCGGCGGAATGACGCCCCGCACTACGGCATCCAGTTCCATCCGGAGTCAGCGGGCACACGCGGTGGGGCGGAGATCCTGCGGGCCCTGTTCGCCGAACTCGGGGTTCCGCTGCCTGTCCGGACCCACTGGCACTCGGAAGAGCTTGTCGACGCCCCACCCCTCGCGGCCCTGGCTGCCGCGTTGGACGGGCAGGCGAAAGCGGTCGCCTGGCTGGACAGTTCCGATGCGGAGCACCCCACGGGGCAACGCTCCCTTCTGGCCCTCGACATGGGGCTGGGCCAGTCCGGCATGGTCCCGCCCGCCGCCGTTTACGAGCATGCCCGCCATCTTCCCGGAGTAACGGTCTCCGGCACCGGGGACTACCGACCGGGCCTGTTCTACGTCCTGAACTACGAGGCCGACCGCGCTCTACTGGTGGTTCCGGACGTGGTCATCGTCGCGGATGCAACCGGTACCTGGCTCTACCACCGGGATGGAGTGGAGCTCCCCGAATTCGCTGACCGGCTGCCCGCGGCTGTTCCGCAGCCGAAAGTGGTGACCACCCCGGCCGCCGATCATTCACGGGAACAGTATCTGGCGGCGGTGCGCGCCTGCCAGGAGTACATCGGGGCGGGTGAATCCTATGAGCTCTGCCTGACCACCACCGTCCGCACCAGACTGGCCGATGTCCCGGATCCGCTGCAGCTCTATCTACGGTTACGGGACCAGGCCCCGGCTCCGATGGCGGCGTTCTGGCGGATTGGCGATACCGCGCTGCTATCCGCCTCCCCGGAACGGTTCATGCGGGTGGACGAGCACAGGCTGGTGCACGCGAGTCCGATCAAGGGCACCAGCAGCCGGGGCACCACTCCAGCCACTGACCGTGCCAATGCCCTGGCCCTGCGCAATTCCGCGAAGGACCGGGCGGAAAACCAGATGATCGTGGATCTGATGCGGCACGATATCGCCGCCTGGTGCGAGCCGGGCTCGGTGACGGTCCCGGAACTCTGCCGGGTGCACACCTTCGCCACCGGTCATCAGATGATCAGCACCGTCAGCGGTCGACTGCGGCGGGAGGCCGCGGCCCACGAGGTTATCGTGGCGGCCCACCCACCGGGATCCATGACCGGGGCGCCGAAGAAGCGGACGGTGCAACTGCTGCAGACACTCGAACCCAACCCCCGGGGCTGGTATTCCGGGATCGGGGGACACATCACCGCGGACGGCACCGCGGATTTCTCGGTACTGATCCGCACGGTTGAGCTGTCCGGTGACACACTGACCTACGGGGCCGGCGGCGCGGTGACCGCCCTGAGCGATCCGGATGCGGAGGCGGATGAGGTTCAGGTCAAATTGCTGCCTCTGCGCCGTCTGCTGGGCTACGAAGACAATGACGATGATTGGCTGGAAGGATGGACATGACACCACTATTGGCCGCGGATTCCTTTACTGTCCGTGATGGTCGCGTGCGGGGACTGAGCCTGCATGTGCAGCGTTTCCTCGCTGCCTGCCGGGCCCAGGGGTACCCGGTGGAGGCAGGAGAGGTCTACCGGCTCCTGGCTACCGCTGCGGGTAGGCCGCGGCTCGAGTTGAGTGCCGGCGGCGTCACGCTCCGCAACCGGCCTCCTCGCCCGGAGTCGGAGACTGCCACTCTTTCGGCGGCACCCGTGACTGACCCCCGGCGGACACCAGCCATCAAGGGGCCCGATATCCCAGTGCTGCAGCAGCTGCTGGCCGAGGTGGACGAGGACGAACGGTTGCTGCTCGATGAGGCAGGCGATGTGGTGGAGTGCTGCTTTGCCACCCCGATACTCTTCACGCCCGGTTCGATCATGGATGACATCCCCTGGCGTGCGGAATTTCCCCAGCATCCCGACCAACTGGACAGCGTAACCTCACGCCTGGTGCGCCGTGCCCTGCTGTGGCTGGGGGTGACGGTTCTGGAGACGGAACCGGTGGCACCTGACAAGCTGTTGTCCGGCCGGGCCTGGCTCCTCAATTCGACCCACGTCCGTCGGGTGAGCAACCCCGTCAGTGAGCCCTGGCCCCTGGAGCTGGTGTGGCTGCAGGAGGAGGTCACCACGTGGTTGGACCGCCATGCGGAGGAACTGCCCCGGCCCACCGGCTAATTCATCTTCCTTCCCTGATATTCGCTTAATCTGCGTCACACCGATGACAGGGACATGACATCGCCCGCCCCGGCACCCCGTGAACAGCACTTTTAGGCCCGGATCAGCCTCTTCCACCGGGAACATCTTTGACGTGTCAGCAACACTGGCTAAGCTGCCAATTAGTTTTCCTTGGTTGTTCTCTGAGTATTAAGGTCGTGTGCCCATGTCCCGGACCCCGTGGCGGATCGCTCTTTCTGGTGTTGTCGTCTCTTCTCTGTTCCTCGCCAGCCCCGCAGCGGCCGCCGCACCGGCTGACGCCGAAGAGGACTCCAGCCTGCTGGGTTCCAGCAACTCGGTGCTCCAGGACCTGGTCACCGGTTCCTCCCAGTTCCAGGGTTCCACCGGTTCCTCCATCGATGCGGCACTGAGCTCGATGAGCCTGCTCGGCTCCTCCGAGATGAGTTTCGAGGGCCCCCTGCTGTCCAGTGAGGACGGCTATCCCCTAGAAACCGACCCCACCATCACCGAGCCCGAGGTCATCAAGATCGTCGAGGACACCCGCGCTGACCGTCTCGAGCGCTGGTATGTCGCCTCGCCGTCGATGAAGCGGGTTGTCGAGGTCCAGGTCATGCGCCCCGCAGATCCGACCGCGGCCGCCCCCATGCTCTATCTGTTGGACGGCATCGGCGGCAACAAGAACTCCTCCGGTTGGATCAACGACAAGGAGGCGCCCCGCGTCTTCGAGGACGAGGACGTCACCGTGGTCATGCCGCTGGGAGCCGCCGCCTCAATGTACTCAGACTGGCAGGAAGAGGACCCGGCGCTCGGCACGATCAAGTGGGAGACCTTCATCACCGAGGAGCTGGCCCCTCTGCTCGAGCAGGAGGAGAGCTTGAACTTCAACGGCAAGCGGGCGATCGGCGGGCTCTCGATGGGCGCAGCCGGTGCCGTGCACCTGGCCAACTCGAACCCGGACTTCTTTGACGGCGTGATCGGAATCTCCGGCTGCTACTCCACCCTGGACCAGTTGGGGCGGACCACCGTCCAGCTGATCGTGGGCTCCCGCGGCGGCGACGTGACCAACATGTGGGGAGATTTCGGTTCCGGCACCTGGCAGGAGCACGACGTCACCCGGGACCCGTCGGGACTGCTGAACATGCCCGTCTACCTCTCTGCCGCCACTGGCGCGATCGGCGAGGCCGATGAGGGCATTTACGCCGACGAGCCCTTCTACAACATGGTCGCCGGCGTGGTGCTGGAACGCGGCTCGATGGAGTGCACGCAGAACCTCGAGAACTCACTGGAGACTGCCGGAGCCGAGGATCTGACCGTGAACTACGCGGATACCGGTGGCCACAACTGGTCCAACTACAACGCTCAGCTGCAGCCCGGCTGGAACGCCATCAGGGACGCACTGTACTGAGGGGCCCTGCGGGCCTGTAATACTCCCCGGCCCGAAGCCTATTAATAGTTGACCAGTCGTGCACACTGGATGAGTTTCTCCCCCTATGGAAGGTTTCCGGCCCCGCATGCCCCGCACCATCTCTGCTTCTCCAGCCACCCGCTTTCCCCGCATCGCCGTCACCACGGTGGCAGTGCTGGGGCTTATGGCCACGCCACAGCTGGCGGCGCAGGAGAGCGGAGGCGAAACAGCTGGTTCGGCGTTGTCCTCCGGATCCTCGGATGCCCAGCTGTCTGCGGAGCTGTTGTCGGGCTCCTCGGACAACACGTCCTCCACCAACGGCTCCTCCCTCCGCGGGTTGATGAGCTCGCTGTCGATTCTGGGGTCTTCCGAGCTTCCCCTGTCCGGCAACATGGTGGTCACGGATGACGCCTACCCGCTACAGCTCGACGAGTCGATCAGTACCCCGGCCATCGTGTCCAAGGAGTCGGAGGGCGGTCGCCTGGAGCGCTGGACGATCGCTTCGCCCGCCATGGCCCGCAATGTCGAGGTCCAGATCATGCTGCCCGCGGATCCGGCGACACCTGCTCCCCTGCTCTACCTGCTGGACGGGGTGGACGCCCACCGCGACTCCGAATGGCTCAGTGGCGGCCGGGCCGGAACTTTCTTCGCGGATGAAAACGTCACCCTGGTCATGCCGACCCAGGCGCGCGCCTCCATGTACTCCGATTGGGAGTCCGACGATCCCGCCCTGGGCCGTCACCGGTGGGAGACCTTCCTCGCCGAGGAACTGCCGCCCCTCCTGCAGAGTGATCCGGCGCTCAACCACAACGGCAAGTCCGGCATCGGTGGGCTATCGATGGGCGCCAGCGGAGCGGTGCACCTGGCCAACAGCAATCCGGAGCTTTTCGACGCCGTGTTCGGTCTGTCCGGCTGCTACTCCACGATGGACCCGGTGGGCCGTTACACGGCCCAGCTGACCGTCGAGTCCCGCGGTGGTGAGGTGGACAACCTCTGGGGCCCCTTCGGTTCCGAGGCCTGGCACGAGCACGACGTCGTCGCCGACCCCTCCGGACTCGAGGAGATGGCCGTCTACCTCTCCAGTGCCAACGGCGAATACCAGCTCAACCCGGACGCCGACTACTCCGACGCCAACCCGCAGACGATGCTGACCTCCATCGTGCTGGAGCAGGGCGCGCAGGTGTGCACCCAGAACCTGCAGGCGGCGATGGAGGAGGCCGGCATGAGCCATCAGGTGGTTGAATACACCGGTGCCGGGGTCCACAACTGGGCCAATTTCGCCCCGCAACTGCCCGCCGCCTGGGAGACCATCCGCGAGGCGCTGTACTGATCCCGCCGGGTCAGACCAGTTCCATGATCCCCCGGACCAGAACGCTCAGTGCGCCCGCTGCGGCGAGGAGATTGGCCAGCCGGCGCGCCCAGATGTTCGACACGTGCCGGTTGACCGCGTCGCCGATCCAGGCACCCGCGAAGATCGCGATGATCGCGATGAGCCACAGCCACCCGGGCACCGCCCCGAAATCCAGCCCGCCGATGAACACCACCTTCAGCAGGAAGGACAAGGTGTTGGCCACCAGGAGCACCGGATGCAGGGTGGCGATGAAGTCCCGGTGGTTCCATCCGGTCAGTCGGGCGTAGACCGTCAGCGCCGGGCCGGCGATGCCCGCGATGGTGCTCATGAAGCCGCCGACCAGTCCCGCGAGCACCATCGGCAGCTTCGCTTCCGAGCTCAGTCGGGCCTGATCGGGCTGGAAGGACGCGACCGCCAGTGCCAGCAGCACCAGGACGCCGATCATGATCAGCAGCCACGGCCCCGAGAAGAAGTGCACCACCAGCAGCGCCGGCAGCGAGCCGATGAGCAGGCCACCGGCGAGCAGCCGGAACCGCCCCCAGTCGGTCTTCCTGCGCACCGCCCAGGCGTTGTTGGCGGCATTGATGATGGACAGACCGTTGACCATCGTGATGCCGGCGACGGGGCCGACCATGAAGGTCAGGACGGGGCCGCCCACCAGCCCGAGACCCAGGCCGGAAATCCGTTGGAAGACCGAGCCGACCAGAACGGCGACGAGCAGTACTGCTGCGATTGTTAGCACAGCAGCTCAGCCTATTCCCTCCGGAAGTTCACCGCTGCACCGGTACCGGTGCAGTACCTACTCTCCGTGCAGGGGTGCTCCGGTGTTCGTCCAGACGGGTGCCGAGTCACCGCGCAGCAGATCCTCCAGCTGTGTGGCCGCGCCGAGCACCAGATCCCACCGGAATCCTTCCGGCAGCGGTTCCTCCGATTTCGCGTGGGCCTGGTACCACTCGGTGCTCGAGCGCCGGCGCGGGGCTCCGAGCCGGCCGCAGACGATATAGCTGGCTGCCTCGATCTCGACCATGCGCAACGGCCCTTGCTGCGGGATCACGTAGGGGTTGTGCCAGACCTGGGGGGAATACCCGGACAGGATCGAGGCCACGCACAGACAGATCTCGGCGAAACCGTCGCGGCCCAGCCGGGAACTGATGTCCAGGTGATACCAGGCGTCCCGGCGGTCCAGGTGCGGGCCCTTGGGGTGGGAGGTCACTCCGGCCGGGTTGACGCGCTGCCGGCTGGTTGCGTTCCCCAGCTCCGAACTCCAGGTCGCCACCGCCCCGATCTTCCACAGGTTGCCCAGCATCGCCAGAATGTGCCGGGGGAATTCCCCGTGGAAGGACGCGTACACGTTCGCACTGTCCGGGTCCATGACCCGGCGGCGTTCCCAGGAATGGGCGGAGTCGACGGCGGTGGTGCCCCGGGCGGTGTGCAGCGGCTCCCGCCGGGTGACCGGAGTGTGCCCCTTGGCGTCGATCATCTCGCGGAGGATGTAATAGGGTTCCGGCTCATTCTCCCGGAGTACGGGCCCCTCCCGGGGGGTGTCCAAGATGATGGGGGTGGCGGTGGTCATCGGCCGGTAACCCATCATCTGCCATTCGCTGGCCGGATGCACCGGCAGTCGCCACGCGTGCTGGATGACCTGGGTGAGGTTGTCGCAGCGGTCCATGTCGATCAGGTCAAAGACCTGGAGGGCCACGCGCACCGCCTGTCCCACGTTCAGGGTGGGCATGCCGCGCACCGCCTCAATGAGGAACTGTTCCAGGCGGGTGCGCCGCAGGGGGTGCTCCTCCAGATCCAGGCGGCGGTCGATCTCGGCGAACAACATGGCTTCTCCTCACTGGCCGGGTAGCGGCTCGGCCGGTGTGTGTCAGTGACGGTCCTACCTTCATCCACATTTTTTAGGCCACCCTAACACGGGCGATCACTTCGTGACGTCCCGCACGTCAGGCGCGGGCGGGGCGCCGTGACAGGGCTATGTCGCCCCATCATAGACACTTCTATGACCGAAATCACAGATGATCGTCCCCTCAGGCCACGCGCGAGCGCGGCTGGTCGTCCCGTTCCGTAGATCAGCTACCCTCGTTGCTTAAATTCCGGGGCGGAACACCGCTCCCCCACACTCCAGCCGAGAAGGACGCCGACCACCGTGAAGCTCAAGCTGCTGTCCGCCGTTACCCTGACCACCACCGCCCTGCTGGGCCTCGCCGCCTGCGGCAACCAGGGACAGGACGCCACGCCGAACGCCACCCCGGAAACCAGTACCACACCGGCGACGCCTGCGGAGCCGGCGGCGGTGGCGCTCGGCGGCGAGGACGCCCCTGCCGGGTACACCTTCAGTGACATCGGCGCTTTCCTGGAGAACCAGGCCGTGGCCGATGAGAACGCCGGGGGAACCTTCGACGAGCTCTACCGCGTGGCAGAAGGCACCAGCACCACCCCGGAACACTGTGGCGTTCTTCTCCCCACAGCCGTGGACACCCTACTCACCCTGCACGAACATCCCACCGATGCCGCGGCGGTGGACTACGTCTCCGAAGACAACGCCACCATCATCACCGTCATGGCCACCACCGCCGGGTCGGGGCTGGACGACGTGGTGGATCCGGCCGAATGCGGGCAGTTCACCCGTACCTCGCAGGTAGGCGATTCCAGCCGGTCCGTGATCTACGAGAGTGTTCCGCGCGAGGCCATGATCGAAGGTGCGGATGACGTCACCGCGACGCGGCTGACCACGGTGGGAGTCAGCCTGGATGGCGAAGCGACGGTTACCCCCGATGTCGAGGAATCAGAGCTCTCCCTGTCCGGGACCACCGATGGCATCCGGTTCCGGATCCACGCCTCTGGCCCCGCTGAGGAACAAGTGATCGATGACCTCGCCCGGCTCCAGGTGGACAAGATCCGTAACCGCTGAGGAGCGGTCCCCCCGGGCCGGTTGCGCCACCCCGCCTCCCCTACCTACTGACCGATAGGCTAAATTTCTCCTTCATGGGTTCGCCCCAGGAAAACCGTGAGAATCAGACAGGCAGGGAAATGGCAGACCGTGCACCACGTTCAGCCGACACCGTGTCCGCACGCGTGCCGGATTCGACGTCACCGGAGCAGGATGAGGCGGGAGGCGAGAACCTCAAACGGGGGTTGAGCAACCGGCACATCCAGCTCATCGCCATCGGCGGGGCGATCGGCACCGGATTGTTCATGGGTTCCGGCAAGACCATCTCCGTGGCCGGTCCCTCGGTACTGTTGGTCTACGCCGTTATCGGCTTCATGCTCTTCTTCGTCATGCGGGCGATGGGCGAGCTGCTGCTGGCGAATCTGAACTACAAGTCACTTCGCGACGCCGTCTCCGACATTCTCGGCCCCACCGCCGGGTTCGTCTGCGGCTGGACGTACTGGTTCTGCTGGATCGTCACCGGCATGGCCGATATCGTCGCGATCACCGGTTATGTCCAGTATTGGTGGCCGGGCATCCCGCTCTTCCTCCCAGGGGCCGTCACCATCCTGGTGATGCTCGGGTTGAACCTCGTGGCGGTCCGTCTCTTCGGTGAGCTGGAGTTCTGGTTCTCGATCATCAAGATCGTGGCCATCGTCGCTCTCATCTTCACCGGGCTGGCCATGGTCTTCGCCCATTTCGAATCTCCTGACGGTTCCGTCGCCCAGTTCTCGAATCTGATCGAACACGGCGGTTTCTTCCCCAACGGGATCACCGGTTTCCTCGCCGGCTTCCAGATCGCGATCTTCGCCTTCGTCGGGGTGGAACTTGCCGGTACCGCTGCCGCGGAAACAGCTGACCCGGAGAAGAACCTGCCCCGCGCCATCAACGCCATCCCCCTGCGCGTCGTGCTCTTTTATGTCCTGGCCCTGGCCGTGATCATGATGGTCACCCCGTGGGATCGGGTGCCGGCGGACAACTCCCCCTTCGTGCAGATGTTCGCCCTGGCCGGCCTGCCGGCCGCTGCGGGCGTCATCAACTTCGTGGTCCTCACTGCGGCAGCGTCATCGGCCAACAGCGGGATCTTCTCCACCTCCCGGATGATCTACGGGCTGGCACTGGAAGGGGCGGCACCGACGCGCTGGGCCAGGCTGTCCCGGACCCAGGTTCCGGCGCGTGGGCTGGGCTTCTCCGTGATCTGCCTGATTCCCAGTCTCGTCGTGCTCTACGCGGGTTCCAGCGTCATGGAGGCCTTCACGCTCATCACCACGGTGTCCTCGGTGCTGTTCATGGTCGTGTGGAGCTTCATCCTGGTCAGTTACCTCGTGTTCCGCCGTAACTCGCCGGAGCTGCACGCCATCTCCAGGTTCAAGGTTCCCGGCGGCCGCGTCATGTGCTGGGTGGTGCTCGCCTTCTTCGCTTTCATGATCGTGGTGTTGACGATGGAGAATGACACCCGCTCGGCGTTGATCGCCACTCCGGTCTGGTTCGTGGTCCTGGGGATCGGCTGGTGGCTGACCGGCGGAGCGAAAGGAGCTGCGAAGCGCTCGCAGCTTCCGGCCGGCACGCCCTAGGACAGCGTCCGACTCCCCCTCCCCGACTACCGCAGCTGCAGCGGGTAGGAACCCGGTCCGAACTGCGGGGTGTCCAGGTTCAGACCCTGCCACCTCTCAGCCAGCTCCCGCGCCCATTCCAGTCCGAGGGAGGGGTCCTTTCGCGCCGCCCGCTCCGGTCCCCGGGTCAGGATCTCGCGGAGCTGCGCGTACCCATCCGGGCCACCGACGCCTTCCGGCGGGCAGGCCCCCGTGGCCTCCACGACATGAGCCCCGGCGGTTCGCCGCACGACCTTCCGCGCATCGACCACCATCTCCCAGCCGTCGCCGTAATCGTATTCCAGGGTCACCCGCGCTCCGCCGGGAACAAGTACCTGCCCCAGTTCCACGCTGTCGCCCCAGAAAAAGTTGGTGAATGGCTCCACATGGGACAAGTGTGGGTAGATCCCGATCCGATGTCCGGCGTCGATGGTGCCCGGCTGGTTCAGTGAGAGGTGATGGAGGTGGTTGAGCTTCCACCCGAACAACAGCAGCATCAGCTGCATACCGGTCTGCGCATCCAAGGCCACCGGCAGCTGCATCACGCGGGCGACGGGGACGTCCACACCGCTGAGAGTGATCGCGAATTCCATGTGGTGGACCTCACCGCTGAAGTCCCGTTCTGCCTGGGTAGCCCGCCGACCAGGCAGAAGCGCGGGATCCAGTTCCTCCGGTGACCCGAAACCGAAGACCGATGCCGGTGGTTCCTCCGGAAAGGCGTCCCCGTCGCCGTTGAGCCCGGGGAAGGACCATTCCTCCCGGTCGCGGGCATCGGCTGCCGCCAGGAGTTGCTGCATGCTCAGAACCAGCCCCTGCTCCGTCTTCGCCCGTCCGCGGGCTGACTCCGGTATGCCCGGGAGTCGTTCCGCCTTGGCCCGGACGAAGGCCGCCACCTTTGGCTCGTCCACGTAATTGTCGTGTCTCACATCATCGGGGGCGAGGGTGGGCGAGAACCGGGCGTTCTCGGCGGGGCGGAGAATATGCTCCGGCCACGGATAGTTGACCCGCCCACCGTCCCCGGTGATCTTCCCCGTCAGGATGTCGATGATCAGGAATTCACCCGCGTCGATCAGGTAGCTGCTGTCCGGTCCGAGTCTGCGCTCCACATGGAAGTCCGGGTCGAGGACGAGCCGCTGTCCATCCGGGCGTGTCAACGGTGTGTTCAGCAGGGTCGCCAGCGCATCGGCGAGCAGCGGAACCTCATCAGAGTTGCTCAGCATGTCCGGGTCCTCCCCCGGACCGTAAGCTGACTCGAACAAGGACGTGTAGATTTCACTCTCCCGGACCAGTCGGCGGGTGTCCGCCACTGCTATCCGGCCGTTCTTCAGCAGCTTCATGGAACCGTGCCGCACCAGGTAATCGATCAGACCCAACCGTGGCCCCGGCAGCTCAGAAGTGGTGACATAGGTCTCCAGTAGCCCGAACCAGGGAAAAGCCACCTTGTTGGCGGACATCCGGAAGTACACGTGCACCAGGCCCGGCGCGTCCAGGGGACGGGTCTCCGCCAGGTGCTCCCCTGCTCCGTCGCGTAGGAGAGCAGAACGCAACGGCGGTGGGATCGGCTGCCCCGCCCGGGCCTGCTGGAACGCCTGGAACACCGGCGGAGAGACGTCCAGGGTGAGCAGCGGAGCCGCCGGGTCGACCGGCATGAACGGGCTGTGGGTGGGGCCTGCAGCTATGGGGCGCGGCGGAGCGACGGCGATCCGGAAGGCCCAGCCGCTGCCGGGGCGGAAGTCGATCCAGAGGTCGGCGGCCAGGTTCGTCGCCGCCTCCACCACCTCCGAAAAGTGCCGGTCCGTCACATCCCACAGTCCGTCGTGGTCAAAGTGGTGGATGGCACGTCCGGCGTAGCGTGGCGCGCCGCCCCGTCGGCGCAGTTCGAGCAGGGTCGTGGGAGAGGGAGCAAGACCGAGGCCGACGGCCATCAGGTCAATCACCTGGACCGCCGGCAGGGTGGTGTCCACCAGGAATTCCCGGACGATCGGTTCCGCGGCGGCCCGGCACTCCAGCGTCAGCAGTACCCGGTCCCGGAGGTGCCGACGGGCGGAGAGATCGATCACCGAATCAGTCACGTCCTCACGGTACCGCTCTCCTGTGGGGCTTGCCGACGTCTCCCTGGTGCGTTACACCCCCAGGTACTCCCCGAGGCCGGCCAGGATCGCCCGCACGCCGGTGCTGAGCGTCGGTTCAGGAACGGGCAGGAAGTGCGGGGAATGGTTGCCGGCCGGTGCCGGATCTTTCGGGTCGGCTCCGCCGAACATCCAGAACACGTAGGGCACGCCGATGCTGTCACCCAGCCACCCGAAGTCCTCCGAGCCCATCTTCGGTGGGGTCACCGCGACGTTCTCCGCCCCCAGCTCCCCGATCAGGGCCTGTCGGACCCGCTCGGTGTGGGAGGGGTCGTTGTACATGCGGGGGAAGGTGTACAGCTCCTCGATCAGTGGTTCCGGTGCCCCCGCCACCACGGCCTCGCCCTTGACGATCCGCTCCACTGCCGCCAGCACCTGATGCCGCACCTCTCCGGTCAGGGTGCGGATGTTGAGGGTGAACTCCGCCCGGTCCGGGATGATGTTCTCCTTCAGGCCCGCGTTGAAGGTTCCGCAGGTCACCACCGCCGGGTCCAATGGGGACAATTCCCGCGACGCGATCGTCTGGAGTCGGGTCAGCATGTGCGCGCCGAGCACGATCGGGTCGACGGAGTCCTGGGGCTGCGAGCCATGGGCCTGGCGACCGTAGATGGTCACCCGCAGCGAATCCGCCAGGGCCATCGCGTTTTCCGGGGTCAGTCGCACGGTTCCCGCCGGGAACGGAAAGACGTGCTGGCCGAAGATCACCTCGGGCTGCGGTGCCCGGTCCCACAGTCCGTCGTCGACCATGGCGCGCGCCCCGGCAGCGGTCTCCTCCCCGGGCTGGAAGATCCAGACGATGGTGCCCGACCACTCCGCCTCGCGTTCCCGCATCAGCCGCGCCGCGCCCAGTGCCGCGGCCACATGGGTGTCGTGCCCGCAGCCGTGCATGACGGGCACCTCCCGGCCGTCGGGCAGCGTGCCGGTCGCCTGAGAGGCGTACTCCGCTCCCGTATCCTCCTGGATGGGCAAGCCGTCGGTGTCGGCACGGAAAGCGACGACGGGGCCGTCGCCGTTGCGGTCGATGCCGACGACCCCGGTTCCGCCGCACCGGAAGTGTTCGAGCCCGATCTCGGTGAGCTCGGCCTCGATGAAGGTGGCGGTCTCATGCTCCTGCATCGACAGCTCCGGGTGGGCGTGCAGGTGCAGGTATGTCGCGAGCAGGTTCTCGGAGAGTGCGGGCGAGACGGTGGTGGTGATCATGGTGGGTCCTTTCTGGTGGGGTGGGTGTCAGGAGTGGGCGGGTTCGCGGTCCGGGGCGGGCTCCGCCTCGTCGGGAACTGCGGGTCGGTTCCCGCGGGCACGCACCAGCCAGTTGACGAGGATCGAGGCGATGACCACGACCGCGGTGGCGAACATGCCGAGCGCAGGGAACAGCGGCACCACGAGGAACTGCACGCCGACCGCCAGAGCGAGGGCGACGGCGGTGGCGCGCACGTTGCGCATGGACACCACGGCCTGCACGAGAACCGCCCCCATCAGCGCAGGCATGATGTACAGGCGGGCGATTTCGACGACGTCCTGCGGAATGACGCTGACCAGCCAGGTCCCCAGGCCGCCGACGAAGATGAGCAGGCTGGTCAGGTGGACGGTGGCCGCGCCCCCGATCGCCATGACGGCGGCGAGATCACCGCGCTTCGTTCCTGGCTTCGCCCCGATGGCGGACTGGGCGACGATGGCGGCGGGCAGGAGCTTGTTGGAGATGTTGCCGATCATGAAGGCCTGGTACATCGCCGCGGATCCCAGGATCGGAAAGTAGGTCAGCGGTTCTACGAGCCAGAGCACGCCGAAGGTGGCGGCCACGGCCAGGAAGGCGAGCCACACCATGCCCGCGGTGATCTCCAGGCCGCTGAAAAAGACGAGGTAGATGGGCCCGGCGAGTGAGAAGAGCAGACCGGCGAGCATGGTCAGGGAGCCGTAGCGGCTGGTCTGGGATTCAAAGCGTGCCATCGCGGCGTCGGCACGCGTGGAGTCGGTGATGGTGGTCGGGGTCTGGGACATGATGGCCATGGGAGGTCCTCTCCGGGGATCAGACTGCGGTGTGCAGGAAGTAGGCGACGGCAAGTGAGACGAGGATGGCGATGCCGAGCGCCCATTCCCGCAGCCAGGTGACGTGCAGGATCTTCGACAGGAACAGGCACAGCGCCATCACGCCCGCGGAGACGAAGATCAGGCTGGCGTGGACACCCGACTTGGGTAGTTCGGCGATGGTGAGCGCGGAGAAGGCGCCGAGGAGGGCGGCGGTGGGGATCAGGGCCATAGCCACGGGGTTGCGGCTGGCCAGGGTCTTCCCGCCACGCTTGAGGATCGGGGTGAGGATCAGGGTGCACAGCATCCACATTCCGCCGGACAGGGTCATCGCCATGAACGCGACGGCGAAGACCTGCTGGGTGTAGGAGTCCCCACCCAGTTCCGCCCCCATCGTGGCCGCCGACAGGCTGGCTGAGCCGGTCTCCGCCTGGACCGAACCGATCAGCCCGATGCGCACCAGCACCGCCGGCGTGCCGAAGAGCGCGAGCAGCGCTACCGCGACCAGCACGACGGCCAGCGAGGGGCCGACCGAAGCAACGGCCCCGGCGCGGAAGGCCTCCTTGAGTTCCCGCGCCGGCATCTCCACGCCGTCCGCGGCCGTGCGGGCGGCCCGGACGTAAAGGATGGTCTGGATGAATATGACCCCGAAGACCCCCAGCGCACAGAGCCACAGAACCGGGGAGTTGGCTAACGACAGAATGTCGGTCGAGGCCGGATCTCCTGCGGCGAGCAGGATCGGATCAGGCATGATGCCTCCTTGGAGGGGTTGGCTGGAACCAGCAGATGTGCAATGACGCTCGACAACCAACTCTGTGTGATGTCCATCTCTTTCAGCAAGGTGTCGGAGGAACAGCCAGAAATTTGACGTATTTCACCGAAACAGGCTGGGAGCAGGGGCATAATCGTGGTATTCAGCCAATTCCAACTGCTGAGACAGCGGAATCGGCACAGCAGTCTGCGATGAGGAGAACCCCCGTGCCCACGAACAGCCCCCTGGATCCACTGGAACGCCGCATCATCGGCGCTCTGCAGGTGGATGGTCGTGCGCCCTGGCGCAGGATCGCCCGTGCGCTCGACGAACCGGAGCGCACCGTCGCCCGACACGGGGCGTCACTGCTGGCGCAGGGACACGTGACGGTGGCGGGCATCGAGAACCGGGCCAGTGCCCTGGTGGCCGCCTTCTCCTGCACGCCCGGGGCCTCCCGCCTGACCTGTGAATCCCTGGCGCAACGGCCGGACACCGCCTACAGCTACCTGACCACCGGACCCGCCGACGTGGTGTCGGAGGTGCACTATAACGGCGATCCCACTGACATTTTGACCACGCAGCTCCCGGCCGCCCCCGGGGTGGCACGGCTGTCCACCCACCCGGTGCTCAAGTACTTCAAGACAATCCGTGGCTGGCGCGCGGGTGTGCTCACCGCCGCCGAGGAGCAGACGCTGACCGGCCCTTACGGCCCGGACCGGGCACAGTGGGAATACCGGGACGATCTCACCGACACCGACCGGGTCCTGATCCAGGCCCTCAAGAAGGACGGCCGTGCAAGCTTCGAGTCCCTGGCGCGCCTGGTGGGCCTGAGCGAAAACTCCGTTTCCCGGCGGTTGGACTGGTTGCAACGCAACACCCGGATGACCATCCGCACCCTGGTGGAGCCCGGCCTGATGGGGTTGCCGGTTGAGGCACAGCTCTGGGTGCAGGCGGCCCCGCAGCTGGTCGATCAGATTGGCACCCATCTGGCCACGCTCACCGAGGTCCGCTATGCCGCCGCCATCGCCGGGGAGTACCAGCTCCTGGTCGATGTGACCCTGCCCGACCAGAAGTCGCTGTACCGCTTCCTCTCGGACTCGCTGTGGCACGGCACCGCCACCCGGGTGAGCACCGCCCTGGTGGTCAAGGCCCGCAAACGCGGTGGCCGGTTATTCGAGATCTCGGTCTAGCTCCCGCGTCAGCTCCGCTGCCACGCCTGCCACAACCGCGCGTAGCGCCCCTGCGCCACGAGCAGCTCGCCGTGGGTACCGGATTCGATGATGCGGCCGGACTCCATCACCACGATCCGGTCGGCGTGGGCCGCCTGGCTGAGCCGGTGCGCCACCAACAGAGCGGAACGGTCCCTGGTCACGGCGGCGGCCGCGCGATCCAGTTGCGCTGCCCCACCGGATCCGGCCTCGGCGGTGGCCTCATCCAGGATCACCACCTCCGGCTCGGCCAGCGCCACCCGTGCCAGGGCCAGCAGCTGTTCCTGCACGCCGGTCAGGCGGTGGCCCCCGTCGCCGATCAGGGTGTCCGCGCCCCGGGGCAGCGCTCTGACCCAGGTATCGGCCCCCACCGCCGTCAGCGCCGCCCAGACCCGCTCATCGGGGGCGTCCGGGACGGCGATGCGGACATTGTCCAGCACGCTGTCGCGGAAGGAGTGCACCTCCTGGCTGACCATGCAGACCTTTTCCCGCAGGGCAGTGGTGGCCAGCTCCCCCATGTCCACTCCGCCGATCCTCACCGTGCCCTCCGACGGGGTGAGCAGCCCCGCCGCGATCAGCGCCACGGTGGATTTTCCGGCCCCGGTGGAACCGACGACGGCCACGTGCTCGCCGGGGGCGATCATGAGGTCGACATCGGCCACGACGGCGCGTTCCGCGTCGTAGCGGTGAGTGATGCCCCTCAGGTCCAGTCCCCGGGAGGCATCCGTGTCATGGTGCTGCCCCTCTGGCCGCGCCGCAGCGGTGTCGATGACGCCGACCATGCGCACCAGGGAGGCGCCGGCGGACTGCACCCGGTCGAACATGCCGACCAGGGTGCCCAGCGGTCCGAAGAGTCGGTGGAAGATCAGCGCTGCGGTGGCCACGGCGCCCACGCTCACGGCGTCGGCGCGCACCAGGAGGAAACCGGTGCCTAGCAGGAGGACCAGCACCACGGCCTCTGCCCGGTTATTGCGGCTGAACGCCCAGGTCAGGAAGCGGAACACCCGGATGATGAGGTCACGGGCGGTGGCGGAGGCGGCGTCGATGCGCCGCAGTTCGGTCTGCTCGGCTCCGTAGGCGCGCAGCGTCGCCGCCCCTTCGACGCCGCCGAGCAGTCGTTGGGTGCGTACCCCGAAGACCTCGCGTTGACGCTGGTACAGCGGGCCGGAGCGCGGCAGGTAGACGCGCAGGGTGCTCCAGTACAGCGGGACGGCCACGAGCCCGACCAGACCGAGCCGCCAGTCCACCGAGGTCATGCCCACAGCGGAGACGACGACGGTGAACAACGAACTGACCACCAGCGGCAGTACCGTCGTGGCGGCCTGCGAGACCTCGCGGGAATCATCCGCGATGCGGGAGACCAGGTCACCGCGGCCGGTTTCCTCCACCGTCTGCGTGTCCAGCTGCAGTCCGGCACCGAGCACCTCCTCCCGGAGCCCGGCGATCGCCGGTTCCAGGGCTTTCGCCAGCAGGACGGCGCCCGCCCAGGTGCCCAGCCCGGCGACCGCCCCGGACCCCACGATCACTGCGGCATGCCGGAGCACGGCGTCGAAATCCGGGGTGCGCAGCAGGATGTCCACCAGCCTTCCGACGGCCCAGGGGCCGACCAGGCCGGCCACGGCGGCCACCAGCCCCAGCACCACCACGCCGGTCAGGCGTAGGCGGTACGGGCGCAGGGCGCCGAAGGCGTGGCGGAAGGCGCGCTTCCGCCCGGCGCGCGGGAGCAGGTCACTCATCGGTGTCCCCCGCTTTCCCGGCTAGCCGGACCGACAGATCGGCCACCCGGTGGAAGGCCGGGGAGCTGCTCAGCACGATGGTGGTGCGGCCACGGCGCTCCTTGTGCACGCCCCGGGCGATGTCGTGGTCAGTCACCGAGTCCACCGCACTGGTCGGGTCATCCAGCACCAGCACCTGCGGGTCGGTGTGCAGGGCACGGGCCAGCGCGAGACGTTGGCGCTGCCCGCCGGACAGGTTCGAGCCGGCCTCGCGGACCCGGTGGTCCAGCCCCTCGGGCGTGGCATTCACGACGTCGAGGGCCGCCGAGGCCCGCAGCGCCGCCCCGGAGACCTCGGCGGCGGGGTCGTGGCCCATCGTGATGTTGGAGCGCAGCGTGCCCTCGAAGATGTCGGCGGCATGCGGTGCCAGCAGCAGTCCCCCGGCCGGGCCGGTGGCGTACGCCGCTGCGGGGCGGGTGTCGATGAACGCGCCCGGCACGTCCCCGGACAGGGCGTTCCGGATCCGGTCCCGGCCGGCGGCGTCACCCGGGTCGATCACGCACAGGCTTCCCGCCGGTATATCCAGGCCGAGCTCGGGGAGCACCACGGTTCCACCGGTCACCGTGACTCCGCCGGTGCGCGGCGGTGTCTTCCGGCCCAGGAATTCCGCGATCCGTTCGGCCGCGCCGTGGGCGGTGGCGGCCTCGGCGATGGCGTTGCCCAGCAGGCGGATCGGCTCGGAGAGGTATACCGCGACGCCGACGATCGCGACGAGCTGACCGGCCCCCAGATCACCCTCGACGACGCGCCAACCGGCCAGCAGCAGCACCGCCGCGAGCGTGACGGCCACGGCGAATTCCCCGATGCCCGCCACCTTGCCGGTGGCGGAGGCCGTGCGGATCGCGGCAGTGGCCGTGGTCTGCGAGGCGGCGTGATAGGTACGGTTGGCCCACCGCTCCCCGCCCAGCGCCTTGAGCACGCGCAACCCGGCGACGATGTCACCGGCCCGGGCCCCGGCCTCGGCGGCCGCCTGCTGCTGGGCGGCGCTGCGGGCGGAGATCCCCGTGCCCGAGTAGGTGACCACCGCAGAAATCACCGGCGCGATCACCAGCACCAGCAGCCCGATCACCCAGTCGGTGAGCAGCAGATACCCGGCGGCGCCGGCGAAACCCGCCAGGGCTGCGGCGCCGGTACCGAGTTGGTCGAACACACGGGTGGTGGCGTCGGCGTCCGCGGTGGACCGCGACATCACCTCCCCGGGGATGAGATCATCGGCGTCGGTGTGGTGCAGCGCATGCGTGGCCACCTCCACCCGGAGGGCGTGCCCTTCCCGCGCCACCGCCTTGTTCAGCGCCCGTGCCCCGAACCGGTAGGAGAAGCTCAGGACCACGAACAACAGAATCATCCCGGCCAGACCGACCACCAGGGCGCGCAGGTCCAGCGGGAGTACGGCGTGGTCCACGACCAGACCGATCACCACGGGCACCAGCGCCTCGCTCAGTTGCCAGAGCGCCAGGAAAACGGCACCGAACAACGAGAGCCGCCACTGCCGCCGCAGACTTCGGGTGAGGATGGCCCCGCCGGTGCTCGCCGACGTACCGGGGTGTTCGTTCATCTGGTCCTTCCGCACTGATGCCGGGTGGGGCCCCGGCGCCGCACTAGCGCACGGCTCATGAAGGTCATCCTAACCTCAATGGACCCCGCCACCCCACCCCGGTCTTACCGCGGCCTTCAGCCAGGGGCCGGAGCATGCGGAAGCGGCACCCACCGGCCGGGTGGGTGCCGCTTGTCGCGCCGGTGAGCCCGGCGGTGGTGCGTGTTTAAGGTGGTTAGGGGGTCGCCGTACCTCCGGTGACACCCAGCGTCTCACCGGAGACATAGCTGGCTTCATCGGACGCCAGGAAGACGTAGGCACCGGCGAGCTCCACGGGATGACCGGCGCGCCCCAGCGGGGCCTGCTGGCCGAAGCCCTGGACCTTCTCCTGGGGCTGGCCGTGACTGGGCTGCAGCGGGGTCCAGATCGGTCCCGGTGCGACGGCGTTGACGCGGATACCGTCTCCGGTCAGTGCCGTGGCCAGGCCCTTGGACAGGTTGTTTAACGCGGCCTTGGTCATGGCGTAATCCAGCAGCGTCGGGGAGGGCTGGTAGGCCTGGATGGACGTGGTGAAGATGATCGAGGCACCGGGCTTGAGGTGCGGCAGAGCCGCCTTGGTCACCCGGAAGTTGCCGCCGAGGTTGACCTGCATGGTCTTGTCGAATTCCTCGTCCTTGACCTCGGTCAGTCCATCCGCCCAGATCTGGCGGGAGGCGTTGTTGACCAGGATGTCCAGGCCACCCAGCGCCTCGACGGACTTCTCCACCAGCTCGCGGCAGTAATCGGCGTCCTTGAAATCACCGGGGAAGGCGAAAGCCTTCTGACCGGCCTCCTCGATGGCCTTGACGACGCGGTCGGCGTCGGGCTGCTCCTCCGGCAGATAGGCGATCGCCACATCCGCGCCTTCCCTGGCGAACGCGATGGCCACGGCGGCACCGATGCCGGAGTCAGCACCGCTGACCAGAGCCTTGCGGCCCTTGAGGCGGCCGTTGCCCTGATAGGATTCCTCGCCGATATCGGCCAGGGGGTCGAGCTTCACGTCAAGGCCGGGTTCCTGCTGGATCTGCTTGGGCGGGTCGACCTTGGGGTAGATGGTGCGAGGGTCAGTGGACATTTCAACACCTTTCATCGGGATTCTCGATGTGTGGCACCCGAGCATAGCGATGAATTCCCACCGGTGTCGTGGCCCGTGAACTGTAGGTATCAATTAAAAGCCATAAGAATTCTGGTGAACGAATCTCCTTCAGACGGCGTGGAAGGCTCGCTGTGGCACAGGGGCCTCCGGACCGGGCCGCTGAACTCAATGCACATCGACTGGCAGCACGAGAAACCTGTTCCCGACCGGCTGCGGCGGGAAACCTTTCCGGCCGCGGGGCCCACTCCCCCGCTGACGGCGGATACCCGACTCGAGTACAACGGCGTGCGTGTCAGCAGTGGACTGGAGATAATCCCCGCAGCCAGCTCACAAAGACAGCCGGGCCGTCCGGCAGCAGGAAGATAACGGTGGAGGCGCAGTCGTGAGGCGGTGGCTGCTAGTCGATCCGGTATTCGCGGCCTTCGAGATAAGCGCGGGTGAAGCGGGGTTCACCGCCGTGCCACTCCACGCGACCGAGGGTGAAATTTACCGTGCGGTAAGTGAACCCACCCTCAGCACAGCTCGGGACGCAGGTTTTCTCCCCGAGCCGGGCAGTGCCCGAAGCCCCGTCAATCCCCCAGCTGTGCCAGGTGATCTTTCCCAGCGTGGAATGCGCGTCCCCGCAGTAGAGGATGATGAATCCGGGTCGTACCTCTGGCGTTGAGGTCGGACTGCAGTTTCGCAGCACCGGGGTCGGTGCCGGAGTCGGGGCAGGAGCCGGGGCTCTCGACTGCGCGAGCCAGGGGAACAGAGCGTAGGCGGCGTCCGGGATCAATTCCTGCGGAATAGAGTTCCGGACGACTGCTGCTGCCTGGTCGGTGACACCCTCCGCGGAAGAACCAGGCAATGCCGGGAACTGAACGCTATCGATGGTGGTCTCCACCGAACTCAATCCAGGCACCTCCTGCGCGGAGACCGGACTGGCCAGCGCCCCGATGCCCATGATCCCTGCCCCTATGCCCGTCAAAAATTTCTTCACAGTTTTCTCCCACTCCACTTTCAGTTTCTTCTCGGAATGGGATACTAGCGCACCTCCCTGCTGCACAGACCTTTATCCGGCAGGAAGACAACAGCGAAACGGGACCAACGGAACAAATAAACCCCTGCAACCCGACGGGTTGCAGGGGTTCGGACGATACGGTGTCGGATAGCCGGCTACTTGCCACCGTCATCCGTGGACAGCGCGGCCACGAAGGCCTCCTGCGGCACATTGACCGAGCCGATGGACTTCATCCGCTTCTTACCGGCCTTCTGCTTCTCCAGGAGCTTGCGCTTACGGGAGATGTCACCGCCGTAGCACTTGGACAGCACGTCCTTGCGCAGGGCGCGGATGTTCTCGCGCGCGATGATCTTGGAACCGATGGCCGCCTGGACAGGCACCTCGAACTGCTGACGCGGGATCAGCTCCTTGAGCTTGACGGTCATCTTGTTGCCGTAGCCCTGGGCATGGTCGCGGTGGACGATCGCGGAGAACGCGTCCACCGGTTCCCCCTGCAGCAGAATATCCACCTTGACCAGATCGGACTCCTGCTCGCCGGCCTCCTCGTAGTTGAGGGAGGCGTAGCCCTTGGTCCGGGACTTGAGCATGTCGAAGAAGTCGAAGATGATCTCACCGAGCGGCATGGTGTAGCGCAGTTCCACACGGTCCTCGGACAGGTAGTCCATGCCACCCATCTGACCGCGCTTGGACTGGCACAGCTCCATGGTGGGGCCGACGAATTCTGAGGGGACGATCAGCGTCATCTTCACGATCGGCTCGTAGATCTCGCGCAACTTGCCGCCCGGCCAGTCCGCCGGGTTGTGGACGTGCATCTCGGTACCGTCCTCCGCGACCACACGGTAGGTCACCGACGGCGCGGTGGAGATCAGGTCCAGGTCGAACTCGCGTTCCAGCCGGTCACGGGTGATCTCCATGTGCAGCAGGCCCAGGAAGCCACAGCGGAAGCCGAAGCCGAGCGCCACCGACGTCTCAGGCTCGAAGGAGAGCGAAGCATCGTTGAGCTGCAGCTTGTCCAGGGCGTCGCGCAGCGCCGGGAAATCCTCCTGGGAGATCGGGAACAGCCCGGAGTAGACCATGGGCTTGGGTTCGGCGTAGCCGCGCAGCGGCTCCTCTGCTCCCTTGTTCGCCCAGGTGACGGTGTCGCCGACCTTGGTCTCGCGCACGTCCTTCACACCGGTGATGAGGTAGCCGACCTCGCCGGGGCCGAGCCCCTCGCACTTCTTCGGGGTCGGCGAGACGATACCGATCTCGAGGATCTCGTGGTCCACGCCGGTGTTCATCATCCGCACCTTCTGGCGCGGGGTGAGCCTGCCGTCCATCACCCGGATGTAGGTGACCACGCCGCGGTAGGTGTCGTAGACGGAGTCGAAGATCATGGCGCGGGCCGGGGCGTCGGCCGGGGCGTCGGTGCTCGGGGCCGGGATCAGCTCGCAGACCTTGTCCAGCAGCTCCGGCACGCCCTCTCCCGTCTTGCCGGAGACACGCAGCACCTCCTCCGGCTCACAGCCGATGATGTTGGCGATCTCCAGGGCGTACTTCTCCGGGTCGGCGGCCGGCAGGTCGATCTTGTTCAGGACCGGGATGATCTCCAGGTCATTCTCCATGGCCAGATAGAGGTTCGCCAGCGTCTGCGCCTCGATGCCCTGCGCGGCGTCGACCAGCAGGATCGCGCCCTCACAGGCTTCCAAGGCACGGGAGACCTCATAGGTGAAGTCCACGTGGCCGGGGGTGTCGATCATCTGCATGACGATCTCGTCACCCTCGAGCTCGCCAGAGCGCACCACCCAGGGCAGGCGCACATTCTGCGCCTTGATGGTGATGCCCCGCTCCCTCTCGATGTCCATGTTGTCCAGGTACTGGTCGCGCATGTCACGCGCGGCGACGACGTTGGAGAGCTGGAGGATGCGGTCCGCGAGCGTCGACTTTCCGTGGTCGATGTGCGCGATGATGCAGAAGTTACGGATCCGGTCCGGATCGGTGAACGTCTTCTCCGCAAAGTTGGTGGTCATGTAAGTGGCGGCACCTTTCTAGATATCCCTGACAACCCTACCCGACGCGTGGCCATTGCTTAACCGGCAGCTCGGACGGGTTTTCCGGGGTGTCTACCCCGACCTGGCCGTGATCATCGTCCCGACCAATCCCCAGGACGGCGGTACTCGTCACCGGGGGCCGCAAAAGACACACTTGTCACATTTTTCGAAGGCGGGACGATGATATGAGATGACGGTACTCGCGGGTATGCGAGACTGGGTTAAGCACGGTCCTGATGACAATCGTGACATGCCGAGCAAGACAAGGTAGATGAGCAATGGGGCTCAAGAACGGAATCAACAACCTCCTGATGAAGGCGAAGCGGAGGTTGCGCTCACGGATGCCCCTGCCCTCGGAGAGCCCCCTTGAGGTGGGGCTCCAACGCCTCAACAATCGCCTGGGCCTGAAGAACAATGACCACGACGACCAGGAGGTCCGGGCGGCCACCGCGATCAATGTCGAGCCGACGGACCAGATGGTGCGCAGCATCTTCTACGCGCCGGACATGGACGGCCAGGCCGACCCCGGTGAAGTCGTGTGGATCTGGGCCCCCTCGGACGGCCCGGACCGACCGCTGCGGGAGCGGGCCCTGCTGGTGGTGGGGCGTACCCGGCACACCATTCTCGGGCTGCTGATCTCGCCGAACCCCGAGCACGACGGGGAAGAAGGCTGGATGGATATCGGCGCCGGCGAGTGGGACGCCTCCGGCCGACAGTGCTGGCTGCGCATCGACCGCATCGTCGAGGTCTCTGAGCTGGGCATCCGCCGGCAGGGTGCGATCTTCCCGCGGCGCCGCTTCGACCGGGTGGCCAATAAGCTGCGCAACCGCTACGCCTGGGGCTGAACCACCCGGCATTTGGTGTCGACCTGAGCAGCTGCTAGAGTTCCGTCTGATATTCACTTTCCGGGCGCGCGGGTCGGGGCGGTCAGGACCTTGGGTCCGCTCATCGAACACCCGCGTCGAGGTGCCGCATGAGTTTTCGTGGCACCGGGACAGGTCCGGCCGGTGGTTTCACTACACCAGTCATTCAATTTCAAGAGGTATTCCAAGATGGCAAACATCAAGTCCCAGCAGAAGCGCGTTCTCACCAACGAGAAGGCACGCCAGCGCAACCAGGCTGTCCGCGCCGCCGTGCGCACCGAGATCCGCAAGTTCCGTGCCGCTGTCGCCGAAGGCGACAAGACCGCTGCCGAGACTCAGCTGCGCACCGCTTCCCGCGCCCTGGATAAGTCCGTGAGCAAGGGCGTGTTCCACCGGAACAACGCCGCCAACAAGAAGTCCAACATGGCTTCCGCTCTGAACAAGATGGCCTAAGCTTCACCGCCGCCTGGTTCTTCGGACCCACGACCTCACCCCCGCCACCGGTTCCGCCGGTGCCGGGGGTGAGGTTTTTCTACCCTCCATTCGGATGCGCCGGGACCTCGTCCTGCCCCTGACTTCTGAAAATGTGTTGCGGGACACATTCTCTTCCTCTATTCTCAGCGTCAGACGGGCCGAAGGATACGGACTCTCCGACCTTTTGTCGGTGCACCCCAGTTTCCACTTGCCGCCAGGCGCTTGACCGTCACCACACGTCCTGGGTTCCGGGTGGGCCCGGCTTCCCCGAAGCCGGGCCCACCCGGTTGCCGTTTCATCTGATCATTACAGTCCGGCTGTGCTCACGCCATCCCCGCAACCAGAGGAGTGTCACGTGTCCAGGATTCTGCGGAACTTCGTCAACCGCATCATCCCCCAGTCAGAACGGGTGGTTCCCCGCCAGCGGGGAAACCAGACGGGCGAATTCACCTTCACGGTCAGCGGGGAGCAGCGCTTTGACCGCTTCCTGGTCCTGGGCACCGCGACCGGCACCTACCATGTCTCCCCGCAACAGTTGACCGGTGACAATGCAGAGGTCATCGTCGGGGAGCTTATGGCCCGGGGCACCGCCGCCGTCGACCAGATCGTCGATGTCTCTGTCAGCGGCCGGGCACCGAAGAACGACCAGGCGCTGTTCGCCCTCGCCGTGGCGGGGGCAGCCGAGGATCCCCGGGTCCGTGCCCATGCACTGTCCAAGCTCGCGGACGTCGCCCGGACACCGACCCACCTGTTCCAGTTCCTGACCCATCTTCAGGCGAGACGCGGCTGGGGCCGACAGGTAAGGCGGGCGGTATCGGACTGGTACCTCACCCAGGACACCGCCGGCCTGGCTCACCGGGTGGTCACCTACCGGCAGCACGAGGGCTGGGCCCACAAGGACGTCCTGGCTCTGGCGCACACGTGCTCCGACGATCCCGCCCAGGCTGAGGTGCTGCGCTGGGCGGTGACCGGCAGGACGAAAAATGAGCCGCAGCGGGTGATCGCGGACTTCATGGCTGCCCGGCAGCCGGACGCCGACCTCCCGGCGCTGATCCGGGCGGAGGGTTCGCAGCTTTCCCCCGGGATGCTGCCGCCGGAATCGCTGCACGACCGTGGGATCTGGGCTGCGCTGCTGGACGCCGACCGTCTCCCGCCGGCGGCCCTGCTCCGGGCGTTGCCGCAGCTGACCACGGCGGGGATCTTCGGCTCCACCAGCCTCCAGGGGGAGCAACCATCGACGGATCCCTTTCCAGACGACTTCGACCACGAGCACTACGCCGCACTCGTCACTGACCGGATCACCGACCCGGAGCGGCTGCGGCAGGCGCGGATCCATCCCCTGCAGGCATTGCTCGCGCAGCGCGCCTACGCCCGGACCCCGGGTGCCCATGCCACGCTTGTCGACGCCCTGGACCGGGCCTTCCACCTCACGGTCGGGTCACTTCCCCCGACCAGGGGACGCACCCTGCACGCTGTCGACGTCTCGGAGGCGATGTCTTCCCCCACCGCGGGCGGCCTGACCTGCTCCGAAGCCGCGGCGGCCCTGGTGAAGGTGAGTCTGGCGGCGCACCCTAGTTCGCTGGTCACGGTCTTTTCCCGCACCCTGGTCCCGGTCACCGGGATAACGCCGCAGCAGAGTCTGCGGGACATGCTGCAGACCTTCGACCTGCCGGCTGGCCCCATAGACTGTGCGCGACCGATGCTCTTCGCCCTGGAGAACCGGATTCCGGTGGACACTTTCGTCGTGTACACCGGCAATGAGCCTCGGTTCGGTGACATTCACCCGTGGCAAGCCCTGGCCGAGTACCGGGAGGCCTCCGGCATCCCGGCCAAGTTGATCGTCGTGGCGCTGGCCGCCACCGAATTCAGCATCGCCGACCCCACGGACTGCGGCATGCTCGACATCGTGGGCTTCGACGCCTCACTACCGAAGGTCATCGAGGATTTCTCCACGCCGATGCGGGAATAGTCACGGCTGCCCGTTGCCCTACCCCAGCGTTTCCGCGATTCCGCTCCAGATGAGAACCACGGCCGCCACCAGGAAGAACACCCCCGCGGCCGCGTCGATGCCCGGGCCTGCCTGCAACAACCGGGTCCGCATCAACCGGGTGCTGATCACCAATGAGATCACGCTGAACAGGGCGCCGGCGCTGAGGATGATGGCCAGTACCGCCACCGCTGAGACCGCCACTCCCGGGTTGGGCGGCAGCAGGGGTGCGATCATCGCAGCGAAGAAGAGCACCACCTTCGGATTCGACAGGTTCGTGGCCACCCCCTGCCGGTAGGACTGCCAGGGAGTGCCGAACACCGCCGCAACGTCGTCGACCCGGGTATCGTGGCTGCGCAGCTGCGCGATACCACTGCGCAGCATGCCCTGCCCCAGCCACAGCAACCACGCACCACCGATAATCTGGATCAGCCCCAGCAGAGCCGGGTAGGCCGTCAGCAGTGCAGCCGCGCCGACGACAGTCAGCGTGGCCCACCAGAGCAGACCGGTGAGGATCCCCAGGGTGGCGGCCAGTGCATGGCGCCGCGACCTGGTGGCGAACCGGGTGATGAGGAAGATGTCCGGGCCGGGGGTGACCACCCCGACCAGGTTCATGAGGACGAGCGCGCCGAGTTGGCTCAGGCTCACTCCGCCACGCCGAAACGGTCGAGCAGGTCAGTGCGGGCGAACATCTTCGCGCAGTCGACGGCCGTGGGCAGGCCCACCATCGGATCGGCGCCGGCGTCGAGGAGCATGTCGATCACGGCGTCTTCCTTCTTGAAGATGGCACCGGCCAACGGCGACTGGTGCCGGTCATTGAGCTTGTCGACGTCCGCGCCGCGCTCGATCAGGGCCGCCAGCACTTCCGTGGCGCCGTTGTAGGCGGCGAGCATCAGCAGGCTGTTGCCCTCATGGTTCATCAGATCCACGTTGACGCCGTGGTCGACATAGGCGCCGAGGGTCTCGGCGGCCTCCTGGCCAGGGGTACGGGACAGTTCAAAGATCTTGTTCGCCAGTTCCTGAACATCGTCAGGGATCTCCGTGGGCTGATTCTGGGTGTTGTCCATGGCAGTATCCTACGTGTGCCCGCGGCCCCGTACGGGCATGAGGCATACTCTCCCGGTGACGCAGACGCCGACCTATTTTTGTGCCAGCTCAGCGATTTTCCGCACCGCGGCCTCGATCTCGTAGTTCTGGTCGCCGCCCTGCCCCTTCACCGCGGCATCGAGCTCGGCGACGAGGATCACGGCGTCACTGACCGCCTCGCCGTTCCAGCCGCGGGCCACCTTGGTGGTCTTCTCCACCACAAACGGGTGCATCCCGAGGGTGCCCGCCAACCGGCGGGAGTCGCTCCCCCGGGACGTATAGAGCCGGGCGATGGCGCCGACCTTGGCGGACAGTGCCGCCGCCAGCGCCACCGGGGAGGTGCCCAACTGCAACGCCCGCCGCGTGCTGGCCACCGCCCGGTCCAGCTGGCCCGCCACCGCGAGATCGGCGATATCGAAACCGGAGACCTCGGCGACCCCGGCATAGTATTCCCGGACAGTCGCGGCGGTGACGTTTCCGTCCGTGTCGGAGACCAGCTGGCTGACGGCCGAGGCCAGCTCCCGGAGATCGGAGCCCACCCCTTCCAGCAGGGCATGCACCACGTCCGGAGTGACCTGAACGCCGTGACTCCGGAATTCACTGGTCACCCAACGGGGCCGCTCCCGGTCTTTGAGCTCCTGTGCCTCATGCACCTGGCCGGCCACCTTGCGGAACTTCGGCACCAACTGCTTGGTTCGGCCCCCGCCGGAGTGCATGATGATGAGGAAGATGCCGGGGGCGGGGTCCAGGGCGGTTTTCAGGAGCAGCTCCGCCGGTTCCTTGCCCGCCTCGTCGGTGTTGGTGAGCACGATCACGCGGTCCTCACCGAAGAGCGAGGGACTGAGCAGTTCCAGCAGCTCGGAGCCGGTGATCTCCCCGGCGCGCATGGTGGTCACCGGCAGGGCCTCACCCTCGGGGCTGGCGGCCCGGACCTGCGTGATGATGGCGTTCTTGGCCCGTTCGGCGAGGAATTCCTCGCCGCCCTCGATCAGATGGACCGGTGCCACGGTGTTGCTCATGGTTATATCGTGCCACACTCCGAAAATCGGACGATGCACCCGTTGTCCTTCCAGGACACCTGCTCAAAACCGGCCGTCCCCGGCGTGCTGCCGTCCGTCCGAGTGGAGGGTGACGGGGCCGTCGCGGTGCGGATAGAGGACGGGGATGCCGTCCCGGGTCACGGACGGGGTATCCCGCGGCGAGCCCGACGAGTCCGTCACGATGATCACCTCGGTCCCGACAGGCACCGGATTGATCATGGCCTCGGACACCACCACGTGCGTGGTCAACTGCTCGAGGGGAATCGCCGGAGCACGATCCGCCTCCCCCAGCCATCCCCCGACGAGAGAACCCAGCATTAGCCCGGCCAGCGTGAGGGTCACTTTGACCGGATGCCCGGCCACCAGTGCCGCGAGCACCCAACCCCAGCAGAGGACCACCCAGACCGGCCCCTGCCAGCCGGTCGGGGTCGGGATCGTGGCGGCGGGCAGGCCAGCACACCACTGCGCCACATGGTGGATCCACCAGGTGCACGGTTCCGCCAACTTCAGCGGCATCACTTCCAGACCCCCGGGCAACAGGCAGAGCCCGGCAGCCAGGAGCCCGAGCACGGTCACCGGCGCAACCGCCGCGCTGGCCAGCACATTGGCCAGCACCGAAACGAGCGACACCCGACCGGCCATCATGGCGACTAACGGCATGGTCACCATGTCCGCGGCAATCGCGACCGCCAGTGCCCGCACCAGAATCTCCGGCCACCGCGTGGGAGCCAATGCCCTGACCAGCAGGGGACTCAACGCCACTATTCCGGCGGTGGCCGCAACAGAGAGGGCGAAACCGTAGGCCGCTGCCAGGTCGCTGTCGTAGAGCAGCAGGACGATGATCGCCAGACAGAGACCGTGGACCGGTTCCATCCGCGCCGAGTTGATCACCGCGAGCAGGCCGACCAGCCCAGTCACGGCGGCCCGCAGCACACTGGGTTCCAACCCCACCAACCCGACGAACCCCAGCAGCGCCCCAGCCGCGGCCACGGTCTGGACTCGGGGACCGAGCGTGAGCAGCCGGCAGGCGAGCACCACCACTGTGGTCACGATCGCGACATTCGCCCCACTGACGGCGGACAGGTGCGACAACCCCGTGTCCAGGTAGAGCTGTGTCTCGGTCTCGTCCTGCAGGGAAGTGTCACCGAGCACCATCCCGGGAAACAGTCCCTGCGAGGTCTCCCCCACGTGCTGCTGCACAGCAGCGGCGAACTTCTCCTTGACATGGGCCGCCACCGCCGCCATACCGGTGACCTCCCCGATGACTTCGACCGACGTGGTACTTGCCAGCACCTCCCCCAGACCGGGCCGGTCTGACTCCGAGACGTCGAGCGGCACCGCCACCTCCGCCCCAGCTACTGCAGCATCCGGGGGCGATTCCCCACGCAGCAGGGTCGGCACCGGAACGGGGTACCCCTGCGTCCGGATGCGCAACAGCCAGGTGTCCGCGGACACCCGCGTGGCCGGGGCGCTCAGAACCCCGCGCAGGTAGTCCCCGAAGTGGTGAGTCTCCACCGCCCGCAACCGCAGGCCGGTCACCGTGGCGGCCGCCGTCGCAACCGTTCCCGACAGCACGGCGTGGCCGGGCTGGCCGATGAGTACCGCGCCGATGACCGCCACCGCTATCAGCGGTACCGTGACCGCCACCTCCCGGGTGAGCAGGATGATCAGGGTGACCGCCCAGACCAGGATCGTAGCCGGGACCAGGCGGAGTTCTCTCACAGCGTGACCTGGTCCTTGAGGTCATCGAACTTCGCGGGACCGATGCCCTTGACATCCTGGAGTTGCCCGATATCGGTGAAACTGCCGATCTCCTCCCGGTGACTGATGATCGCTGCCGCGGTCTTCTCCCCCACTCCGTTGAGCATTGTCAGCTGGGTGGCGTCCGCGGTGTTCAAGGAGACGGGCCCTGCGGTATCTCCGGCATCCCCGGGTGCGGGAGACGGCTCCCCACCGGGGGCTGGAGCTGGTGGCTCCTCTCCTTCCACCGGCACCAGAATCTGCTCGCCGTCGCTGAGTTTCTGGGCCAGGTTGAGGGGCGTGAGCACGGCTTCGGGCCGCGGCACCGCAATGCTCAGGGCATCAGCCACGCGGGCCTCCGGCTCGAGGGTGACCAACCCTGGATGAGTGACAGCCCCGACCACGCTGACCACCACCTCCTCGGGTACTCCGGATGACTGTGCATGACCCTGGGTGCCCGGGGCAGCGGTGGGGGCCGCCGCAGACCCCGACACCGGGAGCTGCTCCGACGGGTCGCCGGTGACGGCCGCCAGCACCTCCGCCGGCGGGCCGGCAGCAGGATCCCCGGTGACCGTCTCCGGCGTTGCTCCACCCCGCAATACGAGCCACGCGGCCACCGCCACCAACACAATTACTGCGGCCACCGCCGCTTCCTTCACCCCCACCCGCAGCCGGGGCCGGGGATAGTTGACCGTCATCACCGTCTCCTCGCCGGTGGGCCTGGTGAACTCCCGGATTCTGTCGCTGATCCCGCTCATGGAGATCAAGCTAGAGTGCGGCGACACAACCTGCCACCACCTGCACCTTCACCCTGTGGACAACCACTTGTCGGAGCGCTTCCCTGTGGATACCCCGGTACCGCAGTCACCGTGCGAACACGGATCCGAACATCTGTCCGCGCTTTCTCACCGCAGTGTCCACCCGCTGTGCTTTGATGGGACGAAGACACCCCGGAAACCACCACAGTGGTGCGTTCCGCAGCGTAAAGGAGTCCCTACGGTGAGCTTCATGCCCTCCCCCTCCGGTAAGCAGGACTCGTTCCGCCGTCCTGATGGTCAACCGGCTGCCGCGGCGGAGCTTTCTTTTCCGGCGGTGACCACGGTGCTCGCCGGCTATGACTTCCATTCCCATGCCCTCACCCGGTCCCCAGCGTCCCTGCTCACCGGCCGCAGCGCCGGGGTCGCCACCTCTCCGGCAGAGCTGCTGGAGGCAGCCAGACACGAACCCGGGGCGCTGCCGTTGAAGATCAAGAACGCTGCCGCGCGCGGAAAGAAGGCCGGTGTCAGCCTCGGCCTGGCCTTCCTGCTTTTCTGGACCGGTGCCTTCTACGGTGCCTCCGCCAGCTTCTACCCCGACGCTATCGGCGTGACCATTGTCCTGATCTCGCTGGCCCTGTTCCTGATGGCGATCTACCACGGGGTAGCCATGATCTACCGGCTGATCCGCGGCCCGGAACTGGATCAGGAGGCCAGCCGCAAGGCCATCGAGAAACAGGTGCAGCACCCGCTGGAGGAACTTCCCGTCATCTACGTCGGCCAGCATCAACTGCCGGCCGATGAACGGGTGATGCTGCAGCAGATGTGTGGCTTCTACAATCTCCTGACGCAGCGCGGTTATCCCATGGCCCCGGCTCAGTGGAGGTCACTGACCGCAGCGGCGGTGGATGCGGTGCGCCACCACCGGGTCAGCGGTGAGCTCGGGGTAGCCCGCTCGGTGGCCGCCACCATCACCGAGTGGATGAAGGCCTCCGGGGAGGCGATGCGCGTACGCACGGAGTTCACTACCCGCGGCATCGTCCCGCCTGGCTTCTAGTACCGTGTCAGGCAACCTTTGCCCTTTTGATGAGGCTGGCCCGGGCAATGACCTTCCGGAGCTTCGGGTCAGTGGTGTGATTGTTACGCCAAGCGATGTACCGGCGGATCATCCGGCCCTGCTCCCGATGGCTGGCGAAGTCGGTGCCGTTGAGCGCGAAGTAGCGCAGCCCCGTGAACTGCGCCTCGATCCGGTTGAGCCACGAGGAATAAAACGGCACGTAGGCGAACTCGACGTTGTTAACCTCAGCCCACGCCCCGACCCGCCCATCCGCGTGGGTGGAGCGGTGCGGGGAGAAATTGTCCAGGATAATCCCGATCCGCACCTCCGGCGGATGCAGGGAACGTAAATACCGGCAGAACGCCAGGAACTGGGTACGTGTCTTGCGCGGGTGAATGTGCCCGTAGAGCCGGTTGGTGGACAGATCCAACCCCGCCAACAGATGACGTACCCCATGTGGGCAGTGATAGGTGGCCCGTCGCCGTCGCCTGCGGGGATGATCCGGCTCCCCGCTCCCACATCCCTGGAGCACCCAGTGTCTTCCGGGATGCGGCTGCAGGCTCAGGGAGCCGAATTCATCCATGCAGATGATGACCTGGGGATCACCCCCCTGCAGCTGAACGGTGGCCGTCAGCGATGGAGTACAGGTCGAGTACCCGGTTCTTCTTGGCCTCAAAGTCAGGATCGGTCGAGGTCTTCCAGGTTTTGATGGACTGGAAACGAGACGCCTTCCTCACGCAGTAGTGTGCGGAGTCCTTCGTGGGAGATGTCGTCGACCACCCCCTGGGTGATCAGGTGGTGGGCAAGTTTCGACAGACTCCAGGTTGAGAATGGCCGGCCATGGTCTTCGGGGCGGGCCAGAGCCATGTTCTTGATCGCTGCGCGTTGGGTCTGGGTGAATTTCCTGGGTCTGCCGCCGGCGTACTTCGGGGTCAGGGAGTCAAAGCCGTCGGTGTTGAAGGCGTGGATGACGTCGCGGACTCTGTCGGGGCTGGTGAAGGTGACCTTGGCGATCTGGGTGGGGTCCATGCCCTGGGCGGACAGGAGGATCATCTGGGCGCGGCGCCAGGTCACCACCGGGCCGGCTGTGTGTCGGACGGTGCGTAGTAGTTGGTTGCCTTCGTCGTTGGTGATCTCTCGTACGCGTACGGGTGGGGCCATGACGGTGTCTTCTTCCTGGCGGCGGAGCAGATGTGTTCAGACTGCTCCTGCCCCAGGTGGATGGTCAAGAGGTCATCGAGGTATGGGTATGCCCCGTGAACCTAACGGTTCACGGGGCATACGTTCACAGCCGCGGTACTAGCTTCCCGCTGGGCCGCTACTGTTCGGCTTCGACATGCTCGCTGAAGACCACGGACACCCCGACCGCCCCGTCACCGGTGTGGACCGCCAACGTGTCCTCGAGTTCCAGGGTCATGAAACTGGATCCCTCGGGCAGGGCATCGCGGAGCATCGTCTCGAGTTTATCGGCGGACTCCGGGGCTTCCTTGTGTTGGATGGCCACGAATACGGGCCCGTCGGTGGCCCGCTCCCGGACCAGTTCCACGAGTTTGGTGAAGGCCTTGATCTGTGTGCGGGTCTTGCCCGCCAGTTCCAACTTGCCGTTACTGATCCGCATAATCGGCTTCGTGGCCAACGCGGTCGACAACACGGCGGTGGCGGTGGAGATCCGGCCGGACCGGCGCAGGGCATCCAGGTGATGCAGATACACCCAGGTCTCAGAGCGTTGCAGGGTATCCACAGCCATGTCATAGCACTCCTGGAGGGACGCACCCTCACCCGCGAGTTTCGCGGCGGCCATGGCGGCCGCCCCCACGGCCATGCCGACTGATGCCGTGTCCACCACCTTCACGGTGTCGTCGAAGACAGCTGCGGCGGTAACCGCAGCCGACCAGGTCGAGGACAGATCCTTTGACAGGTGCAGGGCGAGCACCCCGTCATCCCCGCCGCGCTCCAGCTGCCGCGCGTAGGCTGCGGCCAATTCCAGGGAGGACAGCCCGGAGGTCGACTCCTCTTCCCCACTGTGCATGACATGTAGGTCGATGACGGTGATCCCCAGCTCCGTGGCCACATTCTCAGGCAGCCCGGCGGAGGAGTCGGTGACGATGCGGACAGCCATCTACACCCCCGCATTCCACGCGTCGAGGTACCACTGGGGGTCCCCCACGGTCTCCGGGGTGAACCTCGCGACCGGAGGGGCCGGTTCGCTCTCGCCGTCGGCGTCGGTACCACCCGGCAGAAAGCGGGGGCGCGCCGTCAACTGGGAAGACCGGGTGTTACCCAGCCCGGAGAACATGGGGTACTGACTGATGTCGAGCCCCAACAGGCTGGAGGTCAGCGCGGAGATGGTGCCGCCGTGGGCGACGATCAGGACCGTCGCCCCTTCCCATTCCCCGAAGGATGTCATCAGTTCCTCGACCACCGGGCGGGCCCGGCGCGCGACCGCCACGCGGGACTCCCCGCCCGGCGGGGCCCAGGTGGCATCGTGGCGCCATTGCGCCCGCGCCCCGGGATGGGCGGCATCGACTTCCGCGTGGGTGCACGCCTGCCACTTCCCCAGGTCGGTCTCCCGCAGCCGCTGATCCACCTCGACGTCGAGACGCAGCTGATCCCCCACCGCCAGGGCGGTGTCGTGCGCGCGGGTGAGGTCGGAGGAGAGGATGCGGACGATCCGCTCATCCTTGAGTAGATGGGCGACAGCCGTGGCCTGAGCCCGGCCGACCTCGGACAGATCCGTATCCAGCTGCCCCTGCATGCGCCGGGTCGCGTTGTAGTCGGTCTGCCCGTGTCGGAGCAGGATCAGGCGACGGGTCACTGTTCCTCGTCCTCCGGCTCCTCGGCGGCCAGCGGAATCTCATCGATTGAGGAGACACTGCGGGTGTCCACTTCTTCCGCGTACTCGCCCGGGCGGGTCGGCTCGGGAATCCCTTCGACGGGCAGCGCGGGACAGTCGCGGTAGAGCCGGTCGAGGCCGTAGAACTCCCGCTCGGTGTCACGCTGGATGTGGACGACGAGCATCCCGTAGTCCAGCAGCACCCAGCGGTTCTCGCGGTTGCCCTCCCGGCGCAGCGGTTCCGCGCCGGCCTCCGTGAGCTTGTCCTCGACCTCCTCGACGATCGCCCGGACCTGCCGCTCGTTATCGGCGGAGGCGATCACGAAAATGTCACTGATCGCCATCACGTCGGAGACGTCGAGAACGATGATGTTCTCTGCCTGGAACTCATCGGCGGCCTTCGCCGCGACGGTGGCCAGACGGAGGGATTCTTCAGAAACAGTCACATGGGTCCTTTATTGTTTTACGTTTCGGCGTCTCCCGGCCACTCGGAGGTTGAGATGACCGCGGTGCCCGGGCAGGGCCGGGGCACCAGTTGAGCTGACCCCCAGTTTCCCACGAAACCCCGGGCTTTACATAGTCAACCATGGTATTCCACCGGAGTAGCCCCGATTCCACCCCGCCCGGCACAGGAGTAACGGCCACCGTGCGGGTGTTCCGCTGCTCCCGGACGATCAGGGTGGTCCATGCTCATCCGCGGTAGAGGTCGTGTTTGGCGATGTACTGCACCACCCCGTCCGGCACGAGGTACCACACCGGTTCCCCGCGGCCCGCGCGTTCCCGGCAGGCGGTCGAGGAGATCGCCAGCGCCGGGATCTCCACCAGGGAGACGCTCTCGCTGTGCAGGTCCGGGATGGTCTCCCGGTCCAGGTCATAACCGGGCCGGGTCACCCCCACAAAGTGCGCCAGATCAAACATCTCCTCCCAGTCCCGCCAGGTGATGATGGAGTGCATCGCGTCCGCGCCGGTGATGAAGAACAGCTCCGCCCCCGGGTACAGCTGCGCCAGGTCCTTGAGGGTGTCGATGGTGTAGGTCGGGCCACCACGGTCGATGTCCACCCGGCTGACGGTGAAACGCGGGTTCGCGGCGGTGGCGATCACGGTCATCAGATAACGGTCCTCGGCGGGACTGACCTTCTTGTGAGCCTTCTGCCACGGTTGACCGGTGGGCACGAACACCACCCGGTCCAGGTCGAAGCGGTGCGCCACCTCGCTGGCCGCCACCAGGTGACCGTTGTGGATCGGATCGAAGGTACCGCCCATCACCCCGATGCGCAGCGCGGGCTTCCCGGTGTCGGGGCCGGACGGGGATGCGGGGGAATGTGAGACGGTCATGGCCCGGAAGTATATCGGTGTCAACCCGGGCGCCGTGGGGCAGGCGGCCATCAGTGCCGGGTCCGGTCGATCCACCCGCCCATGGTGTCCGCGAGCGCCGCCACACCGGGCCCGGTCAGGTCACGGAAGTAGTGGGCGTGCGGACCACCCTCGTCCTCCGCCAGGGCCCGGTCGAGAGCCCGCGGTGAGGGATCACAGACCGGGTCGTCGGGCAGGCAGTAGTACGCCCGGTTCGCGGTGCCGGCCTCCGGCCGGAGCGGCGGCGGCAGGTGGCCGAGCAGCCCCGTACTGGTCGAGGACACCCCTGCTACCGGGCTGTGGCCGCCGACCTGGAAGGGACTGGCCACATAGACTGCGCCGGCCAACCGCCCACGTTCGGCCAGCCACCTCTCCTGAGGTGCCAGCACCATCGTTCCCATCGAGTAGCCGAAGAGGAGGTAGTGCGGAGCGCACCCGGTGCGCTGCTCATAGTCCTCGATTCCGGCCCGGGCTCCGGCTGCACCGACCGTCACCATGCGGCGGATCCCGCTGACGACATCCTGTGTCAGATCCCCGGCGCTGCTGAGCAGGGTGAGGACATCACTGTCGTCCTTGATCTCCGGAATCGGGATGTCGGCCGGATAGAACTGTTCGCTCAGGCCGTAAACCTGAACATCCGCGAGCAGCCATTCCCCGTCATGGGTGTCGCGGTAGCGCTGCTCGACGAATTCGAGGAAATCTCCCACCCGCTGACTTTCATGGCCGTTGGACTGCCGCCCCGTCGGCCCGCCGTAGCGTCGTGGCGCGAAGTCCCCGCCGGCGTCGTTGTTGCCGCGAGCGACCAGCACCACCAGCTCCGGGCACTGCTGCAGGTCCTGCGTCTGGGAGCTTGTCGACGCCCCGGCCGCGGCGGTGCCCACCCCGGGCACCAGGACCAGCACCGCGGTCAGCAGGGACACGAGGGGACAGATCCGACGCCTTCTCATGCCGCAGCTCCTACCCGGGTACCGACCAGTAAAAGAGACTATCTTTTCCGTCAGACTATCGGAGCGGGAACGTCTCCGGGCCGGAATGAGGTGTCAGCCGAGGCGCACCTCGTCCACCCAGGCAGCGAAGTTCCGGGTGACCTGCAGCTCATCCGCCCGGTGCGCGGGGACGTCGGTGAAATAGTCCAGGTGCGTACCGGTGAGCCGGGAACTGCCCGCCGGGAGCGACTGCAGGTGCAGGTCGCACACGAGGTCACCGGCCAGACAATATTCGAGCCGGTTATCGGTGGCGGCCAGCTGATCGGAACTGGGGCCGCGCCATCGCAGAACCCCACCACCCTCGGCCCCCTGGCCGATCAGCCATGGACTGTGGCGCTCCAGCAGGGGGTTGCCCAGATAGATGGCACCGGCCAGCGTTCCTCGCTGCGCCAGGGGTTTCTCCGCATTCGCCAGGGCCGCGGCGCCCTGGGAGTAACCGGCCAGGATGTACTGCGGGAAGCAGCCGGTCTCCTCGACCAGTTCCACTGCCGCCCTGACCCCCTCGGTACCTCGTTCGAGGCTGTCGAAGAAGTTGGCCGCGGTGTCCTTCACCACCTGCCCGGCGCTGCTGCCTGCCGCCGAGAGACCCTGTTCCGGGCGGAAATGCGTGGCCGGGTACAGGCTCTCATCCAACCCCAGGACGTACACATCCTCCATCAGGGACTCACCCGGGTGGTCACGCCGGTACTGTTCCTCGACCGCCCGGAAGAACAGCCGCCATGTCTCCGCCTCCCGGCCGTTGGAGACCCAGGGGGCGGTGTCGGAGTAGCGGGTGGGGATGAGCTTGAAGTTCTGGCCACTGCCACGCCCGGCGATGACCACCACCTCAGGACAGACCCCGGATTCCTCGATGCCGAGTGCCGGGTCATAGTAACCAATCTCCACCAGTTCATCCACGAAGCCGGCCAGCACGAGTTCCTCGGCGTAACCGAGTTCCACCAGGCGGACCAGGTGCCCCTCGGCGACCAGAGCCGCGATGTTGCCCGCTGCGACCTCCTCGTGCAGACGGGCATCCACGCGTTCCTGCGGAGTGGAACTTGTCCCCTGCGGGAACTCCGAACTCCCGGAGACTGTGGGACCACCCGAGCTGCCGGAGCTGAGCGAACTACCTGTGGCGACCGCCGGCCCGGCGATGGTCAGGATCGATGCCACCAGGAACGCCGCTGCCCGCCGGCCCCAGTATCCGGAGAATCGGCCCATGTTCTTCTTCCTGAGGGTTCCGGAGTGGATCCCGATATTCCACTCTCAACTGAATGTCAGAGTAACCAAAGGAATGGGCTTCTGCCGGGTTTTCGGATCAACCCCCACGGAGCCGGGTGGCCAGACGCCGCCGCGAGCGGGAGATGTGTTCCTGTAGCAGCGCCACTGCGGCCGGTTCATCCCCGGTCTCGATATAGTCGAGCAGCAGCTCGTGCTCCCGCACGATGGTGCCCTCCGCCAACAGCGCCGCCCCCTGCACCTGGACCATGCACAGCCGGATCTCGTCACTGAGTCCGCGGTAGATGACGGAGGTGCGCTCGCTGGCCAGCGCGTCCACCAGTGCGGAATGGAACCGGACGTCGGGTTCCACCAGCTCCAGCGGTGAGGCCTCCCCCATTGCGGCGATCTCTGCGTTGGCGCCGCGGGCATCCGCCGGGGCCAACCGGAGCTGCGCCAGCCGGCGCACCGCCTCGGACTCGATGAGTTCGCGCGTCCGGTAGATGTCTTCCACGTCAGTCGGGCTGAGACGTGTCACCCGGGCACTCCGGTGCACCCGCCGACTCAGCAGCCGCGAGGCCACCAGGGATTCGATGGCGCTTTTCGCGGTCGCCCGGGAAACCTCGTACTCGGCGGCGATCTCCACCTCCCCCAGCGCCGTGCCCGGCACCAACTCACCGGCGAGCACCCGGGCACGCAGGTGTTCACCCACCTGCTCTGCAGCCGGCTGTCCCGCCCGATCGCCCATGTCCATCCCTTCATCCTACGTCGGCACCAGCGGTGCCCCGCCGCCCACCGTGGCCGCCCGGACCCCGCATGTCGACGCCGCGTCCGGCGACGTCGATAACGCGGAGCCGCCTACCCCACGGGACCTGTGCCACCAGAAAACCTCGCCTGTGACTTGACTCACGTATCGCGCTGCCCGATAATTGCTGGACAAGAACCCCAGATTGTCCAACAACTTTTGCTGGTCCTCCCTACCCTCCTGTCGGCCGGCACCTGTGGCACACACTTCCCGAATGAGGCAGCATGACCACCACCACCGCACCCACCCCAGCCCCCACCATGGTGCCCCCGCCCCTGCCCACCGGCATCTGTGAGGCGGTCACTCACCCGGAACGGATCCACACCCGGTTGATCGACCGGGTCGCCTACGCCAGCGACGCTTCGCACTACCACCGCACGCCGCAGGCGGTCATCGTCGCGGACAATGCCCGTGAAGTGGGCCAGATCCTGCGTGCGGCACGGGACAGCGCTACGCCGGTGACCCTGCGCTCCGGGGGAACCAGTCTCGCGGGGCAGGGCTCCACGGAGGGACTGCTCATCGACGTCCGGAAGAATTTCCGCGACATCCGGGTGCTCGACGGTGGTGCCCGTCTCTGGGCGCAACCAGGTGCGACGGTCCGTCAGGTCAACGCCCAGTTGGCCCCCTACCGGCACAAATTCGGTCCGGACCCGGCCAGCGAGGCAGCTGCCACCATTGGCGGCGTCATCAACAACAACTCCTCCGGCATGGCCTGCGGCACCGAGTTCAACACCTACCGCACCCTCGAGTCGATGGTCTTCGTGCTGACCAGCGGCACTGTCATCGATTCCGCCGACCCGGACGCGGAACGGCAGCTGCGGCAACAGGAACCCGAACTCGTCGAGGCCCTCATCCGGCTGCAGCGCCGCGTGCGCTCGAACCCGGAGTCGGTGCGAATCATCGAGCGGCAGTTCTCCCTCAAGAACACCATGGGTTACGGACTCAACGCCTTCCTGGACTTCGACAATGTCCTGGACCTGCTGGTGCACCTCATCATCGGCTCCGAGGGAACCCTGGCGTTCGTCGCCGAAGCGGTGTTCCGCACGGTGCCGGTCAGCCCGCTCACCACCACGTCGGTGGCGGTCTTCCCCACCCTGGATGCCGCCGCCCGCACTCTGCCCGCCCTCGTCACCACGGGAGCCGCCACCCTGGAGCTGATGGACGCCACCTCCATCCGGGTCGGCCAGTCCATCACCGGCACGCCGGCGGCGATCAACGGCTTCGAGGTCGGCACCCAGGCCGCCCTGCTCATCGAGTACCAGGCCGACACCGCCGAGGAGATCGAATACTACCGGCGGGCGGGAACCGAAGTTCTGGAGGGGGTGGAACTGTTCTCACCGGCCGCCTTCGCTGCGGACCCTGCAAACCGCACCGCCGCCTGGAACTTCCGCAAGGGTCTCTACGCCAGCGTCGCCGGCAACCGACGTCCCGGCACCACCGCCCTGCTCGAGGACATCGTCGTCCCGGTGCCCGACCTGGCCACCGCCAGTGAGTCCCTGCAGCAGCTGTTCCGGGAGCACGGCTACGACGACGGTGTCATCTTCGGCCATGCCAAGGACGGCAACCTGCACTTCGTGATCGCGGACCGCTTCGACACCGAGGCATCGCTGATCCGCTACGACGCCTTCAACGACGCCATGGCGGAGATGGTGTGGGGCTTCCACGGCAACCTCAAGGCCGAGCACGGGACCGGCCGGGCCATGGCCCCCTACGTCCGCGGCCAATACGGCGATGAACTCTACGAGGTCATGCTCGAGCTCAAGGGGGCGATCGACCCGGGCCGGATGCTCAATCCCGGGGTGATCCTCGAAGAGAGGCCCGGCGCGCATACCGAGCACCTGAAGGTCACCGAACCGATCGAGGAAGAAGCCGAGCGCTGCGTGGAATGCGGTTTCTGCGAGCCGGTCTGTCCCAGCAGGCAACTGACCCTGACCCCGCGCCAACGCATTGTGGTCCGCCGCGCCCAGTCCAAGGCCCGCGCCCGCGGCGACCAGGCCTTCATAGAGGAGCTGGAGAAGGACTACGACTATGCCGGGATGCAGACCTGCGCGGTGGACGGCATGTGTCAGACCGCCTGCCCGGTGGAGATCAACACCGGTGACCTGGTCCGGCGGCTACGCCGGGAGGACGCAGGGAAGCTGGCGGACGCTGGGTGGGACCTGGCCGCCCGCGCCTGGAGCGGAGTCACCGTCGGCGGTTCCCTGGCGCTGAGCATCGCGGACAGGCTCCCCGCCGCCCTGGTGCGCGGAGCGACCACTGCCGCGCGACAGGTGGCCGGAGCCGAGAACGTGCCGCAATACGATGCCGGCCTCCCCGGCGGCGGTTCCCGCCGCGCGCCGCGCCAGGGCTTCTTCGGAGCACCGCCGGGGCCGGAGACAAAGGTTCTCGGCATCTACCTGCCGGCATGCGTGAACACCATGTTCGGCCCTGAAGCAGACGGGATCGGGGTCACCGAGGCATTCCGGCGACTGCTCGAGCGCAGCGGTGCCACGCTGCTGGTGCCGGCCGGAATCGACTCCCTGTGCTGTGGCACGCCGTGGTCCTCGAAGGGCATGTCCAGCGGGCACGAGACCATGGCGGCCCGGGTGCGGCACCTGGCGCGCACCGCAACCCGCGGCGGCAGCCTGCCGGTGATCAGTGACGCCGCCAGCTGCACCGAAGGGTTTTCCAAGTTGCTGTCCGATGAGCGGATCGAGGTCCTCGACGCCGTGACCTTCACCGCGCGCCACCTGCTCTCCGAGCTGGAGACGACCAACGCTGTGTCGGAGCTCGTGCTCCACCCGACCTGCTCCTCGCGCCACCTGGGGATCGACGATGATCTCCGGCAGGTCGCGGCGGTCGCGGCCGACACCGTGCATGTCCCGATCACCTGGGGATGCTGCGGCTTCGCCGGGGACCGTGGCATGCTCCACCCGGAGTTGACCGCTTCGGCCACCGCCCCGGAAGCGGCCGAGGTGGCACGTCTGGATGCCGAAGCCCACGCCTCCTGCAACCGGACCTGTGAGATCGGCATGACCCGGGCCACCGGGCAGAACTACCAGCACGTGCTGGAGATCCTGGAGCAGGCCACGGCGCCGCGGTAATGCGGGGACACAGTCAACCGACGACAGATCCCGACGGAGAACGAAACCCGCCTGCGGTGGTTCCGGGACCACCGCAGGCGGGTTGTGGCGGGCCCTCAGTGGCCAGGCTGTGGCTTTAGGGCCGGGTCTGCCCCGTGCCCTGCAGGATCCACTTGGAGCTGGTCAGCTCCGGCAGGGCCATCGGCCCGCGGGCGTGCAGCTTCTGCGTGGAGATACCGATCTCCGCACCCATGCCGTAGACCTCACCGTCCGTGAAGGCGGTGGAGGCGTTGAGCATGACGGCGGCGGCGTCCACCTCGTCGGCGAACTTCTGGACGGCGAAGACGTTGTTCGAGGCGATGGCCTCGGTGTGGCCCGAGCCGTACTTCGCAATGTGGGCGATGGCCTCATCCACATCGCCGACGACGGCGACGGCGATGTCGAAGGAGAGGTACTCGTCGGTCCAGTCCTCGTCGGTGGCCTCCACCACATCGGTGGCGCCGAAGGACTCGAGCTCCGCAACCTTGCCGTGGACGGTGACCCCGGCCTCCTGCAGGGCTTTGACCACCTTCAGCTTGTCCTCGTCCGGCAGCCCGGCGTCCAGGAGGGCCACCTCGGTGGCGTTGCACACGCTACAGCGGCGGGTCTTGCCGTTGATGAGCATATCGATGGCGGCGTCCAGATCCACATCGTCATGGATGTAGAAGTGGCAGTTGCCGGTGCCCGTCTCGATGGCCGGCACCGTGGCGCCGGTGACCACGGCGTTGATCAGGCCGGCACCGCCACGGGGGATGACCAGGTCCACCAGTCCGCGAGCGGTGATGAGATCCTGCACGCTGTCGCGGGACTCGCAGGGCAGCAGCTGCACGGCCTCCCGCGGCAGCCCGAACTTCTCGAGCACGTCCTGCAGGATCTCCACCAGCTGCGCATTAGAGTTCCGGGCGGTCTTGGAGCCACGCAGCAGCGGCACGTTGCCGGACTTGAGCGCCAGGCCGAAGGCATCGACCGTGACGTTCGGGCGGGCCTCGTAGACCATGCCCATCACACCCAGCGGGACACGGACCTTCCGCATCTGGATGCCGTTGTCCATGACCTGGCCGGTGAGGACCTCACCCACCGGATCCTTCAGGCCGGCCACCTGGTGCAGTCCCCCGGCGATCCCCTTGACGCGGTCGGCGTCCAGGCTCAGGCGGTCGACCAGGGACTCGGCCATGCCGTTGGCGCGGCCTTCATCGATGTCCTTCTGGTTCGCGGCCAGGATCTTATCGGTTGACTCGATCAACGCCTCAGCGGCGGCGTTGAGAATCTCGTTCTTGCGCGGCGTCGGCAGCTGTGCCAGCACCGGGGCCACGGCCTTGGCGGCGCGGGCCTTGGTCAGGACTTCTTCGCGTTCAGTGTCTCGGATGTTTGATGCGTCCGTCATACTCATCGAGCATAACGAAAGTCGCAGCACAACGCCGGTCTCTGGTCATCCGGGGGTGGCGATCGGGCGACTGTCGTTGCCGGCTGTCCGGATTCTGCGCCGGTTCCGGGGCCTCGCTCGGATGTGGGAGGCACCCGGATTGAATGTCACGTCGTCGGCCTCAATTACAGACTGCGGGTCTCACTGTGGAGTCTACTCCCGAGGCCCCGCCCACCGCGGTGCCGGAACGCCCCGCTGTGGGAGACTCCCTCTGAGCTCCCGCCACCTCTACCCGGCCCGGCCGCCTCCGGATAGACGATGCGCTTCCACGGGGGAAGCCGCCCTGTCCGCGAGCCTCTTCACCGCACGAGGGCCGTCCGGTGGGCGGAGATCGATGCCGGGTATCCCGTTCTCCTTGTAGACGATGCCTTGCATCCACGTGTCCACGGCATTGGAGTCCAGCTTCAGCTGTGGCTCCCCCGGTGTCGGCACAGTCTCCCGGTCCTTACCCGACACCATCGTCGCTGGGACCTTCGGCTGCAGCGAGACCTTCCGGTCGCTCAGGTCCTTGAGTCGGGCGTAGACTGTGCCGTCCACCATGGTCAGGACGCGGCGCTTGACGTCATCGGGGCCCAGTTCCCGCAGATACTTTGCCAGCTCCGCCGCATCGGCCTCGTCCGTCACCGGACCGGCCGCGTCCCCATCGCCGGCTGACCGCCCCCGTCAGCAGGTTCCTCGGCCACCGGGAAGCCCGGGTCGAGGTCACGCAGCAGCACGTCCGGGCCGATGTGGACCCTGAGGTGGCCACGGTCCGGGTGGTCGGGTTCCCAGGTTTCATCACACCGGCGGCCACCGTGGCGGCAGAGCCAGTCATGCCGTGACAAGCGCCGGTGGACGGTCAGTAACCGGCGGCGACGTCCACCTCGTGCGGCATCCGTTCCCCCGCCTCGAAGGCCCGCGCATTTTCCACGGTCAATGCACCGGTGAGTGCCTCGATGCGCTCCGGCGTGTTCGCCGTGTGCGGGGTGATCAGGGCATTGTTCATGTCCCACAGCGGGTGACCGTCCGGCAGGGGCTCCGGATCCGTCACGTCGAGCGCGGCACCGGCGATCTCCCCGTCCTGCAGCGCCGCTACGAGATCGTCGGTGTTGACCAGCGGCCCGCGGCCGGCGTTGACCACTACGGCGGTCTTCTTCATCCTGGCGAAGAGGTCCTTGTTGAAGAAGTGGTGGGTCTGCTCCGTCAGCGGGAGCAGCACGATGAAGTAGTCCGCTTCTCCCCAGACGTGGTCCGCCTGCTCCATCGGAACGGTCTCATCGGCCCCCGCCACCGGCCGCCCGGAGTTATTCACGGCGATGATCCGGGTGCGGAAGGGTTTGAGCATCGGGATCATCTCCTTCGCGATTCCTCCGGCACCGACCAACGCCACCGTCTTATTGGCGTGGAGCCAGTCCGTCCCGGCGGCGACCTCGTCCCGCACGTCCCAGGTTTTCGCGAGGGTCACCGTCTTGTGCTGGTGCAGCACGGCCAGCAGCAGACCCATGGAGGATTCCGCCACCGTGGGTCCGTAGGTGCCGGAGGCATTGGCCCAGCGCACCTTGTCGCTGAGGGCACCCGCGGTGCTGAAGGCGTCAACCCCCGCGAAGGGCAGCTGGATCCACTTGAGGTTGTCCGGGATCTCGGGAAGGTCCCCGGGACCGCCGGTGAAGATCAGGAAGTCCGCGTCAGACAGTTCCCGGACGAACTCATGCCCCTCCTTCTCCACCTCCGCGATCGTGTTCTCCCACGTCTCCGGCAGCATCGCGAATTTCACTGGGTCGGTCCTTCCTCAAAGTCTCTGGTGTTGGGTCACTCCCGGTCAGTGTAGCGCCGGAACGGCGGCGGTGGCCCCGCCTTCTAGTATCCGGCTTCCGCGTCCACCTCGGTGGGCATCCGCTCACCGCGTTCAAAGGCCGCGGCGTTCTCGATGATCTGCGGGGCCACCAGCAGCCGGGCGATACGCCCGGTGGCGGCGATGTGCGGCAGGATCGTGGCATTCGGCAGCTGCCATAACGGGTGCCCGTCCGGTAGTGGCTCGGGGTCCACCACATCCATCGCTGCTCCCGCGATGGTGCCGTTCTGCAATGCTGTCACGAGGTCATCGGTGACCACGAGCTGTCCGCGGCCGACGTTGACCAGCACCGTGTCCGGCTTCATCTTGGCCAGTACCCCCGCATCCACCATTCCGCGGGTGTCCTCGGTGAGCGGCGCGGTCAGCACGAAGTGGTCCGCCCGGGACCAGACGTGGCCGGCCCGGTCCATCGGATAAGTCTCGTCCGCCCCCGGAACCTCGCGGCCGGAGCGGTTGACGGCGATGACGTGCACACCGAACGGCTCCAGCAGTTTGATGAGTTCCCGCCCGATGCCGCCCGCCCCGATCAGCGCCACCGTCGTGTCATGGAACAGCCAGCCCTGCCGGGCGTCCAGTTCGCCACGGTCACGGAAGCTACCCGCCATGGCGGCCGCCTTGACCTGGTGCAGTTGGGAGAGCAACAGCGACAGGGCGATCTCGGCGACGGGACGGCCGTAGACACCACCGGCGTTGGCCCACCGCACCCCGGGTTTGATGAGGCCACTGTCGATCAGGTGGTCCACCCCGGCAAACGGGTACTGGATAAAACCGATGGACTCCGGCAGGGGGCTCGGCAGTCCGTCCGCGCCGCCTTCGGCGCGGCCCCCGTTGTAGATGAGGAACTTAGCCTCGGCGGGGTCGGTGACATAAGTGTGGCCGGCGGCGACGACCTCGTCGATCACGTCCGGCCACGGCCCTGGGTGCATCGTGAACTTCATGCCCCCAGACTATCCGAGGTGTATTCAGGCCCGGGACGCGTAGTTGGACAGGTAGTCCGCGTGAATGACCGGGCGCTGCATGCCGTCGGGCAGGTCGTGGGTGTGCTGGCCGAGCATGCCCTCGAGGGTCTGCGAATCGTAGGCCACCTCGCCACGGCCGATGATCTCGCCCTCCGGCCCGGTGATCTCCACGATGTCACCGGAGCGGAAGTCGCCGTCGACGTCGTTGATGCCGATCGCCAGCAGGGAACGGCCACCGGCGGTGACCGCTTTGACGGCGCCGGCGTCGACCCGCAGGGTGCCCTGGCTTTCGGCGGCGTAGAGCGCCCAGAATTTCCAGGCCGACAGGCGGTTCTCCTGCGGGTGGAAAACAGTTCCCACCTGCGCGTGGTCCAAGGCCGGGCCGATGTTCTCGGCGGAGGTCAGCAGCACCGGAACCCCACCCCGGGCGGCGAGCCGTGCTGCGGAGACCTTCGAGGCCATGCCGCCGGTGCCCACTTTGCCACCATCGCCGGCGATGACTCCCTTGAGGTCCCTGCCGCTGCGCACCTCGGTGATGAAGTTGGCGTCCGGTTCCGCCGGATTCTTGTCGTAGAGGCCGTCCACGTCGGACAGCAGCACGAGGGCGTCGGCCGAAGCCAGGTGCGCCACGAGCGCGGCCAGCCGGTCGTTGTCCCCGAACCGCATCTCAGAGGTCGCCACGGTGTCGTTCTCGTTGACGATGGGGATGGTGCGCAGCTGCCGGAGCCGGTCGATGGTCCGCTGGGCGTTGCGGGCACGGTCCCGACGTCCCGCGTCCGAGGCCGTCAGCAGCACCTGACCGATGTTACGGCCGTAGCGGGCGAAGGAGCGGCCCCATTCATGCGCCAGGTGCACCTGTCCGACGGCGGCGGCGGCCTGCTTGGTCGCCAGGTCGGTGGGACGTTGCGTGAGCCCGAGCGGAGCCATGCCGGCGGCGACGGCTCCCGATGAGACGAGAATGACGTCGTTGTCCCGGATCATCCGGGCCTGCAGGGCATCGGCGAGAATGTTGATCTGGTTGGGGTCGACGTGGAAATCATCGGTGGTCAGAGACGACGAGCCGATCTTCACCACGATTCGCTTGGCGTTGCGGATCCGGTCCCGCATCTCCGACTCGTGGCCGAAGGCCGGTCCCTCAGCGGTGGCCTCAGCGACGGCGGGAAAATCGGCATCGGAGGTCTCGTCGTCCTTATACGGCTCCACCGGTAGAAGCGCGTCAGTGTCGATCGGTTCCTTTGACTGATTCATGGCTACCGATGGTAGAGGTACCAGGTGACTTTCACCCCCGCTTTTGTGGGGCCGACGGAAATGACCTGGGAAATACCTGGGAAAACCGGAGAAAGTCCGCCGGAGCTACCCTTCCCAACGGGTGCGGGACGCTTCCTCCCCGTCACCGTAGTCGTATTCGTCAATCAGGCCGCGCCGTGCCTGCGAGGCACGCTTGCGCTCTGCCGCGGAGACGCGCTCGTTGGACTGCAACCGGGCGTCGGTGCCGCGGCCCGACGACGTCGGGTCGACGCCCGCGCCCGTCAGCGGCTCCCACTCGAAGGTCACTTCACCGATGGTGACTTCCACGCCCTCGGTCGCGCCCTGCTTGAACAGGGCGTCCTCCACGCCGAGTTTGGCCAACCGGTCGGCCAGGTATCCCACCGCCTCGTCATTTTCGAAGTCGGTCTGCCGGATCCAGCGCTCCACCTTTTCTCCGGTGACCACGTAACCACCCGGGTTCTGCGGATCGGGTTCCACCTTGAAGCCGCTGCCCTTGGCACCGGCGTCGACGGCCTGCGGCCGGATGATGGTGTGGGAGGGGTCCGCCTTGACCTTCGGCTGGGACTTGCGCGCCTGCTGGACGATCTCCAGCAGCTTGTACTTCAGCGGATCCAGCCCCTTCTGGGCCACCGCGGAGATGATGAAGACCGGCCAGCCGAACTGCTCCTCCAGGTCCTCCTTGACAAATTCCGCCAGCTCCTCAGCCTCGGGGACATCGGCCTTGTTCAGCACGATCAATCGGGGCCGCTCCCGCAGGTCCCCCAGCCCGGTGTCCTCCGCCAGCGCCTCCTGATAGGCGGCGAGCTCGGCCTCCAGCGCCTCGATGTCAGAGACCGGGTCTCGTCCCGGTTCAATGCTGGCGGTGTCCACCACGTGCACGAGCACGGCGGTGCGTTCAATGTGGCGCAGGAAATCCAGTCCCAGCCCCTTGCCCTCACTGGCGCCGGGAATCAGGCCGGGCACATCCGCGACGGTGAAGGTGTCGTGTCCGACGTTGACCACCCCCAGGTTCGGGGCCAGGGTGGTGAAGGGGTAGTCACCGATCTTCGGCTTCGCCGCAGAGATCACGCTGATCAACGAGGACTTACCGGCTGAGGGGAAGCCGACCAGGCCGACATCGGCCATGGACTTCAGCTCCAACACCAGGTCCTGCTGCACGCCCGGCTCACCATTGAGGGCGAAGCCGGGCGCCTTGCGGGCATTGGAGGCCAGCGCCGCGTTCCCGAGGCCACCGAAGCCGCCCTTAGCCGCGATGAAACGGGTTCCGGGGGTCACCAGGTCCGCCAGGGTCTCCCCCTGCTCGTCGCGGACGACGGTGCCCGACGGGACCTCCAGGATCACGTCGTTGCCGCGGGCGCCGTTTCGGTGGTCACCCGCACCGTTCGCCCCGCGCTCGGCCTTGATGTGCGGACGGAAGTGGAAGTCCAGCAGCGTGTGCACCTGGTTGGAGACCTCCAGGACAATGTCCCCGCCGTGCCCGCCGTTACCACCGTCCGGTCCGCCGAGCGGTTTGAATTTCTCCCGGTGTACGGACACGCAGCCGTGGCCACCGTCGCCGGCGGCGAGGTGCAGGACCACGCGGTCAACAAAACGGGACGACATGGGACATTCCTCCAATAGATAGTGCTCGGTAGGCTGATGTTATCACCGCTCTACCGGGGGTGAAGCTGCGTTTGGGCGGGACCGCGCTGGCCCAGGCGCAAAAAACGAGTCGGACCGGTGCGATCGGTAGCGCCTGACTTCGGTGCGGCCAACTGCGACAGAACGCGGTACCCACGCAGATCCCACCTCCGGGTTCCACCATCGGTGATGACAAAGACTAATCCCCGGCGCACCAACGGGTGCCCCGGGGATGAAGTCGTCGCAGTCGCGCTAGCAGCCTAAGCGTCGACGGTGACCGGCTCTGCCGGCTGGTTCTGGTCGATGTTGACCATGCGACGGCCGCGCTTGGTGGAGAAGCGCACGGCGCCGGTCTCCAGGGCGAAGAGGGTGTCGTCGCCACCGCGACCGACGTTCTCGCCCGGGTGGAACTTGGTGCCACGCTGGCGGACCAGGATCTCTCCGGCCTTCACCTGCTGGCCACCGAATCGCTTGACGCCAAGGCGCTTGGCCTCGGAATCACGACCGTTGCTGGAGCTTGAAGCACCCTTCTTGGTTGCCATTGGTAGTCCCTCCTCTGGGATCTATTCGATTGCCCTGGAACGGGCTTACTTGATACCGGTGACCTTCAGGACCGTCAGCGGCTGACGGTGACCCTGGCGCTTCTTGTAGCCGGTCTTGTTCTTGTACTTCATGATGCGGATCTTCGGGCCCTTGGCGTGCTCGACGATCTCGGCATTGATGCTGACGGAGGAAAGATCCTCAGCCTTGGACTTGACGGTTGCGCCATCGACGAGCAGAACCGGGGTGAGAGCCACGGACGAACCCGGCTCACCCTCGATCTTCTCGACCTTGACGAGGTCACCTTCGGCAACCTTGTACTGCTTTCCGCCGGTCTTGACGATCGCGTACATAGGAGGGCTACCCCTTATCTATAACTCGACTCAGACGGCCGGGAGCCCAGCAGTCTGATTGGACTGAAATTGCTGTTAGCGTTTCGGGTCTACCGGAGATCCGGACGTCTCGATCGCATGTCACTGACACGCTCACGGGACCCAAAACAGCGACTGTCAAAGAATACCGCGTTCACGTCCGGAATGACAAACCGCCGTTATCAGCGGTTGCTTCGCCGCGCCGAACGACGCCCGGAGCGCGAGCGCGCACCCGCTGTCGGGTTCTTCCGGGCCGGCGGGGCCACCTCCGGCTCCGGAGCCGCAGAGGGAGCGGAGACGGTCGGAGCCTTGCGTACCACCCGGCGCCGTCCCCGACCACTGCGCTTGTCCGCCCGTTCAGCGTCCTGCCGGGCCGGCTCCGCCTGTCGGGTGGGGCTGGTCTCCGGTGCGGAAACCTGCGATTCTCCGGTGGTTCCGGTGTGGCGGCGTACCACGCGACGACGGTTCCGCCGCCCCCGCGGGGCAGGGGTCTCCGCCGGGGCTTCAGCCGGGGTCACCGGCTGCCCGGTCTCCGGGAGCTCCGCCGCCGTGTCCCGGCCAGCCGGAACACGGGAGTCCGTCGCCTGGTAATCCGCGGGATCCGGGCGGTGGTCGGAACGCGAGTTTCCGCGGGTGCGGCGCTTACGCCGGGGCGAGGCCTCGAACTCGGCGACGGCCTGCTCATAACCGCCCTTCGGCGCTGCCGCATCGGCCGCCTCAGCCTTCGGTTCCGTCGGCATCTGCTCCACTGCGGTGTAGGCGGCACCGCTGGGCTCCGCCGGATCCTCCTGGTCCGCGCGATCCACGGCCGCTGCGACGATGCTCTCCAGCTCACTGGACGGATCCGGTTCATCCTCCGGCTGCTCGACGGGCACCCGGCGCTCGGTGACGACCTCAGTGCGCTCGGTCGACCGACGCCGGCCCCGTCCCCGGCTGCCCCGGCGTCCCCGCCCGCGCGAGCTGCCGGACGCGGTGTCCCGCTCCGTCGCCCCGTCCTCGACCACGACGGCGGCAGCGAGCTCCTCAAGGCTCTTCTCCGGATCCGAGGTCTCCGCCGCCACGGGAGCCGCCGATGGCGTGTTCCGGTGCGCGGCCTGCGCCGCCGGGTGCTCGTGCGGAGCCGGGGCCGCCGGTGCGGCGGGACGCTTCTTCGCATGCTTGCTGTACACGGGAGCCTCGTCGTGCTCGACGGGATCCTCGTGCAGGATCAGGCCGCGCCCGCCACAGTGTTCGCACTCGGTGGAGAAGGTCTCCAGCAGCCCCGTTCCCAGGCGCTTGCGGGTGAGCTGGACCAGCCCCAGAGAGGTCACCTCGGACACCTGGTGCCGGGTACGGTCCCGCCCCAGCGACTCCGTCAGACGGCGCAGCACCAGGCTACGGTTTTCGGGCAGCACCATGTCGATGAAGTCAACCACGATCATGCCGCCGATGTCGCGCAGCCGCAGCTGCCGGACGATCTCCTCCGCAGCCTCCAGGTTGTTGCGGGTCACCGTCTCCTCCAGGTTGCCGCCGGAGCCGGTGAACTTGCCGGTGTTGACGTCGACGACGGTCATCGCCTCGGTGCGGTCGATGACCAGTGAACCGCCGGAGGGCAGCCACACCTTCCGCGACAACGCCTTCTGCAGTTGCTCGTCGACCCGGTAATGCCCGAAGGCGTCCTGGTCCTGATGGGCCGCGCGATCGAATTTGTGCACGCGGTCCAGCAGGTCAGGGGCCACGGACTGAACGTAGGCGTGGACCATGTTCCACGCCTTGGGGCCGTCGACCACCAAACGCTGGAAATCCTCGTTGAACAGGTCCCGGATGACCTTGATCAACATGTTCGGCTCCTCGTACATGGTCACCGGCTTGGCGCCCTTGGAGTCCTTCTCCTTCTCAGCTGCCTTCTGGATGTCCTCCCACCGCTGGTGCAGCCGCTGCACGTCCGCGCCGATGGCCTCTTCGGAGACCCCTTCCGCGGCAGTGCGGATGATCGCTCCACCCTGGCCGGGCACCACGGCCTTGAGGATCTCCTTGAGCCGCTTGCGTTCCGGTGCGGGCAGCTTCCGGGAGATGCCGGCGGAACGGCCGCCCGGCACATAGACCAGGAAGCGGCCGGCCAGAGAGATCTGGGTGGTCAGGCGAGCGCCCTTGTGTCCCACCGGGTCCTTGGTCACCTGAACCAGAACCTGATCGCCGCTACGCAGTGCCTGCTCAATGCGACGGGAACGACCGCCCAGCCCCGCGGCCTTCCAGTCCACTTCACCGGCGTAGAGCACGCCGTTGCGCCCCTTGCCGATGTCGATGAAGGCGGCTTCCATGCTGGGCAGCACATTCTGCACGCGGCCGAGGTAGATGTTGCCGATCAGTGACGCCTGCTCCTCGGAGGTCACGAAGTGCTCGACCAGCAGCTCATCCTCGAGCACGCCCACCTGTGTGACCAGTCCCGGGTGATCGTGTCGGTGACGTTCGCGCACCACCATGGTGCGGTCGACGGACTCCCGCCGGGCCAGGAACTCCGCCTGCGAGACGATGTGTCGCTTCTTCTTGTTTTCCTCGCGCATCTCGGCGCGACGGCGCTTCTGGGACTCCAGTCGCGTGGAGCCGTGCAGTGCCACCGGCTCCTCGGGCAGCGGTTCTGGTTCGGTCACCTCCTCCGGAGCCGCGGGGGCGACGGCTTCCCCGTCCCCGGTGGGCTCGACGTCTTCCACCTGGGAGACGTCTTCGCCGGTCGGTTGCTCCTCCCCACCGCGGCCACGGCTACCGCCCCGACGTCCCCGGCGGCGGCGTCGTGACGTCGCGGTGGTGGCCTCCTTGTCCTGCTCCTCCGGGGCAGCATCGCCCTCGGTGGTGGCGTCGGCCGTCGGTGCGTCCTCTGCCGGCTCGGCGGTCTGTGTGGTCTCGCCGACCGTGGGGGCCCGGAAAATCGGCGGCTGGAAAACGGGCTCGTCGACCGGGGCCGGAGTGATGTCCGAGACGACGTCCTCCAGGAGCTCGGCGTCTCGCTCAGCTTCCGCGGACGCGAGGAAGCTGTCCGGGATGGATACGGCACCTGCTGCCGAGGTGTCCCCTGATTCCTGCGTGGCGCTGGCGGGCCCGGTTCCGGCCGGTTCCGCGGGGTGCTCGGCCAGCTCGCGCTCGACCTTCTCCTCGATCTGGTGGATCTCATTGGCGACGTTCTTCTCCACCCGCTGGCGGATCTTCTCCACCGGCTCCGCATCCGGATTGCCGGGGGCTTCCTCGGCGGGCTTGCCTAAGGCGTCGAGCAGTGCGCCCGATTCTTCCAGGCTGAGCGTGGACTGCGCGACCTTGACCAGGCCGATGGTGTCCAGTGCGGCGATGACGTCCTTGGAGGTCATACCGAGCAGTTTCGCCAGGGCGTGCACCCGCATTTTCGGGGTCAGCTGGGAGCGGTCGAAGTCCGCAGCGAGCACCGCGGAAGCCGGTACCGGGTTCTCCTCCTGCGGTTGCGCCACGGCGGGGGCGTCGGCACGCTTGGTGGCCGTCTTCCGGCTGGTCTTGCGGGAGGTCTTGCGCGGCGTGGACTTCTGGCCCGGCTTCCGGGTGGCGTTCCCCTTCGTCCCGTCTCCACCGCCGTCACCGGCGGCCTCCGGCCCGGTTTCCGCGGTGGCTGCGGTACCCGTGGTGTTGCCGGTCGACGGAGCCGGGGAGGTTTTTCTGGTGGTCTTGCGCGTGCTGCGGCGGCGGCCGTGGGGACGCGGATCTTCGGTGCTGTCGGGGGTGGCGTCGGCGGAATCTGCCATGTTCAACTCCTATGTCATTGTCCCCGTCAATTCTCCCGGGCGCTGGCAGTACCGTGTGCTGCCGCCGCCGCGCAGGAGAACTGCGGGTATGGGTTATTCAAGTCTTCGGTCGGGGACGTCGAAGCGGTTCAGCGGATTCCGGTGCGGAACCGGAAGCGAACTGCGTCTAGTCGTCGCTCCATTGTCGCACAGAAACATTCGCGCCAGTTGGTGACCCGACCAGACGGGACCGCAGGGTAGTCTGTCCGGCGATGGGCACACGTGAGAATGCGACCGGTGCCGGAGAACTCAGCAGAGCACTGGTCCCGGGCATCGGGCTCGGCGCGGCGATGTCCCTGATCCGGTTCGATCTTCCACTGTGGGGCGTCCTCGTCGCCGTCGCCGCCTTCGGCGTGCTGGCGCTGACCCACCCACAGTTCCTGCGCGGCGGTGGCACGGAACAGCGCACCCTTTCCAGCGCTGACCACACCCGCTCGGAGCTGCTGGCGCCGTTCATCGTGCCCGGCGTGACCATGCTCGCCTCTTTCGCCCTGGAACCCACCTCGGTCGAGCCCGTGATCGCCGCTCCCGCAACGTTCCTCGCGATGACCGCCACCAGCACCTGGGCGTTACTGCGGGCCAGCCGGCGGGAACGCCTCCTGGGGCGGCGCCGGGCAGCCGCAGCCCTGGAGAAGGCACCGTTCGAGGAGGCTACGGCGAGCCGCATCGCTGCGGTGAGCAGCCCTGACGCCCGGTCGGTACTGGGTGGCCTGAGCCGGATCGGGGCCGTGGACGGCATCCAGGTGCGCCTGTGGCGGTTGGCGAAGGCCGTGGACACCGACATCGACCACCTGTACACCACCTGTCGGGAGCTGGAGAAGATCGGAATCGTCCGGGTTTCGGGCATCGACTCCGGCCCGGATAAGCCCCGGAACCTCGTGGAACTCACCCCCGTCGGGGTGCGCACGCTGCGCGAGTCCCGCTCGCGCTGACGCCGGGTACCGACGCGTAACAGGCAGCCGCCTCAGGAGGCGGTGAAGTGCCTGCGGTAGGAGGTCGGGGTGGTGTCATAACTGGCCAGGAAATTCTGCCGGAAGGTCACCACTGAGGCATAACCGCAGGTGTGCGCGATCCGCTCCACCGACCAGTCGGTGATCTCCAGCAATCGGCGAGCTTCGTCGAGGCGTCGCGCGTTGATCCACCTGGCCGGTGTGGCACCGGTGCGCTCCCGGAAACGCCGGGTGAAATTGCGGGTGCTCATGTTCGCCTGCGCGGCGAGCTCGGCCACCGACAACGGCTGATCCAGATTGGCCAGCACCCACTGCAGCACCTCCTGCAGGTCATCATCCGAGCCACCGGCGGGGATCGGCCGTTCGATGTACTGGGCCTGGCCACCATCGCGGTGCGGGGCGATGACCAGTTGCCGGGCGACGGCGTTCGCGGCGTCGGCGCCCAACCGGGAGCGGACCAGATGCAGGCAGGCGTCCAGGGCGGAGGCCGTGCCCGCGGAGGTGAGGATGTCACCGTGATCGAGGTAGAGCGCCTCCGACTGGACCTGAACCTGCGGTGCCAGTTCCGATAGCCGGTCGACCGAACGCCAGTGGGTCACCGCGCTTCGGCCGTCCAGCAGCCCAGAGGCCGCCACCGGGAAGGCCCCGAGACACAGCCCCGCCACGGTGGACTCGCGCTCATGCGCCGCGTGCAGGATCTCGAGCAGTTGCCTGTCCGGTGCCCGGAGATCGGGGAACCAGGAGGGCAGAACCACCATGTCCGCCGCGGCTGCCGCCTCCGGGCCCGCCAGGTTCTCCAGGACCGGCCCCTCCGCGGTGCGCACGGACCGCCCGTCGGCGCTCCAGAGCACGGTTTCCCAGTGCGGGGCGAGCCCGAGCCGGGTGACTTCCCCGAAGACCGCGAGGGGCGCGGCGGCGTGAAACATCGTGATGCCCTCGAAGACGTGGACCGCGATCTGCATGCTTTGGCTCAATTCCATCGAAAGTGTGCGCTTGTGCCACTCACGATAGCCCATCACAACTGTCAGAATGATTCCCAGGCCGGTCGAACGACCGCCGGAAGAACCCCCTGAGGAGGAATTTTCCATGACTGAACCCCGCCGCGCCCTGATCGTCGTCGACGTGCAGAACGAGTACTTCAATGGCCCTCTGGAGATCCAGTACCCGCCCCGCGACGAATCGCTGGCCAATATCCACCAGATCATCGAGACCGCGGAGGAGAACGGCCTGCCGGTCGCACTCATCGAGCACCAGTATGAGGAGGGCTTCCCGGTTTTCGCACCGGGCAGCGAGGGGCAGCGCTCCCACTCCGAGATCGAGTCCCGCGTCGGAGACGCCTGGCACCGGGTCACCAAGAACTACAGCTCGGTCTTCCCCGAGACCGGCCTCGAGGACTGGCTGAAGTCCCACAACGTCGACACCATCACCCTGGTCGGCTACATGACCAACAACTGCATCCTGGCCACCGCCGTGGACGCCGAGCCGCGCGGCGTCACCGTCGAGGTGCTGTCCGACGCCACCGGCGCCATCAACCTGTCCAATGAGGCCGGGTCCGCCCCCGCCAAGCAGGTGCACGAGACGCTCATGGCGCTGCTGAACTCCAACTTCGCCACGGTGGCCACTACCGCGGCCTGGAACTCTGCCGTCAGCGGCAAGGAGCCCCTGCCGGGCAGTAACCTGCTCGCTTCCGCCACCGGCAGCAAGTAGTCGGCCGGTGGCCCCTCCCCCACCTCCCGGGGAAGACTCGCGGGAGGTGGGGCGGCGGGGAAAGGTGCCCGGCCCGCACCACGGCAGTGCTGGAGCACGGCCACCCGGGCTCCCCGGAGTCCATATCACGCATACACCCCGTCCACCGGAATCAGTTCCGGTGGACGGGGTGTATGCGTCAAGAGCAGCGGCGGCCCTAGAGGTTCGGGAACCAGATGCCGATCTCGCGCTCGGCGGACTCCGGGGAGTCCGAGCCGTGGACGACGTTCTCACCGACGGTCAGGGCGAAATCGCCGCGGATGGTGCCCGGGGTGGCCTTGGACACCGGGTCGGTGCCGCCGGCCAGCTGGCGCCAGGCGTCGATGGCCCGCTCGCCCTCGACGATGCCGGCGATCAGCGGAGCGGAGGTGATGAACTCGACGAGCTCACCGAAGAAGGGCTTGTCCTTGTGCTCTTCGTAGTGCTTCTCCGCGGTCTCGCGGTCAGTGACGCGCAGGTCAAGAGCAGCCAGCTTCAGGCCCTTGCGCTCGATGCGGGCGATGATCTCGCCGACGTGGCCGTTGGTGACGCCGTCCGGCTTGATGAGGATGAGAGTGCGTTCAGTCATGCCGATCACTGTACCGAAGCGGTCCGTCCCCGTCGCGCTGAGGGCCACAACAATATCTCCGCCGCAGAACGCGGGGCCGCCTCCGCCCCGGCGTCACCGGGCCGTGCCACGCAGGGCCGCCACCGCTGTCCGCGCCTGCTCCGGAGTGACTCCGCGGAACCACAGCTGAACCTGATTGATCGCAGCGCTGTCGCGTCCCTCAGCGACCATCGCCCGGATGGTCTGCTCCTGCTCCGCATCGAGTTCCACCCTCGCCGGCTCCCGACGCGCGGCGGTCACGCGGAGACCGAGCACCAGGAAGATCCCCGCCACCACGATGGCGATGATCCCCAGGATCGCGGCCACATCGACGACATTGAGGATGAGGGCGACCACGCAGAATAGCACCGCCAAGCCGAAGTAGAGTCCACGCATGTTCCTCACAGTACCGCCGACGCCGCCGCCCGGCCCAGCGACAACAGGGCATCGGCTACCGTCACGGCGACAGCGGCCCGACCCGGAGCCATGTTGGTGACACGTCAACATGGCTACACTGGGAGCATGACGAACCTCGACCCCCATCCCGATGAACGCGAGCTCGCCCCCGCACCGCCGCACTGCCCAGACGGCGCCAGAGTGGAGATCATCACCTCCCGGGAAGTGCCGCTCGGCGGGCCCCGCGCCATGACCGTCCGCCGCACCCTGCCACAACGCCAGCGTTCCCTGATCGGGGCCTGGTGCTTCGTCGACCATTACGGACCGGACGACGTCTCCGCCACCGGCGGCATGGACGTCGCTCCGCACCCACACACCGGGCTGCAGACCGTGACCTGGCTGTTCGAGGGAAATGTCACCCACCACGACTCCGGCGGCAACCACGCCGTCGTCCTCCCCGGTGAAGTCAACCTCATGACGGCGGGGACCGGAATCTGCCATTCCGAGGTATCCACGCAGGACACGACGGTGCTTCACGGCGTCCAGCTGTGGACCGTGCTGCCTGATTCCGACCGCCAGACCGGCCGCCGCTTCGATCACCACGCCCCCGAGACAGTGCCCTTCGAGGGCGGGCAGGCCCTGGTCTTCATGGGCTCCCTGCTGGGATACACCTCCCCCATCACGACCTTCACCCCCTTGCTGGGCGCGGAGCTGCGCCTGGATCCCGGCGCGGAGCTGCTCCTGGACGTGGATCCGGAATACGAGCACGGTCTACTTCTCGACACGGGCGACGTGGAGCTGGAGGGTGTCGCGGTAGCGCCCACCGAGCTCGCCTACACCGGCATCGGCGAAACCCGTCTGCGGCTGCGCAACACCGGCGGTGTCCCGGCCCGGATGGTGCTGATCGGTGGGCCCCCCCTTTACCGAGGAGGTGGTGATGTGGTGGAACTTCATCGGCCGCAGTCACGAGGAGATCGCCCGGTACCGCCAGGAATGGCAGGACCACGGGGAGCGATTCGGCCACACCCGGGGCTATGTCAGCCACGACCCCCGGGGAATGGACCGGCTTCCGGCCCCGACCCTGCCCAACGCCACCATCACCCCACGTCGAAACCCCGCGCCACAGGCCCGACCAGAAGAGAGGAACTGACGTCATGACACAGGACAAGCAAGGAACCCCGGTCGCGGTCACCCGCAATGAGGCCGAGCACCGCTTCGAGATCAGCTACCCGGACACCGGTGAACTGGGCGGTTTCGCCCAGTACCTAGACCACGGGGGAGAACGGATCTTCTACCACACCGAGGTCCCCGAAAAGTTCGGGGGACGTGGCCTGGCTTCGATCCTCATCGGCGAGGCCTTGAACGCCACCACCGCTGAACAGACCGGCATCGTGGCCGTGTGCCCCTTCGTCAAGGGATACCTGGAGAAGAAGGGCCACCAGGGTCAGCACCGCCCCGGCACAACGAGTGACCTGAAGGTGCTCGAAGAGAAGTTGGGAGGCCTGTGATGCCGGACCCGATGAAACTGCCGCACCCGCCCTACATCGACAAGTTCTTCCCCAAGGTCTACCGCAGACTCCTCGACGTCTCCGCCGAGCTGCGCACGGTCTATCCGGAGGTGGACCTCCCGCTGTCCCTGATTGAACTGGTCAACGTGCGCGTCTCCCAGATCAACGGCTGCGGCACCTGTCTGAGTCTCCACGTCCCCCGGGCGGTGAAGGCCGGGGTACCGCAGTGGCAGCTGGATGCGCTGCCAGCGTGGCGCATGGTCACCGAGTTCAGCGACCGGGAGCGCGCCGCCCTGGAACTCGCAGACTCCCTGACCCTGCTGCAGGACGGGCGCGGTCACGAGGCCGGTGTCGTGGCGCTCCAGACTTTCGCCGAAGAGCAGGTGGCCGCACTGGAGTGGACGATCACGGCGATCAACGCCTTCAACCGCGTCTCCATCGCCAGTGCTCACCCCTTGTTGGGTAAACGCCAGTAGCCACTGCACAGACCGGGGCGGCGGGGAATATCGGGTGGCTGCCCCGCTGCCCCGCGGAGTACACAGGGGGCAAGGAACCACCTGACGTATACAGGAACAGGGAGAAACCATGAAGCGACTGGGACTGGTCGGCGGCACCGGGCCGGAATCCACGGTGGTGTACTACCGCGCATTGATTGCGAGCGTCCAAGAGAGGCTGGGACCGGAGGCGTTGCCGGCGGTCACGATCGATTCGCTCAGCCCCTTCGAGGTCTTCCGTTACCTCCGCGCAGACGATGTGGCGGGACTCACCGAGTACCTGCTCGCCTCGGTCAACAGGCTGGTCGCCGCCGGCGCGGAGGTGGTCAGCCTGTCCGCGAGCACCACCCACATCGTCTACGACCGCCTGGTGGAGCAGTCCCCGGTCCCCATGATCAGCGCCGTTGACGCCACCCGGGACGCCGTCCGCGCCCGGGGCATGGGACACGTGGTGCTGCTGGGCACCAGCTTCACCATGAACAATGATTTCCTCGCTCAGCCGCTGCGCGACGCCGGCATCACCGTCTCCCTCCCCGAGCCGGACGAGATCGACTGGATGCAGGAATGCATCGAAGCGGAACTGGAGCACGGCGTGGTCAAGGAGACCACCCGCCAGGAGTTCATCGGGGTGCTCGGCAGACTGAAGGCCCAGGGGGCGGAGGGCGTCATCCTGGGCTGCACCGAGCTGCCGCTCCTGCTGGACGATGAGAGTAGCCCTCTGCCCTGCATCGACACCGCCGGCGTCCACGCTGCGGCGATCACAAGAGAAATCCTCGCCGACCACTGAAGTGGTGGGCGAGGATCAGCCGACGGGGCGGGAACCGGCTACTAGGTGTGCTGGGTGACCAGCAGGCCGCGCCGCATGCGTTCGATCATGTTCTTACGCAGGTGCAGCAGGTACCACCACACGGCGATGAAGATCAGCGCCATGATGCCCATCGAGGGGTGCACGAAGATGCCGGCCAGGGCGAGCACCTGCAGGACCAGGTTTACGGGCAGGGCCCAGCGGAAACGCTGCAGGAATGCCATCACCAGGTGGGCCAGGCCGATGACGGTGACGTAGACCCAGTTGAAGGTGGTCCAGTGCGCGCCGTCATCGACCTGGAGGATCACGGTGAGCACCAGCAGCAGGGTGATGGCTTCCATCACCAGGGTGCCGGACATGACGCCGCGCAGCCCCTTCATCGGATCCTTCGCCGGTGCATGGCCGGGACCTAAGGGGCCGTACTCGATGTCGTTTTTCTGACTCATGCCGGGTCCTTCCCGAATAGTGTGCGAGCTTCGCCGGCGGTGACCACTGAACCGGTGATGATCACGCCGGAGCCGGACTGGATGTCGGTGTCTTCCGCCAACTCTACGGCCAGCTCCACCGCACCCGGAAGTTGCTCGGCCACGTGCACCCGTTCCTCCCCGAAGATGTCCCGGGCCCGCTCCGCCAGTTCATAGGTGTCCAGGGCACGCGGGGAGGTGTTCTGGGTGATGACCACCTCGGACAGGTGGGGTTCCAACTCCTGCAGAATACCGGTGGCGTCCTTATCGCCCAGAATGCCGAGCACACCGATCAGGCGGGTGAACTCGAAGTCCCGCTCCAGGGCCTGACCCAGGGAACGAGCGCCGGCGGGGTTGTGCGCGGCGTCGAGGAAGATCGTCGGCGAGGAGCGTACCCGTTCCAGCCGGCCCGGGGAGGACACGGTGGCGAACCCCTCCTTGACCGTGTTCCGGTCCAGGGCGCGATCACCCCCGGCTCCGAAGAAGGCCTCCACCGCGGCCAGGGCCACGGCGGCGTTGCGGGCCTGATGTTCCCCGGACAACGGCAGGAAGATGTCCTCGTAGTCGCCGCCCAGGCCACGCAGGTGCAACTGCTGACCGCCCACGGCGATCGTCGAGGATACCACGCCGAAATGGGCGCCAGCCTGGGCCACGGCGGCATCCACCTGGATGGCCTGCCGCAGCAGCACCTCCAGCGCCGCCGGATCCTGCTCGGCGATGACCGCGATGTTCTCCTGCGGGGCGATCGGGTCGTCCGCGGCGCCGGAACGGGCCTTGATGATCCCGGCCTTCTCCCCCGCGATCTCCTCGATCGTGTCCCCCAGATAGTCGGTGTGGTCCATGCCGATCGGCATGATCACGGAGACGTCCGCGTCGACCACGTTGGTGGCGTCCCAGCGACCGCCCAGGCCGACCTCGACCACGGCGACGTCGACCGGGGCGTCGGCGAACGCGGCGTAGGCGATGGCCACCAGCACCTCGAACTTGCTCATCGGCACCTCGGAGCGGGCGTCGACCATCTCCACGTAGGGCTTGATCTCCCGCCAGATGCGGACGTACTCGCGCGGGTGGATCGCATGGCCGTCAATCGCGATGCGTTCCGTCACCAGCTGCAGGTGCGGGCTGGTGGTGCGGCCGGTGCGGCGGTGGAAGGCCCGCAGCAGCGATTCGATCATCCGCACCACCGAGGTCTTGCCGTTCGTGCCGGCGACGTGGATGACCGGGAAGGCCCGTTCCGGGTTGCCCAGCAGATCCATCAGCAGCTCGACCCGTTCCAGGGTGGGGTCGATCTTGGTTTCGGGCCAGCGCGTGTCCAGCTCCGCTTCGACCGCCGCCAGTTCCGACAGGTCCTCGGGCGTGATCTCGGCGGACTCGGGGGTGTGGACCTCCGCGTTGACGTCGATGGGCAGCGAGATGCCGGCCTCGTTGAGGGTGGCGTCCCCCAACGGCACATCGGCGTCCGGGTCGTAGTTGCTGTCCCGGGCGGCGGCCAGGGCCTCGGCGAGCAGGTCATCGCCGTCGGGGTGGTTCTGCCCGGTGTCCTCCGGCTTATCGGCGGAGTTGTTGTCTGTCACTTATTTCAGCCCCTCCAGGCGGGCGGTGATGCGGTCGACTTCCTCCTGGGCCACCTGGCGGCGGGTGCGGATCTTGTCCACCACCGCCTCCGGAGCCTTGGCCAGGAAGGCCTCGTTGCCCAGCTTCTTTCCGGTGGTCTCCAGCTCCTTGTGGGCGGCGGCCAGATCCTTCTCCAGGCGCTTGCGCTCGGCGGCCACGTCCACCGTGCCGGAGGTGTCCAACCCCACGGCGACGGTTGCCCGGGACAGCCGCACCTCCACGGAGGCGGATTCCGCGAAGCCTTCGGCTGGCGTCTCCAGCTTGACCAGTGAACGGATGAACTCCTCCTGGCCTGCCAGGTCGGCCGCGTTAAAGTCCACGGTGGCCGGTACCTTCTGGGAGGGCTTGACGCCCTGATCGGAGCGGAAGCGGCGGACCTCGGTGATGAGCTTCTGGGCGTCCGCGATGCGGCGGGCCGCCACCTCATCGGCGGCCGCCCCACCGTTGGTGTCGGCGGCGGTCGGCCAGTCGGCGATGACGATCGATTCCCCGTCGGTCAACGCCCGCCAGAGCACCTCGGTGACGAACGGCATGGCCGGGTGCAGCAGCCGTAGCACGGCGTCGAGCACCTGACCCAGCACCAGCTGGGTGTTGCGGCCCCGGGCCCGGGTGGTGTCATCGGCGTCGGCGAACTCCCGCGGGATCTGGGTCTTGGCGATCTCCACGTACCAGTCGCACAGCTCGTCCCACGCGAAGTGGTAGAGCTCCTCGTTGGCCTTGGCGAACTGGTAGTTGTCGTAGTAGCCGTCCACGGCCACCCGCACCTGCTCCAGGCGGTCCAGGATCCAGCGGTCAGCGTCGGTCAGATCCGCCCGGTCCGGCAGGTCGCCGACCTCGGCGCCGTTCAGCAGCGCGAACTTGGTGGCGTTGAACAGCTTGGTGGCGAAGTTGCGTGAGCTCTGTGCGGAGTCCTCGCCCACGGGCAGGTCCACGCCCGGGTTGGCGCCACGTGCCAGGGTGAAACGCAGGGCGTCGGCGCCGAAGCGCTCGACCCAGTCCATGGGGTCGATGCCGTTGCCCAGGGACTTGGACATCTTCCGGCCGTGCTCGTCACGGACCAGGCCGTGCAGGAAGAGGTCGGTGAAGGGGATCTGCGGGCGGCCGTCCGTGCCCTCGCCCAGGAGCTCCGGGGTGATCTCGGCGGCGAAGGTGCCGAACATCATCATCCGCGCCACCCAGAAGAACAGGATGTCGTACGCGGTGACCAGCACCGAGGTGGGATAGAACTTCTTGAGCTCTGCGGTGTCGTCCGGCCAGCCCATGGTGGAGAACGGCCACAGGGCGGAGCTGAACCAGGTGTCCAGGACGTCCGGGTCCTGCACATAGCCCTCGGGAGCCTGCTCGTCCGGGCCGATGCAGACCACGTCGCCGTCCGGTCCGTACCAGATGGGGATGCGGTGGCCCCACCACAGCTGGCGCGAGATCGTCCAGTCGTGCATGTCATCAACCCAGTCGAAGTAGCGCGGTTCCAGCGACTCCGGATGGACAGTGGTGTCACCCTCGCGGATGGCGTCACCGGCCATCGTCGCCAGGTGTTCGACCTTGACGAACCACTGCAGCGACAACCGCGGCTCGATGGCCTCGCCGGAACGCTCCGAGTGGCCGACCGAGTGGACGTAGGGCCGGACCTCCTTGACGATGCGGCCCTGCTCCGCCAGCGCCTCGCGCACCTGCACCCGGGCCTCCTCGCGGGTCAGGCCGTCGAAGGCGGTGCCGGTGTCGCAGATGTGGCCGGTCTCGTCCATGATCGTGGGCATGTCGAGGTCGTGACGCAGGCCCATGGCGTAGTCGTTCGGGTCATGCGCCGGGGTGATCTTCACCGCGCCGGAGCCGAACTCGGGATCCACGTAGTCGTCGGCGATGACCTGCAGCGTGAGATCCGCACGGAAAGGGTGCGGCAGGGTCGTCCCCACCAGGTCAGCGTAGCGCTCATCGTCCGGGTGGACCGCGATGGCGACGTCGCCCAGCATCGTCTCCACGCGCGTGGTGGCCACGACGATGTGCGGCTCGTCGTCGTTGAGGGAGCCGTAGCGGAAGCTGACCAGCTCACCCTCGACGTCCTGGTACACCACCTCGATGTCCGAGACGGCCGTCTCCAGTACCGGCGACCAGTTGACCAGACGGTTGGCGCGGTAGATCATGCCGCGGTCATAGAGCTCCTTGAAGATGGTCTGCACGGCCCGGGACAGCCCCTCATCCAGGGTGAAACGCTCCCGGGACCAGTCCACGGAGTCACCGATCGCGCGCATCTGGCCGCCGATCTGTCCGCCGTAGTTCTCCTTCCACTCCCAGACCTTGGCGATGAACTCCTCGCGGGAGTAGTCGTAACGGGACTTGCCCTCGGTCTCCTTGAGCATCGCCTCGACCTTGGACTGGGTGGCGATGCCGGCGTGGTCCATGCCCGGCAGCCACAGCACCTCATAGCCCTGCATGCGCTTGCGGCGGGCCAGCCCGTCCATCAGGGTGTGGTCCAGGGCGTGGCCCATGTGCAGCTGGCCGGTCACGTTCGGCGGCGGCAGCACGATCGAGAACGGCGGCTTCTCGCTCGACGTGTCAGCGGTGAAGTAGCCGGCATCCACCCAGCCCTGGTACAGGTCGGCCTCTACGGCCTTCGGATCCCAGGACTTGGGCAGCTTATCGGCGCGGTTCGTGCTCGTGTTCTCGGAAGTCTGCTCAGTCACGGGCACCATCTTAGCCGGTGCTCAACTCCGCTTGACCCCGACGTGACGTCATGGTTTAAAACTCAGGGATCATGAGGATCTCAGAGGTCGCCCGGGCCGCCGGTTGCTCGGTCCGCGCCATCCGCCACTACCACGCCTCCGGGGCGCTACCGGAGCCCCCGCGCAGTTCGAACGGCTACCGCGAGTACGGGATCGGCGACCTCGCCGCCCTGCTGCGGGTGCGCACCCTGGTCACCGCCGGTATCCCGTTGGCGGAGATCGACGCCGCGGGCGACAACGAGGACAACTACGCCGCGGCGCTGCAACGTATCGACGCCCGGCTGGCCGCCCTGCAGGAGCAGCGCCGCCGGGTGGTCGCGCTACGCTCCGGGGGACTGGGTGTGCCCCCGGACATCCGCGCTGGAGTGGCCGAGCTGCTGGCCGATCCCGCCCTGACCCGCCTGGAGACCGACGCCCTGGACCTGATGGGGCTGGTCGGGGTGGCCACCGAGGACACCTGGGAACGGCTCCGGAGAAATCTCGCCGACCCCGCCTGCCGGGAGATCACCCGCCGGACGGGCGAGGCGTGGCGGCACCTTGGCCGGCTGCGGGCCAACGATCCTGCCGCCGGTCCGCTCATTGACCAGCTGCTGTCCTGGGCGGACCGCGGTCTGATGGCCTGGGTGACCTCGACGCTGCGATCTGGTGATCTGCCGTTGAGCATCGCCGAGATCACCGTCACCGGGGCGCAGGGCCGTGCGGTGGCAGTACTGACGGATCGGACGATGGACTCCGGGGACGGGTCCGAGTCGTCATGAGAAAAGTGCTGGCCGGAATTGGCCTCGGCGTCCTGGCCGCTGACCTGTACCTGGTGGGCATCGGCCGGATCAGTGGACCGGTGGCAGTCGTCTCGCTGCTGGCCGGGGAGTTCCTGCTGTTCAGCCTGTTCCTGCTGGTGTCCCACCGGCAGTCCCGACGACTCGGGGTGCCACTGACCCAGCTGGTCCCACCGTTGCGCCTGGTCACTGTGGAAGCCGGTGCCTGGGCGGACTTGTGGCGGCTGTTCCGGGGCCGGGTCGTGGTACCGGAAGGCGCGGTAGCCCTGCCTGCCCGGCAGGGTATCTGGCAGCTGCCCGTGATGTTCTCGGCGGCCGTGGGGATCGAGATCATGGCAGTGGAGCTGTTGCTGCCGTGGCCCTGGGTCCGTCTGGTGCTGCTGATCCTGTCCCTGTATTCCCTGCCGTTATTCTGGGGCTTCTTCGCCGCACAGAGCGTGCGGCCGTACTATATCGACCGCAACGCGTTGGTGCTGCGACACGGCCGCACTGTGGTGGCGCGGGTGCCCCGGACCTCGGTTGACACGGTGACCGGACAACGCCGCTTCGATGACGGAGAGTGGGCCATCTCGGACGAAGCCTTGATGTTGGGCAGCTCCACCGGCACGAATGTGACGCTGACATTGCGCAGCCCGGTCTCTGCGACCGCCCAGCGTTGGTTCTGGCAGCCCGGGCAGATCACGCCGGTCCGCCGCATCCACCTATGGCTCGATGAGCCCGGACAGCTGGTCATGAGCCCGTCCTAACCGGGCTGCCCCCGGTACCGTTCCCCGCATGGATGGCACGGACACCGCCGCAGTCTGCCCGTCACGACGCAGATCCACCCGGGTCTTCCCGGTCCGAAGCAGATATCCATCCGGCCGCGAAAGTGAACAGCCCGGCGAATGCCGGGAACAGACTGAGTCCGGCGGCGCCGATGAGGTTGATGATCACCGAGACGGCGTACTGCGCCGCTGCCATGAGGAACAGGAATCCGCCCAGGGCAGAGGTCTTGGCGACCAGGGGATGGCTCGGTTTCGGTTGTCGGGCCGCCCCCGCCGCCGTCACCGCCACTACCGCGGCGGCGGAAATGACGGCCACGCCAAACCAGTTCACGGGCCTCCCTTGTTGGTTCCGCGGGCGATCCGCGCAGCTTTAACGCGGGGTCACCGAGGCTTCCACGACGAAGGGGTCCCCCTCTCGGGCGACCTCGATCCGGATGGCGGTGATGCCGTCCGGATCGACGATGACGGTTTCGGTCACCTCCGGGCCGTCGTCGCGCCGTTCCACCGGGATCGCGGCCAGGTCCGTAACGCCGGCCAGCGCCGGGTCGAAGGGCACCGCGAGCTCTGCGATCAGGCTGAGATCCCCCGGATGATCAGCGGCGGCTCCGATGGCGGCGTACTCCACGAAACGGAACCAACCGACGTTGTGGGCGGCCCGGTAACGCCTGGTCACCCGGATGCTGCCATCCGCCCCGGGCTCCGTCTCCGGTGCCACCAACGAATCGAAGCTCACGGCCTGACCGGCGTCACGCTCCCGGAACACCCCGATGCCGCGGGAGAGCCGGTCACGCAGGTGGTAGTCGGAGTCCGGGTCCGCGGCGATCGCCAGGCCCACGGCAGTTGAGGCCGCGGGGAAGGGAGAACGGTGGACGCGTCGGCCGAACCGCTCGCGCAGCAGCCGGGGCACCAGGGGCAGCGCGGAGGCACCGCCCACCAGGTAGACCCCGGCGATGTCGGTATCCTTCAGCGCATTGTCCAGGTCCTCGGCCTCCCGGCCGATCAACGGCCGCAGCGCCCCCAGTGTCTGCTCGACCAACGGGGTCACGGCATCGTAGAAGGCGGTGACCGGTACCACCACGTCCTGCTCCCCGAGCTCCAGGATCAGCCGACGGGACTGGGGCACGAGGTTCTCCTTGGCGGAACGTGCCTCGTCGACGAGACGGCGGCGGGCGCGCCGGCCGAAAGCATCATTGTCTCGCCCGGACTCGGTCACGGCCAGGTCCGCGAGTGTCTCATCAAAGTCATCGCCGCCCAGACGGCCGATGCCGAGGGAGGTGACCACCTCATGCTCGGTACCCTCGATCCGGACCAGGGTGGTGTCGAAGGTGCCGCCGCCCAGGTCGTAGACGATCACGGAGCTGCGGCGGGAGTTCAGCATCTTCGGGTGGCGGTGGGTGTACTCGAAGGCGGCCGCGCTGGGTTCATTGACCAGGCCCAGCACGGTGGCGCCCGCCCGGGTGAAGGCGTCCAGGGTCAGCAGCCGCTGCGCACTGTGGGAGTTGGCGGGCACGCCCAGCACAATCTCCACATCCGAGGTGTCCCCTAGAGCCTCCTGGTGCGCCCGCACCCGGCTCAACACGTAGCTGGCGAAAGCCTGCAGGACATCACCCAGCGGGCGAGGGTTGTCGCCGAGCCGTACCGGGGTGTCCGCGGTGACCTGCTCCCGGGTCAGGATCCGTTTGAAGGAGCGGATCAGGGTGGGGTTGTCCTCCCCCAGCGCCACCGCCTCCCAGCCGGCGACGAGTTCCCCGTCGTGCAGCGCGACAACCGAGGGGATGTATTCGTGGGCGTCACCGAAGGTGTCCTCCACGGAGAGAACGGGATAGTTGCCACGGTCGACAACCGCCACCGCAGTGCGGGTGGTGCCGAAATCAATGCCGAAACGCATGCCATGACATTAGCACCGGTGTGGGCGCCCAGCTGGGGAATCGACACCCGTTGGGGAAACTTCAGGTGCAGGGACTCACCCGGTTCCCCGGCCGGTGTCGGCCCCGCGAGCCAGCCACCGTGTCAGGGCAGCAGATCCGCCACCGCGTCGCGCTCCTGTTCCAGCTCGGTGACGTTCACGGCGATGCGCTCGCGCTGGAAGTCGGTGAGGTCCAGCCCCTCGACCACTTCCCAACGGCCGCCCCGGGCCACCGTCGGCAGGCCGACGACCAGGCCCTCCGGGATGCCGTAGACCCCGGGCGACGGAATGGCGGCAGAGACCCATTGTTCCGTGCCCTGCACCCAGTCGCGCAGGTGATCCACCGCGGAGGAGGCGGCGGAGGCCGCCGAGGATTTGCCACGGACCTCAATGATCTCGGCCCCGCGCCTGGCCACCCGGGGAATGAATTCCCCGGTGTACCAGTCCCCGTCAATCAGCTCCCGGACCGGGCGGTCGTCGACGGTGGCCCAGGTGATGTCCGGGAACTGGGTGGCGGAGTGGTTGCCCCACACCACCAGCCGTTCGAAGGCGGTGGTGGGTCGGTCCAGCTTCCCGGCCAGCTGGGCCAGCGCCCGGTTGTGGTCCAGCCGCATCATCGCGTTGAAGCGTTCCGCCGGCACGTCGGGCGCCGCAGCGGCGGCGATCAGGGCGTTGGTGTTGGCCGGGTTACCGACCACGAGCACCCGGACGTCGTCGGCCGCATGGTCGTTGATGGCCTTGCCCTGCGGCCCGAAGATCTTGCCGTTCGCCTGGAGGAGATCCGCACGTTCCTCGCCCTTACTCCGCGGCTTGGCGCCCACCAGGAAAGCGGCGTTGGCACCGTCGAAGGCTACGGCCGGATCATCCGTGAGAACCACTTTGTGCAGGAGCGGGAAGGCGGAATCGGCCAGTTCCATGACGACGCCCTCAGCGGCCCCGAGGGCATCCGGGATCTCCAACAGCCGGAGTTCGACCGGAATCTCCGGCCCATAGATCTCGCCGGCGGCGATGCGCCACAGCAGGGAGTAGGCGATCTGTCCGGCGGCGCCGGTCACGGTGACTTTCTTCGGGGCGGTCATGTCTTAGAACCTTCCTGTCCAGTCTCCACTCATGGTGTGCTCCCCCAGCCTAATGACTCAGCGCGGGCTTTCGCCTGCGATGCAGTACCGCCCGAGGGCGGCACCCGGCACCTCCCCCAAATTCCGGGTCGCCCGTTACTACCCCCAAAGCGGTGCAGATCGATGAACACAGCTCCACCCGACTACCCCCGGTCATTCTAGGACTACCAGCGGATTGTCCGGAGGGCGGACGAATAGGCACGTCTTTACCCACAGCCGGCAGGGTTTTTCGGGCACGATAGAGGCGATCGCCACGGGCCCACCATGGTACCGATTGATGATCCCGGCACAATCCCACCCCTCGATCCGGAAGGACGACCGTAATGAGTCTCGACGAATCAGACTTCTCGGCACTGGATGCCAGAGATGTTGGCGATGAGTCGGTCTCCCCGGAGCAGGTCATTTCCGCCGCTGTCGAAGAGTTTGCGGAACACGGTTACACCGACACCAAGCTCGAGCAGATCGCCAAGCTGTCCGGTATGTCCAAGCGCATGATCCACTACCACTTCGGCGATAAGCTGGGACTGTACCTCCAGGCCCTAGCCGAAGCGATGGCCCGGCTCCACCCGGATCCTGAGGATATGGAACTGGATTCCACGGTGCCGGTGGAAGGCGTCCGAAAGCTCGTCGATGCGATCTTCCTCCGCTTTGCCGAGCACCCCGAGGCGGTGCGGATGATCCTGCTGGAGAACCTGCACCACTACGCGGATCTGAAGGACTTCTCCCCCATCCCCGACGAGGCGTCGATCACGCTCCATCTGGACAAGCTGCTGATGCTCGGACAGGATGCCGGAGCCTTCCGCCCCGGGATCTCCGCCTACGATGTTTTCCTGCTGATCTCCGCGTTGTCCTGTTATCCGGTATCCAACGGTGAGACGGCGCTGGCCTCCTTCGGGGTGGACCTGGGAATCCCGGACAATCAGAGCGGCATCCACCGACTGGTGGTTGATTCCGTGCTGGCTTTCCTGACGTCGAATATCCCGCATTCCGGGGAGGACAGCTACCTCGTGCCGGTGGGCGATGGCCCGTCCTCGCAGGTGGGGCAGGACATCTACGGAGACGAAACCTAACTTCTCCCGCCGGCCCCCTGGCAGTTGCCCGGGATCAGGCGGTCTTTTCCGCGCTCTCGTCAAGAGCCAGCTCCGGCTCCGCTTCCCCGCGCACGGCCTCGGCGGTGAGTGTCACGCCCACCACGTCCGCCCGGTCCGGAATGTCATACATGACCGGAACCAGCAGCTCCTCCATGATGGCCCGGAGCCCGCGGGCACCGGTACCCCGGTCCAGGGCCTTCTCTGCGATCTCGCCGAGGGCTCCCTCGGCGAAGGACAGGGAGACCCCATCCATCTCAAAGAGCCGCTGGTACTGCTTGACCAGGGAATTCCGCGGTTCCGTAAGAACCTTCACCAACGATTCCCGGTCCAGGTTCTCCACGGTGGCCACCACGGGGAGCCGACCGATGAACTCCGGGATCAGCCCGAACTTCACCAGGTCCTCGGGGCGGACCCGCCCGAAGATCTCCTTGTCCTTGACCTGCTCGGCGGATTCGATGGCGGCTCCGAAACCAATTCCCTTCTTGCCCACCCGGTCCTGAATGACCTTCTCCAGGCCGGCGAAGGCACCTGCCACAATAAACAGCACGTTGGTGGTGTCCAGCTGAATGAACTCCTGGTTCGGGTGCTTGCGTCCGCCCTGTGGGGGGATGGAGGCGGTGGTGCCCTCCAGGATTTTCAGCAGGGCCTGCTGTACACCTTCACCAGAGACGTCGCGGGTGATCGAGGGGTTCTCCGACTTCCGGGAGATCTTGTCCACCTCGTCGATGTAAATGATGCCGCGCTGCGCCTTTGCCACGTCATAATCCGCTGCCTGCAGCAGCTTGAGCAGAATGTTCTCCACGTCCTCACCCACATAGCCGGCCTCCGTCAGGGAGGTCGCGTCGGCGATGGTGAAGGGGACGTCGAGCAACCGGGCCAGGGTCTGCGCGAGGTAGGTCTTACCGGAACCGGTGGGCCCCAGCAGAAGGATATTCGACTTGGCGAGCTCGATGTCCTCCTCGGAGTTCTTCAGGGTGCGCTGCTCATCACTGCGGATGCGCTTGTAATGGTTGTACACCGCTACGGAGAGAATGCGCTTGGCATCATTCTGGCCGATCACGTACTGATCCAGGAAGGCAGAAATCTCGGAGGGACGCGGAAGGGTGTTCTCCTCCGGGTTCTCCTGGGCCTGGGCGCCGATCTCCTCTTCGATGATCTCATTGCAGAGTTCAATGCACTCATCGCAGATGTACACACCACCACCGGCGATCAGCTTCTTCACCTGCTTCTGACTCTTTCCGCAGAAGGAGCACTTGAGCAGGTCGGCGCTTTCTTGCATACGTGCCATAAGGTGATTCGTTCTCGCTTCACAGTTGAGGTCGTGCGGCAAAGCAGATGACTATTCCCCCACTCTAACCACAGGCGCATGTCGCACGCGAGTATGGCGTGACTTGCCGGACTGGGGTGGGGCGGATCCCTGCTTTGGGCCTCCAGTTTAAGCGAAGTGTCAACCTTCCGGCCGTTCCCCGGGACCACCCCGGGAAACGAACTCGTCCTATCGCCGTCACGCTGACCGCTCGTAGCTGTGCAGAATAACTGATGGTCAGCACCAGCGAGATGATGACCAACAACGAACCGACGAGCATCACCAGCAGAGTCCGGTGCAGCTGCCCGGCTGGGTCCCCGCCGACGAGGATGCCGCAGCATCCCGCTAATGCGCACCTGAGGAGGATCACCAGCACGTGCCAGACACTCACCACGCCGCGAACCGGCCAAACCGCGGCCCACCCTCTGAACGCCCAGTTCCCCCTGAGACTCCGGCCGCTGGGCAACCTCGGTGTCAGCGGGTGACACAGTTGCTGAAGGAACTTGTCAGTTTTGTCACCCGAAACTGACACAAAGCTTCTGCAACGCAGTCACCCGCCCGCAGTCTCACTTCACCCGACGCCTCACCGCACCCGCCGGAAACCTCACCGCACCCAAAACCTCACCGCGCCCGAAGCCTCATCGGGCGCTGCGTCTTAACCGCGCCGGATGCTGATCCAACGGTCCGTGGTGAATTCCTCGATCAGCCACTCGCCGTTGAACCGGCCGAGACCGGAGTTCTTCACGCCACCGAACATGACGTGCGGCTCGTCGTCGACCGTGATGGAGTTGACGTGCACCATCCCGGATTCGATCTGCAGGGCCACCCGGTCGCCGCGGTCGAGGTCACGGGTGAATACCGCGGCACTCAACCCGAATTCGACACTGTTGGCCAGTTCGACGGCGTGTGCTTCATCGTCCGCCTTGAGCACCCCGATCAGCGGACCGAAGATCTCCTCGCGGGCGATCTCCATGTCGGCGGTGACGTCGGCGAAGACGTGTGGGGCGACCACCCGGCCCTCGATCGGCCCCTCGACCAGGACGCGGGCCCCCTCCTGCTTCGCGGTGGCGATCTTCTCTTTGAGTCCGTCCAGCTGGGAATCGTTGACGATCGGCCCCACCATGGTCTTCTCGTCCGAGGGGTCACCGGCTGTGACCTGCCGGGCGGCGGCCGCGAACTTCTCGAGGAATTCATCGTAGATGGACTGGTCCACAATCACGCGGTTGGTGGCCATGCAGATCTGCCCCTGGTGAAGGAAGCTGCCGGTCACAGCAGCCTTCACCGCGGCATCGACGTCGGCGTCGTCGAGCACCACCAGGGGCGCGTTGCCGCCGAGTTCCAGGGCCACCTGCTTGAGTGGCCCGCCGTCCATGGCCAGGGCGCCCAGTCGCTTGCCCACCGGAGTGGAACCGGTGAAGGAGATGAACGCCGGGGTGCCGTGCGTGACGAAATAGTCGCCGATCTCCGAGCCGCGGCCAGCCAGCGTGCTGATCACCCCATCCGGAACCCCCGCCAGTTCGAAGATGCGGGCGAGCAGGATTCCGCCGGTGATGGGGGTGTCGCTCGCGGGTTTGAGCACCACGGCGTTGCCGAGTGCCAGCGCCGGGGCGACGGAGCGGATCGACAGGTGCAGCGGGAAGTTCCATGGACTGATCACCCCGACGACGCCCTTGGCCTGCCGGTACACGCGGTTCTGCTGTCCCGGGGTGTTCGACGGCATGATGGCACCGTGGGAGCGGGCCGGGAAGGAGGCGGCCTCGCGGGTGATTGCCGCAGCGAGGTTGACCTCCAGGTTCGCCTTGCCACGGGTGGAGCCGGACTCGCGGATGAGCAGATCCACGATCTCCTCGCGGTGTTCCTCGAGCAGCTCCGCGGCGCGGGTGACCACCTGCTGGCGGTGCGCGGGGGTGGTTGCCGCCCACTCCGGCTGGGCCTTCCGCGCCGCAGCATAAGCTTCGTCGACGTCGTCACGGGAGGCCAACTTGATCTCGGTGACGGTCGAGCCGTCGTAAGGATTGCTGTCAGTGAGTACGCTCTCGGAGGATCCGGGGCGCCACTCCCCGGCGATCAGGTGGGCGTTCGCATCGATGCCGGCGAATGTGGCGGTGGATTCGGAAGTGGTCATGTCTTTCCTTTCGGGGCTGTCTGAGCCAGGGGATTTTCGTTCCGGTTACACCCCGATTGTGCCTGCAAATCCGGACCGGCCGCAGAACTGCAGCTGACCGCGGCCGCTTCCGGGGCTGTCCGTCCCGCGTGTCCCGATCCGGGTTTGCTAACCTGTCCCGCGAAGCCGTGCGGCCGTGTCGCCGGGGCTTCTTCAGTAACAACCGCATCATGGACGTGACCCGTAAGAGGCTTCCCATGTACTTTTCCCAGGAGGTCGTCTGTGTCCCCGGTCCGTCGCCGCATCATCTACGTCATCATCTATGAGGCCATCGCCATCGCGGCGGTCACTTTCGGGCTTTCCTCCCTCGGCTTCGGCGGCGGCAGCTCCGGGGTGATCGCGCTCGCCTCCTCCGCCGTCGCCATCGTGTGGAATTTCCTCTGGAACACGATGTTCGAGGCCTGGGAACGGCGCCAGCAGTCGCAGAAGCGCACCCTTCTCCGCCGTGTCGTCCATGCGGTCGGCTTCGAGGGTGGCCTGATCGTCTTCCTGGTTCCCCTGATGGCGCTCATCCTGCAGGTACCACTGGTAGAGGCGTTCTTCCTCGAATTGGGACTGCTGGTCTTCTTCCTGATCTACACCTTCGTCTACGCCTGGGTGTTTGATCTCGTGCTGCCGCCGCAGGCCAGGGTGGTCGACAGCGCCGAACCGCGGTAACCGCGGCACCGGGGAACAAGAAACCGGGTGAGCCGGTCTGTCAGCGGCTCACCCGGTTTCAGGTTCAGGTGGGAAGTTGCTCCCCTACTCCTGGATCCCCTCGCCGAGCTGGAAGTCGGCCTCGGTGATCTCGCGGAGTTCGTCCAGCGTCACGCCGTCCGCCAGTTCGACCAGGGTCAGCCCCTCATTCGGGTCGACGTCGAAGACCGCGTGGGTGGTCACGATCATGTCCACGCACTTGGCACCGGTCAGGGGCAGCACACAGGACTTCAGGACCTTCGGTGCGCCCTTCTTGGTCACGTGGTCGGTCATGGCGATGATCTTGGAGGCGCCGTGGACCAGGTCCATAGCGCCACCCATGCCCTTGACCAGCTTGCCGGGGATCATCCAGTTCGCCAGGTCACCGTACTGGGAGACCTCCATGACGCCGAGCACGGCGACGTCGATCGCCTTCGAACGGATCATGCCGAAGGAATCGGAGGAGCTGAAGTAGGAGGCGCCCTGGTTGGCGGTGATGGTCTCCTTGCCGGCGTTGATCAGTTCCGGGTCGAGCTCCTCTTCGGTCGGGTAACGGCCGACGCCGAGAATGCCGTTCTCGGAGTGGAGGATGACCTCCAGCCCCTCGGGCAGGTAGCCCGGGATCAGGGTCGGCATGCCGATGCCGAGGTTGACGTACTGGCCGTCCTCGAGTTCCTTGGCCACGCGGGCGGCCATCTGATTGTGGTCCCAGGTCATTACTTAGACACCGTCCTGTTCTCGATACCGGTTTCCTGCGGGCCGACGTGCACCACGCGGCTGACGTAGATGCCGGGCAGGTGTGCCTCGTCGGGGTCGATCTCATCCACCAGGTGTTCCGCCTGGACGATGGTGACCTTGCCGCTCATTGCGGCGTCAGGGTTGAAGTTGCGGGCGGTCTTGCGGAAGACCAGGTTGCCGAAGCGGTCCGCCTTGTGGGCGTGGACCAGGGCGAAGTCGGCCCGGATGCCCTCCTCCATCACGTACTGCTGGCCGCCGAACTCGCGGGTCTCCTTGGGCTTGGAGACGACCGCGACGGTGCCGTCGGAGTTGTAGCGCTGCGGCAGTCCGCCGTCAGCGACCTGCGTGCCCACACCAGCGGTGGTGAAGAACGCCGGGATGCCGGCGCCGCCGGCCCGCAGCCGCTCCGCCAGGGTGCCCTGCGGGGTGAATTCCACGGTCAGTTCACCCTCCAGGTACTGGCGGGCGTACTCCTTGTTGGAACCGAGGTAGGAACCGATGGACTTGGAGATCTTCTTGTCCTGCAGCAGCAGGCCCAGGCCGAAGCCGTCCGTGCCAAGGTTGTTGGAGATGATCGTCAGGTCACCGGAGCCCTGTTCACGCAGTGCGTTGATCAGCAGGGTGGGGATACCGACGAGGCCGAACCCACCGACGGCGATTGACGCACCGTCGTGGATGTCGGCCACCGCCGCATCAGTGGAGGAAAACGTCTTGTCAATCATGCCGTTCACTGTACACTGTTGTTCACGGGCTGCACAAGGGTTCGTATCGTGAACTTGATTTGGAAAGCAAACCATCTTCACGCGCCGCCCGCGCCGCCCGACCGTCACAGACCTGAAAGGAGCGTCCCCTTGTCGACGCCTGAATCCCCCAAGGTCCAGTCGCTCATACGCGGACTGTCGGTCATCCGGACGTTCAACGCGGACCGCCCCCGACAGACGCTGGTGCAGGTGGCTGAGGCGACCGGCCTGGCACGTGCCACCGCGCGGCGGTTCCTGCACACCCTGGTGGGCATCGGCTACGCCGACACCGACGGCACCGAGTTCTGGCTGACCCCCAAGATCCTGGAGCTGGGTTACAGCTACATGTCGGGGCTCGGACTGCCGGCGATCGCACAGCCACGGCTGGAAGAGCTCTCCCGCTCCCTGGGCGAGTCTTCCTCCATGTCCGTACTGGACGGCAGCGACGTCGTCTACGTCAACCGGGTTCCGGTGCGCCGCATCATGACCGTCTCGATCACGATCGGCACCCGCTTCCCCGCCTACTCCACCTCCATGGGCCGGGTTCTCCTGGCCGGGCTCCCGGAGGAGGAGCTGACCGATTACTTCGCCCAGACGGAGATCGCAGCCCTGACCCCCAACACCCTGAGCACCGAGGCCGAGCTCCGCGCCGAGCTGAGCAAGGTCCGGACGCAGGGCTGGGCCATCGTGGACCAGGAACTGGAGCCGGGGCTGCGTTCCCTCGCCGCCCCGATCCACTCCCCCAACGGCCAGGTGGTCGCCGCGATCAACCTCTCCACCCAGACCGCCGTCCACGACCTCGACGACCTGCACCGTCGTTTTCTCCCCTCCATCACGGAGACGGCCCGCCAGATCTCCGCTGATCTGGCCGCCACCGAACTGTTCTAGAAAGGACACCTTCACTCATGGCTACTGAAAACAAAGACACCGATATCGTCCTGTGCTCCCCGCTGCGCACCCCGGTGGGCGGCTACGGCGGAGTCCTGACGCAGATTCCCGTTCAGGAACTGGCCACCACCGTGGTCAAGGCTCTGGTCGAGCGCACCGGCATCAAACCGGAGGACGTCGATGACCTGATCCTGGGCCAGGCGTCCCCGAACGGGGCCGCCCCGGCGCTCGGCCGCGTGGTCGCCCTCGATTCCGGCCTGGGAGAGTCCGTGCCCGGCATGCAGCTGGACCGCCGCTGCGGCTCCGGCCTGCAGGCCGTGGCGACGGCTGCGGCCCACATCTCCGCCGGCGCCGCCGACCTCATCATCGCCGGCGGCGCGGAATCCATGTCACGGGTCGAGTACACCGTGGACGCCGATGTCCGCTGGGGCGTCAAGGGCGGCAACATGGTCTTCCGGGACCGTCTGGCGGAGGCCCGTGAGACCGCCGGCGGCAAGGACCACCCGATCCCGGGCGGCATGATCGAGACCGCCGAGAACCTGCGTGAGGAGTACTCCATCCCGAGGGAGAAGCAGGACCAGATGGCCGCGACCTCCCACGCCCGCGCCATCGCGGCGCAGGAGAACGGCACGTTCGACGCCGAGATCGTGCCGGTGACCGTGCCGGGCCGACGTCGCAAGGACCCGGCGGTCACCATCGACAAGGACGAGCACCCGCGCGCCGACTCCACCCCGGAGAAGCTGGCGAAGCTGCGTCCGATCATGGGCCGCCAGGACGAGAACGCCACGGTCACCGCCGGCAACGCCTCCGGACAGAATGACGGTGCCGCCGCCATGATCGTGACCACACGGGCCAAGGCCGCCGAACTGGGGCTTACCCCCGCGGTGACCCTGCGCGGCTGGGCCGTGGCCGGCGTCGCCCCGGAGACCATGGGCATCGGCCCGGTGCCGGCCACGAAGAAGGTCATGGACCGCCTGGGGCTGACCCTGGACGACATGGACCTGATCGAGCTCAATGAGGCTTTCGCCGCCCAGGCCCTGTCGGTGCTGGCCGAGTGGGGCATCGACCCCGAGGACCCGCGCCTGAACCCGCTGGGATCCGGCATCTCGCTGGGCCACCCGGTCGGCGCCACCGGCGCCCGTATGCTGGTGACCGCCTCGCACCAGATGGCGCGTACCGACGCCAACCGTGCGCTGGTGACCATGTGCATCGGTGGCGGCCAGGGACTGGCCGCCGTCATCGAGAAGGAGAACTAAACCATGACCGTCCTGCACCATGTTTCCTACGGCTCCAACCGCGACAGCACTGTCGTGCTGCTCGGTTCCATCGGTTCCAACACCGACATGTGGCTGCCGCAGCTCGACGCCTTGTCCCACGAGCACCGCGTGATCGCCCTCGACCACCGGGGACACGGCCGTTCGCCCGTCATCCCGGGCTCCGCGTCCGTCGCGGATCTGGCCGCCGACGTCCTGAAGACCCTGGACACCCTCGGCGTCGAGAAGTTCAAGATCGCCGGTGTCTCGCTCGGCGGTGCCGTGGCCCAGTACCTGGCCGCCACCAGCGACCGGGTGGAGTCCGCCGCGTTCCTGTGCACCTCACCGAAGTTCGGTGAGCCCGGGCCCTGGCGCGAGCGGGCCGCCGCCGCCCGCACCGCCGGCATGGCTTCGATCGCCGACGGCAGCATCCCCAAGTGGTTCTCCCCGGACTTCATCACCGAGAAGCCGGCCACCAGCGACCACTACCGCACCATGATCGCCCGCACGGACAGCGAGGGCTACGCCTCCTGCTGCGACGCGCTGGCCGGGTGGGACTTCACCGACCGACTCGGCGAGATCGCCGTGCCGGTGCTGACCATCGCCGGCGATGCCGACCCCTCCACTCCGCCGGAGGTGCTGCAGTCCATCGCGGACAAGGTTCAGGACGGCCGGGCCGAGGTGCTCTCGCCGGGTGCGCACGTGCCCACCGTGGAGCGCCCGGAGGCCGTCAACAAGCTGCTGCAGGCACACTTCGCCAACTGACTTCGTCATCTCACGACCTCGGAGGTCTCACCATGACAGAGGAGAAAAAACCGGGAGTGGGTCCCCTCCTGGCGATTGAGCGGCCCGTGCTGCCGCGTCCCACCTTCCGGGAGATCATCCGGGATCTGGGACCGCAGGAGATCGGTAACGGACTGGTGGCCCTGATCTTCTCCGCGTCCGGGCCGATCGCCGTGATCCTGCAGGCGGCGGCCGCGGGCAATCTCGACAGCTCGCAGACGTCCTCGTGGATCTTCGGCGCCTTTCTGGGCAACGGTCTGCTGACCCTGCTGCTGACCTATCTGTACCGGTCCCCGCAGGCGTACTTCTGGACGATCCCGGGCACGGTGATCGTCGGCGACGCGCTGACGCACCTGAGCTTCAGCGAGGTCATCGGCGCCTACATGGTCACGGCCCTGCTGGTGTTCCTGCTCGGCTGGACCGGGTTGATCGGGCGAATCATGGCCGCCCTGCCCCCGACGATCGTGATGGCGATGGTCGCCGGGATCTTCCTGCGCTTCGGCCTGGATCTGGTCGGTTCCGCCAGCGAGGACCCACTGATCGCCATCCCGATGATCCTCATCTTCGTCGCCCTGAGTGCGGTCCCCGCGGCGTCGAAGGTGGCCCCGCCGGTGGCGGTGGCCGCGGTCGTCGGCACGCTCGTGGCGGTCGGGGCCGATCGGCTGGCCCCGGGCATCCTGGACAACGGGATCATCGCCCAACCGACGATCACTACCCCGGAGTTCTCCTTCTCCGCGATCGCGGAACTGGTGATCCCGCTGGCGATCACCGTGGTGGTGGTCCAGAACGGGCAGGGCACCGCGGTGCTCAGCGCCGCCGGCCACCGGCAGGGGACCAACCTCTCGGCCGCCGTGTCCGGCATCGCCTCGGTGCCGATGGGCCTGCTGGGTACGACGTCGACCTGCCTGACCGGGCCCACCAACGCTTTGATCGTGGCCGGTCCGAACAAGGAACGCCACTACACCGCCGCGATGGTCACCGGTCTCGGTGCCGTGCTGGTGGGTCTGATCTCCCCGGCGTTCGTCGGCTTCATGCTGGCGATGCCGGTGTCGTTCATCGCAGCGCTGGCGGGCATCGCCATGCTGACCCCACTGAAGAACGCCTTCCTGGCGGGCTTCAAGGGCCCCTTCTCCACCGGTGCCCTGGTGTGCTTCATCGTGACCGTCTCGGAGCTGACGATCTGGAACATCACCGCCCCGTTCTGGGGGCTGGTGTTCGGGGCGATCGTCGCCTACCTGATGGACCACCTGCCGAAGAAGGCCGCCGCCGCGAAGGTTACCCAGGCAGCGGCCCCCCGGTCCACGCCCACGACGGCGGACGAGAAGACGGCGGAGGCCAGGAAGTAGCTGTTCCCCTCCCCCACCGGTCGCCGTCCCTCCCGGGGCGGGGACCGGTTCCGCTTTTCCGGGGCCCCGTGGAACCGAGCGGCTGGCGCTCCACCACATTCCTGTGATCCGCGCCCGCGCGGGCTGTGCCAGCCGACGGCGCTCCTCCCGGACCGGGGGCAGGGTCCATTCACCGGGGGTACGGACGTTCATCATACGAACTGGTACGCAGCCGTGGTGAGCTGCGCCATTCCGCCGCCCCGCCACCGGCTCGCCCGCTGCCCTCCGCTCCGGAGGGGGTGACCGCCTGCACAGGGTCGTGTGCAGCGCCACAATGTCTTCCATGAGTATCCCGAACGACAAGAAAATCGCAGTAGTCACCGGAGCCTCCTCCGGCATCGGCAAGGCCACCGCGGCAGCTCTGGCGCAGGAAGGCTGGCACGTCGTCGTCGCTGCCCGCCGCAAGGACAAGATCGAGGCCGTCGCCCGGGAGACCGGCGGCACCGCCATCGAGCTGGACGTCACCTCCCAGGAATCCGTGGACGCCCTGGCCTCCCAGCTCGACCGCGTGGACCTGCTGGTCAACAACGCCGGTGGCGCGAAGGGCATGGAGTCGGTCAAGGACGCCGACCTCGAGGACTGGCAGTGGATGTACGACGTCAACGTGCTGGGCACCGTGCGGATGACCCGTGCCCTGCTGGACAAGCTGATCGCCGCCGAGGGACACGTGATCAACATCGGCTCCATGGCCGCGTTCACCGCCTACGCCGGTGGTGCCGGCTACAACGCCGCCAAGTTCGGCGAGGGCGCGTTGACCCGCGTGCTGCGCCTGGAACACGTCGGCGATCCGGTCCGGGTCACCCAGATCGACCCAGGCCGGGTGGAGACCGATTTCTCCCTCGTCCGATTCAAGGGTGACCAGGAGAAGGCCGACGCCGTCTACGCCGACAAGCTCAACCTGTCCGCCGCGGACGTCGCCGAGGCCATCCGCTGGGCAGCCGCCCAGCCCAAGCACGTCAACATCGACCGCATCCACATCATGCCCCGCGACCAGGCCTAGACCCCCGGCCGCTCTTTACCCGCCCCCGGCATGGGTTGTCGGCCCTCGCCCGTTCCGGGGGTGGGCGGCATGCGGACACCGCCCCGGCGGACCGGATGACCGGCACCCGTGCCCGACCCCCTGGCAACCACCCCTGTGGCGGTACCCTGGGTTCATGTTCACCACCGGACTCCTGCCGCGCCGGCTCCTGCTGATGCGCCGCATCCTCGCCGAGCTCCGGGAAACCGACACCGGCAGATTCCTGCTCGTCACCGGACCCGAGGGCGTGGACAAGGGCCACTTCGCCCGCGAGCTCGCCTCCCAGCTCCCCGGGTACCACGCCGTGGAGACGCGCGCGCTGCCCGGCACGGCAGCCCTGTCCCAGCTCCCCGGCGAGCTGGATTCCGATGCCGTCCTCATCATCGACGACGTCCACCACGCCCCGGAGGCGGATCTCCACCGGATCCTCGCCCGGGTCCACCGGCCGGGGAGCCCCCGGCTGATCCTGCTGGGCACCTCACCGCGGCGGATGGACGCCGCCACCGATGTCCTCTCCCTCCCCCCGCTCTCGGTGCCGGAAACCGCGGAGCTGGCCCGTCAGGTCGTCGGCACCTGCGACGCCGCCACCGCCCGCCGCATCCACGACGCCGCCGGCGGGCTACCGCAGCTGATCCGGGAACTGCTCGACGCCGCACCGTTGACCCACTGGGCCACTCCGGATCCCGCCCTCCCGATCCCGGAGTACTGGCGCGACCGTGATCTCCGCGATGATCTCCTGCGGCTGGTCGCGCTACCTGCCGATGGTTGCCCGGTGGACCAGCTGAGCCCCGAGGAGCTGACCCGGGCCGGTGAGTTCATCGAGGCGGGGGTACTGGAACGGGAGAATGACCAGCTGCGGTTCCGGCGTCCGCAGCACCGCACGATCACCCGCGCGGACACCCCGCCCCACATTGAAAACGCGCTGCGAGAACGTCTGGGCATCCAGGTGGAGCGCCCGTGGGGAACCCCACTGGACAACGCCGAGGCCTTCACCTACCACGCTGATCTGGGTTCCGCCCGGCTGGAGCTGGAGAGCAGTGGCAATGAGGTCGCGGAACTGCGGGGCTACCTCGCCGTCTACGGTGGCCAACGGCAGCGGGCGCAGCGGGAGTTCGTCCGCGCCGGCGACTCCCCCACCCTCGCCGACCGGCAACTGGTGCACCATCTGGCGAACTGGGACCTGGACGGCATCCGGAGGTGGCTGCCGCACTGCTCGGACGCGAGCACCTTCCAGATGCTCATCGACGCCGCCGACACCGGCGCCCGGCCGCGGGAGCTGTCCTTCCCCGACATCCGCCGCCAACAGCAGGCGGATCTGATCACCGGGTGGATCTCGCTCATCCAGGATGACGCGGTCCGTTCCCGGGAGCTGCTCTCGCGCCGGGTGCGGGGCGATTCTGAGCTGGTCGGCCTGTGGCAGTTGGGCTTTCTCGCCCGTACCCACTACGTGTTGGGGGAATGGCACCAGGCCGCGGCTGTCGTGGAACGGGGCCTGGCGCTGGCCGAATCCACCGGCGCCCCGCTGCTCAATCCCCTGCTGCTGTGGACCGGCACCCAGGTGACCGCCATGAGTGGCCGGGCCGAGCTGTCCCGGCACTACCTGTCCCGGATGCAGACTTCGGCGGACTCCTTCCTCCTGGAGCGGCTGCCGGCGGCGATGGGCCGGATGATCGTCACCTCCACCGCCGCCGAACTCGGCGACGCCCTGCGCGCGGGCAAGAACCTGAAGAACATCGTCTCCACCACAGACACCCAGCAGCCGGGATTCTGGCCCTGGGAGGACATCTACGCCAACTCGCTGATCGCCGCCGGGCAAATCGATGCCGCTGACGAGGTCATGAGTGCTGCGGAGGAACGCTACCGCGGCAGCGGCATCGTCTCCCTGCACGCGAAGAATCTGGTTCCGCGGGCCAGCATCCAGATTCAGCGTGGCATGACGCGGGAGGGAGTAAAAAGCCTGGAGGAGGCGGTGGACGCCATCACCGACCGGAACCTGCCGGCCTATGAGGCCCGGATTCTCTTCGAGTTCGGGGCCGTGCTGCGCCGGATCGGGCGCCGCTCCCGGGCGGAGGAGTTCTTCGCCCGCGCCGAGGAGGTCTTCGCCATGATGGGGGCGACCACGATGGTGCACCGCTGCGCCGTGGAGCGGCGGGCTGGCGGTGTGGGTGGCAGGCGTCCCAACCGGCTGGGGCTGACGCCGCAGGAGGAGCAGATTGCCGCGCTCGTGGCCGAGGGCGCGACCAACCGTGGCGCAGCACGCGAGTTGTCCCTGTCCACCAAGACCGTGGAGTACCACCTGACCCGGGTGTACAAAAAGCTGGGGCTGTCCTCCCGGGCCGAGCTGCCGCAGGCACTGTTGCGGGGTTAGGCGGGCGGGCCGGATTAGGAACTCGTGACCGGCCGGGCCCCTACACCTCGAACGTCGGCAGGTCCTTGCCCACGTACTGCTGGGCCAGGTAGGTGCGCCCGGCCTCCGTGGCGAGTACGGATTCCAGTTCCGCCAGGCGACGCTGGTGCTGGAAGTGAGGGTCCCCGGGGACGGAGTGCAGCATCGACGACATCCAGTAGGAGAAGTGCTGGGCCTTCCAGATCCGCGGCACTGCCAGGGCCGAGTACCGGTCCAACAGATCCCGGTTGTTCCGCTTCACGGCCCGGGCCAGCGCCGGCGCCAGCACGGCGACATCAGCCACCGCCAGGTTCAGTCCCTTGGCGCCGGTCGGCGGGACAGTGTGGGCGGCGTCGCCGGCCAGGAAGAGCCGGCCGCGCTGCATCGGATCAGTGACTGCGGAACGGAAGCGCAGGACGGCCTTGTCGAAGATCTCCCCCTCGGAGACCTGCAGATCCGCAGAATCCACACGGGCATGCAGTTCGGACCAGATGCGGTCATCCGACCACTGCTCCACGGTGTCGTCCGGGTTGCACTGCAGGTAATAGCGCTGCACGGTCTCGGTGCGGGTGGAGATCAGCGCGAAGCCCTGGTCGTGGGTGGCGTAGATCAGCTCCTTCTGGGTCTGCGGGGCGTTGACCAGGATCCCGAACCAGGCGTAGGGGTACTCGTGCCGGTCGCGCACCGCGCCGTCCAGCTCCAGGACGGGCTTCCGGTACGGTGACTTCGACCCGTCCCCGGCCACCACATAATCGCTGGTCAGAGTCTGGCTTTCGCCCTTTTCATCCGTGTAGGAGACGGTGACCCGGTCACCGTCGTAGCCGCTGACCTCATCCACGGAGGTGTTGAAGTAGATGGTGCCGCCGTCCGCGATCCGCTTGGCGATGAAGTCCTTGAGGTACTCGTGCTGCGGGTAGACGGCCATCTGGTGGCCGGTCAGCTCGGTCAGCTCAATGCGGGTGCGCAGCCCGTCGATGGAGATGTCGATGGCCTCGTCGATGTCGGCCTCACGGTCCATGCGCTCGCCCACCCCGGTCTCCCGCATGAGGTTCATGGTCCCCTGCTCGAGCACTCCGGCGCGGACGGTCTCCTCGACATCCTCCCGGGAGCGGGACTCGAAGATCACGGACTCGACGCCGTGCTGGTGCAGCAGGTGGGACAGGGTCAGGCCGGCCGGGCCGGCACCGATGATGGCAACTGGGGTGTGCGACATGGATCTTCCTTTTTCAGTGGGGATGGCTGGAGTTGGCGGGTGCTGCCCCGGAGCTATCCGGCTTCCGCGACGGCGGCGGCCAGCAGCTTGAATCCGTGGTTGGAGTTGGGGACCCCCGCGTAGACGGCGGTGTGCAGCAACACCTCGCCGATGAGGTCCTGGTCCACCCCGGCGCGCAGGGCGGCGCGGATGTGCATGTCGAGCTCGCCGTCATTGCCGACGGCGGTCAGGATGGCGATGGTGAGCAGGCGGCGCTGGGTGTGGTCGAGCGCGCCCCGGTTCCAGATGTCCCCCCAGGCGGTGCGGGTGATGAAGTCCTGGAACATCTCGGTGGTCGGGGTCTGCTTGGCGACGGCCGCATCCACGTGTGCGTCGCCGAGCACGGCTCGTCGGTTTGCCATGCCCACCTCGTGGGCGGCGGCGCGACCGGTCTCGTATTCCTGGTTCTCACTCATGAGTGCTGTTCTTCCTTCCAGTTGTGCAGCACCGCGTCGACCAGTTCCCCGGCGTGTCCGGTGGACTGGTCGCCGGTGGCGGCGTATTCGAGGTTGCGGGCCATGGCCTGGCCGTCGACGGTGATCCCGTTCAGGCTGGCGTGGATCCGGGCCACGGCGGAGGCGGTGGCCGCGGCCAGTTCACGGATGGTGGGCCATTCGGCGTGCCAGCTTCCCACCCCGCGCTGGTGGCGGCTGTCCATCGCGTCCAGCATGGTCGCGGCCAGGGCCGGGGTGCGGCGGGCGTAACCGTCGCAGGCCACTGCCGCAGCCGGGTTGGCCTTGTGCGGCATGGCGGAGGAACCGCCGGGACTGGCCTCGCGGAGTTCGCCGATCTCGGTGGCGGAGAGCCAGACGACGTCGCCGGCGATCTTGCGGACCGCCCCGGCCACGGCGGCTAGTGCGGTGGCCACGCGGATCAGCGGGTAGCGGTTGGTGTGCCAGACGATCGGGGTGGGGCGCAGCCGCAGCTGTGCGGCCAGCCGCGCCTGGATCTCGAGCCCGTGCGGGTGGGTGGCGGCCAGGGTGCCGGTGGCCCCGCCGTACTGGACGGGCAGGTCGAGCAGGGCGTCGGCCAGGTCTGCGGTGGCGGCGGTGGTCCCCTCGAGCCATCCGGCGGCGACGGCCCCGAAGGTGGTCGGCGTGGCCTGCTGTCCGAGAGTACGGCCGATCATCTTCGTGTCGCGGTGGGTTTCGGCGAGCTCCACCAGGATCTTCTGGACCTCGGCCAGCTGGGTGAGCAACGGCTCACCCGCCTCCTTCAGACACAGCACCAGCGCGGTGTCTATGGCGTCCTGGCTGGTCGCCCCGGGGTGGATGCCGGTGGCGTCGACGGCCTTGAGCGCCTTGACGATCGGGATCGCCGGATTGGCGCCGCTGGCGGAGGCGGCGGCGATGGCGTCGACGTCGAGGTCGAAGCCGTCGATGGTGGCGTGCGCGGCGGCCACCTGGGTGTCGTCGAGCACGTCAGCGGAGCCCGCGGCGGTGGCCAACTCGCGTTCGAAACGCAGGATCTGGCGTAGGAAAGCCTCGTCCGAGAGGTGGCGGTGAGCGGCGGTGTTTCCGCCCGCCAGGTCGACGTAATCTGATCTGCTCAACGACATATGTCTGCTCCTAGAGTCCGAAGAAGGGAGTTTCCCGGTCGGCGTTTTCGTGCTGGACCCGGATGTCCAGCCGGTAGCCATTGTCCGTCTTCTCCGCGATCAGGAGGTGCCGGCGGGATTCCGGAACGGCGTTCAGGACCGGGTCGGTGCTGTTGTCGTTCTCCGGGAAGTACAGCCGGGTGTAGAGGCGCTCGAGCATGCCGCGCGCGAACACCCCCAGCTTCAGGTGCGGGGCCTCTTCGTCGTCGTGGGCGGCGGGCACCAGCGTGGTGAAGGTGACCGCGCCGTTTTCGTCGACCATGCCCCGGCCCAGTCCGCGGAAGCCCTCGGCGGTGGCCTGCTCCCCGGTGCGCGGGTCCAGCGGGGAGTTGAACACGCCTTCCTCGTTCGCCTGCCAGATCTCGATCATGGCGTCGGCGATGGGGTGGTCATCGCCGTCGGTGACGGAGACGGTGACCTGGGTGGCGCCCGGTGTGCCGGGTTCCACCATGACCTCTGAGCCGTCGAGGGTCAGGCCGATGTGGACGTAGGGGCCCACGGTCTGGGAGGGCATGATGCCCGCCTCAGCCTCGTCCTGGTCGCGGATGTTCGAGACCTCCCAACGCATCTCGTTGTTCGGGTCGCTGTCGATGATGGTCATTGCTTCTCCTTGGCTGAAGGTGGATGAGCTGGGCGGGGGCTACTCGAAGACGGTGGCGTTGCGGCCGCGCAGGACGATGTCGAACTTGTAGCCCACGGCGAAGTTCTCGCGGGTCTCGTCATAGTCGAAGGTGGCGACCATGCGCTCGCGGGCACCGGCGGGCACGGAGTTGTAGATCGGATCCTGGAAGAACATCGGGTCGCCCGGGAAGTACATCTGGGTGACCAGACGTTCGGTGAACTGGCGGCCGAAGAGGGAGAAGTGGATGTGGGCCGGGCGCCAGGCGTTGCGGTGGTTGCCCCACGGGTACATGCCCGGCATGACGGTGTAGAAGCTGTAGTTGCCGTCCTTGTCCGTCAGAGTGCGGGCCACGCCGTTGAAGTGAGGGTCCAGCGGTGCCGGCCAGGAGTCGTTCTTGTGGCGGTAGCGGCCGGCGGCGTTGGCCTGCCACGCTTCGACCAGGGTCTCCGGGACAGGCTTGCCGTCGAAGCCGAGGATGCGGCCGTGGACGAAGATGCGCTGGCCGATGGCCTCGCCGTCATTCGCCTTGGTCATGTCGTTGTCGACGTCGCCGAAGTCGCGCTCCCCGAAGACCGGGCCGGTCAACTCGCCGAGGCGCTGCGGGACCATGATCAGGTCATTGTTGGGGTTGCGCTTGATGGTGGTCTTGTACTTCGGGAAGTGCAACGGTGCGTAGGCACCCTCGGTGGGGGCGAAGAGAGGAAGAGGCACAGTCAACCCTTTCAGTTGCGTGACGGGAGGTGTTGAGTACCTACGGTAGGACTCAGGTCACAGAGCACAAAGTCGTTCGCTATATGAACGAGAGGATTCTGGTCGCCCGCCATTGACCTGCAGAGATGCAGATTACAGTTTGACCCAGGGTGGGGCCAGGGGTGTAGTTAAGGGTTATTGGCCTGAACCTGAGCAATGGCGACTTTCCCACGGGTTTTCACCTGCCGGAGCAATCCATACGTGAGTTGCGCGGCTTTTCCGGGCGAATCCAGCATTTTCCGACGGTAACTTACGTATGCCTTGCGGGCCACGCACAGATCATTCCCCCGGAGCCGGGCCCGCCCCGCCCCAGTACCATCAGACAGTGTGCTGGAGGTTGCCACAGCTGACAGGACTGTTCTCGCGCATCGGGGTCCCCTCCCGGCTGCCCCTGGTGGTGTTGCTGATCCACGGCCTCATGGCAGCCGGCATGATCTGCTTCATCTGGGGCATGAGCCTGCCGGCCCTGACGGTTCCGCTGGTGTTGGCAGCGGTACTGTGGACCGGATACCGACGAGGGCGACCCCGCGCGAATACCGATCTGACCATGGTCGACATCGTATTCGGGGTGAACGCGCCATCGGGGATGATGGGTTATCACCTCAAAAGTCTGCCGCTCACGTTCGCCTTGGCGCTGGTGGTGGCCCTCTGCGGGATGTGAGTCAGGATCTCGACACCCGCCCGAACCCGATGAATAAAATTCACCAAAGAGTTTCGCCCCCGGTGCTGTTGCACTACTGTCCATAGACAGCTCGGTATGCAACCGGGCACAGCGATATGCCTCCTGTTCTTCATCCCTCCCCGGAGCCCCGGTCCCGAGGGGTTGGGTGCAGCTGCCATATCCACGAATCAGATTCGTCCACCCGCACGGTACCGCCCCGTGCGGCTCGACCACGAAAGGCAATCCGTGGACATCCGTCAGCTCATAGACTCTTCCCGCATGACCACCTACCAGTGGTTCATCATCGCCATCACGGTGTTCCTCAACGCCCTCGACGGTTACGACCTGGTGGCCATGGCGTTCACCGCCAACGCCGTCTCCGAGGACTTCGGGCTCTCCGGTACCCAGCTCGGCTGGCTGCTCAGTTCCGCGCTGCTCGGAGTGGGCGTCGGTTCTCTGCTCCTGGCACCGCTGGCCGACCGGTGGGGACGCAAGAAACTGCTGGTCACCGCCACCATCATCGACCTGGCCGGGCTCATCCTGTCCACCACCGCGGACTCCTACGCGGAACTCCTGTTCTACCGCGTGTTCACCGGCATCGGCGTCGGTGGTGTTCTGGCGTGTGTCACGGTCATCGTCTCCGAAAACTCCAACGCCCGCTTCCGCGGCCTGGCGATGAGCATCTACGCCGCCGGCTACGGCCTGGGCGCGTCCCTGTGCGGACTGTTGGCGAACCGTTTCATTCCCACCCACGGTTGGGAGTCGGTGTTTTTCGCCGGCGCCGTCCTGACCGCGGTCGCCCTCGTGCTGACCGTGATCTTCCTCCCGGAGTCGACCGAGTTCCTGCGCGCGCGCCGTGCCCCCGGTGACGAGGAACGGGTCCGGGCCATCGCCGCGCGTCTCGGCCACCGGCAGCCCGTCACCCTGGGTGAGCCTGCGTCAACCGTCGGCGAGACCCGCATCCGGGACCTGTTCAACAGCCGCTACCTGGCCGTCACCCTCAAGATTTGGGCAGCGTTCTGTCTGATCAACTTCGGCTTCAACTTCGCCAATTCCTGGACCCCGAAGCTCCTGACGGAAACCGGCATGTCCGCAGAACAAGGAATCGTGGGTGGCATCATGCTCTCCTTCGGCGGCACCATCGGTTCGTTGATCTACGGTGCATTGACCACGCGCCTCAACGCCCGCCGTCTGCTCATCGTCTTCTCCCTGCTGTCATCCGTGGTGCTGGTCGTCTTCATCACCACCACTGCGCTGCCGTCGATCGCCTTCGCCGCCGGCGTGGCCGTGGGCATGCTGCTCAACGGCTGCGTGACCGGGATGTACACCATCACCCCGGAGAGCTACTCCCCCACCCTGCGCGCCACCGGGGTGGGCGTGGCCCTGGCGGCCGGCCGCGTCGGGGCGGTCTCCGCACCGGTGGTCGTCGGCTACCTCTTCGACGCCGGCTGGTCCCCCACCGCGCTCTACACGGGAGCGGCGGTCATCGTCGCCCTGACGGCCTTCGTCCTGGTGGGCATCCGCCCCTACTCCGAGAAGAAGGCGGAGGCCATCCCGGAGAAACTCAACGTCTGACACCGCTGCTTCACGACGCCCCGGCCCCGCGCTCTCGGCTCCGCCCCCGCGCAGGGACCGGGGTTTCCTCATCCCCGCTCCGGATCCGGATGCTCCACCAGGGCGGTGATCTCCATCCGCAGAAAATCAAACAACGGCGCCGCGAGCAGTACCGCGTGCAACTCCGCCGAGTCAGCGACCCGGAAGACCGCGAGATCATCGCGGGTGCCGACGGCCCGCCACGAGTGCAGGAGCACGCCGGCCTCGCGCAACTCACGGAGATAGGTGCGGTGCCGGTCGCGGTGGTCGGCCCTGATCTCCGGGTCCATGTCGTGCGGGATCTGCTCGCTCAGCAGGACGTGGAAGATACTCATGTGCCTCTCCTTGGGGCGGTGGGCAGCGGTTGCCCGCCGCGGCATCGATAAACGAAGAAAAACGGGGCCCCGAAGGGCCCCGGTCAGCAGCTGAGCTTAACCGCGCAGGTAGTACTCCAACGCGTTGGGGTGCTTGGCCAGCGGGGTGACGTGCACGTCCATGTACTTGAACATCGGGAAGTTCTGGAAGATGCTCTGCAGTTCGTCGTGGTCGTCGACGTCGTAGATGGAGTAGTTGGCGTACTCGCCGACCACGCGCCAGATCGCCTTCATGATGCCCTTCTCCTGCAGATCGCCGGAGTAGGCCTTCTCCTTCGCCTGGAAGTCGGCGACGGTGTCAGCGTCCATCGACTCGGGGAAGTGGACGTCCATTCGTGCCAGAAACAGCATGTGTGAAAATCTCCTGATTTCAGATCTCGGGGCGGATTACTTGCGGGTGAAGCTTTCGATCTTGTCCCAGTCCGGCTCCAGTCCGGAACCGGGGCCCTCGGGCAGCTTCACCACACCATTTTCGTAGACCAGGTCCTCGGTGGTGTAGGACTCCTTGAGCAGCATCGGACCGAAGAGTTCCGTGCCGTAGGAGATCGCCGGGGTGGCGGCCGCGAAGTGCAGGGACGCCGCGGTGCCGAAGGGACCCTCCAGGCTGGTGGCTCCGTGGCAGGCCAGACCGGCGGTCTCGGCGATCGCGGCGACCTTGGCCGACTCCTTGAGGCCACCCAACTTGGTGGTCTTCAGGGCGATGACATCGGCTGCCTGGCGCTTGACCACCTCGAGGGCGTCGGCCGGGGAGCAGACGGATTCGTCGGCCATGACCGGCACACCGATACGGGTGGTGATCTCGCGCAGGGTATCCAGATCATGCGCCGGCGTGGGCTGTTCGAAGAGCTCGACGCCCGCCTCCGCCAGCTTCGGCAGGAAGCGCAGGGCGGTCAGACGGTCCCAGCGGGCATTGACATCAATGCGGAAGCTGACCCGGTCGCCGAGCTTCTCCACGAGCTCGGAAATACGCTGGGTGTCGGTGGCGGGATCGCCGGATCCCATCTTGAGCTTGAAGCTCTTGTGCCCGGTCTCGGCGATCTTCTCCTCGACCTCGCCAACGGCCTCATCCAGCGGCAGCACGCCGAGCGCCCAGGTGACGTCCAGCTCCTTGCGGAACGCGCCGCCCAGCAGATCCGCCAGGGGGATGTCCAGCGCACGGGCCCAGGCGTCGTGCATGGCGATATCGACGGCCGCCTTGGCGAAGCGGTCATTGGCCACGACCTTCTCGAAGTCCACCAGGATGCCGGAGAGCTCGTTGACAGGACGGCCAACCATCACCGGGGCGAGGTAGCGCTCGATGATCGCCTGCATGGTTTCCACCGATTCGCCACCCCACCAGGGGCCACCCGGCACAACGCCCTCGCCGAAACCGACGACGCCGTTCTCCAGCGTCACGGTCACCAGCAGGATCGGCTGGGCGGTGGCTGTGGTCGTCGCGAAACCGTGGGGGCGGAACAGCGGGACGTCGAGAATACGGGTTTCAACCTTATTGATGGTCAGGTCAGCCATGTTCACTTCCTAATCACAAAATGACAAGAGGGTAGATACGGGAAAGTCCCCGTCCCCCATGTTGATAGTAGGGGAACGGGGAACTTCAGGGGTTTTAGTCTTCCTTGTCCAGCGCGAAGCTGTAGTTGACCACGTTGTTGCCCTGATCGTCCTGCTGCGGATCCAGGATCAGCTCCGGCTTCACGGCGGTGGCGACATCGTTGTCGGTGTAGTCGCCGCCCTGGAAGTAGAGCTGGGTGGTGATCTCGCGGTAGCCCGGGGACTTCACGCGCAGGTGCAGGTGGGCCGGGCGCCACGGGTGTCCACCGTAGGACTCGATAAACCAGCCGGTCGGGCCGTCGGTCGGGATCTGGTACGGAGCGGGCTGCAGGGTCTTGATGTTGTAGCGACCCTCCTCATCGGTGACGATGGTGCCGCGCAGGTTCCACTCCGGGATGCCCGGAGCGAACTGGGAGTAGTAGCCGTCCTCATCGGCGTGCCACAGCTCGACGGTGGCGCCGCCCAGGCCGTTGCCGTCGACGTCGGTGACCTGACCCTGGAAGAACAGCGGGGTGGCGGCCTTGTCCTTGTCGCGCATCGGCATCTCGCACTCAGCCGGCAGTTCCGGAGCGTTCTCGACGTAGTACGGGCCCTCGATGGAACCCTTGGTGCCGGTGTAGTTGTGGCGGTTGTAGTTGACCTTCTCGATCTCGTGCTCGATGAAGACGTCCAGCCACAGCGGCCACTCGCCGTACTCGCCAACCTGGATGAGCCAGTTCTTCAGAACGCGGTACTCGTCGTAGGTGACCTCGTGCTTCTGGGCGACCTCGCCCAGTGCTGCCAGCACATCCTGGTAGATGGCGTTGGCGCGCTCCTTGGAGGTGTCGGACTTGACGGCCTCGTTCTTGAACTTGTCCGTGGCCTTGTTGCCCGAATCGTGGGCAGTGGGATTGACGTCAGCCTGAGTCATCGTGCTGTCTCCTCAATAAATGGACTGGGAAGTGTTGCTCCAGCACAGTGTGGTGATGCAGTGCGCTGGCCTGCTACTACTGTGTCCCTACTCACGATCAAATGCAATCTGCGCCACCTTATTAAATAGGCAATCCTTACCTATCCGGGAAGCATGGACTCCTCAAATTGTCGCAGCTCACACCGGAAGAGTCCGTGAGCCCGTTCACTTTCACCCCCTTCTCCCCCGAATCAAACCTAGGCATATCCCCCAGAACCCCCACCGATAACGGGGGTGGCAACCCACACGGGAAGTTACCCCCCGTCCATACATTCCGATGGCCGGAAGGGGCCCACGCAGCTCACACTCCCCCTCCGCGGCACCCCACCCCTCGCACAGCACCCTCAGTTCCGCCCAGCCCACGGACGCACGCCACCCTCCGGAACAAACACCACCCCAGCCCCGCCGCGCCCCAGGGACGCCACACCTACCCCCACCCACCCCCATTCGGACCTGATTTTCCCGTTTCCCGCGCGAAATCAAACAAACCCAACTACAACAGTCTTGCCGCAGGTGATGGCGACAATTGAGACTGATACCACACTTCACGAACGTTGTCCCCCGACCCGTTCCTAGGCTTTCCCCTAGTGTGACGCAGGACATGGGCGGGCATAGTGGACAGCAACCATCACCACAGGTGATTGGAGTCACGATTCCATTGATCGGCGGAGCGCTTCACCTCTCTACGTTCTAACTCCCCTGGCCACCAGGTGGTTTAGTCTCGGCCAGCCCCGGCCGGGAGATGAAGTGGCAGCCTCCACCCGAACCGAACAGATTGGACTTTCACCCATGACAAGCCCCACCTCCGGTGCACATGAGATCATCGACCGCGCGCTTGACGAGCGCCCTGACGAGGGCATTGTCCGCGTCAACCGCGAGATCTTCACCGACAGGGAGATCTTCGACCTTGAGATGAAGTACATCTTCGAGGGCAACTGGATCTTCCTGGCACACGAGTCCCAGATTCCGAACCCGGGCGACTACTTCACCACCAACATGGGCCGGCAGCCGGTGGTGATCACCCGTTCCAAGGATGGCGAGCTCAACGGTCTGATCAACGCCTGCTCCCACCGTGGCGCCATGCTCTGCCGCAAGAAAACGGACAACCGCACCACCCTGACCTGCCCGTTCCACGGCTGGACCTTCTCCAATGACGGCACCCTGCTGAAGGTGAAGGACGAGAAGGACGGCGGTTACCCGGACAACTTCAACACCGAGGGCTCCCACAACCTGCGCCGTATCCCCAAGTTCGAGAACTACCGCGGCTTCATCTTCGGTTCCCTGAACGCTGACGTGCCCACCCTGGATGAGTTCCTCGGTGACACCCGCGTCATGCTGGACATGCTGATCGACCAGTCCCCCGAGGGACTTGAGGTGCTCCGTGGTTCCTCCACCTACACCTACGACGGCAACTGGAAGCTGCAGGCCGAGAACGGCGCCGACGGCTACCACGTCTCCTCCGTCCACTGGAACTACGCCGCCACCACCTCCCGGCGTGGCACCGGCGAGTCCAAGAACGAGACCAAGGCCATGGACGCCGGCTCCTGGGGCGAGCAGGGCGGTGGCTACTTCTCCTTCCCCTACGGCCACCTCGCACTGTGGACCACCTGGGGCAACCCGGAGGACCGTCCCGTCTACGGCCGTCTGGACGAGCTGAAGGAGATGCACGGCAACGAGCGCGGCGAGTTCATGGTCAACGCTTCGCGTAACCTGTGCCTCTACCCGAACGTCTACATCATGGACCAGTTCTCCACCCAGATCCGTCGTCTCGAGCCGATCGACGTGGACAAGACCGAGGTCACCATCTGGTGCATCGCTCCTAAGGGCGAGTCCGCGGAAAACCGCGCCGCCCGGATCCGCCAGTACGAGGACTTCTTCAACGCCACCGGCATGGCCACCCCTGATGACCTGGAAGAGTTCCGCTCCTGCCAGAAGACCTACCAGGCCAGCTCCTTCCCCTGGAACGACATGACCCGTGGTCTGAAGCAGCAGTCTGAGGGCGCCAATGACAAGGCTCTCGCACTCGGCCTGAATGAGGTGCTCTCCTCCGGCGCCAAGGCCGAGGATGAGGGTCTGTACCCGATCCAGCACGGCTACTGGGAAGAGACCATGCGTAAGGCCGTCGAGGCCGAGAACTCCTCCGTCAAGCACGTGAAGGACGACGAGGACTCCGCCGCAGTGACGGTCGCCTTCGCCAAGGAGCGCGCCGCCGCCAAGGCTGCCGCCAAGGCCGAGGCCCCGACCCGTCGTCGCCGTCGCCGCGGCTAGGTCCAGCCCTCCGACCCAGCCCAGAACACCCAACGCACAGGAGCTGAAAGAACCATGACCACTGCTGACACCGCAACCATCACCAGAACAGAGATCGAGGACTTCCTCTACTACGAGGCCCGCCTGCTCGACGACCGTCGCTTCGAGGAATGGCTCGAGTGCTACCGCGAGGACGTGGAGTACTGGATGCCCGCCTGGGACGACTCAGACAAGCTCACCGAGGATCCCCAGAAGGAGATCTCGCTGATCTACTACCCGAACCGGGGCGGCCTCGAAGACCGTGTCTTCCGCATCCGCACCGAGCGCTCCTCCGCCACCTCCCTTCCGGAGCCGCGCACCGGGCACAACATCACCAACCTGGAGATCCTCGAGCAGCGTGACGGCGAGGTTGACGTCACCTACAACTGGATCACCTACTACTACCGGTACAAGACCACCGACCACTACTTCGGAACGACGACGCTGACCATTGACGTCTCCGGGGATGCTCCGAAGATCGCGAAGAAGAAGATCGTTCTCAAGAACGACTTCATCCACCACGTGGTCGACATCTACCACCTGTAATCATCCCCACCCCTAGGAGGTTCCCCTCATGACCAAACAGATTGCTCTCGCCTTCGAAGACGGCATCACCCGTTTCATCGACTGTGAAGAGGATCAGACCATCGCGGACGCCGCATACCAGGCACGCATCAACATCCCGTTCGATTGCCGTGACGGCGCCTGCGGTACCTGTAAATCATTCTGCGAGTCAGGCGATTTCGACGAAGGAGAGTTCATCGAAGATGCACTCTCGGACGATGAGTTCGCCGAGGGGTACATCCTGACCTGCCAGACCAAGCCGCACACCGACATGGTCGTGCAGATCGCCACCACGTCAGTGCTGGCCAAGACCGGTGCCTCCACCCTGATCGGCACCATCGAGACTCTGGAACGGCTCTCCGAGTCCACCGTGAAGTTCTCGGTGAAGATCGAGGAACGGGACAAGCTCAACTACCTTCCCGGACAGTACATGAACGTCTCGGTCCCCACCTGGGACGACCACCGTTCCTACTCCTTCTCCTCCGGCCCCTCCGAGGACATCGTGACCTTCCTGGTCAAGCTGACCCGCGGCGGCCTGATGTCGGAGTACCTGACCGACCAGGCAAAGGTGGGCGACCGCCTCAACCTGACCGGTCCGATGGGCTCATTCTTCCTGCGCGAGCCCCTCGATCCGATCCTGCTGCTCGCCGGCGGCACCGGGCTGGCTCCCGTCATGTCCATCCTGGAGAAGCTGACCGAGGATGAGCTGCTGGATGTGCCCGTCCGCCTGATCTACGGCGCCACCTTCGACCACGATCTCGTCGAACTGGAGCACCTGGACACCTTCAAGGACCGGCTGCCGGACTTCGACTACTTCACCGTGGTCTCCGACCCGGATTCGGACCACCCGCGCAAGGGCTTCGTCACCGACCACATGGACGCGGACGAGCACCTGCACAACGGTGAAGCCGACGTCTACCTGTGTGGCCCGCCGCCGATGGTCGAGGCCGTGCGCAAGTTCCTGCAGGACCAGCCGAACCCGCCGGAGAACTTCTACTACGAGAAGTTCTCCTCCGCCGCCGGCTCCAACGACAACAACACCGTCGTCGTCGAGCGCACCGAGGGCGGCGAAGGTAGCGCCTCCCGCTCCGAGGTCACGGTCTCCGCACCGGGCGTCGAAACCGGCGAGGTCCACATCGCCCAGGCGGACTCGCGCTCCCAGTTCGAGGCCCGCATGGCGCTGGAGCTCGGTGCCATCGAGCTGATGATCGACAACCTGGACGAGGAAGACTTCGACAAGCTCACCCAGCTGGCGGAGAAGGCCAACTCCTTCATCGACGGCGAGAAGCTGCTCGACCCGGTCGCCTACACCGAGGCGAACAACGGCTACCACGAGTTCCTCTTCCACCGCACCGGTAACCCCTCCATGCTGGCGGCCTACCGCAACCTCAACATCGTTGAGGTCATGCAGAAGCGGCTGGTCAACACGACCTGGATGGAACCGCACATCGCCCAGGAGCACTTCGACATCATCGATGCACTGAAGGCGAAGGACAAGGACAAGCTCCGCGATCTGATCCGCAACCACAACGAGCACGCGATCTCGACCATGGACGCCGCAATCGAGGAGCAGGCCGAGAAGGGCGAACTGGAAGAGGCTGAGAAGTGAGCGCACCTGTCGGAGAAGGCGTCGAAGGAGCCCCGGAACTCTTCACCCCGGACCGGTACAAGGGACTGAACGTTCTGGTCACCGGGGCGGCCCAGGGCATCGGACAGGCGGTCGCCCAGCGCATCGCCTATGAGAATGGTTCGGTGTTCCTCGTTGACCGCTCCGAGCTGGTGCATGAGTTCGCCCGGGAACTGGCCGAGGTCACCGGCGGCCAGATCGGCTCCGCGACCGCTGACCTGGAGACCTGGGAGGGCGCGGAGACCATGGTCGCCGCCGCCAAGGAGAAGTTCGGGCACATCGACGTCGCCATCAACGTCGTCGGCGGCACGATCTGGGCCCGCCCCTTCGAGCACTACGCGCCCGACCAGATCGAGAAGGAGATCACCCGCAGCCTGTTCACCACCATCTGGTCGGTGCGGGCAGAGCTGCCGGCGCTGATCGAGAACGGTGGCGGCACGATCGTCAACGTCTCCTCGGTGGCCACCCGGGGCGTCAACCGTGTCCCCTACGCCGCCTCCAAGGGCGGAGTCAACGCCCTGACCTCGGCACTCGCGCTGGAGGCCGCGCACCACAACGTACGTGTGGTCGCCACCGCCCCCGGTGGCACACTCGCCCCGGAGCGCCGGGTCCCTCGTGGCCCCGGACCGGAGGGTGAGCAGGAGCAGGCCTGGTACCAGGAGATTGTGGACCAGACCATCGATTCCTCCCTGATGAAGCGCTACGGCACGCTCGCCGAACAGGCCGCGCCGATCGTGTTCCTGGCGTCCCCCGAGGCCAGCTTCATCAACGGCTCGGTCCTCCCGGTCGCCGGTGGTGACCAGGGCTAGGGCTTCCTGCCCTCTACCGCCGTCGGCGCACGTTTCACCCCGCAGAACCCGAACGCACTCCGGTGTGTTCGGGTTCTGTCGTTGTCAGGCTGCTGGCGCTGCGGATCGTCATCGTTTCTCCCCGACGGGAAATACCCGCATGCCCGCGGAGTGGTAGCGTCGCAATTGGAACGTAAAACCAATTAAAGAGGAGTTAATCATGGGAAGAGTCGATAGCAAGGTGGTCATCGTCACCGGAGCCGGAAACGGCATCGGAGCATCAAGTGCTCATCTCCTGGCGCGGGAAGGCGCTAAGGTCGTTGTCACCGACATCGACGAAGCCGCCGGCACCCGCGTAGCCGAGGACATCGGCGATAACGCGATCTTCGTTAAGCAGGACGTGGCCTCCGAAGCTGACTGGGCGAATGTCGTTCAGCGGGCGGAAGAGAGCTTCGGCCCCGTGGCGGGTCTGGTCAACAACGCCGGTATCGTCGGCCCCAATGACGTCGCCCTGGCGGACCTCCGCGACGAGGATTTCCAGAAGGTCCTGCAGGTCAACGTCTACAGCGTCTTCAAGGGCATGCAATCGGTGCTCGGTTCCATGAAGGAGAACGGCGGAGGGTCGATCGTGAACGTCTCCTCCACCTCAGGACTGGTGGGTTCGGTCAACGTCACTTCATACGTCACGACCAAGTTCGCGGTCAGGGGCATCACCAAAGCTGCCGCCCTCGAATTCGCCGAACACGGCGTCCGGGTCAACTCCGTCCACCCGGGCGGCATCCGGACGAATATCGAGGTCTTTGACGCCGTGAAGGCCGCCACCCCGCTGGGCCGGATCGCGGAGCCCGAAGAAGTCAGTAACCTCATCCTCTACCTGATCTCGGACGAGGCGTCCTTCTCCACCGGCTCGGAGTTCGTGGTCGACGGCGGCTTCACCGCTCAGTAGCCGTTCAGTACCCGCTCCCGCGGGCCCCGCGGGGCATCACCGCGCCCCTCGGGCCCCAGGGGTAGCGGCAGTGACGGCCATCGCCAGGGAATTCCCTGGCCGTCACCCAGGGAGAAATGGGTTATCCTGCGGAAACCGGGTATCCTCTGGGTTGTGTACGCATCTCATACTCCGCAACAGACCACTCGCGCATCACTTCGCAAGGTCACCGAGATGGTACGGAACCTGGAACCCGGAAACAGATTACTCTGTGTGGTCACCGGCCCCGGTGGTTCCGGAAAGTCCCGGCTGGTGCGCGAACTGGTGCAGTCCCTGCCCGGTTGGGCCGGCATCCGGGTCACCGCCCTGTCCTGGCTCGCCGAGAACCAGGGCGCACTGCTGCACCACATCCTGGACCGTGCCGGTCACGAGGGAGACCTGCGCTCGCTGGTCGACGTCGAGGGGGCTGCCACCGCCATCGTCGTCGATGACGTGCACTGGGCTGACCAACAGACGATCCAGGAACTCATCGAGACCTCCGCGACGATGAAGCAGGGCCGCATGGCCCTGATCTTCACCGCCTCCGACACCGAGGTTTCCAGAGGCCGTCCCAGCACGACGGACCTGCGCGAGCTTGCCGACGTCGCCTTGACCATCGCCCCACTGGACGTCGAGGACGTGCGGGCCCTGGCCTTGGCCGAAGTGGGGGCCCATCTGGCGCCTTTCGCCGCCGCCGAGCTGCGGAACTTGACCGGCGGCCGGCCGAACCTGATCCGGGAGGTGCTGCACGCCGCCCCCGCGGATCACTGGCGTGACCGCGACCCCCAAGTCCCGGTCCCCAACACCTGGCGGGCGGCTCTGCGCCGACGGATCGGGGATCACCCACTGACCCCCGGACTGGAACTGGTGCTCACCGCGACGGCCATCCTGCCCAACGGAGGAACCCCGGAACTGCTGCAGGAGCTGGTGGAACTTCCCGACACCCCGGCCACCATCGACGCCGCCGTGGAACTGGACCTCCTCGAGACCCTCCCGAGATTCGGGGAGAACCACCTGACCTTCCGGCACGCCACCGACCGCGCCGTGGTCCAGGCGAGAACGGGGCCACAGCAGGCGACACTGCTGCACCAGAAGGCAGCCGCCTTCTACAGTGACCACTATGATCTGGACTCTTCCCTGCTGCACCAGGCGCTGAGTATCTCCGGCAGCGATGATGAGATCGCCGCGCAACTGGCGGCCCGGGGACTGCAGCTCGGCGCGGCCGGGCATTGGCGCAAGGCCGCGCGGGCCTATGAGCTGTCCTCACAACTGTCCTCCCGCCCCGAAGACGCCCACGACCGCCACCTGGACGGCATCGAGGCCCTCATCGCCGCATCCGACCTGCCGCAGGCCAAGTTGTACGCCGGGTCCCTGGGGCATGGCACCGAAGACGTGAAGGTGGATTCCATGCGCGGCTATCTGGGGCTGCACGAAGGACGCCGCAGTGAAGCCTCCGGCCACATCCACCGGGCGTGGCGGACCTTGGACGAGCAGAACAGCCAGGACCCGGAGATGCGGGCCCGGGTAGCCTCCCGCAAGGTGCTGCTCTACCTGAACTCCTGGCAGCCGGAAAAGCTGGTCAAATGGGCGGGCATCACCGACCAGTGGGCCTTGCCTGGCTCCCCCACCCAGATCGAGGCCAAATATATCTCGCTGATCGGTGAAGGGGCACTGCAGGGCCGGGTCCCCGAGGATTCTCCCCTACCGGGTGAGACCCCGATCCTCGCGCAGCGCCGTAACATGGCGATCGGCTGGCTCTCGCTGGTCTATGATGATCCGGTCAGCGCCCGGCAGCGGTTGCAGGGCTATTCCGGTGCGGAAGGCTCCGAACGCATCAGTCTGTGGATGGACGCCTGGCTCGCCCGGACGTACTTCATCCTCGGCGAGTGGGAATCCGGGGTCCGGGCCGTGGAGCGTGGACTGTCCCGTGCCGAGCGTTACGGCATCCGGTTCCTCGAGCCACTGCTGCTGTGGACCGGAGCATCGATCGCCGCGTACCGCGGTGAGAAGGATCTGGCCCGCAGCTACGTCAACCGGTTGACCTTCAGCCATGACGCCTTCACCATCCAGCGGGTCCCCTCCGCGATGTGCCGCCTGTTGCTGGCCAACCTGGACAATGACATGCCCACCGCGATGCGGGTCGGTCGGACCCTGGAGTCCATCAACGCGGAGATCAACATCTCCCAGCCTGGCTTCTGGCCCTGGGAGGACGTCTGGGCCCAGCAGCTGATCCAGGCAGGGCACATCGACGAGGCCGACGAGGTCACCACCAAGGCAGAGGAGGCGGCCGCTGGTTCCGGTATCGCTTCGGTGCATGCGAAACTGGGGGTGCCGCGTGCGGGCATCCTCATGCAACGCGGTGACATCGAGGGCGGAATCACGGTCTTCGAGGAGTCCTTGGAGATGATCGAGACTCTCGCGATGCCCTCATACCAGTCCCGGATCCTCTATGAGTACGGCCGGGTACTGCGGCGTCTCGGCCGACGCCGGCAGGCCGATGACATCTTCACCCGGGCGGGCGAGGTGTACGAGGCCATGGGGGCCACCGAGTTCGTCAACCGCTGTAACCGGGAGCGCCGGGCCGGCGGTCTGGGTACCCGTGTCACCGGGGCCGGCGGGCTCACCCCACAGGAACAGGAGATCGCCAAGCTGGTGGCCGAGGGAGCCACCAACCGCGAGGTGGCACGTGAACTGTTTCTGTCCTCCAAGACCGTTGAGTATCACCTGACCCGGGTGTACCGGAAGCTCGGGGTACGGACCCGCAATGAGTTGCCGCGGGTGTTGCGGGAGCTCTGAGCCCTAACAGCAGCACGCCCGCCCGGATTCTTCCGGGCGGGCGTGCTCAATTCGTAGCTATCGGATGTTAGCCGCGCAGCTTACGGTAATCGAAGACCTGGTCGATGATGCCGTATTCCTGGGCCTCTTCGGCGGTCAGGATCTTGTCACGGTCCGTGTCGATGCGAACCTGCTCGGCGGTCTTGCCGGTGTGCTCGGCCAGGGTGTTTTCCATCAGCTTGCGCATGCGCTCGATCTCCGCAGCCTGGATCTCCAGGTCGGACACCTGGCCCTGGGTGCCCTGGGTGGCGGGCTGGTGGATCAGCACGCGGGCGTTCGGCAGTGCGGCACGCTTACCCGGGGCGCCGGCCGCCAGCAGCACCGCTGCGGCGGAGGCGGCCTGCCCGAGGCAGACGGTCATGACGTCCGGACGGACGTACTGCATGGTGTCGTAGATCGCCATCAACGCGGTGAAGGAGCCGCCGGGCGAGTTGATGTAGAGGGTGATGTCGCGGTCCGGGTCCTGGGCCTCGAGCACCAGCAGCTGCGCCATGATGTCATTGGCCGAGGTGTCGTCGACCTGGGTGCCCAGGAAGATGATCCGCTCCTCGAAGAGCTTCGAGTAGGGGTTGGTCTCCTTGGTACCGAAGCTGGACTGCTCGATGAACGAGGGCAGCACGTACCGGGAGGTCGGCATCTGGAATCCGTTGCTCATATTCTTAATCTCCTTTGGTTCGTGTGCCTTAGTTGCTGATCGGGCCCTCGGCGAGGGTGATCACATGATCGACGATGCCGTAATCCTGGGCCTGCTGCGCCGTGAACCAGCGGTCACGGTCCGAATCCTGGGTGACCTGCTCGAAGGTCTGCCCGGTGTGCTCGGCGATCAGCTGAGCCATCTCCCGCTTGGTCTGGGCGAACTGCTCCGCCTGGATGGCGATGTCAGCGGCGGTACCACCGACGCCGGCGGACGGCTGGTGCATCATGATGCGGGCGTGCGGGAGCGCGAAACGCTTGCCCTTGGTGCCGCCGGAGAGCAGGAACTGCCCCATGGAGGCCGCCAGGCCCATGCCGTAGGTGGCGATATCGCAGGGCGAGTACTTCATGGTGTCGTAAATCGCCATGCCTGCGGTCACCGAGCCACCGGGAGAGTTGATGTAGAGCGAGATGTCGCGGTTCGGATCCTCCGCAGACAGCAGCAGGATCTGCGCGCAGAGCTTGTTCGCGATCTCATCATCGACCTGGCTTCCCAGGAAGATGATGCGCTCACGCAGCAGCCGGTCGTAGATGTCGTTGCCGAAGCCGGTCCCGGCCCCGGGTGCCGTCATGTGGATCTGATCAGTCATGGAATACAACTCCTACAATCTTCTTTGTCTCAGTGGAATCCAGGTTACCTGCCGGTTCTTCAAAACCGCCCCTTTGTTCGCTGTCAGCGTCGAACACCCCAGCCACCTCCCCGGCACCCGACTCGCGGGGCCGAACAGGATCGGACAGGAAGCTCACCACCGGAGCGGCACGGCAGGTGGATAGCCGGAAGGGCCCGGCAATACCTGCCGGGCCCTTCCTTCAACAACCACAAGCGTACTGTTTAATCCTCAGTCTGCTCGGTGGTCTCAGCGGACTCTGCGCCTTCGGTTTCCTCGTCGGTCTCCGGGTCACCGAAGAACTCCTTGGGGTCCACCTCGTTGCCCTCGTCATCCTTGACGTTGACACGGCAGATGGCGGAAGCCAGGGCCTTGCCGCGCCGGACGTCGGCGAAGAGGTTGGCGATCTGGCCGGACTGCTGCAGCTGCTGGACGAACTGGTTCGGGTCCATGCCGTAGGACTGCGCCGTGAACAGGATGTGATCCGTCAGCTCCTGCTGGGAGACCTCCGGGTTCTCCTGCTCTGCCAGGGTGTCCAGGAACAGCTGGGTGCGCACTGCCTCCTCAGCGTCCTTGCGGGTCTGGGCGTCGAATTCCTCGCGGGTGGTGCCCTGGGACTCCAGGACGGAAGCCAGAGCCGCGTCGTCGTGGGCCATCTGGCCGAGCAGCTGGTGCATCTGAGCGTGCACCTGCTCGTCGACGATGGACTCGGGCAGGGCGAACTCGGTCTCGCCGAGAGCGACCTTCAGCACCTCGTCACGGATCGTGGCGGCCTGCTGGTTCTTCTTGGACTCCTCCACCTGGGTCTTGGTGGATTCGCGCAATTCCTCGATGGTGTCGAACTCGGAGGCCATCTGGGCGAATTCGTCGTCGAGCTCCGGAAGCTTGCGCTCCTTGGTCTGCTGCACGTGGACGGCGATGGTGGCTTCCTTGTCCTTGTGCTCGCCGGCCGCCATCTTGGCGGTGAACTCGTTGTCCTCATCGGTCTTCATGCCGCGCAGAGCGGTGTCCAGACCATCGATCAGGTCGCCCTGACCGACCTCGTAGGACAGCCCCTCGGTGGAGGCCTCGTCCACGACCTCGCCGTCGACGGTGGCCTTGAGGTCGATGACGGCGAAGTCGCCGGTCTTCAGCTTGCGCTTGGTGTCCTTGAGCTCACCGAAGCGGGCGCGGAGGTTGTCCAGCTCCTCGTCGACGGCGGCGTCGTCGACCTTGATCGCCGGAACCTCGACGTTGATGGCGGAGAAGTCCGGCACCTCGAACTCGGGACGGATGTCGACCTCGGCGGTGAACTCGACGAACTCGTTGTCCTCGATCTTGGTGATGTCGATGTTCGGCTGGCCGATGACGACCAGCTCGTTCTCCTGGCAGGCGCGCTCGTAGCGGCTCGGCAGCATGTCGTTGACGACCTGCTCGAGGATCGGGCCGCGACCGATGCGGGCGTCGATAAGCTGGCGCGGAGCCTTGCCCTTGCGGAAACCGGGGATGCTGACCTGCTGCGCGAGGGCTGCGTAGGCCTGGTCAATCTCGGTGGTGAGCTCCTCGAACGGGACCTCAACCGTGAGCTTCACGCGGGTGTCGCTCAGCTTCTCGACGGAACTCTTCACGAGTAACTCTCCTGGATCACATTGAAATCGTCTGTCAGGGCCGGTTGGCCCATACGTCGGGGCGACAGGATTTGAACCTGCGACCCCCTGCTCCCAAAGCAGGTGCGCTACCAAACTGCGCCACGCCCCGTGACTCTTCTCCATGGGGAGAACAGCACGAGTCCAGATTCTAGCCGCCGCAGAAAAAATAGGGTTGCATTGGGGCACACTAATTTTTCGATAACCACCTGAGCAGCGTTTTTACCGGAATATTACCGTGGTCCGTGTCCCCTAACGCAACGAGAGGCGTCCCCTGACAGAGCCTGCCGAGTGCAGCGTCGTGGCCCCGGGAATCCCCTGCGGCAGTGCGGGACCCTTACCCCACGTCTCCCCCACTTTCTCCCCCACCTGTAAAATACGAAAATGCCCTACACAATCATGTGCAGGGCATTAACCAGAGGGAATGACGGGAATCGAACCCGCGTCATCAGCTTGGAAGGCTGAGGTATTAGCCACTATACGACATTCCCCTGACGACCGATTTCACGTAGGTGAAGTCGGTGTGCGTTAAGCAGTGTAACGCACCACAACCGAAAAGTGAAAACCACGGGCCCGGGTGCCGGTCAGCATCCGCCATTTCCGGGTGCCCGGCAAGCCCGGGACAGATTCAGACCCGGAACTTTTCAGGGACCTGTAGCGTTGTCATTAAAGAAGCCTAGAAGCCTCGCAACCTGTCCACCCCTGCCTGTCAACGGAGTGATTGAACTCGTGGAACTACTACTTCTCCTCATCGTGCTCGGTGTCGTCGCCGCCGTGGTGATGAACCGGAACAAAAAGAAGCAGCAGGAGATAGCAGAGGCACGCCAGCTGGAGGACGCGCGCGCTGACGCCCGCCGCTGGATCGAGCGGTTGGGCTCCCAGGTGCTGACCATCGCCGGCAATGACGCCGCCTCCACCCAGGCGATCGCGGACGCCTCTGAGCGTTATAACGCGGCGTCTTCCCAGATCTCCACCGCGAACACCGCGAAGCAGGCCCATCTGGCGCGGGAATCTGCACTGGAGGGGCTGCACTACATGAATGCCGCCCGCGAGATCATGGGGATGACCGCCGGCCCTGAGCTGCCGCCGCTGGAAGGGCAGCGCAACGCCGGTAAGGTCACTGAGCGCCGCACCATTGAGCATGACGGCCAGACCCTCACCGCCTCTCCCGTGGCCTCCGACGAGACGCCGAACTACTACCCCGGTGGCAATGTCGCCGGCCGTCCGGTCCCGGCCGGCTGGTATTCCTCCCCCTGGTGGGCCAGCGCCCTGGCTTCGGGCATGTGGACCGCCAGCTCGATGATGATGTTTTCCATGATGTTCTCCGGCATGGCCGGAATCAATTATGGAGCCGATGACTTCGCCAGTGGCGCCGGGGAGGGCGTCGAACCGACCGGTGGTGAGGACATGGGCGGTGGTGAGGACATGGGCGGAGACGCCGGTGATGCCGGCGGCGATATGGGCGACATGGGTGGCGGAGACGACGGCGGCGGTTTCTTCGACGGCATGTTCGGTGATTTCGACTTCGACTTCTAGACCCGCACCAAAACTGATCGAAAAGCCGGTTGCCGGGGCTCACTCCCCCGGTGGCCGGCTTTCCTTGTCCACCGTCGCGGCTGCTCGATGTGCATCTGACCGGGTGGGTTTCCGGAACTGGCAAGGCATGCGCAGGCGTTGGAGCGGAACCGCGGCGTGATTCCACCCACCAACGGCTCCACCTGAAAACCATTCACCCCGGCACCTGCTCAGTGCCGGGGTGAATGGCTGTTCCAGCCGAAACGGTCTCGGCGTCGGTCCCGAAATAGCTGGCTGTTTGGCCGTACTAGTTCTCCGGCAGTGCCGGGGCAATACCCGTACGCTCATAGTCGGTGAGGATATCGATACGGCGCTGGTGGCGATCTTCCCGGGACCACTCCTGCTCCAGGAAGGCGTCGACGATGGCGAGCGCCTCCTCCTCGGAGTGCATGCGACCACCGATGCCGATGAGCTGGGCATTGTTGTGCTCACGTGCCAGCCGGGCGGTCTCCGGGGACCAGGCCAGAGCACAGCGGGCACCCTTGACCTTGTTGGCGGCGATCTGTTCGCCGTTACCGGAGCCACCGAGAACGATGCCCAGCGAACCGGGATCGTTGACGGTCCGGCTGGCGGCCTCAATGCAGTAGGCGGGGTAATCATCGGCCGCGTCATATTCCAGGGCACCGCAGTCGATCACCTCGTGCCCCTGCTTCTTCAGGTGCTCAACGATGATGTTCTTTGTCTCAAATCCGGCATGGTCTGCTCCAAGATATACGCGCATGCCAGCCATTCTATCCGTTAAGCCTTTGTCCGCGCGCGCGACAGCTCCCACCGCAGCTGGGATTCCGAAGGAGACTGCACGGGGATGAAGGCCGCCTCGCGGAATCGACGCGAGGTCGACGAGCTCTTGGCGTACCCGGCACCGCCGGCCACGCGCACCTCCACATTCGCAGCGGCCACCGCGAGTTCCGCGGCATCCAGTCGCAGCTCCAGCACTTCGGTGGCGTTGAGCTCGCGGTTCAGGAAGCGGTCGATGACCTCAACCTGCCGGTTGGCCAGGTCAGCGTTACCGGCGATGATCTTGTCCAGATCCTCCCGGAAGGTCTCATTGATCCCGCTGATCCGCCCCTCGGCTGCAGCAGCCGAGGCCTCGGAGAGGCCCAGGCATTCGGAAACCTGGAGCAATGCCAGCACCGGCTTGACCGCCGGGACGAAGTCATTGATGTTATCGGTGAGAATCTGTGCCTCAGGCAGGAAGAGATCCTCGAAGGTCACCCATGCCGAAGCAGTGGCGTTCAGACCCAGCAACCCGAAGGGTTTACCGAAGGCCATCCCCTCCTGCCCCGCTTCCACTGCGAAGATAAGCCGGGTGCCGTCCGGAGTTTTCGCACCGGTGACCAGTACGGCGTCGTCATAGAGATTCGAGGCCCAATTGAGCTTGCCAGTCACGCGGTAGCCCCCCTCCACGGGCGCCGCCGTCAGGGCAATCTCGCCGGCGCCTGCGGACTCCTTGAGGACGGGGGCCATACCGGTGACACCGGGGCGTTCCCCCTTCGCCAGTGCGCCGGCCAAGGTGAGCGCATAGTCCGTGCCGCCGAAACGCAGGTACTCCCACGTCATCCGCTGTGCCCAGACGGTGAAGGCGGTGGACAGGTCCTCTGCGGCGAGTTCCCGGATCGCCTGGGCGATCTCCGGCAGCGAGCCACCGATCAGGTTCTCATCCCCCAGCATCGGCAGAATGTAGCGGGCGTCAAGCTCCGCCTTGTCCACCTGCTTCGCCCGCTCAGCGACGGTCTCGCGGAGCGCGGTCGGGAGCAGCTGCTGAATACTGGGAGCCTCGGGATTGGTCACGGTCGTCATCGATACCTTCCGGGTGATGCTGGGGGTGAAGTGGGGGGCGGGATCGGTGTCTAGACCAGCTTGGAGGTCAGTTTCGCCGGGCGGGTGTAGGTGTTGACCACCGGAGACCATTCGACGGCGTCCTTCTGGATCTGGTCCAGGGTCTCGCGGTCGGCATCGCCTTCGAGGTCGATCGAGACCTCGACGTTGGACACGCCGGGGCGCTTGTCCTCGGCCAGGTCTCCGACGCCCCAGGTCGGGGAAATGTCGATGTCCGACTCGATGTCGATGTCGATCTTGGTCAGAGTGACACCGCGGTGGGTGGCGATGGCCTGGATACCCACGGAGATGCAGGCGGCCAGGGCAGCCTGTGCGACCTCGGTCGGGTTGGGGGCGGAGTCATCTCCCAACAACTTCGGGGGCTCCGAAACCAGAATCGGTTCCAGGTCACGGACCTTGGTGTAGTTACGGAACTGACCGTCGGCCTCGGTGTGGGTCTTGATCTTCTTGTTGCCACCGGCGGGGTTGTCGATGTTCTTCTGCGCCATTTCCTCGAGCTTGTCAGCGTCGATCGGGGCGAGCGCCTCGCCGTCCTTGTGGTTCGGGGTCAGGTCAGACATTGGATCTCCATTCAATAACTGGTGACTGTGTCGCTTACGCCAACGACGATAACACGACCAGATTGCCATATGAACCGCATGGTCTGCCCATCCTACCCCTATTTTTATTCATGGAAATGCTCCGGAAATAGCCGCAGAATCGCTACAGACCCCCTGCTCAATGGACTGTTGCACATTCGATTGGCTATAGTTCCAGAGCACCCCAAAAGACCAAGCAGTCTACATCATTCACAGAACAAGCAGTCTAGTTTTGAACGAGGTTTTTCACGCTGATGTCGCAGCTCACCCGCAGAACCTTCCTGCGCGGACTCTCCGCGACGGTCCTGGGATCCCTTGCGTTCGGAACCACCTCCTGTGAGGCACCAGGGACATCGGGGGACGGTGCTGCAGCTATCCCGCTGAGCATCGGATACCTGCCGATCGCCTGCGCCACTCCCCTCGTTCTGGCTGATGCGGCCGGAATCTTTGCGCGACACGGCGTCAACGTCCAGTTGAAGAAGTACGCCGGTTGGGCAGACCTCTGGAGTGCCTACGCCACCGGCGAACTCGACGTGGCCCACATGCTCTCGCCCATGGCGTTGGCGATTGATGCCGGTGTCACCCATGGCAGCCGACCCACGGAACTGAGCTTTTCTCTCAACACCAACGGCAATGCCATCGTGCTGGCTAATGACCTGCATCCCCACACGCGGCAGCCGTCAGACCTCAAGGGCACGGTCATGGCCATTCCCTTCGAGTACTCCATCCACGCGATGCTGTTGCGGGACTGGTTGGCCGCTGGTGGCGTAGATCCTGTCCGCGACCTGGAGCTGCGGCTGCTGCGCCCCGCGGACATGGTGGCGCAGCTGGAGGTCGGGGGCATCGACGGCTTCATTGTCGCGGAGCCGTTCAATCAACGTGCCCTGCAGATTGGAGCGGGCAGGATATTTACCGCCACCCGGGAGCATTGGGACCGCCACCCCTGCTGTTCCCTGGCGATCGCGAAACAGTGGCGCGGTGAGCACCCCGACCGGGCGGAGGCACTGGTGGCCGCGTTAGACGAGGCCTCCGCATTCGCCAATGATCAGGGCCGCCACCGGGAGGTGGTGGATATCCTGGCGCAGGAGAAATACCTCAATCAGCCTGCCTCCCTGATCTCCCCGGTGCTTGCCGGCAAGTACCTGGATTGGGACGGCGAGCAGATCAGCGATCCTGACTACATGTCCTTCGGCGACTCCACCAGCTTCACCGCCATGACCTGGATGGCCGCCCAGATCGCCCGCTGGGACCTGTCCAGCGCAAGCCCGTTGTCCCTCGATGATGCCGCTATCACTGCGGCAGCCAGATCGGTGCTGCCCGCTGGGGTCCCGGTGGACGGCGGGCCGGTGATGATCAACGGCCAGCTCTTCGATCCCGCTCACCCGACCCGCAATTACGCAAGGAACTGACGAAGAAGTGAAGTCGACCCCCAAACCACGCAACGCCGGCATCCTCGGTGTGGTCCTGCTCGCCGCCTTCATCGGCCTGTGGCAGCTGGCTGCCGGCGCAGGTTGGCTCTCCAACCTCGCCCCCACGCCGGCCCGCACCGGCAACCGCGCCATCGAGCTGCTGTCGGACCCCTTCTACCGCGACGGTCCCGCCAGCCAGGGAATCTTCTGGCATCTGTTGGCCAGCCTGCGGCGGGTGTTGATCGGCTTCCTGATCGCCACGGTAATAGCGGTGCCCCTGGGCTTTGTCCTCGGTCGGTCCACCACGTTGCGGTGGGCTGTTGATCCCATGGTCCAGATCCTGCGGCCGGTGTCACCGCTGGCCTGGCTGCCGTTGGGCCTGGCACTGCTCAGCGATGCCGAACGCACCGCCATCTTCGTGATCGTTCTCTCCGCGCTGTGGCCGACACTGGTCAACACCATCGACGCAGTCCGCACTATCCACCCCACCTACCTCGAGCTGACTGCAACGCTCGGTACTCCGTGGTGGTCGAAGGTGGCCTATGTGATGCTCCCCTCCGCACTGCCTGGCATCGTCACCGGGTTGCGATTGTCGCTGTCGACATCGTGGCTCGTCATCATCGCGGCGGAGATGCTCGTCGGCGGTGAGGGCATCGGTTTCTTCGTCTGGAACATGTGGAACCGGCTCGACATCGACGCGATTGTCGTCTCCATCGTGATCATCGGGCTGACCGGCCTGATCCTCGATCACCTCATCGCAGCTCTACAGAAGGTTGTGCGCTATGACTGACTCCACCGTCACCATCAACGAGATCACCAAATCCTACGGTACGACCACCATCATTGCGCCGACGTCAGTGACCGTCGAGGAAGGCGAATTCGTCTGTCTCCTCGGCCCGTCCGGCTGTGGAAAATCAACGATTCTGTCCATGGTCGCGGGCCTGAGCTTTCCCTCCACCGGGAGCGTGTCCGCCGGTGATGAGGTGATCACGGGGCCCGGCGCGGACCGCGGCATGGTCTTTCAGAATCACGCCCTCCTGCCCTGGATGACCGCCCGCGGCAACATCGAATTCGGTCTGAAGTCCGCCCGTCCGGAGTATTCATCGTCGGAGCGTCGCACTATCGCGACGCAGTGGCTGGAGAAGGTCAATCTCTCCCATGCCGCTGAGCGTCGTCCCGCCCGGTTGTCGGGCGGCATGCAGCAACGCGTCGGACTGGCACGGGCATTTGCGATCGATCCCTCGATCCTGCTGCTCGATGAACCTTTCGGGGCCCTGGACGCCCTCACCCGCCGGCAACTGCAACTCCAACTCCTGCAGGTGTGGGAGGCTTCCCGCCGCACCGTCGTGATGGTCACGCATGATGTCGAGGAAGCCATCCTGCTCGCCGACCGTGTCCTGGTGATGGCCCCCTCGCCGGATTCCACGGTCATCGCGGACATCCGGATCGACATCCCGCGTCCGCGCATGGAGGACGAACAGGGTGAGCACGCCGGACGCAAGGCCGAGCTGCGTCAGCAGCTCCTGGATCTACTGCAGCATTGACCGATAGGAAAAACCGGGACCGATGCGGTCCCGGGTGGGGTGCGGTGATCTTCACTCAGCCTTCACGGGGCCTGTCGGTCACCGAGGACTGTTAGCGCTGTGCCGGTGTGGAATAACCACGTTCCCTGGTCTCAGCGGAGTCCGACTTCTTGAGGAACACCCGCCAGATCAGCCAGAGGCCGAAGACCAGCAGCACAATCGGCAGGATCTTGAATATCACTGCCAGCGCTCCGACGAAGGCGAAGAGGATCGCGACCGCAGAAGCGACCGCAGTGACGATGGCGAGCACCGCGGACAGTCCCTTGTTGCGGTCCCAGCTGTAGAAGGTCGCCAGACCGGCCAGTGCGGCGATGACGATGGCAGTGATCGTGGTTCCGAACATGTTGTGCTTCCTCCTGGAAGTTTGAGGTCTCGTAGTGTCACGGACTTCCCACCTCCCATTATGCGTAACTCACCAGCATTCGGAAAGGTCAGCGGCTCTGCCCTGGGCCTTCGGTGCGTGGCCGCCGCCAGCGCTTACGTCCCCTTGACGTTGAGCACCTGGCGTAGCTCATGGACGATCTCCACCAGATCGGCGGCGTCCTCCATGACCTGGTCGATGGGTTTATAGGCGTCCGGTATCTCGTCCACCCACTGCTTTCCCGGGCGGTAGACGATGCCGCTCATCCGGGCGTCCAGATCCTCGGCGGTGAACCGCTTCTTCGCCTGGGTGCGCGACATGGTGCGACCGGCCCCGTGTGGTGCGGAATAGAGGGCGCGTTCGTTGCCGAGCCCCCGGGTGACATAGGAGCGGGTTCCCATGGAGCCGGGGATGAGACCCGGGCGACCGAGCTCGGCGTTGATGGCCCCCTTGCGGGTGAGCCACACCTCCTGTCCGGCCAGGCCCACCTTCTCGGTGTAGTTGTGGTGGGTGTTGACCCGCTCCACTTCGATCTCAGTGGCGTCATCACCCATGAGCCGGGCCAGCTGATCGACGAAGCGGTCCATCATCTCCTCCCGGTTCAGCAGGGCGAAGTGTTGTGCCCAGTGCAGCTCGCGCAGGTAGGCGTCGAACTCTGGTGTGCCCTCCAGCAGGTAGGCGTGGTCCCGGTCGGCGAGCGCGATGCTGCCCTTCTCTGATTCCGTCCGCGCGATCTTGATGTGTTTCTGGGCGATCTTGTTGCCCACGCCGCGGCTGCCCGAGTGCAGGAAGCACCAGACCCGGTCCTGTTCATCCAGGCACAACTCGATGAAGTGGTTACCGCCGCCCAGGCTCCCCAGCTGCTCACGCCACTTCGGCGAATGACTCAGGTCCACGCCCTCCCGCTCGGCCTGTTGTTCGAGCTGCTCCACCCGCTGCCTGGTGTGGCCGTGATGGACCTTGCGGTTGTAGTTGCCGGGTGAGAGCGGGATGGCGCGTTCGATCTGGTCGCGGAGCTCGGTCAGTTCGATCCTGCCCAGGTCCTCGGCAGTGTAGCGGGTGCGGGCGGCGATCATTCCGCAGCCGATGTCCACCCCGACCGAGGCGGGGAGAACGGCGCCCTCGGTCGGGATGACCGTGCCCACGGCCGAGCCCAGGCCGAAGTGGGCGTCGGGCATCAGTGCTATGTGCGGGGTGACGAAGGGCAGCTCGGCCAGCGCAATGGCCTGCTGCGCGGTGGCGTCATCGAGGATGCTCGCCCAAGACAGAACTCGGGGGGCGATTTCTCTGGGAGTCACGGTCGGCTCCTTTCTCCGGCTGCCTCGATGGCAACAGGTGCTTTACCTCGAGGATAGCCATTCAGAGCCGATCGCGACCGTTCAGTCAGCTGCTTGTCCCCCGACAGTCAACCTCTTTCGAAACCCGGTCCCCGCAACCCCGCCGGGTTTTAACGGCAGGCGCCCTTCAGAACCTTTCTGCGGGGCGCTATCCGCGATACCCGGTGAACTACTTCACCTGCGGATCCTCCGTGCGGGACCGCTTGATCTCGTAGAAGTAGGGGTACTGCGCCAGGCGGACGGAGGCGTCGAAGATCTCCCCGGCTTCTTCGCCGGAGGGCACGCGCGTGATCACGGGGCCGAAGAAGGCGGTGTCGCCCAGCTTGACCACCGGGGTACCCACGTCATCACCGACGGAGTCGATGGCGGCCTGGTGGTACTCCTTGAGCTTGTCGTCCCACTCCCCGGTGTTGGCATAGGCGGCGTATTTGGCGTCCAGGCCCACCTCGTCCAGGGCCCGCTTGATCACGTCGTCGTAGGCGCCGTAGTCCGCCTTGCCGCTTTCTCCCCCGGCGTGGACGATGGTGCCCATCGCGGTGTAGAGGTCACCGACCTTCTCCGGCTGCTCGGTCTTGACGGCGGCGAAGACACGGGCCGGTCCCCAGTTGGCCTTCATCTTCTCCCTGTACTCTTCCGGCAGCTCCTCTCGGCCGTCATTGAGCACCGCCAGTGACATCGGGGTCCAGTCCACGGCGATGTCGCGGACCTGCTCCACCTCCTTGATCCAACGGGAGGTCTGCCAGGCGAAGGGGCAGGACACATCGAACCAGAAAGTCACGTTCTCGGACACGGGCGAACTCCTATAGGTCTTTGTTGCTGAGAGCTGTTCGGGGTCACATCAACAGTGGCCCACTTCCTCCAGAGTAGGTGCGGATTAGGCTTTATGTCAGTGGCCGCGTCACAGCGGCCAGAGCCAGTCGTCGTAGTTACAAGGAGTTTTCATGACCTCAACCAACCTCACCCGCACAGAAGCGATGGCCCGCTCGGCGCTGCTGGACGTGGACAACTACGCCATCACCCTGGATTTAAATCAGGGGGAGACTGAATTCGGGTCCACCACGGTGGTCACCTTTACCGCGAAGGACACCGGCGACACCTTCATCGATCTGCGCGCCAACCGGATCCACAGCGTGCTGCTCGACGGCCGCGACATCAGTGCCGCGGCCCTCACCCTCGCCGACGGCGCCTATGACGAAACCGCCGGCATCACGCTGCCCGGTCTGACGCCGGGGGACCACACCCTCGAGGTCGTGGCCACCTGCCCGTACTCCCGGACCGGCGAGGGGCTGCACCGTTTCGTCGACCCGGCCGATGACAATGTCTACCTCTACACCCAGTTCGAGACCGCGGACGCCAAGCGGGTGTTCGCCTGCTTCGATCAGCCCGACCTCAAGGCCACCTATGATCTGACGGTCCACGCGCCCAAGGGGTGGAAGGTCATCGCCAACGCCCCGCAGCAGATCGAGGAGGGCACGGACCACGACACCCACGTTTCCCGGGTGCCCACCCCGATCTCCACCTACCTGGTCGCCGTCTGCGCGGGTCCCTACCACGAGGTCCGTGACAGCTGGCAGGGTCTGCTCGTCCACCACGACGAGACCCCGGACAACCAGCCGACCACCCTGGAGGTGCCGCTGGGGATCTACGCCCGTCAGTCCCTGGCCCAGCACCTGGATGCCGAGCGCCTGTTCACCGAGACCAAGCAGGGCTTCGACTTCTACCACCGGAACTTCGGCGTCGCCTACCCCTTCGGCAAGTACGACCAGATCTTCTGCCCGGAGTACAACATGGGGGCGATGGAGAACGTCGGCTGCGTGACCATCACCGACGCCTACGTCTTCTCCTCCCAGGCCACCCACTACCGCTACGAGCGCCGGGCGGACACGATCCTCCACGAACTGGCGCACATGTGGTTCGGTGACCTGGTGACCATGGAGTGGTGGGACGACCTGTGGCTCAACGAATCCTTCGCCACCTGGGCCGCCGCGATCTCGCAGGCCGAGGAAACTGAGTACGACACCGCGTGGGTCACCTTCGCCAACATCGAGAAATCCTGGGCCTACCAGCAGGACCAGCTGCCGTCCACGCACCCGATCTCGACCGACGCCAGCGACATCGAGACCGTCGAGCAGAACTTCGACGGCATCACCTACGCCAAGGGCGCCAGCGTGCTCAAGCAGCTGCAGGCCTACGTGGGCCGCGAGAACTTCTTCGCCGGGGTGCGCCGCCACTTCGTCAACCACGCCTGGGGCAACGCCACCTTCGATGACCTGCTCGGCGCACTCGAGGAGGCCTCGGGCCGCGACCTGTCCGACTGGGCGGACCAGTGGCTGCGCACCACGGGCATCAACCGGCTGCGTCCCGACTTCGAGGTCGAGGACGGCCGCTACACCCGGTTCGACGTCCGGCAGTCCGGTGCCCGGCCCGGCGCGGAGGAACTGCGCACCCACCGCATCGCCGTGGGCCTGTACTCCCGGAACCCCGCCGGCGACGGCACGGTCAGCCGCACCCGCCGCGTCGAGCTGGACGTGACCGGGGCGTCGACCAGCGTGACGGAGCTGATCGGGGAGGAAGCCACGGATCTGGTGCTGGTCAACGACGATGACCTGACCTACTGCCTGATGGAGCTGGACGGCGAGTCCCAGCTGTTCGTCATCGACAACATCGACCGCATCGCGGATCCGATGGCACGCACCCTGTGCTGGTCGGCCGCCTGGGAGGCCACCCGCGACGGCCGGATGAAGGCCCGCGAGTTCGTCTCCCTGGTCACCCGCGGTGCCGCCGCGGAAACGGAGTTCTCGGTGCTCGAGCGGATCCTCGCACAGGCGACCACGGCCCTGCGTAGCTACGCGGACCCGGACTGGGCCGCCGGTCACGGCCGGAAGCTGCTGGCTGACGCACTGTTGGCCGGTGCCCGCGGTGCCGAGCCGGAACGCGCCCTGATCTTCGCCCAGGCCCTGGCCCGGGTCGCCCTGACCGGGGAGGCCATCGCGTTCTTCCGGGAGGTGCTCGACGGCCGGGTCACCAACCTGACCGTGGACGCCGACCTGCGCTGGTGGGCGCTGACGGCACTGATCGCCCACGATGAGATCGACGACGTCGACGCAGCCATCGCCGAGGAGGCCGCCCGTGACCGTTCGGCCACCGGTGAGCAGTCCGCACTGCGGGCCGCGGCGGCCGTCAACACCGACGAGAACAAGGCCCGGGTCTACCACGAGATCACCAGGGTGGATCACGAGCTGTCCAACCTGGCGGTGCGGCACAAACTCGCCGGCCTGACGTTCACCGGCGCGTCGGAGCACCTCCAGCAGTTCAACGAGACCTTCTTCGAGATCGCCCCGCAGCTGTGGGGGAAGTGGTCCTCCGAACTGGCCCTGCGCACCCTGAGCGGGGTCTACCCCTCCTGGGACATCAGCCGTCAGGCCCTGGACCGCGCCGAGCACTTCCTGGCGGACAACTCCCTGCCCGCCGGACTGCGGCGGCTGGTGGCCGAGGAGCGCGCCCGGGTCGAGCGTGCCCTGAACAACCGGAAGGTGGACGCGGCCTAGCCACATCCACCGCCGCTGCAACCGCGCCGGGCCGGCTACTCCACCGGCCCCAGCAGCGCCTTGGCGTAGGAGGCGTGCAGCGACTCGTTGTCCGAGGGGTGGTAGAGCCCGGCGAGCACATCCCGGTAGAGACGCTGGAGTTCGCTGCTGCGGAAGTACTGGGAGCCGCCGGAGGTACGCACCGCCAGCTCCACGGCCTCCTTCGCCGCCTCCGTGGCCCGGCCCTTGACGCCGGAGAAGTGCAGGAACCACTTCCCGCCGTAGTCGGGGTCACGCTCGGTTCCCAGGGCGTCCACGTCCCCCGTCAGCTTTTCCAGCTGGAGGACCACCCCGTCCATCAGGATGCCGGCCGACGCGATCTGCCAGCGGATGTCCGGATCGTGGGCATAGGGCGCCTGCCTCACCCGTGAGCGCCGCTTGGCGACGATCGCACTGGCCAGGTCGATGGCCCGCTCCCCGATGCCGGTGTAGACGGAGGCCAGCAACAGCTCGAAACCCCCGAAGATGCCCCACACCAGCGGATCCGGGTTCGGGCCGAGCGGGGTGTGCGTGCCCACGTGGGCCGGCTTCATCGCCACGTCCTCAAGGACCGTGGTGCAGGACTGGGAGGCCCGCATGCCGAGGGTGTCCCAGTCATCCTTCACCGTGATCCCCTCCGCCCCACGCTCGAGGAAGCCGAAGACCAGCTCGTTTTTGTCCTGGACCCCGGCGTGGACCACCAGGTAGTCCCACACCGGGGACAGGGAGGTGAAGATCTTCGTCCCGGAGATCCGGTACCCCTCCCCTTCCGGGGTGGCCACGGAGGTGGAGTCGAAGAGCACCGCGTCATTCCCGGCCTCCGAGATTCCGAAGGCGAAGATCTTGCCGGCCACCACTTCCCCGAACACCCAGTCCAGGCGATGGTCTCCCCGCAACCAGAGCGTGTAGGCCATGGCCACGATCACATGGTGCATGTTGACCGCCAGGGCGGTCGCCGGGGCGGCCTGCGCGAGGCGCCGCTGTGCCCGGCTGGCCTGCGCCAACGTGCAGCCCTGCCCGCCGAACTCCGTGGGCACCAGCATGGTCAGGTAACCCGCCTGCTTCAGGTCCGCCAGGTCCTCGTGGGGGAAGCGGTTCTCCTCGTCATAGACGGCCGCCCGCTCATGCACGGCCGCCAGCGCCTGCTCCGGGAGCAGCTCATCAATCACGCCCACAGATCTCCTCCTTGTTTCCGGCACGATGGTCACCACCGTGCGCTGCCTAGCCGCCGATGCTACTCGCCGTCCCGGGACGACCCGCCCCGGTCGCGCACCGGTTCTACTGCCGCCGCACGAGGCAGCGTGCCACGATCTGCGCCTTGACCGGATCCGGCACCCGGATCCGGTCCGCCCTGATCTCGGCCAGCGACGCCGCGTCCAACCGCCGCACCAGCTCTGCGAACAACGCGGTGGCCACCGTGACAGCGCGCCGGGCCGAACCGGGCAGCTGCGGGATCACGGCGCGGGCGGCGTCGAGCTCGGCGGTGACCTCACGGATCAACCGGTGCTTCGCGGCGTCGTCAAGCGGGCCGAGGTAGCTGCGCCCCAGAGTGGCGGTGTCATCGGCCAGGTCACGCAGGAAGTTGATCTTCTGGAAGGCGGAGCCGAGTTGGCGGGCACCGTGGTTCAGCTCGGTCCCGGCGTCTGCTCCGGCAAGGAAGATCCGCAGGCACAGCAGGCCGATCACCTCCGCCGAACCGTAGATGTAGCGGTCCAGCTGGGCGGGGGTGAAGTCGGTGTGGTGCAGGTCCTGCCGCATGGACCAGAAGAAGGCGGTGAGGTGGTCCGGGTCGAGCCGGCAACGGCGGGCCGTGCCCGCGTAGGCGTGGAGGACGGGATCGGTGTGGAACCCCTGCCCCGGCGCCGCCAGCACCGCCTGTTCATAGGCGGCGAGCTGGGCGGGGACGTCCGTTCCCGCCAGGTCGGCTGCCCCGTCGACGATCTCATCGGCGATGCGTACCACGGCGTAGAGGTTGCGGATGTCGCGGCGGGTGCGCCGGTCCAGGAGCCGCACCGCCAGGGAGAAACTGGTGGAGTAGGCGGCGATCACCGAGGCGGCGGCACGGTGCGACATCGCCTCGTAACGGGCCAGGAAGTCACTCACGTACCGGGAGTTTAGCGGAACCGGGCGGGCAGCTCCGGTTCGCCCAGCACGAGCATGAGGCGGTTGGCCCAGTTGAAGAAGGCGGCGGCGTTGATGATGTCGATCACGGCGGTGGCGTCCAGATCCAGGGCGGCGAGCCGCTCCACGTGGGCCTCACCGAACTGCATAGGGGTGCGTGTCAGGGCCGCCGCGGCCGAGCCGATGGCGTTCCACAGCTCATCGCCCAGGTCGGCATCCACGCCCTCGTCCAGCAGCCGCTCAATGTCGGCCTCACGGCCCTCGGATTCCTCCAGGGCGCGGTGGGTGTGGACGGAGGCACAGTAGACGCAGCCGTTGAGGCGGGAGGTCACGGCGGCCGCCACCTCACGCTCGGCGCGGCCGATGCCGGAATCCACGTTGTAGAAGATGTCCAGGTCGGTCAGCGTGCGGGCCTTGAGGGCCTGCGGATCGCGGGCCAGCAGCCGGAAGTAGGGCATGTCCTGGCGCTCCGGTTTGATCAGTGCCTCGGTCTGTTCCTCGCTGAGGTCCGCCTTGGCCACCGGCGGCACCCAGGGCCGCCAGCCCAGCGAGTGGCTGACGAATTTCTCCGGACGGTGCAGCTCCGGGTAGGTGCTGATCTCGAAGCCGCGGTCCGAGAGGCGCCAGTCCGCCGCCTCCCCTTCCTTCCGGGAGGCCTGCTCGATGTGCTCGTGGCCGTTGATCACCTGCAGACCGTGGATGACGCGGAGCTGGAAGCACAGGAAGCTGACGAGCTGGGTCAGGCTGACGGTGTCGTCCGCGCTCCACCCGGCGGCGGAGAGCCGGCCGAGCACCTCGGGGCGGGAGTCCCGCGGGTGGAAGATCATCAGATGGGCCACGTCGAGGGCCGCGGCCAGCCGGTCGCCCAGCGCTGCCACGTCATGATGGACCACACCACCCGGCTCCGACTCGGCCGCCAGACCGGGTTCCCGGTAGGTGCCGTAGGGGCCGGTGGAACGGCCGTGCTCCACGGCGGCGACGACCGCGTCACGCAGGGTGGCCGGGGCGTCGTCGAGCAGCAGCTCGGAATAGAAGGTGAACGCGTTGCCCACGCGGTGGACCCCGGCGACGTAGCTGGCCACCGCGTAGCGCTCCCCGAAGGAGAAGGTGCCCGGGTTGACCGGCTCCAACAGGGCCTCGAAGCTGCGCTGGGCGTTGGCCAGGGCGTCGGGGCGGTCCAGTCGGACGGCGGCGAGGTCACTGTCCGGGTTCAGGGCGCTGAGCAGATTGATGATGTCAGCCATGGTTACCTTCCTTGGTGGTGGGCAATACAGGTGGAACAGGGCGGTCAGAGCCCGAGATTCAGTCCCCCGTCACGGTACCGGGAGCCCGGGATCGCGTCGATGAGCTGTCGGGTGAAGGTGGAGACGGGATGGTCGAAGACTTCCCCGGTCGCGCCGAACTCCACCTGTCGGCCCCGGCTCATCACGGAAACCGTGTCGGAGATCTGGCGGACCACCGCCAGGTCGTGGGAGATGAACACGTATGTCAGACCGAGTTCACGCTGCAGATCATCCAGCAGCCGCAGAATCTGCGCCTGGACGGTGACGTCGAGGGCCGAGACCGCCTCATCGAGGACGACCAGCTCCGGCTGGAGGATCAGCGCGCGGGCGATGGCCACGCGTTGGCGCTGACCCCCGGACAGTTCCGCGGGACGGCGGTCGACCATGCCCGGGTCCAGCGCCACCAGATCCAGGTGGTGACGGACCTGCGCGGCGATCTCCGCCTTCGACCCGGTGGTGAAATTCCGCAGGGGCTCACCGATCGTGGCCCCGATCGTCTGCCGGGGATTGAGCGAGGAGTAGGGGTTCTGGTAGACCAGCTGGACCCGGCGGCGCAGCTCGCGGCGCTGCTTGGCGTTCAGGCCCACCACCTCGGCGTCATTCAGGAGGATCGAACCGGCGGTCGGGGTGTTGAAGGCGGCGATGGACCGGCCCAGGGTGGTCTTGCCCGAGCCGGACTCGCCGACGATCGCGTGGGTGGAACCGGCCACGACGTCGAAGGAGATGTCATCGACCGCGACGATCTCCCCGAACTCCTGCCGGACGTCCTTGACCCGCAACAGGGGTGGGGCCTCAGGGTCCACCCCGGGGCGGGTGAAGGTGACGGCGGTGGCCAGGGAGGGGGCGTCGGCCAGCAGCTGCCGGGAATACGCGTCGCGCGGGTTGGTCAGCACGTTCTGCGCGTGCCCGGCTTCCCTGACCTCGCCGTGTTGCATGACGACGATGCGGTCGGCGCGGTCGCCGGCCACGGCGAGGTCGTGGGTGATGAACAGGATGCCGATGCCCAGCTCACGGCGCATCTCATCCAACAGATCCAGGATCACCTTCTGCACCGTGACGTCCAGGGCCGACGTCGGTTCATCGGCGATGATCAGGTCCGGCTCCAGCGCGAGTGCCGCGGCGATCAGGGCACGCTGCTTCATGCCGCCGGACAACTCATGCGGGTACTGGTCGTGACGCTTGGCCGGGTTGTCGATGCCCACCTTCTCCAGCAGCTCGATCACCCGCCGCCGGCGCTGACCGGCGTCGCCACGGTGGTGGATGGCCAGCCCCTCCCCCACGGAGGCACCGATCGTCTTGACCGGGTTGAGGGAGTTGTTCGGGTCCTGCGGAATCAGTCCCACCCGCGTACCGCGGATCTGCCGCCACTGCTTTTCCGGCAGGCCGGCCAGGGACTGGCCCTGCAGTCGGATCTGGCCGGCGTCCACGCTCGCGTTACGGGCCAGCAGGCCGATGACCGCCTGCGCCGTGGTTGACTTGCCGGACCCGGACTCCCCGACGATCGCGGTGATCTGGCCGGCGTGCACCTCCAGGTCCACCCCGTTCACGGCGTTGATCCGGCCGCGGGCGGTCTCGTAGGAGACGACGAGGCCCTCCACCCGGAGCAGTGGGGTGGCTTCGGCACCGGTGGGGTGGTTCGTCGTGGGTCGTTGCGCGGCCATTTAGCTGTCCTTCCGGATGATCTGGCTGAGGTGGTTGGCGGCGAGCACCACGGCGATGATGACCACGCCGGGCAGGATCGTCAGCCACCAGGACGTGGCGATGTAGTCGCGGGAATCGGCGATCAGCAGGCCCCACTCGGGCGTGGGCGGCGGGGCGCCGTAGCCCAGGAAGCCCAGGGTGGCCAGTTGCAGGAGGGCGGAGCCGAATTGCAGGGCGGCGAGCGCGAGCACCGGCGTCAGGGAGTTCGGCAGCACGTGGCGCAGCAGCACCTGCACCCGCGTTCCGCCTGAACCATAGGCGGCCTCAACGAAGTCGCTGCCGGCGACGGTGAGCACCTGGGAGCGGGCCAACCGGGCGAACGTGGCCACGGAGGTCACGCCCACCGCGATGGCGGCGTTCATCGTGCCGAAACCGAGCAGGATGATCACCGACAGGCTCAGCAGCAACGACGGAATGGACAGCAGGACGTCCACCAGGCGCATCAACACCGTGTCCACCCAGCCCCGCTGGGTGCCGGCGAGCAGGCCGATGAGGGTGCCGACGATCAGTCCCACCAGTACGGCGATCACCGCGCCGGACAGGGACTGCCGGGCGCCGTGGACCACACGGGCATAGAGGTCACGGCCGACGGAGTCGGTGCCGAACCAGTTCTCCGGGTTGGGTTCCAGCAGCGGGGCGAAGGTGCCGCTGGCGGGGTCGAGACTGGTGAACAGCTGCGGCACGACGGCTGCGGCCAGGGCCAGCACGAGGATGACCACTGAGATGACCGCGCCCGGGGAGCGCCAGGGGTTGCGGTGCATCCGGGACCGCCGCCGGGGTGTGGCCGGGGAATCAGGGGTGGCGGGCCGTGCCCGGAACGTGGGGGTACTCATGCCGTGACCTTCCTGCGCAGACGGGCATCGAGAACCGGGTAGAGCAGGTCCACGATGAGATTGATGAGGATGTAGGCGGTGGCCGAGAGCACCACGACCGCCAACAGCACCGGGGTATCGCGGTTGGACACCGCGTCCACGGTCATCGAGCCGATCCCGGCCCGGCCGAAGACCGCCTCGGTGACCACTGCCCCACCGACCAGCTCGCCGAAGAGCAGACCGGCCATGGTCAGCGCCGGGAGCAGGGCGTTGCGCAGGACGTTGCGCCAGAAGATCCACGCCTGGCTGGCCCCGCGCGAGCGGACCACGGCGATGAACGGCCGGGCCTTGACCTCATCGATGCCGCGGATGAGCACCTGGGCGAGCGGTGCCGCGATGGGGACCGCCAGGGTGATCGTGGGCAGGATCAGGGCCTGAGCCGTGGTGGCCCCGATGACCGGTACCAGGCCGAGTTGGAAGGACACGATCTGGATGGCGATGATCCCGAGCCAGAACAGCGGCAACGAGATCATCACCGGGGGCAACGCGCGGGCGATGCTCCGCAGCCACGCCATGGAGTCCAGGGTCGCCAGGATCGCGATCACCAGCGCCACGACGACGGCCAGGAGGAAGGCCAGCAGCGCGAGGAGCAGGGTGCCCGGCAGGGCTTCGGCGAGCATCGTGGACACCTCGGTGCCGGTCTGCACGGAGAAGCCGAAGCTGCCGGTGACAAAGCCCGCGAGAGACGTCAGGTACTGCCAGACCAGTGGCTGATCCGCTCCAAGTTCCCGGCGGATCCGGTCAATCTCCTCGGCTGAGAGGCCGAGGTCCGGGGAGGCGTAGCGGGCGGTCACCGCGTCCGAGGGCAGCGCGGACAGCAGCAGGAAGGACAGGGTGTAGGTGATGAACAGCACCAGCACGGCCTGGCCGATGCGCCGCAGAATGTACTTCGAGGTCACGTCCTACTCCTTTGTTTCCGAGCTGGCACCGGCGGCCTGGGCCGCCTGCTCGTCGATGGACACCCCGTAGAAGGATGGGCGGCCGATGGCCTCCGGCTGGAAATCCCTGACATAGGGCTGGAGGCCGAATACCTGGGGTTCCTCGAACAGCGGCAGGACATAGGCCTGCTCCGTGAGGTAGTCCTGGACCTCGCCGGCGAGCCGGTCGCGCTCCGCCTCCTCCGGGGCGGAGGCGATGGCCTCGAGCAGGTCCTCCAGCTGCCGGTCCCCGATCTCACCGGTGTGGGGGTTGAGGTTGAGCAGCTCATTGCGGTTGTCGGAGTGGTACAGCGACTTGATCACGTCATAGTCGGCCCGGCCGACCATGGTGTGGCGGATCTGGATGTTGTCCTGGTCCAGCGAGTCGGCGTTCTGGCTGGCGTGGTCGCCCGGGTTCAGGTGGATCTCCACGCCGATGCGGCGCAGCTGTTCCTGCACCTTGGTGATCACCTCCCGCGACCTCGGCTGGGGCACGGCCTCATTGACGGTCAGTGACATCCGTTCGCCGTCCTTGACCCGGATGCCGTCCGGGCCCGGCAGCCACCCGGCCTCATCGAGCAGCTGTTCCGCCCGCTCCGGATCGAAATCGTAGGCGTCGCCCTGGTCGCGGTAGCCCAGCGCCGTGGCGGCCACGGAGCTGGTGGCCAACGGGTAGGAATCCGAGAACAGGGTGCCGATGATCCCCTCCCGGTCAATGCCGTGGATCAACGCCTGCCGCACGCGGATGTCGGCGAGCTTGGGGTGCTGGAACCGGAAGACCAGCTGATTGTTCATGCCGTTGGTGCCGCGGCTGACCACGTTGAGCCCCTGGTTCAGCAGGTGGCGTTCCACCGGGGCCTCGACCTGGCGGGCGATGTCGGCCTGCCCGGCCACGAGGCCGCCGACACGGACGGACTCCTCACCGGCGAGCACGTAATGGACCGCATCCAGCGGGGTGCGGCCCTGGTGCGGGTGGGTCGGCGGGGCCCAGTCATAGTCCTCGCGGGCGCTCAACGTCAGTTCGGTGCCCAGATCTTCGTGGGTGATCACGAACGGGCCAGAGCCGATGACACCGACCGCATTGCCCGGCGCGAATCCGGAGTTGTCGAGCTCCAGGGTCTCGTCAGCGAGCAGTCCCGCGTTGAAGGAGCTGGTTGCCTGCGCGAACCCGGGGGCGGGTGCGGAGAAATGGAAGCGCACGGTGTCGTCGTCGATGACCTCCCCGCGTTCATAGTTGGTGATCTGCTCCGAACCGGTCAGCAGTCGTCCATCATCGCCCTCGGCGTAGAGATCGAAGTTGGCGACCACGTTCTCCGCGGTCAGTGGGGAGCCGTCCGAGTAGGTGACGTCGGTGCGGATGTTGAAGGTGTAGACGGTGCTGTCTTCGTTGACCTCCGGCAGCTCCGTGGCGATCCAGGGGTGCAGCTCCAGGGTTTCGGGATCCTGGTAGAGCAGCCGGTCGGTGATGTTGTTGACCACACCGCCATTCGGGTAGAAGCCGGCGGACGGTGGGTACAGGCTGGTGAAGAAGATCGGCTCGAGGTAGGTCAACGTGTTCTCCGAAACCTTCTCTGCACTGGTGCTGCACGCACCCAGCAGGGTGGCCCCGGCGATCAGCGCCACGAGGGTCCCCAGCAACCCTCGGCGCCTGCTGCGCCGGGGGCTGCGGGCGGTGTCGAATCTCATCGCTTCCTCTTTCTGCGGCACGCACTCCGGAATTTCGGGGAGTAACGGACGACAACTTATTTTCCACTGAAACCTAACATATGGCAGACCAAGTGGTTAATGACAGACATACTACTTTGTCTGTTTTTGACGCAGGGTAAGGTATGTCCACATGCGAGGTCACACCCCCACCCCCACCCCCGCCATCGCCGTCGTCGGCATGGGCCCCCGCGGCATCTCCGTGGTTGAGCGGCTGGCCGCCCAACTGCATGGTCAGTCACGCCCGCTCATCCTGCGCCTGATCGACGACACGGAGCTCGGTGCCGGCCGGGTCTGGGACACCACCCAGACCCGGACGTTGTGCATGAACACGCTCGCCGGGGCTGTCACCCTGTTCACCGAGCCAGGGTCCACGGTGTCCGCCCCCGTCTTCGAGGGCCCGATCCAGTACGAGTGGATCCAGCTGTTGCGCGGGGAGCGGGAGGGCATCAGCGCCGCCAAGCTCCGAACCTTCGACGCCTTCCCGCCGGACCCGTCCGTGGCGGAGGAGTTCGCCGCGGAAATCGCCACCTCCCGCCCGGAGTCCCACCCCTCACGGGCGTTCTACGGTGCCTATCTGCGCTGGTGTTTCGACGTGGCCCTGCAACGGCTGCCCGATTCCGTGGAAGTGGTCCGGCACCTGACCCGGGTGACCGAGGTCCGAGATGCCGGGGACCATGATGTACTCACCCTGTCCGAGGGCCCGGAGATCAGGGCGGACGCCACGATCCTCGCGCTGGGCTGGACCATTCCCGGCCCGAACGCCGAGGAGCAGCAGTTGACTGCGGCCGCGGCACACAATCCTGGACTGACCTGGGTCCGCCCCGGCAATCCGCTGGACCAGGCCGTGGACCGGATCCCCGCCGGGGAGCTGGCACTGGTCCGCGGTCTCGGCATGGGGTTCTTCGATCTGATGGCCCAGGTGAGCATCGACCGCGGCGGCCGTTTCCTCCCGGATGACGGCACCCGGTCCGGATTGCGTTATGAGCCCTCCGGCCGGGAGCCGCAGTTGCTCGTCTCCTCCTTCCGGGGTTATCCCTACCTGCCGAAATCGAACTTTGGCGGGCTTCCGCCCAGTGCCCATCTCACCCGCCTGCGCGCCGTGATCGATTCCCTCCCCACCGGCATGCTGGGGCCGGCCAGCATCGACTTCGACGCCCAGGTCTGGCCCGCTGTGGTCCGCGACGCCTACGAGGCCTACTACCGGGTGCTCTCCCGGGTGCGTCCCGCCGCCATCGCCGGTTCGTTGCGCGACATCATCCAGGTCATCGACAGTGCGCAGCTGGAGAATCTCACCCGGAGACTGGCCGAGCTCGTTCCCGACCCGACGGACCGTTTCGACCTCTCCGCCTGGGAGCACCCTCTGGCTGGTGTGGAGGTGGGGCGTTCCGAGCTGACCGAGTTCATCGCCCGCCGCATGACCACCGATATCGCGGCGGCGGAAGCGGGCCTGGATTCCCCGCTCAAGGCGGCCCTGTGGTCAATCAGTGCCTCCCGCAAACCCGCCTCCATCCTGGGCGCGGAGGGACGCTACACCTTTGAGTCCCGGCGCAACCGCTACGCCACGTTGATGGCGATCGGCCAGATGGCCGGCTCGGGCCCGCCGCTGTTCCGCACCCGGCAGCTGCTCGCCCTGGTCGACGCCGGCCTGGTCAGCTTCCTGGGGGCGGACCCGAAACTACGGGTGGATGAACAGGCCGGCGAGTTCGTGATGAAGTCCCCGACCACCGGGGAGTCGCTGGTGCACGCGAAGACCCTGGTGGACGCCTGGATGCACAAGCCGGATATCCGCCGCCCGCAGGACGCGCTCTCCCGCAGCCTGGTCGCGACCGGCCGGGTACGCCCCTTCCACGACACCACGACGGACAGCCAGCGCATCGCCACCGGTTCCCCCGAGGTGGAACCGGGTTCCCGGCTGCTGGTGGGCGCCGATCAGCAGCGCGATGCCAGACTCCACCTGATCGGGATCCCCACTTACGCGCAGCTGCCGGACACAACGATTTCACCGATGCCCGGAACCGACCCGTTGATGCTGCAGGAAACGGACATCGCCGCCTGCAGCGCGCTGCACATCGCCACCGGGGGCCGGGCCCGGTAGCCAGGGCCCACCGCGGTCAGCTGCGGGTCGCCTCCGGCAGATCCGCCAGCTCGACCCGGGGCCGCACCGCGATGTCGGTGAGCTGGGTGCTCGGTCCCGCGTCAACCGCGGTGCGCAGGGCCCGGGCCACCTCCACCGGATCGATGTAGTGGGACCGGTCATACCCGGTTCCGGCCTGGCTGTTGAGTCCCTGCAGCATTGGGGTGTCCGTGGGGCCCGGCGCCACAGAGGTGATGCGCACCCCGTTGTTGGATTCCTCCCGGCGCAGGGCGTCCGTCAGCGCGTAGAGGGCGTGCTTGGTGGCCGCGTAGACGGCATTTCCCGGGTATGCGCCTCTACCGGCGCCGGAATTGACGAACACCGCCAGCCCACGTGCCGCCCGCAGAGCTGGGAGCAGTTGTCGGGTCAACTCAGCCGGGACGAAGACATTGGTGTCGAACATCCCGCGCCAATCCGCCGGCTCCGCGTCTTCCACCGTGTGGCGGTGCGCGATGGCCGCGGCGTTGACCAGGACATCCACCCGGGGCTGCCCGAGCACTTCGGTGAGCCCCGCGCCCGGCGAATCATCGAGCAGCTCACGGTCCAGGTCGGCTGCCACGGCGACGACATTCGCCAGCTCGCCGAGCTCCGCCAGTTTTTCGGCGTTGCGCCCCAGCGCGTACACGCGGTGGTCCCGGGCCAGGTCCTCCACGATCATTCGGCCGATCCCGCCGGTCGCTCCGGTCACGACAGCAATTTTCCCAGTCATGCGCACCAGTCTAACGGCGCCCCGGCCGGCTCGCCCCGGGATCTCAGGGGCGGCGCGGCCGGATGTCGAGGTTGGTGAACTGGGTGGTCTCGCCGGTGTCGGCGATCAGGCGCACCGCACGGGCGATCTCGGCCGGGTCCGAGTAATACTCCGGACGGTAGACGTCCTCGCCCACCTGGGCGACCATCTTGCGCATCATCGCGGTGTCCGTACCGGAGGGGAACAGACTGGCCACCCGCACCCCGTCCGGGGAGACCTCGTCGCGCAAGCTGTCGGCGATACCGCGCAGCGCGTGCTTACTGGCCACGTAGACACTGTGGCCGGCCGCCGGAGTCTGGCCGTTGATGGAGTTGATGAAGATGATCTGCCCCCGTGCGGTCCGCAACGTCGGCAGCAGCAGCCGGGTCAGCAGCGCCGGAAGCACCGCGTTGACGTTGAACTGGAGCTGCCAGTCAGCGGCGGTGGCCTGCTCGACGGAGCGTCGCTCCATCAGCCCGGCGCCGTGCACCAGCAGATCCACGTGGCCCAGTTCGCCGAGCGCGGCCAGGCCGGGGTACTCAGCGAGATCCGCGTCCTCCCGGAGCAGCACGGTCAGATCCACCGCCAGGGCGGTGACGTTGGCCAGGTCGTCGAGTTCGGCGAGTTTCTCCGGGTTTCGGCCGAGGGCGTAGACGTGGTGGTCGCGCGCCAGGTCGGCGACGATCAGCCTGCCCATGCCCCCGGTGGCGCCGGTGACGACTGCGGTCTTCTTCGGTGCGGTACTCATGGCCCCAGTCTAGGGGTCGTTAGAGCGCGGCCAGGGCCTGTTCCACATCGGCCAGGAGATCATCGGCGTCCTCGATGCCGATGGAGATCCGCACCAGGTCGCGCGGGACCTCCAGCTGGGAGCCGGCGGCGGACTGGTGGGTCATGGTGGCCGGGTGCTCCACCAGGGACTCCACCCCGCCGAGGGACTCTGCCAGACAGATCAGTTTGGTGGCGGTGCAGAACTTCCGGGCCGCCTCCTCGCCACCCGCGAACCGGACGGAGATCATCGCCCCGAAACGGTCCATCTGCTTCGCCGCGATCTCGTGGCCGGGGTGTGAGGCGAGTCCCGGATAGAGCACCTGGGAGACTTCCTCCCGGGAGTCCAGGAACCGGGCGATCTTCTCGGCGTTGTCGCAGTGGCGGTTCATGCGCACGCTCAGGGTCTTGATGCCGCGGGCCGTCAGGTAGGCGTCGAAGACGCTCGGGATCGGGCCGACCCCGCCCTGCATGAAGAGCAGCTGCTCATCGATGTCGGTGTCATTGGTCACCACCACGCCACCGACGACGTCGGAGTGGCCGCCCAGGTACTTGGTGGTCGAGTGCAGCACGACGTCGGCGCCCAACGCCAGCGGGCGCTGCAGGTACGGGGAGGCGAAGGTGTTGTCCACGACCAGACTGGCCGCACCCTTGACCTGCGCGACGGCCGCGATGTCCGTGATCGCCAGCGCCGGATTGGAGGGCGTCTCCAACCAGATCACCTTGGTCTTGTCGGTCACGGCCGCGCCGACTGCGGCGGCGTCGGTGGTGTCCACCACCGTGTACTCCACACCCCACGGCGCGAAGACCGAGTCGATCAGGCGCCAGGTGCCCCCGTAGGCGTCGTGGCCCAGGATGAGGTGGTCACCGGGCTTGAGCAGCACCCGCAGGAGGATGTCGGTGGCCGCCATCCCGGAGGAGAACGCCTTGCCGAACTCCGCGTTCTCCAGGGCGGCGACGGTGCGCTCCAGGGCGGTGATGGTGGGGTTGGCCACCCGGGTGTACTCATAACCGCCCCGCAACTCATTCAGACCATCCTGCGCGAAGGTGGTGGAAGCGTAGATCGGCGTGTTGATTGGACCGTACAGGGAGTCCGGCTCATATCCGGCGTGAATGCTCTGGGTGGAAAAACCCGGGTTACCTGCGGCGCTCATTGCTACCTGCTCCTGTCAGTTCGTCGGCTGGCCGTTGCGGGCCATGTCACCTGACCAGAATAGACTAAGCGGTATGTTTCTTCGCCCTCGGGTGAGGAATTATATTCACACAGGTGGTCCGGCGTCCGGAGCAGATGATTCCCCGCCGGCCCCGGCGCCCCGCCGATGAAGGGCCGGGGAAGGTCCGGCGCGGCCCGGTTCCTCCCACTTCGGCCCGCCGGCGAGCTTGTCCCCTCCCACTCACCACCGTTTTCAGGTGCCTGCCAGATTCCCGGCAGCAGGAGTTAACGGCCTGCGCCTACACTCCGGAAGGGATGAGTGAGTTAACAACGAACGTGTACGCAATGTCGACCTCGGCCCAGGAGACGGCAGACAACGTCACCTCCTGGTGGCAGGAACCGGTCACCCAGGAGTGGCTGATCCGGAAACCCCTCGAGATCCTCGTGACGATCATCATCGCCGCCGTCGCGCACTGGCTGGTCCGCCGGGGCATCGACAAACTGGCCCAACGCAACATCAACTCCAGACTCAAGAAGCCCAAGTTACCCGGCCGAATCGGCAAGAAGAAGGTGGAGACCGAGGAAATCCCGCCCCATGTCCAGGCCATGAACAAGGCCCAGGATGACCGGCGGAAGGCCCGCATCAAGACACTGGCGGCGGTCGGCAAATCAGCGGCGGCCATCCTCATCTGGGCCTGGGCCGTGCTGGCGGTGCTGCAGTCGATCAACATCAACGTCGGCCCGATCATCGCCTCCGCCGGTGTGGTCGGCCTGGCCATCGGCTTCGGCGCCCAGTCCCTGGTCAAGGATTTTCTGTCCGGTATCTTCATGCTGCTCGAGGACCAGTACGGCGTCGGCGACACCGTCGACCTGGGTGAGGGCATCATCGGTGACGTCGAGGACATCAGCCTCCGGCTGACCACCCTGCGCGACATCGACGGCACCGTCTGGTACGTCCGCAACGGGGAGATCCTGCGCGTGGGCAACCTCTCCGACGAGTTCTCCATCGCCCGCCTGCAGATCCCGGTCGGCCTGTCCAATGACTCCGAGAAGGCCTGGGAGGTCATTCTCGCCTCCGTCAATGAGGGCGTACAGGATGAGCGGATCCGCGACGGTGTGATCGAGGAACCCGTGATGAACGGCATCACCGATTTCCAGCCGGACTACCTCTCCTACCGCATCTCGGTCAAGACCCTGCCCGGCCGGCAGTGGGAGACCCAGCGCATCCTGCAGGGCAAGGTGCTCAACGACATGCGCAAGGAGAAGATCACCACGCCCTACCCCTACGGCATCGGCGCCTACCGGCCGCAGGACTACGAGATCTGACCTTCCCTCCCCTCCCCCAGAAGCGCACGGCACCGGGGTCGCCCGTTCAGCCCGGGCGGCCCCGGTGCCGTCACTTTCTGTGGTACCCCTCCCCCGTATAGACTGGCGCCCATGAGCACGTCACCGAACCCCCAGCCCAATCAGCGCCAGGTCTCCTTCTATGAGGCCGTCGGTGGAGAACCCACCTTCGCCCGCCTCGTCGCGGGGTTTTATGAGCAGGTGCGCGAGGATGATGTGATCGGCCCCCTCTATCCGAACCAGGACTGGGAGGGCGCGGAACAACGCCTCAAGTGGTTCCTGGCGCAGTACTGGGGCGGGCCGCAGACCTTCTCCGCCAACCGCGGCCATCCCCGACTGCGGATGCGCCACGTCAACTACTCCATCGGCCTACCGGAGGCCGAGCGTTGGCTGGAACTGATGCGCAACTCCCTCGACCGGATCGATGAGGAGACGATGCCTCCGGCCTATCGCGCGGCCATGTGGGACCACATGGAGCGGGTGGCGCAGATGCTCATCAACCGGGCGCCTTAGCCCTCCGCCAGCGGCAGCCCGTGCGCTTCCGCCACGGCCCTGCTCCGGAGCTTGCCGCCCCGCGTCATCAGGCCGTCAGCCAGCCCCGGATGCTTCTCGACGGCCGCGTCGAGCCCCAGGTCCGCTACGCTGCGCACGAACGGCAGCGTGGCATTGGTGAGCGCCTGGGTCGTGGTGTTGGCCACCGCCCCCGGCATGTTGGGCACGCAGTAGAAGATGGTGTTTTCCACCCTGAAGGTGGGGCGCTCATGCGAGGTCGCGTGCGAGGACTCGAAGCACCCTCCCTGGTCGACCGCCACATCCACCAGCACCGAGCCCTCCTTCATCCGGGCCACCAGAGTGTCCGGTACCAGCACGGGGGTCTTGGCTCCCGCCACCAGCACTGCCCCGATCACCAGGTCGGCGTCGAGCAGGGCCTCCTCCACGGCCTGAGGCGTGGACACCAGGGTGCGGACCCGCCCCTGGTAGAGATCGTCGAATTGCTGCAGCACCCGCGGTTCCAGGTCCAGCACCGTGACCTCCGCGCGCAGCCCCAGGGCCATCGCGACGGCGGAGGCCCCCACCTGCCCGCCACCGAGGACCACGACCTTGCCGGCCGGGGTTCCGGGCACTCCGGGCAGGAGCACGCCCCGCCCGCCCATGGGGCTCTGCAGGTGGTGCGCCCCTTCCATCACGGCGAGCCGGCCGGCGGCCTGGCTCATCGGCGTCAGTAGCGGGAGGCCCCCGGCGGCGTCGGTGATCGTCTCATAGGCGATGGCCGTGATCCCCGATTCCAGCAGGGCCTCGGTGACCGGGCGGGAAGCTGCCAGGTGCAGATAGGTAAACAGCATCTGGTCCGGGCGGAGGTAGCCGAACTCGCGTTCCAGGGGTTCCTTCACCTTCAGGATCAGCTCGGCGTCCCGCCAGACCGCGACTGCCTCGTCCACCAGCTGAGCCCCGGCGTCGCGGTACTGCTGGTCCGGCATGGAGGACGACGCCCCGGCCCCGGCCTCGACCAGAACGGTGTGGCCGGCCTCGACCAGGGCCCCGGCTCCCGCGGGGCTCAAGGCCACACGCCCCTCGCTGTTCATGAGTTCCCGCGGGATTCCGATGTGCATGACGCCTCCTGTTACGTGGCCTGTGACGGTTATTACTCTCGATTGTGGCACAGTCACCGCCGCTGCGAAGCGCTCCCCCATGTCCCATCCACCCAGCGTATGACCGGGTTACGATTTAAGCTGCTGCACATGACCGCATCCCCGCTCCGCGAAGTGGCCGGCGTTTTCGGCCTGCTGGGCTTGAGTTCCTTCGGTGGCCCCACCGCCCACCTCGCCTATTTCCGGGAGGAGTTCGTCCACCGGCGCAACTGGCTGCCGGAACGCCACTACGCTGAGCTGGTGGCGCTCAGCCAGTTTCTCCCCGGCCCCGGGTCCTCCCAGGTGGGGATGGCCCTGGGGTACCATCGCGCCGGATGGGCCGGCATGTTCCTGGCCTGGCTGATGTTCACCCTGCCCTCGATGACGCTGCTCATGGTCTTCGCTCTCCTGCTGGGAGTGGCGGGCGTGGACGGCGACGCCGGGTGGGTCCGGGGCCTGCTCGCCGCCGCGGTGGCCGTGGTCTTCCACGCGATAGCCGGCATGACCCGGGGAATGGCCGCCGGGAGAATCACCGCGACGATCGCGGTGGCGGCGGGACTAGCCGTTCTCCTGCTCCCCTCCCCCACCACCCACGTCATCGTCATCGTCCTGGCGGGGCTGCTCGGCATGATTCTGCCCGGCCTCAGTGACAGCGCGAACGCCGATGAATCAACTGACCGCCAGCTGCGCCCGGTGTCCTTCCGCGCCGCGGTGACCAGCCTGGTGCTCTTCCTCGGCCTGCTGACCGGACTCTGGTTCGCCAACGCCCTACTGTCCGGTTTCCCGTGGCTGGACCGGATCGCCGCCTACTACCAGGCCGGCGCACTCGTCTTCGGCGGTGGTCACGTGGTTCTGCCGCTATTGGAGCAGTTGGTGGTGGCACCCGGGTGGGTGGATCAGAACGAATTCCTGGCCGGTTACTCCGCCGCGCAGGCGGTTCCCGGGCCGATGTTTACCGTGGCGTCCTACCTGGGTGTCGTCGACAGTGGCGTACCCGGCGGCCTCGTGACCACCGTGATGATTTTTCTGCCGTCTTTCCTCCTGGTACCCGCCGGGCTGCACTTCTGGAACCGGTGGCGCAGCAACACCCGGCTGCGCCGTGCCTTCACCGCCATCAACGCCGCGGTGGTCGGCCTGCTGGGTGCCGCCTTCTATGACCCTGTCCTGACCCACGGGATCACCGGTATCCCCAGCCTGGCGATCGCGGTGCTGTGCTGGCTCGGCCTAGCGAAGTGGCAGGCTCCGCCCTGGGCGGTGGCCGCCTTCGCGGCGGTCGCCGGGCTGGTTCTGCTCCGGTAGCGCTCCGGCCTATTCCGACCCCGGCCCGGCGGAGCTGCCTCAGCCGCGGGACTCCGTGCGCATGGCGGCACGCGCTGCTTCCAGGGAGGTCGAGCTCTCGTCACGTTGTTCCCGGGCCCGGGAACGCAACCGCTGCACCACCGCCACGACCAGCACGACGCCAGCGGCGATGGCGGCCACCCAGCTGAGCGCCGGGGAGTCGAAACTCCCGCTGCTGCGCCCCACCGCGACCCAGGCCAATCCCCAGCTGGTGGCCAGGGCCGGAGCGATACGGCCACCGTCAAGGATCGCCGCGAGCACCGCCACCAGTCCCGCCACGATGGTTCCGGCGAGACCGACCGGAACCGTGCGGAAGGCACTGACCCCGATGTCAGCCAACCAGGCGTAGCTGTTGGCGAAGCAGGCGACGAGCACCCAACCGAAATACAGGCCGAACGCGCCGTCGGTGAGCAGCAGTTCCATCCACCCACCGTCCCGCCGGTGCCCCAGCAGGAACAGGATCCGGATCAGGACCGCCAACAGCACCACGATCACCATCACCGAGGCCAGCAGCATCCCCCACTGAACCGTCCAGATCCAGGCGGCGTTGAGCAGTACGGAGAGCAGTGCCCAGGGCCGTAGTGCCTGCTGGCGCGGCGAGTGACGCGCCACGGGAAACAGCTGCCATACGGCGTAGGCCGCCAGCCCGAGGTAGATGACGCTCCAGATGCTGAAGGCCGTGCCCGCCGGGGCCAGCGGTGTGGCGTCCGCGGACAGCGCCCCGCCGGCGGCCTCCGCGATCGGGGTGCCGCCCAGCGCTCCACTGCCGATGAAGGCCGTGACGATCGCGAGCGCGACACCGACGACGGTGACCACCGGCATGATCCAGCCGCCAGCCGTCGGCTGCGCCGGTCCAGGGTGGCTGGTCGGGTTCGAATACTGATTCATGTGCGCACCTCCACCGCCCACGCTAGAGACGCGGCGGTGGGGCGACAAGACGGAACTGGGGCAGTGCCCCAACTGTCACCGAGCTGTAATCAGAACAGCGACAGCCCGGTGGAGCGGAAGACGCTGCCGAAGGGGGCGTCCACCCGCACCCACCGCCCGTTGACCGAGACACGCAGGTGCCGGGGGACGTCCATCGGGGCCGCAAACCCGGGAATCAGACTGAGGGAGGTGCAGGTGAAGATCATGCGCATCGGGATCGCCGCCTCGTGGCCGCCCCCGGTGACGGTGAGCACGGTCTGGTTGAGCAGACTGGCCGGCGGGCCGAGCGGGCCCGAGAACTGCCGGGTCAGGGCCTGACCCTGGTCGGCGAGCTGGCGGACCACCTGCACCGGGACATTGTCCACGAGGGTGAACCCGGCGGCCGGTGGCAGGGCACCCGGCCAGTTCGGGTCCCGCGGTGGACCGATCTGACTCTCCCCGTTGCGCAGGGCGGAGAGCAGTTCATGGGCACCGACGACCGCGCCGTCCCGTCCCACGGTGCCCTTCGCGCGGCGGGAGGCCACCACCTCAAAGGGGGTGGTGACGAAGACCTCGACAAATTCGTCGAGCTGGCGGAGCCGGGCGGACGCCGTGGCATCCAGGCCGACGGCGCGACTGAGCAGGGCCTGCAGTCCGGGAGCACCGTCCGTGACTTCCAGGGTCTCCTGCATCAGTTCTCGATCTGGTCGACGGAGTCCGCAGTCTGGGTCAGCACCTTGCGCTCAGTCTGGTTGATCTCGCGGGGGCGGGAGGTGTCGGTGTCAATGGCCACCTGGACACACTCGACGACGCAGGCCACGCGGTTCTGCCGGTCCTTGATCTCCTGACGGGTGGTGAAGCTGGTGTTGCCGAGTTCCACGACCTGGGTCTCGACCGTCAGCTCAGTGGTGTCGGGCAGCACCGGGCGCAGGTAGTCCACGTCGAGGTGACGGACGAACACCGCAAAGTCGATTCCCCGGGCCACGAACTCGTCCTCGGCGAATGCCAGGCGGGCTTCCTGCGCGATCTCGATGTAGGAGGCGTTCATGATGTGACCGTAGCGGTCGAAATCCGCCCAGCGGACTGGAACCTGGATCGTGTGGAGCGTGGAATCGGCGGTGGCAACCATGAAAGTGGGTCTCTATTCCTAAAAAGTGGACGACAAAACTGAAGCACGTACAAGACCGGGCGCAGGATGATTCTCACCCCGACGGCTGGCGGGCGGGGTACTCTCCCACCCGGCGTCACCCGGTCTCGCCTGGCACGCCACTGATTCTAGTCAATCCCCTGGGTACGGGTGAACTGTGCGCGCCGGATCCGTCGCGGTCGACGGCGGCCAGCCACAGCCTACCCGCAGCGGGTGGGGCCCACTGCATGCCGGGGCCGCGCGACCACACACAGGTGTGGCACGGCTCCACTAACCCAGCGAGAGGAAGGTCTCCCGCATGCGCCGGGCGTCGGGCTCCAGCCCCGTGAAGAGGCGGAAGGCGTCGACCGCCTGGTAGACGGCCATGCGGGTGCCGTCGAGGGTGCGGCAACCGAGGGCCCGGGATTCGGCCAGCAGCTGGGTCTCGATCGGCATGTAGACCACGTCCCCGACCCAGTGCCGTTGGCTCAGGCAGGAGGTGTCGAAGGCGGTCCCCGGGTGGGCCGGCATGCCCATCGGGGTGGCGTTGACGACACCGTCAGCCACCGCGATGTGCTCCTCGATGCCGAGGGCGCTCACACCGGTGACTGCTTCGCGGCCGACGGCCCGGTTCACGGAATCGGCGAGCGCCTGCGCGCGGGTCTGGTCCAGGTCGGCGACGAGCAGCTTCGCGGTGCCGTTGGTGACCAGGGAGTAGGCGACGGCATTGCCGACGCCGCCGGCCCCGACCTGCACGACGGTGTCCATCGCGGCGTCGGCGAGCCCCTCGGCCAGCCCCCGAGCGAAACCGGTGACGTCGGTGTTGTGTCCGGTCATGGTGCCGTCCTCGGCGATGACGACGGTGTTGGCGGAGCCGAGTTCGGCGGCCTGCGGCGCGACGTCGTCAAGCAGGGGAAGCACCGCCTGCTTGTGCGGGTGAGTGATGTTCAGGCCGTTGAAGCCGAGGTCGCGGGCTGCGGTCAGCACCTCGTTGAGGCTGCGGTCCGCCAGGCGGGGGGTGACGGTGTCCAACCGACGGTAGACGGTGGGGCGGCCGTGGGCCAGGCCCTCCGCCTCGTGCATCGCGGGGGTGCGGGAGAGGCTGATGTCGTCGCCGATCAGGCCGAGCAGGATGGTCTCAGAAGTCATGGTGTGCGGGGTTTCCTCGTGGAGTCGTGGGGTGGGCGGAGTGGGCGGGGTTTCAGGTCGGGATGCCGCGTTCCAGGTCCCGGACCTTGCGGTACTGCGCGGCCATCCGGACCGGGGCGTTGGCCTCTCCCCAACCGGCGAAGTCGCCCCGCCGTTCCACGACCTCCAGGAACATTGTGCCGAGGGTTCCGGTGTAGAAGTGGAGGAACTCCCCGTGCTCGTCGCGGTCGTAGAGCAGTCCGTTGTCCCTGAGCTGGGTCAGGAACGCCGGATCCAGTTCGAAGCGGGCGGCCAGGTCCTCGTAGTAGTTGTCCGGCACCGGCATGAAGTTCAGTCCCCGCTGTCGGGCCCGGCGCGCGACGGCGACGATGTCGCTGGTGGCCAGCGCCAGGTGCTCCGGGTAGGCAGCATCGAGGAAATCACCCTGCTCGCCGTCCTCGGGGGCGACGCTGAGCAGTAGTTGCACGGCACGGTTACGCGAACGCATCACCTGGTTGGTGATCAGCCCGATCGGGCTGGGGAATTCCTCGTGGGCGTGGGTTTCCAGGGCCATCAGCGCGGTGTAGAACAGCACCGTCTCGTCGTAGTGCTGCCAGGGTTGGGCCAGGTTGATGTGGTCCACCCCGGTGATCAGGGGATCTTCGCTGACATCCGTCTCGCTGACCCCGAACTCCGCCAGCCAGGCGGGGTAGTCGCTGTCGGCGAGCCCGGAGAAGAACACCTCGGTGCCGTCGGGTGCGTAGACCCCGCGCAACTGCGCTTCATCCGCCGCCGTCTCGCGCGGCACCGACTGCGCCTGGAGCAGGTGGGCACGCTTCTCTGCGGCCACCGGGTCCTCCGTCTGGAAGCCCAGGCCACGGATCCCGGCCGGTGCCCCGGTGGGTCCCTGGTCACCCACGACGAGACGTACCGGGCCCTGGCCCCAGACCTGGTATTCGGGCTTGCTCCGGTGGTAGCCGCCGAGCCGGAAGCCGAGCTGGTGCAGGAGCTTGATGGTCTCCCCCAGCCGCCCGGTGCTGATCTCCACGAAATCCAGTCCGGCGGGGTCGGCGACCTCCGGCAGCGGGCTGAGACCCATCGTGCCGGCCGGATCGGCGGCGCCGGCAGCCTGGCGGGCCCGGTAGGTCTGATCCTCCAGCCAGCGCAGGGACCGCAGACCATCCACGGCGGTGCGGCCCACCTCCGCCTTCCGGAAGGAGTCGTTGAAGATCTCCAGCGACACAGGACCGTCATAACCGGCCTGGGCGAGGAAGGTCATGAAGCGCACCAGGTCGAAGTCGCCTTCACCGGGGAACACCCGGTGGTGGCGGGACCAGGAGAGGATGTCCATGCTGAGTTTCGGGGCGTCCGCGAGCTGGACGAAGAAGATCTTCTCGGCGGCGATGTCCGCGACCGCGGCGGTGTCCCAGCCACGCGAGAGAATGTGGAAGGTGTCCAGACAGGTGCCCACTGACGGGTGGTCCGCCAGATCGACGATACGCTGCGCGTGCTCGAAGTCGTTGACATAACGTCCCCAGGCCAGTGCCTCATAGGCGATGCGCACGCCGTAACGCTCGGCGAGTTCACCGGCGCTGCGCAGCTGGGCCGCGAAGAGCCCGTCATCGTCGATGGTGGCGGTGCCGACGTTGGAGCACAGCAGGATGGTGTCGATGCCCAACCGGCCCATCAGCTGGAATTTCGCCTCCAGGCGGCGCAGGTTCGCGGCGAAGGCGTCCTCCGGCACGCCCTCGAAGTCCCGGAAGGGCTGGAAGAGATCCAGGGTCAGCCCGAGTTCCGCGGCGCGGTCCCGGATCTGCTCGGGGGAGTGTGGTGAGACGGTCAGATCCTGCTCGAAGATCTCGACGCCGTCGAAACCTGCGTCGGCGGCAGCCCGCAGCTTCTCCGCGAGGGTGCCGGAGAGACAGACGGTGGCGATGGATGTGCGCATTTAGAGTCGGGCCTCCTGGTTGTCATTGTCCTCGGTCGGTTCTCCGTCCGGACCGATGATCAGGCTAGTGCGGCGCTTGGCGTCGCTGATCCCGGCCAGCTTGAGATCGACCGCTTCCTCCCGGTCGGTGTGCAGGGCGTCGATCTCGTCGAGGTTGTGTTCCTTGGTCTCCTTGGCGGTCATCCCGGCCACGGCGGAGAGCACACCGACAATGGCGACGAAGATGCCGACGTTGATCCAGTTGTCACCGGCCGCGCCCGCCAGGGCGGAGGCCAGCACCGGGGCGAAACCACCGGACACGGCGAAACCGATCTGGGTGCCCAGCGCCAGGCCGGTCACCCGCACCGGGGTCGGGAACATCTCGGCGTAGAAGGCCGGCCACACGGCGTTGGCCATGGAGTACAGCAGGCCGGACATCACGAAGCCGACGGCGAAGATCGCGACCCAGTTCGCGGAGTGGATGGCACCGAGGTAGCCGCCCATGGCGAGGCCGGAGCCGACGGAACCGATGGCGAACACCGGTCGGCGGCCGATGCGGTCGGCCAGCAGGCCGGACAGGGGGATGGCCAACAGGGCGACGGCGTTGGCGACCACCGGGACAAGGAGCATCGTCGTGCGGTCCAGGCCCACCACCGAGGTGGCGAAGGACAGCGACCAGACGGTGAACACGACGTTGACGGTGTTGATCAGGGCGGCGACGGCGACGCGGAGCACCGCGGCCTTGTGGTAGCGGAACAGCAGGCGGAGCGGCGACGGTGCCTTCGTGTCATCGTCCTGGGCCAGTCCCTGAGCGATGGCTTCAGCCTTGGCGGCCTTGGCCTCCTGGGCCTCCTTGAAGGCCGGTGGCTCCTCCAGGTGGCGGCGGATCAGCCAGGCGGTCAGCACAACCACGGCGGACAGCCAGAACGGGACACGCCAGCCCCAGCTCAACAGAGCCTCCTCGCTGAGGAAGAGGGTGAAGGGGATGAAGACGGCGGTGGCCAGCAGGGTGCCGAACTGGGTGCCGTGCAGCGTCCAGCTGGCGGTGACGGCGCGCCGGTGTTCAGTGGAGTGCTCGAGCGAGACCGAGATCGCACTGGCCTGTTCCCCGGAGGCGGACAACCCCTGGATGATGCGGCAGAGCACCAGCAGCGCCGGGGCCAGGTAGCCGGCCTGGTCGAAGGTCGGCAGGCTGCCCACGGCGAAGGTGGAGGCACCGATCATGAACAGGCACAGCATGAGGACGAACTTGCGGCCGTAACGGTCGGCCAGCGGGCCCATGATCAGCGCTCCCAGCGGACGCACGACATAGGCGACGCCCACGGTGGCCATGGAGGCCAGGATGGCGACACCGGGCGCGGTGTCCTCCGGGAAGAAGAGCTGGTTGATCACCAGTGCAGCAGCGGTGCCATAGACCGCGAAATCGTAGTATTCGAGCGCGGAGCCGATCCAACTGGACAGCGCAGCCCGTTTCGGGGTCTTCCCCGGAGCCGGCACCACGGTGGTGTTCTCTGTGGACATGAGTGGAGACTTCCTGATCGTCGGAAAACGGTGCTGAAGCACGAACTGGGTCACGGCGAGAGGACGGGTCCGTCCCTCCCCTCCTGTCGGCGGCCGCCGGTCGTTGACCGGTGACCATGCCTGGAATCAGGGCCGTGAGCTGCTGTGATACTGAAACACTGCAGCATGCTTCGTGACGCGGAACTCACGTTAAGACTCGGAACAATTTTCTCCAAGCTGTTCGCTTTGCGAACATACAGGGCACGGAACGGCCCGTTGACCTGCAGATACCAGCACCCCCGGGAGGAAAAAGGGGTGCCTAGGGGTGGCCCCCAGGGGCGCCCCCGAACGTGAGCCACACTACGTTTCCGGCGCACTGGACACCGAGTCACGGAGAGGTTTCCGGGGAAGAGCAGCCGGCCCGTGGCCCCGGAGAGTCTCTCCGGGGCCACGGGCCGGTACTTGTCCGCTGAGACGGGCTTAGCGGGTCAGCTTTCGGTGGGTGACACGGGACGGGCGTGCCGCTTCGGCGCCGAGACGCTCCACCTTGTTCTTCTCGTAATCCTCGAAGTTGCCTTCGTACCAGTACCACTGGCCTTCGGCGATATTGCCCTCCCAGGCGAGGATGTGGGTACAGGTGCGGTCCAGGAACCAGCGGTCGTGCGAGATGACCACGGCACAGCCGGGGAAGTTCTGCAGCGCGTTTTCCAGGGAACCGAGGGTTTCGACGTCAAGGTCGTTGGTCGGCTCATCGAGCAGGATCAGGTTTCCGCCCTGTTTCAGGGTCAGCGCGAGGTTCAGCCGGTTGCGCTCACCACCGGAGAGCACCTTGGACGGCTTCTGCTGGTCCGGTCCCTTGAAGCCGAAGGCCGAGAGGTAGGCCCGCGAGGGCATCTCGTTCTGGCCGACGTGGATATAGTCCAGCCCATCGGAGACGACCTCCCAGACGGTCTTCTCCGGATCGATGTTCGCACGGTTCTGGTCCACGTAGCTGAGCTGGACGGTGTCACCGACGGTGACGGCACCCGCGTCCGGCTCCTCCAGCCCGACGATGGTCTTGAACAGGGTGGTCTTACCCACACCGTTCGGGCCGATGACGCCGACGATGCCGTTGCGCGGCAGGGTGAACGACAGGTCCTTGATCAGGACGCGGTCATCGAAGCCCTTCTCCAGGTCCTGCACGTCCACGACCTTGTTGCCCAGGCGCGGCGGAGTCGGGATCTGGATCTCCTCGAAGTCGAGCTTCTTGTACTGCTCGGCCTCGGCCACCATCTCCTCGTAGCGCTGCAGACGGGCCTTGTTCTTGGCCTGGCGGGCCTTGGATCCGGAACGGACCCAGGCGAGCTCGTCCTTCAGCCGCTTCTGCAGCTTCTGGTCCTTCTTACCGGCCACCTCCAGGCGCTCGGCCTTCTTCTCCAGGTAGGTGGAGTAGTTGCCTTCGTAGGGGTGCAGCTTTCCGCGGTCGACCTCACAGATCCATTCCGCGACATGATCGAGGAAGTAACGGTCGTGGGTCACGGCCAAGACGGCACCGGGGTAATCGGCCAGGTGCTTCTCCAGCCACAGCACGGACTCGGCGTCCAAGTGGTTGGTGGGCTCATCGAGCAGCAGCAGGTCCGGCTCGGACAACAGCAGCTTGGCGAGCGCCACGCGGCGACGCTCACCACCGGAGAGGTGGGTCACCGGGGCGTCGGAGGGCGGGCAACGCAGTGCCTCCATGGCCTGCTCGATCTTGGAGTCGACCTCCCAGGCATCTGCGGCATCCAGGTCCTCCTGGAGTCTGCCCATCTCATCCATCAGCTCATCGGTGTAGTTGGTCGCCATCTCCTCGGCGATCGCCTCGAAACGCTGCTTCTTCTCGAAGATTTCACCGAGGCCCTCCTCGACGTTCTGACGGACCGTCTTCTCCTCGTTCAGCGGCGGCTCCTGGAGCAGGATGCCGACGGTGGCACCCGGGTCGAGAAAGGCTTCGCCGTTGGAGGGTTGATCCAGGCCGGCCATGATCTTCAGGATCGAGGACTTACCGGCACCGTTCGGACCCACCACGCCGATCTTGGCGCCCGGGTAGAAGGCCATGGTGACGTTATCCAGGATAACCTTCTCGCCCACGGCCTTACGCACGTTCTTCATCGTGTAGATGAACTCGCCCATTATTCCCCTTTGTCGTGTTGCTAATTCATCCCAAAGGGTACATCACCAGTATCAGAACGGAGGTTCTCCGCCACCATTCTGGTCCGCATTCTCGGCGGCGTCCCCTCCCGCGGTGGCCCCGACGTCGACGAGCTCGCGTTCGCCGCCGGCTTCGCCATCGGTGCCGGTGTCCACGGCCGCACCGGTGCCGCCCCTGTTGAACGGCGCCTCGGTGAGCGGGGCAGCCATGCCGTCCTCCGTCTGAGGTTGGTCCGGCGCCTCGTCCCGTGGTGGCATCACGTGATCGGGTTCCGGCTTCCCGGTCCTGGGGGCCGGCACTCCCTCGATCATCTTTCCGCCGCCATTGGGTACGGAGCTGACCACATGCCGATTCATGTCCACTCCGACATGATTGGCACGCAGCAGGATCTGCTGGTGTGCTGTGTTGTCCCCGTCGACCCACTCATTGGTCACCAGCGTGCCGACCGCGATGATCGGCATGCCCTTCGCCAGGGACTGCTTCGCGTTGTCCGCCAGCTGATTCCAGCAGTCAACGGTGATGAACAACAGGTCGGTGCTCTGCCAGTTGTTCGCCTTGTCTCGATAGGAACGGCTGGCGGCCACCCGGAAGCGGGATACTCGGGCGCCGCCCGGCAGCTCCCGGAGGAAAACCTCCCCCGTGAGGTTGCCGGTGATGGTCGCGGGGATCTGTGCCATGGTGTCTCCTTGTGTCGTGGTGCCGTTGGTCGGGTACCGCTGACGCTGCCATGCTGGCGAGATGGCGTCATCCACCTCAGGCTGAACCCTGTGGACAACCGGTGTTGTCCACAGGTTCAACCGCGGCGGAGAAGCCCCGGGAACCAGATGCCCCTGGGGTGAGTCAGTGGCGCTGCGCCGCGGCGGGGATCACAGCAGCATCCTCCGTGGCACTCCCCTGCGCCGGCCGTCCAGCCAGATCCTCACCTGCGATATAACCGAAGGTCAGCGCCGGTCCCAGGTTGATTCCACCGGCCGGGTAGTGCCCACCCATGATGCTGGCCCGGTCATTGCCCACGGCGTAGAGCCCGTGGACCGCACTGCCGTCCTCGCGCAGCACCCGGGCCCGCTCGTCTGCGGCGATGCCGGCGAAGGTACCGAAGCTGCCCGGGACAACCTTGACGGCGTAGAACGGCCCCTTCTCGATCGGCGCGAGCGACGGGTTCGGGCCGACCTGCTGGTCACCGCCGTAGCGGTTGAATTCGGTGCTGCCACGCCCGAAGTCCGGGTCCTCACCGCGGCGGGCATTGTCGTTGAACTCACGCACCGTCTGGGACAGCTGCCGCGGATCGATCCCGCATTTCTCGGCCAGCTCTTCGATGGTTCGGCCCTTGACCAGGTAGCCGCTACGCAGGTACGGAGTCAGTGGCACCGGGAAGGGCTTGACCATCCCCAACGGGTATTTGCGCACGAACTCCGAGTCCGCGATCTGCCAGGACTGCACCGGCTCGCCCGCCGGCGCCTGCTCGATCATCGCGGCGACATAGTCGTAGTAGCCGTTGGCCTCGTTGACGAAACGACGACCGGTGCTCAGCACGCCGAGTGAACCCGGCTTGGCCCGGTCCATGATGTGGGGGAAGGTGCCGACCTTGCCGTTGAAGTAGGGCACCAGTGAGACCGGGCACCACGCGGCCGGGGAGGCCAGATCGGTCTCGAATTTCGCACCGACCTCCTGCGCCATGCGCAGTCCATCCCCCTGGACCTCGGCGGGTGCCAGGGTGTGGTGTTCCTGTCCCGTCGGGGTGCGGGGAAAAGTTTCCGCCCGCAGCTCGACGTTGCCCGAGTATCCTCCGGTGGCCAGGACGACGCCGCGGGAGGCATGCAGAACCTGCTCGCCCTGCGGACCCCGTACCCGGACGCCGACCACCCGGCCCCCCTCAGTGACCAGTTCCAGGGCGGCAGTCGAGGTCACCAGTTCGACACCGAGGTCATCGGCGGAGGCCGCCAGTCGACCGGTCAGCGCCACGCCGTTGACCAACTGCATGTTGCGGTTGTGGGCCAGCAGATCCCACAGGTGCATGCTGAATCGCCGGGCCGCGTGCAGCCAGCCCGTAGGGCGGAACTGGGAGGCGGAGAGGAACTTCATCAGATCAGGACCAGCCATGATGCCCATCCCCATAAACGAGGTCTCATAGAGCTGGTGACGCAGTTTGCGGCGCAGTTCCGGTCTGATTTTGCGGGCGTTGTACGGCTTCGGTCCCACCGAGCGGTGGCCCGTGCCGGCGCCCGGTGTGTCACCGTAGATGTCCTTGATCGTCGCGCCAGGGGTGAACTGCAGGCGGGTCTTCTTCTCGAAGAACTTCACCATCTGCGGGGCGGCTTCGAGGAAGGCGTCCACATTGGCGGCGTTGTACTTCTCCCCCAGTCGGTGCTGCAGATAGGTGCGGAACTCCTCACGGTCCTCGTGGACCCCGTCCTTCCTGGCGAAATGGCTCCCGGGTGTCCAGGCCCAGCCGCCGGACCACGAGGTGGCTCCGCCCAGAACCCCGGACTTTTCCACCACCACGACCTTGAGGCCGCGATGGGCGGCGGTGACTGCGGCGGACAGTCCGCCGGCACCGGAACCGACGATCACGACATCAACGGTGTGGTCGGTGCAGGTGGTGCTGGCGGCGGTGTGCGGTGACTGGGACATGTCTTCTTCCTGGTTCCTTAGAGATGAGGTTGGTTCGGGTTGTGGTTGCGGTTATCTGATGATGTCGGCGGGCACCCGGTCGAGCATGGCCCGGGTGTCAACGTAGAGTTTCTCCGCCCAGCCGGCCGGTCCCAGTGCAACGACACCGGAATCGGACGGGGTCTCCACACTGACCGGCGTGGCCGCCGGGAGGGCCGCCACGTAGTCGACGAGGGCGAAGTCCCCGTCTCCCGGTGATCGGCGTTCAGCACGTGATTCCAGGACCAGCCCGGAACGGTCGGCCGGGGGCTTCGCCGGGCCGTCGCACAGCTGCAGCATCGGGACGAGATCTGCCGCCGCGGACAGTTCCCCGGTGGTGCCGCCGAAGCGGCTCAGGTGCAGGGTGTCCGGTAAGAAGCAGGCGCCGGTCTGGGCCGCCAACTCCGCCGCCTGCGGGATGGAATTGACCGCCTGGTAGGAAATGGCCTCCAACGCCGGCCGGATCCCCCCGAACTGCGTGCCGTCGGCGACGATCCGGGAAAGCGTGTCCCGCAGCCGGTTCTGGTCGGTGTCCGCAGCGGCGACCGTCAGTGTCTCAGCCCCCAGCCCAGCGGCGGCTTCCAAGGCCTGCAGCCACTGTTCGCGTTGGTCTGAGCCGTCGAGCAGGAGAAATTCGGTGTCGATGACCTGTAGTCCCGTGTCGCGGAGTGCCGCCAGGGTCCGCCGTTGCAGGGCGGATCCGGGAGAGAGGTCGTAGTCGGGTTCAGCGTCGGTGACGCGTCGCACCCGCAGGCCGACGAAATCGAAGCCGGCGTCGGCTGCGATGCGGACGAACTCATCTGGTGGGGTGCTGAGCAGACTGAGAGCGGCGAGTCCCAGGGGACGGGAGGGGATGGTCATGGCAGAGCTCCTTGTCGAGTGGTGTGGGTGGTGTGCACCGGGGTCCGCGAGCTTCGCGCCCGGGCACCGGGCTGGGACGGAACTGTTCCCGGGGTGGTGGGCCGGCGAGGACGTCCGGCGGTGGCCGTCGAATACCTCATTGCTGCCGGAGGGCTAAGCCCGGGCCGGCTCCGGTTGCACGCTGACTGAATCCGGAGCGACGACGGGCAGGTCGACGTCCGCGAACCTGACCGGCCGGCCGATTCGCGCGGACTCGTAGACCGCCAGCAGAATCCGCAGCGCGGCGGTGCCTCCCGCGCCGGTGATCGACGGATCCGTGCCGGTCTTGATGGCATGCACAAAGTCACGGACCTGCGCGGTGTGGTGTGGGATGAGCTGGCCGTTGATGGCACTTAAGTCGGCATTCGGCGCCACTCCGGCCGGATGTGCGGGCTTCGCGGTGATCGTCTGCCCCACTGCGAAGGTGTCGACGCGGCCGTCGGTGCCCTCCGGGAACTCCGTCAATGAGACGGTCCCGCCATGCTCGCCGGTGATCTGCACCCTGGCTCCCAACGCCGGAGTAGCGGCGGTGGTGGCCTGGATGGTGGCCAGCGCCCCGGAGGCGAATACCAGGGTGGCTACCGCGGAATCCTCGACCTCGATGTGCTCACCGTGCTTGAAGGTGTTGATGCGGCCGTAGACCTCCGCGACCTCGCCCATCAGCCACTGCAGCAGATCGATGTAGTGGATCGCCTGGGTCATCAGCACCCCGCCACCGTCATTGAGCCAGGTGCCCCGCCACGCGTCGCGGGAGTAGTAGGTGTGATCGCGGTGCAACAGCACCGAACACTGCCCCAGGATGGGTGCGCCGACCTCCGGATTGTCCAGTTCCCCACGCATCCGCTGGGCGGCCGGCCAGAACCGGCGCTGGAAGAGCACGCCGAGTTGCACCCCGGCAGCGTCACAGGCGGTGACCATCCGTTCCGCCGAAGCCAGATCGGTGGCGATCGGCTTCTCGCACAATACGTGGACCCCGGCGGCCGCGGCGGTGAGTACCACGTCCTCGTGGGTCGGATGCGGTGTGCACACGGAGATCAGGTCGACGCCGTGATCCAGCAGCTCGGCCAGGCTTCCGAAGGCGGTCGGTACGCCATGGCGCCGGGCGACGGCCGCAGCCCGCACCGGGTCGATGTCGCATACCGCGACCACCTCGGCGCCGTCTACGGCGGCGAAGGCCTCGAGATGGTTTCTGGAGATGGCACCGCAGCCGATGATCCCGACCCGCAGGTTCCGGTTTTCCGACATGGATTCCACTTTCCTCTTCCGTAGTTGTCTTTCAGGGCTCAGCCGGGTGGGCTGCGGCACTCAGGTGTTTCGGCGGCCGAGCTGCTCCAGCGGTGTGAAGGCGGTTTCCCGCAGGGTGTAGATGGTCACGGAGGCGATCAGGACGCAGACGGCGACGAAGGCGAAGACCGCGTGCCAGCCGCCCCACATCAGCAGTCCCGCTGAAATTGCCGGCGCGAACCCGGTCAGCATCAGTCCCGTCTGGTTCCCCATAGCCATGCCGGTGTAGCGGACCGGGGCGTCGAACATCTCCGGGAAGAGCACCGGCCAGACCCCGTTCCAGCAGCTGTAGAACAAGCTCTGGTTGAGGATGCAGATCACAAAGATCAGCGCGACATTGCCGTCGGTCATGGCGCCGAAGTAGAACCAGGTGGTGATGATGCAGCCGACGGCGCCGACCAGCAGCACCGGGCGCCGTCCGAAGCGGTCGGAGAGCATGCCCGCCAGCGGGATGGTGGCGATCGAGATCGCCATGGCCACCGTATTGACTAGGACCATGGTGGAACGATCCACACCGCCGTGTTCGGTCGCATAGCTCAGAGCGAAGACCATGTAGGTGGTCTGGATGACCGAGTACACGGTGATCAACACGATGCGCAGGACATCCACCCACTGCGTCTTGAGCACCCGCACGGCAGGGATGGCATGAGTCTCACCGGAATCCTGGGCCTCATCGAAGACCGGTGCCTCCTCCAGGTGGGTACGCACCCAGTAGGCCACCAGCAGCACGACCGCTGAGAGCAGGAACGGGATGCGCCAGCCCCAGCTCATCAGGTGTTCTTCAGGCAGCATGAGGAAGGGGAGGAAAACGACACCGGCGAGCACGTTGCCGGCGGAGCACCCGACCATCACCGAGCTGGTGAAAAAGCCGCGTCGTCCCTCCGGGGAGTGCTCCATGGTCAACGTGGAGGCACCGGCGGATTCCGCCCCGGCGGAAAACCCCTGCGCGATCCGACAGAGCAGCAGCAACATCGTGGCGAGGACGCCGACACTTTCGTAGGTGGGCAGGATGCCGATGGCGAAGGAGGACACTCCCATGATGATCAGGGTGATCATCAGCGCTTTCTTCCGGCCGACCTTGTCACCCACATGGCTCATGACCAGGCCGCCAATAGGCCGGGCGATATATGCGACACCGAAGGTGGCCAGGGACGCCATGGTGGCGACCATCGCGTCCCCCTGCGGGAAGAACAGGTGGTTGAAGATCAGCGCCGATGCTGTTCCATAGAGCACGAAATCGTAGTACTCGAGGGTGGAGCCGAGCAGCGAGGCGAAGGCCGCCTTTTTGGGTGACTTCTTCTGGGCCGTAGCTGACGCGGTGATTTCCGTCGTCGCCTGGTTGGTTTTGATGCTCATCAGGAGGCTCCTGTCGTGATGGGTCCAAGATCCACAGCAAATGTGTTTCAGACAACTATTCAGAATGTCTGTGTTGGGGATCATAAATTCCACGCGAAACAGAAAGCATTTTTCTCCCATTGAATGGGATGAACCGGCGAGTTGTGCGCTCAGCGCACCTCTCACAAGAGCGGTGGCAGCCCCGGAGATTGAACATTCCCCCAGCTCTACCGGCCTTTTAACGGGACTGCGGCCTCCTTGACTGCGTCGTCCCTCAGTCTCGCGCGGTGGGCGTCATATCCGGGGTGTCTCCGCAGAGTCAGGTGTTGCGGCGCCACCTTTTCTGCGGGGCGCAGCTCCGCCCACAGCTCAACCAACGAGGACGATGACCCTGCACTGCGCCGGGGACAGCGTCACTGCAGCCATGGTAGGGCCCGGCCGGACTGCTGCCCCGCCCCCAGTTCCCGGGACAACGATCGGCCAGCGGTGACCAACACGGAAATGACCACCGCTTCATTGACCTCTCCCGATCGGGCCACCACCGACAACGACGCCAGAATTTTATTGCCCGGACCGAAGACCGGCACTGCATAGGCGGAGTTTCCCGGCGTCAACGCACTTTCCATCGCGATGTAGCCGCGGGAGCGGATCTCGGCGAGCTTGGTGCGCACCCACCACTCTTCAGTGACCACGCCCGTCTGCTCGTCAAGCAACGGACCCTGCAGAATACGGTCCCGGATCTTCGGTGTCGTGTGGGCGAGCAGCACCAACCCCGGTGAGGTGTTGTAGAAGCGCATCCGGCCCGCCTGCTGCGCCACAAACTCGCCGTCCCCGTAGCGGTCCAACCGCTCCAGGTAGAGCACGCTGCCACCCTCATAGTCCGGCACCGTGAGAAAGATCTTCTCCTGCAGGGTGGAGTGTACGGCCTCCATCACTGGCTGGGACTTGGTGCGCAGCTCTTCCAGGGGGCTCGAACGGGCCGTCAGTTCCCAAGCCCGGCGCCCGATGACGAACTGGCCGTTTTCATGACGGCCCAGCAGGCCCACCTCAACCATTTCTGTGGCTAACCGGTGCGCAGTGGATGGGGACAACTCAGTGGAACGGGCGATCTCCGCGGCGGTGCGTGCGGGATGTTCGTGGTCAAAGGCCTCCAGGATGCGGACCACCCGCTGCAGGACTGTCTCCCCGGACTTCGAGTTCGCCACGGTTAGCCCACCCCTCCCCTTTCCCGCCTCGGGTGTTGTCGGTTCATTCTAATCCCCTGAGAGGATGGGGCGGCTGCGGGCTCAGCAGCGCCCCGGGCGATCGGCGGGGGACGGGTCTGCGGGGCGTTATAAAGCAGAAGGCGCTGGGCTACTTCTCCCCTGCCGTGGTGTCCGCGCCCCCGTCCTGCGGCTCCGGGAATTCCTGACGGTGGTAGCGCTGCTGGAGGTCATCGTCGGCGCTCATGTGCGCGAGCATCGCGTTATAGGCGTCGAGTTCGTCATAGTCGTCCTCCTCGGCCTTGCGGTCGATCTCCTTCTCCAGCTCCCGGTCCTCCTTGCGCCAGTTGTTGAACAGGACGCCGAAGACGATGGTCAGCGGGAAGGAGCCGGCCGCCCAGGCGATGCCGCCGCCCGTCTTCTGGTCCTGCAGAAGATCGATGTCCCAGGGCAGATCGATGGCGGTGTAGAGGCTCGCACCCAGAAGGTCGTTCAGCTGCATCAGGTACACGCCGAAGAACAGGTGGAAGGGCATGGAGAAGACCAGCCAGCCCAGGCGAGAAAGGGTGGAACGCTCCTCCGGCTTCGGGTCTGGCCCGATCATCTCCCAGTAGTAGAGGTAGCCGGAGATGATGAACACGAAGTTCATGCCCAGGTGCCCGGCGTGCTCGTACACCAGGACGTCGAAGAGCGGGGTGACGTAGAGCAGGTAGAAGATCACCAGAAACTGGATCGTGTTCACTGCCGGGTGCATCAGAACCTTCAGCAGCGGACTCCTCACCAGCACCTGCACCCACTCATGCAGTCCAGGCTTCCCGGGTGGCCCCGGGTCCACAGCTGTCAGGATCAGGGAGAGCGGAGCACCGAGCACCCAGAACACGGTGAGCGTCATGGACAGGATCATGTGGCCGATCATGTGCATGGAGAACATGGCCATCATGTTCATGCCGATACCGGAGCTCATCGTCAGCACCAGCCCGAGGCAGCCGAGGAGGAACCAGAATGTACGGATCTTCTTCCACTGGCCCCCCTTGCGGTGGACCTTGACCACGCCCCAGATGTACGCGGCGGCCAGGGCAATCCCGATCGTGCCGAACATGATGTCGAAGCGCCACATCGTCCAGATGTTCAGGAAGGTGGGTTCCTTCCACAGGTCGAAGCCGATGCGGATGGCCATGGTGGACAGGTTCGGATCGTCCGGTGCGGGCGGCGGGGTCCGCCCCATGGAGATCGCCACACCCGTGACAGCTGCCATTACCAGCACCTCGACAACGGCGACGCGGCGGAACAGGCCGTGTTTGTCCGGGTTCCGGCGGATCTGCGGGATGGTCAGCTGACGGTGGACGAAGCCGAAGAAGCCGAGAATGACCACGCCGGCGGTCTTGGCCACCACGAGCAGGCCGTAGCTGCTGGTGAACCAGTCCGACCATTCGATCCGGATCGCAGCGTTGACCAGGCCGGAGACCGCCATGGCGAGCACCGCCACGATGGCGAGCTTGGAGTATCGCTCCACGGCGACGTCCAGGTCCGGTCCCAGGCGACGGCCGTGGGCGATCAACGCCATCAGTCCGCCGATCCAGAGCACCAGGAAGAGCAGGTGCCAGAGGAAGGAGTTCGTGCCGTAGTCATGGCTGCCGCCGGACGCGGAGTGTCCCTCCAGGCCGAGCGGAACGATCATCAGGATCGACCCGACGAACAGCAGTGGCTGGGTAATCCATTTCCGGGTGAACAGGCCGGCCACCCCGACCACCAGGGAAATCGCGGCCACCCAGGCCCAGGCCACGGCGGTGGCCACCTGTTCCAGGGCGGCCCCCCACGCCTGCGGTTGCACCGCCACGTTGAACGGTTGACCGGAGACGTCGGACAGCACCAGCGGAATCATCAGAATGCCGATGAGGCCGAAGCAGATCGCGGCCACGGACCCGGTCCGGGAGGCCAGATGGCCGTCCACGCTCAGCGGTGCCCCACGCAGCTTGGTGTTGTCTTGTCCGGGCAGCTTCGGCGAGATCAGAAACGCCGAGAACAGGTAGGAGCCGACCGCCAGGGAGGCGAAGATCCAGCCGGCCGCCCGGAAGAAGGGCAGCCCGGCGGTGGTCGTAAGCCCCGGATCGGGTAGCCCCAGGGCAGCCAGGTTCTCGGAGACGAAACCAAGGGCGATCGTCATGCCGACGGTGCCGGCGACGATCGCGAAGATCAGGTACAACGGCCACGTGCTGCGTACCTTCCGCTTTTGAGAAGGGGCGCCTGCCCTGGTTGTGGTGCTGTTGCTGGTGTCCGCCATCGCCGTCCCGGCAGTGGTGCCGGAACCCGTGTCGGTGCCCTCGATTTCCGCCATGGCTTTACCCTAGCCGTGCCTAGCCGGTATCCCTAAGCCGCAAAAGCCCGGAGAGGCACAGGTCACCGTAACGAAACTATGAAACTGTCCGGCCCAGGTTCCGACCGGTGGGACGACACGTTCGGGTGGACAGTCGGAGACGTTTTCCTCCGGCGTTTTGATTACGGTAAAGTGCACCATCGTGGTTCCTTCCTGTGGTGGTGGGAACGCGTGGGGACCTGTCGTGTGGTGGCAGGTTCCGTTTAAGCCCCCATAGCTCAGTGGATTAGAGCATCCGGTTTCTACCCGGCTGGTCGCGGGTTCGAGTCCTGCTGGGGGCACTTCATCTTTTTCTGGGCAGTGCGGTGTACTGCTGGAGGGCGGCAAATCACCCGGCGTGGCCTCTATCGTGCCCGCCCCGGTGGCCTCCGCGCCCCTGCCCCGACAAGCAGTCCTCCCACCTTGGCGTCGCTCACCTTAATTTTCCCTTAAGCTTGGCTCCATGACCTGGCTGATGCTCTTCGCGCTCCTGATCGTGATTCTCGTGGCCGGTGCCGTGCTACCGCGACGGCGAACTGCCGACGCTCCGGTGGGGCGTCGGCAGTTCCCGTGGTTCTGGATCACGTTCCCGGTGGCGATGTTCTGCTTGGCCATGGGCACCGGGACCTTGCTCCGGCTACCAGGTCCGATGACCTACGGATGGACTATGTACGCCCCCTTGAGCAACGCAATCCACCAACCCGCCCTGCCTGTTTCTGGACTGATCTGGCTGGTGGCTGCAATCGTTGGCGCGCTGTTGTCCCTCCTCGCCTGGCGGCGGGACCGGGTGTAGCGGCCCAGGTTACTCCGTGACGGTGAACGTGACAGTCTCCGTCCAGGTCTGCCCGTGGGCGTCGGTGCCGGTCATCTCTGCGGTGTGCTCACCGGCTTCCAGCGTTTCCGGCAGCCCGGCGCGCCACACGTGTGGGCTGGCCTGAGCGACGTTTCCGGAGTTGGCGAGGTTGTGGGTGGCTGAGATGGTCTCGGTGAACTCCCAGCCCTTGTTGAGGGCCTCGCCCTCGGCCGGCTGGGTGTGCTCGGCGGTGACGGCCTCCCCGCCGTCGATGGCCATCGTGACGGCGGCGTCAGTGGATCCGCCGAAGAAGCTCGTGGTCAGCCAGGACTCACCGTTGGCCAGGTCCTCCCGGCTGACGGTCAGCGGGTCGATCTCGGCCGGGGCGTCGCCCTGCTTGTCATTGTCCTGCCAGGCCTGGGCGTCGTCGGCCCACTCCCGCCAGCTCGGGGAGTTGATGCCGGTGAGGAACTGGTGGTCGGTGGATTCATTGCGGACGGTGTAGTAGCCGCTGCGCTCGGTGCCGTCGAACTCGAAGGTGTAGATGCCCGGTTCGGCGGCGTCCTGGGTGTAGGCGTGCGGCACACCGTTGTCGTTGAGTCCGCCGGAGTACCAGTCGCCGGAGACAGCGCCGGCGATGATCTGATCGTGGGTCAGTTCGGTGATCCCCTGCTCGGCCCACTCGGCGCGGGTGTCGCCGGCCCGGTGGTGCTCCAGCGTGTGGGTGTGTCCGCCGACGGTCACAGCATTCGGGTAGTCGGCGAGGATCTCGTAGAGTTCCGGAGCGTTATCTGTAATGACCTCCTTGTAACCGATGATCGGGGCATGAGCGGCGATGACGATCTGCTGGTTGTTGTCCACCTGGGCGAGGTCATTGCGCAGCCACTCCAGCTGCTGCTGGTCGATGGCTTCGACGTAGCCGCCGTTGCCGTCGGCGTCCGCACCGTTGTAGATGATGTTGTCCAGGGCCACGAAGTGGGTGTCACCGACGTCGTAGCTGTAGTACGGCGCGCCGAAGTCGCGCCGGTAGGTGTCGGTGGAGTGGGTGTCGTCGGCGACGTCGAAGTCCAGGTCGTGGTTGCCGGGCAGCGCACGGACCGGGCCGTTGGCCTCGGCGTAGAGTCCCTTGAGCTCGTCATTGAGGGAGAGATCATCGCCGACGTTGTCGCCGAGCAGCAGGATGCCGCAACCGGCGTAGTCGTCGCGCTGCATGAGGTCGGCGGTGGCGCCCTGGGCCGCCCAGCCGACCTCCTCCATGTCGTAGGTCTGGGTGTCGGTGGCGATCGGGCAGGACTGCTGCGGGGCACCGGTGGCCTCGGACTGGGCCAGCGGGAAGTTCACCGCGGTGGGGACCGGTCCGGTCGGCTCCAGGCCGCCGAACTGGAGGTCCGGGGAGCCCTCGGGCAGGTGGTTGTAGGAGAACTGGGCGAACATCTGCCCGTCCACCGGCACCTGCCACCCGGCGGGCTGGGTGACGGAGACGGTCATGTTGTCGCTGGCCGGCAGCTCGTAGCGCCCCTCAGCGTCGGTGATGACCACGTCCACACCGTTGGTGACGGAGACCCCCTCGATCCCGGCCTCATCCCCGTCGAGGGCGGAGTTGCGGTTGGTGTCGTCGAAGACCTGGCCGGTGATGACGTCCTGGTTCTCAGCCTCGCCCTCCACCACTTCGACGCCGCCCTCGTAGAGACCGTCGTTGCCGGTGCCGGCTCCGGGCCCAGGACTGTCCGGGAGCTCGGAGGAGCCCGGCAGGCTGGAGGAACCGAGGACATCGGAAGAACCCAGTGCGCCGCTGAGATTCTGGGCGCCGGCGGCGGGGACGGTCAGGATGAGGGAGGTGGCCAGAGGGACACTGAGGGCGAGCACAGCGCTGGCACGGAATCTCCGTAGGGACATGAACAGACTCCTCGTGAGAGACAGGATTTTTCAGGTACGCCCCAGCACCTTATGGGTCCTTAATGTCCTACCTATTAATTACCGATAAAGGTTATGTTAACAACACCTGACCGGAACTTCAGCAGTCTCTTCACAGTCTGCGGGAGCCCCTCTCCCTCCGGGAGGACCCGGCTCGGGGCGCCCCGGCGCAGCGTCCCCACCGCCGGAAACTTACCGTCCCCCGATTCGCCGCTACGCCGAGGGCTGGGAGGCGTGGGCGAAGGGGTAATCGACGTATCCGCTCGGACCACCGACATAGAAGGTGGCCGGGTCCGGGGCATTCAGCTCCACACCATCGCGCCAGCGCTCGGCCAGATCCGGGTTGGCGATCAGCATGCGGCCGACCGCCACCGCATCCGCACCCAGCTCATCCACCAGGTACCTCGTCTCCTGCAACTGGGTGACCACCCCGAAGCCGGTGTTCAGGATCAGCGGAATCCCCAGATCGTCCTGCACCCGCGTGCGCACGAAGCGCGCCACCTCATCATCGGGGTCCCCCTTGAGCAGCGAGACGTACGCCAGGTTCAGGTCCGCGATTCCGTCGAAGACGGCGTCATAGGTGGCCTTCACATCGGCGGCGTCGGGCTCGACGGTCCCCTGCACGCCGTGCTGCGGCGAGATCCGGAAAGCCGTGCGCTCCGCGCCGATCTCATCCGCAACCGCGCGAATCACCTCAACCAGCAACCGGGCCCGGTTCTCCGGCGAACCGCCGTAGTTGTCCGTGCGCTGGTTCGCCGAGTCCGCCAGGAACTCGTGGAGGAGGTAACCGTTCGCGCCGTGAATCTCCACGCCGTCCAGACCGGCGTCGACGGCCCTGCGGGCGGCGGTGGCGAACTCCGCGATGATGCGTGGGATCTCCCCGGCTTCCAGGGACCGTGGTTCCGGGGCCGGGAGTTTCCCGTCGAAGGTATGGATGTCCACGTTCGGTGCAATGGCGCTGGGCGCCTCCGGGGTGTTCCCACGGAGCAGGTTCGGGTGGGAGACTCTCCCGCCGTGCATGATCTGCATGAAGATCACGCCTCCGCGCTCGTGCACGGCGTCTGCGACGGGTTCCCAGCCGGCCTGCTGCTCCACATCGGCGATCCCCGCCTGTCCCGGGAACGCCCGGTTGGTGAAGGCCGGGAAAGCACCTTCGGTGACCACCAGCCCCGCCGAAGCCCGCTGCGAGTAGTACTCGACATGCAGCTCGGTGGGGATGCCATCTTCACCCGCGCGTTGCCGGGTCAAGGCGGCCATGGTCACTCGATTGTTCAGCTCGTGGTTGCCGATGCGGACAGGTTCAAACAGACGGGTACTCATATCGCCATACAACCGGAAATACGGGCCATCTGTTCCCGGGGAGTCACCGGCTTCGAACAGTCCGGCAGGCCGGTGGGCCCGAAATCGCACGCGTGCCGGGGAGAACGAGCCAGGGTGTGAGATGAATTACCGGGGCCTCCCCCGCCAACCATTCCGCACCGCCTGCACCCCGGTCTCCACGGCGTCGATTAGCGTTGTGGACATTGTCCACACCCGCACGATCCCGAAGGACCCACCGATGGCACTTCCCACCCCCGGCCCGAACTCCCGGGCCCTGATCACCGGCGCCAGCCAGGGCATTGGTGAGGCCATGGCCCGCGACCTGGCCAAGTTCGGCCACAACCTGATCATCGTTGCGCGCCGCGGAGCGGTGCTCGAGGATCTGGCCCAGGAGCTTCGCGACGCCCACGGCGTCACCGTCGACGTCCACGCCGCCGACCTGTCCAAGGAGAGTGAGGTCACCGCACTGATCGGGGCGATCGCGGACCGCGAGATCAACATCCTGGTCAACTCCGCGGGCATCGCCAGCTTCGGACCGTTCCTGGAGCAGGACTGGGAGTACGAGACCAGCCAGTTCGAGCTCAACGCCACCGCCGTGTTCCGACTGACGCATGCGGCACTGCCGGCCATGGTCGAACGCGGCGAGGGCGCGATCTGCAACGTCGGCTCCGCAGCCGGGAACGTGCCGATCCCCAACAACGCCACCTACGTGTTCACCAAGGCCGGGGTCAACGCCTTCACCGAGGCTCTGCACTATGAGCTGAAGAAGACCGGCGTGCACTGCACCCTACTGGCACCGGGCCCGGTGCGGGCCAACGAGATTCCGGCCGCGGAGCAGTCCATCGTGGACAGGGTGGTCCCTGATTTCCTGTGGACCACCTACGAGTCCTGCTCCGCCGAGACCCTGGAGGCGATGTCGAAGAACAAGCGCCGCGTGGTTCCCGGACCGCTGTCGAAAGCGATGAACACCGTTTCCGCCTACGCCCCCACGGGGCTCCTCTCCCCGGTCATGGGCTGGTTCTACTCGAAGATGAGTTAGATCGTTCACCGACGCCGTGGGCAACGGGCGCACACCTCCCCCAGGTGCCGCCCATCCGGCGTGGTTAGATCAAGAGTGCTTTCCCAGATTTGTGAGAATGGACAGATATGCCTGATACAACCCCCGCGAAGAACGACCGCCTGGTCTGGATCGACCTGGAGATGACCGGTCTGGACATCCACCGCCACGTCATCGTGGAGATCGCTGCGTTGGTCACCGACGCCGATCTGAACATCCTCGGTGAAGGGGTGGACCTGGTGGTCCACGCCACCGAGGAGGAACTGGCGGAGATGGATGACTTCGTCACCAACATGCACAACGAGAACGGCCTGGCCGAACAGATCCGCAGGTCCACCGTCACGATGGCCGAAGCCGAACAGGCCGTGATCGAGCTCATCAACCAGCACTGCGACCCGGCCCACCCCGCGCCGCTGGCCGGCAACTCGATCGCCACGGACCGCGCCTTCCTCCGCGAGCAGATGCCGGACCTGGATGCCGCACTGCACTACCGGATGATCGACGTCTCCTCCATCAAGGAGCTGGCACGGCGCTGGTATCAGAAGGTCTACTACAACCAACCGCCGAAGGGCATGGCCCACCGGGCGCTGGCCGACATCGTGGAGTCCATCCGCGAGCTGGACTACTACCGCCGCAGCGTCTTCGTCCCGCACCCGGGCCCGAACTCCACGGAGGCGCACGAGGCCGCCGACGCCGCTACCGCCAGCTACCAGCGGTTTTTGTAATTCCGGCACCGTGGGTTAAGCTGTTCCTCGCTGCACAGACAGCGATGGTGGCTGTAGTTCAGCTGGTAGAGCACCAGGTTGTGATCCTGGGTGTCGCGGGTTCGAGCCCCGTCAGCCACCCCTAACGGGAATCTCCCCGTCGAGTACCTCCAGTATTCGACGGGGAGATTTCGTTGCCGCCAGCTCGGGTTGCGGGATACTCGGGTTAACCCACAATTTGGGCCGCGAAGACTGCACGGGACAGCACGCTTTTCGTAGTTGTCGCGCACACCTCTCAGATCCTTTTCTTCGTCAGGTGGCACGGATCCTCCAGAAACAGCTCCCCACTGTTCCGTTAGCGTGGTGTATCTGTAACTGCATTCCCCGTCATACCTCCGCCACGGAGCGACGCTGGCTCTGATATCCCCGGCCCAAGGTCACCTCCACTTACAGCGGCCGAACCGGTGGAATACGGCGCCGCCACCACCAACCGCGCCCCAACCCACACCCCTCACGAACCAGAACTCCACCCACCCGGTCATTCAGGCCGCGCTCCGCACCGAATCACACCGCCACCGCCCCTACGTTCCGTTGGGAAGGTGTTAAAATGCCCTGATTCCCTGAAAAGACGCGGCTGCCCGGTACCGGTCCCCGCATTCTCCCCCTGTGGGGGAGAATCCACCGTGCCGCAGATCCGGCAGTCACCCTCCCCAGTCCACCATTCCATGCGGCTCACCCGCAGCGAAGGAGTACCACCCGGTGAAAGTAATCGTCCACGCCGACCTTGATGCCATCGGATCCGCCATCGCGGATTCCATCCAGCAGCTGCTGAGCGAGAAGCCGAACGCCAACCTCGGTGTCGCCACCGGTTCCAGTCCGCTGGCGGTCTACCGGGAACTGGCCCGCCGGCACCGGGATTCCGGCCTGAGTTTCGCGCAGGCGCAGGCCTTCATGCTGGACGAGTACGTCGGCCTGGCCGAGGATCACCCGGAGCGCTACTTCAACGTCATCGACCGGGACTTCGCCTCCCACCTCGACTTCGCCGAGGGCACCATCCATGGCCCGAACGGCCTGGCCGAGGACGTGGAGCTGGAGGCCCGTGAGTACGACGAGTCCATCACCGTCGCCGGCGGGGTGGATCTGCAGATCCTGGGCGTCGGCTCCAACGGTCACATCGCCTTCAACGAGCCCGGTTCCGAACTCGATTCCCGGACCGGGACCATCGCGCTGACCGATCAGACGCGCAGCGACAACGCCCGCTTCTTCGACGATGACGTCTCCGCCGTGCCGAAGCTGGCCCTGACCCAGGGCCTGGGCACCATCATGGAGGCCCGGAAACTCGTGCTCATCGCCCTGGGCGAGGGCAAGGCGGACGCCGTGCACGCCCTGATCGAGGGGCAGGTCACCCCGGAGTGGCCGGTCAGCATCCTGCAGAAGCACCCCGATGTCACGGTCTACCTGGACACCAGCGCCGCCGGCAAGCTGACCGACCCGGCGCTGTACCTGGCCAACTAGGGTCGCACCCAGCTCCACATCGATCAGCCCCGGCGGGGGTCACCGGCGTTGTTAGGCTGGTCGCCATGACAAGTCCCACCTCCCCGTTGAACCCGAATGACCTCTCCGATGACCCTCTGATCCGGGTGCGGGGCGCGCGGCTGCACAACCTGCGCGGGGTGGACGTGGACTTCCCCAGGGGAAAGCTGATCAGTTTCACCGGGGTCTCCGGCTCCGGGAAGTCCTCCCTGGCCTTCGGCACCATCCATGGTGAATCCCAGCGTCGCTACCTGGAATCGGTGGCCCCCTTCGCCCGTCGCCTGATCGGCAGCGCCGTGGATCCGCGGGTGGAGGCGATCAGCGGGATACCGCCGACCGTCGCTCTCGAGCAGCGCACCTCCGGTGGCGGACCGCGCTCCACCATCGGCACCGTGACCAACCTGTCCAACGCCATCCGCCTGCTGTACTCCCGCGCCGGCGATCACCCGGCGGAGGTCCTGGCCAAGGGCTCTGTCCTGGCGAACAACCACCTGACCTCGGATGCGTTCAGCCCGAACACCACCGAGGGCATGTGCCCGACCTGCCACGGCGCCGGCGTGCTGCGCGAACCCACCGAGGCCTCCATGGTCCCGGACCCCACGCTCACCATCCGCGAGGGCGCCATCGAGGCCTGGCCCGGCGGCTGGCTGGGCAAGAACTTCCGCGAGATCCTGGACACCCTCGGCGTCGATACGCAGCTGCCGTGGCAGGAGCTGCCGGAGCAGACCCGGCAGTGGATCCTGTTCACCGAGGAACAGCCGGTGGTCACGGTCCATCCGGTACGCGGAGCGGACAAGACCCAGGGCACCTACCAGGGCACCTGGCGTTCCGTGCAGCGTTACCTGCTGCACACCGCGAACTCGAAGGCGGAGACCTCGCGGCGCCGGGCGCTGAGCCACATGTCGCAGCGCCTCTGCCCCACCTGCCACGGCCACCGCCTGAACCCGGACGCACTGCGGGTGACCTATCTGGGTCGGGCCATCCCGGAGCTCAACGCGCTGCCCGCCGCCGAGCTGCTCCGGGTGCTCGGCGCCCGCGGGCAGGAGCTCGCCGGCGCAGAGCACTCCCCCGAGCAGGAGGCGGAGGCCCTGCTGTTACCCACCGTGCTGCCGGTGCTGGACACCGTGGTCGGACTGGGGCTGGGACACCTGTCCCTGGATCGCGCAGCCACCACCTTGTCCACCGGGGAACTGCAGCGGCTGCGTCTGGCCGCCCAGCTGCGTTCCGGGCTCTTCGGGGTCGCCTATGTCCTCGACGAGCCCTCCGCCGGGTTACACCCCTCCGAGAAGGACGTGCTGACCACGCTGTTCCGCCGTTTCCTCGCCGAGGGCAACTCCGTACTGCTCGTCGAGCACGACATGTCCCTGGTGGAGCAGTCAGACTGGATCATCGACGTCGGCCCCGGCGCCGGGGTGGAGGGCGGTGCGGTGCTCTACTCCGGGCCGCCGGCCGGCCTCGCCGAGGTCCGTGACTCCCGCACCGCGGACTACCTGGGCTCGCCCCTACCGGAGCTGACGGCGGCGCCGCGGCAGCCCAGCGGTGAGCTCGCCCTCTCCGGCATCACCGCCCGCACCCTGCGCAACCTCGACGCCACCTTCCCGCTCGGGGTCTTCACCGGCGTGGCGGGGGTCTCGGGTGCCGGCAAGTCCACCCTGGTCACCCACGTGCTCTCCGACGCCCTCTCCGACCGCCTGGTGGCCACCGACACCGAGGCCCCCGAGGCCGGGGGCACCCCGCCCTGGGCAGCCGAACCGCCGGCGCAGGTCCGGCAGGTCACCGGCCGGGACCAGGTGGACCGGCTGGTCACCATCACCCAACAACCGATCGGGCGCACCCCGCGCTCCTGTCTGGCCACCTACACCGGTCTCTTCGACCGCGTGCGCCGGCTCTTCGCGGACACCCCGGCGGCCAGAGAGCGCGGCTGGGGCATCGGCCAGTTCTCCTTCAACGTGCCCGAGGGGCGCTGCCCGGAATGCTCCGGAATGGGACAGATCGAGGTGGAGCTGGTGTTCCTCCCGGGCAGTTACGCGGTGTGCCCGGTCTGCCACGGCACCCGCTACGCGCCCGAGACCCTGGAGGTGACCTACCGGGGAGAAAACATCGCGGAGGTGCTGGCGATGAGCGTGCGCAAGGCCCGGGAGTTCTTCGGTGACGACGCCCGCATCTCCCGGGCGCTGCAGGCCCTCGACGCGGTGGGGCTGGGGTACCTGACCCTGGGCCAGCGCGCCACCGAGCTCTCCGGCGGTGAGGCCCAGCGCATCAAGCTCGCCACCGAGCTGCAGCGGCCGGCCCGCGGACACACCGTCTACCTGCTGGATGAGCCGACCACGGGGCTGCACCCGGCAGATGTGGACCTGCTGGTCACGGAGCTCAACCGCCTGGTGGACCGCGGTAACACCGTGATCGTCGTCGAGCACGATCTCCGGGTGCTCGCCCGCGCCGACCATCTGATCGAGCTCGGCCCCGGCGCCGGGACGCGGGGCGGGAGGATCATCGCCACCGGTACCCCGGCGGAACTGGCCGCCGACCCCGCCAGCGTGACCGGCCCCTACCTGCGCAACTGAGACGGACAGACGTCCCTGAACCGGACCGGGACCCGACCGAAACGGATCGCCGTGATCGGGCGGCGGGCTCCCGGCTTCCGTGAGAATAGGTGCCATGATCGGTTCGCTCAATCACCTCATCGACCATGTTGAGGAACAGTTGGCCCGCGGCGCGGACGCCGAAATTGATGTCGAGGCCCTCGCGCGCGGGCACGCCACCACTGGCTACCATCTGCGGCGGATGTTCTCCTCGCTGGCGGGCATGCCGCTGAGCGAGTATCTGCGGCGCCGCCGGATGACCCGGGCCGCCGCTGACCTGCTGTCCGGGACGGACACGCTGCTCGACGTCGCGGTCCGGCACGGCTACTCCTCCACGGAGGCGTTCAACCGGGCGTTCCACGCCGTTCACGGCATGAGCCCGGCGCAGTTGCGGGCCAACGGTGGACCGATCTCCAACCAGCACGTGGTGAGGTTCCGCCTCGCCGTAGAAGGGAGCACCCCCATGGACGTCCGGATAACCACCTGCCCCGAGATCTACTTCGCGGGCTATGCCACCCGGGTTCCGCTGCTCTACGAGGGCGCGAACCCGCACATCATCAACCACATCACCTCCCTCGACGAACAGCAGCACGGTCTGCTGCGTACGCTGGCCGAACACTCGCCGGAGGGCACCCCACCCGGCGTAGTCGGGGTGACCGACAGCGAACCCGACGCCGCGGAGGGCAGCGGCTTGACCTACCTGCACGGCGTGTCCGTCACCGAGACCACGGATCTGCCGGAGAGCCTGGACGTGATCACCGTCCCCGCCGGGGACTGGGTGATCTTCCGGACCTCTGGCCCGCACCCGGAAACCGTGCAGGCGGCGTGGGCCGCCACTGCGAGCGACTGGTTCCCCTCCAATCCGTGGCGGCTGCGCCCCGGCCCTTCGGCCCTGGCCACGCTCGGCCACAACGCCGATTTCAGCGAAGCCACCTGTGAGATCTGGATGCCGGTGGAGGCGGACCGCTGATCCGTCCTCCGGGAAGGGGTCAGCGCTGCGCCAGCCACTCGCCGGCGATGATCTCTGAGGGCAGCTGCTCGTTCACGCTGCGGGCGTTGAGGGCGACCAGCTCATCGGTGTCCAGGTCGGCGTTGACCTCGTCGATGATCTCCCGGGCCCGCTCATCCACGTTGTCACTGGCCAGCGGCACCACATTGGAGGCGAGGAAGAGTCCGGCATCATCTTCCAGGGTCACCAGACCGTTGTCCCGGACCATGGGGTCGGCGGTGTAGAGCAGCGCCAGGGTGATGTCCCCGTCCGTCAGTGCCTGAATGGTCAGCGGTCCCCCGCTGTCCTCGATCGGGGTGAAGCCGACGTCCCGGCCGATCACCTCCGCCAGGGCCTCGGGGCTGTAGGGGCGTTCCCGGGCCTCGGCATTGGCCCCGAGATTGAGTGGCTGCTCGGCCGGGACGTTCGCCAGATCCGTCACCGTGCGCAGGTCGTGTTCCCGGGCGAAGTCATCGGTCACCGCGTAGGAGTCCTGATCGGCCGCCTCGGCCAATTCAAGGGCGTCCAGGCCCGCCGGCAGGGTGTCGGCGAGTTCGCGGTGGACATCCGCGGGGCTGGTTGCGGTGGCTTCGGGGTCAAGGTAAACCAGCAACGGCCCGGCGTACTCCGGGAACAGGTCGATGGCGCCGGCCGTGATCTCCGGCAGATAGGCCTCGCGCTGGCCGATGCGGTACTGGCGGTCCACCCGGTAGCCCTCATCCTCCAGCGCCTGGGCCCAGATCTCGGCGATGATCTCGTTGGAGTAGTAGTCCTGGGAGCCGATGATGACCGTGCCGTCGTCGGAGCGGTCCGCCGGGGCCAGCGGGTCCCCGGTGGTGCACGCGCCCAGGGCGAGGGTGGCGGCGAGGACAGTGGCCAGGACGGCGGGCAACCGGCGGAAGGGCATGGTGATCCTTTGAGGTCAGACGGTCAGAACGTTGTTGGAGCCGCGTTCGCGGCGGGTGGCGCGACTGAAGAGTCGTTGGGCGGCGGACATGACCAGCTCGCAGAGCAACGCGAGCAGGACAACCAGGACCGACCCCAGCAGCATGTCGGTGTAGTCCCGGGTCTTCAGCCCAGCGAAGATGTACCCGCCCAGGCCGATGTCAGTGACGTAGGCGGCCAGCGTCGCCGTGGCCACCACCTGCAGCAGCGCGCTGCGGACGCCGCCGACCAGCACGCCGGCGGCCAGGGGCAACTCCACCGTGGTGATGATCTGGGCCTCGGTGTAGCCGCTGGAGCGGGCGGCGTCGACGACGTCCCGGGACACCGCTCCCACGCCGGCGTAGGCCCCGGCCAGCAACGAGGGCACGGCGAGGACGATCAGGGCGATCAACGGAGCACTCAGCCCGATGCCGAAGGCGAGACCGAGGATCGTCAACAGCCCCAGCGTGGGGATCGCCCGGGCGGCCCCACCGATGCCACCGACCCACCCGGCGCCGCTGCCGCGGTGACCGACCCACACCCCCACCGGCAGGGCGATCAGTGCGGCGATGGCCACCGCCAGCACCGAGATCCCGAGGTGTTCCAGCATGCGGTCGAGGTAGCCGCCGTCCGCGGTCCAGGCGGCGCCGTCGGAAAGCGCGAGGAAGAGTTTCTCAGCCCAGGTCATCGGAGCCTCCCCTGCCACGGTGCGAGTGCTTTCCCGGTCAGCTGGCACAGTCCGTCGAGCACCAGCGCCAGTAGCACGACCGTGACGATGCCCACGAGCACTTCCACGACGATGCCGCGCTGAAAGCCGTCGGTGAACAGGCTGCCGAGGCTGGGCACTCCGACCAGGGCCCCGATCGTGACCAGGGAGACCGTGCTGACGGTGATCACCCGGATGCCGGAGATCAGCACCGGTACGGCCAGCGGCAGATCAACGCGCCAGAACAACTGGCGCGGTGAGGTTCCCACCGCCAGCGCCGCCACCCGGGCGTCGGCGGGCACCGAACGGAAGGCGTCCGAGGCGGTGCGCACCAGCAACGCGGTGCCGTAGACACACAAAGCGAGGATGATCGTGGTCCGGGAGCGCAGGGGGATTCCGATCAGGGCGGGCAGGATGACCACCAACGGCAGCGCCGGGATGCAGTAGAGCAGCGTCGACACCGACAGCACCGCCCCACCGGCCCGGGGCCGACGGGCCGCCAACAGACCCAGGGGCACGGCGATCAGGATGGACAGCAGGACCGCCGGGACGGTCAGGATGAGGTGTTCGGCCAAGAGCTGGAACACCCGCGGCCAGGCGTACTGGAGCCACTGCATCATTCCATCACCCCCACCGGCCGGCCCCGATGGTCGACGACGATCTTCTGGCCCGCCACCATGCGGGTCTCCAGCCGGCGGTCGGCGCGGTTGACGCCCACGAAGTCCGCCACGAAGTCACTGCCCGGATCACTCAGGATCTCTTCCGGCGTGCCGTCCCGGGCGATCTCCGCGCCCTCGCGCAGCACGATGATCTCGTCGCCGAGCAGGAGCGCCTCGTCAATGTCGTGGGTGACCAGAATGATCGTCTTCGCCAGCTCGGCCTGGATCTGCAGCAGCAGGTCCTGCAGCGAGCGCCGGACGATCGGGTCGACGGCCCCGAAGGGTTCGTCCATGAGCAGGATGTCCGGGTCCGCGGCCAGCGCCCGGGCCACCCCGACTCGCTGCTGCTGTCCCCCGGAGAGCTGCCCTGGGTAGCGCCTGGCCACACCCTGGTCGAGACCGACCTTGTCGAGCAGCTCCGCGGCCCCGGCGCGCGCGGTTTTCCGGTCGGTGCCGTTCAACAGGGGGACGGTCGCGATGTTGTCCAGCACGCTGCGGTGCGGCAGCAGACCACCGGACTGCATGACGTAACCGATGGAACGGCGCAGCTGGACGGGGTCGGTGCGGGAGATGTCCTCGCCGCGCACCCGCACCGCGCCCGCCGAGGGGTCCACCATGCGGTTGACCATGCGCAGCAGGGTTGTCTTGCCGCAGCCGGAGGAACCGACCAGCGCGGTGACCTGCCGCGGGGTGATCTCCCGGTGGAACCCGGAGACCGCCACCGTCCCATCGGGGTAGCGCTTGCTGACATTGTCGAATTCGATCACGGTGGGGCACCTTCCCGTCACTGCGTGGGCCACCGCCTGCTCGCCGCGGCGGGTACCGGGCCGGGTCGGAGCGAACGGCATTGTCCCCGCCATCGTAGTCCCGGTCGGGATGCAGCAGGGCGGGGAGCTGCGGTCCCACCCGGTGGGGCCCAGCGGCGCCGCAGAGCGGGACCTGCCGCCGGCGTCGTCGATTAGCATGGGTGTGTTTCCCTCCCCCACCCACGTCAGAGGAGCACTGTGGCTGCCACCCAGGCCCCGCCCACCCATGCGTTGACCGATGAGCAGAAGACCACCAGGCCGCTGCGTGCCCTGTGGTTGATGCTGCGCAACCACAAGGTGCCGCTGATTGCGGCGGTCGTGCTCTCCGCGGTCTCCGCGCTGCTCAACCTCGCGCAGCCGGTGGTGATCAACCGGCTCATCGACGCCGTCGGTGGCGGGCCGGTCACGGGGTTCGTGTGGCTGCTGCTCGGTCTGCTCGTCCTCTCCAGTCTGGTGGGCGCGGTGCAGATGTATCTGTTGGGCCGCACGGCGGAGACGGCCGTGTTCACCACCCGCCGTCAGTTGATCGCGACGATGCTGCGGCTGCCGGTGCGTACCTTCGACAACCTGCGCACCGGCGATCTGGTCACCCGCCTGGGCTCTGACACCACCCTGGTGCGCACCGCGATCACCGGTGGCCTGGTGGACGCCCTCGGCTCCCTGGTCACCATCATCGGCGCCATCATCCTGATGGCGCTGCTGGATCCGCTGATGCTCGGGGTGGTCCTGCTGGTGCTGGTGTTCACCATGGGCGTGATGGTCTCGGTGAGCTCGCTGATCCAGAAATACACCGTGCGCACCCAGGAGGCCGTGGGTGTCCTCGGCGCCGACATGGAACACGCCCTGGGCGCCATCCGCACGATCCGGGCGCAGAACGCCCAGGACCGGATGAACGCCGAGCTGGACGGCCAGGCGCGTACCGCTCTGGGGCACAGCCTGAAGATCGCGCAGATCGAGGCCGCCCTCTGGCCCCTGGCCGGGGCCGCCATGCAGCTGTCCTTCCTCGCGGTGCTCGGCATCGGCGGGGTGCGGGTGGCCGCCGGTGACATCGCGGTGGCCGACCTGGTCACCTTCGTCCTCTTCCTGTTCATGGTGGCCATGCCGCTGGGGACCCTCTTCGGCGCCGTGACCACGGTCCGCAGCGCCATGGGCGCCCTGACCCGCATCCACCAGGTGCTCGACACCGAGCCGGAGCCCACCGACGGTGCCGAGGTCACGCTCAGCGACGGCGAGGTCAACTTCGACGCCGTCAGCTTCAGCTACGACACCGACCCCCGACGGCGACGGCGGCGGCGACATCCTCCACGACGTCTCCTTCACCGTTCCGGCGGGCACGATGACCGCCCTGGTCGGCCCCTCCGGGGCGGGCAAGTCCACCTCCCTGGCGCTGCTGGAACGCTTCTATGACCCCACCGGCGGTGAGATCCGGGTGGACGGCCACCCGATCACCGGAATCAGCCGCGCGAGCCTGCGCGCCGCCATCGGCTACGTGGAACAGGATGCCCCGGTGCTGGCCGGCACGGTGCGCTACAACCTGCACCTGGCCGATCCGGACGCCACGGATCAGGAGTGCTGGCACGCGCTGGACCAGGTCAATCTCGGCGGGCGGTTCCGCGGCGCCGAGGGACTGGACACTCCCCTCGGGGAACGTGGCATCAGCCTCTCCGGTGGGGAGCGCCAGCGGCTGGCCCTGGCCCGGGTCCTGCTTTCCGACGCCCCGATCATGCTCCTGGACGAGCCGACCGCGGCCGTTGACTCCCACAATGAGCAGCTGATCCTGGACGCGATCGCGGCCACCGCGAAGGACCGGACCCTGATCGTGGTGGCGCACCGCCTGTCCACCGTCACCGACGCCGACCAGATCATCGTGATGGAAGACGGCCGGGTGAACTCCCGCGGCACGCACCACGAACTGTTGCGGACCAGCCCCCTCTACCGTGACCTGGCCTCCCGGCAGCTGCTGGGCGAATAGCCCGTTCCCGTTCAGCGGAGCATCGCGGCCAGGAGCTCATCGGAGCGGGCCTGGCCATCCAGGTCCCACATGCCGCCGGTGACCACGAGCTCTGCCACGCCGGTGAACTCCAGAAGCTCGTGCAGCCGGGACTCCACCTCGCCTGGGGTGCCGTGGATGCCGCTGTCGATGTTGCGGACCACCCGTTCACGTTGGCGGGCGGTGAGCGTGTCCGGATTCAGCTCCTCCGCCGGGCGCAGGGCATCGAAGGACCCCGTCGACCGCGACAACGCCAGCGCCCAGGCCTCCGGCACGAGCAGGCGGCGGGCCTCCGCGCGGCTGTCGGCCACGGCGATGTTCGCGGCGATGATGGCGTGCGGGTGCTCCAGCACGCCTGAGGGGCGGAAGTGCCGCCGGTACTGTTCCAGTCCCTCATGCCGGTCCACGGAGCGGTCGAAGAGTTTCGGGCCACCCACGATGACCCCCAGTCCGGCTTCCGCGGCGGCCCGGATGGACCGGCTGTTGGCCAGCACATAGACCGGCGGGGGCTGTGGCACTGCCGGGCGGGCGGTGATCGGGCCGTGGCCCCGGAGATAGGAGACCAGCTCCGCCAGATCGTCAGGGTAGCGTTCCGCGGCGTCCGCGGGTTGGCGCAGGGCATCGCGCACGGCCGTCGTGAATCCCAGCGAACGGCCGATTCCGGCGTCGATGCGTCCCGGGTACAGGGCGGCCAGGGTGAGGATCTGCTCCGCCACGACCAGCGGCTGGTGGGCCGGCAGCATGATTCCGGCGGTACCCACCCGGATGCGGGAGGTCACCGCAGCCACCGCCGTGGCCAGGAGAGTCGGCGTGGAACCGGCGATGCCGGGCACCCCGTGGTGCTCCGCAACCAGGAACCTGCGGTATCCCAGCCCCTCCGCCAGCACTGCCCGGTCCAGCGTCGCCCGCAGCGCCCCGGCATCGGCCCCCGCCGAAGGAGTGTTCCCGCCCGAGCGGCTGTTCGCGCGGTCCAGGATGGACAAAGAGAGGTTGTCGACCATGCTCCCCATCATGCCCGTCCGGTACCGCGGCCGGCTTTCCCGGCTGCCCCGGGTTGGCCGGCCCCGCAGCTCAGGCGGCAGACCGGATGAGTCCCCGGGCAGCGGTGCCGGGAACACTCCGGCCCCGGCTTCCCCTGTTGAGGGGCGACCAGGGCCGGAGGCGGCAGGTGAGTTCTACCAGGCAGAGGTCTCGTTGACGTTGCCCTTGCTCCACTCAGACCACGGGATGTTCCAGTCACCGAGGCCGTCATAGCCGGAAAGGGCCGGGCCGTCGGTGTTCTTCACGGTGACGATGTCCCCGCGCTTGACCACGGTCTGGAACCAACGGGCTGCCTCAGTGGTGACGTTGATGCAGCCGTGGGAGGTGTTGGTGTTTCCCTGGGCCCCGACCGACCACGGGGCGGCGTGGACGAAGATGCCGGAGTAGGACATCTGGGTGGCGTAGTCCACCGGCGTGCGGTAACCGCCCTCGTCATACCCCAGTCCGAAGGTGGCCGAGTCCATGAGCAGGGACGAGTGTTCATCACCGATCATGTAGGTGCCGTTCGGCGTGGCCCACTGACCGTCCCGCCCCAGCGACACCGGGATGGTGCGCAACTTCTCGCCGTTGCGGTAGACCGTCATGGTCTTGGTCGCGTCGTCCACTTCGGTGATCACGCGGTCACCGATGGTGAAGTTGGTGGCGTTGTCATCGCTGCCGTAGTTCCCGCCGCCCAAGTCCACACCGTAGATGTCCGCAGTGACACTGACCTTCGTGCCCGGCTGCCAGTACTCCGCCGGACGCCACCGGACCAGGGAGTTGTTGAGCCAGTAGAACTCGCCCTCCACCTTCGGTTCAGTGGTGATCTCGATGGCGTCCTGGGCCGCCTGCCGGTCCTCGACCGGGTTGGCGAACTGGAAACCGATGGTCTGTCCCACACCTACCGTGGAGTCCGGCAGCGGGGACAGGGCCACCCCGGAGGTGTAGTCGGGCGTGGCAGTCTGGAAGGTGACAGCGGTGGTCTCCCCGTTCTCGTCCTCAGCCGTGACCGTGTAGGTGCGGTTATAGCCCAGGTCTTCCGTGGTCCGCCAGGACGTGCCGTCGGCCGAAAGTTCCGCCTCGACCTCCTTGCCGGACTCGTTCGTCATCGTCACGTCCGCCAGCCCGTCACCGAAGGACTCGACGGTCACCGGCTCACCCGGGTTGACTCCCGTGGCGTCATCCTTGACCGACACCTTCGGCGGGCCGGCCTCCTGGGCTGCCGCCGCGCCGTCAACGACGGCCTCCGTGGCTGAACCGGCGCCCTGACCACCGGAGCGGTCAATGGTGCACCCGGCGACAAGCAGTGCGGAGGCGACCACTACAGCCAGCGTCCGCCCTAAGCTGTTCCGCCCGCTGCCAAAATTCTTCACTTCTTATACACCTTTACTCACCATGGACACTCACTAACCATATCGGGACTTTAGGAACATTAATTACTCGGAGACCACGGATTCGGCCGGGAGTGATCGAATCGTTGTAAACCCGGTACGGGTATCCGCTTCCGCAACTCGCTGCCACAGTTGAACAGCTCCCCCGCCAGAACCGCCTCTTCACTGTCCGACTGTGTGGGGTCTCCCGTCCGGCCGGCCGCCGAAGCGACGTATTCCGTGCCGGAACCGTCGTGCCACGAAAAGCGCGGGGTGGTGCGGGATTCCCGGATTCCCCGGGTTTCAGGATCCCGGCTCCGCGGATGCGACAACACCCGCCACCTGGATGTGCAGGTGGCGGGTGTTTCTGTGGTGCGCCATCAGGGAATCGAACCCCGAACCCACTGATTAAGAGTCAGTTGCTCTACCAATTGAGCTAATGGCGCTTATCGTTTCCGGTCTCTACTCCCCGTTATGGTGAGCTCGTCGTCGGCAACGAAGAAAAATATAGCAGGATTTCCGGAAGTTAGTAAAATCGCCTGCTCAACGCACATTTTGAGATGATCTGTATAGGGCTCTATTCGGTTCCTTCTGCCGGTGGCTGACACCGCGGTGGCAACCGGGCTGCCAAAGATGGCGGTGCCGGTGGCGGCGGAGAAGGCTGCCGGGGTGTTCCCGGGAATCAGACCTGCCTTCCGCGGCCATCAGGGGCGCCGGGTTCCCGTCCTGCTGCAGCGGGTGGGAAGTTTCCGGGGAGCTCGTCGTCCACAGGTTCGGGGCACAATGGGGCCAGCCGCATGACACTCCGGCAGGTGCGTCATGAACTCCACGTGAAAGGACGCTGTTCCCATGAGCCCGCGTTCCCATGCCGCCGACCCGGCCGCAGCGGCCACCACGGCCACCAGTGAGAACTCCCTGACCGTCATCCTCGCCTTCTTCGCGAACCTCCTCGTGGCGGTGGCGAAATCCATCGTCGCGCTCTTCACCGGCTCCGCCGCCATGGTCGCGGAGGCCGCCCACTCCTGGGCCGACGCCGGCAACGAGATCTTCCTCATCATCGGCGAGCGCCGTGCCAGGCGTGCGCCTGATGCGGATCATCCACTCGGCTACGGTCGCTCCGGCTATGTCTGGTCGATGTTCGCCGCCTTCGGGCTCTTCACCGTGGGATCCGCGGTCTCCATCTGGCACGGCATCCAGGCGCTGGGAGCACCGGATGAAGAGGTCTCCTACTTCTGGGCCTATATCGTCCTCGCGGTCGCCTTCGTCCTGGAGGGAACCTCCTTCCTGCAGGCCTGGCGGGAGACCCGCCAGGGCGCCGCCAAGCGTCACATCTCCCAGCTGCGCTATCTGGGGACCACCTCGAACCCGATGCTGCGCTCGGTCTTCCTGGAGGACTTCGTCGCCCTGATCGGCCTGGTGATCGCGGCCCTCGGCCTCTACCTCCACCAGGTCACCGGCAGCGCCGTGTGGGACGCCGTCGCCTCCATCCTCGTCGGCGTGCTCCTGGGCGTCGTGGCGATCACGCTGATCGCCAAGAACGCCGTCTTCCTCACCGGGGAAGCCGGCACTCCCCTCGCCCGAAACATGCTCCTGGAACAGATTCTGACCCATCCGAACACCGAGTCGGTCAGTTTCCTGCACACTGAGTGGGTCGGCGCCGACCGCATCCTCGTCATCGCCTCCGTCGACCTGGTCGGGGACAACCCGGAGTCGCGCATCCGGGAAATGCTGCAGGAGGTCGAGGACAGGCTGGAACAGGAGCCGTTCGTGGCCCGGGCGATTCTGGGGCTGAGCAGGCCCGGCGACCACACCCGGCTGCAGGTGGAGCCGCTACCCACCTGGTACGAAGAATGAGCGCACCCCACAATGTCCTCCCACAGCTGCGGTCGGCCGGGCGATAGTATGGCGCCGGACACGCCATCATCACGACCGCCGCCCACGCCAGGCCGTCCGCAGGAATCCACGCACCAGGAGGGGACAGACCATCGCCACCATCAGGCAGTCGCCGCCGCGGCCGACCCCACCCAGGAAGAGCGCCCTCCTTCTCACCCTGATCGTCGTGGTCGGGGTCGCCGCGCGCACCGTGGTCACCGCCGGGGGCTGGTACTACTGGGATGATCTCACTCTCCATTCCCAGGCACGCCAGTTCGACGCCCCGACCCTTGAGCTGCTGCTGCGCAACCATGACGGGCACCTCATGCCGGGGGCCTGGCTGATCGAGTGGCTGCTGGCCACCGTCGCTCCCTTCAACTGGCCCGTCGCCGTGGGCACCCTGGTGCTCCTCCAATTGCTGGCTGCCGGGGCCGTCGCGTGGGCCTGCCGGGTCGCCGCCCCCGGCCCCATCGGACGTACCGGCATCCCCTGGGCGGCGCTGCCGCTGGCGGGCTATCTGCTCACCCCGTTGACGCTGCCCACCACCACCTGGCTGGCTACGGCGGTCAACATCCTGCCGCTGCACGTTGCCTTCGCAATGATGCTGGGGCACGCGCTCCTCGCCTGGCGACGGCAGGGACTTCACCATCAGGTGCTCGCCGTGGTCTGGCTGGTTGGTGGCATGCTCTTCAGCGAGCGCGCCCTCTTCCTCGGCCCGGCCGTCATCTTCACCCTGGTCTGTTTCAGTGCGGCCACCGCTTCCCTGGCCACCCAGGCACGTCGGCTCGGGCAGCTGACGATCATCCTCGCGCTGCCCACAGTGGTCTGGGCGGTGGTCTACCTCGTCGTGGTCGGGGACCCACGCGAGACCTATTCCCCTCCCCCCAGCACGGGGGAGGCAGCGCCGGACGGCGCGGCGACGGACGTCGCGACGCTGTTGTCCCACGGTTACCTGGAGGGGCTGCTGCCCACCCTCGGCGGCGGTCCCTGGCACTGGGAACGGTGGCACCCCGGCCCGCCCTGGGCGGATCCCTCGACGCTGGCCGTCACCGCCGGGGCCGTCGCCCTGGTGCTCCTGCTGTTCTGGACCAGCCGGCGCGGGTGGCTGGCGGTGCTGGCCTGGCTGCCCGCCGCCCTGTACCCGTTGGCCCCCTTGCTCGCATTGGCGATCGCCCGCACGGGCCCGGACACGGCCGTCGAGATCACGCAGACTCTGCGGCATTTCTCGGAGGTCGCGGTGCTCGGCGCAGTCACATTCGCCTTCCTCGGACGCTTGCCGACGCCGCGTCCCATCCCGCGGCCACTGACCCTGGCGGCACCACTGGTGCTGCTCCTGGTGGTGGTCTCCGCAGTGGTCAGCACCGCCACCTATGCCCGGGTCTGGTGGGATCAGCCGGCCCGCGACTACTTCCAGAACCTCCGGCCCGCCCTGGCGCAGCGGGAGGAGCCGGTCTTCGACCAGGCCGTCGGTCTGGACGTGCTGCTACCGGTGGTGCATCCGCACAACCAGCTGTCGCACCTGCTCGGAGGCCTCGACGGGGTGCCCCCGATCACGCACCACACCACCGACCCCGTCTTCGTCGACAATGCGGGGCAGCTGCAGCCCGCCCGGCTGGAGCCGATGCGCTCGACCGTGCCCGGTGGGGATCCCGGCTGTGGTACGCGCATCGGCGGCGCAGGTGCCACCCTGGAACTGGATGGTCCGCTCATGGACCGGGACTGGGTGCTGCTGCTGAACTATTTCGCCGACGCCCCGGGCACCGCGGAGGTGCAGCTCGATGAGGAGCCGGTGCAGGTGCCGTTGCAGGCCGGACTGAACCAGGTCTATGTCCGCCTGCTGGGCGGTGGATCCCAGCTGACTGTCACCGCCAGCGACGGTACCTCCGAGCTGTGCGTGGGCGACAGCGACCTGGGAGTCCTGTCTCCGGCGGGTTAGTTGTCGGCGGAATGCCGAGGGACGAAAAGTACCACCGGTTGCCGGTCAGTCCTTCTCCTCCAGCGAACGGCTCTCCAGGGAGCCGAGCGTCTCCGCCTCGGTGCCGTCGCTGTACTGCAGGTCCTTGAGGATGTCCTCCGGGTCGTAGATGGCTACCTCGAAGCCCTCCTCCCGCAGGCTGCGCAGGCCCTCCTTGATCAGGCGGCGTCCCATCCGGTTGAAGCTGGAGACCCGGGAGATGTCGAGCACCAGACGCTGGCCGGTGAAGTCATGATCGACCATTTCATCCAGGATGCTCTCCGCGGCCGGAAAGTTGACCTTGCCCTGCAGCCGGATGACGGAGTCCTGCCCCTCAGTGTGAATGTTGCGCAGGGCGTATTCACCCTGCGGTTCCGCCGCCATCAGATGCAGGCCCATATCCTTCGACAGCTTCTGGAAGATCTTGACCCCACGCACGCTGTTGCCCTGGATGTCCAGCCGCGGGGAGAAGGTGGCGATGCCCAGCTGGCCCGGCAGGGTGCCGATCAGACCACCGCCCACCCCTGATTTCGCGGGAATGCCCACCGTGGTCATCCAGCGCCCGGCGGCGTCGTACATCCCGGCCGAGGCCATGACCGCCAGCGCCATCCGGCAGACGTCGGGGTTCAGGATCTTCTGCCCCGTGATCGGCTGGACGCCGCCGTTGGCCAGCGTCGCGGACATGATCGCCAGGTCACGGACGTCGACCTCAATGGCGCACTGCAGGGTGTAGCTGCGCACGGCGTCGTGGGCCGCGTCCTGGATGACGTCATAGTTGCGCAGCATGTGCGCGATCGAGAGGTTGCGGTCCGCGGTCTCCAACTCGGACTCGCACAGCGCCCGGTTGATGGACAGTTCCCGGCCCGCGAGCGCCGAGAAGAACTCCCGGATCTCCTCCACCCGGTCTTCCACGGAGGAGTCCTCCCCGTTGATCAGCTGGTTAACCGCGATGGCCCCGGCGTTGATCATCGGGTTCATCGGACGTTTGGTGTTGCGGTCCAGGGAGAGCTCGTTGAAGGCCTCTCCGGAAGGCTCCGTACCCACGGTCTGCTGCACCTTGTTCCACCCGCGACGCTGCAGCGCCAGGGCGTAGACAAAGGGCTTGGACACCGACTGGATGGTGAACTCGGTTCCATCGTCTCCCACGCTGTACAGGTTGCCGCCGAAGGTGCACATCGCCAGCCCGAGTGGTTTCGGGTCCGAATCCGCCAGCTCCGGGATGTAGTCGGCGACGTGCCCACTGGTGTCCGCCCGGACACTGTCCAGAATGGTCTCCAGATACCCCGGGATCGGCGACTGCATGACGGGTCCTCTCCTTCTGCTTTCTCGGTGTTCGACGTGCTGCCGTGGCCTCCACCGCACCGGGCAGGGAGGCGGTCGGCCGCCACCGCCGGTGTGCTGCCCCGTTCCCGGAATTGGAAGCCACGCAATGGCGCCGATCCTACCCGGCAGAACGCTCCGGTACGGCGGTGGGCGATCCGCACGGCCACCGCTGTCCCACGGGTGACAGGAACACAGCCACTTCCGACTGGCCGTCGAGGTCTGCGATGCTTCCGGGCCCCGCCGCCGTCGCCACCGCATGTCCACCCCGCCTCCGGGCCCTGGAGTAGAATTCGTGCGGGCCGTCCCGACGTCCCTCCCAAGCAGGTCCACCTGCCCCGTAACCGGCCCACCGAAGGCACCGCCTCACGACTGTTGGTCCGAACGATGCGATAGAAAGAAGGTCGATAGGGGTGCCCACCTCCGACACCTCTTCCCCAGCCCACCACATCGTCATCATGGGTGTGTCCGGCTCCGGAAAAACCACCGTGGGGGAACTCCTGGGCGAACGGCTCGGGCTCCCCTACCGCGATGGAGATGACCTGCACCCACAGGCCAACATCGACAAGATGGCCGCCGGACACCCGCTCACCGACGAGGACCGCTGGCCCTGGCTGAAGCTGATCGGCCGCTGGCTCAGCGACCACACTGACGGCGGCATCATCGGCTGCAGCGCCCTCAAACGCAGTTACCGGAATCTGATCCGGAAGTACGCGCCCGGGGTGTGTTTCGTACACGTTCACGGTAGCCACGAGCTGCTGCACGAGCGCATGTACCACCGCGAGGGGCATTTCATGCCGGCCGCCCTGCTGGACTCCCAGTTGGCGACCCTGGAGATGCTCGGGGACGACGAATACGGTGAACTCTTCGATATCGCGGACGAGCCGGCACAGGTCACCGAGGCCGTGGTCAACTGGCTGCAGGACTCCCCCACGGCGGGATGACGGCCCCTTAACCGGGCGGTGCGCCCTCACCGGTTCGGGGCAGCCCCGGCTCCCGGCTCCTGGCGCCTGCGAGGGCGCTGTGTGGCACCATGTCTGAAGGAGCCGACACCGGTCTCCCGCCGTCCCTGCGTTCAGAAAGGTTCCCTCAACACCCATGCGAGCCCTGGTCATTGTTGACGTCCAGAATGATTTCTGCCCCGGCGGCGCCCTCGCCACGGAGCGGGGTGCGGAAGTGGCCGCCAGCATCGGCGCCTACCAGCGGTCGGCCGCCGACCGCTATGAGGCACAGGTGGCCACCCAGGATTACCACGTGGATCCCGGGGAACACTTCGCGGCGGAGCCGGACTTCGTGGACTCCTGGCCGCCGCACTGCCTGGCTGACACCGAGGGGGCGCGGCTGCATGCGGAGATCGACTCCGCCGCCCTCGATGAATGCTTCCGCAAGGGGGCCTTCGATGCCGCCTACTCCGGATTCGAGGGTGTGGCGGACGGGGTCAGCTTGGATAGCTGGCTGACCGGCCGCGGGATCACCGACGTGGACGTGGTGGGCATCGCCACCGATCACTGCGTGCGGGCCACGGCCCTGGACGCCCTCGAGGCCGGATACCAGGTGCGGGTGCTCACGGAATTCTGCGCGGCGGTGGATCCGGCCCGCGGCGCCGCCGCCCTCCGGGAACTGGCGGCGGCGGGCGCGACAGTACGCTGAGTTCCGCCGTCCACTGCCGGTCCGGGAAACCCGGGCCAGAAGAGTCAGCTCAGCGAGGCCAGTAGCTCGTCGATCCGGTCGATCCGGTCGTGTTTGAGGGTGACCATCACGTCGACCTGATCCTTGAGGGTTTCTGACTGCCCCATCTCCAACTGGCGCTCGGACAGGGTGATCATCAGCTCCAGGCGCCCCCGCAGGATGCTGAGGTAGAGACGGGCCCGTTCGGTCCCGGTGGCCTCGGTCAGGTCTTCCGACGGGGAGACTCCCTTACTCCCGGTTTCCGGCAGAATAGTGCTGGCCTCGCCGTTTCCCTCATCGATCTTCTTCCACTGCTCCAGCAACGCGTTCAACCTGACTATCTCATCCTGTTCCCGGTTCATGCTCGCCTGCGCGAGTTCCCTAACGGCTGGATCGATACCCGGGCTGCCCAGCAGTTGCTCCCCGAGCGTGACCGTGTCCCGGAGCAGCGGCCGCATCTGCTCGATGAAGTTCAGGTCGTGGTTGTTGGCCCGGACAGTAGTGGTTTCGAGGTCGCGGGTGGTTGCCGTCTGGACCGCCGCACCCTTGACGGTGCCGGTGACACAACCGGACAACGTCAATGCGGCGGCCAACACCGCCACGGCAGCCAGATGTCGCTTCACTGGGGAGCACCAACCTTAAGAATAGTCTGAGTACGTGGTCAGCATACGCTCTTCTTCGCTCAGGCTCTACTTCTCGGGCTCCACCAGCCCAAATTGATCGGTTAAAGCTACCGCATTGATGGTTTCCGCGGGAGAATGACCGTCACCCCTGTGTGCCCGAGGCGCGGGAAAGCGTCGCAGAAACAGCAAACGGGTGCACGTCAGCCGTGCACCCGTTCCGGGGCAGATCCAGGGGAATCCAGAACCTTGCCCATGGTCTACTGCGGCACCGCGGCGCGCTGGCCGGGACCGAAAGCGCGGGGTTAAGCGGAACGCTCCGAAAGCATCCGCTGGATCTCCTTGAGGTCGTGGTTCTTCTTCCGGGAGCGGACCACGGCGAACACGAGACCGCCGACGATCACGGCACCAATCCCGGCCAGCACCTTCTGGACATTCGGGTCCTTCAGCTTGTTGTTGGCCTGCCGCTTGGCGTCATCGACGAGGTTCTGGGGCTTGGTCCGGTCGGCCAGCTCGTCCAGGGTGCTCGCCAGCTGACGGCGGGTGCGCTCGATATCGCGCTGGATGTCATCGATGTTGCGTGCCACGAATTTCTCCCGGTTTCATATGTATTAGGGGGTGACTTTCACTCTGTCACACCCAAGGTAGTTTATCGCAGCCGAGTTCTGCACGACGCTCGCCGACAGATCCCGCCGCCGTACCCCGGACCTCCTTCGTTTCCCGGCCGGTCTCCCCGGCCTGCCGGTATCACTTTCCCCGGACCGGAACCCACATATCCCCTGGGGAGCCGATCACCGGGAGACAGTGTCGGGCAGACCGCTAAGCTGGTTGCCATGACTGAATCCATCCGCCTCAAGGTCGGGGACACCGCCCCCGAATTCGCCCTGCCCGATGACGCCGGTTCCACCACGTCGCTCAAGGACTTCACCGGCGCCGGGAAGCGCGTACTGGTCTACTTCTACCCGCGCGCCAACACCCCGGGCTGCACCAAGGAGGCCTGCGATTTCCGCGATTCCCTGGCGCAGCTGAATGACCTGGGTATCAAGGTGGTCGGCATCTCCCCGGACAAGGCGGACAAGTTGGCTGCCTTCCGCGATGAGCACGAGCTGAATTTCCCGCTGCTCGCCGATGAGTCGAAGGAGGTCATGACCGCCTACGGTGCCTTCGGAGAGAAGAAGAACTACGGCAAGACCGTCCAGGGCGTGATCCGCTCGACCTTCCTGGTGGAACCCGACGGCACCCTCAGCCTGGCGATGTACAACGTGAAGGCGACCGGACACGTGGCCCGCGTCATCCGCGACCTGCCGAAGAACTGATTGCCCCGTCATGACGAAGGACGAATCCGGCCTCTCCGCCGCTCAGGAAACCGGGGCCGCTGACGGCTCCGAGATCCTGGTGCCGCGCCGACGCCCCGCCCAGCAACGCAGCCGTGAGCGTTTCAACCGCATTCTCACCGCTGCGCGTTCTGTGCTGGTCGACATGGGATTCGAGTCCTTCACCTTCGACGAGGTGGCCCGCCGCGCCGAGGTGCCCATCGGCACGCTCTACCAGTTCTTCGCCAACAAGTACGTCCTGATCTGTGAGCTGGACCGGGTGGACACCGCCGTCAACGTCGAAGCCCTGCAGCAGTTCTCCCAGCGCGTGCCGGCCCTGCAGTGGCCGGACATCCTGGATGAGTTCATTGACCACCTCGCGGTGCTGTGGCGCGACGACCCCTCCCGGCGGGCGGTCTGGCACGCCATCCAGTCCACACCCGCCACCCGGGCCACCGCCGCCGCGACCGAGAAGCAGATGCTGGAGATCATCGCCGCGGTGGTCGAGCCCCTGGCCACGGACTCGACCTACGCGGACCGGATGCAGCTGGCCGGGCTCCTCGTCCACACGGTGTCCTCGCTGCTCAACTACGCGGTGCGGGACATGGACCGCGAGGGCTCGAACTTCGATTCCGTGGTCGACGAGATCAAGCGGATGCTGGTGGCGTACCTGTTCGCCGTGGCCACCTCCTAGGATCCGTGGCCCCGGTCACCGGCTAATCGACGACCGTGAGCAGGCAGGTCGCTGTCGCGTAGTCCCCGTCATGGCTGATGGACAGCGCGAGGTGCGGCTGCCCCACCGATTCCCGCAGCGCGGCGGCCACCTGTCCGGTAGGTTCCACCGCCACGCGTCCCCAACGGTCGGCGTGCACCTCGATCTCATGCCACCGCACCTGTTCCGGGGTGATGACGGGAGGCCGCCCGAACATCGCCTGAGACCAAGCCTTGATGAAGGCCTCCTTCGCGGCCCAGCGTCCGGCCAGATGGTCGTTCCGGTCCGGTTTCCCGGCGGCCACCCGCAGTTCCACCGCGGAGAACACGGTCTCGAAGGTGCTGCCGGGACGTCGCAGCTGTTCCGCGAAGGCGGGTACGTGCACGAGATCCACTCCGATGAAATTCACGGACGCCATCTTTCCATGTCCGGGGGCTGGCGGGCTATCCTGGCTGAGAGTTCGAAGCGACGTGAAGTGAGGAAGCAATGAGGTTCTGGGGGAGATTTCGGGGTTTCCGCACCATCCGGACTGGCCATGACCGCCAGGAGGTGACGCGGCCCCACCGCCGCGGGGAGCTGGCCCTGACCCGGGCCCGTGACATCCTCCGGCAGCGTGGCTGGGTGATCCCGGAGCAGGATGAACAACTGCTCCGGGAGACCCTGGCCGAGCTGCACGAGCTCAGTTTCCGGCCCGCCTTCGTCCCCGATGCCGCATACGTCGCCTGGCAGCTGGGCGGTGATTTCACCGCGTTCCGGAACTCACCACACCGGGTCCTGCTGGGTCTGCGCGCGTTGGAGGAGGAGCCGCTGTTCCAGCGGGTCCTGCTGCCCCATCCGGCGGGCGTGGAGAACGAGGATTCCTACGTGGACCTGCTCTGGGAGGCCGCCGCGGCCGCAGGCACCTCGGAATTTCTCAGCGGCGTGAACTGGGGCATGGATTTCCGGCGCACCCGCCGGGGTTTCCTCAACTACACCTTCGCGCAGCGCCGCCACAGCACGTCCATCACCATCGACCAGGACCACTGGGACCAGACGGCGCTGCGCCAGATCACCACCTCAGTCACCCCTTCCAGTCATGACCTGATCTTCGACGGGACAGCGTTGTTCTGCTGGGCTCCCGTCCGGCATGCCGGGCAGATGCTGACAGCCCTGGGCGGGAACCCCCGCGACACCTTCTGAGCGGCACCGGGGCTCCTCCCGGGGCTTCTCCCCAAGGTCTTCCGGGAGCGCCGGCAACGCGACCGGCCCGGCACCTCCCGGAGAACACTCCAGGGGATGCCGGGCCGGTCGGGCACAGCCGGAACGGTCCGGGCCGGGCTCGGGAACTAACTGACTACTTCAGCTCCTCACCGGTGCGCAGGATGCCGTCCCGCAGGCGGGCGTCGTCATCCAGCAGCACCGCGGCCTCGCGCTCCTTGATGGCTTCACCGGCCGTGCCGAGGTTGCGGTCGACCGGGCGCTCGTAGAGGGACACCTTGCCGATCATGCCGTCGGCGATCCGGCGCAGGCCGGCCACCTCGCGGGCGGCGGCCCGCTCCTGCCAGGCCGCGGCGGCCTCCTCGCCCCGCTCGGCGCGCAGGGCCTCGACGAAGGCGGCCGGGTGAACCAGGGCCACCAACGCGGAGACGTGACCGAAACCGAGCGAGGTGATCAGACCCGCCTTCGGTGCCTTGGCCGACAGGTCCAGCGGCTTACGCAGCCAGACCAGGTGCTGGTGACGGGCCAGGACCGGATCCACGCAATCGAGCGAACGGTTCGCCGGGACCAGTCCGGTGCGCAGGACCTGCGCCAGGCCGGCCATCTGGAAGGCGGCGGCACCACCCTTGGAGTGGCCGGTCAGCGACTTCTGGGAGATGACGTACAGCGGGTTGCCGTCGGCGCGGCCCATCGATGCCGCGATGCGCTCGTGCAGGTCGGACTCGTTCGGGTCATTGGCGTTGGTGGAGGTGTCGTGCTTGGACACGATAGCGATGTCGTCAGCCTCGATACCCACCTTGGCCAGCGACTGCGCCAGACGCGAGTCCAGGCCGCCGCGGGCCGCGGAGAGCGCACCCAGGCCCGGGGCCGGGATGGAGGTGTGCGCACCGTCCGCGAAGGACTCCGCGAAACCGAGCACTCCGAGCACCGGCAGGCCCATGTCGGCCGCCAGGGAGGCACGGGCGACCAGGATGGCGCCACCACCCTCGGACTCGATGAACCCGGCGCGGCGACGGTCATTGGCCCGGGAGAAGTAACGGTGCTCAATGCCCTTGGCCTCCAGCTCCGCGGAATCTGCGGTGGCGGCCATGTCGCCGAAGCCGGTGATGCCCTCGATCGAGAGGTCATCCAGGCCGCCGGCGACCACGAAGTCGGCCTTGCCCACGCGGATCTTGTCCATGGCCTCTTCCACGGACACCGCGGCGGTGGCACAGGCGGCGACCGGGTGGATCATCTGGCCGTAGCCACCGACGTAGGACTGCATGACGTGGGCCGCGACGACGTTCGGCAGGGCCTCCTGCAGGATGTCGTTGGCACGCTGCTCCGCCAGCAGACCGTCGATGTAGAGCGAACGCATGGACTCCACGCCACCCATGCCGGTGCCCTGGGTGGAGGACACACGGGCCGGGTGCAGCTCGCCGAGCAGTTCCGCCGGGTCGAAACCGGAGGACAGGAAGGCGTCGACGGTGCAGACCAGGTTCCACAGGGCCAGCCGGTCGAGGTTGTCGATCATGTCGGCCGGGATGCCGTAGACCGCCGGGTCGAAGCCCTCCGGGATCTGGCCGCCCACGAAGCGGGACATGGCCATCCGGCGCGGCACGCGGATCGCGGAACCGGCGTGGCGGACCACGGTCCACTCCCCCGCCTCGGCGTCGAAGTAGGCCGAGGTGTTGTCCGGCTCGGATTCGACGAAGGTGCGGGCGGTGTCCTTGTCGGCCACGTTGAAGCTGAGATCACGGTCGAGGTAGACGGTGGTCAGCTCCGGCGCGAGGTTGGTCACCATGTGGAAATCATCGTGGTATTGGCGGATCCCCACCTTGGCCACGACCTCGTCGTGGAAGCGGTCGTAGATCTCCTCCTCCGGCACCTCGTTGTCCTCGGCGTCGTACCAGCCCGGGGTCGGGTCATTGTCCCAGTGGAGCAGTCCCATGGACCAGGCGAGCTCGGTCACGCCGGCGGCGGTGAGGTCCCCGGTCAGCTCGGCGTCGAAACGCGTGCGGGCGGAGCCGTAGGGCCCCAGCTCACCGATACCGACGATGACGACCAGGTCATCGAGGCTCTCGTTGACCTGTCCGGAGAAGTCCGGGGTGGTCAGCGGCAGTCGGCGGTACGGGCTCGGCAGGGCGGCGACGGTGCGCGGCTCCTCGACGGAGGTCGTGTCGGCCGAGTGGTTGGCTGCGGCCTCGCGGGCGAGGTCGACGAGGTTGATCTCGGCCTCACCCAGACCACCGGTGAAGTCGACGACCACCGGGGACTTGGCGGCTTCGGCACGCACCTCGTCGGTGACCTGGCTGACCAGGCGCTCGGCGATCTCCGGGGTGGAGAAGGTGCGCACGCCCTTGGCCTCGACGAGCTCGACCATCGGGTCGTTGCCGCCCATGAGGCCGGTGCCGCGCACCCAACCGATCAGGGCGTGCACGAGGGAGGTGCGCGTGCCCCAGACGGTTTCGGCATGCCAGCGGGTGACCAGGGCGTCGATAGCCGCCTTGGCCTCGCCGTAGGCACCGTCGCCGCCGAAGCGGCCCCGGTTCGGCGAGCCCGGGAGCACCACGTGCAGGCGGTGTCCGACGTGCACGTCGCCGCCGATCTCGGACAGACCGGCGATCAGCCGCTCGACGGCCCAGAGCAGCAGGCGCATCTGGGACTCGGCCTGCGGTCCCGCGTCTGCCAGGGTGCCCTGCACGCGCGGGGCGGCGAACGGGAACAGCAGCGTCGGGATGAGCGCCTTCTTGGTGATCTGCTTCTTGCCGTTGACGGTGGCGGACTGCTCCGTGCCGATCCACTCGATCACGGAATCCAGGTCGCTGTAGGACGACAGGTTCGCCGGGACGATCCACAGCTTCGCGGCACCGCGGGCGGCGGAGGCGTAGAGCTCCTTGTAGAAGGTCAGGCGCTTGTGGTTCAGGTTCGAGGTGGTGACCACCACGGTCGCCCCTTCGGCCAGCAGCTCCTCGGTGATCGCGGCGGCGATCGAGTTCGGGGAGGCGCCGGTGACCACGGCGACGTCGGTCGCGTAGGCGAGCTCCGGGGTCCGGCGCGCGGCGGCGGCCAGCTCGTCCAGGCCCAGGTACTCGGCCTGCTTGGCGACGACCTCGCCGGCGCCGGAGACGTCGATGTCCGCGGCGTCGAGCTCACCCAGGGCGACCCGCGACAGGTCCTCCCTGGCGGAGGCCCAGCGGTCGTCGAGCAGGACGGCCCGGTCGGCGTCGAAGGACGGGGCGACCTGACGCGGCCAGTCGGAGCCGAGTTCGCGGGAGACCAGATCGTAGAGTGCCGCGTCGGCGTCCTCGTCGTCGAAGCCCTCGGTGTAGTCGATCTGCTCCAGACCCAGCTGGGACAGGATGGTGCGGGCGGTGGCGGCCAGGACGCCGGCCTTGCCGGTGACCTGCTCCGCGAACTCACCCAGAGCGGCGGAGTCCACGACTCCCCCGGCGGGTCCGCCGGCGGACGGCAGGGCGACGGCCACGCCCTGCTTGGCGGCCACGGCCTGCACGGCGGCGTCGATGAGCTGGTCCAGCTCGGCCGCGCTACCCGGGGCGGCCGGGGACAGGGAGGCCAGGTCCCCACCGCGCAAGGAGGCACCCTCGCGGGAGCCGAGGACGACCTCGGCGACCACGTGGTCGGCCCAGCCCTGGCCGAGCTGCCAGGTGCCGGTCACGCGCTCGGCGACGTAGTTCGGCTTCTTGCCGGTCGGGCCGGTGATCCGGCGCAGGGCGTCCGCGGCGGAATCGCCCAGGACAGGGCCGAAGGCCTGGTAGCCCTTGGCCATCTTGGACACGGTGACCTTCAGGTCGCCGAGCTCTGCGTCGGCGGCACCGTCGATGGCGCCCAGGCCGAACTCCACGCCGAGGTCCAGCAGCAGCTGGTTGCGGCGGGAGGAGACACCTTCCACCAGCGTCTCGATGGAGTCGGTCGCCCCCATCTGGTCCGGACGGACCTTGGTCCAGACGGCGATGAGCATCTCGGTGGCGTCGGCCGGGGTGAAGGAGATGTCCTCCGGGCGGGCGGCGCCGGCGGCGGCGACCGGGGTCTCGGTCGGGGCCGGTGCGGTGTTCGGCACGGTCGGGGCGGCAGCCTCCGCGGCCGGGGCGGACTCGGTCGCGGCGGTGTCGGCACCGGCGTCCTCCGCGACCTCGCGGACGATCTCGTCGGTCGCGAAGACGGTGGCGCGGTCGCGCTCGACGTTGAGGACCTCGATGTCGGCGTCGTGGTACTTCGGCAGCGCCAGGGTGCCACCCATCATGTTGGCCAGGGTCGGGGCGGCGCCGACGCCGACCTCGACGAAGCGTTCGACTCCCAGTCCACCCTTCTCCAGGGAGCGGATCAGCAGATCCTGGGTCTCGATCCAGCGGACCGGGGAGGCGAACTGCCAGGCCAGGAGCTCGATGAGCAGGACACGTGCCAGCGCCAGCTCATCCTTGACGCGCTCGTCGAAGTTCTCGGCGATCTCGCGCAGCAGCGGTGAATCGGCGACCTTGATCATGTCCTCGACAAAGTCTCGGGAGAGCTCGAAGGGCCGGGCGACCAGGTTCGGGATGTAGCGGCCGACCAGCACGTCCAGGTTGAAGTCGTGCGGCAGCAGCGAATCCAGGTGCGCGCGGAAGTCATCCACGCCGTCACGCAGGTGGGAGGAGTGGAAGGGCACGTCGATGCCCGGGATCATGACCAGGGCCTTCTGCCCCGGTCCCCGCTTCTCCGCCTCGGCGGCCAGCGCCTTCAGGCCGGCGCGGGTGCCGGCGATGGCGTACTGCTTGCCCAGCAGGTTGTGGTTGACGATCTCCAGGAATTCACCGGTGGCGGCGGAGACCTCGTTGATGAAGTCGTGGACCTCCCGGGCCTCGACGTCGGTGACCTTGATGCCGAACTTGTGCGGGCGCAGGGCCGCGAGGCCGTAGTTGGAGTTGCCGTCGGCGTCGCGGTCGACCAGGCGGTGCATGGTCAGGCCGCGGCGGTAGACGATCTCCACGACGGACTCCAGCGTCAGGACACCGGAGTAGGCGGCCAGGGCGTTGTACTCGCCGACGGAGTGGCCGGCGAAGAAGGCCCGCTGGTTCAGCGCGTTGGCCTCCTTCATCTCGGCGATCTGGGCGACGCCCAGGGTGGCCATGGCGACCTGGGTGAACTGGGTCAGGAAGAGCACGCCGTCCGGGTGCTGGAAGTGCTCGCCGTCGACCCAGACCTCGGTCGGGTTGTTCTGGACGATCTCCAGGACTGAGAAGCCGAGCTTGGCACGGGTGTGCTTGTCAGCGCGGTCCCAGACGTCGCGGGCGGCGGCCGAGGAGGCACGGGAATCCATGCCCATGCCCTGGGACTGGATGCCCTGGCCCGGGAAGGCGTAGAAGGTCTTCGGCGACGCCATCACGGCGGTGGCCTGCAGCACGAGGGTGCCGTTCACCGAGGCGGTGACGCTGCGGACCTCGCCGCGGCCCGGGCGGTCGTCGACGCCGGAGCGTTCGACGGTGAACTCGATGGTCTCGCCCGGCAGGACCGGCGCGAGCATGGTGGCGGTGTACTCCACGACCTCGCCCGGGGCGGTGGTGGTGGTCTCCTCCTCGGAGAAGCCGCCGCCGGCGATCAGCTCACCGATGGCGGAGGTCCACATGCCGTGGACGATCACGCCCGGCAGCCCGGCCAGACCGGCCGCGATGTCGGAGACGTGGATCGGGTTGCGGTCGCCGGAGACGATCGCGAAGGGGCGCATGCTGGTCGGGGCGACCACCTTGGCGTGGGAGCGGAAGCTGCGCGGGGTGTCCACCACGCTCGGCAGGGCCGAGGTGCTGGTGCGCGCGACGGAGTCGCCCTTACGGCCCGCAATGGCGAAGCGCTCGGACAGGGTGGCCAGCTGGGCGCGGCCCACGGCGATCTTGGCGCGGACGACGACCAGACGGCCCATGTCGGTGTCGGAGACCTCGTCGGCGGTGGCGGTGACCTTCAGCTCCACCGGACCGGTGCTCAGGTCGGGCAGATCGTCACACATCGTGATGTGGTGCTCGAGGTGGACCAGGGAGAGCATGCCCTCGACCACGGAGGCGGCGTCGGTGCCCGGGATGACCGCGGAGTTGACGGCGGCGAACACGGCCGGCCAGGCCCGTCCGACGAGCACGTCGGGGGCGGTGGAACGGGCGGTGATGCCGGCGGGCAGGTGCCCGATGGTGACGTTGTCGTAGTCGGCGGTCACCGAGGCATCCAGCGTGGTGGTCCAGGTGGCCACTCCGTCCTTGACCTCGGCGAGGGTGCCGCCGGCGGCCACACGGGTCAGCTCCGCCATGGCGCGTTCGGCGTCGGGCTGGGTGACCTGCGGGACAGCACTGACGACGGCCGTGCCGGGCACGGTGAAGCGCACGGTCAGCTCGGTGGTGGTGCCGAAGGCGGTGGATCCGGCCAGCGGCACGGTCAGGACGGCGTGCTCCTCGCCCTCGGCGAAGAGCTTGGCACCCGAGGGGGCGTGGGTGGCGGAGGTACGGTCCTCTGCCAGCACCCAGGCCTCCGGGGAGCCCAGCCGGTGGGTGAAGGAGGTGGCGTGGCGGCCGGCCCAGTAGGTGCCGGTGGCGGACAACACCTTCTCCACGACGGTTTCACCGGTCTCGACCGGCTCCTCGCCGGCGGCGGAAAGACGGTCGACGGAGGCCTGGTTGAAACGTGCCAGCAGGTCGGCGACGGGCTCATTGGCCTTGGTGATGCCGTCCACGGCCTCGGTGCCGGGGATGATGCAGACCTGGTCGGCGGTGTAGCGCTCGTCGTGGGCCTGCCACAGCGAGTCGGAGCGCCACCAGCGGCGCACGTCCGCGTCGATGACCGGCACGAAGTTGGCCGGCTTGCCCGGGTTGCGCAGCAGCTTGTTGATGAACCAGCTGGCGTCCGCCGGGTGCAGCAGCTCGGTGGCGGCCAGCGGGTAGGCCTGGACCAGGGCGGCGACGGCCGCGGCCGGGTCCTCATCCTGGGTCAGGGTGATCTGGGGGGTGAACTCGCCGTGGTCGACCTCGGTCAGGCGGGCCTCGACGCGCTCGAGCAGGCTGGTGAAGCGGCGGAACCAGGACACGTCGGTCCACCTGCCCTGGTAGGGGCCGGAGAGCTCGAGGAAACGCTCCAGCCACTGCTGGTAGGTCATCTCCTCGAGGTCACCGAAGTAGGGCTTGGCGGTCTTGGCGATCGCGGCGATGATCTCCTCACGGCGCGCGGCGACGGCTGCGGCGTCCCCGGCGACCTCGTCCAGCAGACGGCCGGCACGGGCGAAGGAGTTGTCGATCTCGTGGATGTCCGCGCCCAGCTGGGAGCGGCCGGAGGCCATACCCTCGGCGGCGCCGCCGGCGGCGACCCAGCCCGGGATGCCCTTGGTCTCCACCAGGGCCTGCTTGACGGCCTCGGAGGCGGTGGACTCCTTGGTGGCCATCGCGGCGGTGCCGATCATGATGGCGTCCACCGGCATGGCCGGCAGGCCGTGGGCGCTGGCCCACGTGCCGGTCAGGTAATCAGCGGCCCGCTCCGGGGTGCCGATGCCGCCGCCGACGGCCAGAATGACGTTCGGGCGCTGGCGGATCTCGGCGTAGGTGTTGATGAGGAGGTCATCGAGGTCCTCCCAGGAGTGGTGGCCGCCGGCCTTGCCGCCCTCGACCTGGGCGATGATCGGGATGTCCGGCACAGCGTCGGCGACCTTGAGGACGTCGCGGATGTGCTTGACCGCGCCCGGCTTGAAGGAGATCCACGGGAAGTTGGCGTCCCGCAGCTCCTGGACCAGGGCCGCGGCCTCATCCTTGCCCGGCATGCCGGCGGAGATGACGATGCCGTCGATCGGGGCGCCGTTGGCGCGGGCCTTGGGGACCAGGCGCTTGCCTTCGACGTGCATGCGCCACAGCTCGGGGTTCAGGAACATGGTGTTGAACTGGGCGTTGACGCCCGGGTCCAGCATCTCCGTCAGGCGGGAGAGGTTCTCGTCCAGGATGTCCGGGGTGACCTGGCCACCGCCGGCGAGCTCAGCCCAGTTGCCGGCGTTGGCGGCCGCGGCGACGATCGCCGGGTCCACCGTAGTCGGGGTCATGCCGGCCAGCATCATCGGCGAGTAGCCGGTCAGCTCGGTGAAACGGGTGACCAGGCGGAGGGCGCCGTCGCGCTTCTCAATACGCGGGGCGAAGACGGAGAAATCGACCGGCAGCTCGGGCGCCAGGCCGGCGTCGAAGAGCTGGGCCTGGCCGTCCGTGTCACAGACGACGAGCGTGCCGACGCCGCGGCCGGCGACGATGCGGCGGGTCAGCGGATCCACGCCCCCGTCCGGGCCCAGCTCCAGGATCCAGCGGGCACCGGCGTCGACAGCGGAGTCGACCTCGGCGGGCCAGTCCACGAAGGAGGTCAGTACCTTCTCCGCGAGATCCTGCGCCAGCTCGGTGTTCAGGTTGGCCACGCTGGCCCAGTTGTTGACCTGTGCCACGGCTGCCGCCATGGCCGGGTGGTGGAAGGCGGTCTGGACGTTCAGCGGGGAGAACTTCGGCGCGAAGGGCTGACCGCCGCGTTCCTTGTTCTCAATGGCCTTGGCGTCCCTGGCCGCCATCTTCTGCAGGCCGGCGATGACGTTGACGTTGTCGTGCGGGCGGCCGACGAGGACGAAGGCGTCCCGGCCGTTGCGGAGGCCGATGACCGGACGGATCTCTTCGGGGACCTCGCCACAGGTGGCGTCGATGGCCTTCTGCAGCTGCTCGCGGGTGATGCCGGAGACGGCGATCATCGGGACATCCTCACCCTGCTGGATCAGTCCGGTGATCCGGGATGTGCGGGTGATGGCGGCGCCGATCAGCTCCGCGATCGCCATGATCTCGGAGGCCTCTCCGCGCCCCTGCTGCCAGGCGGCGCCGAGCACGCCCTGGGAATGGCCGATGGCGGCGACGGCCTGGCCCAGATCCAGCCCCTGGCGCTTCAGGGATTCCCCGGTGGCCAGCTGGGAGGTGAAGATACCGGGGACGCTGACAGCCGCCTGGGCGGTGTCGAACCCCGGGTCGGTCTCATCCTGTGCCCAGGCCACGGGGTCGAAGCCGTGCGGGCGGGTGCCGGCGAGTTCGTCGGCCACGGCCTCAAGCTTGGCGGCAGCCTGCTCGACAACTGCTCCGACTGCGGTGGCGGTACCGGCTGCAACAGCGGCACGCAGCGTCTTCAGCCAATCGTAGCCCTGGCCGGCGAAGGCCAGTGCGAACGGTTCGGCGTCGAAGCGGTTGATCAGGCGGTCCACCCCGAGGGTGGTGCTGTATTCGGTCACGTGAAGCTCGCTCCTGTGTTTCCTACGATGCATGTCTAACCCAGGGCACACGGGTGCCCAGAAGTTTCGACTGCCAAATATGCCACAAAATCATGAGGAAAGCGTCATCTTTCTGCCCCAGCGGGTGACGTGTCGGAGGGCGCACAGCGGCGATTTCCCGGTCAGCCGACATGCCGATGTAACGCGAAACGCCCGCTGAGGGCCACGGCAACGCTTCTCTTTGCGCCGGTCACCGGCTATCCGAGAAGATCACGGACCAATTCTGCGGCATCATCCGTGGTAGTGTGTTCAACTCCACTTCCCGGGACAGTGGGGACAAGAATCACACCCTCCTCGGGCAAAAACTCCTGGCACTCATGATCCGGCTCCACCTCCACGATGGGAAGGGAACCGGTGGCATCGAACCAGTCATCAATGAAGTGGGAGATGCTCATGGGCCACACAGTAGTGGATGGCACGGACCGTGACAGGCTCCCGTGCCGGTGAATCCGCACGGGCCGAGGGGCCGCCGATGCCGCCCCGCGGTCTCCGGTGCCGTGTTCTCAGCCGGCAGCTCTCACTCATCTTCGGGCGAGAGCCGGGGAAGGCCCTGATCCGGGCCAGACAGCCTCTCCCCCGCCCGGCGCTGCCGACGCGCTCCCGGAAACAATGGAACCCAGGCCCGTGGCACGCTACTGGCGCCGCCACGACCCCGGGTCCGGGCTTCGTTTCCGGCGGCACCCGGGCCGGGCACCGCCGGGAAGCTGCGATGTGGTGCGCTCGGAGGGACTTGAACCCTCACGTCCTAGGACACTGGAACCTAAATCCAGCGCGTCTGCCAATTCCGCCACGAGCGCCTGACCACGGAAAGTGTACTTGGTCACCACCTCGGACAGCGAATCCGCTTTTCGGGGGTAGTTGGGTATCCTGGGGGCGTGAGCGAAAACAACGGTAACCACAAAGAGCGGAAGAAGGTGCGGGCGTCGCACGTCATCTTCATCAGTCTCGCCGTGATCGCCTGCATCTCCCTCGCATATTGGCAGTGGACACGATTCCAGGCGGGCTCCGGCACTTTCCAGAACCTCGGTTATGCCCTGCAGTGGCCGATGTTCGGTGCCTTCGTCGTGATCGCGTACCGACTCTGGATGAAGTACGAGAACGAGATGATCGACGCCCAGAACGAATCCGAGGACCCCAACGCCCTGTACGAGGCAGACAAGTTGATCTTCGAGGAGAAGTCGACCGAGATCGACGAGGAGTTCCTCCCGGAGCGGCCGCGGATCGACGTGGACACCTTCAATAAACTCAACACCCCGCGCCGGCATCGGCATGACTCCGACGATGCGGTTTCCGCGGGCGGAACCAACGAAAGCAACAGATGACTCAGCAGCAGTCCCCCGTTCAGCAGGTCCACCCGGAGCGGAAGCGGCGGGTTCGCACCGCCTTGACGCTCTTCTCCATCTCCGCCTGGGTGACCGGCGTCTTCCTGATCCTGCTGGTGATCCGCATGATCATGGAATACCTGCTCAACATGGAGCTCCCGGGGTGGACCACCCTGGTGGCCATTTTCCACGGCTGGGCCTACCTGATCTTCGTGATCTGTACATTCAACCTCGGCCTCAAGGCCCGGTGGCAGCCGGTGACCTGGTTGGTCACCGTGATTTCCGGTGTCGTGCCGTTCCTGTCCTTCTGGGTGGAGAACAGACGCCGCCACGAAGTCACCACGAAGTTCCAGTTGAACCAGAGCTAAGCCACGCCGCCGCCCGGCCAGGTTCTGAAGAATCGCCCTGAACCGCACACTACTGCGGCTCAGGGCGATCCTCATTGCTTATGCGGTCTTTCCTATTCTACTGCCCGCCCGGCGAGCACCGGTGGCCGATCCCGGCACGAGAACAGGAAGCGGGTCCAGCAGATTGTTGAACGCCGGGGCGCCGAAGACGAACCTAAGACAGACATGACAGGCACCTCACGGATTCAAGGGAGTGAGCGTGCGTCCGGGGTGTCCGGGCCGGTTTTAGGGAACCCCCGGAGCGCTCGGGCCGATAGGTTCCGGGGCCACGACTTCACAGCGGGAGACGAATCAGACCACCAGATCCCGATTTTCCCGGCCAGTGCAAGGGCTCCCCAAGCCTCCTACTGAAAACCGTGTGAACTCGGCTGATACCTCAAATTCAGGGGTTGCGCAGTCATCGGCGGCGCCGCTGCATCGGCACGAAGACCCAGGGCCGGGGTCGGGCCGTGCTTTCGCCACCCTCCGAGCCCCTTCTATCCACCACCAAGTCCGTGGAGCGATAACACTCAGGCAGGAATCAGCGTTGTCCCAGTTCTCGGGAGCCAGTAACGGCAGGCGCAAAATACCCCAATTTCGGGGGCAATATCCCGAGAACATCAGTCACCGACACCTTCAGCCGCCGGCTCCCCTCAGAGCTGCTGAACGATCTCCCGCTTTCCAATCGGGTCCGAGGTCTCCACCTCGATGTAGTAGTGCTTCGGTGCTTCCTTGCAGACGTCCGGGTCAGTGGAACGAGGTGATTTCCCGTCGGGTTGCACGGCGTCCGCGTACAGATTCACCTGCACTGTCGTGTCCGTCTCCTGGACCTCGACACGGTAGGGGGTACAGGCGCGGTCGGGCCCGGAGAAGCCGATCTGCAGGGTCTTCGGGCCGGTTTGTTTCTGCTGCTCCCATGCCTTGAGATCGCCGCCGACCAGGTTCTTTCCGTTCGGGGTCTTCACGTAGGACCACTCCCCGGCCCGGGAGGACGTGCTCGACGGGGCCGAGCTGACCGTCTGCTCCTGGGGTGCTGGAATGTAATCTGCAGTGTCAATATCGATGCCCAGAGCGGCAGCCAGGGCCATCAGGGCAGCAATGAAGGGACGGGTCAGGCCGGTGGCTCCACTCGACAACCACGTCAGCGACAACATGACACCTGTTCCTCAAAATCTGGGGCATGGACCACCACGACAGCGTCCACCGGTTAACTCTTCGCCCTCATCATAGCGCAGGACCTGAGAAAGCAGTAGGGACGTCTCAGCGCATTCCGAGACGTCCCTTCGACAATCGGGTGTTAAGCCCGGGCCAGGTTCGCGATATACGGCGCCAACTGCTCCAGTGCCTTGCCGCGGTGGGACAGAGCGTCCTTTTCTGCCGCGGTGAGCTGTGCGGAGCTGCGCCCCTCAGCTCCGATCAGTTCCTCTTCCATGGGAACGAACAGCGGGTCATAACCGAAACCGTTGTCCCCCACGAGCTCCCGGAGCAGATGACCGCGCCACTCCCCTTCCGCGACCCGTTCGGTGCCGTCCGGAGTCACCAGCGCACACACCGAAATAAATGCCGCGCCCCGACGGGAATCGGGCACGTCTGCCAGTTGCGCCAGCAGGAGATCATTATTGGCCCGGTCATCGCCGTGCTGGCCGGACCAGCGGGCGGAGAGCACCCCGGGCATCCCGTTGAGTTCGTCGACCGTCAGACCGGAGTCATCCGCCACTGTCACGTACCCGGTGGCCGCGGCACCGGCGCGCGCCTTGATGAGCGCATTATCAGCGAAGGTGCGTCCATCCTCGACGGGTTCGGGGTAGTCCGGGACGTCGGCGAGCGCCAGCAGCTCCACGCCGCTGATCCCGGCGGCGTCGAGAATCCGGCGCAGCTCGTTCAGTTTCTTCGGGTTGTTGGAGGCGACGTGGAGCTTCATCACTTCTCGTCCCCGAGTGCAGCGCGCTGGGCGGTGACCAATTCACGGCAGCCCTTTTCCGCGGCGTCGAGCATCTCGCTGAGCTGTTCACGACCGAAGTCGCCCTCCTCGCCGGTCCCCTGGATCTCCACGAAGCGGCCCCCCTCGGTCATGATGACGTTCATGTCGACCTCAGCGCGGGAGTCCTCCTCATAGGGCAGATCCAGGCAGACGTGGCCGTCGATGACGCCCACGGACACGGCGGCGACCGGCGGGAGCAGCGGGGAGCCGGGAACCACTCCCTGAGCCTTGAGCTGGGCGATGGCGTCGGCGAGTGCGACATATGCCCCGGTGATGGCGGCCGTGCGGGTGCCGCCATCGGCCTGCAGCACGTCGCAGTCGATGTTGATGGTGTTCTCGCCGAGCTGCGAGAGGTCCACGGCCGCACGGAGGCTGCGCCCGATCAACCGGGAGATCTCGTGGGTGCGGCCCTTGACCTTGCCGCGCATGGATTCCCGCGGCATGCGCTCATGGGTGGCAGCCGGCAGCATCGCGTATTCGGCGGTCAGCCAGCCCTCGCCGGAACCGCGCTTGAAGCGGGGCACGCCCAGCTCGGCGGAGGCGGTGCACATGACGCGGGTGTTGCCGAATTCGATGAGCACGGAACCGGCCGGGTTGCTGGTGAAGCCCCGGGTGATCTTGACGGTGCGCATCTGGTCGAGAGCGCGGCCGTCCGCGCGGTGGAACGTGTCGGAAGTTGAAGTCATGGGAGACAGCTTAGCGACGCCCCCGTTGCCGCGCGGTCCCCGGTTGACCTTAGAACTCGTAGACCTGGCCGCACTCGGCCACCTTGACGGGACCGTCGAATTCTTCGCGGGCCGCGCGCAGCGCCCCCTCCGGGTCCCCCCACGGCGGAATGTGGGTGAGCAGCAGTTTCTTGGCCCCGGCCAGGCGGGCGATGCGGCCCGCCTCTCCACCGGACATGTGCATCTGCGGCGGCCTGGGGGTGGTGCCGTCCCCCCAGGTGGCCTCACAGAGAAAGACGTCTGCGTCGCGGGCGCACTCGACGAGATTCTCGGTGTAGGCGCTGTCCCCGGAGTAGGCCAGCACCTTGTTGCTGGTGTGCTCGACGATCCGCAATCCGAAGGCCTCGATGGGGTGCACCACCGAGTAGGGCGTGATGTTGACCCGGTCCACGATCTCGGTGCGACCATGCTCCCAGGCGGCGAAGGCGAAAGAATCGGAGAAGTCGTCCACCTCTCCCGGCGTATCCGAGCTGAGCCGGCCGAGATGGTTCGGGGTGTCCGCCGGGCCGAAGCAGAGACTGCGCCCGTCTGCCGGATGGTGGGGGTGGAAGCGCCGCCAGACCAGGAGTGAGGGAAAGTCCAGGCAGTGGTCCGCGTGGAGGTGGGAAAAAACCACGTGGGCGTCGACCGGATCCTGGATCTGCTGGAGCTCACCCAGTGTCCCGGGGCCGAGGTCCATGATCACGGCAGGAGCGTTGTCAACGGTGACAAGGTACCCCGAGGCGGGATTGTCCGGCCCGGACACGCTGCCGGAACTCCCGAGGATGCGCAACTTCATGGGTTTACTCTGCCATGAATTTCAGCTTTCCTCGACTGAAACACTGCAAAGTTAAGAGATTGCACACCTTGGTGCACCAGGGTCACACCCCACTTCAGGGGCGGATCCGGGCGGTCGACACTACTGGATCGGTGACTTCACCGCGTGGTCCAGCCCGGGACCGAGGAAGCGAGCTGAGAGTTTCTCGAAGATCTCGGGGTCCCCCGTGGATTCGAAGACGCGGGTGGGCTCCTGCTCCCCCGGCTCAGCCAGCAGATCCCGCAGACTCAATTCACGCACCACTGCCTTGGCCGACTCCTCAGAGCTGGAGATCAGGGTGACCCCCTCACCGACAGCCAACTGGATGACGCCGGAGAGCAGCGGATAATGCGTGCAACCGAGCACGAGAGTGTCCACGCCGGAGCTCTGCAGCGGTTCCAGATATGCCTCCGCAACGCCCAGGATCTGCCGCCCGGTGGTGATGCCGCGCTCGACGAAGTCGACGAAACTCGGACAGGCCTGCGCGTGCACCTGAACGTTGGGATTCGCGGCGAACATGTCCTGATAGGCGCCGGACTTGATGGTTCCCACGGTGCCGATCACGCCGACCCGGCCGTTGCGGGTGGTGGCCACCGCACGGCGCACCGCAGGCTGAATGACCTCCACCACCGGAACGTCGTAGCGCTCCCGGGCATCGCGCAGGAAAGCGGCGGAGGCGGTGTTGCAGGCGATGACCAGCATCTTGCAGCCACGCTCCACCAGCTCATCGGCGATGCGGGTGGCGTGCTGCCGGACTTCGGCGATGGGCAGGGGGCCGTAGGGCCCGTTCGCGGTGTCACCGAGGTAGATGATGGACTCGTGCGGCAACTGGTCCATGATCGTCCGGGCCACCGTCAGCCCGCCGACTCCGGAGTCGAAGATCCCGATCGGTGCCGCCGGATCCGCTGGTGTACCCGGCTGCAGTCCCCTAGGCACGCGGCTTCCTCGGTGGGTTCAGGGAGTCCACGATCTTGGGCATGATCGCCGAGAGCTGTTCAATCTCCTTCTGCTCCAGGTTGTCGAAGACGAGCTTGCGTACCTCGTTGACATGTCCCGGCGCGGCGCGGCGCACCAGTTCCCAGCCCTCCTCGGTCAGCGCCGCCAGGGTGGAACGGCCGTCATCGGGGTCCGGCAGCCGGGTCACCCAGCCCTGCTTCTCCAGACGGGTGACCACACGCGACAGGTGCGAGAGCGTCATGTCCGACAGGGCCGCCAGCTCGCTCATGCGCAGTTTCTGTTCCGGGGCCATGGAGATCTGCGCCAGGGCGAAGTACTCATAGTGGCTGATGCCGATGTTTTCCTTCAGCTGTGCGTCCAGGCGGGAGGGCAGCCAGACATACAGCGACCAGATGTTCAGCCAGGTTTCGGTCTCAACCTCATTGAGCCACTTCACGGGTTCCTCACTCATATCGCCCCATCATATCGGCTCGCGGCGCGCTGCTGGCCACGACGGTACATTCGGCGCTGTCGGCCCTGCCCGGAAAATTTGATTGACGTATCAATTATTAGTGTCTAGGGTCGGCCTTGGACGAGATACCCGATCCACACGAGGAGATATGTTGACCATGACCACCCGCCGCATCCCCCGCACCGACTTTGACGTCTTCCCGTTGAACCTCGGCGGCAACCCCTTCGGCTGGACCGCCGACGAGCAGACCACCTTCGAGGTCCTCGACGCCTTCGTGGAGGCCGGCGGCAACTTCATCGACACCGCCGACATGTACTCCTCCTGGGTGGACGGGCACCAGGGCGGCGAGTCCGAGGCACTGATCGGTAAGTGGCTCAAGGAGCGCGACGCCTACGACAAGGTCATCGTGGCCACCAAGGGCGGCGCCCTGGAACCGAATGCGGGACTGTCCCGCGACGCGGTCTTCGCCGCCGTGGACGCCTCCCGCCAGCGTCTCGGGGTAGAGACCATCGATGTGTACTACTACCACTACGACGACGAGAACACTCCCATCGCGGAGCAGGTGGCCACCGCCACCGAGCTGATCGATTCCGGGCGGGTGCGCCATTTGGCCCTGTCCAACCACTCCCCGGAGCGGGCCCGCGAGTTCTTCGAGGCCGCCCGGGGCACCGCAGCCCTGCCGGTCGCGGTGCAGCCGCAGTACAGCCTGCTGCACCGTGGTGACGTCGAGAAGAACGGCTACGGCAAGCTGGCAGAGGACTTCAACGCCGCGCTGCTGCCCTACTTTTCCCTGGCCTCCGGCATGCTGACCGGCAAGTACCGTACCTCCGAGGATTTCAAGGGGGTTTCCCGGGAGGACTTCCTCGCCGGCTACGACAACTCCGGGGCCTTCGCCGTGGTTGACGCCCTGGTCAAGATCGCCGACGCCCACGACGCCGAGCCGACCACCGTGGCTCTCGCCTGGCAGCTCGCCAAGGGAGTTACCGCCCCGATCGCTTCGGTGTCCACTCCGGATCAGCTGCCGGCACTGATGGCCGCTCCATCGCTCCAGTTGGCCGACACCGAGGTCACGGAGCTGGACAAGGTTTCCGAGCCCTTCCTCAAGTAGCCCCACCTCAGACGAAGCCGCGTCCGACACACCCCGCGGCACCCCGGCCGCATGACCGGGGTGCCGCGGGATTCTGCCATATCCGGGTCTCGGATGGGTCCGATGATCCTGCCGGGTGCTGCGCTCTCAGACGCCCCCAGACGTCCTCAGGCTCCCACCGGCGCCCGCTGTCCCTGCATTGGATCGGTCGCCTCGATCCGGGCGGCCACATTGAACAGGGTCTCCTCCTCGAAGGCCCCACCGATCAACTGGAGACCAACGGGGAGCCCGTCCTTGAGCCCCGCCGGCAGAGTCAGCGCCGGAAGGCCGGTCAGGTTGCTCGGCCCGGTGTAGCGGATGAAGTTGTCCACCAGATCCACCTGGACGTCGTTCAGGTCCGCCATGACGGAACCGATGTCGGGCGCCATCACCGGTAGCGTCGGGGCGATGATGACGTCCACCTCCCGCAGGGCGGTGGAGAACTCCTGCTTGATCTGACGGCGGACCTGCTGGGCCTGCAGGTAGTCCACCGCGGTAAACAGCTCCCCCAGCTCAAAGAGGAAGCGGATGTCCGGTCCGAAGTCGTCCGGCCGGTTGACCAGATCATCGTGGTGGATCGCCGACGCCTCCGAGAGACTGGTGGCCAGTTCGGCCCACTCCGAGTAGGCCAGCGAAGGAATGGACACCTGCTTCACCGTTGCTCCGGCCGCCACCAGCTGGTCGATCTGGGCCCGGACGAGCTTTTCCACCCCGGTGTCGACATCACGGAAGAAGTAGTCCTCCTCGACGCCGATCACCAGCTCCTGCGGAGCACCGCTGGCGGCCGTGCCGTAGTCCCCCACCGGCACGTCGAGGGACGTGGGATCACGGGGGTCATGGCCCGCGATCGCCTGCAGCATTGCCGCGGCGTCGGCAACGCTCTTGGACATCGGGCCGATGTGGTCCAGGGTCCAGGCGAGCGGGAAGCAACCGAACTTGGCCACCCGGCCGTGGGTGGGCTTCATCCCGACCAGGCCGCAGGCCGCGGAGGGGATCCGGATCGAACCGGCGGTGTCGGTGCCCAGGGTGGAAAAGCTCATGTCCGCGGCCACTGCGGCCCCGGACCCACCGGAGGAGCCGCCCGGCACCTTGTCCAGGTCCCAGGGATTGCGCACGGGACCGAAGTGCGGGCTGTTGTTGTCGATGCCCCACGCGTACTCGTGCATGTTCAACTTGCCCGTGAGCACCACCCCGGCCTCCCGGAGCTTGTCCACCACGGTGGCGTTGTCACCGGGGACGAACTCCCCGTGGATCTTCGACGCCATGGTCGTGGTTTCCCCGGCGACGTAGAGATTGTCCTTGATCGCCATCGGCACCCCGTGCAACGGGCCACGGTGGCGGCCGGCGGCGATCTCGGCGTCGGCGTTGTGGGCCTCCTCCAGCGCCCGGTCATCCCGGAAACTGATGTAGGCGTTGACCGTACTGTTGAGACTGTGTGCGTGCTCCAGTAGCTGGCGGGTGACTTCCACGGAGGTCACCTCACCGGTGCGGATCAGCTCACCGACTTCTGTGGCGGTGCGCTTCAGCAGTTCATCGCTCAAGGTGATCACCACCGGGAATATTGCGCAGGGCGATGTCCGCATCCTCGAGCCTGATGCCCGACAGGTCCCCCTTGAGCCGCTGAATCTCGGACCACTTCGCCGGGAGCTTCTCCCGGTGCTCGGGCGGAAGGGTGATGCCCTTGCCCGCGAGCACTTCAGATATGAAAGCAGCCATCTACAAACCTCCGGAAGCAATGGGATTGTCATCCGGCCTGCGGCAGATATTCGCCGGGTACACCTGGGCCGGACTTGAGATCGACCCTACGTTAGCCAGCGCACGATTGCAGCGATACTGTAATTTGCGACACAGAGCGCACGGCTTTGCGGACCGGGAGCCGGGGGCCCGGCTCACCCGCTACCGGGCAGGCGATGGGGTGCCCGGCGCCGGGACGCACAGCGCCGCCTGGGCAGCTACCGTCCGAGTTGTCCCGGCCGGGTGGCGCTGAGCTGTTTCCGCTTCGGCCGCGGGTCATCGGAGGTGATGAAGACGCCCGCTCCGAGGCCACCCACGGCCCCGAAGAGGTGGGCCTGCCAGGAAACCCCCGGGGTCCCGGGCAACACGCCCCAGACCAGTCCCGAATAGACGAAGCCCAGGACGACGCCGAGCAGGATCTGAGTGAGGCTGCGGTTGAAGATGCCGCGGATGACCAGGTAGGCCAACCAGCCGTACACCAGACCGGAGGCGCCGATGTGGTTGGTGCCGACCCCGCCCAGCAGCCAGGTGCCGATTCCACCGATGAGCAACGCAATCATCGTCACCTCCCAGAACACCCGGTGCCCGGAGAGGCCGATCAGGAAGCAGAAGACCGCCCCCGGCACGGTATTGGAGATCAGGTGCTCCAGATTCGCATGCAGGAGCGGAGAGGTGAAGATGTGCCAGATCGAGGAAATGTCCAGCGGATGGATGCCGTAGTAATCCAGCGACCTGCCAAGCGCCAGGTTGAGGAAATACACCGCCCAGATCACCACGACATAGCCGATGCCGTAGGTCAGGCCGGTGCGCAGACGGGAAGGCTGCCTCGACGACTGTCGGGCCGGACGGTTACCACCGGGCATCGGTTGCAGCGGGAACTGGTTCTGGTAGCTCATGATGGTTCCCAGACTAGCCGGGGGAGTCCCTGAAAGTGAGGTGCGCTGGCGAAGACGGCCTCAGCCGCGCGACTAGCGGCAGCTGACGGGACGGGCGTCATCCAGCACCGGCTCCAGAGCCTCCGCGATCCGGGTCAGGGCCAACTGGCCGGTTTCATAGCTGCCGTCTCCGGGGTGGACCGCCAGAGCGATACCCACCTCTCCGGAACCGACGGGGAACAGCCCGAACTGGCGTACCAGATAGTCACCGGTGTCCTCATCCGGCCCCCACCCGCCCTTGAACACGGTGTCCGCCACCTGGCCGAGCCCGTAGCGGTGCTCATCATTGATGTGCCCCATCGATTCCAGCACCGGGCCCGCGCCGGCCATGCACCGCATCTGAACGGCCAGCTTCGCCTGCGCCGCCAGCGTCCATTCCGAGTCACCGAAACCGCGCGAGTTCTCCTCGAAGTGGTCACCGTCGATGACGGTGACCTCATCCCCGGTTTCCCGCAGCACGGCCTCGACCTGTTCCCGAGCGGACACCGCGTCGCCGAGCGACTCCCAGAGCTCAACGGCGACGTCGTTATCGGACTCCTCGATCGCGGCGTTGACCACCGGGACCAGATCGGGGTCGCTCCTCAAGGCGGCGACGGCCAGCGGCACCTTGACCGTCGACCAGGCGGCACCCGACATCAGCCGACCGGCCTGCTGCACGCCCGCTTCATCAAAGACCGCGATGCCGACCTGCACGTCGAGGTCATCGGCGACGATGCCGGCGATCTCATCCAGTTGGTAGGCCAGGGGCTGGCCGTCCAACTCCTCAATCACCTCCGACGGCACCGGATCCGGGTCGGATTCCGGGGCGGCGGTGCCGGTGACGGTCTCGGTGACCGAACCGGGCAGCGAGCAGGCGGAGATCCCCAGGCTGGCGGCCACCACGAGGGCGAAGACTCTGCGGGACAGGCCCCTCGGACCGGGTACGTACATCGATTCCTTCCACGGGCGGTGCATTAACTGGGGGAAGCGTCCGCGACCGCCGGGGATCACCTCCGCAAGCAGTAGTACCACCTGTGGACATCGCTAACCAAAGCAGACGGGCGGCTCCTCCGGCAGTTCCCAGGAAGCCGACAGGGAACTCACACCTGCCCCGAGTCCCGCTTCCGTAACTCCCCCCAGGTGCTCAGCGAGAGCCCAGGTTCCGCTGTGGTCACAGCCGTGACAATCGCCTCCCGCACGCACTCCGCCGCAGCAGCGGACAGCTCCGCGAGCTCCGCGACGCCCACCCCGGAACCGTCACCGGTGGCCATGGTGAACAGGGTGTCGCCGTCCATCGGAGAATGCGCCGGATACACCGCCCGGGCGATCCCGTCATGCCCCACCATCGCCACCCGGGTGGCCTGCGCCTTGTTCAGCGGGGCGTCGGTGGCGATCACCCCGATCGTCGTGTTGAGCTTCGCCCCCGACGCCCCCAGGGCCCCGAACGCAGCGGGGTCGACGGGCGGTAGGGACGGCGCCCCGAAGAGGCGTCCGGTGGCAGCGTCAATGACCTCGCCCACGGGATTGGCCACCACCCCGGCCGCCACGGTCCATTCCCCCACCCGGGCCACCGCCTGTCCGAAACCACCGCGCACCCGGCCCGCGGTCGCCCCGCAGCCGGCCCCCACCGAACTGCTTGCCGACGCCGCGTCCGCCCCGCCCAGGGCCGACTCGACGGCCCGGGAACCGGACGCCGCGGTCGGTCGGTTTCCGGGATCTCCGACATCCAGGTCGAAGATGACCGCGGCCGGCACAATCGGCACAATCGGCCCGGGCCGGTCGGGGCCGAAGACCGGGAAGCCGATACCCCTGGTCTCCAGGGTCGTCATCACCCCGTCGGCCGCGGCCAGCCCGAACGCCGAGCCGCCGGTGAGGGTGACGGCGTGGACCCGCTCCACGGTGTTATGCGGGGCCAGCAGGTCAGTTTCCCGCGTCCCCGGTCCCCCACCGCGCACGTCCACCGCACCCACCGCCCCGGCCGGGGCCACCACGACGGTGACCCCGGTGTCCCCGGCGCTGTCGTGGCCGAGATGGATGCCGGGGACGTCGGTAAGCGTCATCGCTAGTTACCCATCATGGCGCTGAGCAGCGAGTCCTGGTTGAACGCCAGCCATTCCACCAGATTGTCCCGGTCCTGGACCGCCTGTTCCCCACCGCGGACTTCCCCGGCGGCAACGAATAACCGGATGTCATTCAGGGCAGCGGCCCAGCTCTGGGCCTCCTCTTCGGTCGCCGTGACGGTGACGCCGCCGTCCGGACCGAGCGCATGGTTGAGCACCTGGAGGTTGGCGAGCTTGGCCTTGGTGATGTCATTCTCATGCAGAGAGCGCAGCAGCGAGTTGTCGCCGTCATACTCTTCATCGCCGTCGCGTTCGAAATCAGGCAGCAGACGGGCCAGCGAGGGATCCTCCGGAGCATCCTTGTGCCCCGAGGGGATCCCGGTCATCTCCGCCAGCTCATCCTTCGGTGCGGATTGCGCCCGCTTGATCAACGCCTCGGAAACGGTGGCGGAGAGGTCACCGAGCACTTCGCGTTCCATCGGCTCGAGCACGCAGCTGTACTTTGCCGCGCGCATGAGACCTTTCTTCTTCTTCCATGGCTGCATACTTCTATCCTGCCTGCTGCATCGTCGCCCACAGGCCGGCGGTGTGGAGTTTCTTCACGTCACCTTCGACCTTGTCCTTCTCCCCCGAACTGACCACTGCCTTGCCCTCGGTGTGGACCTGCATCATCAGTTCATTGGCGCGTTTACGGCTGTAGCCCAGCACCGTCTGGAACACGTAGGTCACGTAACTCATCAGGTTGACCGGGTCATCCCAGACGATGCAGAGCCAGGGGAGGTTCTCACTGGTGGCGACATTGACCTCGATATCCTCCTCGACGTCGGGCGTGGCCATGGGGGAACCCATCAACCGCACCGCCGGCCGCCGAGTGGTGGATGGCACGGGGGTGCCCGGGTCCGCCGCCACGGCGTTTACCCAGGGGCAATCCAGCTTTTCGTCAATTGGCCCTTTCATGTCAGCCAGCCTAGTCAAGCTCTCGAACAAGTGTGGATCAGGGCACACTAAGTGGGCCCCCTTTTCGGACACGGTCGCCCCTGCCCCTCACCCACCTGCATTAAGGTGGGGGCTGTGAATTCCCCAGACCAGTCGTCGCTCCCGAAGAACCGCTCCACGTCATTTTTGACGGACAAGTATGAACTGACCATGTTGGAGGCGGCCCTCGCCGACGGCACGGCCAACCGCGAGTGCACCTTCGAGGTGTTCTCCCGGAAACTGCCCAATGAACGCCGCTATGGCGTGGTGGCGGGAACGGCCCGGGTGCTGCGCGCCATCAGAGATTACGTGTTCACCGAGGATCAGCTGGCCACGCTGGACTTCCTCAATGCCGAGACGGTGGATTACCTGCGTAACTTCCGGTTCTCCGGGCAGGTCGACGGCTACCGTGAGGGTGACATCTACTTCCCCTACTCCCCACTGCTGACGGTGCGCGGTACCTTCGCCGAATGCGTCGTGCTGGAAACCGTGGTCCTGTCGATCATGAACGCGGACTCGGCCGTGGCCTCCGCCGCCGCGCGCATGGTCACCGCAGCGGACGGCCGACCGATCATTGAGATGGGTTCCCGGCGCACCCACGAATACGCCGCCGTCACCGCCTCCCGGGCGGCCTACCTGGCCGGCTTCACCGCCACCTCCAATATGGAGGCCTCCTACCGCTACGGCATCCCCGCCTCCGGCACCTCCGCCCACGCCTGGACCCTGCTGCACGTCAACGCAGACGGCAGCCCGAACGAGGCTGAGGCTTTCCGTTCCCAGGTCGAATCTCTCGGTGTCGACACAACTCTCCTGGTCGACACCTATGACATCACCAAGGGAGTGCAGACCGCGATCGAGGTGGCCGGCACCGAACTCGGCGGCGTACGTATCGACTCTGGAGACCTGGGGGCTCTCACCCGGCGGGTCCGCAAGCAGCTGGATGAGCTCGGCGCCTACAACACCAGGATCGTCGTCTCCTCCGACCTGGACGAGTTCGCCATCGCCGGTCTACGCGGCGACCCGGTGGATGTCTTCGGCGTAGGCACCTCGGTGGTCACCGGTTCCGGAGCCCCGACCGCCAGCATGGTCTACAAGCTGGTGGAAGTTGAGGGGAACCCGGTAGCCAAGCGCTCCCGGGGCAAGGCCATGCAAGGCGGTGCCAAACGGGCGGCGCGTACCCACCGGGCCTCCGGCACGGCCGTCGAGGAAATCGTCTACCCCTTCCACTCTGAGCGCCCGGACTGCGGCAATCTCCTCGTGGATGAACTGACCATCCCCCTGATCCGTGACGGTGAGATCATCGCGGGGCTGCCCGACCTGGACACCTCCCGGGAGTTCCTGTCCCAGCAGCTGGTCAAGCTGCCGTGGGAGGGGCTCGCGCTGTCACGGGATGAGCCCGCGATCAGCACCCGCTTCGTGGGGTTCCCCGACTAGTAGTGCTTTGTTAGGTGGGGGCGCGGCCACAGTACGGGCAATAGGCCAACAACCTGATGACAGCGGTCTGGAGTTCGGCGAGTGTGACATAGAAACTCACACCGCCTTGCGCGCTTTTGGGTCC